>NZ_LT635438.1 GCF_900120005.1 Holdemania sp. Marseille-P2844
GGTCACACCTGTTCCCATCCCGAACACAGAAGTTAAGCATTTCCGCGGCGAGAATAGCTATGCCTGCCATAGTGAACGTAGCTCGTTGCCAGGTTCTCCGGTTCCCTTTCTCAGGGAGCCTTTTTTTATTTCTCGCTGGATTGATCCGAAAAGGGGGAAGGAAGCAGTTTGTTTCGTTGAGGAAATCCGGAAGCGCTGGAATGGATTTCCATGCATGTTGAATCAAGGATTCATAAAATAAAAAAATTCTGTGTTCTTTTATTCTGCTTGAACAAGACAAAGCCAGCCTGTTCTGTTACAATAGGAACAGAGGTGATAACGTATGAAAATGGGAACGATTGGCACAGGAATGATAACGGAGTGGTTAAATACCGCATTTCAGGACAATGGTTTGGAATGCACGGCGGTTTACTCCCGCAAAGAAGAAACAGGAAGACGTTTAGCTGACAAATACAACATGCCGAAGGTCTATACGGATCTGGATGCGATGCTTCATGATGAAGAACTTGACTGTATCTATATTGCTTCACCCAACAGTCTGCATTATCCGCAGGCAATGCGTGCTCTGGAGGCAGGGAAAAACGTAATTTTGGAGAAACCGTTTGTTTCTACGATTGAAGAATGCCGGACCTTGATCGACACGGCGAAGAAACATCATCGCTTCTTATTTGAGGCCATTACCGTTCCCTATAATCCGAATTATCAGAAGATTAAGGAACGCATCGGCGATTTAGGATCGCTCAAGATGGTTCAATGCAATTTTTCGCAATATTCAAGCAAATATGACAAATTCAAGAATAATGAAAATCCGAATGTTTTCAATCCGCAGTTCTCCGGCGGGGCGCTGATGGATATCAATATTTACAACGCCCACTTCATTATCGGCTTGTTCGGCGCTCCGAAAGCGCTGCGCTATGTTCCGAATATTGCGGCCAACGGTATTGATACCTCAGGCATTCTCGTCTTTGACTATGACGGCTTCCTGGCCTGCGGCATTGGCTGCAAGGATTCTGCCAGCGAAAATATCTGCCAGCTGCAGGGCGACAATGGATATATCGTCGTTCACAGCGCCTCTTCCATTTGCGCCAAAGCGGAAGTCTGGCTGAAAGGGGCGAAGGAACCGGAAATTATTGACTTGAACGAAGGTCACGGCGGCCATTACTTTGAAGTGAAGAATTTCAAACAGATGATGGAAAACGAGGATTATGACGGCTGTTATCGAATGCTGGAATATTCCTGTCAGGTTATGGAACTGGTTCACAAAGCTCGCTTAGAAGCCGGCGTCCGTTTCGCTGCCGATCAGAAATAAAGCTGTATTCATCCCTGGCAACAGGGATTTTTTGTTTGGCGGACGTACAAAAAAGCTTTGTTTTCAGATGTCCTTCTGCTTTCTGTGGAAAAACAGGTCGGAATACGATACAATAGAAGCCAGATGTGAGCCAGAAGGGATTCCTTCTCTTTTTAAACCGGACTTGAAATGGATGGAGGCTTCGGTTCAGGAATAGAATAAACAAACGGGCTGTATTTTCAGTCTGCCGCATGCCCGTTTCATTCAGTAAGCATAAAGCAAATAAGGGAAATCCTATGGGAGGTATAAGATGACTGGAAGAACAAAAATAATCCGGAAACCATCGCCCTGGCCGATCTTGATCGGAGCTTTGGGGTGGGTGATCGTCTGTCTGATTTTGCCGATGATCCAGCTATGGCATTATCTGATCGCGCTGGCAGCTGGCGGCGGCGCCTATTTTATCGCCCGAAAACGAATTCCGGATCAGGAAATTGAGGTGGCAATTCCGTTGACGCCGTTAGAACAGCAGCAGCTTCAGCAGCTGGAAGCCGCGCGGGCAGCGTTAACCGGTCTGCAGCAGGCATCCGCGAAGATCGACGATCCGGCAATGACGCAGGATTTGCATAAAATTGATTCTGTCTGCCGTCAGATTGTAGACGAAATGGAACAGCAGCAGCGATTTAATGATCAGGCCCGGCGGCTTGTCGATTATTATCTGCCCATGCTGACGAAACTGCTTCTGAACTATGACGAACTGGAAGCAGATCCGCTGCAGACGCAGAACATCCAGCATTCCCGCGAGAATATTAAAAAAACGGTAAAGCTCTGTGCGGAAGCCTTTGTTAAACAATGGGATGATCTGCATGAACATCAGTCGATGGAAATTCAGGCTGACAGCGACGTTCTGGAAACGCTGTTGGTTAAACAGGGGCTTGTATCTCCGGGCGCGAAGGAGGGCAGACGATGAAAATGAATCAGAAAACCGCGCTGCTTCTGGCAATTCTGCTGGTGATCGGCAGCGCCTGGGGGAAAGCACGGCTGACGTTTTGCTCCATGCAGAAGCAGCTGGACGTCATCTATACGGAAGGGATTGATCGTGACGGACAATCTATTGCCCAGGACGTTAAGGAAAAACAGAAGACCGCCCAAAATTGCGTCACGGTAGCTCGCCGATATGATTCCGCAATCAAGGCATCCCTGATCAGCGCCGTGGAAAGCGCTGCCGACGGGTTGGATCAGACCGGGTCGATGGGCGAGTGTCAGCGGTGGGAGAAAAAACTTGACACGGCGTTTACGGCGCTGACCCGCGCGCTTTTACAAGCGCCGCTTACGGAGAAGGATGAGCAGTACGTCATTGGATTTATGGCGGATTATCTGGCCAGTCAGGATCGGATTGAACGAGATCCTTATCATGAAAAAGCGGCGGCCATGCAACAGAATACATCCGGCTGGTTTCCGTCGCTCTTACAGAAATTGACGGCCAGCTCTCTGGATATTTATCAAATTGGAGGATAGTGTATGAAAAAGCTCGCACAGGGACTGATCGCCTTTCTGGCAATGATCGCGGTGAGCGTCTGGACCGTCAGCGCCTTTACTGTACCGCAGCCGTTGGAAAACTTCTATGTTGCTGACTATGCCAATGTGATCAACAGTCAGGACGCGGAGGCAATCCGCACCGTGAATAAAAACCTCGAAGCCCGAAATGGATCGCAGATCGTTGTCGCTACGTTTGATTTTCTGGATGGCGAGGCGATCGACGATGTAGCGTATGACCTGTTTAATGGCTGGAAAATCGGCAGTGCTGACGATAACAACGGCGTGCTGCTGGTCCTGGCGATCGGGGAAGAAGATTATTACTGCCTGCAAGGCAAGGGGCTGGAGAAGACATTGCCGACTTCAGACATTCAGACAATTCTGGATTCCACGCTGGAGCCGGAATTTGCGGCCGGCAATTACAGCAGCGGTGCTTTGAAAACCGTGCAGGCGCTGGCGCAGCGGTTGGAAAAAACAGCGGGAACACCGGTATTGGATCCTTCACAATCCCAGGGCGGAGGCGGGAGCGCGCCGCATTCTGCGCAATCCGCATTCAGCCTGTTTGCCATGATTCCGTCGATCTTTTTTATGATTTTCGTTTTTGTTATCGTCATTGTGGTTTTATCCGTATTTACGCCGCGCCGCCGTCATTACTATGGCGGTCCGGTGTTCCGTCCGCGTCCGCGGCGTTACTATGGTCCGCGCCCGCGCCCGATGGATCCCTGGGGACCGGAACGCCGTCCGCGCGAACCGCGTCCGACGTATCGTTCCCATTCCTCAACCCGCAGTTCCTTCGGCGGGGGATCTGCTTCCCGGTCTTCCGGCGCTGGCCGCTCTTTCGGCGGGGGCATGAATCGCGGAGGCGGCGGAGCCAGCCGCGGAGGCGGAGCGGGACGCCGAAAGTAAAAGCAATCGCAGGGGTTTCACAATCGGTTTAACAGGTTTAAGGCAAAGGCAAGAATCAAACTGCTTCTGCCTTTTTCATTTTACGCCAAACCAAGACCGCTTCCGATCATCGCCGCGGTCTTTCTTTTCGTGTGCCGGGCATGGCATACATCTAGTTGGTGAAAATCCAACCACGGGTATTTACCGCCAAGTGTAGTGAACCACAAGTCGTTAGCAGTGATGTTAAGGGTGAAGGAAGTGGTGTAGCAAAA
>NZ_LT635439.1 GCF_900120005.1 Holdemania sp. Marseille-P2844
CAATGATCATCGGATTGATCTGCACTTCATATTCCGATAACAGGTCATCCTGACTGATTTCCGTAAAGTAGTTCGTCTCCCCCCAATAGATTGTGCCGTTGTTCTGATCGTCCAGCGTTCCATATTGGCTTTCTGTATCAACCTGATAATCCATCACCATCTTGCCAACCTGTTTGGCGACTAACGAACCGCTGACGACTGACAGGGTGAAGCCGATCAGTGCGACGATGATCAATTCAACAAAGAACTGCGCCACAATCTTCATCTTGGATACGCCCATTGACAACAGTACGCCGATCTCATACTCGCGGGTTTTCAGCGTTAAGGCTGTAACGAGCGTGATGATGACGACGGCATTGATTGCGACGATCCAAACGATGATGTTGGAGAACAGCGACAGCGTATCCAGCGGCCGCGCCAGTTTCTTAAACGTATCGTTATTCGCGTCAATCTTCATGAACTCTTTCAAATCAGACTGATGATCCGCCACGAACTGATCGACATTCAGCGGATCGTTTAACAGGAAGACCGCTTTATTGACATACGTATAGCTTTCCGGGGTTGGCGTTTCCGTATCGACATAGTATTCCGGATTTTGCGCTTTGGAATATTCATACTGTTTAATGCCCAGATTGTAATAGGCGTTGCCATAGGCTAACGTAGGGGCAAGGATCGTATTGTCCGGCGAATCATAGCGGCTCATCCATTTGTATTCATTGGAATTCTCATCCAGTTCCTCGTTATTGTGATAGATCCCGATGATTTCCAGATTCATGTGGATATCCTCATCGGTGACGCCGGTCTGTTCAAAATATTGCATATCATTTTTACTGATCAGATCGATTGTAATCACATCGCCGACACGCAGATTGTTATGGCTGGCCAGTTTATCGGTGATCAGGCAGACCATTTTGCCTTCGTCCACTTCTTCCTGATTGTAGAACCGCCCCTCCACAATTTCATACATCTTATCTTCCAGCTCGATCATATTCGGAAAATAGTTCATCTGTAATTTCAGATCCGGTTCCACATATTCCACCGTCGTTCCGTCCTCATACGTGACCGAGCCTCCGCCGCCGCTGTTTTCCCGTTCATTGTTCAGCGGCACTGTTTCAAAGCCGTTGGAATAAAGCATCATCGAATTGACGACATTGACGGTTTTGACCCGTTCATCGCTCATCAGGTTTTTAATATCTTCAATTTTTACTGATGGAGCATTTTTATAGGCTTCCTTCTGCGCTTCTTCATCTAACCCCTCGGTATACTCACGGAAAGCGTTGTAATCCGTTTCATACGAAACGACGGCCCGCATCTTCCGCCGGGTTTCGATCTTTGCCTGTTCCGAAGCGTTGTTGATGCCCAATCCGATAATGACTAAATTACCGATCAAAAAGAAGGTGATCGCCAACAGGATTGATTTCGACATGCGCCGCGTTATATTCTTGATCGCGCGTGTAAAAAAATTCATCGTGTGTCTCCTTTCCCGCATGGTGATTTTGCCATGCTTCTCTTACAGGCTTCATGGTATCACAGAAGTCTGACTTCCTGGTTATGGAATTCCTTTCAATTTTATTACAGTACAAAGCCGGGGATTTCCCCGGCCTTGTTTATTGAATATCCTTCAGCTGTCCTTCGTTGAGAACTACCCGGTGATCGCTCAGCTCCGATACGACGTTGGAGTGGGTGACGACGATAACCGTCTTCCCGAATTCCTCTGTCAACATCCGGAAGATCTTGATGATCTCCTGTTCCGTCGCCG
>NZ_LT635440.1 GCF_900120005.1 Holdemania sp. Marseille-P2844
GCTTAGTCAATCCTTTAGAGTACTATCTAAGTTATTCGTGACAGCAATACATATGTAGCGCCGTATACGAGATCCGTACGTACGGTGCAATGGGAGGGGCGAAATTTATTTTCCCTCTACCCTATTGCAGTTCAGACAATGGAAAGAAGCAGGGGAAAGGACTCTCTTTCAGGACAGGACTTGCAGCTTCCGGGGCAAACTTCAAACCATGATTGATAAAGAACCTGCCGGGGGAAAATCAGCCTCAGACGCCATTTCTGAGCGAATGAGCGTCAAATCTGCTTGAAATGAAGGAAAACCGGATGGGAATGGGAAAACGGCGAAAATGAGAAAAGAAACGCTTTTCATCGAATTCCGGGGGTTGTAAAGTTGAGTCAATCCCCTATAATGAGAATGAAAGACTGACCTGGTCAGTCAGGAGGCTCTTTGATGAACGAGAAGTTCTATGAATTACCAGCCGCGAAGCAGCAGCGGATCATCAACGCCGGACTGGAAGTCTTCGGGGCGCACGATTATCCGCATGCCTCGACGGATGACATCACAGCCAAAGCTGGAATCTCCAAGGGGCTGCTTTTCTATTATTTTAAAAACAAAAAAGAGTTCTATCTGTTCCTGTTTGACTACTGTTGTGAATTCTTTCATTTACGGGTAGTTACCGACGATTTCATTCAGATTACCGATTTTTTCGAACTGATGGAATATGCCGCCCGAGTCAAATATTCGATTATCCTGCAATATCCTTATTTAATGAATTTTGTGATGAAAGCTTATTATTCCCGTCGGGAGGAAGTCAGCGAGGCGATGAAAGACCGGATTACCGCTACGTTAGCCGAGGTGTATTCCGTTTATTTTAAAAACATTCATTTTTCCCGGTTTAAGGACGATGTCGATCCCCGGCAGCTGCTGCAGATGCTGACGTGGATGGCGGAAGGTTATATCCAGGATAAGCTGAGACAATCCGAAACATTGGAAATTGACGAATTAATGCAGGATTTCCATGATTGGCAAACGATGTTCCGTAAAATCGCCTATAAGGAGGAAATAAATGAAAACCATTCTCAAAGTTAAAAATATGACCAAGAATTACGGTCAGCAGCGCGGCGTGTTCGATCTGAGCTTCAATGTGGAAAGCGGAGAGGTCATGGGTTTTCTCGGCCCGAACGGGGCTGGAAAAACAACGACAATCCGGACACTCATGGGATTTATTCAGCCCGATCATGGACGTGTCAGCATTAAGGGACACGATTGTTTCCGCAATGCCGCCCAGATTCAGAAGGACGTCGGGTATCTGCCTGGAGAGATCGCGTTCATGGACGATATGGACGGAATGGAGTTTATCAAATTCATCGCCGCGATGAAAAAGATGCCAAACATAACAAAAGCCAGGGAACTGCTGGACTATTTCGAGTTGGAACCCAAAGGACGGATCAAGAAAATGTCCAAGGGCATGAAGCAGAAGATCGGCTTAGTCTGCGCGCTGATGAACGAACCGGAAATTCTGATCCTGGATGAGCCGACCAGCGGCCTCGACCCGCTGATGCAGAAAAAATTCGTGGATAAAATCAAAGAAGAAAAACAAAAAGGAACAACGATTCTGATGTCGTCTCACTTGTTCGAAGAAGTGGAACAAACCTGCGACCGCGTCGTTATTATTAAGGAAGGCCGCCAGATCGCAGTGGAAAAGATGAAGGACCTGAATCAAAACCATCAGCGCACGTTGATCTTGAAGTTCCGCTATCCAGCGGAGGCCGCTGATTTTGCCGCGCGGGTAAAGAATGCCGCACTGCATGAGAATCAGGTTACGCTGCAAACCTCCGGCGCTATGGATCCGATTTTAAAACTGGCCGCCCGCTATGAAGTCGTTGATCTGGAAACACGCCGTCAAACGTTGGAGGAATTATTTCTGCACTATTATGGGAAGGAGCATACCGCATGAGTCTGCCGTTACTGCGCCGCGAACTGCGCGCCAACTATAAAATGATTTTGTTATTTCTGGCGGTGATCACGCTGTACAGCACGGTGATTATCGCAATGTATGATCCCAAGCTGGGCGCCAGTCTGGATCTGATGGCGGAAAGCATGCCGGAACTGTTCGCCGCGTTCGGGATGACCAACGCGGGGGCGACGATGCTGGATTTCATTGCCAATTATTTGTATGGCTTCATCCTGATCGCAATCCCAATGCTGTGTCTGGTGTTGATCGCAGTTCGGCTGGTTGCGCGCTATGTTGATCAAGGTTCAATGGCCTATCTGCTGGCAACGCCCAATACTCGCGGCGTAATCGTTATAACCCAGATGTTTTTCATTCTGCTTTGTACGCTTTTGCTGGTCGGATATGCCACGGTGTTAGGACTGGCAGCCAGCAGTCTGTTATTTCCTGGAGAACTGGATGTGGTTAATTATCTGCGGATGAACATCGGATTGCTGGGACTGCATCTGTTCTTAGGTGGATTGTGCTTCTTCTTTTCCTGCGTGTTTTCAGAACAGAAAAAAGCTTACGGCTGTGCTGGCGGCTGCCTGATCGCATTTCTGTTAATTCAGATGCTTTCTCAAACGTCAGATCAGCTCGACAAATTAAAATTCTTAACGCCGCTGACTCTGTTTCAGGCCAAAGAATTGGCTGCTGGAAGCAATGAAGCCTTACTTCTGGCGGGACTCCTGGCCGTTCTGGGGCTTATGTTCTATATAGCCGCCATCGGGATATTCCGTCGGCGTGATTTATCACTGTGATTCAGTCTTCAGGCTGATTCACTTTTTTTATGGAAAATTGAATTGAGGAAGAGGCGGGAAAGATTCTCTATTTTCTGCCCGAGAAAAGAAAAAGGAAAAATCCGAAGCAGGAAATGGAACAGGAAATAAGCGGATAGCTCTACTTCCATGAAAAAAAGAAAAGAAATAAAGGGAGAAGGGGATACAAAGCGAGAAGGGATAAATTATACTGAACAGTCAATAGGAAATGAAATGTCTTACTTTCTTGCACTATGATGCATCGCGTCTATCGTCAATCAGTTTAAGGCGTGAGTGGAAAACGATAAATTCCCAGCTGAATTACCAGGCTCATTTTATTTTATCAGGACAGAGATAAGGATACAGAAGAGATAAAGAATTTTCTTATAGGTAAAAAAGCCTTTTGTTAAGGGAGATAATGAAAGAAACGAAGAAAAAATGAAAAAAATTTAAAAAAACACTTGCCAAAACCTTGCCCTCGGGCTATAATAACTAAGCTGACTCGGTGAGAGTCAAGCGCTTCGATCTTTGAAAACTAAACAGGAAGAAAAGCACAAATACAACGTCAATTCATAAAGCAGCTATTCTAAGGGATAGTGAAGATAAAACAAAGAGCTAACAAACTCTGACAAATGGAGAGTTTGATCCTGGCTCAGGATGAACGCTGGCGGCGTGCCTAATACATGCAAGTCGAACGCTTGCTTGAGGACTTGTCTTCAA
>NZ_LT635441.1 GCF_900120005.1 Holdemania sp. Marseille-P2844
AAATCCGAATTTGCTAACTTATATATCGTCTATGAGATTCTTTAACATTATTCTGATTGACCATTGCATAATGCATCGTCGTATCTATTTGAGAATGCCCTAATAAACTTTGTACTTGTTCTATGGGCATTCCTTTATCGATCGCTTTTGTAGCTACAGTTCTTCGAAATTTATGCGGGTGAACTTTCGAAATTCCTAATCTTCTTCCAAGCTGCCTTAATCTGATCTCCACCCCACTTATTTTTAATCTATCATGTGGTAAATCTAGAGAAACAAATAATGCTGGATTATTATCAGTTCTCGTTTTTAAATAATTCTTTAAATGAATCTTCGTTCTTGCATCAAAATATACTGGTCTTTCTTTATTGCCCTTGCCAAAAACTACACATTCTCTATTTTCAAAATCAATATCGTTAATATTTAATTTTACCAGCTCTCCAACACGCATTCCTGTTGAAGATAGCAGATCAATAATTGCTAGATCTCTTAAACTTGTACAATTATCTCTAAGCAATTCTAACGTTTCATCAGAATATGTTTCTTTAATTACTTTATCTGTCTTAATCTTATGAATTCTCTTCATCGGACTCTTTAAGATATAATTCTCCTCTTCTAGCCAAGAAAAGAAACTACTTAAATTCCGTCTAATGTTATCCACACTTGCCTTAGAACAATTATTCATTTTCTGATAATCTGTCAAATATGTGCGCAAATCATCAGTAGTCATATATGTTATACTCATATCGATTTTTTCATTCATTTTAATCAAAGTAGATTCATAATACTTTGTAGTTCTTTTACTACAACCTTCTATTTCTTTAGCAGATATGAATTTAGAGATTAATTCTTCATTGGAATATTTGCAGATCTCACTCACAGAATTCTCCAAAGCTTTAATTTCCACTTTTTCAAAGCATCGAGTTAAAACAATATCAAGCATCTGCATTTGAGCGTTATTTAAATATTTAAGTAAAGATTGTTCAATTTCTTTGATAATGGTTTCTTTCATACTAATAACCTCCATTACCAACCTCACTCCAACCATTACTCAACTATCCAAAATATTTTTGCATTAAACTATCAAATAATTCTTGTGTTTTTTCCAGTGACTGCTGCACTGCTAATTTTGATTTATCGCTCTG
>NZ_LT635442.1 GCF_900120005.1 Holdemania sp. Marseille-P2844
AAATTCGGATTTGTGGGGATGAATGGATGAATAAAATTAAACTTTCATCAATATGTGATATACAGTCAGGTGGAACACCTTCAAGAGGAAAAGCAGAGTTTTGGAATGGAGGAACAATTCCTTGGGTTAAAATAGGTGATTTCACAGGTAAGCATATTAAGCAAACCGCTGAAATGATTACGCCAGAAGGACTTGCAGGTTCGTCAGCAAAACTATTTCCGAAGGGGACGATATTGTACACTATTTTTGCTACATTGGGCGAAATTGCAATCCTCGATATTGACGCATGTACTAATCAGGCAATTGCAGGGCTTACGTTGCATGACGAACGAATTGATAAGGAGTATTTAGTCTATTTTCTAAAGTCTCTAAAAGCATATGTTAGTAAAATCGGTAGGGGCGTGGCACAAAATAACATAAATATGTCAATATTGCGCGAATTTGAGGTACCAATGCGTTCATTGACTGAGCAAAAACAAATTGCGCAGATGCTCTTGAAGACAGAAGAGATTATAACTGCTCGAAAGCAGCAGCTTTCCGATTTTGACACGCTCATCAAAGCCCGATTTGTCGAGATGTTTGGAGATCCAGAAATGAACCCAAAGGGATGGCAAGAAGTGCGATTGCTTGAATTGTTAGATGTTGTTGGCGGATATGCTTTTAAAAGTGATTTGTTTTTAGAAAAAGGTATTCCAGTACTTAGAATTGGGAATATCAATGCTGGTTTCTTTCAACCAGTAAATATGGTTTATTGGGAAGAGGACGAGAAACTTGATAGATATAAAATGTTCCCAGGGGATTTAGTGATGTCTCTTACTGGAACCGTAGGAAAAGAAGATTATGGAAATGTCTGCATCCTCGGAAATGATTATGATTCATATTATCTTAATCAACGAAATGCTAAATTAGAAATCCGAAAAAATCTGGATAAGTATTACCTGTCAGAACTACTAAAGTTCTCCGCAATTAAAAAGAGACTAACAGGAATAAGCAGAGGGGTTAGACAGGCAAATATTTCTAATAAAGATATATTGAATCTGCAGGTGCCAATTCCAGGCATAAAAGAACAAGAGCAGTTCGCGGCCTTCGTTAACCAGAGCGATAAATCAAAAT
>NZ_LT635443.1 GCF_900120005.1 Holdemania sp. Marseille-P2844
AAATTCGGATTTATGAAGATAGATAAATGAATGAAAACTGGGAATATAGGCGGATTGGCGACATATGTACTGTTGAACGAGGTGGTTCACCAAGGCCAATAGATTCATTTATTACCGATTCGGATGACGGCATAAACTGGATAAAAATTGGCGATGCGGACGATACGATGTATATAACCAAGACGGCGCAAAAGATTAAACCTGAAGGGATAAAAAAGTCAAGATATGTTAGGCCAGGTGATTTCTTGTTATCCAATTCCATGAGTTTCGGAAAGCCATATATATTGAAAATCAGCGGTTGTATTCATGATGGCTGGCTTGTTCTAAGAGATGAAGAATGTCTTTTTGATAAGAGATTTTTGTACTTCTATCTTAGTTCACCGTCGACGTATAATCAGTTTAAAACAATGGCAGTTGGAGGCGTTGTGAATAACCTGAATAGTGAAATGGTTCGAAATGTGGAAATTCCTATTCCAAACATGGAAGAACAGCTTGAAATTGTTAAAATTCTTGAAAAACTTCAGTCATTAATTGTTGCTCGTAAGCAGCAGCTTTCCGATTTTGACACGCTCATCAAAGCCCGATTTATGGAGCTGTTCGGGAATCCTATTACAAGAGAAAAGGACGAGGAACTGAAAGCTCTCGGAGATTATTGTGATCTAAAGGCAGGCAAGTTTGTTAAGGCATCAGACATAGTAGAAAACAATGTCGAAGGGCTTTATCCTTGCTTCGGTGGGAATGGTCAACGAGGTTTTGTTAGTGATTACACGCATGATGGCGATTTCCCCATTATCGGTAGACAAGGAGCTTTGTGTGGAAATGTGCAGTATGCGAGTGGCAAATTCCACGCTACTGAACACGCAGTAGTTGTGACCCCCAGAATTGAGATGGACAGATATTGGCTCTATTACCTGTTATTGCAATTGAACCTAAATAGATATGCTACTGGAGCTGCACAACCGGGATTGGCTGTTAGCAATCTCGAAAAAATTCATGTTTCTGTACCGAAATTGTCCCTCCAGAAAAAGTTTGCAGACTTCGCTCGTCAGAGCGATAAATCAAAAT
>NZ_LT635444.1 GCF_900120005.1 Holdemania sp. Marseille-P2844
CGACGTCCCGCATGATCGCAATCTCGTTGCTTCGCGCGTAAATCGTCAGCTTGATCGTGTTCGCGATCAAGAAAATCGCCAGCGCGCTTAAGCCCGCCACCAGAATCGCCCCGCCAAACCGCACGGAATTCAGCGTTCGGACAAACATCAGCGCACTGTCCCCGCCGTAGTTCACCGTTTCGATCCCTTCGATCGCCTGAATCTTTTCCGCCGTGTCCTTTAACGCGTCTCCGTCGTTTACTTCCACATAGAACGCGTCGTGCAGCGGATTATCCTCCCGATACGTTTCCAGCGCTTCTCTGGCGCTTTCATCCTCATACGTTTCCATCAGCTCGTCGAATTCCTGATCCTTGCTTGAGTATTCCACGCTGACCACATGCTCCAGATTCTTGATCGTCGCCTGAATCATGTCCAGCTGCGATTGTTCCTCATGGTCATAGGCTACAAACGCAGAAATCTTCACCGAGCCTTCGATGTTCTGGGTGACCTCCTGCATGTTGCCCGTCACGATCATAAAGATCGAGATGATCAACAACGTGATCGTCACCGCCGAGGCGCTCGACACCGACATTGCCGCGTGCCGGCCCACACCATAAAAACCCTCGCGGATATGCCGGAAGAATCGTCTAATCATGTTTGATATACCCTCCCTCGTTCATGTCCGCGACGATATGCCCCGCTTCCAGGGCGATCGTGCGTTTGCGGTGCTTGTTCACCAGCGTGATGTCGTGCGTGACCATCAGCACCGTCGTTTTTTCCTCACGGTTGATCTTTTCCAACAACGTCATGATCTCATCCGACTTCTGCGGATCGA
>NZ_LT635445.1 GCF_900120005.1 Holdemania sp. Marseille-P2844
AGATACGATAGAATGAGTAATGGACATAGTGAGATTTCCTTTCTGTAATTTGTGGTGATTTTATTGTAACGGAAATTCTTACCTATGTCTCTTTTTTTTATGCTCAAGAAAAAAAGGCGTTGGTTTCCACCAACACCAAAATTTATAGAACCACTAAAAAAAGGAACGCCGTAACGGGTTTGATCATCCGTTTCAGGGCGTTCCTTTTTTAGTTATTCTTCTGGATTTTCAGCGGGTTGATCCTGTGGGACATCGCTGCCGTCTGGATTTTCGTCAGTGCCGGCTTCGTTACTGCCGTCGCTTTGATCCGGGTTGTCTGGCACAGAGTCTGTTTCAGGCGCCGGTTCTGTGTGTTCCAGACGATAAACGACGATTTCGGCAGGGGAGAACAGGCGTACGTCCATGCGGGTGGTGCCGGTGCCGTTGCTGACGTCAAGGAGAATATCGTCAACCTGATGCTTGCCGCGGTAATATATCTCGGCATAATTCGCCCGGTAAAAGGTACCCAGCAGCGGAATGTAAACCTGACCGCCGTGGCTGTGGCCGGCTAGCATTAAATCCGTCTGATCCTGCGGCAGCCGCAGCACGGTATCCGGCGTATGGCACAGGGCGATCGTGAAGCTGTCCGGAGAGATGTTCTGGTATGCCGCTTCCGGATCCGGATTGCCCAGCATCTCGCTTTCCAAACCGACTAACGAGATCGACTGAGTGCCGCGGTTGCGGATTTTCACGGACTGATTGTTCAAGACTTCAAAACCCGCTTCAAATAACAAGTGGCTGACCATTTCCCCGCTGCTCTGCGATTCCAGATCATGGTTGCCCAGCACCGCAAATTTTCCCAGCGGCGCTTTCAACCGCGATAAAGCGTCGCGGATCGTATCCATCGCCTGATCGTCGGGCCATTGATTGGCAGGGTGATCGAATAAATCACCGCCGAACAGAATGACGTCTGCGCCGACGCTGTCAATTTTCTCGATCAGCGCTTCCAGCCGTGAATCGTCGACAAAGGCGTTATAATGTACATCGGAAAAAAATAAAATCTGAAGGCCGCTCAGGGCTTCAGGAATCTTTTCTGAACCGATCGTTTCCGTCCGGATCCGCACCCGCTTCGGCGCGATTTCCGTGGCGTCTAAATAAAGTACGCCCGCGCCGGCGATCAGAAGCAGAACGATCAAGGTTATTTTCAGGATTTTCTTCATGAGAACTCCTTTCGTCCTTCTATTTTATCATAAGCGGCCCTCAAAAAGAAGGTTCTATAAATTTTGGTGTTGGTGGAAACCAAAGCCTTTTTTTCTTGAGCATAAAAAAAGAGACATAGGTAAGAATTTCCGTTACAATAAAATCACCACAAATTACAGAAAGGAAATCTCACTA
>NZ_LT635446.1 GCF_900120005.1 Holdemania sp. Marseille-P2844
CGACGTCCCGCATGATCGCAATTTCGTTGCTTCGCGCGTAAATCGTCAGCTTGATCGTGTTCGCGATCAAGAAAATCGCCAGCGCGCTTAAGCCCGCCACCAGAATCGCCCCGCCAAACCGCACGGAGTTCAGCGTTCGGACAAACATCAGCGCACTGTCCCCGCCGTAGTTCACCGTTTCAATCCCTTCGATCGCCTGAATCTTTTCCGCCGTGTCCTTTAACGCATCCCCGTCGTTTACTTCCACATAGAACGCGTCGTGCAGCGGATTATCCTCCCGATACGTTTCCAGCGCTTCTCTGGCGCTTTCATCCTCATACGTTTTCATCAGCTCGTCGAATTCCTGATCCTTGCTTGAGTATTCCACGCTGACCACATGCTCCAGATTCTTGATCGTCGCCTGAATCATGTCCAGCTGCGATTGTTCCTCATGGTCATAGGCTACAAACGCCGAAATCTTCACCGAGCCTTCGATGTTTTGGGTGACCTCCTGCATGTTGCCCGTCACGATCATAAAGATCGAGATGATCAGCAACGTGATCGTCACCGCCGAGGCGCTCGACACCGACATTGCCGCGTGCCGGCCCACACCATAAAAACCCTCGCGGATATGCCGAAAGAATCGTCTAATCATGTTTGATATACCCTCCCTCGTTCATGTCCGCGACGATGTGCCCCGCTTCCAGAGCGATCGTGCGTTTGCGGTGCTTGTTCACCAGCGTGATGTCGTGCGTGACCATCAGCACCGTCGTTTTTTCCTCACGGTTGATCTTTTCCAACAACGTCATGATCTCATCCGACTTCTGCGGATCGA
>NZ_LT635447.1 GCF_900120005.1 Holdemania sp. Marseille-P2844
ACTCCTGCTTGGCCGGAGCCTCGCCGTAATTCAACGACCCGACAGTCATCGTGTTAAATTGATCCACGGTAATGTTGGCGCTGTTAAACGACTCAACGGTCCATGCCGGATAAAGCAGCTTGTGCTCCGCCAGCAGCTCGCCCCCGCGGTACCACCGGCAGATCGACTCTACCGGCTTGCTGTAGTCATCATAGTAACAGGTGATGCCAGCCGAGCTGTGCCGCTTATCAAACTGCACCGTGATGATTTGTGGTCTGACAAACTCACAGCTGTCATCTGACAACTCTGACCACCAGCCTACTCTCTCCCGGGTGTAGTCATCCGGCATCAGCGTCATGGATCCGTCAAGCAGAAATTGATCGTACTCGCAAGTCGCAAAGCGTTTAGGGATATCACGGTAGCCGTCATACACCTCACTGAGATGAGCCAGGCGCCACTGGCTTGCAGTCACCTCTGTGATATCACCCTTGGCGGTGTTGTCAAACACATCAATGTCAATCTCGGCCTCGGTATTTCGCCATTTGAAAATTGAGTTTTCGTAAAACGTTTGTGTAGTCTTTGCCATGTACTCACCCTACCTTTCGATCGCCGAGAAAGAAAAGTTTTTCCAGGCACGGCCCTGGCTGTCCTCATAGGCAAGACTTGCGGAAAGTTTTGAGCTGTACGCCTCCATCGTAACCGGATCGCCAGCTGGATCGTAAAACTGGACATAAAAAAAAGGCGGAAGTCCCTTAGCCCATTTTACGAATCGTCTAAACTCAGGTGTCTCAATAGCGATCGCCCACTTGATCGTGATCTTGTTTTTTTTGCCAATCACCTCGCGGAGCATTAAGCCTGAATCATTACGTCCGGATGTTTTATCCACATCGTTAAGCTCCCATGACAACTCGGTGGGGGACGGAAAATCCCGAACCGTTGGATCGTCATCTGTCCAATATTTGAGCATCCTATCCCTCCTACCTGTTTATGCCATTAAACGCAAAATCACCACGGCGACCCTTTGTGCGATCCCAAGCCTCGCCGATGATCCCGACGATCTCATCCATCAAATAGACATCGCCGCTCTTATCCAGAAGCTGACGCAAAAGATCAATGATCAGATCAAGCTGCACTGAGGTCATGCTGTTACCCTGGGGCAGCCGGGCTGCGACACGGTCCGCGAGCTGATCAATCCACCCGGTGTTGTTTTCCAGCGGCATGACTGCTTCTTTGCCGGATTCGCCCACCATCGCCAATGTAGGCTGATCGATGAGACCACCTTGCGCAAGGTATGGAATTTGAGGTATTGTTACAAGCTGAACGCTGCCACCATCATAAATTTTTTGTCCCATCAAATAAAGTGGATCCCAACTAAACTTAAGTTTTTCGTTTAACCATCCTATAAAGCGATTAACGTGTTCAATCGCCCAGTTTATACCTCGTTTAAAGCCATCACCGATATTGTGGGCTAGCTCTCCGAAGAAATCTCCAATTTTCTTTACAGTTGTGTCAAAGAATGTTTTCACTTCGGTAAATTTCACCTGAATACTATCACATAACGATTTAAATTTACCTGAAACCCAAGTTACAAGCGTGCTCCATAAATTCGTTAAACCGGTTCGGATACCCTCGACTAAGTTTGTTGCTAATGTTCCTCCAATTTCCAGGAACATCGTGAATAAAACATCTAGCGAAACAAGGAAAAGTTCTGCCATCAGTGAAACTAAGGACACAAAAATACCTAGCCAGTCAATAGACATCAAGCCTTGAGCAAATGACTCTCCCACAGCTCTGTAATCTGTTTCCCTTAATTTCTGCGTCCACGAATCCATTAGATTGATTGCAAGTACACTCAATCCCTCACCCAATACACCCAAATCAGCGTTTATAAACGCATTTGCAATCATCTGCATAAATCCGCCTAAGAAACTTCCGATTGTGTCGCCAAGCATTCCCCAATCAAATGTTTCAAACAAACCTGCCAGTCCATCTCCAATAAATACACCTAAGCTATCCCAGTTTATCCCAGTTACCAGACCATGTAAGAGACTTAACGCTGTATTTAAAGCTTCAGCAATATTTTTACCGATTTTTTTTCCTAGACCTGGGAACTCTACAAATCCGTTTATCAACTGAGCTAAATTAGAACCGACCTTAGCAGCCTTCGCCTTAATTGGAGCCCAATTTATTTTATCTAATGCTTCACTTAGCTTTTCACCGAACAAAGCGCCAATCCCATACCAATCGCCAGCATCAATTAAATCTTTCAGTTTCTGTGCAAAATCAGAAATCCCTGAAGTATTGATTTCAGGCATGGTGATTTCGGGTAGCGCCGCACCATCGTCCTCTTTTTGTCCGATAATATTGAGCTCGTCAAACGATGCAAGTTGAAGACTTGCTTTTTTTGCAGCCCCGCCCACTCCAGACAGTGCCTGCTTTTGAGCATTAAGCTGCTTTGTAGTAGCCACGCTCGCAGAAAGTGAGCTGCCAAACAGTGTGGAAGTAAATGCAGCAAAATAGGCAGTAATCTTAGAAAGTCCCGCCATCAGTGCATTAACTGCCGGTAGAATTGCCTGAAAAATAGGAGTGAAAGCGACAGAAAGATTGGACTTAACCTGCTTTAACGATCGGTTGAATTGATCGTTAGTCTGTAAGCTTTGGCTTAGCGATGTAAACATTGACTTAATGCCTTTTGTAATCGCAGGCATAAGCAGTCTAAATACAACCAAAGTACCTAACAAGCGTTTAAAAGAAAACCGCGAAGTGCTGGCATGTTTACCGCTGTTTTTGAGATGAAGATTGAATTTCGGCAAATTTTTAACCAATCCGCCAATCACTGACCCAAATTTTCCTAAACTTGAAAATAAGCTTTTAAAGGAAAAACCAGATGATTTACTTTGGGATCCTAGAGAAGATAACTTGTTTCGTAACGAGTCCGCCTTAATCTCAAGATCAACCATTTGCGCGCCGATTTGTTTTAAATTAGATTCAAATCCATCTGCTGCAATTGGATCTGTCTTAATTGCTTTTTGCATCGCGTCCTCAAGTTCATTTGATTTATTTCTCAACTTTTCCATCTGTGCTTCTATTTGAGTTAATTGATTGTTGATTAGTTCTTTCTGCTGTTCAATATTAAAATCAATTTTTATCTTTGGGAAGGATATGACTGAAGGCGGCGCTCGTGGCATGGCTGATCCCGGTGTCGTTTGAGATGGTTGTGTAGTGTCCTCGGGTGCCGGCATGTTTGGCATCTTAACGTTATTGATCTGTTTAAGATAATCTTCCAGCTCCTTTTTGCTTGCTGCCATCATATTACGGACCTCATCCGTAATCGCCTGCAAGCTATCGGTCATGGATTTAGCCATATCCTCAAAAAGCTTTTTGATCGGCTCTTGCATTGTTTGTGACAGCTGCTTTTGAAGATTTTGTGTCAGCTCCATCATCTGTTCTTTGAGGTTTCCACCCATCTCGATATCAAGGGATATTTTACCGATTGACGTACCACCCGAAGCGGATTCTGCCATATTCTCACCTCACTTTCTAAATGTGAAAAAGGCGTTCAGATCATCCGAACGCCTGTGCCAATATTTGTTCTAATTTTTTAACTTCTGCTTCTTTTTCTTCTTCTGACATTTCTTTAACTGGATTTATCTTCATTCGCCATTCGCTGCGGATCCGTTTTTGCTCAGTCGTAAACAGCTTAAGCATATCTTTGTTGTCCTCTGATCTGATCCTGACTATCTGCCCAAGTGGTGTTTCTGGCATTATGCCAGAAAGTAAGGTGCAGAATTCCTGCCAGTCCATCGAATCATCGTACAAGTTTTTATTCGGATACTGCATAGCGAAACTGGATTCTATTAAATCCCAGTCTTCATAAATGTCATACCACTGATTTACTTTTTTTTAGCCTTACCCTCAAGCTTGTCAACATCCTCTAAAGATTGCCCACCAATACAAGCAAAGATGACAAAGACCAGATCCTGCAAAGCCTCAAAAGATAAATCCATACTGTTGATGTAATCAGCAGCACTCTGACCCAACGATAAAATCAAAATTTGATCAATAGCTCTCATCTGCTCCTTTGCAGGTGCATCATCAGCCATCTTTTCCTGCAGCGCCATGATCTCCAAAACATTCGTTTTTGAGGTGTTTACAGTAAAGCAATGGTCAGCATCGATTGTGATAATCGGCCGCTCATTCTTTGCTTTTAGGCGCTCAATAATATCATATTTTCTTGCCATTTTATTTCCTCCTTATGCCGTCGGTGTCGCTGCCGGCGTCCATGTAGGCTTACCATCACCCTGAGCGGTGAACTCCAACGGCGCCACATTAGTGCTGTCACCACCAGCAACATTGGTAACGTTTAGAACGCAAGCAAAACTCAGCTTACCACCGTCTGGAAATTCGATCGCCATTTTTGTAGAGCAGCTGAGACCATCTTTCCATGCGGTCTCTGCCACATAATCATTACCAGGGTCACCGACATGCCGTTTTCCACTAAACTCAATGCTGAATGCTTTGCCGGTCATTAAAGAACGAGCCCATCCCGCTGATCCGAACGGCGTCCAATTTTCCACATTGCCATCAATGGATATTCCCATTGTTTCGAGATCCGCAATATCAACATCAGGTTCGGTTGTTCCGCCATCTGTCGAAATTTTAATTTTCATGTTATAGACTGGAAAAACACCTTTAAATTTCTCTGCCATGTTCATTCTCCTTTTCTTTCGTAGGTCATATAAACCTCAATTACATACTCATTAACCCCTGAATCATCCTGCCCCAATGAGATTGGTTCATCATTGCGCATGTCAAACTTAACTACTCTGCGGCCTGCGATCACAGGATTTTGTCCATAAAACTTGGAATACAATTCTTGAGCCGCTCGCTCAGAATCATCTGGATTTTTTGTCCAATGCAAGACGATGGATAAACCTTTAACTGCAGTAGAAGTTTGACCAACACCACCTAAGGCAAGCCGGCCGCGACTTGTCGCTAGATTCCGTATACAAACCGTTTTGTTGTTAGATTTATCGTAGGAAGCCAGGATCCAATGATCAGCCTGAAATTGTGGTTTTAGCCAGTCTTTAATCTCTTTGAGCGTCATCATTTCACTAATCCTCCTGCGGTCTCTTTAAAAAATCGGCTGTAATTATCCTTGATCAGCCGCAAACCTTCTCCATCGAGATAATAATCCATCCAATGATCTTGTGCATTAGGATTATGTGCTGTCTGAAAATGAGCAACATTCCCTTTTTCATTCGGCGCATTGAAGTACCATCGCCGCGCATAAGGTGTGTTAAAGATTACACTACCAACAAGTCCCGCAGCATCTTCTTTTACAAGTCCCCAGCCACTGCTTTGCATGGTACCAGTATCAAAAGGGACAACTTGTCTTACGGTGATGTCGCTCAAAATCCAGTCCACAGTTTTTTCAAAAGCCGTAGTTTTTGCACGATCAAGTTTATCGATAATACCTGGATAAATCTCAACTTTAACGTTTGCCTTAATCCCATTCATCGCAGATCAATCTCCGTACTAAATACAACACCCATCGCCGTTGGTTTACTCACTCGGTAGATTGTGCGCTGCTCATCCCCTATTTTGACATATCCCTGGATTGCCGCAAGGCTTCCAATCGTTTGAACATCACCCTGAATGATAATTGTACCCGACAGTACCGTAAGCTTGCTATCTGCATTAAAAGTGTGCCGGGATGACTGATCGAATACAGCCATTCCAGAATACACTTCAACTTCCTGCGGACCCTGATCTTCGGTATCAATTTCTTGCACCACACTTATTTGTGTAGTCGCTTCGTAAGTCGGAAAAGGAAGCGGCGACTTGATTACAGCACCAGGCATGTCAATCCCGTCCTATCTAACAGCGCGATCACTGAATCATCCGTATGAACGCCAGAAACGACTTTGCCATTAAACGTCATGGACGTTTTACCGATACTATACGACTGCACCGGCGAATTAAAAAACGACCCGTAGGTTGTCACATAATCAGCCTGCAAGCATGTCGCCTTTCTGATCAGCTCCTGCTGACTGAGTTGCAGACCATCGAAGCCCGTCCGGTGAATTCGTCCGAACGTCAAAGCATCAATATCATCGCTGGCATTGCACAGCGCCTTGTCAATCAGTTCTTCATTTATTGCACCTGAGCCATAGGCTTTATAGTCTTCCGGCGTTGCATAAGCTTTCATTGTCACCGCTCCTTTCTGCTTATTCCTTTGCTGGCCGATCCTGCTGATCAGCTTTTTTGTCAGCCTTTTTCAGCTTCTTTTCCAGCTCTGCGACCTTTGCTTTTTCAGCTTCCAGCTCTACTTTCACTTTTTCCAATTCAGCGTAGGGAACTGTTTTACTCGGCGCTGGGATACGTTTACCATCTTTGATGATATCGTACCCAGCCTTTAAAAACTCCTGCTCCTGGGCTTCGTTGATTGTTTCTTCACGGTTACCTTTGATTGCGTAAATCTTCATGTCTTTCTCCTTTCTTATGCTTCGGATTCAGCGTTAATAAATACGCCCTGCTTGCGATTCGGAATCAAGAACAGATCGCCGTACTTGCGGTTCTGGTACAGATATCCATCGCCCTGGGTATGCGTACCTTCCGGCCACAATTTGATGTACTGGTGCTTGTCACAAGCCAAAATCGAACGCGGGTGGAACAGGATCATGTTGATCTGCTTAGCGGAAGCACCCGGCTTACATCCATCCGAGAAGTCATAGACAGTCTTCATGCGGCTTGACAGAATCGGCTTAATTTTCAGGCCATCAAGATTGACGATCTTTCTACGAATGCTCCCGCTGTTCTGAGTCAAGCTCAGATACCGCTGAATTTCTTTTGCCTCATTGATCATTTTTTCAACCACTGGCGTCACATACAACAAACGACCTTCCATCGGGACTTCTTCTTCCGTCATCTTCATCATGGCATTGTCAATGATGGACAATACGTTTTCACTGGTCAGAACCGTGGTGTCCGGCGTTTCACCTGCCGTCTTATATTCGGCATACAGCTTCGAATTCCGATAACAGTCAGTTTCTGGGATTGCCTGCTGGGTCTCGAATTCGTTGGTTACATTGGCTGCGGCAAGGGCAAGGTTCGACTCATCAACATCCATCTGATCGACAAAGAATTCAACATCACGATCAAACTTCAAAACGAAAGTCTGAAAATCGTTCTTTACAGCCTGCCGGTTGAATCCACCATTACGGCTGTGATCTTTGTATCCGGCCATTTCAATAAACGGAATTTTGATTGTATTCGCGTTGATGAATCTAACTCTCTGCGTAGTCATCTCGGCCGTCATCAGCTCACGAGCGTATTTCTGCATGAGCTCACTCTGGAACTGTGTTACATAGTTAACTGTGTTGTTTGCTGGCATTTATATCCACTCTCCTTTTATTTTGTGTTTCCGAAAATACTTGAAATTTGATTTTTTGTTGCTTCTGCAGCTTCTGTTTCCTCCTGCTGGTGAGCGCCAAAGGAAAAAGTATTGGCAGCTGCAGCTTGATCTTCCGATGGTTTAAGCTCCGGCCAGTCGGCAAGCAATGTTTTAACAGCCTCCTTGGCTTTTGCCTCGCTGTACTCGCCGTTTTCCATGACTTCCTCTGGGTCGATCAGTCGCGCCGCGCGAGCAATCTTTGTCGGATCCACACCGGCAATCGCTAACTCGGATTTAATCTCTGCTCTGGCCAATTTGGTTACGAGCATGCCGGTTGCTGGATCTCGCTGCGCTTGTACCGCTGGATGCCCTGGATCCACAGCTGGAGTTTCTGTTTCTCCATCTGTTCCTGCCGCAGCTTCGGCTTCTGTAGCTGCAGGTTCCTCAGTTTCTGCAGTGACTCCGCCCTTTTGATACTTCTTCCGGGCTTTCGCCATCATTGCGTCTACTTCGGCTTGTGTGTATGTTTTTCCACTCTGCGCTTTGTCATCGCTGGCAGATTCAGCGCCCTCCTGTTTCTGTTCAGTTTTTCCCTGTTCAGCGGCCTTAGGATCAGCCTTTTCTGGTTTGTCTTTTTTATCTTCCTCTTTCGGCTTCTCGTTGCCAAAAGCGGAGGCAATTCCTTCTTTTTCTGTTTTTGTTTCTGTCGGTTTCTTTTCGTCTTCCATTTTGTTTCCTCCCTCGGCTTCAGGTGCCGATAACCTCACAGCGCTTTATTTAATGTCCACTGCGCCGGAACGGACCGTGACTTACAGATGACTTCCGAAGTTCGGAAGCTTGCGTTTTGGCGGGTCTTTCATATGCACGATCTCCCTTTCCTTTTTTCCACAAAAAAAGCAGGTCTTTTCAATTACCTGCTTCCAACATTGATTCTTAAAATGCCATTCCTGGCTGACAATTTGCTCATTCCATACATGTTTACACATGCTCTTTTTCCCTCCAACGATTCCGCTTAAGTTCAGGGTTTTGTTTTAGATGATCACGAAGTAGTGCCTGGCAATGTCTCAATTTCTTTTTTGCCTCCTCTTGATTTTTCGGATCAATTACAGTTGCAACATCTCTTTTCGCTTGCCGAATACTTCTTTCCAACATTCTCATCTGCTGTTCAGCTTTGTAAAGCCTCGCTGATTCCTCAGGTGATGCCACAATCGGTTCCCGATCACCGGGATAATAGGTATAAAGCGTATGTCGGCAATTCGGATGAAATAACCCGGCTTTGATAGCCTCAGAAACACACTTATACTTACCATCGTTTGTCTGAATGAAATCCTCTGACGGGTGACTGAATACGTCATCAATCAGAATCTCACCTTGCCACGGCTGGCAAAGTGAACAGGTTGCGGTATGACTGGAAACACGGACAAGCCAGAGTTGGTGTTTATCCCGGAAGGCTCCCTCACCAAGCATGCGGGCACGCTGTGACGCTGTCCGAATTGCCATCTCAACATAGCTTACGATATCAAACCGAGCACCATTTTTGTACTGAATGCACTTAATACCCTGAGCTAGCAACTCCTTGGATGCCTCATCCACAGCCTGCTGCAGTGTTAAGGCTCCGGAAGACATTTTATAAGTCGCCTTGAAAACTGTCTGCCGATAGATGTCGTCCATCTTCCGATATACCGCTTTATTCGCTTCGTTGAGGTCTTCTTTTACCGCCTCTGTTAATGCGTCTAGCTTTCGCGGATTCGCTTTAAAGAAATCCTGTTCAGGATTCGCAGACTTCCCTACTGGCGCGGTGTTCTTTCCATCCTCAGGCAAAGATACCCCAACGGTCTTTTCGGCACCCTGACGCTCTGCGGCACGCTCAACTGTCGAATATCCAGAATCATATGAGCCATTAAGAACCTCGTCAACTTTGCGCTGTGTTTCCGTCGAAATCTCTCCGATGATCTCGCGACACTCACGCCGAAACTGTTCTATATTGCGCAGTGTAGCCTTTTGCCATTGTTCCCACGCAAAGCCCAGCCGTTCTTCTTCCTTCATATGACGCTTAAGATTCCGACGCATGGAGTTGATCAAGTAAAGCTCCATCTCCTCATAAATCTGTCGTAAATCATAAGGATTAGGCGGCTCTGACGGATCTCGGCGCTTATCTTTATCCGTTGCCATTGGTCATCTGCTCGATTGGCGGCATGGTCTGCGTAATCGGTGGAAGATCGAACTCGTTTACCGCTGCCGGTTGCTGCATTGGGATCAGCCCGTCTCTTTCATTCAGCCGGCGGATTTCCTCTTTCTTTTCTTCCTCATCCAGGCTGTCCCCGTACATTTCTTCGATGATCCGCTCGTTGCTCATGACGCCGTATTGCTTCGCCTTACCGACGGTCTCAACCACAGATTCAAACGACGGGTTCGCATACTCGCCAAAACTGCAGGTGATTTCGTATTCCTGGTACGGCTTTCCTGCCGCCGTGTCCATGATCTTAAGTGCTGTTGAGATAATATCCGGAATGACCTTTTCCGCCAGCTTTACGATCTTGTTTCTGGTGTACAGCGTGGCCTTTTCTTTTTCCCGCTGTGCTTCCGCATTGTCCATCTTCTTCACGTCAATGCCGAGTGTAGCAGGGCTGACAAGTCCCTGAAGGCACAGATCTAGCGCGGCCATGTATGCCGCCATCAATCCCTCGCCGTCCACCTGCCCTTGCTTTACATCAATGGTATTGTTTGCCGTTTCGGCACCGGATCCCGTGATCTTGATAAAGCGACTGTCAAACGTGTTGGGTTTAAGCAGATCGCCACGCTTGGGATCTCGGGGAATCATCTTGTCTGGGATAAATGTCTTTGTCCGGTTATCTCGCAGCGCCTCAATCCATTGGCTGAAAGCCTCATCAAAACTGTCAAAAGCGTCCTCTTTTCCATCAAACAGCGACTTTCCACGGCCTTTATATTTTGGCGATGATCCGAAAATCACCGGAACCGCCATCATATACGCCTGCGATTTACTGATTGGTTTAAGGTGTGCGAATTCGGGATAATCAAGCAGGTTTTCCTTTTCCCAAGTTGGGCTGTAAAGCTCGTAATCTATCCCATGTTCATCATAGATTTCATGCAATTCAAAACGACCTTCACTGAATTCATACGGATTCTTAAAAATGATCTTTTTGATTTTCCCATGCACAAAAACAAATTTGACCTGATCCGCCGGATAAAACTCTGGAATTGGATAAGGACTTTCTTCTGGATGGAAAGAAAACTTGATTGCTCCATCGCCTAAATAGAGCGCTTGCTTAAAGATATCTTTCCAGAAATCGTCAGGGAGTTCTTTCTCCATTTCCTCCCAACGCTGCTTTCCTTTGGTGTTGTCAAAATCCAGCTCATTCATATCGTCTAAAACGATACCTGTCAAAACATCGACAATTAAAGCCGGTAATCCTGTATGAATTTTTCTGAAATCAACGCCATTAGTTGCCGTCGCTGCCCAAAACTTTGTGTTGCCCATCATATCATCAATGGTCGTGTAAAACTGATGCAGCTCCGACGGATCTCCACGATACCAGATCTGGTTTTTGAATACATTGGCATCAAAGTCCATCGGCTCAATAATCCGCACCGTCAACGGATTCATACCTTTGTCAATTTCCAGCCAGTTCCGCAGCTTTACCTTGACGCTTTGGCTAAATTTTCCCATCTTATCATCCCTTTCCATCCGGTATACCGATCATGTGCTTGTACGGCATCCAACTGTACTGATCAGCGTTGATCGTATGATCGTTGGCATCCTCTGGCAGTTTTTTGTCATCCTGCCAGCTGTATGCGTTGTACTCATGGATGCTGTTGGTGCATTCATCCACGATGAAGTAATATCCCTGCGCCATCCAGCCGATCTGCAAATAGATTCTGTCCAAGATCGGCAGACGCTTCCAGCTTGGATAAAAGAAATACAGACTTCCGATCTGCCTGTTATACTTCTCACACTCTGTAAGCGTCGCCTGGTCGGCTGAGTCTATGTAAACATCACGGGCGAAAGCATCGCCGCCATCTACCCAGCGTTTCCGGTTGCGCTCCAAGAAGTCAACCAGCAGCGGTGGAATGTCCGAAGGTGCCAGAGCGTTCTGTCCTCTCGCTACACGGCCCTTGTTGTTATAGACTTCTTCGGCCAGCGCAACAAAGACCCGCTCCGTTGTGATCCCGCCAAACTTGAAAGAAATAGTGTCGTCACTCTTACGTGAGTAAGATGTATCCACTGCAGCGCAAAATTGTACATACTGCTTTTCTTTCGCTTCTTGCGGGGTGATAATGTGTCTTTTCTCAAGGTTAAAGACAAGCCCCGTTGCTCGACCACGCAAGCCTAGAATCTTGTTTTTATACATCTTGGTGCCAGGCGCAACCGCGCTTTTTTTGATCTCTATTTCCTCAGCGGTAAGTGCTGCATTGTCGTTAAAGTTAAAGTACCAATGCACCCATCCTTTTACCGGCGGCTCGTTAAGCTCTGCAAGAAGTTCCGCCGGGTAGTCATCAACGTACCTTTTTAGCGGTCGGCTGCGGTTGAGAAACTCGGAATACACTGGCAGGTTAGGATCATCTGGATTACTTGTCGTCATCATGTATTTGCAGCGATGCGTGATCTCCCGCAAAAATTCCATATCTGCGATATTGACCTCATCAATGTACACACAGCCAACCTGGCCGCCCAGAACCTTTTTCCATCGCGTCTTGTTGTCATATCCGCAGACGTAAATGATCTTTACCCCCTGCGGTGTGAGTAGCTCAACATGCGGTAGTCCAACCTTACCATGCCCTTTTGGCCAATAGCTGGCTGTGTATTTAAACTGATCCAGCAGCATTCTTTCACCGTTGATGACGTTCTTTTCCACGGTACCAAGATCCGCGCCGGCGATAATGTGAAATCGCACCGGACTGGCAGCTACCTTACACATAAATTTAAAAATGCCGACCGTCGTCTTGCCGCAGGCAGTGACTCCCTCCAGGTATTCACGGGGCACGTCCACCCGCAAAAAATCCTTGAACTTATCCGAGAGGATCAGCATTGGCTTCTGCACTTCGTTGACTTGATCCGTTACTTGCATATTTCATCATCCTCTGGTGTCATCATTTGTTTCACGATTTCGCTGACCGCTTCCATCTGCTTAACGGTCGGATCATCGGCATCCTGGTGTGCAGCTGC
The DNA here is from genome assembly GCF_900120005.1 of Holdemania sp. Marseille-P2844. Taxonomy (GTDB): domain Bacteria; phylum Bacillota_I; class Bacilli_A; order Erysipelotrichales; family Erysipelotrichaceae; genus Holdemania. The sequence continues at coordinate 12,561 of NZ_LT635447.1, forward strand.
TGCCTTCGCTGCCTTCAATTCCTTTTCCCATATCCGCATTTTCTTCTTTTCGAGTTTAAGCCGTTCGGCATCGGTATCCATCCGATCAACATCGCGGATAAACTCCATCGCTCGAACGTCGCCTTTTAGCGCGCTGCGGAAGGCAGAAGCAAGAACTAAATACTGATTATCAGCATCATCCGGATCAATGCCTAAATCAATAAGCATTTCCTTGCTTTTCTTGCTTTTTACAGGCAGAGAAAGAAGCATCTGCATGGCTTCCCGCATTTGCTTTTTACGCTTGAGTTTTGCATTGGTTGCAGCTGCGCCCTTGCGCTGGATCGCAAGGCGTTCTTCCGGAGTCCGATCGCGTAAATTGATTAAATTCTTCTCATTGGCCATGCCAGTTCCTCCTTTCCCAGAGTTCAGAGTTTTTATTTAGACTTTCTCGCAGTATATGAATAACCGTATTTCTTGGCGTTTTTTCGCAGCCACCAGTCAGCCCCATCATCATAGCTCAAGTGTTTTGGCCATTTCGCGGTGCTAACGCCTTTGATGAACGCTTTTGAATCAAAACCCTTTTTCTTGCTAATTGTGTAAATTTTGCGAGTCCCGATGGCTGCTATCCCCCGCTCATTTCCCGAAGCGATAGAAATCAGGTCTGCTTTGCTGAAATTCCCGCCGCTGGGATGATTGTGTAAGATCATTTGATTCTTTCCACCACTTATTGCAACTGAGGATCTACCGCCCTCGATATGCCGATGAACAAAGCCTTGATCATCAACGGTTATGCCATATTCATGATCTGCACTCGCATATTTTTTCACGAATAAATCCAAGGTTTTATCATAGCTTCTGAACTTCCCGCCGACATTAAATTCAGCTGGGAATTTTGCATTTCTAAAGCCATGATCACGGCCATCTCCGGCTGAGTTAAAACCACCACCGAGGTCATTTTTTCCGTACTTTGCCCCCCGGCCGCCTGCAAACGTCCGATAAAACTCATCTTGCGATGATATGAGAGCGGCAATCGACTTTTTGCCGATCATGATTTTAAGAAAATCATCAAAATTCTCACTGACAATAGATTTACCTGTGTTGAGATTGTAAAGCTCCAGATCATTAAAAACGATCCAGTTATCATCTAGCCGGATCGCATTGTTACCTTTCAGCAAAGCTCTGAATTTAGCTGTCTCCATTTTCCTTCCCCTCCTGTTTCTGATTCTTCATTCTTTCAGTTACCTTATTTTCAAAATAAATGACCTCACATTCTGGCGGATAGTCATATTCGAGCTTCCCGCCGTACACAAGTATGTGAGATGGCTTAACGTGCTCGATCATCGCATCCATTCCCTCTTTCCAGACCTGAAAGCATTCATCATCGCGCTTAACTCCGATCGTGGACACTGCCACGATGCTGCCCGCTGGGATCCCATCAAAGCAAAAAGTAAAGGTTTCCGGTTCTGCCCAACTTATAGTCGGAATAACTTTGATGCCGTTCCGTTGCCAGTATTGCCCAAGAAGCCGCGACCTGTACACATTCCACACCTTCATAGCCATGGGCATGTCTAAATACAGCGAAAAGTCAGGAGATAGCACTACCTCGTAATCAGCGAGCGTTTCTAGATACTTCTCCGGTTGATTCCAAAGCCGCTCAAACTGATAGTCATCCACAAAACAATGCACGCCTACGGCCTTGTTACGGCTGCTCAGCGCGTAATTAAATCCGATCAAATCAGTTGGGATTACACCGTCGTTGTAGATAACCGGCATTTGATAAAAACCATCAGCCTCATCCTCGTCAAATTTATCAAGGTTATAGGTTTCCATCGTCCTTATGCGCTCATTCTCGCGTTCTTCCGGTTGGTCATCATGCCAGCCGATCAAGTCATCAATTTCTTCTGGATCAAAACCCGTCAGCTCCAGATCGAATTCTTCTGATGATAGTTCAGTCATCAGACCGCCGAGTAGCTCCATATCCCACTCACCGCTGATTTTGTTGAGCGCCACATTCAGTGCCTTCTCGTCGTTTTTTCTGATGTCCAGGACAACGGCGCTGATCTCCGTGTAACCCATGTCCTGCATGACCTGCAGACGCTGATGGCCTCCGATTACTGTCATATCCTTGTTGACGATCACCGGGTCACAGTATCCCCAGCGTTCAATGCTGGCTTTGATTTTTTGATACTCGCTATCTTTCGGCGTCAATTTTTTGCGCGGATTGTACTCCGCCGGCCGTAGGACAGAGACATCAAGCAGCTGCGTCTGCAGCTCGGCTGCGCGCGCGTGAAAGCTAGTCATTGCGTTTTCTTTCCTCCGCTGCGTTTGTGTTTAATGCTTTTTAGATACTCCTGATACGGTTCGCAATAAGCACAATCGCGGCATACTGTCGGGCAGTCTTTTGGACAACGCTTGCTGTCATTGCATGGTGATTTAATCATACGAATCACGCTCCTTTTCTTATTTTCTGCCTACATTGATCGCTTAAATATTTGATAATTAATAACTATCAATGCCTAACTCGAAAAACATAAATATTTATTAGTTATTAAATATATAGAGAGAGAAAGAGAAAGAGAAAGAGAAAAAGGTCAGCGGCAAGGCGATAAACCAATCTGACCAGTGTTTGTATTTTGCAACATGTTGTCATATGCTGCCACATTCAGCGAGGGAGGCGCTCGCTAAAAACCATTAAAAAAGCAATCTGATAGATTGCTTATTTTTTTTCTAACTCATTCTCTGAGTATTCCTTTACATCGTTATTATCTAATTCAACCTGATAATAATACGTGTTTTTTACTTTATACATGTCAACAACTATACCTGTTTTCTTAGTGTTTTTAATTATTACTTCCTCTAAGTCTTTAAATTTATTCATCTATCTCACTCCTTTCCTTTTTTCTTTTTAATCCTGTGAGCTGTAATATTTCTAAAATATTGTTCCTCTTTATCTTTACCCCAAACTGTTCTAAACAACTTTTTTTCTGTAACCCCCAATTCCATATCTACTATTGCCTTTGTATATCCTGTTTCTGATCTTTTATACTCAGTCACTTCATTACCCAAAAGACCTTTAAGCATATCTTTTCTTAGCTGTTCCGCATTTTCCATGGTATATCCAACTGCAGCGAATTCTTGATAATGCTTTTGAACTGGATTCAAATAATACTTATATATTTTATCATCATGTATAGTCGCATGAGAAGCTCCTTCAATTTGTTTTTTTATACCTATTTTTGCGCCTCTACCGCCCATCCCGTGCACCTCCATAATAACAAAAAGCGCCCTGGATTACCAGAACGCTTAGACATACCTACTGCATCGTTACGCGCACAGTATATCACAAAAGTCAACCGTACGCGTACGGACTTTTACAAATTTGATCGATGCGATACTGTAAGCCTGTTTTTGACATATTGACCATGGGCGCAGCTGCCTGATAGCTGTATCCATCCTCATACACCAGCCGGATGATCTGCCGATCGTCCTGGCTTAGGCTGCTAAGCCAGGTATCCAGCCCCAGCAGCTGCCGCTCGGCGTACGCCTGATCGATCTCTCGCTCCAATGTTGCCTGCTCAATAGTCATACGCTGCACCGCAGGGTGCTTGGGATCCAAACGGTGGATCCCGCACTCTTTGGCAGCCTGCTCTGGCCAATCCTGATGCCAAGCAATAGCATCCTCGATCTGCTGCAGCCGGCGCTCCAACTGTCGGATCTGGCGGGTGTAGTTGCCGTACACTCGCAGCTTATCCTTGGTCCGTTTGATCCTCTCGTCCACCGCTATCCCTCCTGTCAACACCGATCAACTCTGCCCGATATCGTTTTTTAAATTTGCGTCCTTGCCTGATGCTGTGGTACGCCGCGGTGAGCTGCATCTTAAAAAATTGAGCGATCTCCGGTACCGTACCGACAAATACACAAAGATCGTTGTCTCTGGTGTCGTACAGAGCGTATGTCTTTATAGCTCTCACATCAGCGACTGCCTCTCATTGCCGCTCGCAGCTTACGCCTGAGTCGTGCCAGGTGGCGCTGCATGTCTCTTTTGCGCATCGGCGACATCGTGTTGGCTATTTGTTGTTTGGTGGCCAGGATGGCCGCTTGGATCTCAGTGACGGTCATCATCAATCTCCTCCCATCCTGTCAATCAGCAGCACGAGCACCACAAACACGACGGCGAGTAGTACGGGGATCATTGATTGCCGCTCCAATCCAATGCCTGACCGCAATGCTTACAATACAAGTCCCCATCAAACGGGTGTACTCTTCCTCCGCATTTAGGGCAACGGTATATAATTACTGTTGTTGGACGATCGTCTATAAATTTAGCGGTTGCCGTTTCTTCATTGATCTTCACCGGCGTCGCTCTGTCAATAAGCTCCTGTAGAACGGATTTATTTGCGTTAAGTGTTTCTTTGTCCAAAGGGTAATAATCTCCGCATTCATATTCTTCCAAATCAAAATCTTCGATGTACTCCATCGCATGATCGCATAAGAAATTTAACGCTTCTTGATATTTATTCATTCTTCAACCTGATTTCTGTAAAAACGGTTTTCTTCAAATTCTTCTAATAAATCAATTTTATCATGTGTTACAGTCATAGCTTCATAATTTATCTTTCCGTTTAAATCTTCATAGAAATTCATCAAGCACCAACCATACACTTCACACCAATACCATTCTCCATCTTCAAGCTCTTTAAATTTCAACGGAGGATTGTCAAAGTGTTTATTTATTAGTTTTTCTAGGTTTGATATATGCTTCATAATTCTTGGAGAATGAAAGCTTATATATCTTGGAGTATGTAAAAGAAAACTGTCTTTTAATTCTTTAGTTGCTTTTAAACATTCTTCTTTTGTAAGTTTCTTTTCATCAATCATCGTTCGACCACCTCCAACAGTTCGACTCGTTCACATCTGATTTTCCCATCCGAGTTGTACGGGACACAAACTCCGCAAAGCCATTCCCAGCGAATTAAGACCTTCCAGATCTCGCCTTTGTAGTTGTTTTTAACAAATTCCAGCGGTGCGACGTTTATTCCACATCCGCAAGCATTGCATCTATCAAAGTTCACATTCTCATTAATCACCGATCCGGCAATGATATTCCAACTTCCCGGCGGTTTGCGTTCACCGCCAAACGTTTTATACGCGATATATCCATCTTTTGTTTTTTTAAAGTTTCTTTCCATGAAGTCAACCGCAGCTAATATTCCTTTAGATCCACTCAGGTTAGCGTATCTCAGGTCAGCGTTGCTCAGGTCAGCGCCACTCAGGTCAGCGTTGCTCAGGTTAGCGTATCTCAGGTTAGCGCCACTCAGGTTAGCGCCACTCAGGTCAGCGTTGCTCAGGTCAGCGTTGCTCAGGTCAGCGCCACTCAGGTCAGCGTTGCTCAGGTTAGCGTATCTCAGGTTAGCGCCACTCAGGTCAGCGTTGCTCAGGTCAGCGTTGCTCAGGTCAGCGCCACTCAGGTCAGCGTATCTCAGGTCAGCGTATCTCAGGTTAGCGTATCTCAGGTTAGCGCGTTCTCCGCCTTCTTCATCTAAAAGCCAGTTTTTATGGTTTTCCAATATTCTGTTCAGTTCTTTTTTATTCATCATTACTCACCCCCATGCATCGCTTTTATATCGCGATTCTTCCTTTCTTTTTAAGTTTTCGACTTGCTGTCGTAATCCGAGATTTTCACGTTCAAGTTTTTCGATATATTCGATGATCACTTTTAAATCATGCGGATATTTGCTTTTCGCACACTGCGTTAAATCAAAGATGCAATTTTCAACTTCTTTATTTTTCATTTCGTCCTCCAATACCCAAGACGAATCGCCATTTCTTCAAATTCGGCAATGTTTATCAATTCCGGATCTATTCCGTTATTCTCTGCGATTCTTTTCATTGCTGTCGATGGCTGGATCGCTTTCTTTTCCCATCCGCAAAAGACTGTTCGATCTTTTGCTGCAATTTTTTCTGATTTCTTAAATTTGATCATTTTTCATTTTCCTCACAAATTCAAGCATACAGGCACATCCGACAACATCTTTTCTTTAGCTGCTCTGTAAAACTCTTTCTTGATCTCAAACCCATAGCAGTTCCGATTCAGCTCGGCGCAAGCTCTTAATGTGCTTCCGCTACCGGCCACCGGATCTATTACAACATCGCCTGGATCCGTGTAGATTTCAATCAGTCGTTTTAGCACTGGAACTGGTTTTTGTGTTGGGTGAATCCTCGGGTATTTTCCTGACTTATCCCACTCAAACCAATCCAGAATCATCTTCCCACCGTTATTAAATTTAGGCAGTTTGTCCCGATACAGGACAAGCGCTGTTTCTGTCGCGCCGCAAATTCGCATGTTGGCTTTCAGTACCTGCGAAGAAGACTTCTTGACGAAGAATAACGGCTGTGTATGATTAAATCCAAATTGTTTTGCATAGTCTGTGATCTCGTTCAGCTGCTGCCAGCTGAAGAAGATGATCATACACGGTGCTTTTCCTCTTTCCTTCGGCTCCGGCCTGAGAAGCCGCGTGCAGAACTGGAAAAAGTTATAAATTTTGAAATCTTTGTCCGTGTCAAAGAATTCCTTTCCCGCCTTATCACTTTCGCCATTTTTGTTGTCGCCGCCAATATACCAATCAGAACGGCTTCCGTAAGCGTTGATCCCGATATTGTACGGTATGTCAGCAATGATCAACTGCGCCCGTGGGATCTGGTATCGTTTGGCGTTTTCAAAGTGATCGTTATACAACTCAATCTTCATAACACTCCGCCTCAACTAAAATGGGAGATCGTCAGAGCTGATGTCCAGCGTTGGACCTGAGCTGTAATCCTCACCAAACGGATCCTGATACTCCGGATTGGCAAAACCTGTGCTGCCGTAGGCTGACGATGAACTGCGGCCGGCAGTGTTATCCCGTGTAGTCGATCCGCCTTTGTATTGTGACTTGCTACTCGCTTGCGATGACGCCTGCCGCTGGATCTCAACACGCTCACAGACGACTTCGGTAACGTTCACTTTCTGGCCAGAGGCATTGTCATAGCTGCGCGTCTGGATCCGGCCATCCACCGCAAGCAGCGCTCCCTTTTTTGCATAGTTGCAAATGTAGTCAGCGGATTGCCGCCAAGCCTGGCAGCTGATCCAGTCCGTGACAGCCTCGTCCTGCCCCTTGAGTTTTGGACGATCCACAGCCAGCTGGAAGCCGCAGACGGACAACCCAGACTGCGTCTTGCGCAGCTCAGGATCCCGAGCCAGCCGGCCGGTTAAGATTACTCGGTTAATCATGATCGTTTACCCTCCCACGGGATCATCCCGATCACTTCTATCTCTGTTTCTTGTAGTTTCAGCGCTCCGCTTACGAGTCGCAAGCCCTCCACAGCATTACTGCACATGATGTAAGACGGCGCCAAGTGTGGATAACGGCGCAGACGATAAACCATCAGCACGCTTCCAGCTCCTTCAGCACTCGCTCGAGCCGATAACGTCCATTATTGGTTAGCTGCGTTTGCCAGGCGTTCGCCCGTGGCGACCAGCGGAAACCGTTCTTTTTCAGGACATCACGAACTTCCGCAGAAGGCTTTTCTTCAAAGATCAGCTTAATTCTCATGGCTTCCGGATCTTCTTCAACTGAAAATCCGTCATATTCTTTTCTGTAAGCCGGTTGTGATTTTGCGACTTCTAGCTTTTTAATCCGTTCTTTCACCCGCCGGATTTCTGCGTTGTTGTTGGTGAGCTGATAGCTTTCAAACGGCTTCGGGTCTGCGCGCCAATTGATGTCCAAAGATATTTTCAGTTTTTCCAGCTCTTCTAAAGGTAAATTAGGGCAACCGTCCAGCGTTTTATACTTGCGATAAAAGGCATTGACTGCCTTCATGGTTTCCTGCGCCTGCTCAAGATTCGCCAGCTTGTTTTTCAGCTTTTCTATAGCTTCCGGATCACCGGCGGTTATGACTTCCTTACCATTTAGCAGATTTCTGATTTTATCTTCGATCGCTTTGCACATTTTATACTTCTCTTGGTTTCGATCCCACGCCTGATTCTGCTTTTCTTTTTTTCTCATCGGAAATTTAGCCGGTCCAGCGATCATCACCGACGGACACATCTGATCGATCCGGAAATTGGTATTGTAGTAGTCTGCGAGCAGCTTAGCGTACTTATCCGCTAATTTCTCCGCTTTCTCAGCGGCGTCTGGCCGTCTATCAGCCACTTTCTCAGCCAGCTGGTATATTTGTTCTGCTTCCTGTCGATAAGCTGATGTCGCACTTCCTTCGCGGTAGTCATCAAAGGACATCATTTCCTTTGATCGCCGGGCTGCAGCTTCGTTAATTTCGTAGTATTTTCTTTCCATCTCTACTTCTCCTGTTCTTTTAATTTGCGGCGGATTTCTTCAAATTCTTCACGGTTGAAATCTGTGGCTTCTGCAACTTCCAGATCCGATCCGGTTTTCATCTGCTGGTAGTAATCCGGGAATACGTCCTGGCGCTTTTGAGTTGTCTTGCCACGAGATCCGCTATCCTGAGCACGACTCAGCCAATTTGTAACAAATCGCAATATCCCACGCTTTGTTTTACGTCTCGCCGGATCTGCAAGTAGCCAGCCTCTCATCTTGCGCAATTCTGTCACCACATTCGTTGCTTGATATAGCTGTTGCCATTCATTGGCCATTGATGTGGCTACAGGGTATTCTGTTCCATCGTTCAATGGCAGCATGATTAATGGCAGCTCTTGCGAAACTTCGGCAAACTCCTCTGGTTCTTCTTCGTCATAAGGTACAGGTTCGGGAGTATTTTCATCCGGCGTCGAGTCGTTAGAGCTCGGCGCAAAAGTATTTAAATATAAGCTACTGTTACTGTTACTGTTATAAGCTACTGTATTTCGAACTCTTTCAGTAAGGGTTACGGTAAGGGTTTCTAAAGCCTTTTTGAAATCTTGGCTTTTGTCCTTGGAACAGTCTTCGTAACCCATTTTTATAACCTCGATAAGATCACTTAAAAATACTGTATCAGGTAAAGTGCCTAGGAACTTTATAGCCCCTCTAATTTGGTTTGAGTTCTCAAAGCTGTTATACCGCAAAAAGTTCTTAATAAAGACGATTTCGTTATCTTTGTCGTACTTAATGCAACCGTTTTGTAACAGTTCTTTAAACCCTTTTTGAACCCTTTCAAGTGTCCATTTTATGTCCGAAGCAACATATTGTTCAGGGAGGTAATACAACCCTATTGAGCTACGATGAGGACAAGTCAGAAGATATAAAAACAACAATTTCCCGTCATCACTTAATTTTCTATTTTTTTGATCCCGCCAAAACATGCTATCAATCTTGGAATACATTGTATAAACCCTCCTTTACAAAATACCCCCACTTTTTCGGCATACAAAACAAGGCTTTCCGAACTGTTTCTGAACCCTTTGTTTAAACAAATTGGGGTTGGCGTGACGGTCAGATAAGTGCATCAAAAAGATGCCTTTACAGTTGCTGAGATCCAGTTTTTTGAGCTGATCACAGGTGTGCTTAATGGACATGTGGCTGTTTAAAATGCGCTCATAACGTTTGATATCGACCTCGTTGTGCTGCTCTTTGGCAGCCTCGTAAGCAAAGTGGATCACCTGACCGTCATAGTTGGACTCAATAAATACATAATCAAACTGCTGCTGTGAAAGATCCTCCGCAAAGTATTTGCAATCATTGACAAACAGGATCATCTCCATATCGGTATAAATCACAAAACCCAGGCTATCCTCTGCGTCATGCTCAACGACAAACGGGTAAACTCTGGTTTCCGCAGCGACGGTCTTAATCCGGCCGGCCTCCAGCAGTGTGCTCTGGTCCTCTCCAACGATCAACCGGTTGCCATACACACGCTTCCCGCGGCGTTGCAGATCGCCGGAAGCAGCGCAGTGGTCCTTGTGGTTATGCGTGATTAAAACAGCGTCTACGGGCCGTAAGTCGAGCCCCTCAGAGGTCATACGGCGCAGAAGCTCAGCATAGGGAAGGCCAGCCTCCAGCAGCAGCACTACCGGAGGCAAGTCTTTGCGATTTAATGTAATATGATAACAGTTGCCAGCGGATGAGCTGGCCAAACAACGGAATTCCATGGTCAGAACGGGTCAGCCGACGCAGCGACCTTCTCGGCTTCATTAAGCTTGATTTCCGGGGCCTTTTGTACGCTCTCGGCCTGTTGAGGGATCGCCGGGATATCGTCTTGTACTGGGCGGCTTCCGGCCTGCTCAGCGACTTCTGCGTCCACAGCACCTTCTTTGTCGATACGTTCATCTTCTGTTTCTTTATATTCGTCATCTTTCATTGAATCCTTATAGGATTCAAAAATATAAGAATCTCCAAAATCCTTTGGAATTGGTTTTGTTACGTTGTTACGAATTTTCCGGATAATCATAGATTCTCTGGAATGCGGAGAACGCCAGGCCGGACTGATGTATTTTTGAACTGATGGATGATCAAGAATCTCCTCTAATGGCAGATCCTTTACTCCATCTATTATTTCTTTACGCATCGCCGCTTGCTTTTCTTTGGCTTCTATCGCAGCTTTACCCTCAAGGTTATATGCACTGATACCGAAGTATTCCCCCATCAGATTTTGATTGATGTGCGCAAGTAAATTAACTTTAACAGACTCTCGATCAGCGATGTGATATTGGGTAGATCCATCAGAGTAAGTAATTGGATAAACAACACGTACAACCTTTTGACTATAACCTTTGGGCTCCCACTCCGGTGGCACAACTTCGAGACCTTTAAAATGAGGAAATTTAAAATCATCACCCTCACGGACGAGCCAATAAGGATGTACTGTCTGAACATTTACGCCATACTCTCGCAGAATTCGATCATTACCATCACCTTGAATACCAAAATCAAGATGAGGTGTTTTGTTGGGCTTGTTGATGTCCCGAGGAGTGATATAACACTCCTCAGGAATAGCTAATGCGTTGAGCCTGAACATGGCCGCACGCTCTAAAATCGTCGCCACGTCATCTTTTAAGACATTGATATCCACCTTGTTCGTTTTACAAACGTCAAAGCACTTTTTAAAAGCATTTTTTGCACAGATCATTTGATAATCATCTAAGCGCATGCCAACTTTCCCTAATCCCTCAGCAGCACCATTGATAAACAATTCTGATAGTTTCTGTTCAGCGGTTCTAAAAACTTTTACCGGCGCATTCTTCTTTTCTTCTGCCATTTTATTACCCCACAATTACCTTTCTATCTTCAATCTCGGCATATAAATAATCTATTAAATATTTTTTAATTTCAAGTTGACAGGACGCTTTCCACGCTCCTCCATCCGCATCAAATAAAGCAACATTCATGTTTTTATCTATACGGAATAGGAACATTTGTTCTGGTTGCACCACTTCGTAAAATGTCCGGAAAGGTATCAATTTTACCAGAGGTGGAACGGCAATTGTGCCTTTTACAGAAACTCCCTGCGTCACTGCGACTCTCTGTCCCATTCCATCATCAGTCATCTCAATCTTATTTTCTGAAGAAATACGGCTGATCAACTGGATGAGATTGTTCCGGTTTTCAGACTCTGCAAAATTGGTTTGTAGCATGATAATCATAGCCTCAACGGACATATACTGATTAAACTCAATATTGGGAGCCTGGGCTGTCGACCGGAAGATGTGCTCACGATCTTTGTAACGATCGTATGAGGAGTAAACATTGACTTCACGTTCTTTTACAAGAACACGCAATGGAAGATTGTGGTCATCGAGCTCTGTTTTAATATTTTCAATCAGCATTTCGAGATTGCAGAAATCCATGCGATCACAGCGCGGAATCCGCTCTTTGATTGGGCTGAGAGCCAACTCCGTGTAAGTTGTACCCTCAATATCAATTGTTTGCACCTTGTTTCGACTTTCGACTAGTTCCTGAATTTTTTCAATAGCTTCTTTTAACATTGCGATTTCCTCCTTAATTCGCTCTTTCTGATGGTATATAAATTTCCGGCATCACGACATCACCTGATAAGTTAATCTGTCCCGGAGCTACTCCGCAGTTTTCTTGCAAACCCTCTTTGATCTCGCCAGTTTCCTCATCAACAATTTGGACTGTAAGCAAAGAAACTTTGATAGGATTCGTTGGTTGTAACGAACTAGAAACTTTAACTGTTACTGCCGGGTTCTTTCTTTCATAGTCAGCCTGAACGGTTAATTCGACTTTAATTTTTCTTGGCTTAACTGGATCCGTATTAAGATCAGCAATGTTTTTCAAAACTTTGCTCAGTTCAAGATCAATCCGTTCTAGGATAGCTCCACCATTGAACTCAAGAATTGAGCTTGTGTTCTTTTTGTTCTTCATCATCAAGCCTCCAAGCAGACATAGCCTGCTTTTTCACCATGGTCACCCTGAATAACCTCAAAGGTTACCCGTTGATCTTTTTCAGCTTTTTTAAAGCCTTCCATTTGTAAATCAGACCAGTGAAAGAAATAATCAACTCCGTTGTCGCCGGCGATGAAACCATAACCCTTTTTGTCCTCAAAAAACTTAACTGTACCTTTAATCATTTACTTTACCTCTCTCTTTCTATGCGCTAATCAGCGTTACTTTGTTATAGTTGACGTCGTCAACTTTGGTCGTGATGATCTGCGCCTGCGTCGGAATCGCCGCCAGGCTGGCTGTGTCGAGCTTGTCGCACTCATCAAATATGTAAGGCAGATCTGACAGTCTGAGATGACGTTTAACGCATTCAGCCAGGTAGATGCCTGTCAGGATCTTTTCAGAGCCCGAGCCATCCTCAAACGGTGTGTTTTTGTCCAACACCGATGGATAGCACACCTCATCCCAGCTGCCTTTTTTGAGATTGTATTTGATCAGAGTAAATTGGACACGATCACCAAACACGCTGGAAATACGGCGCTGGAACAGTCCGAGCTTGATCTCTAAAAACCGATCAATCAAGATGGACTGCTGCTCAAAGTCAATGAGCGTGTCCTCTTTTGCTTTAATTTGTATACACATGGCCGCAGCCTTTTTTTGCGTGGCCACGTAAGCGCCGTGATCGTTTAGGACGTTGTGATACTGTACAGAGTCAGCGTTTAACCGCTGGATCTCCGCTTGTACGTCAGCCATGGTTGCCTGCTGATTTTTGATCAGATTGTCATAGCTATCCTGAGCCGCTTTCACAGCCTCTCTGAGCGCTATTGTCTGATCTGAGTCAACTACCTCACTTAACTGTTTACGCAGCTGTCCGGCGCTATCCTGAGCTTGCTGAGCGTCTTTTTCAAACTCGCGGATTTGTTGTTTGATCAGCGGTAAACTCTCCTCTGCGTCTGCCTTTCCTTTTCGGAGTTCTTCAATTTTAAATCTCAGATTTTCGATGTCATTTTTCAGTTGCTTACCTTGCCGGACGATGTAATCAAGGTCTCGCTGCTTACTGGACTCCCAGGTTACACGGTAGCTTTCAAGCGCCGCTTGATTGAGCACATAGCCACAATTTGGGCACACTTCTTTTTGTGATTCTGGTTGCGTATATTCCTCGGCATTTCTGGTGTGATATTTCTGCAACCGCTCCTGCCTTCTCGTTTCCAACTCCGCGATCTGCTGTTCAATGCTGGCAATCTTTTGATCATTGCCAAGAATTGCATTCTCAGCGGAAATCCGACGCCGGATTAAATCCTGTGCTTGACACTCAGCATCTTGTCTTACCTTTTCCAGCCGGCGAAGCTCCGCCTCAATCTGCCGGTTGTGCTCCTGTACTGCCTCCATGTCCTTTGTCCGGCTCTCAGCAAGCTTAAGGGTCATATCAGACAGTTGGAGTTTTGCCTCGTTGATCCGCGGATTGTCCCGGCCAGACAGCTGTACCTGTAAGCCTGACACTTGCTTGTCAATTTGATCAAGCGCCTCTTGAGCCTTTTGAAGTGATACATGATCTACGTCTAGCACAGACTCCAGACCTTTAACTTGCTGCTCACTTGCTTCAATATCCTTTTTAACCGCTACGACTTGTTGCTTGACAAACTTTTGCGCAAGTCCTGGATCGTACTGATACCGCGCCATCAGATCGCGGATTGTCAGCAGCGCCGGATCGGATGCAAAGACATCCTCATTACTTACATCGCCGATGATCTCAACGATAAAGCTTCGCAGCGTCTTATAGTCGCAGCCTTGGCCGATGTAATATGGGTCAATCATCGCCCGGGTCAAATCAAATTTTGATGTCTCAAGCTGCCGGTTGGTACCAAGCAGCTTAAGCAGCGTCTTTTTTGCCTCGCCCTGGTTTTTAAACTTTGTGCCGTCGATCCAATAATCGGTCGTATGCTGCAAGTCACCCGGCTCGCCGGATCCTTGCTGCCGAGGCCGCCATCCCTTGTACACTTTTTTTAATGTAAAGGTATCGCAGACCAGCTCAACGCTGACCTCTGCCTCCTCTTTAAATTCCGGCTTAAATGATTGATAATCTGACGACCCATCAAGCAATAAATCAGTTAACGCCCAATAGATGGCCAGGATTGTATTTGTCTTCCCCTGCCGATTCGGACCCGCGAAGATGCTGCGGGATGTAAGATCATATTCCGCGTGAGTGATATTGCGGAAATTCTCAATGATGACCTTTTTTAATTCCATCGTCAATCTCCCTTCCGCCAGCTGGATCATCAGCTGGACATTTACATATATTTTCTGTGGCTATGTTTAACATTTTCCTGTGATACCTGGGCATAGATCATCGTTGTGTTGATCTCATTGTGTCCAAGCATCTGCTGCACTTCTTCGATTGGCATTCCTTTGGTCAAGGCCATCGTCGCACAGGTGCGTCTGAATTTATGCGGATGACACTTGATCCCGAGTTGATCGCCTAAATGCCGGAAGTAGCTTTCGATTCCACCTGCGCCGAGTATCGTTCCGGTATTGTATGAATTCTGATACCCGGTGAACAGATACTCGCTGTCTACTGACATTTCTGATCTCACTTCAAGCCATTGCTTTAAGCGGATGATTGATATCTCGTTTAGATAACAGATTCGTTCTTTTGCACCTTTGCCGAACACGAGGATCTCGTTGCTTGTCAGGTTTAAATCCTTAAGCTTAGCTCCGGAAGCTTCACTTACGCGGCAACCGGTGCTCAGCATAAATTCAAAGAGTGCTTGCATTCTTATCGCTACAAAACGATCTCGTGTATTTCTTGCCTTTTCAACCCGGTTCTTCAATTCGTCTCGCATGAGTTCGATTTCTTCCTGGCTGAATGGTTTCTTGATCCGCTTGTCTTCTTTCATCTTCTTAATCGCCCGCATTGGATTCCTTGGAATATATCCATTATCCGCGAGCCAAGTAAAGAAGCTGGACAGATATCGACGCTCGCCGTTCAGTGTGGCTTTTGACAAATTCGGACTGTCGATCATCCGCTTTGCGAAGTGCATCCGCAGATCGTCCGTTGTAATGTCGGTGATCTTTTTTTGAATGTATAGGTGTAGATGTGAATTTAACTCCTGCCTATACACTTTAATGGATCGATCACTCAATCCATCAATCTTTTTGCTTACCAAGAACAGCTGAATCAGCTTTTCGTCTTCGTAGCCATACGGTACGACTTCATTCTTTTTAGGTACCAGATCATAATCTTCGAGGCAAGTGATCAGTGTATTCTTTACAAGCTCAATTTCGCGGCTTTCAATTTTATCATTTAGCTTCAAAATGATTAAATTGATTACATCATTTTTCACGGTGACACACCTCTCAAGCAATACATTGGCGTGACTAAGGTAAAATTGATTTCATTTTGCAGGGTATTGCCTTGCACACATATCGCACTAATACCCGCAAAGCTAAACTGTAGATAAGACATCCACACACATTTGTAGTCGAGATCCTGGGCGACAACGTCAAGCAAACTTTGATAATCGTAACCTAAACGCTGGATCTCCTTGGCTACCGCCAGAAAATTGGCCCCGCCGCCGACACTGGGCTCATTGGCTGTGATCTTTTCGCCGCTATATCCAGTAAGTACCGCCTTGGCCATCAGCACACACACATGAAATGGTGTGAAAAATTGACCTGTCCTCGAATTCCCGGCATTTAACATCATGTAGATGCTGCCGAGATAATCATTGATATCATTCTCAAACAGCTCTACAAGCCTTGCGGTCCATCGGCACATTTCTTTTAACTGCTCATCGTTGTATTTTTTTGCAAGTGTCAGATACTGCTCTTCCAGTCGTTGATCGAAGAATAACTGGTTTGATATAGAGATCCCGGACATCTGCACCCAATCCTGGAAGATATCTTGAGCATGATAGCTGCCCGCCATCCTGTTGATGCCGTTGATGATTGCCTCCATAAGCTACTCAGCCAGCTGCTCCATGAGCTGGACTATCTTTTCTGTATCATCAGCCTCCGACCACAGCGAGCGCTGCTGTGCTACCGTGGTCAGGCCGTTGCCGTAGTAGTCGGCCATGATCTCAAACATGCGCCGCAGGCCATCCGTGGCCGTGCTGTACTGGCAGTACCGATCACCGCACCGGATGCCGGCCGGATTGTGCTTGGCCAGCCAGGCCGATGAGCTACCCCAGCCAGTCTCAAGGACAAACACCGCCGCGGCGTAGACTGGGCTGATGTTGTACTCCTCAGCCAGCTCCAGCAGTGCTACCGGCACCACGCCGGCGGCCTTGCCGATCGGCTGCCAGTCGTGCCAACTGACGTCCATCTCTGCGGTGTAAGCCGGCGTATCAGGCTGATAGAGATCGATCACGGTCACCGTCTGCCGTACTGGTGTCTCGGCCTCAGCTGCAGGCAGGTTAAGCGTCACGCCGGCGGTAATCGCAGCCGTGAGAGCCACGAGCACTGGGCGTCTAAGCCGGCGCACTACCGATCCTCCTGGCCGATCAAATTTCGCATCTTGTCCATGATCTCCGTCTCCGTGTAAATATCCATCAGATACGCCATCTCCTCCACGATCTGGTCTATCTCGTCCATCTTAAGTCCGATATGCTTTGCTGCCACCGCTGCATAAGCGCGGGTTGCTTCGTTCGTTGTCATTCTGGCACCTCCTCAATATGCTTCTCTCATTGCATCCATTTCTGCTTGAATTTTTTCTAATTCGGCAGTCAAACTTTCTTTTCTCTTTTCGAGCGAATGAAAACTAAGTGCTTTCTCTTCTAAGAATTCAATCATTGTTTGACCACCCAATTGCCAAAGGAATACCATTTCATCGACATTCAAATTTACTGGGTGATAATTATAAACATTTTCTACTGACTTAAATTGATCATCAGTAATTTCATGCCCAATAAAATCTTCAAATTCTTTTTTTAACATATTTTTACCTTTCGTCTGCCACAAATTTTTCTGTATTTTAACCATTGCCGTGGTTTTTGTAGTATAATTTCACTGAACTTGGGTAAATCAGTTCAGTTTTGTTCTTGCCTTCCGGTTGCCGCCGGTTGGCTTTTTTTGTGCTGTCAGCGTCTCGCTGATCCGCAACTGGTTGACCGCCTCGATAATTTTTTGCTCGCTGCTCAGGTCCATGCCGCGGGTCCGCTCCAGAAATCTCTCGGCCTCTTCCCGGGTGTATATCCACTCCTGCCCGTTCCGCGTGCCGGTAAGCAACCCATGCTTGCGCAGCACATGGATCCTTTGCGGATATGTACCCAACGCCTCGGCAAGCTCCTTGGTGGTGTAAACCAGCTTGTACTGATTAGCAGCCAAGCTGGCCTGCAACATGTCAACCTTTTTTGTTAGCTGCTCGATGGCAGCCAGTAACTCGTCCATGCCCTTAATCCTCCTTATCTCGCTTGTGCTTGGTCAGTTCTGGGCGTCGTAGGCTTGCGTGCCTTTTGATCAAGGGCTTCGCGCGCTTTAAGCAACTGCATGTCATGTTCCAACATAGCCTGCCCTACAGGACTAAGCTCGCGGAAAGCCTTTAAAAACTTCTGCATTTCCTGCTGATCGCTGTTCTTTTTACGCATACTCTCACACTCCTTTCTGGCCTCATCAGTGCCGGCCTAACCGGCAGACCATCGGGCAGATCGCCCTAGGTTTCGACCTGTTAAAAATTTCCAAGTTGTGTTAAAATTATCGTGGAGGTGATAAAGTTGACAAAACTTTTGAACTCCCCTATTCTTCATAGCTAAGATCGCACACCGTGCGCCAGCAGACGGCTGTTTTTGCTTAGAATGACAATCGCTTTTTATATTTGCTTACCATGGCAAATATAATAGATTCTAAGTGTTGCACAGCAAGCAACCATACTTTACTGTGGCTGAAATGTAATCTTAGCTACCGCTCAATAGGGTCTTCGGCAGAAGCGTCCTGCCTTAAGTGGGTGGACTTCCAGGTGACGCTGGAAGTTGAGGTAAACAAATAACGCAGGCATCAGTGCGTCACCACTGGTGCTTTTTTATTTGTTGTTGAAGAATACTTGATCGACACTAACATCAGGAAATTTCACTTTAAATTTCTTAAGAAATTCATAACTTGGATTTTGATATCCACTTTCAACCTTGTAGTAATAGGAAGCAGAAACACCTATTTTTTCAGCCATTGCTTTTTTAGTTAAATCAGCCGATCTTCTAAGGTTAATTAAGTTCACCATTTCTTTACTTTTCATCGAATAATTCCTCTATCAATTCTTTAGGCACCGGCTGATTCTGTCTTTTGTGCTTATCAGCCAACGACATTTCAGCTTCCTCTCTCTGGATCGCTTCCATGCAGTCTTTTACTCCTTTTCTTTTTTTGATCAGATATTCCTCGCCATCTATGGATATGCCATTTATTTTTTTACCTCGGCTGTTCCATAATAGAGAACATTCATTTCCGTATGCTCTTAGGAGATTCATGGCTGCGGTGAGCTGCTGCCATGGTTTTCCGAGCTGCTTGGTCTTGTTGATTTCTTTTGCCAATTCAAGCAATACTCCTGGATTTACCATAATTTCAATTTGTTTTTTCTTCATCTCACACCTCCTTGACGTTGGCTTCTTCTAAATTCATCTTATTGCCTCCTTTTTCTAATTGACGCCGAACAGCTTTTTGTAGGACTCAAGTCCGTAGCCTGTTGTTTCAATTACAAACTCATGTTTGACGCTATCGTAGATGCCGTACCAGTTGGTGCTGATCTGTTTTACTTCGTATCTTTTCATCTTATGTTCTCCTTTAATCTATTGCAATATCATATTACACCAAACGTTTATTTCCGTCAATACAAAAATATTGCAAAAGTTTATTTTTTAGTTTATGATAGGTTTGTAATTAGAAAGGAGGTATCAATAAATGACTATAAATGAGCGCGTGCGCGCATTGAGAAAGGAACTCGGGATGAATCAGACTGAATTTGGCGAGCGTATCGCCTTATCACAAGGTCACCTTACAAGTGTCGAACAAGGCAAAAGAGCAGTTACCGACCGAACCATCAAATTGATTTGTACTGAATTCGGTGTATCTGAAGATTGGCTGCGGACAGGCAAAGAGCCCAAGTATTTGAATGATGATGATTCCAGTCTTTTCCGGCAGGCCGCTGCGGGCATCGAGATGGTTGATGACAAACGTGCGATGGCTGCGCTTGAGGTTTACTGGTCGCTAAGCCCGGATGACAAAAAAGTGATCTGGACAATGCTTGACCAGATTTATGAAAAAGTGCATAAAAAAAAGAGCAGCGACTAAATCACTGCCCATGAATCCTGCGCCACTCAGCACAGATTGATTTAAACCAATTCAAAAGCTTGTCTAAAAGACCTGGATCATCGATCCTGTCTATCATGTTTTTAAGCACTGTTCTATAATCTTCTACGTTCATCGGCTATTCCTCCACTATCTAATATTAAACGGTTGGAAGACTCCGGAGCCTCTGTATGATTATAGATTACCAGTAACTGGAAATTTATTCAAGCTACTCAGCAAGATAGAATCGAACAAAAAAATCTTACCTGGTATCTAATACAGGGAAAGATAGAATTAAAAATATTTTTTAAGATTTAGTTTTTTATGCCATCATTAAATAATTAACAAAGAACTTGAAAGGGGATAAGTATGTCAGAAAATTATGAAACAAAGTTTTGTCAACACTGCGGTGAAAAAATAAGAAAAGACGCCGTCATCTGTCCTCACTGTGGATGTGAAGTAGAGAGCCGACGTCGGGAAAAAGATGAAAAGGTTATCATCAATAACAACATAAGCAATCGCGTTAATGCACATGGTGGAGGATGCAAGAACAAATGGATTGCCTTGCTTCTTTGCATTTTTCTAGGTTTTTTAGGAGCACACAAATTCTACGAAGGTAAAATATTATTAGGAATCGTTTACATATGTACTCTTGGATTTCTAGGAATAGGTATACTTTTTGATTTTTTCTCATTATTATTTAAACCAAATCCTTATTGGGTCTAAAAAAGAAAAGCCCACCGGCGGCAACCGGTGGGAATTGAGGAACTGATTGCAGTCAGAACCTCTGCATAGAAAAATTTGTCGTGGCAGACATATCTTTTTCTATGCGCTCATTTTACCACAAAAAGAAAAGGAGCGCTATATATGGCAAAAACAAAAAAACTCCGCAAGGAAAAATACATCAAGCAAAAAACAGTCAATGGTCGCTTATATTTACAGGTATCATTTTTGTATGAGGATGAATATGGCTTTAAACAATCGTACAGCAAGAGTTTCCGCGCAGACGATTACGAGTCAGCCGCCGCGGCTCTGGACGTTGCCTGTGCACACCGCGATCAGATGCGTACCCAGCTGCTGCACAGCGGCCAGAAGGTCCGCGCACGAGCTGACAGAAAGCATACGGTGGATGAGGCGTTTATGCTGATCCAGCAGATATTTCCAAAAACCTTAAAGACAGTCAAGCACCGTACGATTACCTACCGCAATTACATCCAGCCGGCTGTCGGCAACAAGCCGATTGAGGAGATCACCGGCCTGGACATCCAGCAGACGCTTAACGCGATGATCACCACAAAGTCAGACGACAACATCGGACGGGTGGCCACCTGCTGGAGATATATAATCCGGGCGGCTGCCTTCACAGGCTGGATCAGCAGCGATCCTATGCTGCAGGTGGTTGTCCCAGCATCGCAGCTGCCACATAAAAAAACAGATGTATCGACAGATCGCGAAACACTCGATAAAGTCATCGCCGGCATCCGGCATTATACTAAAAATAATGACAGGTATAAATTTAACGCTGAACTCATCGTTTATATGCTTGAGATCATCTATTATACCGGGATCCGGCCGGCAGAATGCCTGGGGCTTGATAAAGCAGATATCGATCTTGACGCCGGATATATAAACATTGATACCGCACAGGGCAGCACGACCAAGGAATGGAACACGCAGAAGGCGACAAAGACTAAACAAAGCGTGCGTCTGGAGCCGATCGTTCCGCAGCTTGAACCAATCTTGCGGCAGCTCATCGGTATACAGCCTAGTGAGCATTTGTTTATGCGCTGCGATGATACTGTATGGTCTATTGATGATGTTGCAAACAAGATCAACTATGTCAGCAAGCGTGTGGGTGTCGATTTTAACGTATACCGGTTGCGGCACAAATTTTCCACTGACCTTGTCACCAACAACGTCGATCCGCGCACGATCATGGAGCTCATGGGACATAACAATATCAATCAAACATTGGACTATGCCAGGAGCAACGATCAATTAAAAAAAGATGCATTGAAAAATCGCAAATACTCATGAATTACTGCCCGGTTATCCGGGCATTTTTCTTTGAACTGTTTTTGAACGATTCTTGAACGATTTTGCTTGAATTGCATTAAATCGGATTGATTTAACACATTGCAAAATAAAATAAAAAAGCCCTTTGTTAAAGGCTTTTCTTAACCACATTGAATTGTGGGCTTCCTTAAAATGGTGCACCGAACGGGACTTGAACCCGTACGAATAAATCACACGCCCCTCAAACGTGCGCGTCTGCCGATTCCGCCACCGGTGCATTGCTTAATTATTATAGCAAAGTTCCATTCAAAAAGGAAGAATTTTTATTCACACGTCGCTTTTTCGTGAGCAGGAAGAAACAATGGGAAATCATTCAAAAAAAAACAGAAAAAACCGCGGCTGAATCAGACCGCGATTTCCTGTAATCAATCGGGATTTCCGTTTTTTTCCGGCAGCACCCGGCTGAGCACCACATAAAGCAAATCAATATCAATCGGTTTCGCGACATGCGCAGTCATTCCCGCCGCCATGGACGCTTCCACATCCTCCGCAAACGCGTTGGCCGTCATCGCGACGATCGGAATCTGCCGCGCGTCCGGGCGAGGTAATTGACGGATTGCCCGGGTCGCTTCATAACCGTTCATCACCGGCATCTGGATATCCATTAATATCGCGTCGTAATACCCCTCGGGCTTGTCGCTGAAGTTGCTGACCGCCTGTTTTCCATCACAGCAGACCTCAAACCGGGCGCCGGCCAATTCCAGAATGCCGCTGAGAATTTCCGCATTGATCTGATTATCTTCCACGATCAGAAAACGCCGCCGCGCCAGATTTTGATCCACCTGCGGCTTCACGGTCAAAGTCTTTGACGAATCCGGATTATCCGTTTCTCCGCTGAAATCCTGTTCACATTCCAGTTCGACGATAAACGTAGAGCCGTGTCCGACTTCACTTTCCACTTGGAGACTGCCGCCCATCCGTTCGATCAGACCGCGCGTGATGCTTAATCCCAATCCCGTCCCCTCGATCTGTCCGACTTGCGGACTGCGGGCAAACGGATCGAACAAATGGGCCAGAAACTGCGGCTCGATGCCGATGCCGGTGTCGCGGATTGTAAAACGGTATCTCACCTGTCCCGGAGATGAACCGGCGATTTCCTCCACGATGAAATCCACCTGGCCTCCCTCCGGAGTGAATTTGACGGCGTTGCTTAAAATGTTGATCAGAATCTGATTGATCCGCAGCGCATCGCCAAAGAACCGGGTGTGTTCGATCCGCTCGGCATTGATATTCAGCCGAATCGCTTTGGCTCGCGCCTGCGGTCCCATGATTGCCGACAACTGTTCGATCACCTCCGGCATCCGCAGACCAGCGCGGTTCAATGTAATCTGCGAACGCTCGATCTTGCTCATATCGAGAACGTCGTTGATCAAACTCAGCAGATGTTTGGACGAATAGGTAATTTTTTTCAGACAATCCGCCACCCGCCGGGAATCATCCAGATGGGCTCTCGCCAGCGCGGTCATCCCCATTATCGCGTTCATCGGCGTGCGGATATCATGACTCATCGCCGAAAGGAAATCACTCTTGGCCCGGTTGGCTTCCTCGGCCTGGATCAGCGCATTTTCCAGTGTATTTTTCGTCTGACGTTCCGCGGCGAGCATCTCCGTAACGTCCGCGCGCACAAGACAGACAGTCTGATGATCGGCGTCCCCCCACAGCACGCTGACTTTTTTTATCCGCTCGCCAGCCTCGCTCTGATAAGGAAACAGGAAATCATAGCCTTGCGGCTCACGCTGCAGGCGCTTTAGCATCGTCGCCAGGGCAAATTGCCGGCTGCTCTCCTCCGCGCTGCCGCTCTGACTGTGGCTGCGGGCAAACTTGTCAATCGCTTCGTCGCAGTTTTCAACGATATACGGCGGCAGATTCTCCACAATAGTCTGGCGTGTATGAATGGTCAGCCGCTGCGAAGCGATATCAATGAACCCGGCCAATTCAAAGATTACGGCGGCTACCCGCAGCAGTCCCTGCTGCTCGCGCACCGACTCGGTGATGTCGGTCCGGGACAGGCAGATCCGGTTTAACCGCCGGTCCGTGACCGACACAGTGACGTTTTTCATGCGCAATTCGCCGCGCGGATCGCACATTGAGAATGTGAATGTAAACGAGTTTTCTTTCGCCAGCCGGGGTTTCAGGAATTCCGGTTTCAAATTGCCGGCGTAGCGTTCCTTATCCTTGGGCAGCACATGGCTTTCCAGCAGCTGATCAATCCATTGAGAATAGCGGCCATGCGTCCTTGCGGTCAGCGCCGTCTGTTCGTTCTGGGTCAGAATCTTAAATGTATCCGCACCCAGGTCGATATCGGCGACAAAATCATAGTTGATTTTTGACAGCTGCTGCAGAATCAGGTTGGCGATTGTCTTTTCCGTGATGTCCGTGACAGTCAGAATCCCCGTAACGTCCCCGCTGTCCGGCGTCGTTACCATGTTCATTTTAATTTCGACATAGCGGCCTTGCGATTCCCTGGGCAGCTGCACGAAACATTCCTGAATCTGCACAGTTTCTCCGGCCGCGAATTCCCGCCGGGCCGGCTCGTTTAAATAATGATCAAGGAAATACCGGCGCTGATCCGGCTCGACGATCAACGACGCCAATCCTTTAAAGAACACGTCGCGGTCGTAGCCGAAAGTTGCCAGCAATTCGGAATCCGTGTAATCCATGATGTCCAGAATCACGCCCTGAGTGATGTTGCAATGTCCCGCTACCAGCGCATTTTCCCCCGGTGTGCGGTAATGTTCAAGAATCAGTTCGTTATACTGCTGGCGAATCCGCTGCTGTTCCAGCCGTTCCCGGGTGATATCGTGATGCAGCGCATAGACGCGGATTTCCCCTTCCTCACCCGGGATCATCGCCAGCTTGCTGCTGACCCAGATCTGACCTTTGTCTGCCGTCAGCATGCGGAAAACAATTTCGCCCTGAGGTTGGCGGTCGGCGATGAACTGAAGCAGCTGGCGGCGGACTCTTGCCTGATCTTCCGGATGAATGTTCGCGGTAAAATCCTGCCGGATCGCCTGACTTATCGCAGCGTAGCTCATCCCCGCCATTTCGGCAAATCCTTCCGAGATGTATTCCGGAATCAGCTGCCCCTTTGGCGTACATTCGATCACCGTCACGCCGCCCGGCAAATTCTGGACGACCGTCTGAAAATACTGCGCCAGCCGTTCGTTTTCCTTGCGGACGCGGACTTCCTCGGTGATCTCACGAACATGCTTGATATAAGCCCCGATCCCGTTCCAATCCGTTTCACGAAAGCGGGTCGCATAAAAACGGCCGGGCTGATCGACGGACATCTCATGTTCTTCATTATCCGGCGCGTGTGTTTTCAGCGTGCAGAAGGCGCAGGGCTGCGACTTGCCAAACAGCACTGCGTAGCATTTCCGGCCGGCATATTGTTGATCATTGGAAAAAATTTTATGGTTATCGTTGACATAATAAAGTTCATAGTTCTGCTTGCCGATCACATAAATCCCATCCGAGGATTCATCGGCGATACTCTGGTACAACCGGGTTTCCGCCGACATGCCGGTAAACACCGCATAGAACTGCGTCGATTCCGACAGGGGACCCATTCGCCGGCCGTTCAGGTGTATCCAGACCAGCGAACCATCGCGGTGAGGACTGCGGTAGGAAACATCCAGCACCTCGCCGCTGACTAATGCCTGCCACGCCGCTTTCTGCACCCGCTCGCGATCCGGCGGATAGATTGCGTTCATCGCATCCTGATGGACGATAGTCTGAAATTCCTGCTTTCCATAACCGGTCAGCTCTGCGACGCCGGCAGAGAAATACGTCGGGATAAAGACCTTGTTTTCCACTTTATAACTGGCGATTCCGCCGGGAATGGAATTGACCAGATGATTCATCTGGAGCTGCGCTTCCTTGAGATCGGAAATATTGTGGAACACGCAGTGAAGCAGCGAACTGCCGTCCTCCTCGCCGATCCAGCTGATCTGTACGCGCACCCAGACGAGGTGACCGTCACGGTGAGCCATGCGGAATTCCAGCGTCGCCGGCTCATGCGTGCGCACGACTTCCACAGCCTGGGCCTCGACGCGGCCACGGTCCTGATCATAGATCAACTTGCCGGCGTCTGCGGCAGCCTGGACAGAATATTCTTGAGAAGTATATCCGCTGAGCGCAGGCACGCCATCGGAGAAATAAACGGTCTCCAACTTGTCCGTCACTTTATAAACGGCAACGCCGCCCGGGATTGCATTGATGATCTGCTGCATTTTCTGATTGGCGGCGTTAAGCTGTGTTTTTAACGCGGCCTGTTCGCTGCCGTCCTGAAACAGGCTTACCAGCACCGTTCCCCATTGAGGCAGCGTGCCCATCGAAGCCTCAATCTGAATTGCACAGTAACATCCCTGCGTTTTATCCCACGCCCGCAAGCTGTGCCGCAATGTTCCGCGCTCTGTTTTCAGCTGTTGCAAAGCCCGCTGCAGTGCTGGCCGATCTTGTGGATGCACGGCAGTCTGCGCCAGAAGTCCCTCTGCAGGTTCGCCGAAGTGCTGCCGAAAAGCAGCGTTGGCATACAATGGCGGCGATGCATTGTCCGCAAGCTGATAAATCACGAATCCGCAGGCAAGCGCGTCCCCCAAATTTTCCAGCATTGTGAAAAATGACGGGACTTCCGGTGTCAGTACCAACAGCGTCGCCGTTTCCTCAGCAATCTTCAGCGTCTGAACTTCCGTTGTGTAGCGCGCCTGCGTGCGGGGATTTTGCCAGACAGCCGGATTCTGGTTTTCCCCGATGTTCTCCAGCCAGCCGCTGAAGTCGGGATCCTGACTCCAGCTTTGCGCCGCTTCGTTGGCCGGCTGCCATTTCATCTGTGAACCGCGGACAAACAAGATTGTTTTATGGGAATTCATAACGAACACGCGGTCAGCTCGGCATACATCCCTCTGACCTTCTCAAACTCCTGCCCGATCTTTTCCAGCTTTTCTGGATAATCGCCCCGAACTTCCAAGCGCCGCAAAGGCTCCACGATCTCGCAGACCGCTTCGTACAACGACGTTAATCCCAGATTGCCAGATACGCCCTTGAGCGTGTGAGCCGCCTGAAAAGCAGCTTCCAGATTTTTTTCTTCTACCGCTTTCTGCAGCGCCGGCAAGCTCTCATCCTTGAACAACATGCCTAAAATCCGCACATACATGCGTTCCTGCTGCATAAACCGTTCCATTGTCAGCGCATAATCCACGCCGTAGGCCGTCATAATCATTTTAACGTCTGACATCCGAAAACCTCCTTGTTTCCGATAAATTCATTCAGCGTCCGGATCAGTAAGTCCGGATCAATCGGCTTCGCCAGATGCGCGTTCATCCCGGCCGCCATGCTTTTTGCGATATCGTCGTCAAACGCGTTGGCGGTCATGGCGATGATCGGAATCTGTCCGGCATCCGCGCGCGGACTGGTGCGGATCCTGGCCGCGGCAGTTAAGCCGTCCATGACCGGCATCCGGATATCCATTAAGATTGCATCGTAGTAATTCAGGGCGGAAGCCTGATAAGTCTGCAGCGCCTGTTCGCCGTTTTGCGCCGTATCAACGCTGAAGCCCCTGTCCTGTAAAAGCATAGCCGCGACTTCGGTATTGATGGCGTTGTCTTCGGCCAGTAAAATCCGCCGGCCGGTAAAGTCCAGCGTCTTCAGATCCAGACCCCCGGCGTCCCCGGCGGAAACGATGCCGGCGAAAGTTTCATGGACGCCCGCTGCCAGACCAAGCTTGACCTCAACGATAAATTCCGTACCCCGGCCCTTTTGCGAACGGACGCTGATTCTTCCATCCATCAGATCGACGACGCTTTTGGAAATTGCCAGCCCCAGCCCGCTGCCGCCGGATGTCGCCGTCGTCCCGGTTGACTCCTGAGAGAACGGTTCAAACAGATGCGGCAGAAACTCCGGGCTGATGCCGACGCCCGTATCCCGAATCACAAACCGGACGACGGCGTTGTCTTTCTTTGCCTGAAGCTGGCTGACGTGCATCACCACCTCGCCGCCGGACTCTGTGAATTTCACCGCGTTGCTTAAGATATTGACCAGCACCTGCTGCAGCTTCATCGCATCGCCCATATACTCCGCCTGCAGCGAAGGTTCGACGATGCATTGATAACGCACGCCTTTGTTCGCGGCCTGACCGGCGCACAGAGTGCTGACTCCTTCGATCAGTTTCCGCGTGGATAAAGGTCCGTTATTTAAAAGCAGCTTGCCGCTTTCAATCCGGCTCATGTCGAGGATATCGTTGATCAGTCCC
This sequence comes from Holdemania sp. Marseille-P2844, assembly GCF_900120005.1. Lineage (GTDB taxonomy): Bacteria > Bacillota_I > Bacilli_A > Erysipelotrichales > Erysipelotrichaceae > Holdemania. The sequence continues at coordinate 40,467 of NZ_LT635447.1, forward strand.
AGCAGAAACCGCGAAGACAGCTGAATTTTTTCAATACAGTCGCCAATGCGGACCGGATCGTGCAGCGACTGGGCGGCGATTGCGCTCATTCCCAGAATCGCGTTCATCGGGGTGCGAATCTCATGCGACATCCGCGAGAGAAAATCCGTCTTCGCGGCGTTGGCCTGCTGCGCGGCGTTCAGTGCGGAAGCCAGCTCCGCTTTCTGAATCTGTTCCTGACGCACGACCTCGGTCACGTCGCTGCGCGTCACGCACAACCGATCCAGCCGGCGGTCGAGATAGAAAACTTTATACAGTTTGACACGGGTCTGTCCCTGCTTGTCCTGCATTTCAATGGAAAAGGTATAGGATCCCTTTTCCGCCAGCTGTTGTTTCATAAAAGGCAAATCGAGCTGACGGCGGTATTCCGCTTCAAACTCCGGTTTGACATAACGCCGGGCAAATTGTCCGATCGCTTTTGAAAATTGATCCTCCTTTGGAATCATCGGATCGTTGGAAGCATGAATCCGCAGTTTTCCGGACAGCGCGTCGATTTCCGCGATGATGTCGTAATTCAGACTGACGATCTGATCCAGCAGCTGTTCCTGCAGCTTTTGTTCCGTGATGTCAAGGGTATAGAAAAAGACGATGAGTTCCCCGGTTTCCGGATTCAGGCAGGAATGAAACGTTGTATGACTCCAGAACGCGCCTTCGCGCGTACTGCGCAGAAATTCAAAATGATATTCCGTCTTGCCGACGGCGTAATCGGCCTGGACCTGTTCGCGCCGCATTTGCTCTTCAATCCGCAAGCCGGTCAGCGGGTCGATGGAGGAATGCGCAAACTGAGCGATCACCTTGTCATAGCTTTCGCCGATCTGAGCAACGGCGAAGTTGGCCGTCGTCAGATAGCTTTCCAGCACATTGCGGGTCAGATTCAGCCGTCCCTGACCGCTCTGATTGCCGCTGGCAGCCTCCACAAAGTAACGCAGTTCCCGTTCGTACAGTTCCTTTTCGCGCCGGTGGAGCTGCTTTTCCTCGGTAATATCAATAAACACACAGTCAAGATACGGTTCGTTGTTTTCCATAAACAGCTGAGCTTTCACCGAGACCCACTTCACGCTGCCATCCTTGCAGCAAATCTGGTTTTCAATGTGGACGGTTTTCGCCTGACGCAGCTGTTCGCGCAATCGTTGGGCGATTTCCTGCAGTTCCTGCGGGGCGATGATCAGCGCCAGCTGATTGCCCAGCTCGGCAAATTCAGCGCGGGTGTAGCCGATGAACTCAAACAGTCCGTCGTTGGCGCTGACAACAGTCAGGCTGGCGTCGTAACGGCAGCGGAAAACCGCGCCGGGAATGTTGTTGTACAGCCGCAGCACTTCCTCCTGCGCCTGAATCTGTGCGGTGATGTCATAGCACACCGACGAAATCGCCGGACGTCCGTCCTCCGCCTGCAGCCGCCGACCCAGATCATGAACCCAGATATAACTGCCGTTCTGCTTCTTCATCCGATATTCCACCGTGTATTCATCGCTGGTTTTCAGCTGATCGGCGACTTCCTCATCGACCCGCTGCCGATCGTCCGGATGCATGCAGTTGATGATCCGGCCCTGGATGTCCGCGACGAATTCCGCTTCGTCCCGATATCCCAGATACGCCAGCATCTGATCATTGATGAAATAAAACGGGAAGCCCTCGGCGATATAGCCGCCCATCATCCCGCCCGGGAGCGTGTCGTTCAGCAGCTCTTCCCGCTGGCGGCGCAGCCGTTCCACAACCACCGTCTGCGGGTAGTGCTCACCCGCCTGCTGACTGCGGCCCGGTTCGGCAAAATGCAGACTGACGATTTTCCAGGTCTCCGCCTGCCGCCGCAAGATAAAAAACCCCCGAAGATGCCAGGCATACTGGGAGTTTTGAAGAATCATTTCAGTAAAAACAGAACTCAGATCCGCTTGTAAAAAACGGACTTTCATCACAGGAAAAGCGGCCGAAAACGGTTCGGCCAATTCCTGAATATCCGCGACGATATACGCGTGCATCGCTTCCCGCCCGCTGGCGGCTTCCTGTTCGCCAGTTCCGATAAAATCAAGGTCCTCATCCAGATAGCCGACGGTTTTCTCCACATCGCGTGCTTCAAACCAGGCCTCGCAGAACTGCCGGACTATTTTTTCACAATTTCGCTCCTGATCCCCCATACATTCGCTTCCTCCCATAAACGACAACGGCTCTGACAGCCGACCTTTGCGCATTTCAACGCGCTGTCCGCGCGGGACAGCACCTCATCCAGCGTTTCGCTCAAATCCCACATTGCAATCCCGGCGGAGACTGTCAGCGGCACGTCCTGATTCCACCCGGCCTCGACAAACGCCTGGCCCAGCGCTTCGCCCTTTCGGACAACCGCTTCCTTCCGCGCCGTCTTCTTCATGACCACAATAAACTCATCCTGCCCTAATCGGGCGAAGATATCGCTCTGACGGAAATGTGAGCGCAGCAGACGGCTGAACTGACGAATCCGCTGATCGCCGCAATCATGACCAAGCTGGTCGTTGACTTTTTTCAGATTGTCAAGGTCGAACAGGAACAACGCCAGCGGGGCATCGTCCTGACGCAGCGACTGACAAACCGCATACAACCCCCGGCGGTTTAACAGATCAGTCAGATAATCACGATAGGCTTCCTCGCGCAGGATTTGTTCCTGCTGCCGCAGAACACTTAATCTCTGCGTGCGCTGGACGCGTTTCCACAGACTCATCGGCGTGTGCGGTTTGCCCGCAAAATCATCCGCTCCGATATTGAACGCCGCTTCCTCCCACCGGTCGTCCCAATATCCACTCGCAATGATCGGAATATCGCGGACTTCGATGCGGTGCTGCAGCGTTTTCAACACTTCGACTCCGTCCGGATTTTTTATATCCATACTTAAAACAATCAGCCGGATCTGGCTGGCATAGAGGTCCAGGCACTGGTAAACACTCTGACCGTCGCCGACGCATTGCACCTGATACTGCTGGCTTAAAACGCGGCGCATTTCTTCGCAATAACGAACGTCTCCATCCGCTAATAAAAGCATCGGCTTCTGCTGATTAGGAAGCGGCTGCGCATTGTCCAACGCCTGATTCGCCTTCTGTTCGCACTGTTTCTGAAGCAGTTTTTCAAATTCCTCGCAAGGCATCGGCCGCGCAAAATAATATCCCTGCACATAATCGCAGCCGGTTTCCCGCAGCCGTTCCAGCTGTTCCCGGGTTTCCACACCTTCCGCCACGACGCTTAAATTCATCCACCGCGCCAGACTCATGATGAAGCGCAGGATTCCCTGATTGGTCGGCTTAGCCGTTTCGTTCTGAATAAATTTCATATCCAGCTTTAAAATATCCAGCGGCAGCTGGTTCAGCATGTTTAATGAAGAATAGCCGCTGCCGAAATCATCCATTTCAATGACAAATCCCAGCGTCCGCAGCTGTTCGACCGTCGCGATGATCTGGCCCGGGTTTTCGGTATAGGCACTTTCTGTAATCTCCAGATGCAGCCGGCTTGGCTGAAGCTCATATTTTTTCAGAATCCGGGTCAGAAAGTCGATCAAATCGCTGTTGTAGATATCCGCCCGGGAGACGTTGACGGAAACCGAGATCGGCGGATAGCCTGCCTGATCCCATTGGTGCAGCTTGGCGCAGGTCTGTTCCCACACATATTGATCCAGCTTGGTGATAAACCCGTTGCGTTCAAACAGTGGAATAAATTCGGCCGGCGACTGAAAGCCCCATTGCGGATGATTCCAGCGCACTAACGCCTCGGCGCCTGCCAGCTGATCGTCTTTAATCTGAAACTTCGGCTGCAGATATATCACAAACTGCCGTTCTTTCAGCGCAGCTTCCATACTGTCGGTAATCGCCTGTTCCCGCAGCAGCTTGTTGCGCAGCGTATCGTCATAGGCAGCGACGTAGTGATTATATTGTCCCTTGATCCGGCGCACCGCCAACAAAGCCCGATCGCACATCTGTTCCACCGACACCTGTTTATCGCGGATGACATAAACGCCCCATTTCACAACGACGTTCTGCATGTTCGCCAGCGTGTTGATCTCGCTGTTGGCGTTGATAAAAGATTCCTGTGGATACGCTTGCGGACGGCGCAGCAGACAGGCGAACTGATCGGCGCTCAACCGGCCGCAGATTCCGCGGTCGCCGATTTTTTCCTGAATCATTTCAGCGACGCTGATCAGCAGCTGATCGCCCGCCGGCACACCCAGAATATCGTTGATCAGTTTAAAATTCTCAATATTGGAGCACAACATGTCATATTCCTGATCCGGATGCGCCTGCAGCTCCTCCCGCACCCGCCGGTAAAAGAATTCCTTACTGTAAAGGCCGGTCAGCCGGTCATAGCGGAACTGATTGATCATCGCAGCGTTTTCGCGCAGGTTAATAATACTGGCGACGCGGTGCAGGATAATCTGCGGCCGGTACGGTTTGGCGACAAAATCCGTCGCGCCGTGGGAAAGCGCCGCAACCTCGTCGGATTCGTTGTCGTTCTGCGTCGCCACAATGACCGGAATGGAAGCAATCGACGGATCGTTTTTCAGAATGGATAAAAACGTATAGCCATCCATCACCGGCATCATAATATCCAGCAGGATCAGGGAAACGTTATCCTTCTGATCACCCAGCACTTTTAACGCTTCCAAACCGTTCTGCGCTTCCAGAACTTTATACTGCGGCTCTAAAATTCCCCGCAGCATGATCCGGTTGATCTCATTATCTTCCACGATTAAGATTATTTTTTGTGAAGTCATCTTCATTACCCCGCTTCATCCGCCTTGCTTGGACTGTCGCCGGAAATCAAAAACAAGATTTTAATTTTCAGATTTCCAACCAGTTGTCTGAACTGCTTAAAGAATTAGGGGAGTGTTTTTATCTCTGCCTGATATCCATTGAAATAATTTTAGCATAGGGTAAAGGGAACCGCAATCTCTTTCCAGGGTGAAAGTCGTTCGAATATGGTAATAATTTCAGTAAATAAGTTTAATTTCATCCGGTTTTCTTTTGAATGACAAACCTGAACATAGATTAATCCGGATTGAATTCCTGACTGATTATAAAATGGAATTGATCTATCTAACCCTGGATAATTATTTCATTTCCCTAACTATTTCCCCCGATCCTGCCCGAAAGGAAAAACAACGAAAAAGGGCTGGCGAACGCCAGTCCCTGACTCAAACATCTTTTCATTTCAGGCGAAGCTGGATTTAAAGCTGGATCAGCGAAGCATCAGCCGGCTGCCCTGATGCAGGATATCCGCGATCAGGTTCAGCACCGGATTGTATTGATCCAGAAGGCAAAGACTCATGCCTCCAAAAACAAACATCGTCGTGACAAACCAGCGCAGATTCTTAATCATCATCTTCCGCTTCCTTCTGTTTTTTAATCCACCAAAGCAAGCCTGCCGCCACGCCTAAACTGATGAGCAGCCATCCTGTTTTTTTCTTCATGAAGCCTTTCCTCCTTGATTTCTGGCTTCATTATAAGAAATATTCCCGCCGCTCTCCATCGTTTGAGCTTACAGACAGCTTACAGTTTCGTCACCCGTGTAAAAAACATGATTTTCTGAAGCCTCATTTTAGTAAATCAAGCCTGAGCGGCCTGCCCCAGTTTGAAAATCGCAGTTTTCTCATAAAAAAAATAGAAATTCGCTTACCGGGCGCCTTTCTATTTCCATTCCAACAGGAATGATTTTTCTATTGCCAGGGAGTCTGGCTTAACGGGGGAAAGAAATTAATCAAACTTCTCATTTGATTGTCTTCATTATAACCTCCGCTTGTGTGAAAAACATGGTCGAATTGTGAAATATTTGTGTAAGTCAAAAGCAGTTTATTCTTCCTTAATGATAATCCCCAAAACCCGGGCCAGATCCACCGCCTGCGCCGGATTCACAATCACGCCCCTCAGCTCGTCGCCGCACAAGGCAATTCCTTCGATCGAACAGGTGGACAAATCGACGCCGCTGAGATGACTGTGGAAAAACTCACTTTCATCCAGCTTGCAGCGTTGAATTTCAAAGCTGGAAAACTTTCCTTCGCTGAATGAAGACTGCGTGCAGATGCAGTCCGCAAAGCGGCAGCTTTTAAAACTGGAGAACGCGAAGTTGGAATAATCGAGCGCACAGTTGAGGAATACCACGTCCTGCAGCACGCAGCGCGACAGATCCGCGCCGGTCATGCGGCAATGATCGAACACAACCCGCCGCAGCGTGCTTTCACTCAGCTGACAGTTGGAAAAATCGCAGTGATCGAAAATCACGTCGATAAAATAATTTTTCTCGCTGATCGCCGCCATCGTCACCTTTGTCAGCCGGCATTCGCTGAATTCCCTGCCCGGCGCTTTTTCTTCCGGCCATAAATCATCGTTGATTTCCAAGCCGGTCAGTTTTTCCTGCGCCGCCAGCGCGGACGTCAGCACAGCGGGATCCAGCTTCAGGGGCAGGCGCGGCGCTTGCAGTTCTTTTTTGATTTGTTTCATGAACTCATCCTTCCTGATTCTTTTAATCTTATCACAGATCCAGTTTCTTGCAATGAAATCCAATGTTGACAGCCCTTGTCTATCGTGATAGACTCAAGACAGAAGATGTGTCTATTGCAATAGACAGGAGGTGCTTTATGGAACAGGAACTGAAACTGCATGAAGCGGAATACCGTTTTGCCTGCATTATCTGGGAACACGAACCACTCAGCTCCGGCGAGCTGGCGCAGCTGTGCCGCCAACAGCTGAACTGGCAGCGTACAACGACGTATACCGTGTTGAAAAAGCTTTGCACAAAAGGGTTCTTTAAAAATGAAAATGCCGTCGTAACAGCGCTGATCAAGAAGGAACAGGTGCAGCAGTATGAAAGCCGCAAGGTGCTGGAAAATCTTTTCGACAACTCGCTTCCGGCGTTTCTGACCGCATTTATGGCCGGAAAGAAAATCAGCGAGGATGAGGCTGAAGCGCTGAAAGCGTTGATTGACCGCTGTCAGGAGAATGATGATGAACGCGGCGCTTAATTTTCTGATCGGCAACAGCGTCGCCGTGTGCTTCGTCTTCCTCGTTGTCGTGATTCTGCGATGGCTGCTGCGGCATACGCCGAAAATCTACGCCTATGCCTTATGGGCGGCGGTGTTTCTGCGGCTGCTTTTGCCGGTATCGATCAGCGCGCCGGTCAGCTTTGTCCCCGCCGGCGCAATGGCCTTGAGCGAACAGACCGCGCAGGCGCTCTCGCTTCCGCGCAGCGATGCCCCTCGCACGTCCTTAATCCCGCCAGAAACAGCCGCAGCTGCGGAAACCCGCCCTATGTCCGCTTCCCAACCGGCCGCCGGACTTGGAATGTTCTGGCTGATCGGACTGGCCGTGATCGTCAGCGGCAGTCTGCTCCAATACCGCCGGTTTCTTCGCCGCTGTGTCCGGGGAACTGAAATTCAGCCTGGAATCTGGCGGTGTTCCGACCTGGACTCGCCGGTTCTGATCGGCCTGGTTCATCCCCGGATTCTGCTTCCGGAGGGATTAAATGAAATAGAGGAAACCAGCGTACTGCTTCATGAACAGATGCATTCCCGGCGCAAAGACCCGTGGATCAAGCTGGCCGCTTACGCGCTCGTCTGCGTCTATTGGTTTCATCCGCTGGTCTGGGCCGCCTTTGCCCTGATGAGTCAGGACATGGAAATGGCTTGCGATGAAGCGGTAATCCGCCGTCAGGACAGTCCGGGAAAACAAGCCTATTCCCATGCCCTGGTCGAACTGGCTGCCGCCTCTTGGCAGCGCTTCCCGCACCCGCTGAACTTTGCGCGCGGGTCGCTGCGCAGGCGAATTGAGAACATCCTGAATTATAAAAAACTACCGTGCTGGGCTGGCGGTCTGCTGACGATCGGACTGGTCGTCGTGCTGATCGTGGCGCTGTGCAGTCCGCGTCAACAAAACGCTTTCGACGCGCAGGCAAAAACGCTGGCTGAACAATTCTGTTCAGCCTTGGTCGCGCAGGATGACGCAGAGCTGCGGTCACTGCTGCCAGATCAGAGTGCCGCTGACCGGCAGGAGCTGCTGCGATTCGCGACTCCGGAATGTCAGGTCTGGTCTGAAAAACCGGCAGTTTACCGGGATCAGATCCGGGTTCAGGCAGACATCGTGATCCAGGACAGCACTCTGTATGCCTCCGGCGATGCAACGCTCAGTCTGATGATGCGCTCGCAGGATAAGGATTTATTTCTGGAACGCGTGCAGGTCGGCGAAGCCGCCCCCTTTGATCTCGATCCCGCGGACGCCGACGCGTTCATGCCGCTGAACGATATCGTCGATCGGCTGCGGGCTTATATCCCGCAGGCGGTGCTGGACGGCATCAACAGCCGGACAATCCCTTCTTCGCATTTCTATCTGCTCGCCAGCTACGATGATCCGCAGACCCGGATCGCTGACAGCTACCGCTATAATCTCCAGATCACCGTTGACGCCGACCGGATGACCTCGCTGCACTTCCGGGATTACGGTGCGGACGCCTCGCAATGGCCGCTTGTCAATCTGACGCAGGCGCAGGGGCAGGCGCTGGCCGAAGCCTTCGCCCAGGATTTCCTCAAGCTGGATCAGAATCCTCCATGGGAACCGGCCGGGATTCAGGAAACGATCGGCGGCGACTACGACAGCTGGAAAGCGGTGCAGGACGGGGTCACCTATACGATCTGCATCGATCGGGAACATGCGTTTGTCGTCTACTATTTCTCCGAAGCCGAATAATCCCAAATACATGATAAAACAGGAAAGATCACGGTCTCTCCTGTTTCTTGTTTATTCTTCTTTCGTTTGAAAATCAGCGCCAGCCTTATAACACAAGCTTTACGACCGCGCGGCCGGCTTTCGGCTGGAACGCAGTAATCGTGATTTCCGCACCCTTGCGCGCCTGCACCAGCCAGCGCAGGGTATGGGTCAGCGGTGCGTGTGCGCCGGTAGTGACTTCACAGGAACGATACTCGGCGTTCGCACCGGAATAGCCTTCCAGATCGCCGATCTCCGTAATTGCCTGACCGGCGATGAAGCTCTCAATCTGCCCCTGCAGCGAAACCTTGACCGGTTTGGCCGTGCCCAGAAGCTTCGCTTCCCGGCTTAAATAAGTCGGCAGATAGCCAACGTTAGAAATTGTAGCGGTTACTTCCGCCAGATCCGCACCCAGCCAGTTCACATTTGTCTTGTCGATCTCCAGCTGCGGCAGCGACTGAGCGTAGCGCAGGCAGAACTTCGTCGTTTTTTCCACTTCCTGCAATAAGAACGCATTCGGACAGTTTTCCTCAGTAAATTTCAGATTCAGTCCGCCGATTTCCACTAATCCCAGCTGCGGATGTTGATACGGCGTCCAGGCTTCCATGCTTTCCGGGGCGTTTTCCGCGCACCACGCCAGCACCTTCGCCATCGTGTCCAGACATTCCGCTTCGCTTTTGGCGTCGCGGCGATCCCAGTCGATCTTGCAGCCGGCCCGTTCCAACAGATTCCACAGTTCCAGCGTATAGGCAGGAATGCCCTGATCCTGGAAGCACCAGTCGTCAAACGCGCCGGAGGAATAATTTTCCTGATCCGTCATGAAGTGATCGAAAATGTTGATCGCCGGATAGCCCATTTCTTCCGTCGCCATCGCCGCGATCTCACGCAGCCGGCGCATGTCGTCGGGATCCGCGCTCTTTTCCGGGCGGGTTCCCGGCGGATACAGAATCACGCCGCCGCTGGTATGATGCGTTGCGACCGCGCCGATGTTGTGATGGGCCAGGACAAAATCCACTACCGCTTTGTTTTCCGGATTGCTTAACGGGTAAGCCCCGGCCCCGGCCTGGCGGGATTCATGGAACCAGCCGAACGGATAGTTGCGGTTGAAGTCCAGTCCCCATAAGGTGGGAGCCGGCTGAATCTCATTGCCGTTGGCGCCCTTCAGCACGCCTTCACTGACGACCGTGTAGAACTCGCCATCGCGCTCATCCGGCTTGCGTTTTTCCATTAACTGCGGGTGCGTCTTGCTGATCTTCCAGGCGCCGTGCTTGTCCTTGATCCGCATCATCCGGATCACGCCGTCCTGATCCATGTCTTCCGGCACTAAACCCGGCTGCTGCACCGGGGTCAGATACGGCCGGTCAGCGGAACGCAGATCATACGGCGAAGTCAGATACACCTCGCTGCCGTCCACGCTGATCCGCGGAATGACGTAGAACGTCAGCGTGTCCACCAGCCGCGTCAGCTGGGCATCCTCGCCATAGTTTGTGCACAAGACGTCGAGCGTATGCAGCGCCGCCATCGAACCGGTCACTTCCCCGGCATGCGTATTGGCGTCGATATAGAACGCCGGCTTCGCCAGCGGATCGCCCGTCTGCTTATTGGTCAGCGTCAGCGCCCATACGTCGCGGTCCTTTTCACTCTTGCAGATCGATTCCATCGCAAGTAAATCCGGATGGTTTTTGACCAGCGTCTGCAGCGCTTCGGTCAGCTCGGAATAAGCATAGTAATGATCGTACTGAAAGGTTGTTTTCATTCGGACACCTCCATCTTTATTTTATATTCAGTCCTGCCCTGGCTTAGTCAGCTTGAATTCAACGATTTGCTCAGGCCGGCCGGTAATCCTATGATGCGCCAAAATCCTGTTTTTTTACAACACTTTGCTTAAGAATTCAATCGTTCGCGGATGGGTTGGATGATCGAAGATTTCCGTCGGACTGCCCTGTTCGGCGATCACGCCTTCATCCATAAACAACACGCGGTCACTGACCGACCGGGCAAAGCCCATTTCATGCGTGACGATCACACACGTCATGCCGCCTTCCGCCAGCTGCTGGATGACCTCCAGAACGTCCTTGACCATTTCCGGATCGAGCGCCGAGGTCGGTTCGTCGAACAACATGACGTCCGGCTCCATCGCCATCGCCCGCACGATCGCCAGCCGCTGCTTCTGACCGCCGGAGAGCTTGCGCGGATATTCGTGCGCCTTGTCCTCCAGGCCGACCTGCTTCAACAGCTTCATCGCTTTCTCTTCCGCTTCCTTCTGCGGAACCTTCTTTTCCAGCGTCGGGGTGATCGTGATGTTTTCCAGCACGGTTAAATGCGGGAAAACGTTGAAATGCTGGAACACCATGCCGATCTTCTGACGGTGGTGGTCGATATTGATCTTTTTGTCGGCAATGTCCACGCCTTCAAAGATGACCTGACCGCTGGTCGGCTTTTCCAGCAGGTTCAGACACCGCAGAAACGTCGACTTGCCGCTGCCGGAGGGGCCGATGATCGAGACGACCTCGCCCTTATGAATCGTTTCGTTGATTCCTTTTAAAACTTCCAGCGATCCGAAATTCTTTTTCAGATCTTTGACTTCAATTAATTTTTCTCCTGCATTAATCACTGACGCTCATCCTCTTTTCCATATATTGAATGCCCTTCGATAAGACAAAGGTCACGACGAAGTAGATCGCGGCAATGATGATCAGCGGCTGCCAGGCATAGAACTTCGTGCTCATTAACAGCGTCCGCGTATACATCAGCTCACCGATATAGAAGGTGGAAGCCAGCGAGGTTTCCTTGATCATCGTGACAAACTCGTTGCCCAGCGCCGGCAGGATATTCTTGACCGCCTGCGGCAGAATGATCTTCATCATCATGTGCCGGTTGGACATGCCCAGACTCTTGGCCGCTTCGCTCTGGCCCTTGTCGACCGCCTGAATGCCGGAACGGATAATTTCCGCAACATAAGCCGAGCTGTTGAAGACCAGCGCGATGACGACGCAGGCATATTTGGACAGGTTCAGCCATGGGAAGGCCATCGGCAAAAAGAAGCGGAAGATATACAGCTGCACGAGAATCGGCGTGCCGCGCAGCACTTCGACATACACCGCCGTGATGAATTTCAGCAGCGGATTTTTCGACAGCTTGATAATCGCGATCAGCGCGCCGAAGATCGTGCCGAAGAAGACCGTGATTGCCGCCAGCTTCAAGGTTTCCCACAAGCCGCCCATGAAGATGCCGGAATTCTCCTGGAAGACCTGGATGACGCCCGGCGACTTCTTTGCGACGCCTTCGGAGCCGTCGAATTCAATGCCCAGCTTGGAAGCCAGCGTCTTGGCTTCGTTTTTCCATTGTTCATACAGCCCCTTTTCGTTGATGTCCGCAATTATGTTGTTGATCGCGGCAATCAGCTCCGTTTCGCCTTTTTTAACGGCGAGCACGTTGCCGGCATGCTGATCTTCCAACGTCGTATCGAAGCGCGCATCCGCCAAGATCAGCGAATTGTCCTTGGATACATAGCCTTTGGCCACGTCGCAGTCGGAAGCCAGCGCATCCACCTTGTTGGTGGTTAAGCTCAGGATGCCGATGTCCATCGACGTGATCGTTTCCAGCGTCGCCTGCGGCAGCTGGGTCTGCACATAGTTTTCCTGCAATGAGCCGGCCTGCGCGGCGATCAGTTTCCCATCGAAGCTGGCCAGATCCGGATACTTCTCCGCATCCGCGCGGCGGATCATCAGCCCCTGACAGGCCGCTTCTCCGGTTTTGTTAAACCCGTCGGATAATTCAAAGGAATCCTCGCGGTCTTCCTTCCAGCCGAAACCGCTGATCGCCATGTCGCTTTCGCCCAGATCGACTGAGCTGAGCACCATCGCGAAGTCCATCGCCTGAATTTCCAGCTCAACGCCCAGCTGATCAGCGATGTACTGCGCCATCATGATGTCGGAGCCGACATACTGGTCCTGTCCTTTCCTGGAATCGTCGATAAACTCCTGCGGCGCAAAGTCCGGCGACGTCGCGACGATCAGTTTGCCCCGCTGCAGGATTTCCTCCAGCCGGTTGGCGGGATTGCCCTGAGCCGGCTGTTCCTCCTCGGCCGCCAGCGACAATCCAGTTGTGATCCACAGGCAGAAAATCATAACGGCCAGGATCAGCGTGCTCTTCATCTTTCTCATATTACCCCTCTTTTCCAAACAAAAAAGCCGTTCCTCTATCTAGGAACGACTCACATCGCGGTACCACCCTAGTTGCCGGAACAAAAACATCCGACCCCCTCGTTCGTTAACGCAGACTCACGTTTCAGACTACTGCTTTCATCTGAACTTCTCCCAGGTGCGCTTCGCTATTGACAGTGCCGCCAAACTTTCACTCTGTTTTGGCTCGCTAATGGATATCTCAAGCTACTCTCCTGTTCGCTGAATTTTGAATATGGATTCAGTTTAAGCGAAACTGAGACGGTTGTCAAGACGGAAATCACCTGCTTCGCGATAAAAAGAGAAATTTTACATCAATCCATGTAACTTCTTACATTCTTTTTTTATTTGTCCGGCTGCGTTTATTTATCATAGATATGGGTGATGTTTTTCAACAGGATGGAAAGACTGCCGTCAGGATTAGTGATGAATTCCACATGGCTCTGATCGTGCATATAATCAATCGGCAAAACGATCGAAATCCCGCTGTCGGTCACCAGCTTCTGCTTTTTCAGCTTGGCGTCGTAGGCGGAGCTGGTCACAACCATCCGCTGCTGATCCAGACCACGGTCCTGCAGCTTCGCCTTCGCTTCAAACAGCGTCGAAGGATCGTCGACGTAGATTTCCTCAAAGACTTCCTCAAGGTTGACTTCTTCCTTTTCCTGCAGCGATTCTGCAACTTTCTGCTTGAACTCGACACGGCGGTTCATTTCGGTCAGATCGTCGCTGGGATGAATTTCCTGCACGATTTTCTGCGCCGCCTTGATCTTCTCCTTCGGCGTCATTTCAAATTGTTGATTTAGCAGCAGTTCCGAAAGCGGCGTAAAGCCTTTTTCCTTCTTTTCAATCAGCTGTGTCAGCCCGGTGAACAGATCGGTGCAGAACTCGAAGCTCACCCCGGCCGACGCGCCGGGCAGCGTCGTCTGGTATTCGACTAACTCCAGCCGGGTCTGGCGTTCATCCTGGCTGAGATGGTGAATCAGCGAGCTGCGGTAATCCAGAATTCCGACATATAAGCTTAAATGCCGGTCGATCTCCAGCAGCGCGAACAGAACATCCGCGCTCTGGCCGCCGTTGCTTTGGCGGTAGTTGAACAGCTTTTCCAGCAGCTGCAGCGTAAACTGGTAAAACGCCTGCCAGTCCGAGGCTTTCAGCACCTCATCCAGCTGGACCCCGCCGATGCTGGCCGTTGTGCTTGTGCGGCAGTGTTCGCTGCCCGTCAGACGCTGCAGCCGTTTTTCCAGATAGGTATTTAAAAAGTCCGTCGGTTCCAATTCCACCTGCGAAACCACAGGCATCCCCAGATTCATATCCAGGCTGTGCAGAATCGCGGTTTTTAATTCGATCGTTTCCACGAGCGATTCCTCCTTTATCCTGGGCTTAGTTTACCTTTTTTTCCGCAAAAAGAAAAGACATCTCGTTTCTGAAATGTCCTGCTTCCCCGTTTTACAGCTGCGTCATACCGCCGACGGCAGCGATGATTTCCTCGGTGTCCAGCGTGCTGAACCGGCTGCGGTTAAACCGGATCGTCTTCGACTGCATATCGACGATGACCGACAGATCCACGTTCATATAGAAACCCTTGACCAGACATGTGCGGATTGAATCCTTCGCCAGATCATGCTTGACGATCGCCAGACTTTCCACATCAGTATAGACTGGAATTCCCCGATCTTCCGAATACATCTGAAGTTCTTCCAGACGGATATAATCGACGACGAATGCGTCTAAATTCGCAATCCGGTCGGCGTACTCCAATAACTGTAAGGTCGCGTTTTCCTCCGCCATCAGCGGCACGGCATATTCTTCCACCAGCGTGTTGCCGATGATTTGTGTTTGTTTCTTATTCATCCTGCTCACCCATCCTGCTCCTTTACTTATCATCATTATACTATGTTTTAGGAAAAGTGAATATGCTGAATTGAATAATATCCTTATTTTTTTAATTTCGACAATGTTCGACATAGAAATGATCACAGCGCTTACATTTCCGTTATTTTCCTGCTTATTTAATTATGCTGAAAAGAGTGCCTTTTTCATGCCCGCAGCGATTTAAAAAGTCTGGAATCAAACTCGTTCCAGACCGGTTATCCTGATGAAAGTGACCGAAATCGAGATTGGAAATTTAATTCTGTCCTTCCAATCCGTCGATGAACGCCAGCACCTGCGCGACGTCCTGATCCGGCTTTACTTTGTCAAAACGCTTTAAGATGTTTCCCTGCTCGTCGATCACAAACGTCGTACGCGCCACGCCCATCACCTTTTTGCCATACATCATCTTTTCCTGCCAGACGCCATAAGCTTCGATCGCGATCCGTTCAGGATCGGAAAGCAGCGTAAAATTCAGGCTTTGCCTGGCGATGAATTTCTGATGGGATGACGCGGAGTCTTTGGAGATGCCGATCACCTTGAGATTCCGCGCGGCCAGTTCGGCAAAATGATCGCGATAGCTGCAAGCTTGCTTTGTGCAGCCCGGCGTGCTGTCCTTGGGATAAAAATAGACGACGACCTTCTGCCCCAGGAAGTCATGCAGCGCTACTTCGTTGCCCTCGCTGTCGTTCAGTTTGAAATTATATGCTTTTTCCATGATTGTTCGTCCTTTCTTTGTTTTTTTATTTTTGTCAGCTTTATCATACCCGTTTTTCCGGTTTCTGCCTACTCTGACGCCCGGATTTTCTGCTTCCTTTACCGTAATCAGAGGATATCCACGTAAACTTTTGAAGATAAAGAAAGGAATGGGTATCAGGAAAAGGAATATACAGCGAATACTTCATTGAATTTTGCGAAAAGAAAACAAAAGATGATGATATAATCAACTTGAAAAGACTGCCGATAAAAAGCTGAACTCTAATCCAGTTTTACTTACTGGCTGAGTTGATCGGTAACAGCTTTCACTCTAACTGGAGGTTAACAATGAAAAAAATCATCGTGGCTGCGGATTCCTTCAAAGGTTGTATGTCCAGCAGCGAGATCGGAGCGCACATTCAGACTGTGACGCATGAACTTCTTCCGGCGGCTGAAGTCACAGTTCTGCCGATTAGCGACGGAGGCGAAGGCTTAGTTGAAGCTGTCGTTAAAAACGGTGGCTTTCTCCGTCAGGAAGGGATGTTCTGCGATCCTCAGCGCCAGCCATGGAGCGCAGTCTGGGCCAGGAGGGGATCGGAAGCCGTGATTGAACTGGCTCAATGCAGCGGGCTGGGGTTATGCCAGCCCCGCAATCCTGCTCTGGCTTCAACCTACGGCACAGGTCTGCAAATCAAAGCGGCTTTAAACGCCGGATGCAAAACGATTTATCTGGGTCTGGGCGGCAGCGGCACGCATGATGGGGGATGCGGAATCGCGGCGGCTCTGGGCGTACGTTTTTCCCATCAGGGAAAAACCTTTCTGCCTACCGGTTTGACATTGGATCAAATCGAAGCGATCGACGTTTCCGGCTGTGAACTGCGAAACTTTGACGCACAGCTGATCTGCCTGTGCGACGTCGCAAATCCATTGTTCGGCAGTACCGGGGCAGCCCGGGTGTTCGCCCGGCAGAAAGGCGCAGATGAACGGCTGATCGGCCAGCTGGACCGCAGTACGGAAGCGCTGACGCGCAAAGTGGAAGCCTGGCAGGCCTGTTCCCTGGCAAATCTGCCGGGATTGGGCGCGGCCGGGGCCTGCGGTCTGATGTTGAAAGGGTTGTTCAACTGTGAAATCCGCAGCGGACTAAAACAGCTTTTACAATGGATGCGGCTGGACGAACAGCTGGCGGAAGCGGATCTGATCGTTACCGGCGAAGGCCGGATCGACGCGCAAAGTTTACAAGGCAAGGTCCCGCTGGGTATCCTTCGTCATGCTCAGCAGGCAAACGTACCGGTTCTGGCGGTATGCGGTCAGCTCGGTATGGCGAAAACAACGCTGCTGGAAGCTGGATTTTGCGATGTGCTCGTATTGCAGCAGCCGTCCATGAGCGAGCAGGAAAGCATCCTGCACGCCCCACAGCGGCTGCAGGAAGAATGGAGACTCTGGCTGAAACAGAATTTACCGCGGCAGGAACTGGCTGAAAAATCCGTCAGTGTGTCATAAGCGCAGTCAAGAACATTTTCCCGGACATTGGATTATGATAGAATAAGAAAAAGAGCCAAAAGAGGTATACCATGAAAATCCGTCATTACCCTGCCGCTCAGCGACAGAAAATTCAAGCGCTTTTAGACTTCAGCCGGCGGATGCTGCGCACCCAGCGGCAGACCTGCGTTAAAGCGTGCAGCTGGGACGTATCGGAAATTGTCCCCAACAAACCCTTGCCGCCATGGGAAATTTTTGCCGCGGAGGAGGATGACGGTCAGATCATCGGAGCTTTGGCGCTGGATCCTACCCGCTGGCAAATTGATTTGTTAGCGGTCCTGCAGCACCATCAGGGCGAAGGCTTATCCAGCGAACTGCTGCATCAGGCCCGCCGGTTCGCGAAAAAACATCATCATTTTGAGCTGCAGGTGATCGTCCTGATGCCCTCGCTGCCATTCTTTTTGAAAGAAGAATTTACGCTGATGTCCAGCGATCATCATCCGGTCCAGCTGCAGGAACGGTTCTTCATGCGGCAAACGTTGCGGCCGCGGCTGGTGCTGGCGGCGGAGCCCTTTGACGACGGCTGGGACGCCCGGGCGTTTAATGAGAGCCTGCAGGCGCTCGTACCGATTTCTCAATGCCAGTCGGTTTCCTGCAATCTAAGCGATGGACAACATGGATATGTCGACGCGCTGATTGGCCAGTCGGTCTGCCAGCGGGTGACCCTGCCCGTTGATCCGGCTTTCCCTGCCCGAAAAATCAGTTATGCCGTGCGGGGCAACAACGCGATTCTGGAACTTTCCGCGCTCGCTGATGAAACCAGTACCCGGCTTGGCGGTCACCTGATCCTTCATGCCCTCAACCAGGGCTGCCGCCGGTTTTATCTGATGCTCAGCAACGCCATACCGCAGGATGGCGGTTTGGGGATGCTGGAAGTGCTGGGCATGAAGTTTGTTTACGACGATCTGGGTGAAATCGTCCGGGCAGACGATCAGGAATTGAAGAAAACGCTGCGCGGATTGACGTTCATCGCGCTGTGCGATCCCAAGGATTTATACCGCAATGCCCTACCTGCTTCGCCGCTCATTCGCTGGCTGCAGCAAACTTCGTCCGCCGCCGAACCGGGTGCAGGCGCAGGTTATGGGCTGGGCTATACGATTCAGGTGCTGCTGCGCGGGAAATGTCAGGATGGCGTCGCTGCCTTGATGTCGACGATCGGTTTTCGAGAACGGCTGCGCCATGCGGACGCCTTGCTTTGCTTCCGCCAGAAATTCCTGTCGCCTTCCTCCTCCAGTTCCCTGCCTCAGGCTGCGGCAATCGCGCATCATGAAGACATGACGACCATCTTAGTGACGCCGGCAAAGACAAACGCCGCTCAGGCTGAAATTCTGGGCTTTGATCATGTCTTCAATCTGCCGGAAGGACCGTTAAGCGATCAGGATGTTCAAAAGACATTAAGCCGGATTCTTAACGAGCTGAACGGTTTATAGCCGGAATAGCGGTTCAATTTCATGAAATCTCCTTCCATCATGAAGGTGCTGCCCGGGAAACCGGGCATGGGATTCACTGACAATGCAATGACGTGGATCAGCCTGACTCTGGATCGTATCGCTGCGTGAAATTTCCGGCAGACTGCGCTCTGTCTCGTTTCGTCACAGATCGGAAAAGTCGGGAGGTGTCAGGTCCACGGCGATGATCCCCCCGTTTTCAACAGCCCCTTTGCCAGCCAGAATGTCTGGTTCGGTCAGAATCATCAGAATTCAAACGGTGCCTTCGTTCAATGCTGCTTCGAAGAACTGGTCATAATCGCCGAGGAATCGCCGGGATCGTCCAGATGGACAATCAACAACGCGTGCCCAGGGTGGGAATGTTCTTCGCTTGAAGCGCTGTTGGAAGCCGCGCGGCAAAACCTCGGGGTCACACTCCTGTCTCAGCCGCTGGCCCATCAGAAGATCGAAACCCGGCGCTTCACCCCCGTGATCGTCAGTGATTTCCGTTTAGAAAATTCTCTGTCGCAGCTTTGTCATAAACAAAAATACAAAACCCCGGCGATGCTCAAACGCATAAGACTGGCGGAAACGACGGCGCAGGACTGACGCAGGATGAAGGCTGAGAACAGCGCCGGGATCCGTGCTTTTCTATTTCATGGACGCCTTTGATGCCTTTGTTTTTGTGCATCCCTTGATAATGGAAGGGATAAAAACAGATAAAAGCCCCGCGGCTTTCGTTTCTGAAAGAACGGGGCTTTTCATTTTGATTTTCTTGATCCGTACCGGTTCTCGTTACAGGGAATACCGACGGATTCTAAATTTCTGCTTATTTGTTCGCTGCCGCGTTAGCGCCTGCGATCCGGCCGAAGACCATGATATCCGCAATCGCGTCGGAGCCTAAACGGTTGGTGCCGTGGATGCCGCCGGTTACTTCGCCAGCCGCATACAGATTTTCAATGACGTTGCCGTCAACATTGACCACCTGAGCTTCCGGATTGATCTTGATGCCGCCCATCGTGTGGTGGATTGCCGGAATCGACTTCATGATATAGTAAGGACCTTCGCCGAAGGCGATCAGATCGCCGCGCTTGTTGAATTCCTCATCCTTGCCCTTTTCGCAGTATTCGTTATACTTCGCGACGGTGGCCTTCAGGTTTTCCGCATCGATGCCGAAATGCGCTGCCGCTTCTTCGATCGTGTCGGCTTTTACCAACATGCCGCGTTCAATCAGATCATCATATTCGTTTTGATGCTGCTCGCGGACGCCGGAAGCGACCATCGAAGCTTCGTCCCAGAACAGATACGAGAAGCCGTCGGTGGTTTCCGTAACCGCTTTGGAGATGACGTCGCGGCGTTCCAGTTCCTCAACGAACCGCTTGCCTTCCAGGTTGACTAAGATCGCACGGCCGTCCAGACGGACGTCGCCGACATACAGTAAGCGTCCAGTTTCCGCATCGCAGGTCGGATAGGTCTGGATCCATTCCATGTCGACCAGCTTCGCGCCGATCGCTTCCGCCATCGTGATGCCGTCGCCAGTCGATCCGACGCTGTTGGTGGACAGGATTTTTTCATCCATCATCGGGTTGTACTGCTTGCGCATTTCCAGATTGGAGCCAAAGCCGCCGGTCGCGATGATCACGCCGTTGTGAGCGGTGTAGGTCAGAGTCTGGCCGTCATGCTGGGCTTCGACGCCGATCACTTTGCCTGCTTCGTCCTGGATCAGTTTGGTTGCCGGCGTATCGGTCTGGATTTCGATGCCCAGCTCGTCGCATTTAGCCTTTAACTTCTGAATCGGTTCTACGCCGCTGGCGTTCAGCGGAACCAGACTGCGCTTGACAGAATGACCGCCGAAGAATAACATATTATCCTCAAACTGAACATGCACGTCGTCGCGCAGCCATTCCGCAGCGCTCAGGGCATTTTCAGCCAGAACCCGGACCACTTCCGGATCCGCGATATTGTCGCCGCCCTTCATGATGTCTTCATAGAACAGATCGACGGAATCCTCGATCCCTTCCTTTTCCTGCAGCCAGTTGCCCGGAGCGGCCATTTCCGCACCGGAGATCAGCGTGTTGCCGCCGACCATCGGCATTTTTTCCAGCACGAGAACGCTCGCGCCGTTTTCCTTTGCGGTGATCGCCGCCGCCATACCGGCTCCGCCTGCGCCTAAGACGATTACGTCCGCTTCGGTATTGACGTCCGCAGTTTTCGGCTCGTCGCTGGTCTTCGGCTGTTCCGCAGGCTTCTGCGAACAGGCTGTCAGGCTCAGCGCCATGACGCCCGCTAACGCCAGAAGAGTTACTTTCTTCATTTCTTTTTCCTCCCTTTGACAACATCACTTATTTGTGATTACATTAGCATTATAGCCCGGCAGGACTTGTTTGTATTTGCACAAATTTTCGAAAATTTGTACTTTATCAACCTGAGGTGATCCCCATGAAATTTAAAACCCGAATGATCGTGACATTCAGCGCGCTGATCACCGCCGCCTTTGCGGTTTTGATGAGCCTTGTATACCTGACCGTTTCCCATGCCAATCAACAGCTGGTCTCCTCCACCAGCGTCCAGCTGTTCGACGCCAAAGCCCGCGAAGCCGGCGACTGGCTGGCCCAGCGCGTCAGTGAACTGGAAATCATCGCGCTCAGCCCGGCGGTGCAGTCGATGGATTTTGACCGCATCCGGCCGTTTGTCGAAACGCTCAACGCCGACGTCGGGCAGCGCTATGGCAATCAATGGGGCACCTTCGCCATCGGCATGCGCGATGGGATCGGCTGGGTGGCCCAGGATAAGACGATCGACGTATCCGGTCGCGATTATTTTGAACGTGCAATGACCGGTGATGAACCATTTATTCTGAGCGAACCGGTCACTTCCAAGACCGACAACGCCCCGATCGCCCTGATCTGTTATCCGCTGCGCAAAGACGGTGTGCCGTATGGTTTTATCAACGGTGCGATCGCGCTCAACCGGCTGACGGAGCTGGCGCAGGGGATTGATTTCTATAACGGGATATCGTGGATTATGGACAGCGAGGGACGCAACTACACCGTGCTGCCGGAAGCGCTGAGCAGCGCGAAGCTGGCGCAGTTCGCCGAGCATCTGAAAGTGGATCCGCCGACATCCACCCGTTATGTCTCGGACGGCAGTTCGTTTTTCTACTTTACGCCGATCCCGATGACGGAGGATTGGTTTTTATGTACGCAGGTGCCGCGTTCCGTCTTGATGCAGAACACCTATTCTTTATTGGGAACGCTGGCGATGGTATGGATCGTCTTGTTAGGCGTGACGATCTTCGCGGCGATCCTGCTTTCCCGCACGATCAGCCGGCCGCTGGCTCAGCTGTGCGCCACCATGGACCAGGCCGGAACCGGCGATCTGAGCATCCGGGCAGAAGAACGGGGCGGTGATGAAATCGCAACGCTGGCCCGTTCCTTCAACAAGCTGACGGCCCAGATCCAGCGGCTGATGAACCAGCTGATCGATCAGGAAAAAGCAAAACGGCGGGCCGAGCTGCGGATCTTGCAAGCTCAGATCAACCCGCACTTTCTCTACAACACGCTCGATATGCTGCACTGGATGGCTTACGATCACAACGACGAAGACATGCTTCAGCTGATCAGCACGTTATCCAGCTTTTACCGGATTTCCCTGAGCCGCGGCGACGAGTTCATCCCCCTGCCGCGCGAGCTGGATCACGTCCGGTATTATCTGGAAATACAGAAAATGCGGTTTGCGGATCAGTTTGATTTCACGATTGAAGCTTCGCCTGAAACGCAATCGTTGTTAATGCTGAAGCTGCTGCTGCAGCCGCTGGCGGAAAACGCGGTTGCGCATGGCATCAAACCGTGCCCGCATCCGTGTACGCTGTCGATTCAGGCGCGCCGCCGCGGTGCGGACGTGGAAATTAAGGTCAGCGACAACGGTGTGGGAATGGACTCCGAAACGCTCGGCCAGCTGCGCCGGGCGTTCGACACGGGAAAAAGCAGTCTGGGCTTCGGCCTGGTCAACGTCCACCAGCGGATTCGTTTAACCTATGGCAAGGACTACGGACTGACGCTGGACAGCGCGAGCGGACAGGGCACGGTGGTTACAGTGCGGATTCCGGCAATTGAGGAGGATCATGATGTGGAAAGTATTAATTTGTGACGATGAAGCGATGACCCGGCGGGGCTTGACCAGGATGATCGGCCACTGCCGAAAGGATATGGAAGTGGTGGGCGCCGCGGCCCAGGGAGAGGAAGCGTGTGCGATGATCGAACAGCTGCGGCCGTCGATCGTCTTCATGGATATCAACATGCCGTTAGTCAGCGGACTGGAAGTCATTGAGCGCTACCATGAGGATCCGCGGCTGCGGTTTGTGATCATCTCCGGCTACAGCGACTTTGAATACGCGCAGAAAGCGTGCCGCTACCATGTCGTCGATTACTTGTTGAAGCCGGTCACCGAGGAACAGCTCAGCGCCGTGCTGGATCGCTGCGCGGCGATGCTCCAGCAGGAGATCACAACCTCCCGGATCGTGGTCCCGCAGCATCAGGACCGCCGGATGATCACACAGGTGCTGCAGGAAATTGATCGCCGGGCGACGGACAGCGAGTTTTCGCTCAATCAGCTCTCTGAACAATTTCACGTTTCCGCTTCCTATCTGTCGCGGATCATCAAAGAAGAAGTCAACTGTACGTTCAGCGAACTGATCAACGAAAAACGGCTGACGAAGGCGCGGACGATGCTGCTAAGTCCAGAGCCGTATCTGATGTGGGAAATCGCCGAACAGTGCGGCTTCACGTCGCAGCATTATTTCTGCCGGGTATTCAAAAACCGCTTCGGTCTCAGTCCCCAGCAATGCCGCCAGATGATGAAGGAAGAAAAACAAATATCAGAGGATTCCAATTATGAATGATCTTGAAAAAGCGCGTATTTTCTCCGTGCATCACAAAGCACAGTGACTTCAGGATCAGCGCTGCGGATGTTTCTGTTGTCTTGCCATTTTTGATCCCCGGGAAATTATGATTACAGGTATAGATGATCTTGTCGATCAGATCCGAAACGAAACCTGAATCTTCTAAATCCTTTCTTATCCTGCGCCCCTCTTGTTATTTTCTCACGCGTTGCTTCACTTGACCGTCTGCCTTTTTACACATTACACAAGGACATGATAAAAGCGCGATTGCTCGCGCTACTTATCATGTTTTTTAGTTGTATGTATTCTTCTTTATCCAGTTGATTTTGCAGCGCTTTAAGCTCAAAGCGATATTCATCCGAGCAGCCATCCAAACCGTGCATACTTTCTTTATATTTCTCAAACAATTTCTCCACTTCTGTTTTATACCACAAAAACAGTTTACTGATTTCTTCTTCAAAATTCCGCATTATTCTTTCACCCTGTTTTTTCAAAAAAATCCTTTGAAAAATAATAACCATTCTTATGCGATTCTTACTTGGTTTCGGGTAGGCATAGAATGTCCATACAAAGAAAAAGGCTGGATAAAGCGTTAAATGAAGCTTTATCCTACCTTGCCTTTTTATCTTTACCCAAATTCGATTAAGAACCTTTTAGATAGCGCTCTGCATTTTTATATTACTTAGTTTTTGTTGCTGCGATATATTTTTGATTTCTACTGTTCGGTTTATCTGGAATAGTCATTAGCAATTTTCCCTGTGCCATAAGCGGATGCAAATAGCTGGAAGAAAAATAACGGACATCCTTATATCCACAATGCAAAGCAATTTCTTTACGGCTATGCGGCTCTTTACAGTACATCATTATCTTTTCTTCTGTGCTAACTCGTTGGTTATCTTGTGGGGTGACTTGTTGGTTATCTTGTGGGGTTGCCAACAAGTTGTAATTCACATTTTTCAAAACCACCCGAAAGTCAGTTGGCGTAGAGTAGAACTCTGGCTTCAGCTGTTCAGAATATCCTGGGAGCTTTGCTGTTTCATTCAATATCTTTTTCAATCCGCTGCCACGGCGTTCCATGAATTTCATGCGGTGGAACAGGTCGGCGATGATTGGGTTGCGGCGCACCGAACCGATAGCATTAATGTCATATTCCTGAATTGGTTTTCCTTCAAACATTCCACCCGGCGATTGAATTTCCAGACGGTCAGCATACATATCAATGTGTATTTCACTGCCAAGGATGATGTAGTCCCGGTGGATCAGGGCGTTTACCAAGGCTTCAGTCACTGCCCTGTCTGCATAGTCAGGCTTATCTACCCGGTAGTGTGCTTCCTTTGCAAATCGTACTTTGGAGTTATTGCGGACGAAATCGCCGCCATTTTGCAGTAGATAAATCAGGTTGCCCTCAAACTCTTTATCATCCAACGCATCATCATAGATGGAACCTTTTTCAAGTCCATTCCAATGAGTGCAGAACACTCTGGAATTGTACACGATATGCTGGTCGGCAAGCAGTTTTCCCGCATTTGTCAAAAAACCGTTCTTATCTGCCAAACCAAAGGAAATGTAATCAGATGGCTCAAAGTGAAGCCCTGTCCGTTCCAGATAGGTGGCTTCCAAAAGTGTAAAGCTGTAATCTGATTTTTTCGCATCGGTAGCCAGCGCATCAAAGGAACGATTTGTGCCTTTCAAAATCAACTCATTTACCACATAATCCGGGGCAGCAATGCTTTCGTTTCCTACACGAATATAAGCTTCCATAATGCCGTCTGCTTTGTAATAGTAAGGCGTAGAACGACCGGCAGCTACAGTAAGCTCCAGAATGTTTTTGCCATCTTCCTGCATCGGTGTAAGTACAAATTGCGGCAGCGGAGTGATGCGCTCTTTAATCAGGCGGCTAATGGTTTCGGCATCGGTCTGAACATTCTCAAGACCATAAATGCTTCGGTCATCGGCAACACCAAAGAACAGCGTACCGCCGATGCTATTTGCAAATGCACTGACGCTTTTTAGCCAGCTTTTTGGTTTCTTCATTTCCAACGCAACCTTGAAATCACATTCAGTTGCTTCAGCAATATGTTTCTCTATCATAAAAGCCTCCTTTACACGGGGCGATTGGACAATGAGTAGTAAGCGATATTATATCCAATTTTTCAGGATATTTCAATTTAGGAAGGTTTTGAGTTTCGGTGTTTCTCTATTTTTTCAGACGTAATTTAAAGCTCGCTTTGTATCCAGTCACTAAATTTATTGCTTCTGCCAAAGATTTTCACTTTTAAGTATAAGAAAACCATCCTTTGTCAAAGTAAAAATTTCATATTCTTATTTTTACTTATAACTTCAACGTTAGCTGCTCGAAATCTTTGTGATAATCTATGAATTGAAATTTCTTTATCCCCGTATGTACATAACTCAATATACTCTTTTTCCCTTTATTGATTTGGTAGAACCAGAAATAGGCATTACTTTTTATGGAACGGCTTCTTTCTATGATTTTGATTATCAATAATTTCTTATCTATTTTTTCAGCCAATAATCCGATATATCCTATCTAACCATCAGCATCGTATTCAGATTATTTAATGCTTTTCATGTCCTGACTCTCACTCCTTCAAATCCATACTGTTGTTTCTTGAATTTGAAATTCTCCTCAATTTGCCAGCAGCTCATGTAGTCTCTCACAATTTAGATAACATCGTCTTTGCCTTTTACCCTTTTATTTGTAAGCAACATCATTGGCTTTTCTTCGCTTATCCCCTAGACGATGATTAAGGTTAAACATTAGCCGGAGTGGCTGGGCAATTCTACTCGAGTAGCAGAGATATAGATTTTTCTGTTCAGCTCTCGGAAGAACATATTCATTCTTATCTTTCTTTTTCTGCTTTTTGCGATTTGCCCTATATTCTTAACTTTTTTGAATAGAAGGCTTCTGTTTTCCTTTAATCGAACAATGAAATCAGCGCTGCTTTTTTGGAAAGGAAAAAATAATTATAGTATACACAGGCATCATATCTTCTGTCTTCAGCAAACGTGCATTATCCAGAAATGGTAGTCTACTGCTTCAATATTTTTAACCCCTTCATCATTTTCAGAAAGAAAGCCGGCGCTTGTTGCAGGGTAGATATGACTGTAAAAAAATAGCGACTGTTTCTTTTTTATTTTTGACCAAAATTCTAATACTTCGGTTTTTTTATCTTTCAGTCAGTCGTTTCGATGCAGCGCCTGAGGGTTCAGCGTGACGTGAAAATCCTCGGCCAGCGCAATGAAATCCTCCGTTGTGATCGTCTGCCGCTTATGCGGAGTCACGGAAAGCACCTTGATCAAAATCTCGGCAGACTTCTCAATCGTGTGCATCAAGCCAAACGTTTCATCAAAATCTGTTCCTGAACAGAACAATCCATGATGCGCCCAGACGACGGCGTTCACCTGTTCCATCTGCACACTCGTCACCTCGGCGATCGCCCGGCCGCCCGGCACCATCCATTTCACCACGCCGACCCCCTCTGGAAACACGACCGGACATTCCGTCGCCATTTCCCACAGCTCCCGCGTAAAGACCGCAGGTTCCAAAGGCAGGATAAACGTCAGGGCGATCAGGTTGGCTGGATGGGCATGATAGATCACACGGTGCTTCCCCTGCGTGACGCGTTTTTTCACCTCATGATTCATAAGATGCGTCGGCAGCTCGCTGGTCGGTCTTCCGCCTTCGGTCAAGCCCCAGACAATCCGGTACTGCGTGCCGTCGGCGCTGATCTCGATGATCGCCAGATTGGCGGCCGGATTCAGCTCGACGTTGCGCATATATTTGCCGCTTCCCGTCACGGCGAAGAACTCGCCGGCCAACCCCGGCACCTTGGCCGTGATCGGCTGCCAGGGCTGGCCAAAATCCAGCTGATTGTGAATCGTCTCAAGCTCGGTCTGCGGGATGCGGTACGACAGATTGCCGCCGTTGCGCTCGTGCCATCCTTGCCGGAAGCCGTCGCCGCACATCCGAATCATTCCCTGCATCCAGGGTGTTTCCAAACATTTCATCCTTGTTCCTCTTCCTCCCGTTTTGCCAGAACACGACGTTCATAGTCCTGTACGACTCTCAGCCATTCCTGCTCGCCCGGTACGCCCTGACGTTGACAGAAAGTCTCCCAAACCGCCCCCAGCGGCGCCATTTTCAGCTGTTCCTGCAGCGCCATCAGTTCGGTGAAACGGCGCTGTCTTTGCAGCTCAGCCAGCGTTGCCTGCGGCGTTAACAGGGCGTTGAGCAGCGCTTTGCGGACACTGCGCACGCCGATTGCCCACGCCGCGATCCGGTTGATGCTGGCGTCAAAATAATCGGTTGCGATGCGGATCCGGCGAACGTCATTGCGGATGATTTCCTGAGCAATCTGCCGCGTTTCATCGTCGTACAGCACGACGTGATCGCTGTCCCAGCGCACCGGCCGGCTGATGTGCAGCGCCAGCTCGTCGCTGAACAACAACATCGACGAAATTTTATCGCTGATCATTTCCGTCGGATGGTAATGCCCTGAATCCAACAGACAAAGCAGCTGATTCTGTGCGGCATAATTCATGTAAAATTCGTGCGAGCCGACGGTGTAGCTTTCGATCCCGATGCCGAATACCTTCGATTCCACGGCGATCTTCACCTTCGAGCGGTCATAATCCAACGTCAGAATCTGATCGAGCGAAGCTTTTAATCGGGCGCGCGGAGAAGTCCGGTCAGCTGGAATATCCTTTAATCCGTCGGGAATCCAGATGTTGACCAGACTTGTGTCTTCCAGTTGATCCGCGGAAGCTTCAGCGATTTTGATGCAGGTTTGACAATGGCGGATCCAGAACTGCCGGATTGCTTCATCTTCGCTGGAAAGGGTCGCAGCCTCCGCCAGCGGATGTCCAAACAGCGTCGGATTGAAGTCCAGCCCCAGTCCGTTTTCCTTTGCGAAAGCGATCCACGGCTGGAAATGCTCCGGCTTCAGCTGATCGCGGTCTACCTTTTGTCCTGGCTCAAACACGGCATAGCTGGCATGCAGATTCAGCCGGTGCTTTCCAGGGAGCAAGTGCAGCGCCGTTTCAATATCCTGCTTCAGCTGCGTGAAATTCCGCGCGCGGCCGGGATAATTGCCGGTCGCCTGAATGCCGCCGGAGACCGCCCCGGCCCCGTCGAAGCCGATCACGTCGTCGCCTTGCCAACAATGAATCGAGATGGGAATTCCGGCGAGCGTGTTCAGCGCCGCTTCCACGTCAACTCCCAGAAGCGCATAATCCGCAGCGGCCAGCCGGAATTTTTCTGATGAAACCGTCATGTTTTTTCCCTCCTTATGAAGAATATCGAGATCTGCCATCAGGACGTTGCGTCATGATCTGATCCTCTCCTTATTCCTGTTATTTCAAATAGAACACCGGGATTAAGTCCACGCTGACCGGGCTGTTGTCCGGGTTGGTTTCCATCAGCTCCGCCATCGAATCCCACCACTTCTGGCAGATTTCCGTTTGCTCCGAAGCCGCCCAGCGCTCCTCGTCCTCAATCTCTAACACCGCGAACAACGTCAGCGTTTTGGGATCGAGAAAGATCGAATATTCATGCCCGCCGTAGTCGTGGATCATCTGCTTCATCTGCGGCCACAGCTGATCATGCCGCCGTTTGTATTCTGCTTCCTTGCCGGGGTACAACTTCATTTTAAACGCTTTGCGAATCATTTTGACTGCCCCTTTCCGCGCCTCTTTCTCCGCTTTCTTTTCCAGTTTCAGTATAGCAGAAATCAAGCGGGAAAAGTAAAAAGCTTCGCTGTTTTTTCAGGAAAAGCAGCGAAGCGATAAGAAGCACAGTATTGACAGGACAGGAATTTCCGTTAATTCCTCAGTCCAGCATTCTTCAGCCAACCGCATGCCGGCTTGAATGACCTGATTGATGTAGCGTTTTCTGACCTCGGCGAAGTTCACGCTGCCCCAGCGCCAGCCGGCGTTGGTCTCAGGCAGCGGATGACCGTCCGACGCCAACAACATCGCCGCAGCCGGGATGCCGTAAACCGCGCAGACCTGAAGCAGGGCGGCGGTTTCCATGTCGACCCCGACGCAGCCCAGCGCACGCCAGGCCGCTTCCTTGTTCATCGTCTGACGATAGACTGCGTCGGTGGTCACGGTATCCAGAGACTTGACCGGCAGCGTCTTCGCCATCGCCTGATTCAGAAAAGCGCGCAGCGCAGGATCGGCCTCCGCCCATTCACAGTTTTCAGCATAATGTCTGGACGTGCCTTCCTCACTGTAAATCCGCGCCGGAATCAGAACGTCCCCCACCTGCGCCCGGGGATCGAAAACACCGCACAAGCCGGCGACGATCACCTTCTTTACGCCCAGCGCCAGCACAGTTTCCAGCGTATCAACCGCCGCAGGCGCGCCATAGCCGCCTTTCGTAAAGCAAACATGCGGAGCATCCCGCAATCTCAGACACGGCGGATTATCCAGAAAACAGGGCAGATGTTCGCTGATCACCTCACAGGGGTAATCCTGACGCAGCTGATCGAGCGCCCGCCCCATTTCAAACAACACGCACACCTCCGGCAGAACTGGCGGCGCTGAGGTACCGTGACTGCTTTTCACATGCCGCTGGGCCGTGATCACCGCTTCGCTGCGGTCTTCCGGATCAAACCAACGCATCTGGATCCTCCGATTCCCGCGCGGCCAGAATCACCGGAATCATCATTTCCTCCACACCCAGTCCCGCGTGCTGACCCTTAAACGGCGGCTTCCCGTTTTCCCACAGACCAAGGCAGCTGGAACCGATCGCAACCGCGAAAACATCGCCGAGGAATTCCCGCGTCCGCGGATGGATCGGACCCGGACCGAACAGTCCTTCGTCCAGCCAGGTTTGCGAGGGTTTCAATACGAACCGGTCGCCATATTTCCGTTCAAACTTTTCCCTGAACTCCGCCAGCCGTCCATCCTTCACAAAGAACGCTGTGCCGCGCGGCTCCACCGTCGGGCCAAAGCGCAGACAGTCCAGCAGCTCAGGATCCTCTTTCAGATTGATGTTGTCGACGTCGACCTGTCCATGATCAGCGATGATGATCAGGCCCGTCCGCGGATCCAGCTCGCTGGCCAACCTGCGGCAGCGCGCGTCGATCTGCTTCAATTCCTCCGTACACGCCGGATCCGAGGGACCTTTCACATGCATCAGGGAATCGAAATGATCCCAATAGGCATAGATGAACTGCGCGTCCTGAGCCTGGCTGTGCGTGGCGATTTGATCGCACAATTCATCGAAGCTGTGCGCCCCGCCTTCGCGGAAAGCGGGATACAGCTCCAGCGCCGTTTTCCCCTGCCGGATCAGCTCTTCCTTCTGATTCAGAAACGGGATATGCGTATACGAGTAATCGAGATAGCTTCGCTCTCCGTAATAGCTGCGGTTCATGAACAGAATCAAGGAATCATCCAGTTCCTTAAAATATTGATGCCAGCCGATCCAGCCGTTTTCCGCCGGGGATTTCCCGCTGAGCACGCTGGTCGTCGCGGCCGAGGTGGTTGAAGGATAGACCGTCGTCACTTCCTTGAGCTGATGCGTCCGCAGAAAGCTGTCCTTTTCCAGTTTGGTTTCCAACAGCCGGGCGCCCATCCCGTCGATCAACAGCACGACGATCTGATTCCACTGATGGTCAGCCAGCCAGGCGCTCACCTGCGGATCCGCCGGGTGATGGACGCTCAATCCAAGCTGCTGCCGCCAGGCGTTGATCACGCTCAAGATTCCTTTGCGGTAATCAGGTTTTATCAATTCCATAGACTTAAACCTCCTTTTTTCTCAAATGCAAGCCGCCGTTTTGCGCTTGGCGAACAGAACTTAAAAACTCTGCCGCCGCAATCTCAACCGGCTTCTCTGATCTTCATTTTACTCAATCCCAAGGGAAAGAACAAAGGTTTTGCGATGAAAATTATCTGTTCCCGATAACTTTTACTTTTCGATTCCCCTGCGCCGAGGTAAAATAGATCGGTGAGGGATTAGAATTATGGAATTATTAAATGAGATTTTCAGTCAGTTCAACGCGGTACTATGGGGGCCGCCGTTGATTCTTCTGCTTTTGGGCACGCATCTGTGGATGACCGTCCGCACCCGCGGCGTGCAGCGCTGGGTCTTCAAGGGAATCAAATTATCGGTCACGCCGGATAAAACCGAGGGGGATATCAGTCCATTCGCGGCGCTGACGACAGCGCTGGCGTCCACGATCGGCACCGGCAACATCATCGGCGTGGCGACCGCAATCGTTTCCGGCGGGCCGGGCGCAGTGCTGTGGACATGGCTGACCGGGTTGTTCGGCATCGCCACCAAGTATGCGGAAAGTCTGATCGCCGTCAAATACCGCCGCAAAACGGAAGACGGCACCTATCTGGGCGGCGCGATGGTCGTGCTGGAAAAAATCGGCCATCCCAAGCTGGGCGTGGCGTTCGCGCTGTTAACCGGGCTGGCGGCGTTTGGCATCGGCTGCAGCGTACAGTCCAATGCGATTGCCGACGCGCTGGTTACCAATTTTCATTTCAACGCTTCGCTGGTCGGTCTGGTGCTGGCGGCCGTGACGTTCTTAGTCATCTTCGGCGGCGTCAAGTCGATCGCCAACGTGTGCGAGAAGCTGGTTCCGTTCATGTCGTTATTTTATACGCTGGGCTGCTTCTACATTCTGTATTATAACCGGGCGTATCTGCTTCCGGCGATCGAGCTGATTCTGCAGGCGGCATTTACGCCCCGGGCGATGGCCGGCGGGTTTATCGGCAGCACGATCATGACGGCCTGCCGGTATGGCTGCGCACGCGGTTTGTTCTCCAATGAATCCGGGATGGGGTCGGCGCCGATCGTCGCCGCCGCAGCCCAGTCGCGCAATCCGGTCCGTCAGGCATTGATCTCCTCGACCGGCACGTTCTGGGACACTGTCGTCGTCTGCCTGATCACCGGCCTGGTGCTCGTTTCCAGCATCCTCGCCAACCCGGCGATCTCCACGATCGGCCTGGAGGGCGGCGAACTGACAACGCTGTGCTTCGCGCAGATTCCCGTCATCGGCACGCCGCTGTTGATCTTCGGCATCCTGACGTTCGCCTACTCGACGATTCTGGGATGGAGTTATTATGGCGAACGATGCATGGAGTATTTATTTGGTAAGAAGATCTTGAAGCCGTACCGTGTTTTGTGGATCGTCGTGCTGTATCTGGGCTGCACGATGAAGCTTGATCTGGTGTGGACGATCGCGGACACACTGAATGGCCTGATGGCGATTCCGAATCTGATCGCCGTGCTGCTTCTGACCCAGGTCATCGTCAAAGATACGCGGTATTATCTGGATGAAGGCCATCTGGACGAAACCGATCCGGATATGGAATGATCTGAACAAGACACAATTAAACCAGACCCCATGAAGAACGAAACGTTATAATCCTGCAGGATTGCGGCGTTTCGTTTTTTTTCAGGTTTCTGCCGCGGGTTCGGAATAATACAAAAGCTCTTTTTCCTCAGGCATAAGAAAAAGAGCTTTTTGTGTCAATCATTTCATTATTAAGTATCGTTAATGAAGGAGGATCGCTTTCGCAATTTATGAGTCTGTCGTTTTCAGCCGGGCCTGGACAACGAAGCGATGCGTCGGTTCGATCGCCGAGCTGCAGGTGATGAGCGTCAGCTGACCCGTCCCATCGCTCAGCAGCACAGAATTGTCCTGCGGCGTTACGGTCAGGGTTTGATAGACCTCATAAACCACCGAACTGCTGCCTTGTTGAAGGATGATTTCAGCGCCGATTGCGATTGAAGGCAGATCGTGAAAGAAACCACCCACGACATTGCGGTGACCGGCGATCACGCAGTTGCCCGGACCGCCCGGTTCCCCGGTATTTTCCATGTGACCCAGACTTATCCTCAGTGTTTGCGCCGCGGTGCCTTCGCACACCGCTTCCTCCAGATCCAGCGACGGAATCCGCAGCAGCGCCGGGCCGTCCGCGAACGAGAATCGGGCATCGTCATCCATGAATTCTGTTGTCTGCGCTTCTTCGTGAATCCCCTGAGTCCTGCGGGTCTGCGCAATCAGCGCTTCCCGTTGCTTCAGTTCCAGAATCCGGCTGCCTACCGTCGTGGAAACCAGAAGAATCCCGGCGCCCAACAGGATCAGTCCGAAAATTTTCGCTTTCATCCGTGGCGGCGCTTTTTCAATGTCAGCGCCAGTCCCGCGGCAATCAGAATGAAGCCGCCGGCCAGTGCCAGCACAAACTCCCGATCTCCGGTATAAGGCAGAACGGCTGCCGGGGCCGAAGACGCCGGCGTTTCAGATTCTGGTTGTTCTGGAGCTGGCGGGGCCGGATGTTTCTGATTGATCACAGCGTGAATTTCCAAACCGCTTTCCTGACCTCTCAGCGCACTGGCAACACCGTCGGCGTCGACCGTAACCTCAAACAATTCGTCCGTTTTCTCATACCCCTGCGGAGCGCTCAGCTCTGCGATCACATAGGTCTGGCCCAGTTCCAGATCCGTGAAATGAACCTGGCCGTGATCGTCGCTGGCAGCCTGGGAAAGCTGCGTCGTTTCATCAAAGCTGCCGCTTTCCGTTTTATAAATCGCAAAGAGCGCGCCGGAGACCGGCTTGCCATACTGATCTTGTTTCAGGAAGACAACCTCCCCACGCAGCCGCGCATCGCTGACCTTCAAAAGCTGAATCGTCCCCGCTTTCGCGGTGATTGTCACTGGATATTCCGTAGTATCGAGCACAAATCCCTGCGGTGCGTTCAATTCCTTCACTACATATTCGTTCTCGCCCGCCTTTGTTTTCAGCGCGGTAAACAGCGCTTTGCCCTCGCTGTTGGTGACGACCTTCTGCATCAGGTAGGTTTCGCCCGCGGCATTTTTTGCGTACAGACCATATTCGGCCCCCGTGACCGGCGTATTGTCATCCGCTGCGGTTTTCGTCAGCTCCAGACTGGCGCGTCCGGGGATCCGCATCGCCGAACCGGCGGAATATTTCGACTGGAACTGGATTGCATCGCTGTTGGCCAAACCGCTGCTCTGATCTCCCATCCCGGCCAGGTTGGACAGCGCAAACTCACCTTTGGCGGCGACGTTGACAAA
Source organism: Holdemania sp. Marseille-P2844 (assembly GCF_900120005.1). GTDB lineage: Bacteria > Bacillota_I > Bacilli_A > Erysipelotrichales > Erysipelotrichaceae > Holdemania. The sequence continues at coordinate 74,903 of NZ_LT635447.1, forward strand.
GGCCGAATAGTGCAGCACATAGGAACCGTTGAGATCCAGCGCGGCAGGCAGCATAAACACCGCCTGATTGCCATTGACCTGAACGGCTGTTCCTTCAATCGTATCCGTTTCCTTGAAATCGCCGTTGGCTTGAATTTCAGCTTGCTTTAAAACAACGCTGTCGGGATCCAGAAGTAATTCCTCACTCATTGTATCGGTGATGACAAGACCGTCCGGGCAGACCGTACTGAGATCTGCCCCGGCCTGGTTGATTTTGATCGTATAGTCGACGGTGTATTGATCGCTGTGAACGACGCTCGATTTGTCAAATGCCGTATTGGCGATCTCAAGCTTGGTCCCGTGGCTGACTGGCTCGCCTTCCTGCTTTTCCAGAACAGCGGTGTTCGTCAGCTTTAACAAAGCGTTCGCGTCGCTGGATGTATTGGATTGATCAAACCGGAACCCCTCGGGCAGATTCGTCGCATTCACGTCCAACACCGTGTTAAAAGTCAGTGTGACCTGTTCATGCAGCGTGCCCAGATCGATCTGAAGCTCGTTATTCACAATCACCGGCGTCATCGGAACATCTTTGTTTTGTGAAGCATACCGGACAGTCAGACTGTTTTCCACATACCGCAGATACTCCGGCAGCGCATCCTTAACCCGAACATCTGTCAGCTCGGTACCGTTTTGATTGACGACAATCTTCCAGCGAAGTTCATGAGTTTGATAATCATAACCTTCCGCGCTCTTCTGAAGCACTGTGCTGGAAAACTGTGGCTGGCCGGAGGCGGTCAACGTCGGAATGGCATCGGAACCGAAGGCCACCTTGTTATGAAATTTCATTTTCGCATTATCCGCATAGAACAGCGGATCGGTCGCTTCGGTTTCATACTGGAACACAATCATTTCGTTAAAGGTATTCGTCTGACCGTCAGCGTTGGCGATCAGAATCTCATAATCCTGTGTCGTCTCAGTTGTCTTATCAGCCAGCGGATTGATTGTGATCGTATACCCTGTTTTCGGCGTGATCACCTGAGCGTTGCCGATATATTTCTGATTGGCCGTGGTCAAGGTATCAATAATCGTTCCATCCTGAACATCCAGAAGATTCTTATTCAGCGTCACTGTCCAGGTAATCCGGCGGGTCGCGGCATTGTAGCTCGCGGATTTTTCAACAACGCTGGTCGGCAGCTTGTGGTTTTTTTCAATGACCGGCGTGCCGTAATCGCGGGCTGGTTCCGGACCGGCGCCGTCCGGATCCCAGTTCATCTGCAGCCACGCCTTGTTGTTCAGATTTGTATTGACGTTCTGCGCTGTCAGATCGAGATCAAAGTGCGTGAGATAGGTGATCACGTATTCGGCTTCCTGCGGATGATTGATCGTCAGCAGTTTCTGATCACCGCCGCTTCGCCCATCAAAGGCAGGATTTAACAAAACCTCAGAGGGAACGGAATTTCCGTTCACCGTAACGTTGGCGTCCGCTGCGCTGAAGCTCAAGCGATCTTCCAATTCGTCGTAAAGGGTAATCGTGTTAAAAGGCAGCGACTGGGTATGCACGACGAGCTTCCAGGTCATCGTCTTGTTGACAAGATCATAACTTTCGCCGGTTTTCATCAGCCAGCTGTCGCCCTTGACCCGCACCTCCCCCTGCGCCTCGGACAGTTTTGCCGAGCCGTCCGGCTGCCAGAGCTGGGCCGTATTGGTCACGGTCATCCCTTTGGAAGGATCTGCCAGCTGACCATCGTCACCGATAAACACCGCGGGGGATGGTATGGTCTTGTATGTGATCACTGCATCCTGACTTAATGGCTGGTCAAGTGTGACCCGCAGCGTCTGCCCGTCGACCTGAACTGCAGGATGCGTCTGCTGCGAACCGACTTTCAGTGTCAGCGAATTGTCGACATAGGTCTGCTTCGCTGTCAGTTCATCGCAAAACAGAAATCCCGTCGTATATTGCGGAGCATTCTGTTCCTCATCAAACGGCGCGATTTGCCTGCTTAACGAAACTGTCCAGACAATCGTCCCGGAATTCTCATAGACGCCGCTTTTTGCGGTAACGGCCGGATCCTTGAGGGCATTGTCTGCAATGGTCAGGCGAATGGAGCGGTCTGTCCCTAAACTCATTTCCACATCCTGCCGGCCGCCGATTTCATCCATGTCCAATCTGGCGCTGAATTCAAAATTCATTGCATAAATTGGCAGGACGCCCAGATCTTCTTCGAAGACAAGCTTGATCTGATCCTTCTGCGCCCCGGCAGTGACGTGCGCTACCGTCTGCCCGTCAATCTTGATTTCCTGATTCAGATTCGGATGACTGTTTTCGATATATTCCGGGATTGCGATGTCCCACTCGCTGCCCGGCAGATTCATGGATTCCTCCAGTGGTTTCAGCGTGTAGCGTAAAATTAACGCGTCTTCTGCGGCGACGCTGTCTCCGTTATTTAACGCGGAATCTCCGCATAAAAGTTCAACCTTTTCGATTAACTTTGCGCCATCCCCTGCGGCCTCTGCGGATACTGTGGGCGGCATCATCGCTTCCAGAGGCAGCACGCAAAGTCCGATGCAGCATAAAAACTGGAATAACTTCCTCATATTTCTCTCCTCAATCATTATTAAGCATGCGCTTAACAATGAGTTTATCATAGCGAAAGAACCAATTTATGACAAAATACAGTTTTTAATCGCATTTTTCAGTAAAATCATCTATACTAAAACCATGAGAAAACAAACGATAGACGCAGGACAGATTTTGGAAATTACAATCGCCCAAGCCGCCCGGGAAGGACTGGTGAACTTGTCCACACGCAGAATTGCAAAGGAATGCGGAATCAGCGAGGGCAGCATCTTTCATTACTTTCACAGCAAACCGGAGCTGTTAACAGCGTGTTTTTATCATGTTGACAGACAGGTTGACGAGCAGCTGAAACAGGCAGATGTCAAGTTGTTTTCCCTGCGCCGGAGCATCCGCGAGTTGTGGTTTTTGTATTTCGGTTATTTCGCGTCGCATGGCGATCACGCCAAATTCTACTCACAATTCCGCCATTCCTCCTTCTATACTCACGACGTCATGCGCGGCCAGACTGAATCCTTCGCTTTTTTTACCAATTTTGTCGAGTTAAACAAAAGCGCAATTTTAATCCGCTCCGAGGTTTTCTGGGAGTTTGTCATCGACACCACGCTGAACCTGGCCGTCAATGTTGCCGACGGTAAATTTCCAGACAGTTCCAAGGATCGTGAGCGGTATTTTACCTTGATCGCCAAAGGTCTGGGCGGCGTCCTGTCGCCGGGAAAGTCGTGGGCTGAAAAATAACTTCTCATTTCATTTCGCAAATAAAATGTCTTATTGACCTTCAGAAAAAACCGGTTTCCCTTCGTTCCGCTCAATTTGCGGAGCTTGGAAAACCGGTTTTATTTGGCTTTCAGGTAATCTCAGGCTTATGCTTTCTTTAAGAATGCGACATAAGCACGGTAGGCTTCATAGACGTCCGCTTTGGAAACGACTTCCCATGGGGCGTGCATATTCTGCACGGCGATGCCGGCGTCAATGACTTCCATGTTGTAATTCGCCAGGATATAGGCGATCGTTCCCCCGCCGCCCTGATCGACGCGGCCCAGCTCAGCGGTCTGGAACATGACGTCTTCCTCGTCCATGATCCGACGCAGCTCGGCGATGAATTCCGGATTGGCGTCGTTGCATCCGCTCTTGCCGCGGGATCCGGTGTATTTGTTGAAGACGATGCCCTTGCCCAAGAACGCCGTATTCTTCATTTCATTGACCGACGGATAATTAGGATCATAGCCGGCGCTGACGTCGCTGCTTAACATCTTACTGTTCTGCAGAGCGCGGCGGACTTTCAGCTCGCTGTAATCGCCCATCGCGTTGAGAATCTCCGCGACAATGTTCTCAAAGAAATGGGAATGCATGCCGCTGGCGCCATTGCTTCCGACTTCTTCCTTGTCAACCAACAGGCAAACGCTGGTGCGCTGCGGATTTTCCATCGCGAAGGTTGCCAGCGCTGAGGTATAGGCGCAGACGCGGTCGTCATGGCCATAGCCTAAAATCAGGCTGCGGTCCAGACCGTAATCGCGCGCTTTGCCCGCGGGAACGACTTCGATTTCCGCAGACAGGAAATCTTCTTCCTCCATGTTGTATTTTTCTTTTAACAGAGCCAGAATCGCTTTCTTGACCGGCTCTTTTTCGTCTTCGCCGCCCTCGGCCGGGATGCTTCCGACCAATACGTTTAAGTCTTCGCCTTCGACGACCTTCGCCCCGGTCTTCTGCATCTGATCAGCGGAAAGATGCACTAACAGATCGCTGATGCCGACAACCGGATCGTTTTCATCCTCGCCGATGTTCAATTCAATCCGCGTGCCGTCTTTCTTGAAGACGACGCCGTGCAGCGCCATCGGATGGGCGACCCATTGGTATTTTTTGATTCCGCCATAGTAATGCGTATCCAGCAGCGTCAGTCCCTGATCTTCATAGATCGGATGCTGCTTCAGATCCAGACGCGGGGAGTCGATGTGCGCCCCGACGATATTCATGCCCGCTTCCAGCGGTTCACTGCCGATCACAAACAGTGCGATATCCTTATCTTTATTGACGGCATAGAGCTTATCGCCGACCTGGATTTTAGCGTTTTCCGCCAGAACCTCGTTCAGATCCCGGTAGCCGTTTTCCTTTGCCAGCCGGACCGTTTCCCGCACGCATTCCCGTTCCGTTTTGCATACGGAAATAAAGTGCTTATACGCTTCGTTGAAGGCAAACAGGGCTTCACGCTGTTCACCCTGCGTTTTATTCCATACTGTTTTCATTCGATTACAATCCTCCTGTGTATTATTATAAACAAACTCCCGCAGGACACAAGCGGAAAACCGGGTTTTCTTACATTGACATTTGTAAATATAGCTGTTACGATATTCTAAACTCAGAGATCTGTACAAATCTTTCCCCGGGGATCGAAAGAAAGCTGGGTAATCTCTGATCAGAATCAGACGGAATGGGGGAAAAATTGGAAATGCGGCGATTACATCTATATCAGTTGGGTCCGCGGGCCTATGCGCTTTCGCGGAAAAAAGAAATCTTCAAGCGGAATTTTCAGGATCGGATGCATCGAATTCACTTTGCCCAGACGTACAGCGAAGCGTGCCTGCCGGTCGTCGTCAACAAGCATAATTCGCTGATCCGACGAAAGCTGGGCAAGGTTGATCAGCAGCTGCAGGAAAACAAGGCGGTAAATCTGGCTCTGGCTGCGCCCAGACTCACGCATTTACTGATCCGACCCGGCGAAACGTTTTCGTTCTGGCATTGCGTCGGAGAGTGCACGGCGGAAAAAGGATATCGGGAAGGATTGACGATCTCCGGCAATCATCCGTCCTCCAGCATCGGCGGCGGCATGTGCCAGATGACCAATCTGATTCACTGGATGGTACTGCACAGCTCCCTGACGATTACCGAGCATCATCACCACGGCCGGTTTGATCTGTTTCCGGATTTCGGCCGGCAGGTGCCGTTTGGAACGGGGACTTCTATCGTTTATAACTATCTAGATTACCGGGTCGAAAACCGAACGTCCGATACATTTCAGCTTGTGATCGAAACAAACGAGCGCTATCTGTGCGGCGAGCTGCGCTGCGATCATCCGCAGCCGCTGAAATATCATATCTACGAACAGGACAGCGGTTTCACCTGGGAAAAAGACGGCGCTTACCGGCATAATATCGTGCGGCGCAAGGCGATCAACAAAGCCAGCGGGGAAGTGGCGTTTGATCAGGAACTGATTGTCAACCATGCCAAGGTGATGTACGATCCCAAGCTGATCGACCCTGCATTATTCCGCGAATCCGGCTTCTGGAATCGTCAAAAATAAGCAGAAAAAACGCGTTTCAGGAAAATTATGCCTGATTTAAGCGCGTTTTTAAGTTTATAAGACAGAGTGTAACAACCTCTGTTTCGATTTAATGAAAAGAAGAGAAAGAAACTATTCCCAAGCAGTTCCCGGGAAATTTTTTTGAGAAGAACCTATACTTATGATAACTCCATTAGAGATTTCTGAATAATGACAACTTCTTCTGTCCTGTGTAATTCTTCAAGCAAATCCAATAATTCCGTAAATAACAGGAAACAATCATCACGATTTGCCTTTTTCTCTACCTTATGCAGCATGGTATACAAATAGCTTACAGTCTCTTCTTTTGTATGATCTAAGGCATATTCTATATAACTGAATTCTTCATATAGAATATTTTTTTTATTTACTCTTGTTTTACCTTTCTTAATATATTCAATAATGAGATCTTTGCTTTTACGCAATTTATAATAGGCGAAGGCAATATTGAAATATAAATCTCCATCATCAATATATTGCATTGCTTTCTCCGCCATAGGATAAACATCATCATATTTTTTTTCACATATTTTACACCAAGATAGATTATAGTAGCTCATCCCCATAAGATTTTCTTTATTCAAAATTCGGGCTAATTTAATTGCTTCGTAAAAATAAGATTCAGCTAATTTATATGCCCCTTTTCTTGAAGAATAAACTCCAAAATGACAAATACATTCCGTTATTCCGATAAAGTTATTTTCCAATTTAAATTGTTCTAACGCTTTAGTCAGAAAAGAATAGGCCAAGTCGTTTTCATTATTTTGAGTATAATTAGTGAATAAATAGTAATAGATTATTCCTAATAATTTATTATCATTACTATTTAAACAACTGTTTAAAATAGAAATTGCTTCGTTATACTTATACTCCCTGCTTTTTCGCAAAGACAAAAATATTCCACATAACTGTTGCTCAATCGGTGAAAAACCACCTTTAACCTTAACGATGATGGATTCAAGGCTTAGAAATTTATCGTCATTTTGTCGACTAATTACACCATCAAAATATTTTAAACATACCCATTTGTAATAATTGATCGAGCATTCATAATCAGATTCCAATTCGTAAGCCTGTTTCATAAGGATTTCATTATCCAGCTTTAATCCATAGATATAATTATCGACATATTGATCAAATATCATATTAAGATAAGAATCTTTTTGTGAAAAATGCTTCTTGTCAATAAGTAGTTCATCAAATAATATATCTATTTCATAATTATTTAAAACGCTCTGGCCATTTTCGATACGAAATAATTGAGAGAGATTGATGCCTGTTCTTGCTGATAATTCCGCTCTTTCCAAGCCTTGTTCCATGCGCGATATTTTAATAAGCAATCCAATTTTATCTCTTGGATATTTACTTACATCCATATTCCTCCCACCTCTTTCAATTAAATATAACAAAGAAGGCTTAACTTAGCTAGTACGATAAAGCTGTATTTTAAATTGTTTTCGCCTGAAAATCTTTAATGTTCGCACAAAATATAACCGGATCTCATTCCAGAAGTCACGTCCGAATCATTCAAACATTTCCCCAATTCAGTACCTTCATTGAGTGTAAAGCACCAGTCTTCATGTTCATTTATTTCATTATCCGCAGAAATAGAAGTCCCCCCTTATGCACAAAGATACTGTCAGTACAATTATCCTCATCCTTATGATCTAATTTCAACTGAATTTCTTCACAGTTCAAGAGAGAAATTCGGATTTAGTTTACGCGCCAATAAATAATAAATTCTTTGATTAAAACCAACTGATATTCTTCATAAAAAATGGTTTCTTTTCAAGAAACCATCTTTAAATCTACTCGAATACAATGACATCTGAATATTGAGAGAAATCAATTCCTTCAATATATGGATTTTCCGGATTTACAAAAACATAATATCCATCTTTTTTTATTTTAGCTTCACTTTCCAACCGTTCGATCGGCGCTCCATCACTGGAATATCCCATAAGATTATCTTGTATATAGTATGTTACAATTAACTCATGACCGCCATCGTTTCTCTCATAGCTAACTTGTATTTCGATTCCATCTTCATATTCGTTATTCTCAATAACAATGTGTTCTGGCAATGGATTTTTTACATAATATTCAAATACTCCGTTAAAAAGGGATTCAGTTTTATATCCGGATTTCTTAGTGGCAGTTGGAGCAGCTTCCGGTTCTTTCGCAGGCTCTACTGTAGTCTGAATGCCTGGTTCAGAAGTTGGCTTTGTTGTTGATGCTGCTTGCGGTGAAACTGCTGGTTCCCCATTATTTTCTTTAGCAGAACATCCGGCAATCAAGATAAGCAAACAAAATACAGAGATCAATCGCTTAATAGTAGACATGAATCGCTTCAATATACCAATCAACCATAAACTCTTCCATCGTTCCGTAAGGCAACGAACCTGATTTGGTAATATAGTGATCGTATATATCCTTTCCCTTTTCCAAGTATGTTTCATAACCGTTGCAAACTATAGAGTGTGTATCAGAAAGTCCTGTTCCATGCTTAACTCTATGTCCCTTAACAATTACAGCATTACCTGATTCAAATTGCTCCCTGATTGCCTTTAAACCTTCTGCTTCAAGATACTGAAGAGCAAAACTCTTGGATTGATGTGTTCTCCCAACCTTGTTTGTTACTACACCCCATAACATATCGCAGCTACCGTCAAATGCGCCAGATCCCAGATTTGCAGCTAGTTCTGCAGGATTTCTTACTTGCCGTTTATTAAGAACATCGGCAGTAGCAGTCGTTGCATCATTGGGATCTGGTGGATTAGGATTTTCAGGACCGTTAGCTGCCGAAACCGGAGTAATTGTCATTGCCAGCATTAACCCCAGCAAAAATGCAAAGCATTTCTTCATTTTTCTCTCCTCTTTTCTATTCTCATTTTAGATCATTCTAACTTGTCCATTGCTATCACCTCTAAGAATATACTTATGATTTCTAATTAAAGAATAATCGAAACTCATGAATAATAAAAGTATCGAAAGTTCAAATTTCCTTATCTTATAAATGTTTTATAATTATCATATAATTATTTATATCATGATCATAATTTATTGTTTGATCACTCGAAATCAAAGGCTGTTATCTATCCTGTGATCAATAACAATAAAAGTAGATCCACAAATTATATATCTGCTTTTTCCTTCATGACTGCCAGAAATTATAAAAAGTCCAAAATTCAGTTGGTTCATCAGTTATATGGCGAAGTATCAGTAATTTCTGAAAACAGGTCTATATCAAATTTGAATCGCTGCTTTGAAATCAGACAAATCCTTATTTAACCAAACTCTTCTTAATAATGGCCAAAAAGTTTTTTACCTCCCATACTTAAAGTCTGAAAACTCCCATTTTCTCCTTAATTCTCAATATTATCCCCTAGTATTTTAATCATTTACCGATTTGACCGAATCTTTGAGAGAGTATGTTTTTACTTTCCAGCAATGATAAAAAAGTTTGGCTTTGAGGAATGCGGCAAAATAAGAAAGCCTCAGATTATCCGTTTTTCCGGAATCTCTGAGGTCTTTTTAATATGCATGCGCTTCAGCGCTCTCATTCTTCATTAACTTTCCTGATAAATCAAGCTCATGTTCAACCGTTTTTTACAGCCCCTCGCTCCGGCGCAGCGCTTCAGCCTTGAAGAACTGCATCTTCGCTTCCAGATCTTCCCGCAGGCGCCGCAGATCCTGACGGACCAGCTGTTTATGCTTCACCGTCTGCACGCCGTTGACCCAGACTGAATCCACATTGCCCGCATGAGCGCTGTAAACCAGAGCCGAGAATGGATCGTAGATCGGGAACATGTTGGCGGACTGCGTTTCCACCAGCACAAGATCCGCTTTTTTCCCCGGCATTAACGAACCGATCTTATCGTCCAGATTCAATACCCGGGCCCCGCCGATCGTCGCCAGCGGCAGAATTTCCTTCGCCGGAAACAACGCCCGGTCATGATTGGCCGTCTTGTGCGCTTTGCCGATTAACGGCAGCTGCGCGAACAAATCCAGCGTGTTGCCGCTGGAAGCACCGTCCGTTCCCAATCCAACCGGGATGTGATGCGCAATCATCTTCTTCAAGGGTGCAATCCCTTTGCCCGCTTTCATATTCGAACCGATGCAGTGCGCTATCCGGCAGCCATACTTCGCCATCAGCGCCAGATCCTGATCGTTGACATGAATGCAGTGCGCCGCAACCAGATGCGGGCTTAACAAACCGATCGACTCCAGATATTCAACCGGCGTCTGATTCCGCTCTTTGCGGAAGGTTTCCATCTCATAATCCATTTCCGCCGTATGCAGCGAAAGCAGCACATCGCAGTGCTCCGCGATGGCCTGAGCTTGCTTTAAGACTTCAGCGCTGTTGGTATTGGTCGCGTGCGGACCGATCGCCGGCGTGATCAGCGGATGCCGGCCTTTCCATTCCCGAATAAACCGCTCGCCGATCGCCAGTCCGCCATAAGGGACGTCGCTGTCGCAGTTGGCAAAGTCGACAATCGTCTCCGCCAGCACCGCGCGCATGTTCATCTCGACCATGGCTTCTGCCAGCGCGTCCTCAAAATAATACATGTCGAACACCGTCGTCACGCCGCCCAGCATCATTTCCGCCGCTGCGTAGCGGGCCGAAGCCTGCGCCAGCTCGCGCGTCATCGCCGCGTTTTCCAACGGAAACAGAAACCGCCGCAGCCGGTCCGGGCAATCGTCGCCCAGCGAACGAAACGGGATCATCCCCAGATGACAATGCGTATTCACCATTCCCGGCAGAAGCAGGCCCCCCTGCCCGTCGATCACTTCGTCTACATGCACGCTGAAATCATTCAGCGCCAAAATGGTATCATCTTCCCAGACCAGACAGCCGTTTTCAAAGACACGATTGGCCTCATCTGTCGTGACCAACGTCACATTCTCGATCCGGACTCTCATGCGTGTTCCTCTTTGATCAGCGGAATGAATTCCAGCGTTTTGCCGATCAACAATCCTTTATCCGTCAGCTTGACCTCCGGCGATACCGGCAAGGACAGCGTCGCAAACGACATCACTGCGTTGTGATGGACATACCCCAGCTGATCCTCCATCGCCGCGCGCACCGCCTCGATCTGTCCGGCCAGTTCCGCCAGCGGCTGATCGGAAACAATGCCCCCGACCTGCAATGAAGCGCAAGCTATGATTTTCTCATCAACGCAGACACAGTAGCCGCCCTGGATTGCAAGCAGATGATTGGCCGCCGCGATCATATCCGGAACATTGGAGCCCATGACCATCAGATTGTGATGATCATGCGCCCAGGAGGACGCAACCGCGCCGTTTTTCTGAATTCCCCCAGTCGTAAACGCCAGCGCGATCTGTCCGCCCTTGCCATAGCGCTCGATGCAGGCCATTAACGCCAACCCGCGGTTCTGCCACTGAACAACGCCGTTTTCCACCGGCAGCTCCGCAGTCGTCAGCCGCGTAAATGTCGCCCGCGGATTAATTTCGATGACCTGGGCGGTCACGGATTTCGCCGTCGGGGAAACCCGGACGAGTAAATCGTCTTCCGTCAAGGGCCGGTGATGCAGTGAATGGTAAAATTCCGGCGGGAAGGAAACCGGTTTTTCCGCAATCGCATAGCCGCTTTGCGGTTCGCTGACCAGAACGCCGTTTTTATAAACCTGATGTACGGTCCAGTCTTCCAGACTATCCAGCAGCACGAAATCCGCGATTTTCCCCGGAGCGATCACGCCGCGGTCGTCCAGATGCATCCGCCGGGCAGAGGTGAAGGTACTGCAGTAAATGGCCTTTTCCATCGGCAGGCCGCAGCGGACAGCGGAAAGCAAAACCTGATTGAGATGGCCGTGCAGAAAATGATCCGGCATCACATCATCGGTCACCAGACTGAAATATTCGTAGAACTGATGCTCCATCAATGTGCGGATGGTATCTTCATGGATCGATTTGCCCTGCATTTCCAAGTACATTCCGTTGGTGATTTTCTCAACGATGCTTTCCGGAGTTTGCTGAGTATGATCGGCATTGACGCCGGAAGCGATAAACTTCGCCAGATCCGCCCCGCTGATCTTCGGGCAATGCCCCTCTAACGGCAGCAGCGGCCGTTTCTTTTTGCACAGCGCGACAATCTGACGAATCAGCGTGTCTTCCTCACTGACCAGCTCCTTGAAGTTCATGACTTCACCCAGGCAGCGGATCTGCGGATTGTCCAGCAGCTTGTCCACTTCTTCTAAGCCGATCACGCCGCCGGTCGTTTCGCAATCCAGATTGGTGGAGGGTACGGAAGAGGGAATTCCATAGAAAATATCCATGACCGGCTCGCTGGCCATGAACGCTTCGATGCCCGCCAGTCCAAACACATTGGCGATCTCATGCGGATCGGCGACCACCGTCGTGACGCCGAAGGACAGCGCCTGCCGGGAAAATTCGGTCGGGATGGTCATCGAGCTTTCAACATGCATGTGGATGTCGATCAAGCCAGGAATCATCCAGCGCCCCTGAGCGTCGATTTCCTGATCCGCGGGCCGGCGTTGTTCCTCTTCGGTTTCCTGCAGCTGAGCGAACTGTCCGTCACGGATCAGCACGCTTTTTTCCTCAAATGTCTGCGTATAGCTGTTGAACACGCGGGCGTTGCGGATTCTCATTGTACTCATGCGATTTTCTCCTTTCACCTCTGATTTGAAACAGGGCAGGACCCGTGTTGGACCCTGCCTTGTCGTTGCTTCCTGATCCTTCAGGAAAATTTCCAGATGTTAGTTGTTGATCGTGCGGTTCCACTGATCCGTCCACTGCGCCATCAGCGGGTTGACAAACGAATAGTCGATCGACTTCGCACGCTCCGCCACGTCGCCGTAAGTCATGTTCGCGGACTGTTCCGGCGTCAGTTCCACGTTCTTGTTAACCGGGCCTTCGTTCAGCGTGACCGCGGTGACGGACTGCAGCTCCTGGGAAATCCGCCAGTTGATATACATGTAAGCCAGATCTTTGTTTTTGGAGTTCTTGTTGATATCAATCGTGTTGAAGTTCGCGTAGGTGTAATCGGCCGGGACGACAAATTCCACATTCGGAGCCGCGTTCTTGATAACCGGCACGCCGAAGTCGCCGACGACCGCAACCGCGATTTCCCCGGCCGCAAACATATTTGCCAAATCGCTTGACTTGGAATAGGTTCTGACGATATTGGATTTCAGCTCGTTCAGCGCTTCAAACGCCGCTGCTCCGTCGTCCGTTGTGATATCGACGCCCTTGTAGTCGGAAGCCAGGTAAACCATCGCCGGGCCAAAGGTCGTCGACAGCTCTGGAATCGACAGCTTGCCTGCCAGTTCTGGTTTCCACAAATCCGCCCAGCTGGTAATTTCAAAGCCGACGGCTTCCTTATCATAAATGATGCCGATGCTGTTGAGCGTATAAGCCGGACCGTATCCCTGGGCGACCGTCGATTTCGCGCCTTCAATGATGTTGTCCAGATTCGGAATCTGGGTGGTGTCGATCTTTTCAAACAGGTCGGCGACATAGCCGTTGGCCGCCGCAGCCTGCGACAGCTCGATGACGTCGACGGTGGAATCCGGGTTGGTAGACAACTTGGTATAACGGTTGGCCGTCGTATCGGTTTCCAGGATGACCTTACAGTTGCACAGTTCCTCAAACGGGCCATACACGTCCTCAACGAGCACGTCTTCGCTTAACCCCCAGGTCGAAACGGTCAGCGTGCGCTGGCCTTCGGTCTGGCCTTCGCCTTCCGGCTTGCTGGAACAGCCGCTCACAGCCGCAATCATGGCCAGAGCGCAGAGCGAAATCATCAGCTTTCTCATTTTCTTTCCTCCTTAAAATGTCAGCTAGTTCTTCTATGGAAATTCCAAACGGAAGTCCGGCGGATTTTCCAGATGTTTCTCAGAAAACCCGACGGTTTCTGCTCGGAAGCAGAGTGCGTCATCTTTCCTGCAGCCTCATCCCGCAGGATGGCCGCGGCCGGAAATTAGATTAAACCAGTACGATCTTGGCGGCCGGCAGCTGGATTTTGATCGTGTCGCCGGCTTTGTAAAGCGCGCCGGAGCCGTCGTTAACGACTAACCGCCCGATCGGTGTGCTCAGCTCATATTGATAGCTCTTGCCCAAATAGGTGCGGACCTCAATTTTAGCTGTGACGGTGTTGCCAGCGGCCTCCTCATTCGTGACGATCTGGATATCGTCCGGACGGATCGTGCCCAGACATTCGCTTTTCCCACAATCCATCTTAGCGGTGAAGAGAGAACCGTCGTTGGCCCGATAGGTATTTTCTTGAGTCTTGCGCAGCTGGATGAAATTTTCAAAGCCGATAAACCGAGCGACAAACTCCGTTTTCGGCCGGGAGTAGATTTCCTCCGGTGTGCCGAACTGTTCGATCACGCCGCCGTTCATGACCGCGACTTTATCCGAAATCGAGAAGCATTCTTCCTGATCGTGAGTGACAAATACCGTCGTGATGCCCAGCTTCTTCTGCAGCCGCTTGATCTCGACGCGCATGTTCAGACGCAGCTTCGCGTCCAGATTGGACAACGGTTCGTCCAATAACAGTAAGCGCGGCTCAATGACCAGCGCCCGGGCCAGTGCGACACGCTGCCGCTGCCCGCCGGAGAGCTGCTTCGGAAAGCGCAGGGCGTACTCCGTCAGATCGCAGACCTCCAGAATTTCCTTGATCTTGCGGTCCATTTCCGCCTTTTCCATCTTTCTCAGCTTTAAGCCGAACGCGACGTTTTCATAGACGCTTAAATGCGGAAACAGCGCGTAGCTCTGGAAAACCAGACCGAAGTTGCGCTTATGCACCGGCACTTTCGTCATTTCTTCCGTATCGACAAACAGCTGACCGCTGCTGGGAATGATGAATCCGGCAATGACCCGCAGTGTCGTCGTCTTGCCGCAGCCGGAAGGTCCTAACAGGGACACCAGCTCGCCTTCGCCGATCTCTAAATTCAGGCCCTTGAGGATCTGGGTTTTGCCGTCATAGCTGACGTTGATATCGTTTAAGGTTACCTTTGACATGCTTTTCCTCCTACTTCGTCAGGGCCCCGATGCCCAGTGTCTTTTCGACCACAAACATGATCGCGATCGTCGCCGCCATCAGCAGCACGCTGACCGCCGAAACGGTCGGATCGTAGAAATATTCGATGTAATTCATCAATGCCGTCGGCAGCGTCCGCACGCCCGGCCCGCTTAAGAACATCGAAACCGGAATGTTGTTGAAGGAATTGATGAACGCCAGCATAAACGCCGCGACAATTCCTGAAGAAATATTCGGCAGCACGACCTTGAAGAACGCCTGCGCCTTGCCGCAGCCCAGCGTCCAGGCCATTTCCTCAATCGAAAAATCAAATTGTTCCAGTGCAGAGCCGACAACCCGGATGACATAGGGCAGCACAACCAGGAAGTGACCGATCAGTAAGCCCTGCATGACCGGCAGCTTCAGCTTCAGAACGATGAACTGATATAACGAATAACCGACGACGATGCCCGGAATGATCGTCGGAGACAAGAAGAAGCTTTTCAGCAGTTTTTTGCCTCTGACGCTGTTGCGGCTGAGCGCATAAGCGGCCGGGACTCCGACCAGCAGCGCGATCAGCGTCGCCACGATCGCCAGCATGAAGCTGAGCTGGAAGCCGCTGAGGAAGGATTTCGTCGCGAAGACGTTGGCAAACCATTTGAAGGTAAAGCCGGAGATCGGGAAACTGATCGTCGGCGCCGTGTTGAACGCCGTCACCGCAATGATCGCCAGCGGCAGAAACAGAAAGCCGAACACAAGGCAGGCATAGAAGGTCAGAAATTTATTTTTACGCATCAGTTTTCACCCCGCTTATCCAGCCGGCCGGCAATGGCGTTGAGTCCCTTCATGACGATCAGCGTCGTCACGATCATGACTAACGCCACCACGCTCGCGCCGGTCCAGTCGTTGAGCGTCATCGCCCGCTGATAGATCAGCGTCGACAGCAGCATGTTTTTCGGACCGCCTAATAACTGCGGCGTCGTGTACGCCGTCATCGCGCCGGTAAACACCAGCACCGCCCCGGTGATGATGCCCGGGATCGACATTGGCAGAATAACCTTGACAAAGGAGAGCAGCCGGCTGGCGCCCAGACTTTCCGCCGCTTCCATCATATCATTGTCAATGTTTTCCATGACGCCGACCAGCGTGATGATCATTAGCGGCAGAAACAGATAGATCGTACCAACGAGAACGGAGAATTCGGTGTACAGCATCGACAGCGGCTGATCGACCAGATGCAGCGCGGAAAGAATCTGATTTACGATGCCGTTCTTGCCGAGAATGTTGATCCAGGCAAAGGCTCGGATGACCGAGTTTGTCAGCATCGGAAACAGTGCGACGGACATCAGAATACCGCGCCATTTCTTTGAGACCCGGGAAATAAAATACGCCGTCGGAATCCCCAGAATCATGCAGACCAGCGTGCAGACTAACGCAATCCGCAGCGTCCGGACAAAGATTTTGATGTAATAAGGATCCTGGAAAAAGGCGATGTAGCGGCTTAACGTCACCGCTCCGCCTTCAAATACGGTCGGTAACAGAACCGCCAGCAGCGGAAGGATCAGCACGACCACAAGCAGGATCGTGATCGGCGCGATCAGCAGGATTGTTGACTGTTTTTTCATGAGTTCCCCTTCCTGATTTCAAATAAAAAACTTCTACCGGCACGATAGAAGTCACAGACAGAGTTGTCCCTTGAATTCTATCGTAGTCCAATATATAGCCATTGGGTAGAAACTCTTCACGCTGTTCCCTGTGAAGATATACGATAAGACTCAATGATTATAGCATAGAAATGTTTTTTGCAAAGTTGAAAATTTGCTTTCATTTGTTTTTTTTCGTTCTTTTCTTAAAAAAAAGCCTTCATAAAGGGGGATTACCGAATTTTTCCTTCCTTTAAACATATGGAATTCCCCAATTCTTTCCATTCTTAATTTTCACTTCTATTCTGTATGTAAGGCAGGCTGAGCCTGCCTTGTCTGTTTATGGATCGATCACCGTCGGGGTTCGTCCGATGCCGACGACTTCCGCCGCAATTCTTCTCCAGGTCTGACAGCCGGCGATACCGTCTGCGCCCAAACCGTTATCGCGCTGATACTGAATCAGCGCTGTGCGGGTCGCGTTGCCGAATTTGCCATCCAGCCAGCGCGTCGAATAGCCCAGGGCATTCAGTGCGTCCTGCAGCACCAGCGTGTAGCAGCCCACCGAACCTTCACGCAGCGTCGGGAATCCCGATGTGCCGCCGCAGGCGCCGCGGGCATAACGGCGGTCGAAGTGAACCCAGGTCGGGGTCATCGACAGGGGTTCGACATAACCCCAGACGCCGAGGTTGTTCGCTGTCCGCCAGATCTGATTACGCTGACTTTGCGACAGCCGCTGGCCGACGTCAAAGGAGACGCCGACGTAATGCTGTGACTGCAGGCCGTGGCCGCCTTCCCAGATCCGCTTAAACGCGTAACCGACCGGAATCGCCGCGCCGTAGGTCCGCCGGGTGGCGTTCCAGGCTTCCATCGCCGTCGTCGTCGTCCAGAAAACCGTGGACCGGCTGGAACCACGGAATTCCCGGACTAATAACGTCCTGCCGTAGGAATACGGCATCGGGTCGTTTTCTGCCCGCCATTCCGTATAAATCTGATTGGTGTCCGGATCATAAACCATAATTTTTGCCATTGATCTCACCTCCTCATTCATGTCTATGCAGGAAAAGAAAAACGGCGTGGATAAACGCCGATCTTGATGAAAGTTTATAGCGTATGAACAGCGGCATTCGAGACAATCAGCTTATTCAGGCATCTAAAAAGGAGAAATCGGCGTCGAATAAGGAAAGTAGTTCTTTCAGTGCAGATTCGGATAGCGAATCTTCCCCTGTCAGCTGCACAAAAATCACACGGTTTTCCCGCCGCAGGAAAAAACAGGTGTCCTGTGTGCCAGGAATCTGCGCCTGCCGGATCTGTCGGATTGCCGCCTGTGGATCCTTCAGGACCTGACTTTCTTCAAACGTCAGCGATGCAAGCCAAGTTTCGTCAAGTTCCTCCGGCAGCCGCAGACAGCTGGTTTTACAACGTGTCTGCGCATTTCGCTGGCCTTTCAGATAGCCGCGCAGATCCTGCTTCATCAAATTCATAAGCTGCAAAGGCCGTGCCGACTCGATCAGCGATACGCTTGCCTTCAAAAGACTGCCTGCGTCCTCACAGCGCAGCTGTACCGTGTAATTGAGTTCCCCCAGAGCATCGCGATGCGCATCCTGACCGCTGGCTGTGAAATGATCGCAGCCGAAAGGTTTCAGCGACAACAAGACCGGCGATACTCTTTCCTGGTGTTTGAAATATAGAAAAGCGCCCAGGGCAACGACAAGTACACTCAGCAGACACCGGTTTCGCCATTTCCGATGTTTTCGGCTGCGCTCCCATGCGTATTTCAATTCATCCCCCAGCGACGTTGAATTTTCATTTTTGACCATCTTCAGTTTCCTCCAAGCTGAACAGCCTTAAGCTTACCTTGGGAATATCTTGTTTTCTCCTTGTATATTTCAATTTTTTACTTGAAAAGTCTAATCTTCGCAGCGGAAAAAGAAATTCATATTGTTTTATTGTTCTATGATAAACGATAGATCCGCATTAAGAAAGGTCCGCAATTCTTCAACACCTTCCTTTGTCAGTAATTCCTCTGAACTCATCGTGATCGCCGCTGCCCGGCCGTCTCTGCACAGAATGAAGAACAACGCTTCTGTACCTTCCGGCTGAAAGGCTTCAATTTGTGTCTTGAGTTGCTGTAACGGCTGATGTAGCCCCGCTTCTGTCAAGCTCATCGCAGCCACTTGTTCTTGCGTTACCTTGTTTGGCATCACGTCTTCCGCATGTCCGCGCACTACATTCTCGAAATAAGTACTCAATTCCGATCGAATTCGTTGATCCAGCCAATCGGTTTCGTCAGAACGGAACAGCGAAGCACGCAGAGTCATTCCCACTTTTCCATATTTCTTACAGTTCATTTCGATTTGATAACGCTGATTGCCCGCTTGTGCGCTGGCTGTCTTCCTTGTAATTTCATAGGTTTCGCAGCCAAACGGCTTCATCGAGATCAGCGCCGTTTCCGCAACTTGTTGATTGCGCGCAAACAGCCAGGAACAGCAGCCCAGACCGATAAGAAAATATATTTTCCAACACACCTGCTTGTTCGCTGTTTTCATAATACGTCTTATTTCATTCATATCTTCTTTAAACATAAATTATCCCTTTCAACCAGCCTCTATGTTTCCATTGTAATCTTTTTTACGGCTTTTGCCTATCAACTTCACTTGTTTATAAAGACAAAAAAACACGGAACTTCCCAGGAAATCCCGTGTGATACAGCTTATCGTTTTGATCCCGCTTGAAACTGGAAGCAGGAAACCTGACGGCCGTTGATGATCGACGGCTGCGGTTTGGCTTTGGCACATTCCTCGGTCGCGTATGGACAGCGGGTGCGGAAAGCGCAGCCTGACGGCGGATCCAGCGGACTCGGCAGCTCGCCCTGCAGAACGATCCGCTTCTTGGACTTGCCGATTTCCGGATCCGGAATCGGAACAGCCGATAACAGCGCTTTGGTGTAAGGATGCATCGGGTTGTGATACAAATCGCTGCTTTCGCCGATCTCCACCATGTTGCCCAGATACATGACGCCGATTCGGTCAGAAATATGCTTGACCATGCTCAGATCATGAGCCACAAACAGATAGGAAATGCCCAATTCCTTCTGAATGTTCTTCAACAGATTGATAATCTGTGCCTGAATGGAAACGTCCAGTGCGGAAATTGGTTCGTCGCAGATGATGAAATCCGGATTCAGCGCCAACGTTCTGGCGATCGAAATGCGCTGCCGCTGGCCGCCGGAGAATTCATGCGGATAGCGGCGAATATGGTCCGGTTTCAATCCGACGATTTTCAACAGCTCCACGACCCGGTCTTCACGTTCTTTTGAACTGTTGTAAATATTGTGGATATCCATCGGTTCCCGGATGATTTCGCCAACGGTCATTCGCGGGTTCAGCGATGCATACGGATCCTGGAAAATCATCTGAACCGATTTCCGGAATTCTTTTAACTCCTTGCCTTTCAGCTTGGTGATATCCTGCCCTTTGTATTCAATCGTGCCGGCTGTCGGTTCGTATAATTTCACGATCGTGCGGCCCAGCGTGGATTTTCCACAGCCGGATTCACCGACTAATCCAAAGGTTTCGCCTTTATGAATTTCAAAGCTGACGCCGTCGACAGCCTTGACAATCTGCTTCTTCGAAAACATGCCCTTGGTGACGTCGAAATGGGTCTTCAGGTCGGTAACTTTTAAAATGACTTCGCTGTTCATTTTTTACCCTCCCTTTTCTTCAATTCATTAAGCCAGCAGGCGCATTCGTGCGTTTTGGAGAAAGCCGTGGCGGAAGGCATCTGTTCCTTACAGATCCGCATGGCCTTTTCACAGCGGTCGACAAACGGACAACCCTTCGGCGGATTTAATAAATCCGGCGGAGAGCCCGGGATCGGCTGAAGATCTTTGTCGTCGTCCTCCGGATTGTTGATGCAGTTCAACAGCCCCTGAGTATAAGGATGCTTCGGCTCATAGAAAATTTCTTTGTCCGTGCCGATTTCAACTATCTTGCCGCCGTACATAATCGCGATCCGGTTGCACAAACTGGCGACAACGCCCAGATCGTGGGTAATCATAATGACGGAGGAACCAAGCTTTTCTTTCATATCCTGGATCAGTTCCAGCACCTGCGCCTGGATTGTTACGTCCAGCGCAGTTGTCGGTTCGTCCGCAATGATCAGCTTTGGATTGCAGGCCAGCGCCATCGCAATGATAATCCGCTGCCGCATGCCGCCGGAAAACTCGTAAGGGTATTGATTCATCCGCTTTTCCGGAGAAGGTATGCCAACCTGACGCATCAGCTCAATCGCTTTCTGTTCGCATTCTTTCTTCGACATCTTCGTATGATTCTGCAGCGGTTCGATCAGCTGTGTGCCGATTTTCAAAACCGGATTCAAAAACGTCATCGGATCCTGGAAAATCATCGCCATGTCGTTGCCGCGGATATGCTGCATCGTCTTTTCATATTCCGTATGATTCTTAAATGCGGATTCATGGATTTTCCTGCCGTCAAACAAAATATCTTCCGCAGTGATCTTGCCGTTATCCGCCAATAAACCCATGACGGAATACATCGTCTGGCTCTTGCCGGAACCGGATTCACCGACGATGCCGAGCACTTCCTGCGGATAAACGCAGAACGAGACGTCACGGACCGCGTGCACCGTGCCCTGATCGGTGGAGAAATCCACGGTCAGATGATCAACTTTCAACAGTTCATTCATGGTTTTCTCCTCCTTATCTCTTCTTCGGATCCAGCGCTTCGCCGAAACCATCGCCAATGAAGTTCAGCGACAACATCGTCAGACAGATCGCCGCGACCGGCCAGATAATCTGAATTGGATAGCTCTGCACCAGACCGCGGGCTTCCGAAGCCAAAGTGCCCCAGCTTGCCTGCGGCGCGCTGATGCCGATGCCGATGAAGCTCAGGAACGCTTCGGTAAAGATCGCGTTCGGCACCATTAAGGTTGCGGAAACGATGATCGGTCCCATACAGTTGATAATCAGATGTTTAAACAGGATCCTTTTCTTACTGGCGCCGATGACAAACGCCGCCATCGAGAATTCCTGCTGCTTCAGTGTCTGGATCTGCGAGCGGACCTGCCGGGCCATGCCGACCCAGGAGGAAATGGAAATGCCTAACAAGACCGAAAACATATTCGATCCGAAAATCATCATGATCAGGATGACGTACAGCATCGACGGAATCGCATAGATGCAGTCGACGATCCGCATCATGACCATATCAACCTTGCCGCCGACAAAGCCGCTGATCCCGCCGTAAATAACGCCGATGATCAGATTCAGAAACGCGGCGACAAACCCGATCGTTAGGGAAATCCGCGCGCCGTACATAACGCGCACCATGATATCGCGGCCCAGCTTGTCCGTGCCCATCAGATGCACCATATTCGGCAAAGCATTGCGGTTGGCCAGATCCTGACCGTCATAGGTAAACGGAGAAACCATCGGAATGATGATCGCCGCCAGAGTGATTAAAATCAAAAAGATCAATCCGAACAGAGCCAGCTTATTCTTTTTGAAACGCCGCCAGGCATCCTGGAGATAAGTTTTGCTTTCAATGGCAATAAATTCGTTGTTTTTTTCGCTGCTGTCCAGCGGTTCAAACAGACTGTCATCCAGCACGAGTTCTTTTTCTTCCATCGCTAGCTCCCTTCTAGCTGTCCAGCTTGATCCGCGGATCAACGACAGCGTTCAAAATATCGGTGATGATGTTGGCGATGATGATAAAAGCGCCGAAGAAAATCGTCAGGCCCATAATCATCGTATAGTCACGGTTGGAAATACTTGTCACGTATTCCGCACCGATCCCCGGTACCGAAAACAGACTTTCAATAACGAACGAGCCTGTCATCAGCGTGGCGATCAGCGGTCCGGCATAAGTGATGACTGGAATCATCGCGTTTTTCAAACCATGTTTCACAATGACCTTCAGCTGAGAGGAACCCTTGGATCGGGCTAAAACCATATAATCCTGACGCATGACTTCCATCATGCTGGAACGGGTCAGTCGGGCGATCATCGCGATCGGCGAAAGCGCCAGAGATACTGCCGGCAGCACATAGTGCTTCCAGCTTGACAAGCCGACGATCGGGAACATGTGCAGCCAGACCCCGAACACAATCATCAACAACAGCGCCAACAGGAATCCCGGAATACTGACGCCGGCAGTCGCGATTGCAATGACGAGGTTGTCGACCCATTTATGTTTGGTAAAGGCTGCGATCGTGCCCAGCGTAATGCCGACCACCATCGCGATCACAAACGAGACAAAGCCCAGCTTCGCCGTGACCGGCATGCCAATCGCAATAATTTCGTTAACGCTGCGGCCTTTACGGAAGGTCGACACGCCGAAATCTCCCTGGACAGCGCTTTTCATATAAATGACATACTGTTCCAGAACCGGTTTGTCCAGATTGTACTTCGCCATCAGCTTTTCCTGAACGGAAGCCGGAATTTTCGTGTTTTCACCAGCAAACGGAGAACCCGGTATAATCTTCATCAAAAAAAAGGTTACGGTCGCCAGAATGAACAACGTCAAAATTCCGACGCCAATCCGTTTTAATACATACTTAAACATTAAAATGCCCCCTTTCCTGCAAAAACTGTCGATTCAAGCATGACCGGACAGACTGAATCCAAAGTTTTTGTAATGGTTTTATTCTATCTTCTTTTAGGCTTCTTGTCAATTTGTTTCACAATGTTTTCTGAAACATTTTCCATTGTTTTTTTACATCTTTTCTTTTCCCCCGACAGGGGAAGAGGTCTGGACAGCCAGACCTCTGAAGAGTCGTTACTTTTCGATCGTGCAATAGCCGTAGAATGGCGTTGCTCCGACATGCGTCGTGTTTTTAACGTAGGTTTTCTTTAACATCGGATCGCCGTAATTGAACAGCGGAATGAGGTAAACCTGTTCCTGAACCAGATAATGTTCGATATCATGGAGCGCTTCCATATATTCTGTATAATCGACAATGTAGGTAGCGGCGTCCATCATCTTGTCATATTCCGGATCATCCACCGCCGGTGTCTGCTGCTGCGTCGTTGTCCACAACGTCAGAAACTGAGATGGATCGTCACTGGCTGTATAACCATAACGGGCAATTTCAAAGTCGCCGTTGAAGATCTGATTGTAATAAACGCCGGATTCAACAACTTCCAAATCACATTCAACGCCGATCGCTTTCCACATTCCCTGCAGAACGGCCGCAACGTCAGCATGCAGCGTCGTCTGGGAATACTTATAAGTAATCTTCAGCGGATTTGTTTCGTCATAACCTGCTTCTTTCAGCAGTCTCCTGGCTTCTTCCGGGTCGTATTGCAGGAATTTTTCTTTCTCGTCGCTTTCCGTACGGAAATCCTTTTCAGCCCCTTTCAAACCGTTTGGCACATAGCCGTCTAACGGAACGTAATAGGAAGGGTCGCCAACCGCGGTAACCATCGCTTCTTTATCAATCGCTAAAGCCAGTGCGCGGCGGACACGGACATCTTTCATCCATTCCGGGCCTGTCGGACCGCTGTTGATAACCAGGAAATAGTTGGACGGACTTTCAACTTTCCACAATTCTTCTTTATTTTCGTAAGTTAACGGCAAAGAAGAATTGACGCGCAGCGCGATGTCGATATCATTGTTCTTAAACGCCAGCGCCTGAGCATCCATATCTGTCATGACCTGGAATGTAATCTTATCCAGCGTGATCTCATCAGCACGGTAATAGTTTTCATTCTTTGTAACGACAATCTTGTCGTTTTCATTGCATTCTTCCAGAATGTACGGACCGACGCTCGGATAGCCCGGCGCGAAGGACCAGGTGGAATCATGCTGCGGCGCGAAATCAGCGCGGACCGGCATAAAGGCATATGAGTTCAGCAGGGCTTTGAAGAAAGCGCATGGTTTAGTCAGCTGGAATACCAGCGTCGTATCGTCAACGGCCTGAACCCCCGGAATCTGCAAGGTTTCCGCATCCTGAGTATCGTCGCTTTCATAAGCGGCGGCACCGTCCAGATAAGTGACCAGATTGTAAATCGACCAGGCGTTTTCAGCGCCATAGGTCAGCGCGCGGACAATTCCATAACGGAAATGCTCGGCGGTTAATGGAACCCCGTCGCTCCATTGAATACCTTCTTTCAATTTAACGGTGTAGGTCAGACCATCTTCGCTGATATCACAGCTTTCCGCTAAATCCTCAATCAGGTTATTGTCCTCGTCCTTGGTGAACAAAGTACTGTAAGTATGCTGCATAACATACCCGTTGATGAGTTCGGAATTCAACGCCGGATCCAACGTTGTAAACTGCGCGCCGACCGCTACGGTCAGCTCGTTGGTTTCTGCCGGATCGTTGGTCGGCGTCTGACCGGAACCTGCGGTTCCCTCTTCCTTTGTACTGCAGCCCGCAAGCAGAAGCATACAGGAACAAACTAAGGCTATCCACTTTCTCATATAGAATCCCCCATTCTCTTTCTGGATTGTTTTTAATTTTACACCCGTGAGAATAAATGTCAACACTTTCATGAAATATTTTGTGAATTTTCATGAAAATATTTTCAATCATTTTTCAAAGACTTGGGAGAGGTTCCGTTTTCTTTTCCGATTCTGACTGACCTTATACGAAAAACTGAACTTCAAGGATGCGATTTTAGATCAGACGCTTATCCTGTCCTGCAATACTACCTTCAGTTTCAGCCGCAGGTTGACAACGGTTAAAAAGAAGAAGGATGGAGCTCTCCATCCTCGCTTCTTTTTGGATTACTCAGCCGCAGCTTCGACAGTTACGCTGCCGAAATACGGATTCAATCCCCACATCTGAACGCCCTTGACGTTTGTTTTTAACAGACACGGAGTGTTGTAGTTAAACAGCGGAATAACGTAAACCATTTCCTGAACCAGATAATGCTCAGCGGCATGCAGGGCATTCATGTATTCCGTGTGATCGACCAGATAGCCCGCTTCATCGACCAGCTTGTCATACGTCGGATCGTCAACGGCCGCAACGACCTGCTGACCAGTTGTCCACAAACTCAGATACTGCGACGGATCATCGCCCGCGCTGTAGCCATAACGGCAGATCTCAAAGTCGCCGTTATCAATCTGATCATAGAAGACGCCGGATTCAACAACGGTCAGTTCGCAATCAATGCCCACGTTCTGCCACATCTGCTGCAGAATCTGCGCAACATCGGCATGCAGCTGGGTTTGCGAATATTTGTAGGTTAACTTCAGCGGATTGCTTTCATCATAACCAGCTTTGGCTAACAGGGCTTTCGCTTCTTCCGGATCATATTCCAGATATTTTTCCTTTGCGTCTTCTTCCAGACGGAAATCTCCTTCTGCTCCGGCTAAGCCTTCCGGAATATAGCCGTTAAGAACTTTGTAATATTCAGAACTGCCGACAGCGCTGACCAGCGCGTCTTTATCAATCGCCAGGGCTAATGCGCGGCGAACATCGACATTCTGCATTGTTTCCGGACCGGTAGAGCCGGAATTGATCGCCAGGAAGTAGTTGGAAACATCTGGTTTATTCCAGATTTCGCCCGGATTGGAATAAGTTTCTGCCAATGTCGGAGTGATAGAAAGGGCAATATCAATCTCATTGTTCTTGAACGCCAGCGCCTGCGCGTCGGTATCGCTCATGACCAGGAATGTGATCTGCGGCATTGTTACGGAATCCGCATCGTAGTATTTATCGTTTTTCACAACGATTGCTTTTTCATTTTCATTGCATTCTTTCAAAACATAAGCACCGACTGATGGATAACCCGGTTTCAATGCCCATAAGGAGTCATGCTGGGTTGCAAAATCAGCGCGCAGCGGCTTCCACACGTTATTGGTCAGCATCTGCGGGAACCAGGCGCACGGTTTCTTCAAGTTCAGAACCAGCGTCTGATCATCCGGCGTTTCAATGCCTTCGATCGTGTCGTTTTCCGGATCAAAGGTGTCGTCGGCCAGAATTTCTTCCGCGCCTTTTAAATAAGAGCTCGGGTAGTAGACTGCCCATGAATTCTCCGCTCCGTAAGTCAGATTGCGCAGAATGGCATATTCAAAATCTTTTGACGACAGCGGCTGATCGTCGCTCCAGACAACGCCTTCCTTTAATTTGAAGGTGTACGTCAGACCGTCGTCGGAAACGGTATAACTGTCGCACAAATCGTTGACGATGTTGTTTTCCTCATCTTGACGGAACAGACCTGCCGTCGTATGACGCAGAACGTAGTTGTTGACTGTTTCAGTACTCAAACCTGGGTCCAAGGTCGTAATCTGGCCGCCGATTGCAACTTTCAGATTCTCCGGATCGGCGCCTGTGCTTGTCGTTGCCGAACCGCCGCCATTGCCGTTGGAGCATGCGCTGACCAGCATCAGCATAGCCGCACAGAGAATAATTCCTAGCTTCTTCATTTACTTTCCCTTCCTTTTCTGGTTTAACCGCGGAGTTGATCTCCGCTGGAGCAGGGTATGCTGATAACTGCCGCAATAGACTGAATCTGTGATCATAAAAAAATCGTTTCCAGATGTCTAGAAACGATTGATCGCGGTACCATTCTAGTTGCCGGCTTCAACAGCCAACCCCCTCAATCCTTAACGCGGAAACACGTGAATTCCTATTTTATTCAGAATTCCATCTCCCAGATGCGCTTCATCATGCGTTAGCCGCGAACCTTCCACCCTCGTTCGCTCGCTTTCGGCCACATTCATGACTACTCTTCTGTTCATTGATTTTGATTAATCTCAGTTTACAGCGCAGAGAACGGGTTGTCAAGCAAAAAACAAAACATTTTCATTTTCTGTAAACTTTTTCATTTTTATTCATAATGAATAGACAGATATCAACGACAACGGATTTCTGCCTTTTTATTCCGAGTTTTACCATTTTGAAACATTGCTGATCCCATCTCCGCTTTTACTTCTTACCCTGATTTTTCCTGCTTAGGAAGAAAAAAGTATGAAATATTTTTTCATAAATTGTAAATTCCCAAAACCATTTCATTTCCGTAATCTTGTTTCCTCATTCTTTTATTCAGACAAGACGATTGAGATCTCCTTTTCATTTTATTCCAGCGGCTCAGTTAAATGCAAAACCGCAATCAGATTGTATCTTTTTCTCAGCGCCCCGTGCGGATTTTTCACTGGTATCCAGGCAGGGTGTTTCCCCGCTTTAAACGGCAGAACTGTTAAAATCCGCTGAGTTTCTGAATCTTCTTTTTGTTCTCAAGATTATTTTGGAACTTCTTGTCGAAGCCGGAATACACTGATACTGAACAAGGGAGGATTAGCCTATGGAACAACTCAACATTAAAGTGCATCAGCGAAAGGAAAGAACACAGCCGCGGATTCTATTCGACGACAACGGCTGGGATACGCCGGAAGATCAGATCCAGGCAGAAAACGAAGTCGTATATCATTGTTGCGAAGACGACTGCGACGATGGCTGCCGATGCGACAATGGCAACTGCGGAGGGAATCAGGGCTGCGGCTGCGGAAATCAGGGTTGCGGCTGCGGCTGCGGATGTGATTGTGATAAGGGATGCGGCGACGATGATAACGGCGGTGGGGATGATTGTGACTGCGACTGTGACTGTGATTGCGATTGTGACTGTGATTGCGACTGTGATTGTGGTAATGACTGCGATTGCGGTAACGACTGTGATTGTGGCGACGGCGGAGATTCCTGCCCGGATGATTGTGATTCCACCTGCCGTCCAAGAACGATTATCTTTCAAAAACGCAAAGAGTGTATTGAACGGACACAGCCGACCGGATGTAATGACGAAACCGGATCATATCGCAAATGTTCCGTCACCATTAAAATTATTAAACGCTATTAAAAGCGAGCTGGGCTCGCTTTTAATTCGTTCTGTTTCAAAATCGGGTACATGCTTCATTGTTCTTCAGGCAGCGATCTTTCCGCCTCCGCTCCATTCAGATTAGCAGCGGCCAGCGCAGTTTTTCCCGCCAGCTGAGCAAACCAGTCGAGATACGGCCGCCACAACGGCGTATCAAATGTCTGCGCATCCTGCGGATTCGCAAATTTAATTCGATACTGATCTTTCATCCGGCTGTCAATAACCGCGGTTCGCAGCATTTTAAACGAAAATTCATTGACCGCCATTTTCTCACCCTGCAGCGTATAAAACAAATCGTCTGGTTCCTTCAGCGGATCGGTATACCATCGCCGGCCGGCTTCCAGAATCTGATCGTCAGCGTCCAGCTTCTCGAAAACGGGTTCGTCGTTGATCCAGCCTTCATACTGGCTTGCCCACATCATCGGCAATACCAGACTGTCGCCCTGTCTTTCAAACGGAATTTCGTAATGTGCGCCCACCGCGTATTTTTCGCGTACCGGCTCTGCGCCCTGATCAAAAATTGCCTTTGCTTTCGCATTGATCAGCGTGGTATCAGCTTTGCAGGCCCAGTTTACAACCGCGGCGCATTCATTGACATAATGATATTGAATCCCCGCTTCGATCCCTTCCCCCGCAAAATAGTCTGACTGGGGCAAAGGACTGATCAATGTCAACGTTTCCGCGTAATTCTTCTGTTCCTCCTTCTGATTTATGGTGAACATGACCGCTCCGTTAAACTCAAGCTGTTCTTCCCCGGTTTGTTGAAACTGACGGGATATTGTGCCGATGTTAACACGAAGTTCATTATCGTCCGGGTCTTTGTCCAGTTCATAATCAACCCGGGCCCGCATGATCGCCGTTTCATCGTTCAGCATAAACGGAATTCTGATCGTCTGTTCCGGCAGCGCCGGCAGCTGTTGTTCAAAAATCACCTCATCCTGCAGCCAGACGGTCACCGTCTGCTGCTTTTGGGGATTGCAGCCATCGCAAAGAGCATGCAGCATTGCGTATTCAGTTTCATCTGGATGCGCTGCGGGAACAAACAACTGACCGGCCGCCGAGTCGCCTTCGTTAAGCTGAAAGTAACCGGAAATGGAGGTTCCCTCATTGCCTGCCCGATCGACGAGTTCCACGACAATTTTGCATTTTCCCGCCATTGTCAGTTCGATTGTCTGCGGAGTATCGTGATCAAACCAGGACGAAGTTTTAATATAGGATTGACCTTCGTCATAGGTGAGGCGGTAACGCCAGCGCTTAACACCGCTCAAATCGTCCTGCGGCGTAATCAAAACAGCTATTTTATCTTCCTCGGTTTCAGCTTCTGGCGGATCAAACAAGGCCCATGGGGATTGCTTGTCAATATTGCCGACCGGAATAGCGACCGTCGTACTATTTCCCGCATGATCTTTCGAAGATACGGAATAAGTACCATTTTCACTGACGGTAAACTGAGCGGCAGGCCCATCTCCAGTTTTCTGCGGAACGCTCAGGTGCTTCACTCCGCTCAGCTCGTCCTTCGCCTGAACCTGAACCAAAACATCTGTATTCGTCCAGTCCTGCGGCGTCAGCGTCCAGCTGATCGCAGGGCCGTGCAGATCCGCGCGCCATTCCAATTCTGCCAGCCCGGCGCAGTTATCCGCATAATCGCAGGCGGTCAGCGTCAGCGTCTGACGTCCTTCTTTGTCGTTGGCCAACGGCGTCGACCAGATTTCGTCCTGCTCAGTCAATGCAATTTCACCTTGCGAAGTTGCGGCTTGTACCGTTTGAACACCGCTGTTAAACTCCGCGGGCCGATCTTCGACTTTACCGGTATGGACTGTAAGTCGGGCCGTTCCATTAACCCAGTTTGAATATACCTGATCCCCATCCGCAAGAATCGTTCCCGCTTCGTCTTCAATCCAGCTGCGCTCACTCTGGGGCGGCAGGCGATCAATTTTGTACAGATCCGAAAGGGTTACACTGCGGTTGCCCGCAAAGTCTTCAACTTCCACTTTGATCCTGTTCAGACCATTTTCTCCCAGCGTCAGCGTCGCTGGCTGCGCCTGCAGCCATTCGCTGCAGCGACCGTAATGCAGACCGCCGTCAACGGATAAAGCCCAGCGCCAGCGTTTTACGCCGGAATGTTCATCATAAGGGGAAACCTCAACCGCCACCGGCTGGTTATGCCACGTTTCATCACCCTGGGGATCCAAGTGTGCGGATGGCGCGGTATTGTCAATCAGAAAAACGTTTGACGTCACAGTCGCCCTGTTTCCAGCTTCATCCTGTAACTGCGCTTCGATCTGCCACTGGCCGGACTGATCCAGCGAATAGAAAAACGCAGAACCATCCCCGTTTCCCAAATCCTGCCGCTGTTGGGTAAGAACATTCAGCAGCGTGTACCGGGCATCCGCAATCCAGTGTTCTTGCGGATCATACAGATTTTTATAGGTAACGACGGTGACATCGTATGAATTCAGCCGGGCATTGGTACTGTGTCCTTCATACTTGTAACACGGCGTGCTGCGGCTGCCGGTTGTATGCTGACACCAGCCGGCGTCATCGCTCGACCAGATCTGATGCGGCAAATTTCCCTGCTGAGCCCAATATACCGGATTCGCTGCATACTGAACGCCCCAGCCCGGACTGGTTTCAATCCAGGGCCAGGCTTTTCCTTTTGAGCCGTATGAGTAATAGCGGTAACGAAAACCGCCGCCCTGTTCTTCAGTATACCAGCCACTGATCTGGCTGGAGTAGCTGTCGAGCCCTTTTACGACCTCCGGATTGGCGTAGGCTGGAATGGATCCCCCGCGGCCATAGTCGTAGAAATCAGATTGATTCTGAATTTCCGCTTCCTGCCGTGCGAACAATGAGGTCGACGGAGTAAAAATACCGGCACTCTCTTTTTTCCATATCCCCTGTGTACCATCAGGCTCGAAAGTTCCGCCGTCCAGACAAACCGTGACCTGACGAATATCTGTATTTTCAATTTTTTCCGGCGTCCAGCGAACATGTTCCTGCACGGCGTAATCCGGAATCTGAAAATAGTTTAACTCATAGTGACACTGCGGCCCGCTGTCGTTAAACATGACATAAAGATTGCTTACCTCGCGGTCTTCCAGATTTAAGGCAATCCGCTTCTCTTTCGTGCTCAGCACCTCTTCGCCAGCCGTCAGCTCCGCCCGGCCGTCAACCCAGTTCATTTCTGCGTTGATCCAGACTGTCTTTTCCATGACTTCGCCCCTGCCGTTCCATCCCTGAACCTCAAGCTGCAAGTCGCCGATCTTTATTGGCCGCCCGAAATGGGCTGAGATAAAATTGGGATCGTCCGGATTTTCATTTCCGCTGACAGTCAGCGTTTTTAATCCGGCCAGCACTTCCCAGCTTGTTCGCTTGGGATAGGAAAAAGTCCCCAGCGCGTTAAACTGCGCCGTAATTTGTTGGGAATTGATCGTCATCTGTTGATCGGCAGTAAATTCGCTGTCCCAGAAATCCTGATGGGCGACCCAATCCTTTACGGAATAAAATAACATGACTGTACAATCCGCCCGGATGGCTGCCATACTTAAAACCAGATTGATCAGCATCAGCAAGCACAAACATCTCCGCGTTTTCAATAGATCACCCGCTTCGTTGTTTTTGACGCCTTCAGCTCGGTTTTCAAACCGATCAGGGCGATTTCAATCTGAAGCTTCCCCGTTACTTTGTAGGTACACCGCTCATTCTGCGGCTGTCTTTCCGTTTCCACCGTCACTTCCGGAACCCGCTGCTTCCAAACTTCAATTTCCTGTTTGGCCGGTTCTGTCAGACCCTCGTGGACTTCAATGATTTCCACCATTGAGCTTGTCAGCTCATTGATTGTTTTATAGCCGACGGCAAAAGCCAGCATCTGCGGAATTAACAACACGCAGAATGTGAACACAAATAAGCCGCCGAAAATTTCCACGCCCTTACCCATATTTCTCCTCCTTTTTGTTTAGAAAAACCGGATCGAAGCGATCATATTCAAAATCACAAAGCCCAGCCACAGAAACAGAACGTAAGGAATCATATTCTGTTTTTCAATCCGGCGCTGCAGCTCAATGCGGCGTGCGCCCTGGATCTTTTCATTCGCGATTTTAGAAAACGCCGTTAAGATCAGCTCACGATTCTCGGAAGTGATCGACAGACTGAACAACGTCCGCATAATCCGTCCGATATCGTCAATTTGAGAAAACCGCTGGGCAAACTTCAAATAGGGCTTCAGATCAGATCCCTGGGTATGGATTTCCCGCGCCAAAACCCGCAGATCTTCCTGAAAGATCGCCGGCGCTTCACGGATTGATTTTTCAATCGCGTTGGGCACCGGATTGTTTTGAATCAGGATCGCCAGATGATTCAAATAGTAAGGAAATTCTTTTTTAGCCTGTCCCAGCAGTTGGATATAGATCATCTTTAACCGCAGGCGATCGCCAAGGTAGACGGCGGTGGCCGCCAGAACGGCGCAGATCAGTGAAAATGTATCCAGCGTGCCTTTCTTGATCGCCAGCATGAACAATCCGGCGGCAAACGCGTACAATATCCGTTTAAGCATGCGGGCGCGCGGTTGTCCCTTTCCTGTTTTTTCACAATAAAATGCGTAGTCGGATTCCATCCAGCGGTCTAATAACGCCGCTGTTTCCGCAGCGAACGGACCCGCTTGATAGGCCCACAGGCCCCACAAGCTCAGTGCACTCAGCTGCATCAGCGCCAACATCAATCCCATAAACTCACCTCTATTCCAGCTTGTCGTTGCGGCTGCACCAGAATTCATACAGAAACAGCGTCGCAGCGTTCAGCAGGTAAAACAGAAAAATGCAGAAGCGAAAGGACTCCGTCGCCAGATTGACATACATGGAGGAATGAAACATCTTTTTCATGACCAGCGCCGCCAGCAGATTCAAAATCATCATAAAGTAAAATACGGAACGTCCGGCAGCTTTCTTCTGCCGGTAATCGTTGATCAGCAGTTCACTTTCCTCGGTGTTGTCAAACAGATAATCGACAAGCTGTTCGTTGCGTCCGCCTTCAATCTTTTTGCCTTTTAACAATAAATGAAGATTACGGACCTGCGAATATTCGTACTTCTTTTCCAAATCATCCAGCGCCTGGGCAAAATCCGAATTGGCTTCGATCTGCCGCACGCAAAGCTCAAGATCCTTTTTTAACGGCGCTTCCACCAACGCCGCGCAGTCTTTCAGAATCCGCAGACTGTTTTTATCTTCCCGGATGTAAAGAATCGCGGTCGATACATACGTCAACATTTCCTTTTCTTCTTTTTCCTGGGCTAAGCGCTTCAGATTCATATAGAAAAATGAAGGCAGAAAGAAGATCGCCAGGGACGCGATGATCGCCGAATAGACCCAGTGCTCTGTCGTGGCGTAGCAGAGCAAGCCGCACAGAGTTCCTAAAATTGCCGCCTGACTTGCATATTGACCAGCCGGATAATGTCCGCCCAGGATTTCAATCCGGCGGATTAATCCAAAATAGGAAATATCGTTCAGCTTCCGCATCACCCGGCTGTCCAAAACAGCCTGCCAGTCATGGCAGTCCAGTTTGAATGCGAGGGCACTGTAACAAAAGCCCAGCGTCAGAAACAGAATTTTCATTCCGCGCATGATTTCTTCTCCCTGCTTTCCGTCATTCCCAGACGGCGCTGCAATTCGGGTGAACAGCGGTTCAGCCGGCCGGTGCGGGCCCGGTAGAGAACATGCTGGGTACATTGCCGGGTTTTCGGGTCATAGAGATACTCGATGATTTCGTCGACGCTGCGGACAATTCCGTCCTTACCCGTTTCCTTTTTCAGATGAACGACCAGATCGACCAGGGAATACACACGCATTTCAAGCGAGCTCATCGACTCCGCGTCGTTTTTCATCATCTGCTTGATGCGGGTGGTAACGGTATCCGCTCCGCGGGTATGCATCGTTGTCAGCACGGTATGTCCGGTCGACATCGCGTCCAGCAAATCGTCGACTTCTTTTCCGCGGGCTTCCTGAAGCAGAATCCAGTTGACGTTCTGACGCAGCGCCATCGCGATGATCGCTGAATAATCAAAGCCCGGACGCACCCGGAACGCGCTGCATGAAGCTTCAGGATGGATTTCCTTAATATTGAATTCCAGCGAATCTTCAATCGTCACAATTCTCTGATCGACGGGAATATAGGTCGCCAGAAATTTTAAGAATTCAGTTTTGCCGCTGCCGGTTTCACCGACAAAAATGATGTTGCACCGATAGCGGATACAGCGGATCAGAAACTGCAGTGCCGAACGGGTGATAAAGCCGCTTTCCACTAAATAGTCCTCGCTCAGAATACTGGCGCGGGATACCTTGCGCAGCGCCAACGTCACGCCGCTGACCGAAAGTTCCTCATGAATCGCGCTGACGCGCAAATCGAGATCGGCGTCATGAATATCGCCTTCCAGACAGGGGCTGCCGGGGTTGAATTCTTTTTCCATCTTATTGGCAACCTGATTGGCAATGCGGTTGATCTCCGTTTCCTGAATCGATCGGTCCATCAGACGGTAATGCCCATGATGATTGGAAGTCACCCAGATTTCGTTGTGATTCAGACAGTTGATATCGCGGATATCTTCCTGAATTAGAAGATCGCTGAGCACACCGAAGTCAATTTTGTCAAAGATCCGCGCATCATTCATCCTCCCTCACCTCTTTGACCAGACTGACGTCAATCGTTTTCTGATAAAGCAGTTCACGCATTTTCGCAATGTCATAGAAATCCTCAGCCTGACTTTCCGGATTCAGCGATCCATAGGTTACCATCGGCAGCACCGTGCCGAAAAACTTTGCCCGCTGGACCAGATCCGCGTCTTCGTACGAGAGGGCGACAACGATGACGCTGGTGGCCTTATCCGACTGGGCGTCGATATTCTTACCCGTACTGTCGCGAACCGCGATCACCCGCGCCTGCGATACCAGCTGCCCATACAGCACGCGTTTTTCCGATTCGTCTGCCTGTGTCGCGTAGCCCTGAAAATAAAGATCAATCTGATGTCCCGGCAGGATGGAATTGGCGTAAGATGTCTTGATGTCCGCGTCGATCGTCACCGCCGCTTCATTCTCCAGCAGCGGAAACGCCGACACATCATGAAGCTCATCTTTCGCTATCAACAGTTCTTCATAGAACAAGGCGCCTTCCGCAACCGAATTATAGGTGTCGACTGCCTGACCGATTAATTGTTCCGGATCTTTTTCAACGCCTTCCAGCACTACCGGCCGCGGAACCTCGATCAACTGAATATCCTCCCGTTGAATCACCGTGCCGGATTTCAGATATCGCGCCGCAACGGGAACCAAAATCGGATCAATGGCCGCCTGTACGGTCGTTTCATACACTTTATAACCGCATAAGCCCACCGCCAACGTCAGAATCAGCGTTAAAAGCAGCCGGTAGCGCTGAAGAAAAGAAGGGGAAAGCTTTATTTTTTTCATTCTGTCTCCTCGTTTCTTTCAACGATCACCACGTTGTCATATTGCGAATCCATCTGTGCGCTCATCGCTGCTTTCCCCGATTCCCGCACCGCCACGGCAATCGCGGCCGGATCTTCATGAATATCGACAAAGCGAACTTCCAGCTGCGACAGCGTGCTGTGATTCTGCGCGATCTTTGCATTCCACAACCGCATCACCCGGTTTTTATTCACCGACAAACGGTTGTTTACGATCAGGTCTCCGCGGTTCAGCGCTTCGTCCATCACGGATAACTGCGTCGTCCGCACACTCTCAAACAGCGAATCTTCCATAATCAGCTTGCGGTCAAAATCCAGAAACAATAACAGACAGATACAGGCCAGGAAAATCAGGCCGTAAATCTTGACGGATTGACTCATTCATATTCCTCCTTCACATTGATGAAAAGAAAGGAAAGCGCGGCCGCTTTCCTTCTGTCGGTTACGATACCGACGGTGTGTAGTGCTGCCCTAAATCCAGCAAGTTCCCGACGGTCTTACTGATGCCGCTGGTCAGCTGCGCCGCGAATCCAGTGTCGGCCATTGTGATGTAAGCTATCAACAGGCCGACCAGAATTACCGCGATGATTAATCCTCCGTATTCTTGAAATATCTCTTTCATAAACACTCTCCTTTCGCTTACATTAGTAATATTGCGGTATTTTTAAAAAAGCCCCACGAAAAATCAAAATATTTTTACTTTTTTCCGTTTTTTTTAGAATTTTTATGAAAATCTCTGTTTATTTTCATAAATCTGCCTTTTTTTATGTTTTTTGCCTTCACAATGTGATAAACAAGGATTCATTCACATTTCTGCGTTGATCTGTTCTGCCAGACCGCGGCAAAATTTTTTTTATTTTTTTTTAAATTCAGGACTTCATTTTTTTCAAATTATGCTATAATAAATGAGCACTTGGAAATCAGAATGCGCGGGTGTAGTTCAATGGCAGAACACAACCTTCCCAAGGTTGCTACGGGAGTTCGATTCTCCTCACCCGCTCCACAAGTTGTGCAGATGTAGTTCAATGGTAGAACGCGACCTTGCCAAGGTCGACACGGCGGTTCAATTCCGCTCATCTGCTCCATTACGATTTAAGCCCTTAATTTAAAGGGCTTTTTTAATGTTCATACATAAAAAGACGAAAAAAAGACGAAAATTTGACTGTTTGATTAAACGAAGATCGTTGTGTATTATAGAATCAGGGGGGTGAATTTATGGCTGTAAAGAACATTGGGAAAAGTAACTGGGAAGCTCGCGGAAAATATAAAATGCCTGATGGAACATATAAAGACTATCGACGAAAAGGATTCAAAACAAAGGCGTCTGCCGAAGAGTTTGAGAGAAATTTAAAGGATCAAGGGAGGTTAGGCGTTGCCGTTGCAAAATCTCAAATAACGTTCAGTGCGCTCACTGAAATGTATTTAAAAAGTAAAAGAGGTAAAAAGAAGACAAGCTCTATCATTGATGATGAAACTGTATTTAAAAAAATAAACACAGATATTGGAGATGAAAAAATAATAGGATTAAACCGGATTAAACTAGAAAGATATTTTTTATCACTAGATGAAAAAGGCTATTCCATCAATTATATAGATAAAATCTATTTCTGTATCAAGAAGGTCCTGACCTATGCAAAAAAAGAACACCTGGTTTCTTATAATGTTATGGATGACATAGAAAGAGTTAAAAGGTTAGATGAAGTTAAAGAGGAAATAAAATTCTGGACTCCAAACGATTTAAAGCAATTCTTAACCGTCGTCAATAACGCTACTCTTAAAGATTTCTATGAATTCTTGTATTGGACAGGATTGCGGCGCGGAGAAGCGCTTGGCATTACCTGGGAAAAAGTTAACTTTGAAGAACGTACGCTGCGAATTAACCAGCAGATCAGCGTGAAGCTTGGCGAGGATGTTATTACCTCTCCAAAAACAAAAAACAGCATTCGTACTCTTAAAATGCCAGAAGTCATTTATAATATGATGAAACGAAGGTACGAAGAAGCGAGAATTCTAAACGGATTTAATGAGAAATTCTTTGTCTTTGGGAATGACGTTCCTTTGAAAAGAAATTACATCCAGAAAAATCTTGATAAGTACATTATCAAATCCGGAGTTAAAACAAGAATCACCATACATGGATTTCGGCACAGCTGCGCATCCTATCTTATTAATAGCGGATGCAATATCCTTGCTGTAGCAAAATATCTCGGCGATACCGTTGATACATTAACCAGCACTTACGCTCACCTATTTACAAATACCCAAGATGAGTTAATCGCAGTGATTGATCAAAATAATAAAAAAGAGGACTAACCGTTATA
This sequence comes from Holdemania sp. Marseille-P2844, assembly GCF_900120005.1. Lineage (GTDB taxonomy): Bacteria > Bacillota_I > Bacilli_A > Erysipelotrichales > Erysipelotrichaceae > Holdemania. The sequence goes on from NZ_LT635447.1 coordinate 113,045, forward strand.
GGAAAGTCCTCTTTGCTTTATTTTTGTTGCAAATGCTCATCCAATCTGTGATGAGCTGATTTTGTTGATTGCTCTATAATCACGACTTTTTTGCCCAGATCGTTAACCTCATCTTGCAGTTCACTGACGTCAGTTTTCACTCCGGTGATTATGTCCAGTTTAGCGTTTATCTCACCCCTCCATTCTGCATCTCCGCTGATCTTTTTCTCGCGGCCCGATAACCACCCAGCCAAGCCTACAAAGCAGCCGACAAGGCTGACCATCAGGCTGATCGCAATCGTTGTCGATCCATCCATAGTTAATCCTCGTCTTTATGATTGATTTGGCTCAGCGGTTTAAAATAAGACCACTTACCTTCTACCGCTTTATAAAATACATCAGCACCAATAAAGCCCACATGGCCAACAAGGACAATATAAACGATATCCCAGATGGTCATCGGTGTCATATCGCAAAGCACGTAACACCAAGCAAAAGCAAATCCGACATTGAGCATCCAGCTGGTCAAAACCAGCTTTGATTTTGTCGGCGCGATCGCTTCCTTGATCTTCTGGATCAGCAGCGACGCAAACACGCCGACGATGAGTGCGATTAAGCACATGTAGAGTAATGTTTGAGTATTTGGCATAATATAGCCCTCCTTCTTATATATGGAAAAGGAAGAGAATCATTTCCCTTCCTTCATTCCCATTTCTTCAATCATTTTTCTAATCCTTTTTAATTCTGCTTGATATTCTTCTTCGGTCATTTCTAGCACCCTGCCACTCATTCCGAAAGTCCCTGCGTCAATCTCCCCATTGCGTTCTTCAGCATCTTCTCCGTTCGGATTATCATCCGATTCGATAATCTTTTTGATTGCGTCTAGCGTTCCGTATTTTTCATAAATTTCTCTATTCAAAATTGATTTTGAATTCTCTATTGGGATTTCATCACTGGTGGCAAGATTCTTTGTTAGCTTTTTTTCAAAAAATGATTTATACGCAGCCATCTGTGGGACGCCCATCTCAATCATTTGATGATAAAAGCCTGTTTGTTTCTCGCTTAAGGTTCTATAGTCTTCTTTAGCAAAAGCACGGCCTTCTTTCGTTGCTCCTGATCCAAATAACATTCCAGCAGCAAAGTTAAATGGATCTTTCGTGTCAATCGGATATTTAAGTTTTCCGGCACTGTCATAAGATCCGGTACTTCCTCGCTCCATCGCTTTAAACCACTCAGAAGGTTTTTTACCAAAGTTAAGATTAAAGTCAGGTACTACTTTTGCATCTTCTAAAAACTTGTAGGTTCTTTCCAGTTGTTTGCCGCCGAACGGTGTTACAAAATTACCAACAAAATTTTGCCAGTCCACATCTTGACCTGTTAAGCCTTTTACCAAAGGTCTGCTAAGTGCGCTTAAGCCAACATTTCCCACCCCGTACCGAGTAGGATCAGCTTCTCCAAAAAACTTCTCGGAATCCTTGTCAGAGAGTCCTAAGAAAGCGATAGATTGAGCACCAAACGGAGCGTTAGAAGCAATTTCACCACCTAAACGACCAACAAGATTCGCTTTATTGCTGATAACATCATCCATAGCATCAATTAAATCCATGCCTACGCGATTACCAGTTAGTTTCTCATTTAGATTATTCATAAACCAAGTTGTAATAAAAATTGCCAGCAAAGGTACGAACTTTTTATCAAATCCCATTTGCTTCATCATTTGCCAGGCATTATTTACTTCAACCTGGAATGGAGCAACGAGCTTAACAATTTCGCTTTTTTGCGTGAGTGGGATTTCGCCGACACCACGGCCCGCTACAGCCCGGCGAACGACATCATCAGCGTAAGTCACAGGGTTTTCTACATTTAGACGTTGCCCCTGTTCGTAGGCAGCGAACCACATGGATTCCGCCACTGCCTGATCGCCGAATTGGAGTGTCCACGCAGAAAAGTCCTTGAGTTTGTTCAATGTCCCTTCGTCAAATTTTGAGAAAATATCGTCCATAAATCGTTCCTGAAGGAACGTGCTTTGGTTAATGGGCGATGATTCAAAATCCGTCTGCTGGTTAAAATACTTACTGCTTAATTTTTGTGTAACGTAAGCAGTATAATCCTTCATTCCCTTGGCGATATCCGAAGAAGCTTTTACACCGCCACGATCAGTTAAAATCCCTAGCGCATTAGGTAGATTATAGAACTGTGATACAGCACTGTTTAAGTTCCCCATTACCGCATTTCCTTTGACTCTGCCATTAATCTTCTTCATTAGCTTCAATGCTTTCCGACCGTTATTCGTATTAGCTAATACTCGGTCGATATAATTGGTTTTGCCGGCAAGATCATTTGTGTAGTTTGACAGCCAGTTTATAAACCTTGTGTTCTCAACTCCAAGATCATCAGAAGCTTTAACTAACTGCTGAATATCGCCACGATACTTTGCGACAACAGGATCGAAGGCGATCTTATGTTCTGCGATCGGAATGTAGTTAAGCATACCCGCGACTGCATCTTCAGTGTAATGCGAATTCCCATCGCGACGCTGCATGAAGGAAGCCCATCTCGATTTTGGTTTTGTAAACTCACTAATTCCCGCCAGCTGGTTTGAAACGCCCTGATTGTTTTCCGAATTAAAGATGTCGAGCAAGCTATCAGCCATAGATAATTCCTGAAAATGTCTGTAATAATCTTTTCGCGGCTTTAACCGCTTGTTTTTATAAACGTTATCTGAAATCTTAGCAAATTGGTTTTCACTCGCACGGATCATTGATTTTGCTTTCGACACTTCCGCGATCGCTGATGCGATATCTTCCGATTTTGCATTTTTTGCTTTTAACTGCACAACTTTCTCGTTCAAAGCTTTTACCATCGTTTTTTGATAGTTGATCTTTGCCATGAGTTCGTTCTGCTTATCTTCTACTTGCTGCTTTAAGGATTCCTCAGTGTAAATTTTTTCGAGAGTTGCGTTCATTCTTCCGACATATTCATCATACATTCCTCGGAAAATTCGGTCTGCTTTTACAATGTCTTGCCACTTATTCGGGAAATCTTTTTGTAAATCTGAAAGCGAGTAAGGTTCAATTCTGTAAATGTCCTGCTCTCTAGCCAGGATTCCTTTTCCAATTTTTTCACTGCCTACTTTAATCTGCCGTTGTCCTTCGCCATACCACTGCACGGCCGCTGATTCTTTTGATCCTTTTTTGATCCCTAATTCTTTCACGACTTTTGTATATAGTTTATTAACATTGTATTGTTTCCATTTTACAAAGCTTTTTTTCGCAATTTCCATCGGCTTTTCAAATACATCATACAGCTTTCTTCGCACTTCTTTGTTGCCGTCAGCTACGATATCCAAATTCTGTTGGGTTGTCTTATTTGGCGATCCGTAGTTTTTAATCATTCCAGCTAATCCTTTAGCGTCAAATTGCTCTGTTATTTGATCCCCAGCTTTGGCTTCGCTCAGTACTTCTTTCGTTGCGTCTTCATAGGCTTTGCTTGTAGGTCTTCCGGATGCTAAATCCTTAGAGTATTGCTTTTTAGCCACTTTATCATAGTAAGATTTATCTGATCGATAAATGATTTCACTTTCAAAGTCTTGAAGGATTTCATTCAAGTCCGCCCGAAGATCATCTTTTGTATAGCCATAAGCATCGCTAATGTGATGAGTTTCTGGCTTTAAGCTCTCAACCAGATCAGCAATTGCTCTCACTTGATCGCCAGCGTGTGAAACATCTTCCAGCTGCGGATAAAGTGTTTTCAGTTCCTGATATCGTTGATCTATATTTATTCCTTCTTTTTCGCTGAAGCTTACAATATTCTTGAGTGATTTAACGATTTCTTTGTGATCCGGGATTTCTGATGCTAACAATCTACGATTGACTTTTATCTTTGATCCTCTTAGCTCGTTTAGAAGTTGTTGATAATCCGCATCCATTTCCGAATCCGGAACATACGAGTTTGACCAAATTTCATTGAACAGTCGATCTCTTATTTCGTCTGAAATTTTCGAATCCTTTAAAACGTCTATGGCTGCCGAATCAATTAAGTTGTCTATGTCCGAACTATTGGTTTCTGTGCTGAAATCCTTGAACAGTTTTGATTTCAAATTTCTTTTGTAATTATTGTATGAAACTATATTTTTACTTAATTCTTCTGGTTTAACCTCTGTTTTTTCGATTATATCGGAATTCTTACCGAGCGACATTTTTTTATTGTCATTCGTTTCCCCATTAGCTATAATATTGTTGAACCCTGAATCACCGACCGTTTCGGACGTTCTAGCTTCGGCATCAATAGATGCATTAGCGTTGGTGGTAGGGGTTCTTTTTTGCATATATTGTGGTGCGTACATTGTTTTCAAAGTTAACCTATGCTTTTTGTTTGAAATCAGTTCAACGCACGCAAGATTATCTTCACCAATTTTTTTAAATAATGTTAGGGCATGGTTACCACTTTTTTTATCAATGCCAAAGTCAGAATAATCAAAATTATTAATTATATCTGTCATATATTTAAAATCATCTTTACTTAAAGTTCGGCTATTTCCTTTGCTAATTTCTTTCTTTAAATCATATCCGTGCTGATTAATAGAATGTAAAACTTCGCTTGAATTCATTGTTATGCTAAAACCGGAAATATCATAGTTATACAATTGTTTGATTTTTTCTGCTAGGCTTTCTTTGACTTTGCCTATGTATAAATAACGCTGATCATTATTATATTTCCCAGTTAAACTGTTCTCAATGTATTCATCAAATTCTATATCTTTGCCAAGAATCAAAATTTTTTTGTTTTTTTCTAACTGAGACAGTTCCTCTTGAGAATACATATCAACATTTTTTTCATTAATTGGGTCAAGACTATATATCGTTTCATTTTTTTCTGTATTTTTTGATAATCTGCCTTTTGTTTCAGGAAGTTTATTTATTCTTTCCGAAGATGCCAAATTTCTTCGATTCGATGCATCTCTTGCTTCCACTTCCCCTAAATTATCCATATATTCTTCAATGTAATTAGAATCGTTCTTTTCATTGAGCAGATTTTCATATTCTTTCAGCGCGTTATCACCATATTTTTCTGCAATTGATTTACGCAAAGAAGATGTATACTTATCAAATTCGGCAAAAGAACTAAATTTTCCGTTTGTAAGTTTTTGTACGACTTCCGCTTCCTGCGGAGTTCCCCAGCTATTTAATGCTTCGCCCCAACCTTTTGTAGAGCTTTCAAAGTTTTTATACGCTTCATCAATTCCCGCATTTTGAGATAAGAATTTTCCTAATTTAGCTTTTTTCGCTTCTTCTTTTCTTAATGCCGAATCTTTGGCTTTTTTTATGTTTGAACCTGATTCGAAACCTTCTTGCTCTTGAATTGCATGTTGAATTTCATGAATTAAAGTTGATTCAAAGTTTCCTTCTCTCAAAGTATTAGCATTAATTCTAATTTTCTTCTGTTGCGAATTAAATCCACCATTTATATTATTTGGTGCGCCTTCAAGCAATTCGACAGTGTAACTTTTTAAGGATGGGTAATGTTTGTACAATGTCGGATGTGCCATGACATCTTCTAAATCTACCTCTCCAAATAACTTAAGCAAAGCTGTATTAAATTGCGCTTTGCTATCATCAATTTCAAAGCGCCATTTCCCATCAGCTTTTTTTACCCAACCTGTTTTTTTCCACGTTGTTTCTGTGTCTTCTGTGCTGTTTTGTGCTTCTTCGTATCCATCTGGTATTTCTTTAGCGTTAAGGCCACCAAACATATATTGTGCATCTAAATTATTATCTGCCTTTGCATCTTCAATTGCTCTGCGGTAAAGTTTTTCACATTCTCGCAGCTGGTCAGTGTAGGATTTAGCTTCTGACGACTGGCTACCGAATAATTTAGACAACGTTTCTCTGATCCAGTCCAAAATTTTCTGCGCCAAATTCCGATTTTTAGTCGCCAATAGCCTTATGGATTTTTCATCTTTAAAAAGATATTCTTCTGCAATTCGCGCATTAAGTTCCTTAATCGCATCAGTTTCATCGAGCTGCACTTTTCCTTCGGACACTTTCTCATATTGGTTAATGATATTTTCTTTCATTTTCGCCAAATCCCAGTGATTCGCTTTCGCTATTGCTTGAACAGCTACGCTAAACTGATCATACATGCCGCTGTTTTCGATGTGATGCGTCATTTCATGGACAAGGACGCATTTAGCTGGATTCTTCGTTCCTTTTGAAATGAAGATCGTACCGTTTTTATACATTCCATTAGCACCATATTCCAACGATTCTACAAACTGAACAGGAACGCCAGTTGCGTTTGATATTTCTGCTATTGTTTCAATTTCAGTTTGATTAAATCCGCCGATTTTCTTGGCTGATTCAAAGATCGCTTTTTTATTTAACCGCTGGGCCTGAAATCTGATTGCTGTATTTTTACTTTTTAAACTGTCTATTTTAAACTGAGTAGTTTGAGGGATTGCTTCAGAATCAACTGGTTGATTTACGTTGTTGTCAATTGCCTGCAATTGCGAACTATTGTTTTCAATTGTCTGCGACTGAATATTATTGATATCATTTGAAATCAATTGTCTGTTAGGCTGTACACGAGCTTCGTTTGCGTTCTCGATCGCTGAAATGGCGTCAGTAACATCAGCACCCAGATTTTCAGCGTTTAATCCTATACTTTCTTGCGGCTGTATTACTGCGTTATTTACAACGCGTTCTTCAGTTACAGTTTCAGCTGGAATTTCAATTGTAGGTTTTGTTTTTTCATCTTCTCCATCTTTAACATCGTTTTGAGATGACTTAGATTCTTCAATTCCTTCGTTCCATGTTGGAGTATAAGTTAAAGGATTTTTCCCCGTTGCCACTTGTACGCCCATTTCTCCAGCATTCATAACAGCAGATGTTAATGATCCTAAAAAAGCAGCCTGTAAAGCATCAGGAGCTACATTTTTTAAACGTTCCTCAAGTGTTTGACCTTTTTTTGCGTCTGTGTAAATATCAACTAAAAATTCACCGGCAATTTCAGAGACAGCTTCTTCAACACCTTCTCCGAAAATATTAATAAGTTTTGAAGCTATCGCTTTGCCAACCTCGCTTTTTAAAGTCTTATCTATGAGTTCATCTACAATTTTCTCTACGCCTTTCCCCAAAAAGCCCTCTTTATTCAACCCCGGAATGCCACCAAACATTTTTTCAGTAGCAATTTCCACTGCTCCAGACGCCATACCATAAGTGATGGCATTTTCTAAGTTTGCACCATCCTGCATTGCTTCGTGCGTCGCTCCGCCCATCGCACCAATCCCCATCAAAGGTAGGCCAGAACCCGGAGCAAATACGTTAGCAGCAATTGTAGGTATCATATTCCCTATACTATGCGCAACTTCTCCACCGATAGCCCAAGCGCCTTTTGCGGTTCTCTGGTCTCTTGGGGCAAGATCAAATAGTTCGTTTACCTTCGCTTGCTTTTGCATACCTTCTTTTTTGTTTACTTGTAGCTGTCCGATAAACTGTTCTCCGCCAATCTGATTGGCAACTTTAGCCATGTCATCCTGCCGCTGCTGATAACGATAAGCGCCTTGGTTATAAAAGTTTCTAAAGAAATCTTCGATCCCTTCAATGCCTTTATTTATATGGTAAGGCAACGCATTATTCCAAGATACTTCTTCACCTGGTGCTCCATACAAATCTAAATCATGTAAGCGCTGTTGAGCTTGCCGGAATGTCTTTTGATCGGAAAACTTCGTGTCTTTCATAATTTGTTTCAAACGTTCGCGATCTGTGCTAGCACTAATTTCGGCGGCTAAAGGTACTTTTGAATAAGTTCCTTCTTCCAGATCAACAGTGCCATTTTTTGTATCAAAAATTAAAACAGGTTTCCCGGCTGCACGTTTGGCAGCCAGGGATTCCTGTTCTTTTGCTTTTTCTTCTTCTTCCATTTCTTTTGGTATATAAACAGTAGGTCTTGGGATCGCTATGTTTGTTTGTCTTCTGCTTCCGTTATAATCATTATTTCCTTGATCATTTCCATTCCCCGAAAATCCAACTGCGGATTTAGGGATAAATACTGTGGGCATACACTACCTCCTGTTATCTATACTCTGTTCCGAACCCGTATCGCTCTGCAAGAATCTTCGCGTCAGCGGAAGAGATGATACCTTGTTTTACGGCATTACTGATATATTTAGCGATCGTCGCATCGTCAGCTCCTGACATCTGAAGACTCTGGAAATAGCTTTTTCCCGCAGATGATAACCCTGTCGCCGAAGATGCTTCGCCTGTATTTTTACCGATTTCTGTATTGATTCCTGTTCCGGAAGCTACACTCTTGGCCCTCGATTGGGCTTGTGATTGCTTCGCTTGCATCTGCTCCTGAAGCATAGCGATGTTGTTTCGCAGCGCTTCTACGGATGCTGACGACTGTGCGTTGGCAATCTGTAAATCGCCTTGTGACCTTACATCAGCAATTGCCCGCCGGATCGCGTCAGCTTCAGCTTGCTCTTGCAGGTTGATCTGATTTAAGCGGTTGCTATAATTGGTAGACATATCAAGGCTCTCTTGCCGCCCTGCGCCGCTGTCCAGTGCACCGCGATTTGCTTGTGTTTCTCGCAGCGCTCGCATTGCTTTATAGCGCTCAACCTCAGACTGATTTTTAAGTGGCTGATAAGTACCTGGCAGCGCGTCCAGCTGACCTTGGTACTTATTTGTTGCCTGCTCGACCTGGCTGCGGATCGCGGCGATATTGGCTTCCATTTGCTGGCGCTGCATCTCTGCGATCATCGCTTGGAGCTGACCGTAATAATCTGGGGCGGAGTAGCCATAACCGCCTCCGCCGCCTCCACCTGAATTTACTTTTGGTTTAGATTGTGCAGGAGCTTTATCGTAATATGAAGCTCCTGGCAAAAACATGTAATCGCCAGCCATGATTTACGCCTTCTTTCTGTACAATTTTTCTGTTACTTCCTCGTATTCTCCCTGTGGCTCTGGGTCAATCAGCTGGATGTAATCAGGATCAGCCTGCACGTAAACAATGATATTGCCGATCCGTACCATAGCCCACGTATATCCGTCCTGAGCAGCTTTTTCCGTAACCGCCAGTAAAGGGTACTCTTTACCCTTTTCGAGCCACAGGCTGTCTGGTTCGAGCGTACCCATGACGTTGTCGCGGGTGCGGTACTTGTCACCGACAGTGCCCTTTGTGCAGCGAGCGATGCTTGTAGTTTTGTTGATCATCTTAACTTCCTCCTTTACATTTACAAATGCGAGTGCGTTTGGAATTCCACGCTCATGGCCGTCAGACGGATTATTGACGATCGTCCGCTTGCCTGCACTATCCTCAATTACCATTTCCGACGATCCGGAACTGTCCAGCGCAAAGCAATAGGCCACTTGTTTCGACAGCGCAAACTCCTGCGCCTGCCGCAATGTGATACCCTTAGACCCTGCGATCTCATCGACGATCACAAACTCCGCTGTATTATCCCAGTGAATCATCAGCAGCGTCTGAGCGTCTACTTTGTCCAGCCTATCCCAGCTTTCAGCTGACATCTGTTCAACGGCTTCGCCGTTGCTGACGATGCAGCCGGCAACGGAAATTCCGACGGTCACGCCGTGTTCTTTGCGCCAATCCCAGCTGTTCATATCACCGTAATGCAGCTGCCCATTTTCAAGCAGTACAAGATCGATCCAGCCGTCAATGTCTGGAGCTTCATCTCGGCGCTCGCCTTGATCGCGGCCGATGATCTGGCCTTGATCCGGGCCTGTTTCCAGTTTGAAATAGCTGCAATTAATAAGGCAGTTAACCTTGATCGACTTGTCCTGCGGATAAATCTTTGACAGCGGTAAAAGCTGTTTAAAATCATTTTGCAGCAGCATAAGCTTCTCGCCCGGCTGCTGCCGTCTGCTGTAAAACCTCCTGTTATAAAGATATTCTTGAACTACATGATCCATAGATTCCTCCTTCCGCGGCGTTCTGCGCCACGGATATTTATCTTTGTAGTCGTTTGTCTTGACGATCTGAACATCATCAGGCACAAACAGCACATCGTAAATATGCTGCTTACCGCCGGTTGACAGCATGCCGTAATTGCCGTTGCCGACGTTATACCAGTACGCTCCGGTCAAATGTCCGCGGGCGAACACGGCGTGGACGTGCGTTCCGAATTTTCCGTTTACTCCGCTACCTTTACCACCTTCGCGATAAAAGGCTTCCCCCTGCCGGATCACCGCGCCTACATAACAATTCGGCAGCATATCGGCATCGTTACAATGTGCGAATCGTCCACAGACATAATCCGTAAATGTAGGTGTTTCAACAGGTTCTAAGGATTCAAAAAAGACGGTATTCGCCGCCTTATCAATCTTTTTTACTTTTAAATCAAAGGGAGCAAAGACTAAATCCTTGCCCCCATCTGATCCTCCGAAATCAAGGGCGTAGGTGCCCTTGTGTGTTGTGTAATCCTCTCCGGCCGTGCAGCGCAGCACAGCCATGAAAAAAAGTGCTTTTTGCACTTTATCCCTCCTTTACTTTAAAGCTACAAAAGTAACCTGGTAGCCTATTCCATTTCCGCTGACTGATCCGCTAATCAATTCAAATTTGATAGATTTGATCTTTCTGTTTACTTTTAAGACAGCATTTTCACCGCCAACTGCTCCGCTGTTTGTCACGGAATAGATTGTTTGTTGAGTGCCATCTTCCAAGGTCACTATAACGGTTACCGTCGCTTTGTAGTCCGAAAAGCTCCTAAACCATGACATGTAAACATTGTCTACATAAACAGGCTTCTCAAACGTCTTTGATCCACTTACACTTCCCGGCGACTGCCGTGCGTCAAATAGATTAACTACCTCATACTTTGAACCTACATTTTCTACAAATTCTACCCACTGTCGAACGAGAACTTTGTTTTCTTTCATCTGGCTGGTTCCGGAAGCGGTGAACTTTATGTATTTGACCTTTCTGCCTGGATCAAAAGGAATGTATACCGTTCCGCTTCCTCCGGAATATATTTCTTCAAAGGAAACTCCGTCTTCAGAAAACCAAAGCTTCCAGGAATTTGTATTTGTTCCTGAAAGCTGCATAGTCAACGGGATTTTATTATCATAAGGAAGCTTTAACGTTGCACCAATTGATGTGCCGTTAAATGTTGGACTTGCGCCTGTTCCAAAAATATTACCCCATGGCTGAAAATACGGATTATTTGAAGTGTTCAAAATCTCATACCCCGTTGAATCTGAGGTTAGGTTATACATATATCCGCTATTAATAATTAGACGACTGCTTTTACTTCCGCCTTTTTCGCCAAACAACATTTTTACTCACCGACCTTCTCGAGCCAATCAATGACGCCACCGCCCTGATAATGTGCATCTGGTGCATATCCTACGCCCTGACCATAGAAATGCAACCTTACGCCCACACATTCTTTTAATTGTGTTCTGTTTTGCTGTCCGCCACCGCTGTATCTTGAGTAACTCTTCGGTCCAGTACAAGCTTCTACTGTACCATCTTCGTAGATAAACGCCATTTCCGTAATTCCGGCCCAGTTGTTACAATAGGTATAGCATTCAAGCACTACTAGTGGCTTAGGAAATTTGATATACCAAGGGTATTCCGCTGGATTAGCGATAGAACTTGCATTATTGAAATTGACATTCTGCCCCATGTTAAAATAGGAATCCGGAAGATTAGTTTCCCATCCTGACTGGTCTTTATATCTGGCAAAAAAGTCTTTCGCATAGTTTCCGCGAAAACGTTGATATTTTTCAATCCCGCCAGATTTCTTACTGGATTTTTTACCGCCGAACAACATGTTCGACACCTCTTCTCTGACGTTGCTTAGCACTTTTACAAAGTGCGTAAAGCGGGTAGATAAAATGGTTTTGAGCGCTTTTAAGCGCCCCCCCCGACTCTTCTGAGTCCTATGGCAGTAAAAGAATTAAAATGTGGGTCACGACTATTCGGGCTGAAGTAAATGCTAAAAGATGTTTTGTTTTTTAGCGCTTCAGGCGTTTCAAACAAAGAAATGTCTAAAATTAAATCTTGAATTGTGTAACCTGGACTGTACCCATAATCATCGGCATACAAACTGCCAATCCGGTGACCGTTACCTGCGGAGTCGCGGTAATAGATGCTCTCATTAGACCTGTCGAATTGTTGATAGGAATAAGAGATTTTAAATTGGTAATACCCTTTCGGGAAAGTAACAACTACTCCACTATTTTTATTATTTTTTACCGAGCAACTAACCGGTTCAGTTTCCAGTGGATTTCCGCCTGTTTTTTTTGATCCTCCAAACAGCATTTATCCCAACTCCTTCCAAACGATATTGTTCAAAACAACATCTGCGCTTGGCTGCGCGCTTGCGTAAAACCTGATCTTCCCTGCCATTGTATTACCTCTCTCTATGATGTCATCTGATCCCGGCTCGGCTTCATAGTCCACTTTACAGGTTTCGGTCATTCCCGCTACTGTGTAGTCAGAGCAAAATCCGTAGAAACTTGCATAACCGTCCGTATTAGCCACAAACGAAGCGACCGTTAAAGTTACATTTTGAATCAGGTGTTCGTCTGTTAAACCGTTAAGTTTTTTTACCATTGCTGGTGACATAACGCCAGCGGCTGATTCAGTCGCTACATTTGGCATTGGATGGCTGTGTGGCGGGATTAAATTACTCATTGCATCCATCTCTTATCCTCCCTTCGTGATCCGTACCAATGGGATCGTTATCGTTGTTGTCGGCTTTGTTTTTGCGTAGATCGCGATCGCATTTGCCGCGATCGCACCTACACAAAAATTCATTCCGGCAACATCAGAATCAGAAAATTTTAAGTATGCCTGATCCGCTGTCGCTATCCCCGATACAGTCAGGTTTGCTTTAAAGCTATACCCTGATTTTTCCGACGATGCCGCCCATGCCGTGGTTGAAATCGTCAAATTTGTTTTGTTGACTACCTTATTATTAAAACCATCAATGATCTCATTTATCTTTGCGATCACCTGCGATGGCTTTAACGCTTGAGTGATCTTAGCTACTGCCATAGGATCACCCCGCTACACTAACTCGATATAGCCCGCAAATTTGTCTGCGCTGTAAATCACGACATTGGATGTCTGATAATCGACATCCACAAGCACCTCATAATTGCTCGATCCATCGGTCTTGTGGACTCCGCCAACAAGTGATTTACCGTTGTGAGGGATCGTCAACGGGTAAAGTCCGTTTGATATCGTGCCCCATTTTGAGTCGGAAGCTGTAAAGCTCACTTTTGTTTTGGTTGCTTGTCCGCTGGCCGCTGCTGCCGCATCCCAGCTTGTGATCTTAGCTGCATTAATCCCGTCCAAAGCGGATTTATTGTTGTGGGAATGCCGTGCGTTTGTGTTGGCGGTGATCTCATCTTGCACCGCCTGAAGCAGCATTGCCTTAGTTATGCTGCCAGTCTTAATGACCGCAGAAATTTTGTGATCCGCTGACATCGTGAGGTCAATGGTTGTTGTATCAGTAACACCATACTCATTGATAAATGCCGACATCGGAATCGGGTAACTTGTACCATCGTCTAAAGTTAAAACAAGCTGTTGATTTGTGGAATCATAAGTGAAATTAGTGACTACCTTTTCCAATTTGGTGTCAACAGTAATCTTTGTTCCATCCACCTTGGTAAAAGTAAAAACGCCCGTACCTTCCGAATAACTGACACCGCTGACCAGCGGATTAAATCGATCCGCATGAGCGTCTGCCGCTGTATTGTGACTTGTAAGTGCGGTCTTATCTGCCTTGTTGGTGTATAAATCTGTAAAGTTATCCGCGATCGCTTTGACAAAATCCTTAAATCGCTGCCCTAACTTTATTGTTGATTGAGACATGTTTCTGCCTCCTCCACTTGTATTCTGCCTGCAAAGGGCAGTTCCGAATAAATGATCACGTCTCCGTTAATCATGATGTCATAACTAACGATCACATCGTGCAGATTGTTATCCTCGTCTTTTGATACGATGCTCTTTACAATCGCCTGCGTGCCCAGCCCGTGTAGTTCAGCGGGCAGGATCAGGCGCTTATAATTCAAGTCATCTTCCCAATCCGCTGCCGTGAAATCGTGGTTGTAATATGCCTTAGACAATGTATTGATATTAAGCCCGGTGTAATCAAGGCGGCCAATTAGTTTCTCGTTCATGCGCTACCTCCTGAGGTTACTGATATCGTTGACTCAATGATTACAAAGCGTTTGCCGTTTGTTTCCAGCGTCACCGAGTAGTTATAATCTCCTGAGTCAAACATTTCAGTTTCAGCTGCGGTGATCGTCAGATCGCCAATTAAATACTTGCTCATTACTGTTCCGCCGGTTGCGTCCGTAACCCTGAAGATTAAGGAATCCGAAGATGAAGGCACATACTCATTACCGACCTCATCAGTGATCTGGATGGCCTTGCTATAATCAGAACCTTTAATCAAATTGATCTTATTGGTATCGCCATCCATCCAAGGCGCTACACGGTCTATTTTGATTGTTTTGATGGTAATATCCTCTGTTGGGATTTTGTCCAAGACAACCTTTAGATAGCCGTCCTCCGTCGCGCAATGACCTTGATACTTAAGAGCTGGCTGATCAAAAACGACTGAAGCAAAATCTGTTGCTTTTAGTCCTACAATCCTGACCTGGGCGCTGATCACGTCGCCTGAACTGGAAAACTTAGACTTAGGTATAGTGACATCCTCGATATAGTAGCCATAGCTTGACCCGCCTGATCCTCCGCCGCCAGAACCAAAGGTCTTGACTACGATCATCTGGCCATCGTCGCTCACTTCAGCATTTAAAAACTGGAGCATTTTCCGCTTAGGAAATATCGTTCCAGTTTCATCAACAACCTGCGTAGACATTAGCAGTTCAGTCCAAACTTTGTTATCATCCGATTTTTCCAGATTTCCGTCCGCAGACATGCGTAAGTATCGGATATCATCTGATATCACGCGATTACGGTCTAAAGCGGCGATCTGATCCGCGATGCTGGTTGCTGGCGTGCCGTCAGGTTTAGTCATTGTATCTGATTGGCCAGTACCTGACATATCCGACGACGCGCCTTCTTCCAAGTTGCCGATCAGATTATTGATAAACTCTTTCGTCTGCTTATGTAGGCTATAAAGTTGTTCACGGGCTTCTGTTTCGTTCTCCGGATCAGGATATTCCGCCGAATTCAGAAAGCCGTCTTCCGGATTAAATTTTAGTTTTTCCATTTGTACCTCCTTCCTATTTAATTTTTTTAACAGGAACGTACATAAACCTCAGTGCTGAGATCGACATATCCCGGTTGTACTCGTTATTGCCAAACCACACGCTTAAAAGCTGTATTTTTTTAAGTGAACAGTTACGGGTGAAGGTTTTTCCGAAGTTGATTACAGTCCATCCAAAGGAAGACCATGCGAATTTAGACCACATGTGGCTGTAAACCTGAATGTCCTCGACTTCTTCCTCACCATCCCGGCTATCCTCTGTAATATACCGAATTTTAATCCGGGTTGGCGTATCGCCGCGCACCATGACAAACATTTTTTTGACCGTTTTAAGATAATCAAAAAGTCCGAATTGCATAAACGGAGTCTGGTAATAGCTGTTAATCGGATCGCCGAAATCATTGAATTTAGGCGTTAAGCCGACCAGCCGATCGCCGCGCGCGTGAAACAGGTCTTTGTCATCCACCACCCAGTCATTGACGTGAAAATTATCAAACAAAAACCAAGCCAGCGACTGTGCGTCAAAATCAGGATTGCCGCTGTACTTATACGGACTTGTCGTGTAATCCCACAGATAAACCTTGCCATTAATCGCTACCCAGTATTTTCCGTCAAAATTCACTGTTCTTGCTTTCGGCAGATCAGTTTCCTGCAAAAGCCCCGGACTTCTGAATCCGCCGTTAATATTACGGCTGATTACCTGCACATTTCGTTCACCTTCGATGAGCGTCGAAACGAGCGTACAAGCGCCGTAGACCGTAGAAAGCCAGGTCAGCTTGTTGTCCAGGTACTGGATGCTATACGGGCAATCACAGCCCATCTTGGAGTTAAGCAGCGTGCTGTCAAACCGCGCCTTACCATCCGTGGTGTTGACGTATTTCAGCGTAAACATTTCAGACGGTTTGAATACAATCAGCGTGTCATACTGCTCCCCAAAGCCGACGATGTCCTGTTCGCCGTTGCCCAAAGAATTATAATTGTTCTCTGGAAAATAGCTTGCGTCGAATACATCAGAGTAGTAGCAAATACTGTTACCATTTCCAGCCACAAACATCCGGCTGTTATTACTGCCACCATAGGCCGTCATAAATTTACACTTAAGGATGGAATCAATATATTCCTGCTCCGTTTTGTAAGCTGTGATTACGACGTTGTTCTGCCCTTTCTCCGGCGCTGTCGTGAAGGTTACCTTTCCAGCTTCATAATCGACTGTAAATCCTTCGGTTACTTCTTTACCGCCGATCTCTACTTTGACCGTAGGGCTGGTGTCAAGCTTGTCCTGCGTCAGCTTGTACTCTTTACTTGCGCCGTCGCCATTGAAGGTGTTCTTCCAGCCTTTGCCCAGCCGGTTATAGTTATCAATGAGGTCAGAGTAATCGCCCGCCGGCGTGCGGTTGATAACCACATCCGGGATAAACGGATCAACAGGTTTAACCTCTTTGTTGTCATAAACGACAAATTCATGGCCGTTCAAATAATAGATATTTTTGTTGAAGTTCAGGAACTGTCCGGCGGACTCCGTAAGCCCGTCATACAGTTCTGTGATTGCTCGCGTTAACTTATCATAAGCACAAATTTTTGTACCGGCATGAACGATGACCTTATCCCGATACGATCCCAAAGCATAAATCTCACCCGGGAAGACCTCGCTGATCCACTCCTGTCCATACCTCTTGCCAAAGCTGCCATTACGCATCATACGATTGAGCATGGCCGGGCTTTGATTGCTGGTCAGGTTGTACTCCAAGTCTTGGATATTTAATCCACCTGAACCGGGGTTAGGAATCTCATAGGTCTTATACGACTGCGGTTTGAATGACGGCTGCTGAATCATGAGTAGACATCCTTAATCTTGCGTGGGATGTACTTAGTTACCGTTATCTTGGCGTTCGTGTACTTGGTATTAAAAATACTGAATTTACTTAAATCGTCATCAATGAAAAAGGCAGCCGCTAAACCATAAGGCAGCACCTCACGGCATACAGCATCCTCATAAGGCAGCTCGTCTTCTTTACTCGTTACGACCGGGCAAATCAGTAAAGGACTCTTTCCCAGAAACTCGCGGACGTGATTATTCAAGTCAAAATTTTCAGACAGCAGGACATTGATATTGTCCATGTAGTAATTGTCATAGTCCTTTGAGGTCGGCTTTTCAAACATCAAATTCTTTGTGAGTTTATAGAGTTCTTGAACCGTCATAGTATCACCTCTTTTTTAATAGAAAGAGGGGAAATCAATCCCCTCTTATGCTGTGGCTTCAGACACAACGACATCCGACGGAAAACCATCGTAATACTTATCATCGCGTTCTTTATAAGCGTAGAATTTGATCGTCTTTTTCGTAACATCGCCCAGCGGCGCCGTGTAGATTTTAGCCGACGCAGAATAGCGCGGGTCAGAATCATCGTCTGTATATTTGACTGTAAAGTTATTTGTCGTGATTGTGCCGGTTGCTGCTGCGATCGTCGGTGCAGTTGCCATTTTGGAAGCCAGCACGCAGGTGTAAACGCCCAGCGCCTTCTCACCAATGACAAAGCCGTCGCCGATGAACCGGCCTTCCATCAGATGTCCACTGATGCCCGGAGGGTTCTGATGAATGTTTGTGTCCCAGATTTTTTTCGGAAACAGCAGGCATTCCTTTTTGGCGATCATGAACTGCACGCCTTCCGGTAAATCCTGATCGGCAACTTCAATGATCGGGAAGTTTGACAGCTTGCCGACCATACCGTTAACCAGCACTTTTGTTCCCAGCTTTTCCAAATTCAGAAATTCCGGGCAGGTTACCAAAATAGACATCATTGAGGTTGGGATGTACAGATAGACATTGTTAAACGGAATATGGTTGTTAACAAAGTGGCTTTTTGCCTTGTTGATCTCGCCGATAAATGTCGACTTCGTCAGTGCGTTGGCTACGCCTACGATCTTTCCAGCTCCCGTCGCCCAGGCATGACCGACTAACTGGTCAAAGTAAGGGATAACCTGTTCTTCCAGTTCTCTACGCACTACCTTGCCAGCATTTTTGATCATGTCCTGCTCTGTGTTATTACCTTTGTCAATGGTCATGCTGAACGACTTATCTGTGCGCATGGTTAAGCGCTGCGCTGCGTCCTGCACTTCTTTCGGCGTACCGTAGCGGCTCATGCCACCATTGCGATCATAATCGTTCAAAGACTGCGTGCGAATGCTGGAAATCAAGATATCCTTAACTCCATCAAAGTTATAATCGGATGATGCCTTGTCCGCAAAGATTGATCTGCGTGTCCATGTTTCCGCGACCTTATTTGCCCATTTCTCTCTTAAAAAGATAGCCATTTTTCATTCCTCCTTTAAATTTAGCTATCAAAGCCAAGTAAAAAAGCGTCCTCGTCGTCTTGCGGTTTACCCTTGACGTTGCCCAACGCTTTTTGACTGTTGTCTTTGTTTTTGATCAGTGCAGCATAATCAGCCTTCAGTTTTTTTAGCTCATAGGCTCTATAAGCGCTCAGCATCGTTTCCCCTGCCGCCATTGACTGCATAACGTCATCCGGCAATTTCGTAGGATCGACGTCTGGGTACTCACTGACAAATGCCTGGTACTGAGCCGCAAAAGCTTCTTTTTGTGCCTTCTCTGCCTGCTGCTGTTGGGTTAGTTTGGCTTGCTTTTCCTGTTCCTGACGCTGCGTTAGCTGCGTCTTAGCCAGCTCCTGCAACACGGCTTCGTCTGTGTTCGGGTACTGCTTTTTTAGTTCCTCCACATACTGAGCTGTCGCCTGATTCTGGTTAAACTGGGAAAGTGCCTTGATATAACCGGCACGATCCATGCCCATCTCTGCCGCCATCTGATCCAGCATGGTCAGTTCTTCGGAATTCTTTAGTCCGTCGTATTGCTGACGCAGATGGTCATAGTCCATGCCTTTCTGTGCTAATGCCCGGGCTTCTTCCTCGCTCAGTTCCTTTTCTACTCCCAAGTGCTTCACGGTCAAAATGGGTTTCTTTTGATTTTCTGCATTGGTTTCTGGCTTCTGAGTTTCGGTATCTTCCGGCTGCTGTTGGGTTTCGTCCTCGCTTGATTCTTCCTCCGTAAGTTGGTTTCCCTCATCGTCATCTAAATCAAAGAGATCGTCTAAATCAATGTCGGAATGGGTGTCTTCCGGCGTTGCTGTGGTGTCCATTGTCTGATTGGTTTCCTCAAACATTGGGTTCTCCTTTCTTGCGCTTCGCGCATTGATAAATGGTGGACTTTGCAGGGCTTGAACCTGCAACCTGTCGCTTATGGGGCGATTGCTCTACCAATTAAGCTAAAAGTCCATATAAAAAGCGCGATCGCTCGCGCATGTGTTATTCCTCAATTTCGCTGACTTCTGGTGACATCATCGAACGTTCAAATCCATGAGCCGCTGTCGCCAGTAAAAATCCGAGGTACTCCCAGATTTTATTGCCGATCCGCTCCATGCAAACGGAGCAGCCAACACTTTGGTCATAGTTGCTCTTATCAACGCAGGTTGAGGTTTCATTGATTTCAAAGCCATTAACTAAACGGCATCGTACAAGCGTTGTCTTACCTCTCAACGTTGTCGGATCGACATCAGAAATAAACCGGTCGACCATGTCCTGACTTACTGATACATCTGATTTTGTCAGCTTGGGATTTGGGATAATCGGCAGGTAACGACGGTCAAACACCTTTTTAGGCACAAAATACTTATACCCAGACTTGCAGGTTACCAGCATTCCTTTTTCTCCTTCAGTAATCTTCTCTGTGCTATGGCTGGCTTTTGTTGGTTCTGCTTCAACAATTTCAATGTGAATGTACTTCATTTTCTTTTCTCTCCTTTTTATATCAGTCCAGCGTCAGCTGGTGACTGCTGCATTGCTTCCGGATCAATTCCAGCTTGCGCCAAGGCCATTGCTTGGGCTTGCTGTTCCTGTTCGATCTGCTTCTTTTTAATGCTGTCGATCAGTTTTTGCTTATTTTTAACCATGTGATCCGGGATATTTTCCAGATATGTCACTGCGTCCTGAATTACGCCTTTGGTTAATAGATTGTCCATCGTCTGAGCCTGAACCAACTCCGACCAATAACTGCTTGTTCCGATATCTACGTTCAGGTCATAGTTCATTTCGCGCAGCGCCGAAAAGTCAAGATCAATAATGCCGCCTTGCATATCATCTTCGCTTTCAATTTTTGCCTGACGGGTGCCGTAATAGGCTGCCATCATGTCCACCATGATCCGAACACTATCCTCGACAAAATCAAAAAAGTTCAGCCGCTGATTTTCGAGCGGAATCGCTGTTGCCTGTTGTGTCGCAATGATTGCTGATGTATTGTCAGGCTTAACATTGCCCAGCGCTGCGTCTGAAGCGCCCATAAAGTCGCGGGTATAATTGATGCAGGTGTCGATCAGCTGAAGGATTTGATTGCTGAAATCTGGCGTTTGCGTGTATCTGAGCAAATCGCCAGCCAAGTCCATCCGTTCGATTGCGATTGCGTCATTAACTGCATTTGTGATCTCTGCGACTTTACCAGAATCATAAAGCAGCTTAGGGAAGCCATTGTTTATGACAAAGACCATACACATTGCAAACAGCTTATTAACAAAGATTTGGTTTGGGATCAGCCCTGTTATCGGTGACTGTCCGTGATAGCAATTCTTTTGCTCCTCCCAGTTCATATAGGCGATCGGGTACAACGTCATCCCCGTATCGACTTCTTCTTTTAGGACGATGTCGCCAACAGTTTTCATATACTTCACGGCTTTGACTTCTTTTTTTATCGGAAGTCCGGTATATTCATCAACTTTTTCCACGGCTTTGTTTTCTTTATACAGCTTGATGATAACTGTACAGAGTTTATCCGTGTCGTCGTCATTTACCTGCGTGCTGTCGTTGTCTGGCTTGATACTGTCGATCTGTTCTGCATTCAGCCCATTTTCTTCAGCTTCCAGCTTCACGGATTCGATGCTGCGACGTTGGCTGATCAGGATATACGGCTGCGCCTGAACGTCCGTCGAATACGGATTACCGAACATAATATTGACAGCGTCGATCTGGTCGACTTGGATAATGCCTTTCACTTTCTGGCCAGTTTCCGCGCTTGGGTCAAACCAAAAGTAAAAGCAGCCATCGCCTGTGATTGCTGCTTCTTTTAGAATCTTCCGGGTCTTTGCTTTGAATTTGCTCTTTTCCAAGGCGCGGTCGATCTCTTTTGCGATCACCTTGGATAACATCTGCTGATCCTGATTGTCCTCGTTAAACGGCGTAATTGATATGCCAATATCATCCGACACCAGCATAGCAATCTGATAGCCGATAACACGCTTGATAAAGTTCATCACCGGTTTGTCTAGGTCTGGCGCATACACGCCTTCCCACTGTTTTCCGATGTAAAAATTGTGATTCTTTTTGACGTTGTCATATAGCTCAATTTTAGTATTAAAGCTGACAGCATCATCGTACTCTCGTTTAATCCCCTTCGGGTCTTTACTGATCTTCATTCATTCTCCTTCCGGATCGGCGGCTGCTTCGTGCCGTCAAATTTCATGAGGTTTTCAAACTGCTTCACCTTCGCTTGTTCATCAGGTGATAGCTTTGTCTTAGACATTTCACTTGCAGCTGATTTTTTCTTTTGTTCGCGATGGTCGTCACGAACGATCACCGCAACACATAAAGCAATGATCGCCAGAAAAAGCAAAAACACAAAAATCAGTGCGATCAAAACCGCTAATAGAAAATTAACCATTTCTTCCAAAATTCAGGAAGCTGTCATAGCTCCCTGCTCTCCTTTCTTTTTCTTCTTTTGGTTTTTCGTAAACCATTTTTTGTTGTGACCTGATCTGATGAGCAATTGCTAATCCCATGACCAGATCGTCGTGTTCCCCTTCGGCTGCTTCCGGTCGGCCTTTATCGTTTTTGACAAATACCAGCATTTCGCGAAGCGTGTCCAAGTCGTTGACCAGCTCCGGCGACTCTCTCATGATCGTCACAAGGTTGGCCACGATGACCGGGCGCGTGGCGCTATTGGTATTAAAACCGTACTTATCGGCGTAGTCCTTGGTAATTTTGTCGACGGACTCTCTGACGTACTGCCGAGGATATCGCAACCGCTGAAGCTCTTTGACTGGATAGGTGCTGAAATTAACCTCTAATCCAATCAACGCGGTGTTATACCACTTACCAAGGCAATACATCTGAGCGGTATATAATCCCTCGTCAGTCTTCTGCTCGCGATATCTCGCCACTTGTGCGCCTGTCGTGTTATCTAAGACATGCCCCGTAAAGTAGTCTGATCCGTCGCCTGCCGTATCACCGCCAAGCACATAAGGGCAAAGCGGGATCGGCGATTGATAGATTGCGATCTCACCGCGGGGATCGTCGACAAATTTAATGCTGCTGTCGTCGATCAGCTCGCCGAAGCGAGGATTGATATAGGTCTTATATTCAAATCTTCCGGTCCGCTCAGGCTTGCGATCTGTCAATTCGCGGATGCGTGCCATGACCTTTTCATTGTCAAATACCGGGCGGCCAGTCATTAGGAACGCTTCTTCCGGGCAGCTTGGGTACTCTTGTTTAAACAAATCCACATCGCCCGAGCAGTTTGCTTCAATGCACCAGCGCCGCCAGGTCAGCTGATCCAGCGTTAGGTTATAGGCGGCTTGCAGCTGCTTTTCTTCATCTGTCAGTACAAAACCGTCATACGGCATAGCGTATTCCGGCAGCTCGTACCAAGCAAAAAACAGCGGGGTAAATCCAGATTCTCCCGCTACTGCCTGATCCCAAAGCTCTTTAAAGTGGTCAAATCCGTTGGCTGTCGACTCAATCGCTACAAAGGTTTTAGGATCGTTCGGAACAGCTTGAAGAATACCTGTTAATGTGCTCTTTTTAGTGTTCGGCGGCCAGAACGCATACTCAGATATATGCACATTGCGGATCGTCGAGCCACGCCCTACGCCGTCCGATCCGGCCGTCGACACCTTGATATAGCTACCAAGACCCGGATTCTGAATCTTTTCCAGCGGATCAAGCGTCGGATTTTCAAACGTGATTTCCCGCGCATTTTGATTGCGCGTCATCGGCCTGATCTGAACCGGGATGTTATCCAAAAATGTCTTAAACATACCATACAGATTGGTCGTAGATTCCGTTATATGCGCTATGATCAGCGATCCTGTGTAATGCTGGTTTGCGGTCAGGTAAAACAAAAAGGCTTCTGTCAGCGTGCTAAAGCCCATCTGACGAGCCTTTAAGATAATATAGCGCATTGGCTTTCCTGCCTGAAAGTCCTTTTTAATCGCAGCGTAATACTTTTCCTGTGCCGGATTCAGCTTCAGCGGTTCCAACGTGCCTTTTTTTGTTTTGATTTTTAAAAATCTCTCAATATAATCGTGTGCTGATATCACATCTTTATACCCTCTTTATCTGATTGTAAAAAAGATTCAACGGATCCCGTAATTTCCATGGAAGTCTTATTCACGGTTTCAATCCGGTCTGTCCAGCCGAAGTTTTTAATTCCGAAGATATCGCCTGAATTCCCACGCTCAATTAAGCGATCTTCATACTGTGATTCTACTTTTAATTTCGCCATTTTGACCGAGTATGAAAATTCTTCGCGGTTTTCGTAGTCCTTCAGCATGTCTTTTGTGAAGCCTATGTAGATGCACATATCAGTTATTTTAAACGGTTTTTCATTTGCTTCAGCCGTTTCAAAATAATTGTTCAGCGCCGCTTGTAAGGCTTCTGGAGTTTCGTATTTTAAAGGTCTTCCGACAGGCGCTTTCTTTCTTGGCCTTCCAGTTTTCTTTTTCAGCTTCTTTATTTCTTCACTTTTTTTAGCTGGTTTCTTCTTTGCTGGAGCTTTCTTTTTCTTTTCTTCCGGCATTTTCGTCACCAGCCTTTCCAATTACATTCCCACAGCGGCACTCATACCAAAAGACCTTGCCGTCTTCCGTTTTGCGCTGCATGTCTTTCCTGCATTTTGGGCATTTCACATCAATCATCTCCTTTTGGGTAAAATAAAAACATGCCCGGGATTGGCATGCTTTAAGGGGTGCGACGCTAGGGGATAACGCCGCTAACAAACGAAAGATTTATCGTTTTTATGTGGCCTACCCATTAAGGCCACACTAACATAATAGCACATAAATCCTACCGACCGCGGTCGGAATTTATTTTTTTACTTTTATTTTTAATTTACACCTTTTTTAGTGTAGAAAGGATTGACATTACACCCGAAATAGTGTAATATGTTGATAGGGAATAAAAAAGGAGTGAAAGATCATGAGTTATCAAAGAAATCTTATTAAAAATTACAGCAAGTACGTCACAATGAAGCCATTACTTACAGACTTAGGTATATCTTCGTCTAATTATTACGCCTATATGGCAGGCGAAGATACACGTCTTTCGGAAGAAGCGTGTGAAAAAATCATTCAGGCTTTACAGCAAAGGCCAATTAATTATCAGCCTGAACCATATCCAATCCAAATAAATGATTGGACAGAAGAAGAATTCAACGCAAAAAAAGAAGAACTTATGATGTCGTTTGTCGAAAAAAAAGAAGACTGCGGAAATGTCGTCTTAACTGAAAATATGTTTAAGGAAATATTTCTTCTTTATCCGAACAGCTTTGATGAAGCTTATCTTCTTTTCGATATTAACGAAGAAGAGATGCATGGTAAAGATGAAGAATTCAAAAAAATCCTGTGGACTGCATATAGTCCGTGTGAATCAAACCTCAACCCTGAATCTGATCGGGAAAAGGATGAATACAGAGGGATATTAAAGTATCTTTCCTTCACCCTCGATCAGGCATTGATATACAACACAGCAAAAGAGCTTGGATACTCAAACATATCCATATCAAATTTCATGAATAAAAAAGAAAATGAATGGGTAACTATCGGCACGCTGCGCACCCTGATCGACGCTATTAGGAGGAAATCATTATGAAAATGTCATATACTCTGGATTATATAAACTCTGATAAAGTGCGGCAGGATGACATCAGAAAATTGGTCGGAATCAAGTAAGGACACCCATCTAAAGGAGAAAAATATGAAGAATACACAAGGAAAGAAAATAACAACCGTAAAACAATTCATCGCTGAATTTGACGGTTGTCCGTGGTTCAGCCTTGAGGGGCTGATTGGACTGTATAAATACTACCAAAATCAAGAATCAACGTTCTCCGAGGAAGAAGAAATCAATTCACAAGCGATCAGCATGGAATGGAACGAATGTTCAAGCGCGGAGCTGATAGATGATTACCAAGAACTCAATGAGTTCAAGGAGTGGCTCAAAGAGAATGAAGATCTTCGCGATGAAATGCCTGAAAGTGAATTCATTGAAACACAGGCTGACGCGATCGCTGATATCATAGAAGAAAATCATATTCCAGTTATTAAACTCGGTGGTTCATTCATAATTTATAAATAAAAAAGAAAAGAGACGATCTTCGTCTTTTTTCTTTACTTTAGGACTTGATTACATTTTGAGATATGCTATAATGGAATCACAAAGAGCTATAGTCGTCGCTGAAAGATGGCGCACTGCTGCAAGGTGGGAGCGACGTGGATTGAAATGGTTGTAGATTTATGTTGAATAATAAAAAAGCCTTATATCTAAGGCTTTTTTATTATTTTAATCATTTTGCGAAGAATTGAATCTACACGATCAATGACAACAGATTTTGAAATAAACAATTCTTTTGCAATATCGCTGTACGATTTCTCGTAAAAAAATTTTTCTCTAATTAGTTCTTTGTCAGAATCCGATAATTTCTGTAATACGCTATCAATCTGACTTGTAATTTTGTAAGCTACACTGTCGATCATATCTTTTTCAATCTTTTCTTTTTCCGTGATCAGAGCATTTTTCTTATCACGATATGCTCTTGCCGACGCCCTTCCACCTCTATTATCTTGATGTTTTTGGCATAAGCCTTCAAGTTCGCACATGATGTCCACTATTTTATTGGTATACAGTATTTTAATTTTTCTCTTGAAAAACTCATAACTGTAAAGGTTACGCTTAAGCTGCTCAATCTCATCTACGTTATTCTTTTTTGTTTTTGAATTCATCGTGCCGTCCTTCCTTAATTTTCTGATTATATCAAGGTATTTTTCTACACCAGCTTCATCTAGATACCTTATTGTGTTTTTAGTCACAGGAGTATCATAAGTTATTTCGATATCACTCTCATACTTATATAGTGTGGCTAAATCGTAAGGTAGATTTTTATTGTAACCAGCGCCCGAAGCACCTTTATATCTAATTACGGATGCCCCGTAATCGTTAGGAAACACAAACCACCAACGATCATAAGTATGAAATTCTGTTTCTTTATGTTCTTCTGCATAAAGAAACTTTTTATATTTTTCAAACATCGTTTTCCATAAATCCTTCCATAAAATCACGTTCCATAATTTCTTTTTCAAGCTCTTTGATTCTGCTTTGTAACGTTACGTTTTTCGATTCTTCTTTTTTCAAATCAAAATCCAGCCTGCGTATAGCGCGAAGCAATGCGTTGACCGATGCTGTTTTTTCATACAATGCTTTAGCCGCCTTTTCATTTTCATTTGTGAGCAGATCGATCTCACGGATCAATCGCTTCCGTGTTTTAAGCCATTGTTGCATTGAATATCCCTCCTTTAACCTTGCAATATTAGTGATATATTATCTTGCATGTACTCAATCATCATTTAACGCTTTCTGAATAAGGACAACTGATCGCTTTCTTCCGCTGGATACTTTTTGGTTTTTTCAAGGACTTCCTGATCCCAACATAAGCGGCAAATTTGATCAATTGTTTTGCCTTCTCTTAATTCTGTCTTACATAAATCTTTTACGGCTATATTATATTGCCACGGACATCCATCACAACCTCCCGGAGATTTATTATCAACAGCTCGTGGAAAGATACTGACTAATAAATTTCTAGCTTTCATGCGTAATATTCGACCTCCAAATGCTCACAAAGTAGCCACATAGCAAAGCACAAAATCGTTTGCACCAGATAAACTTATGTTTTAGATTGCAAAATGTGTCACCCCGTTCCGTGTACGAGAACGCACAGTTCCTGCAATGTTTATAACAACGTGGTAATTTCATTCTTCAACCTGCCTTTTATAGAATCTTCCAGACTCAAATTCAAATTCGAAATCAGCAATTAGACGGTACGCGTTGTACTTCTTATCCAACACCCACATCCCAAGTTCAATTTCATCAAGTTTTAATGGCGGGTTGTCAAAGTGTTCTTTTAATTGCTTGCGTAATTCTATATTTTCACGTTCCAGCCTATTGATTTCACGCAAGCAATCTTTCGCCATATTTACGAAATTTACTTCAAAGGTAAAAAAATTTTTATCTTTATATTTTTCGATTAATACCTCAAGATCATGTTTAACATTCATTATCTAAGTACCTCTTTCATTTATTTTAGAACCCGTTCTCTGTTCGCTTCGGCTTCTTCCTTTGTGCGGAAAAGCCAGCCACATTTTAATAAAGCTACACAGTATGAATAACTGAAACTAAATACAAAAGGATAAACACAATCACCATAATCGCAGACCCACCATGCAGTTTCACCGTCTTTTGGTTTCCACGGTAATTTTTCGATTTCATACATGAATAATTCATTAATATTAACCTCAATAATCTCAGATTCTTGCCAACCATTAAATAATTTATCGAACCATAGTAATTTACCGCCTTCAAATTTGAATTTATCCTTACATGCATTATTTGTAAGCAAGAATTCTTCTCCTTCATCAACGCCGAAGGCTTCCAGAAGTTTTTCATAGTTAATTTTCATTTTTTCCCTTTCCTTTCCACATAATCGTCAATTTTTACGGGTTCATCATCATCCCAATTTATTAAATTAAATAAACTGTTAAACATGTAAAATCCTAAATTGGCAGAACCACACCATACACAATGATTATTATCTTTGCTTGGCATTGAGTTATATACATATAAATCGCCATCACAATCCCTTGCAATGAAATTATAATTTATGCTAATTGATTTCATGATCGCAAGTTCATTGTTACTGAATTGTTTCTTTTCTGGCTTTGCTTCTTCATCAAGCCATTTCAAAAATCTTCCAAGGCAACCACTGCAATCTCCATCGCAATATGCATTGTATTCTTTGATATAACATTGGCAACATAGTATTTTAATCTGCTCCGCAAACTTTTCTTTATTTTTCATTCTTTTCCACCGTACACCGCTCTGTAATGTGCTTCGTCCTTTCTTTTTAAATTATCATTTTGCTGGCGTAATCCGAGATTTTCACGTTCAAGTTTTTCGAGATCAATTTCAAGGCGAGCGATAATAGCAGTTAAATCATCCGCTTTGTCCACTCTATTCGACACCCTTGTTACCGCTTTATAAAAAAGCTCAGCTTCTTGTTTAATGTTCATTGCATTATCACCTTCCCCAGCCCTTTTTAGGACTTCAAATGTTGTAAATCATCGTTTTGCTTTATTTTCTCCAATATCCAAGACGAGCTGCCGTTTCTTCAAACTCGTCAATGTTTATCAATTCCGGATCAATTCCGTTATTCTCTGCAATTCTTTTCGCTGCTGTCAATGGCAGAATCATTTTCTTTTCTCACCCGCAGAAGACCGTTCGATCTTTTGCTGCAATTTTTTCTGATTTCTTAAATTTGATCATTTTTCATTTTCCTCACAAATCTAAGCATACCGGTACATCCGATAACATTTTCTCTTTAGCCGCTCTGTAAAATTCTTTCTTGATCTCAAACCCATAGCAATTACGATTTAGTTCAGCGCACGCTCTTAATGTGCTTCCGCTTCCGGCCACCGGATCGATTACAACATCGCCCGGGTCGGTGTAAATCTCAATCAGCCTTTTCAAAACCGGTATTGGTTTCTGCGTTGGATGAATTTTCGGATATTTACCCGACTTATCCCATTCAAACCAATCAAGAACCATCTTCCCGCCGTTGTTGAATTTTGGAAGTTTGTCACGATACAAGACAAGCGCTGTTTCCGTTGCACCACAGATTCGCATGTTGGCTTTCAGTACCTGCGAAGATGATTTCTTAATGAAGAACAGAGGTTGTGTGTGATTGAAGCCAAACTGTTTGGCATAATCTGTGATCTCGTTCAGTTGCTGCCAGCTGCAGAAGACAATCATGCACGGCGCTTTTCCTCTTCCTTTCGGCTCCGGCCTGAGAAGCCGCGTGCAGAACTGGAAAAAGTTATAAATCTTGAAATCCTTATCCGTGTCAAAGAATTCCTTTCCCGCCTTATCACTTTCGCCATTTTTGTTGTCGCCGCCGATATACCAATCAGAACGGCTTCCGTAAGCATTAATCCCGATGTTGTACGGTATATCCGCGATGATCAGCTGCGCCCGTGGGATCTGGTATCGTTTAGCGTTCTCAAAGTGATCGTTGTATAATTCGATTTTCATTATTTGACTACCTCCAAGATAAAGCCCTTCCCTTCGCTTTCATTTCTGAAATGGCAGTTAAGCCCGTAAGCTTTCATTACATCTGTTACTTTTTTCTTGCCGCCTAACTGTATCACTCTCATCGGATTCATATACACATTTCCAAATTTCGCGAGGTGGGAAATAACATATTCATTTAAAAATATTTCGTTTTTACTCATTTTTGGAGGAATGCAGTCACATATTTTTTGATCATATTCAACTGGCAGATTCACAGCAGCCTTTACTTTTCGCCATGTCAAAATCGTACCGTTAAACCGTCCCGATGCAATTTGCGCGAATGTATTGTAGTTAATTCCGCACATTCTGGCGAATTCTGCATGATTCATTCCTCGCTCTCTTTCATACTCATAAACAAGTTTGATATTCTTTTCATACTGCTCTTTTTTTATCGTATATGCCGATGAAGCCATCAGTATTTCATCCTCTCTATCGCTTTCCGCTGCTCAAGCAGCGTACTCTGTGCATAAATCTGTGTTGTGTCCAGTTTGCTGTGACCTAAGATGGTCTTAAGGTCAAAGTAATTACCACCTGCCGCCAGATATTGTTTTGCAAACATGTGCCTGAAAGCGTGCGGGTGTGCGGAGTCCAACGACACCTTAGCCATCCCGGCCAGCTTCTGAATCCGTCGCCAAATCGTTGAATCGGCATACATCTTGCCAGTTTCAGGGTTATAGATGATCGGACCCGACTTGATTTTGTTTTTCCGGCAATACGCTTTCATTTCCCTGAAAAGCTCTTGCCGGATCGGTACGTCACGGGTTTTTCCTTTGTTGGTCACCCGGATCGCCTTGTTGTGATTGGTGCAGCGTTCCAAATTTTCAACGGTAAAATATCGTAGTTCTGATATTCGGATGCCTGTGTTTCCAAAGATTTTCATTGCCATATACGTTTCGGCATGATTCACTATTTTCTTTCTCTTTTTTTTGCTTGTTTTAATCTCTTGATTTTTCTTCTCCGCTTGCTTCGCAAGAAGGCTTGCCCTGCGTAACAAACGCTCATAGTCAACAGGGCTGATCGCATCGTCAAACGATGTGGATTGTATCTTGAGCTGCCCTACACACAAATCAGGGCTTCCGAGCCAGCACAAATATTTGTTGGCAACGACCACAAAGCTGTTAATCGACGATTTTTCATAGCCTGACGCTACAAGATAATCCCGGTAGTCCAGCATTTTTGCCTTGGTCAGCTCATCGGCCGGATCGAGATAATCGATCAGCTTTTGGATGTCACGGCGATACTTGTCTAACGTTCTTTTGGTCAGTTCATCTTCACTCCGTACCGCCGTTAAAAATTCGTCGAGCCGTTCTGCGAGATCGTTTTTTTTCAAAACGGCATCACCGGCCAAAAATACGCGCCGTCATAATAGGCGACATTGTTATTGACCATGTCCTTGATTGCGTCCTGTACCGACTGTGTCGGCCACTGAAGGACTTTACTTAGGCTCTCGACTGTCCTATACCCTTCGCGCATTTTAGTCAGGATCACAGGATTACGATCCTCGCAGTCCTTGTACCGCTGCTCATATACTTCATTCGGATCAATGCGTTCAAAGTTAAATCGCATAACCACAACGCCCTCCTCTGGATCATAGTGATCGTCTACAAGGTCTTGCGTTAACTTCATGGCGCATTCGTTGCATAGCACCAGTTTGCCTTGATACGTTTTACACACATGCCATTCGCCACATAAATCACAAGGCAATTTATATTTCTTGCTTGTCATGACTGTTCCTCCTCTTCAAGAGGTGGCAATCCTGCTTTCTCACGCTCCATGTAGGCTGGCAGTTCATCCACGCGAATTTGCTGATCTCGGTAATTTCTGAAATTCTTAGCGCTGAATAACGTTGATGGTTGGAGATAGCGATTCATAGTGTTCGAGTTTTCCCACTCAGCGACTTTTTTCTTGACGATTGTAAAAAAGTCTTGTGGATCGAAACCTTCTTGTAATCGTTCCTGTGCATACTGCGTGCAAACGGGATCAGTTGGCGAGAAATTCTTCTTTGCCTTGAAGTTGAGATAGAAAATCACATCTCTGACAAATTCTTCAATCGTCCGGCCGGACATCTGTTCTCCGAAGAACACGTATCGAATTTCGAATTCCGCATTTCGAATTCCGCATTTCGAATTACGAATTCCGAATTCCGGTGACTTTTGCAATCCGTTGATTTCATCTGATTTCAACTCTTTATTTGTTATTTCCGTCCGATCACCGCACAAACTTTCATTGATTTCATCTGATTTCAAATGATTGTTTTCTTCATTCACTTGATTTCTTCTGGCTTCATCTTCTTGATTTTGTTTTTTTATGATTTCTTCTTGTTGTTCTTCCGGTTTTTTGTCCGGATAAACGTCCGTGATCGGCTGCGGAAATTTAGGTTTTTTGCTGCGAATCTGTTGATGATTTGCCCATGTTACAACGCGCAAATACTCCCGATCCTTAACTGTGTAAAATTCGATCAGACCTGCCGCTTCCAACTCGCCTATGTTGTTGTAAAATTCTTCGTCGCTGATGTTCGCTGCGATCAGCGGAAAGCAGGTATTTTTAATAATTTGACGGCTGCCGTAATAGCAACCGTAGTCATCACATTTGACGATAATCCGATAAAACAAGCGCTCCGCTTCGGCGCTAAGTGCCGCGAGCGTTTCGCTTGTACAAATACTTTCTTTTATAATTCTGCTGGGCATGGGTCACCCTCCTATCTTTGCGTTGCCATAAACTGCTTTATTTAACTTGTTGATCACCGCTTTGTACTCGCTGATTGACAAACTTTCCTTTTTCATGATGTCGAAGACCTTTTTAACGATCTTATTCGTTTTGTCTTCTAAATCAATTTGAGCGCTGACAGGTTCTTGCTTTGGCATGGCGTTTCCCCTTTCCGATAAATCACCGACTCTTCTGTCCAATCTGGATCGTAGAATTTTAAGTAACTGATCGCAAAGCGGATCATGTCCGCTCGATCGCTTGTCTGATCCGCTCGTCTGTGGCACTCACGGCATGCACAGACGATATTGCTTGCAACACCTAAACCTCCTTTGGATCGCGGAACTACATGCATTTCAGGAAGACCTGGAGCGCCGCAGAAGATGCAAGTACCATGATCTCGACCATAGACAACCTTTTTAACTTTTGGAGTAATGCTGACGGCCTTCGCGCGGGCGCTGGACGGCGTTTTGCGCAGCGGGGTCTGTTGCCTGTACTCTCTTAATGGACAGCCAGCGCACACCGTTCCGGCTTCCTCTAGCGGAATTTCAGTTCGCTGTTTCGAGCAGTAGAAATATTTTTTGCCTTTCCGGCTGCGCAGCTTGCGACAGATCATGTTATTCATGACTCAATAACCTCCTGAATGTTATCCATCGCCTGCTGTAAGGACTCCAAGGCTTCTTCCAGCATGTTCACGGCATCGTCTGCCTTTTCATAGCGTTCGCTGCCTTGAAGATTTTCCGGCATGTTATCCCGGTACTCTTCTTCTTGATCTTTGCAGCTTTCTAAATCTTCGTAAACGCTGGCGATTAAATCGTTGATTTGATTGAGTGTGGCGCGGCGCTGTTTATTCATCTCTGAATCCCTCCATGATTTCTAAAATCGTTTCCGTGTCATCGTTCGCAGACCAGTATTCCGACTGCTGAGCGACGGTTATTAACCCGTTAGTGTAGTAATCAGCCATCAGGTTAAACATGGCTGTAAGGCCATCTCTGGGCGTTGCGTAACGGCAATATCGTTGGCCACATTTAATGCCTGCGGGATTGTTATAATTGATCCACAGATTGGATTTACCCCATCCGGTTTCTAACGCAAACCGCGCGGCGGCGTAGGCGGAGGATATGTCAGCATCCTCAGCCATTTGATCAAAGACTTCTGCCGGGATACCTGTGCGATCCTCAAATCGTTTGCCTGTCCCCGGAAAGGGATGGTAGCTGACCACAAAGTCAGCGGTATAGGCAGGATCGGTACTTGGTAAGTCGGCAATGTAGATAGCTCGCGGTGGCAACGAATACTCAGTTTCTGCCATTGAGCGATTGCTTATTGGATAAGCTGAGATCAGGGTCAAGCACATCGCCGTAGCCATCAAACTACGCAGCTTTTTCATCGATCCACCAACTTTCCGAGGGCGGCTTTGCGAACGTGATAATAACGGTTCAAATTGATTAGCAAATCAACCAGCTCTTGTGCCCTGGATATTTCGTTGATCGCGAAGCAAGCGTCCCAAACGGCTAAATTTCGAAGAAAATACGAGCAACTTGGATCAGATTTACTTCTGATCACGATTCTGACAAAATTTTCTTCTATCGTGACTTCCACGCAAAGATCGGAATTTAAATCTTCCAAATTACGCAGCGAATTCATTGATATATTGAAGTTTGCTTTTACAATCGGAACGAATACTTTATTTGTTGTCATTTCATTTTCCTTTCCCGGTATATCTTCTTTTTCCTAAACCGTAATAATCGACGAAGCACTCCGTCGGAATACTGGATACGACTGGCAGCTTGTTAGGATCAACGTCGTAAACTTTTTTCAAATTCCTTATGATCGAGCAAGCCGTAGCATTTGAAACATCCAGAATTCTTTCAACGTGTTTTGACCTCAAGAATGGCTTTTTGAGCAATTCTTCGGTTGTCATTTCTGAGTCTTTTTTCAGACGAATGATCTTTTCTTCTGTCATGTTTTCCCCTTTCGTTAGAGTAAGAGTTTACTTATCCTTTCTTTTTTTCCGAGGGCTGCGCAGCGCATGCAGCCATGAAATTTGACATCGCTTCAAGCAGTTTTGGGATGTCGGTCGGAATCTGTGATGCGGTGTTTTTTGCAAATTCTTCAGCCTGAGCCTTGGTCTTTTCGATTTGTACTGTCATTTGATGTTCACCTCCTTGTTATCTTTGATTACATTATAGTAATCTATGAATTACTTGTCAATAATTTTTGTTATCTTTGATAACTTTTGCAATTGCCTTTATCTTTCGTTAGTGCTATTCTTTTTATGGGAGGTATCAAAAATGAACGAGCGAGT
This sequence comes from Holdemania sp. Marseille-P2844, assembly GCF_900120005.1. Classification (GTDB taxonomy): domain Bacteria; phylum Bacillota_I; class Bacilli_A; order Erysipelotrichales; family Erysipelotrichaceae; genus Holdemania. The sequence goes on from NZ_LT635447.1 coordinate 147,697, forward strand.
TAAATTATTAAGAAAAAAACTAGGGTTAACCCTAGAAAAATTCGGCGGTGAGTTAGGCGTTACCAAAGTCGCTATTTCCAATATAGAAAGTGGCAATCGCAATTTAACTGAGCAAATGATGAAAGCAATATGTAGAACTTGGAACGTTAACTATTTTTGGCTCAGAGATGGTTCAGGTGAAATGTTTATGGAAGCTCCTGAAACAATTGTAGATGAACTTGCTGATGAATATAAACTTTCTGAAGTTGGTAAAGCGCTGGTGAAGTTTTACGTTAACCTCGATCCTGCGCTGCGCGATCTATTTGAAGCCGAATTACAAAAAACATTCCAAATAAAAAAGTGAGGATTTTGCTTTCCTCACTTTTTTATGAATTCTCGTATAGTCTTCCAATACAGCCTTTCCAAAAATTCTTGATTGTCGATCCGCTGAATCATTTCTATTATGTATTTTTTTACTTCGTCCAGCTTCATCTGCATTCCCTTTCTAATTTATTTACCCCAAGAATATCATAAAAGCCGAAATTTGTAATAAAATCACATAATTTGTCCGTGTACACGGACAAATGCAGAAATTCAACAATTTTATTTGATTTTTCGCATACTTTGTGATTATTATTATAAATTATGATATTATAATTTTGAGGTGTATAACATGAAAGATTTTATATTCTGTGCGGTTTGTTTCTTGATTATTTTATCCATTATCTACAAGCCTAAAAACGAATATGAAGTAGCTTGCCAAGTGCCAGATGAATACCAAAAAGGATGGTATACAATTGATCGAGACTGCTATGAGCAAAAAGGAAAAGAATTTAACCATCAATTCTCATACAATCCCAAAACAGGCGAATATACCTTCTTGGTTGAAGATGGTGTTTGGGGATACTACGGTTATCAATATGTAGAATTGAATAATGGAAAAGAAGTTCGTTATGAGTTCTATGATAATGATACAGAATATCATTGTTCAATCGAGACTTGCCCAAGAGAAGTTGACATTATGGTTTCTGTTATGAAAGATTGCGCTGATAATTTAATGATTCTTGAAGAGTGATTATGAAGAAGATAATTACTCTTATTATAATACTTTTTGTATTTAGTACTGCACCCGTTTTAGCACACCCAGGAAAAACCGACGGTAACGGATGCCATACGTGTCGAACTGACTGTGAAAAATGGGGCTTAGAATATGGCGAATATCATTGTCACAATGATGGTGATACTAGCTCCTACTCGGTTCCTAGCACGCAAAACAATAGTAGTTATAGTAACAACTCATCAAGTAGTAGTTCCAACTCATATAGTTATTCAAAAGATTCTGATCCTGTTTATAACCACAAAGATAATACTAATTCAGAAAAAGTAAGTCCTGAATACTTTGATGCAAAGAAACAAGGCGTTATATTCAATACCAAAACTGATTTTTTCATTGCAATAACCATTTATACCGCTATTGTCGGTTTTATTTTGCTTATATTATTTGATAGACATTATGCAGCTTATGAAAAAAATTGTAACACCGAACTGAAGAACGAAAAGCAAAAGCTGTTAAATGAATATAACAATAAAGTTCAGAATCACGATAAATCCTACAACCTCAAAATTAAAAATCTCAACCAGGTTATAAAAGAATCCGCAGATCAGAAAGTTCTTGAGTATTTGTTTTCTCGCTATAAAGGACAGAAAAATCCTTATACAGGTAAAATCATCGAATCTGTAGATGATATAAAAGATTATCTTGAAAGGTATAAAGAAAATCACAAGGATGATTTTATCTTATAAAGAGATTCTACTTTTACATCTAATATATTAGCGATCCTTTCCAATTCATTGAGTGTTGGGGATCGCTTTTCGTTTTCTATATCGTTGAGTCTAGTTTTACTTATGCCCGTTAACTCAGACAATTTTCTCAGTGATAGACCTTCTTTTGTTCGTGCCTCGTAAACTAATATTTTTATCACTCGGTTATTATAGCAAGACACACCATAATTTTCCTTCATATGTGTCAATGGTAAATTCCTTATATTTCCATGCAGACAGACGAAAAAAGACGAAAATGTTCTTTAAACTATGCAAATAAAACAAAAAAACAACTAAAAAACGCTTTATTTTTGAAAATTTTTAATATTTTTTAGGCTTCTTATATTCCGCTCATCTGCTCCATTACGATTTAAGCCCTTAACAAAGGGCTTTTTTATTTCATGGCACGATTGTGGCATGATATTTCTAACCTTATTATATATAGGCAAAATAAAACACCCCACCCTCCGGCATTGGAAGGTGGGGTGTTTGCTATTTAAGAGGCAGCTGTTTGACTTTTTCCAGTGCTGTTTTGACTGTGCCATTACCGCCGAGCGCTTTATAAGGCTTGTTGAGCTCCTCAAGCTCCTCGAGGTCGTCGGTGGTCACGTATCCACGCTGGATGATGTAGGTACACTTTTGTATAAGCCTATCGTGGAGCACGGCTTGGACACCAAACTTCATATTTTGGTTATCAGCCAATACTTTTTTAAAATTTTTTTGGATCGTCTTATAGAGCATTGCGAGGATGCCAACGATACAAGTCCAGCCAAGCTCCATGATGTGCGTAGAGATAAACTCAAGCATTAGGCTTACTCCTTATTAGACAGCTGCTTGATTGTCTGGTTGAGGCCGGTAGATGCCCAGCCGGAGATCGCGCCGATCATAATGGTCTGCGCTGACCAGTCGCCGGTGGCCAAAGGCGCAAGCGTCGCACCAACGAGAAGCATCGTGGCCGGGATGTACTTGTCTGGATAATGCTCCGTAGACTTGAGGGCCGCGCCGATCGCATAACACGCAGCCAGCACCAGTGGCATTAAAAATTGAGTGATAATTTCTGTGATTTCCATTACATTTCCTCCTCTAGTCCTTCAGGACTGTAATCCCATAATTTACGGCACAATCATGCTCAATTCGGCACCCCCGGGCATCCTGCCACCCCGGCGCAAAGTAAGCGCAATCTGCGTCCGCAAGCATCCAGAGTGACTTTGCCAGGTACTGCAACGGTTTAGCTCCGGGGCCAAAGTCGTCGAAGTAGGTGTCCAGGACCTCATGATCTCCGATAGATGTCTGGATTTCTTCGATAATTCGGTTTCGTTCCATGAGGATTT
>NZ_LT635448.1 GCF_900120005.1 Holdemania sp. Marseille-P2844
GGTCACACCTGTTCCCATCCCGAACACAGAAGTTAAGCATTTCCGCGGCGAGAATAGCTATGCCTGCCATAGTGAACGTAGCTCGTTGCCAGGTTCTCCGGTTCCCTTTCTCAGGGAGCCTTTTTTTGTTTCTCGCATCATTCAAACCCAAACAGATGATAAAGCACGTTGTATAAATTGAACGTGTGGAAAATTAATTCGCAGAGAAAAAGGCAGAATGCGGCTTCAATAAAGCGGAAAATTTCTTTCCTGATCGCAGCGACGTCAAGCTTGCGGCTCAATTTGTGAAGAAATATAATTGAAAATAAGGAGGATGAACAATGAGAACAAGAATCTACAATAAATGCACTGACGCAGAAATTACGGAATATTTGAAAAACGGCGGGGATACGCTGTTTATGAGCGTCGGGGTGACTGAACTTCACGGTCAGCTTCCGGTGGACTGCGAATCCATTCTGGCAGAAGCCGCCGCCATCATGATGGCGGAGAAGGCTGATGGGCTGGCGGTGATTAATCTTCCATTTTTTCATGCCGGGGCCAACCGCGATCGGACAAAGTACGGTGAATATCTCCATTAAAGCGGGATATGATTACTTGAAAACTCTGGTTTATGCCTTTTATAAACTGGGATTCAAGCGGATCTTTTTCCTGAGCATGCATGGACCGGCCTATCTGACGATCAATTCCGTCTGCATGGATTTTTTTCATGAAACACAGAATCCAATATGTCATCTTGAGCTTGGCCACGTCATGGAAATCGCAAGGGAAAACGGTTGGGAATGCGGCGAGGATCGCATGGAAACATTCACAGATTTGATGTATGGTGCGTATAAAGCGATGAATCAGCTGGAATTCATTCCGGTTCTGCCTGACTTTGATCGGGAAGCCTTCCTGACTAAACGCCGGGAAGGAAATGCGAAACAATGGTTTAAGAAAGATTTGCATAAACTGAATTCCGGCACCGGCGGATTCGGCTCGTTCTATGCGGAATTAGAAGAACATGGCGGACTGGAGTATTCTGTTACAGAAGAAGAACGCGAACAGCGCGGAGAGAAAGGTTTAAAGCTGCTGCAGGACATGATCGAAAAATTTGATCCCCGGCATTTCAGCACGCTGCTTCAAGCTCTGGATCAGGCGGTGAATGAAGAGATTGTTCCCCGTTATCCGCACTTAAAGATGGATAAGCCGTATAAATAAGAAATACGGAATATTGAGATTCTCATAAAAAAACCTGTTGTTTTTGCCTTATTGAAGGACAGAATCAACAGGTTTTTTACAATGTGTTCAGATAAAGTGTTCCGAAACCGATCAATCTGCGATGTGAAATCCCCGGTTTCAAAAGAGGCAAGTCGGAAAAAAGTGAACGCCCCACTGGCTGGGAGTGATCTCTTGCACTTTACTGAAAACTCTGCGAATGTGAGTTTGCGGCATCGAGTAATTCCTGCTGCTTTTGACGAAACACGCCGTTGACACCGTCAAAGATAAGCAAACCGGTGATTTTGGAAATCTCTTCCAATGAAGGCTCTGATTCATTCGCATCGAACCACTGCTGATAAACGGCGATCAAACCGGATGCGATGAATTCCAGCACATATTGCGGCAAAACCGTATCGTTGGGGAAGTATTTATCAAATTGAATCAGAAGATGATCTTTGATGACGCCTTTAATTTTATTTAACAAGTGACTATGCCCTGAGGATTGAAGCAGACAATGGAAAAACTCCGCGTCCTGATTGATCATCGCCGTTAATTTCTCGAACAGGGGATACGGATTCAGCCGTTCTGCGGAAAAATCCGTACTGTCCAGAATCTGAATCAGCGATTGGATGATTTCGTTTTCAATATCGTTAAGAACATCGTAAATCGAATCATAATGAGTATAAAAGGTCTTGCGGTTAATCAACGCGGTATCCGCTATTTCTTTAACAGTAATCTGTTCGATTCGTTTAACGCCCATAAGTTGAATGGTTGCGCCGATAATTGCTTTTCGGGTTTTGATCACGCGCTTGTCTTTTGCATTTAAGTTTTTTTCCATATCCTCACCTGATTTGAGCCTAGTATAATCCCCATGTGTTGCTTATGTCAATAAAGAAGCAGGTTTGTTGAACAAAAGCCTTTCTATTTCATTTCAGAGCAGAAAAATTTCTTAATAAAACAACAAATGCTGTGAAATAAGTCACATAAACCACGCTGCACAAGAATCTGACCGTTGTTTCAGATAACGATAGGGCTTATACTTCTATCATGCAATAAGTACCAGGTGTTGCTTATTCTCCAAAATGATAAAAAAACACCATGACTTGTAGTTTATAACGAGGAGGAAGTTCCTATGAGCGAATTTATTCTGATGACTGACAGCACGGCGGATATGCCGGAGTCTTTCTATCGCGAGAATCAGATTCCTGTTTTATCCCTGACTTATACACTTGACGATCATACCTATACGCTGGCGGACAGCCTGCCGATGACGCAATTTTATGACAAGCTCCGGCAGGGCGCAATGCCAGTCACTTCCCAGGTGAATCCTGAAGCGGCCTTGATGGGCTTTCGCGAAGCGGCGCGGCAGGATAAAGACATTCTGTGCGTGTGCTTCTCATCGGCGCTTAGCGGCACGTACAACAGCTGCCGGATCGCGGCACAGATGTTGAGTGAGGAAGGCTTCAGCCGCCGGATCGTCGTGATCGACTCGTTGTGCGCTTCAACGGGAATGGGATTGCTTCTTTATCAGGCCAATCAGATGAAAGTCAGCGGCGCTTCGCTGGATGAAACGGCGGCGTGGATTGAAGCGCATAAGCTGAACGTCTGCCATGTGTTTACCGTGGATGATCTGAATCATCTCTACCGCGGCGGACGGGTGTCGAAGACCGCCGCCATTGTTGGCTCAATGATCAGTATCAAACCGATCCTGCATGTCGACGACGCCGGCACGCTGCAGGTGATCGGAAAAGTCCACGGCCGCAATAAATCATTGAAGACGCTGGTAGATCTGATGGAAGAAAAAATGGGCAGCTGGAAAGACAAAGATGAGATTTTCATGATCTGCCAGGGCGATGTCCAGCCGGAAGCTGAACAGGTTGCGCAGATGGTGAAAGACCGCTTCGGTATTTCCCAGTCGCTGATCAGTTATACCGGACCGGTGATCGGCAGTCATACCGGCGCGGGCGTTATCGGCTTGTTTTTCATGGGTGATCACCGATAATCCTATTGAATAAACGGATAAAAAAGACACGTCTTCTCCTTTTTCAGGCAAGCAGCTGTCAAAGGAAGGGGTTCGTGTCTTTTTGATTTAAGAAAAATTTCCAAGATCAAACAAAGCTGAAAAGGATATCAAAAAAAACAGCTTTCCTGCGGTATTCCGCAGGTAAAGCCGTCTCCTTAAATAAAGATCGCCGATTTCACTTCAGGTATTGCAGCTGACGTGATCCCAGTCATTCTGTCCGTCGACGTCGATCAGCCAGTTCAGTCCCCAATGCCGTTCATAGACGACTTCGCTGTTCAAGCCGGCCGGAGCCGGTTCGCCTTTGATCCGCGCGTCGACGCACGCCCAGTCATAGCGGAAGATTAAATCCGCTTCGTCGAGAATGTCGTCGATCGGCCGCAGCTGCACGTCCTTCATGAATTCGTCAAACGTCGCTTTGGTGCTGACGACTTCAATTGCTTTCTGACAATCGCAGATCTGATCCGGGAAGGCCAGCGAATCGACCAGACCCAGCGCCCAGATCAGCGGCCAGTAGGCTTCGTATTTCCAAACCATGTTGACCCAGTCCTGTTCCGTTGCCGTACCGTTAAAGATCGCTTTTTCTTTCTCCGTCAGAAACAGCCGAACGCCGAAGCGGTCTAACAGTCCGGTCATAAACAATCGCGAGTCCTCAACGTCCTGTTGATTCTGTAAATCGCAGGCCAGCTGGATCGTGATCAGGCAGCAGATCGCCCGGCGCGCGATTTCCTCGGCGCTGCGCAGGCGGACGTCGTCGGCGGTTTCAATGACTGGCAGATGTTCAATATAAGGCACGCCCTGCTCTTTCAGCAAAGCGATGGATTGTTGCTTTCTCTCTTCAGCGCTTTTCATGGCAGCCTCCTTTTTTTATCTCCTCTATTCTATCACGAACAGGTGATGAAAAGCTGACGTCTTTGTCAACGATTGTTGAAATTCATGAATTTAACTTGAATATCGTTCAAGAAAAGCTTGCGGCAGTCCCGCTCACCCTCTATAATAAGGAGGAAGTAGTCATTCCCAAGCATTTTTTTAAAGAATGATGTACAATAGAAGCACTCTTGGGAAAGCTATATGAAGCGAGGTGTAAGAACATGCAACATGATAAAATTGTGATTAAAGGCGCGCGTGAAAACAACCTTAAGAATATTGATCTGACGATCCCGCGGGATAAGCTGGTCATCATGACAGGTTTGTCCGGATCAGGGAAAACGTCGCTGGCGTTTGATACGATCTATGCGGAAGGACAGCGTCGGTATGTCGAGTCGTTAAGCGCCTATGCGCGGATGTTTTTGGGCGGTGTGGAGAAACCGGACGTCGATTTGATCGAAGGCTTGTCGCCGTCGATTTCGATTGATCAGAAGACCACGAGCAACAACCCGCGTTCGACTGTCGGCACGGTCACGGAAATCTACGATTACCTGCGGCTTTTGTATGCCCGCGTGGGCGTTCCGTATTGCCCGGTTCATAACGAACCGATCGTTTCCCAGACGATCACGCAGATGGTTGACCGGATTATGGAACAGCCGGAAAAGACGCGGCTGGAGATCCTGGCTCCGGTGGCGCATCGGGAAAAGGGAACATTTAAGGATGTCTTTGAGAAACTGTTGAAGGATGGTTATCTGCGGGCCCGCGTCGACGGACAGATGATTCTGCTGGAAGACGTCAAACCATTAGAGAAAAACAAAAAGCATTCGATCGACGTCGTTGTTGACCGGATTGTGAAGAATGACGGTATCCGCTCCCGGCTGCATGATTCACTGGAAACGGCAGTGAAGCTGGCCAATGGCATCGTCGTGGTGCTGGCAGGCGAAGATGAGCTGTTGTTCTCTCAGAATTATTCCTGTCCAAAGTGCGGCTTCTCGGTTCCGCGACTGGAACCGCGGTTATTTTCGTTTAACTCGCCGCTGGGGGCGTGCGACGAATGCAAGGGTCTGGGCATCACCCAGCGGGTGGACATTGATTATCTGATTCCGGATCGGTCGAAGTCGATCCGCAAGGGCGGCATCGTGTATTACAAAAATATTGTCGACACGGAGAACATTGAATGGCAGACATTCAATACCTTGTGCCGATATTACCATATCGACCTGGATAAACCGATTCGGGATTTCACGCCGGAAGAACTGGAAATTGTTTTATACGGTTCTAAAGAACCGATTGCTTACAGCATCGCTTCCCGTTCCGGCAACCGCTTCAGCCGCAACGATTACATTGAAGGCGTCAAGACGTTGATCGAGCGGCGTTTTGTCGAAACAACCTCGACGATGTCGCGCGAATGGTATGCTTCGTTTATGGCGGAGTCGCCGTGTCCGAAGTGCGGCGGTAAGCGGCTGAACGAGATGGCGCTGAGCGTGCGCGTGGGCGGCAAGAACATCTATGAATGGACGACGATGTCGGTCATTCAGGCGCTGGACTTTATGAAAAACCTGCAGCTCGATCCAATGCGGGCGGAGATCGCAAGATTGGTGATTAAGGAAATTGTCAGCCGGCTGACGTTCTTGAAGGACGTGGGTCTGGAATATCTGACGCTGGACCGGCTGGCGGGCACGTTGTCCGGCGGTGAGGCGCAGCGGATCCGGCTGGCGACGCAGATCGGCTCACAGCTGACCGGCGTACTGTACGTGCTGGACGAGCCGTCGATCGGGCTGCATCAGCGTGATAACGCGCGGCTGATCAAGACGTTGAAGAATATGCGCGATCTGGGCAACTCGCTGATCGTCGTCGAGCATGACGAGGAAACGATGATGGAATCCGACTGGATCGTCGATATCGGGCCGGGCGCAGGCGTGCATGGGGGCGAAGTGATCGCCAGCGGAACACCGCAGGAAGTCATGCAATGTGAAAACTCGATTACCGGCCAATATCTCAGCGGCCGCAAAAAGATCGACGTTCCGGACAAACGCCGCAAGGGCAACGGTTTGTTTCTGGAAATCAAGGGCGCGCAGGAGAACAACCTGAAAAATGTGAACGTCAAGTTCCCGTTAGGCACCCTGACCGTCGTCACCGGCGTCAGCGGCAGCGGCAAATCCTCGCTGGTCAATGAAATCCTGTGCAAAGCTGTGCAGCATTCGCTCGGCCGCACGCGCATCAAGCCGGGCAAGCACAAAGCGATCCTGGGCTTGGAAAACATCGATAAGGTGATTGAGATCTCGCAGGATCCGATCGGCCGCACTCCGCGTTCCAACCCGGTCACCTACACCGGCGTGTTCGACGATATCCGCGATCTGTTCACCCAGACGCCGGAAGCGAAGCTGCGCGGCTATGACAAGGGGCGCTTCTCCTTCAATGTCCGCGGCGGCCGCTGCGAAGCGTGTCAGGGCGATGGCGTAAAGCGGATTTCGATGCACTTTCTGCCGGACGTCTACGTACCGTGCGAGGAATGCCATGGCAAGCGCTACAACGAGGAAACGCTGCAGGTCACCTATAAAGGGAAGAATATCTATGACGTGCTGGAGATGACGGTTGAGGAAGCGATCGAGTTCTTTTCCTCCATCCATCGCATTAAATCCAAGCTTCAGACGCTGCATGACGTCGGCCTGGATTACGTCAAGCTGGGCCAGCCGGCGACGACGTTGTCCGGCGGCGAAGCACAGCGCGTCAAGCTGGCGAGCGAGCTGCAGCGCAAGGCGACGGGCAAGACCGTCTTCATCCTGGATGAACCGACGACCGGCCTGCATACCCATGACGTTAAAAAATTACTTGCGGTCTTACAGCGAATCGTCGATAATGGAGATACGGTCATTGTCATCGAGCACAATCTCGATGTGATTAAATGTGCCGACTACATTATTGATATTGGCCCGGAAGGCGGCGACCAGGGCGGTACGATCATCGCCAAGGGCACGCCGGAACAGATCGTCAAGGTGGAAAAGAGCTATACCGGCCAATATCTGAAATCCATGCTTGAGAAAGGATGAGGCTATGGAATACGAAGGCAAGGTCATGATCAGCGAGCTGCAAAGTTATTTTAAATTTGAACAGCTCTCTGGCAATGAGGAATCATTAAACCGATGGGTGATCGTTCCGGATGTCAATCGTCCGGGCTTGGAGCTGGCGGGCTTCTATAAACATACCGAGCCGCGCCGGATCGTCATCATCGGCGATAAAGAACAAGCGTATATCGACACGCTCTCCGTGGAAATCCAGCGAGAGCGTTTTGAGCAGCTGACCGACGGGTATACCCCGACGATCATTCTCACCCATCACCGCGAATGTCCGCCGGTGCTGCTGGAAGTCGCGGGGTACAAGAATTTCCCGATTTTCCGCACGGCGATGACGACCTCGCGGCTGATGGTCGATCTGATCAGCTTTCTGGACGAACGTCTGGCGCCGTCCGACAGTATTCATGGTGTCCTGATCAGCGTCTATGGCAAGGGCGTGCTGATCTGCGGCGAAAGCGGCATGGGCAAGAGTGAAACCGCGCTGGAACTGATCCGTAAGGGTCACATTCTCGTCGCGGACGACCGCGTCGACGTGGTCCGCGTTCACAACAGCATCATCGGTCATTCCCCGGAGCTGCTTCAGGGAATGCTGGAAATCCGCGGCATCGGTATCATCGACGTTGCCAAGATGTTCGGCGCGAGCGCGTTATTGCCTTCGGCAACGATCGACCTGGTCGTGTCGCTGGAGAAGTTTGATTCCAGCGCAGAGTATGCGCGGGTGGGAATTGAAACGGAACAGTTCATGCACATTCTGGAGGTCGACGTGCCGAAGATCGTGCTGCCGGTCAAAGAAGGCCGGACAATCGCGGTCCTGATCGAATCAGCGGTCACGAATTTCCGCCTGAAAGAAATGGGCTTCGACAGCGCGAAAGCGTTTGAAAACCGGGTGTACGACTACATCGAGCGGCAAAACGCCGCCAATGCCGTACCGCCGGAAACAGAAAAGGAGTAATCGACAATGCAGTTTTTTCCTGATCCGCAGACTTTTATCGCTATCGGAAGTCTGTCAATTAAATGGTACGCAGTGATCATCCTCTGCGGAGCGGTCCTGGCGTATTCTTTCTGCGTCAAGGAAATCAAAAAGATGGGGTATAAAGCCGAAACCGCGGAGGATCTGTTCCTCGGCTGTCTGATCTGCGGGCTGGTCGGCGCGCGGCTGTGGTACTGCGCGTTCTACAATCTGGAATATTACCTGGCCAATCCGATCCATATTCTCTATACGTTTGAGGGCGGTCTGGCGATCCAGGGCGGATTGTTCGGCGGGGTGCTGTTCGGTCTGTGGTATGCGCACAAGCATAAGATCAATTTCATGCGGATGGCCGACGCGATCGTGCCAAATGTGCTGTTGGCGCAGGGGATCGGCCGCTGGGGCAACTTCATCAATCAGGAGGCGTTCGGCCGCACGGTCAGCGAATCCTTCTACCGGTTTTTCCCGGAGTGGTTTAAAAACCAGATGTATATCCAGGGAGCCTACCGTGAACCGACGTTCTTCTATGAAAGCGTCGGCGATATCCTGGGCTTCATTCTGATTGTCTTTGTTTATAAGAAATATTCCAAACCGAAGCGCGGCGATATGGTCTACGCGTATCTGCTTTGGTATGGGGCGGTGCGGATCGTCGTCGAGGGTCTGCGTACAGACAGTCTGATGTTCGGCCGGCTGCGGATGGCGCAGGTGATTTCGGTCGTCTTTATCGTCGTCGGTCTGTTGGGGATGCTCGGCGTCTTCCGCAAGGTCATGAAAAATCCGAAGCCGGTGATTCTGTTCGATCTGGATGGAACGCTGCTGAACACGGAACCGGCGATCTTAAAGAGCTACCGCGAACTGTTTAAAAAGTATAGAACGGAAGAAGAATTCACCCGCGATAAACAGCTGGCGGTGCTGAGGCCTTCGCTGCAGACGATGTTTGCGCAATATTTCCCAGAGCAGGATACCGAGCAGCTGGTCAAAGAATACCGCGAGCACAACCGCGCCGCACACGCCGATCTGGTCAAGCCGATGGACGGGGCGGTCGAGCTGCTGGAAAGTCTAAAAGCACAGGGCTATAAGCTGGGCATCGTGTCCACGAAGGTTAAGGAAATGGTTCTGCTGGGGCTGACGTTGAATCACATGGATCATTATTTCGATGTGATCGTCGGTCATGACGATGTGCAAAACGGCAAGCCGGATCCGGAAGGCATTCTGACGGCCTGCCGGCTGGTCAACGAGGGTCACGACAGCGTGATCTACATCGGCGACAGTCCGATGGACATTCAGGCCGCCCGTAATGCCGGCGTCTTCTCGGTCGGTTATCTGTTTAATCTGGAACGCCGGGAACAGCTGGAAAATGAGAAACCGAACCGGATTATCGACGATCTGCGGCAGGTGGAAGCACTGGTGAAGGAGGATCTTGCATGGACTTACAATATGATGTAATCATCATCGGCGCCGGTCCCGCCGGCATGACCGCGGCGGTGTATGCCAGCCGTGCAGGTCTGAAAACGGCGATGTTGGAAAAAGCGGCGCCCGGCGGCAAGATGATTAAAACCTTTGAAATTCAGAACTGGCCGGGAATTAAGGAGATTAACGGCGCGGAGCTGGCGTATCAGATGTTCGAGCATTCCACCCATTTCGGCGCGGAATATCTCTATGGCGACGTCGAAAAAATCATCGACGGTCCGATCAAGCAGGTGGTCTGCGCGGATGGTCAGATCTATGCCGCTCCGGCGGTGATCATCGCCACGGGAACGCGCGAGCGGCTGTTGGGCATTCCAAATGAGAAAGAACTGACGGGCAAGGGCGTATCCTATTGCGCGGTGTGCGACGGCAGCTTCTTCCGCGATCAGCCGGTGACGGTCATCGGCGGCGGCAATTCTGCGCTCGAGGAATCGTTATATCTGACGCAGTTTGCCAGCGAGGTTCACATCGTGATCCGCCGCGACGTCTTCCGCGCGGAGCCGATCATCCAGCAGGCGATCGAACAGAACCCGAAAATCGATATCATCCGCAGCCATGTTCCGGTCGAAATTCTGGAACAGGAGGGGAAAGTCGGCGGCATCGTATTGAAAAATGTTCATGACGGGCAGCTGATGAAGCTGGAAACCAAAGCGGTGTTCCCGTACATCGGCGCAGATCCGTGCACGGAATTTGCGCAGGATCTGGGGATTCTGGACGAGCGTGGTTATATCCGGGTCAACAACAATATGGAAACTGCCCGGGCCGGCATTTACGGCGTCGGCGATGTGACGGCCAAGACGCTGCGGCAGGTGGTCACCGCGGCCAACGACGGCGCGATCGCCGCGCAGCAGGCTTTCCATCAGATTAAGCAGTAAGCGCATCGACATAATCGTCAAAGCGTAGAGTAAGAAGGAACGCGCAGGGAAACCGGAAATGGAATCCTGCGGATTCATGAAGAAGCAAAAAGGAGGAACGAAAAAGATGACATCAAGAACAATTCGATTTGCCAACGGCTTCAACGGCGAGCTGCTGCTGGACGAGGGCAGCGTCAAGATCGGCCGCGGGGCGGGCGAGGCAGCGCCTTACGACATGCTTTACGGCGCGCTGGCGTCCTGTTTGTACGCGACGTTCTCAGGCATTCTGGAAAAGAAACGGATTGAAATTGAAGGCGCGGAAATCGTGGTCGCAGGCGAAAAGCGCACAGAGGTTCCGACAACCTTAAAAACGGTGCATCTGACCGTAACGATTCACGGAACGGATAAGGAAGACGCGGTCCGCAAATCCTTTGATCTGGCGACGAAATACTGCTCTGTCTACCAGACGATCAGCCACGTGGCGGAAATGAGCTACGAGCTGCATTTTGCCTAAGCGTTACGAATTGAACCTGAACCTTATCCGGTTCAGGTTTTTTTCAATCATCTGCGGTTTTTGATGAAGGGAAAACGGCACGAAGAAAAGAGGAAAATTATGATCTATACTGTCACCTTAAATCCGGCGCTGGATTATTACTGCACCATGGAAACGTTCAAGCTGGGGGCAACGAACCGCTGTGTCACCGAGAGTCTGATCGGCGGGGGCAAGGGTATCAACGTGTCGCTGATGTTGGCGCAGCTGGGCGTGCCGACCACGGCGCTGGGCTTCGCCGCCGGGTTTACCGGCGAGGAATTGATCCGCCAGCTGCGGGATCAGGCCGTCAATGCGGATTTTATCCGCTGTGCGAGGGGGCAGACGCGGATTAACGTCAAAATCAGTGCGGGAGTGGAAACAGAGATCAACGGCCGGGGACCCCAGGTCAGCGCATCGGAAAGAGAAGCGCTGTTAGACAGGATCCGCCGGATTCAGCCCGGGGATACGCTGGTGCTGTCCGGGAATGTGCCGCCCACGCTGCCCGGATCGATTTATCAACAAATTCTGGCACAGGCTGCGGATCCCGCCATTCGCGTCGTTGTGGACGCCGAAGGCGAACTCCTGCGGGATACCTTGCCCTTTCATCCGTTTCTGATCAAGCCCAATCTTGCGGAACTACGCCAGCTCGTTGCCAATCCTCAAGCGCCTATATCGGATCAGATTCAGGAGCTGCGGGATCAGGGTGCCGGGCATATCCTGGTGTCGATGGGGGCGGAAGGCTCAGTCCTCTTTGCGGCCGGGGGCGGCGTCTATCGCCAGCTGCCGCTGGCAGGCCCGACCGTCAGTACCGTCGGGGCCGGCGATTCCATGGTCGCAGGCTTTCTGGCAGCGCTTGAAAATCCTGCCTGCACGCTGGAAGACAGTCTGCGCTGGGCAGCCGCCTGCGGCACCGCGACGGCGTTGAGCCGCGGGATCGCCCGGCGGGAAAGGGTCGAAGCTTTGCGGGATCAGATTCAGATCGAATTCTGAAAAACCGTTTCTATCCTGATGAATTCCGTGCAGATGAGGAATAAGGCTCGTCCTGCGAACGATCCGGATGGGTTCTTCCCTGGTTTTGGTTTCCATTGAAACCCGAACTTTTTCTGATGGAAATTCAGGCGCTGCTTCTTTATAGTGAAATCAGAGCATTGCAGAAAGAAGGTACAAACGAATGAGAAAGCTACTATCCCGTCAGATCGTGACAGAACAGGGCATCGTTGAAGGCAGTTTGACGTTTCAGGGAGATACGATTACCGCCATTCAGCCGGAATCGCTGAATGAAGCGGAAGGAAGTGAAGCCTGGGCGATTTTGCCGGGCATCATCGACATTCACACCCATGGGGGCGGCGGATATCTCACAAATTATCTGGCCAATTCCGGCTCGATTGATGAAATCCGCAAGCTGTCCCGGTTCTATGCTTCCCGCGGCGTCACTTCGTTTATGGCGACGGTATCGCTGTGGTCCGAGGAGAAAATGGGCGCGATCATGTCTGGCATCGCGGATCTGGTCCATCATGAAAAAATGCCGGGCGCACAGATTCTGGGCATCAATCTGGAGGCGCCGTGTTTCAGCTTGAAGAAATCCGGCGCCGGGTTTATGACGCCGCAATGGATGCCGAATCCGAGCCGTGAACTGGCTGAGCGTTTCATCGAAGCCGGGCGCGGTCTGCTGAAATATGTAACGCTGGCCCCGGAGCTGCCGGGGGCGCAGGCGGCGATTGAAACGTATCGGAAAGCGGGAATTCAGGTGGCGGCCGGTCATACCGACGCTTCTTCGAGCCAGATGAAGCAGGGAATTGAATGGGGCGTGCGCAGCGTGAGTCATGCCGGCAACGCGATGTCGATGATCCATCAGCGGGACATCGGGGTGTTGGGCCAGCTGATGCTTCATCCGGAAGTGATGGCCGAGCTGATTTGTGATTTTATCCATCTCAGCCCGGAATTTATCCAGCTGATGCTTCAGGTCAAGGGCAGCGATCACTTGTGCATGATCGCCGACGCCTCGGAGCTGGCTGGCCTGGAGGAGGGCGTCTATGATACTCAGCCCCGGCCGGTGCGGCTGAAGCCGGATGGCCGGGTGGTTGTGGAGGGCAGCGACGTCCTGTGCGGAAGCAGTCTGTTCGTCATCGACGGTCTGCGCAATCTGACCTCCGCTCTGCACTTACCGTTGACGGAAGCGGTGAAAATGTCTTCGCTCAACGCCGCCCGGCATTTCCAGCTGGATTCTCGGATTGGCAGTCTCAAGCCGGGGAAACAGGCGGACTTGATCGTCATTGACAAGGAATTTCACGTCCTGGAGACCATTGTGCAGGGACGGACGGTCTATCGCCAGAATGATAAGATCGAACGGAATCCGGCGATTACAGATCTCAAAATCGGCTGAATGCCAAAATGGCAATAAAGGTCCGGAACACTCGGGGTTGACCGAGGAGTTTCAGATCTTTTTTTTGATTTCCTGCCAGCGAAATTCCCTGCATAAACTCCGGGTTCATCCCGTTGTTTTTATATTTGACAAACAGGCAGTCTTGAAAATGCAGGGAAAAGGAACCTTTTACGCAGGAAAAAAGCCTGGAGAAATTACCGGTTAAACACGAATTCTGTGCGATGGTATTTGCTTCCCAAGCTCTTTACAATGAAGTTATCAGAAGCGTACCGCAGGATCTCTTCACACGATCCCAAAAGAAAGATGAATTTCTGGAAAGAGAAAGCGAGGTGAAAGTGAATGATTCAGTTATTGCGGATTGACGAACGTCTGATCCATGGGCAGGTCGCTACGGCCTGGACGCGCCAGCTGGGGATCACCGCCGTGGTGGTGGCCAACGATGAGGCGGCAGCCAACGAGCTGGTTACCATGACGCTGCGGATGGCAACACCGCCGGGGATAAAGGTCGCGGTAAAAACCGTCCGGGAAGCGGTCAGCCTGTTCCACGACAAGCGCACGGCAGGGTTAAAGATTCTGATCGTTGTGGACAAGCCGTGCGATGCGCTGAAGCTGGTTCGGCAGGTGCCCGGGATTCCCTGTGTCAATATCGGCAACTTCGGCCGCGTCGGCGACCGCCGGGGGCGCCGGGCGCTGACTGACAATTTCTCAGCCAGTGAAGAAGAGCTGGAACAGCTGCGGGAAATCGCCCGATCCGTCCGCTGCGAGGTGCAGGTGCTGCCGTCGCTGCCCAAAAAAGACCTGAAACAATTTCTTTAAGAAAGAGGAGGAAAATCCATGTTACAAAGTGCCTTGATTCTGGCGTTTGTGTACTACATCGTCTACCTGCTGGACTGCAGCATGGCCTGGGACGCTACCTGGCGTCCGCTGTTCGTCGCATTTCTGACCGGACTTGCGTTAGGGGATATGAAAACCGGTCTGATCATGGGCGCTTCCCTGGAAGCGATCTACATGGGCATCTCCGCGATCGGCGGCGTAATTCCTTCCGATCCCTGTTCAGCTTCGATTCTGTCGGTGGCCTTCGTCGTGCTGACCGGCGCAGATCTCAATCTGGTGCTGGCGCTGGCGGTGCCGATCGGCACGGTCATGCAGTATGTCAGCACGCTGATCTCCCCGATTGATATTTCGTTAGTCGGCTTGTTTGAAAAATTTGCCCGCGAAGGCAAGGATAAATCTTATACGCTGCTGCATTATGCAAGCCTGTTTATCATCCGTCCGCTGCCGAAAACGATGGTCGTTTTCCTGGCCGCTGTGCTGGGCGTGGAAAATCTGCAGGCGGTTACCAACCTGCTTCCAGCCTTCGTCATGAACGGGCTGAGCGTCTCCGGCGGCATGTTAGTGGCCGTCGGCTTCGCGATCCTGACCTCGATGATCTGGTCGAAAGAGCTGGGGATTTACTTCTTCATCGGCTTCGCCTGCGTCAAGTTCCTCCATCTGCCGATCATCGGCGTCAGTATCTTTGCCCTCGCCGCAGCGATTCTGAACTACACCCGCCAAAGCCAGATTAAGAAAATGAAGGATGAAATCATCGCGCAGCTGCCTGAAAATCAGGAAGGGAAGGAGGACCTGTTCGGATGAAAAAGACGTATACACCGGAAGAAAAGAAAAACCTGAGACACCTGTTCTGGCGTTCCGGTCATTTCTGGGCGACCTTCAACATGGTGAAGATGATGGGCCAGACCTATGCTTTCTGCCTGTTCCCGATTCTTAACGAAGTCTACGCCGGAAAGGAAGACCTGCGCCGGGAAGCGATGCTGCGCAATACCGAGTTCTTTAACTGCAATGCCAGTATGTCCGGTCTGTGTCTGGGCGTCAGCTACGCGCTGGAAAAAGAGCGGGCGGCCAATCCGGATTCCGTCTCGCCGCAGATGATTACCAACATCAAGACGTCCCTGATGGGACCGCTGGCAGCGATCGGCGATTCCCTGTTCTTCAACTGCATCCGCGTCATTTCCGGCGGCATCGGCATCGCGCTGGCCTCGCAGGGCAATCCATTAGGCGTCGTGTTGTTCGTGGCGATTTACGGCGGTCTGTTTCTGGTGCTGAAATGGACGCTGATCAAGCTCGGCTATGGCTTGGGTACTAACGTTATCACCGAAGCCTTCCATTCCGGCATCATCGGCATGATCACCCAGTCGGCGTGCATCATGGGCTTAATGATGGTCGGCGCGCTGGTGGCGCAGATGGTTTCCGTGCAGATTCCGCTGGTTGTCCCGATGGGCGGCGGCGCGGAGATGGTCGTCCAGACAATCTTCGACGAGATCATGCCGGGCTTGCTGGAACTGGGATTGTTGTTCGGCATCGTCGCCCTGCTCAAACGCAAATGGAAGCCGATCACCGTGATCGCGCTGATTCTGGTCATGGCGATCACCGGCTCATTCTTCGGCATTTTCTGATCGGCTCGCAAAAAAGGAAGTCCCCTTCCTTTTTTGTGTTGATTCAAGCTGAGAAGACAGGAATTCCCAAGGCAAAAGGAAAAATTTGGCATAGGATTGCTGACCTGAAAGAAAGCGGCGCAATGCTATAATGAGGAGGAAACAGGCATGAAAAGCAAAGGATGTTGGGCATGAACGCAAATTACCGGCAGCTGTCCCTGCTCTACGAATTTCTTAATCATACGGGACAATATCTGACTTATTCGATGCTGTGCGAACAGATGAACGTCTCCGAGAAAACAATCCATAACGATATTCAGGTGATCAACGATACCATCCGCAAGAATAACCTTCAGATCTGTCTGCGCAAGAACCGGGGATTTCTTCTGCAGGCGCAGGATCCGCGGGTGATCCGGGAGCTGAAAAACCAGTTCCGCTACCGGTTCTACAATGTCTACGATCTTCAGGAGAACTTCAAGCTGCGCATCAACACCATTTTGAAACAGCTTCTGATCAGCGAGGAGTATATCAAGCTGGAGACGATCGCCGATCGGATGTGGCTGAATCCACAGTCGATTTCCCGGGAGATGAAGGAAGTCCGGAAAATGCTGGGCGATTACAATCTGGAACTGATCAGCCGCCCTTACCGGGGGATGAAGATCGAAGGCAACGAAATCAACTACCGATTCTGCTACATGGATTCAATTTGTTACTACAACCACAAGGTAAAGATGATGGACGTGTTTCTGGACGTCGATCACAAGGATCAGATGGAAGGCGAGGAACGCGAGGCGATCGCGAAAATGGTTTCCGATTTGATCTGCACGCGGGAAATGGGGATCAGCGACCTGGAAACCCGGAAATGGATCGTCATGATCATGTTGTCGGAAAAACGCCGGAAAGCCGGTCATTTTGTGAGCTTTTCTGAGGAACAGGCGCAGCTGCTCGATCAATTCCGGCCGCTGTTTCCGTTGGATGATCTGGGTTCGCAGCTGGCAGCGTATTATGGAGAACCACTGCCGCCGCAGGAACAGCGCTTTCAGCTGTTGTTTCTCTTATGCAATCTGGACCTGTCCGATACGGCGATCGAAGAAACCCGATTCGGGCCTTTTTATGATTTGGCAGTCGTCCTGTTTGATAAAATCCGCAGAAAATTCGCCTCTTTAGACATTTTAAACCTCACGGCGATGGAGGCGATGAAGATGGAATTTCTGCGTTTTCTGATCCCGATCGTCGTGCGGATGTCGTTTAAAATCCCGGAAAACAACACGACCTCCGAGCTGGTGCGGATTGCCAAGCAGACGCCAGTTTCCTGTCAGATCGCGATCATCATTCACGATATCATTCAGAACTGGTTCGACTGCGATATCGGCGAGGTCTCGCAATGTCTGATTTCACTGTTCATCTATCGTCAGATCAAGAAGATCGAGAATAAGCGGATGCAGCTGCGGCTGGCCCTGTATCCGGTCGCGAATGTGTTTGTCGGGGAGGCGCTAAAGGAAGCGCTGCTGGAACGGCTGCATTATTATGTCAAATCCGTGGATATTCTAAGAGAGCGGGAACTGGCGGACATTTCTTCGGAAACCGTGGACTTCTTAATCTGCTTTGACGAAAGCGTGCCGGTTTCCGTGTCCTCTTCCATCCCGGTTTTAAAAATTGACTACTATCTCAACAACGATGACTACCAGTCGCTGTATCAGAATATGATTCAGCCGTCGCTGAAATATGAAACGCCGTTCTCGCCGCTGAGCCGGGAGGACGTTTATCTGGACGCCCGTTTTTCCAGTATGGAGGAACTGAAGCAGACGCTGATCAGTTTTTATCTGGAAGAGCTTGACCAGCAGTGGCTGGCTTATTTATTGTATCGGAAATTTCTGCATCTGGACTGGCTGGTATGGGATGAGACGCTGAATATCATTCTGTTTACCTCGGAAAAAAGACGGATGATGACCAAGCTGTTCGATCTTGCGAAACCCTTGCCGGTCAAAAACAAGAAGATCAAACGCATCTATTTTTTCGTGATTCAGACCGGCGGCGACCCGATCCGGTTAAATACGGCGGAAACATTGATCCGGCGGATGACGGAGGGACAGCCCCGGATTCTGAGGGATGAGGCGGGAAGTCTGTTAGATCCGTATGCCTATTATATTCATCACCGCAAGGTTAAAATCAGCTGATCGGGAAGTCGGCCGGGCGTTTCGGGATAAGAAAGCGATAAGGCTACAAGGTTTGATAAGCCGCCGCCATCTTATTGACAAGGAGCCGCCGGATTTTGACTTCTCTTTTTTTGTGAAACAGATGCGCTCCTCAGGAATCTTTTCCGGACTAAACGCTGAAGCTGAAGAAGAAAGTTCTCCGAATAAAAATCGGCATGTTCCCGATTGAGAACCGCCAGGGGCTGTGGTAAAATACAGCTAACAAAACAAGAGGTGATCGAGATGAAGAAAAAGCGTGTAATCCTGGTCAGCGGAATGTCCGGCGCAGGCAAGACGAGCGCGACCAGCGTTTTGGAAGATATGGGTTATCACTGCATCGACCAGTTTCCCGTTCAGCTGTTAAGCCTGTTGGTGGATCTAATTGAAAGCAGTACCGATCCGCGCTATTCCTATCTGGCGCTGGCAACGTCGGCCAAGGATTTCCCGGAGTTCCTGAATGCTTTTGAGGGTGAGGATATGGATGTGCGCGTACTGTTTCTGGACGCATCCAATGATGTGCTGCTGCACCGCTACAAATCCACGCGGCGCACGCATCCGCTGCTGATCTCCAACGTCTGCAATACGCTGGAGGAAGCGATCAGCGTCGAGCGGCAGATGTTTCAGAATTACAAAGACACCGCGTTTCTTTCCGTCGACACGACGTTTTTAAAAGCGTCGGAACTGAAGCAGAAAATCGAGAAGTATTTCTCACTGAGCAGCGCGCCGGTCTTTTCGATCAGCTTCATCTCGTTTGGCTATAAGCACGGCGTCCCGCTGGATGCCGATCTGATGATCGACGTGCGCTTTCTCCCCAATCCCTATTGGGAAGTCGAACTGCGTCCCTACTCCGGCGACGATCCGCAGGTCTACCATTACGTCATGGACAAACCGGAAACCCGGGAATTTATCAAGCGGCTGCTGGAATTTCTCGATTACGCGTTTACCGAATATGTCAAGGAAGGCAAGAATCACTTCACCGTAGCGATTGGCTGTACCGGCGGCCAGCACCGCTCCGTCGCGATCACGAATTTCCTGTATGATCACTATAAGATCCAGTATAACTGCTATAAAGAACATCGCGATAAGCGGGGGCTGGATGAACAATAACCCGTTGAAGGTCGTCGTTATCGGCGGCGGGCATGGCCAGTCGGTCATCCTGCGCGGCATTAAATTCATTCAGGATATTCAAATCTCGGCGATCGTCACCGTGGCGGATGACGGCGGCAGCACCGGACGGCTGCGGCGTCAGTTTCATATCCCCGCGATGGGCGATATCCGCGCGGTGCTGATCGCGCTGGCGGAGTCGGAAACCTTGCTTAAAAATCTGATGGAGTATCGCTTTGAAGGCGATCCGGATCCTGATCAGGAAGATCAGGGCGTCATGGGCCACAACCTCGGCAATCTGATTCTGACCGCCCTGACGCAGAGCTGCGGCAGCTTTCTGGAAAGCATCGGAATTCTTTCCAAGATCCTCAATGTGCGCGGCGATATCATTCCCGCTACTACTCAGGTGATCACGCTGTTCGCCCGGATGGCCGACGGCACGATCGTGCGCGGGGAGTCCAACATTCCCAATATCAATAACCGGATCGACACGGTGTTTTATCAGGAAACCGTCAAGGCCTCCGAGAAGGCAGTTCGGGCGATCCGCGAAGCGGATGTGATCATTTACGGCATCGGCAGCATCTTCACCAGTATCCTGCCGAATCTGATCATTCCGGAGATCGCCGAAGCGATCCGCCAGTCGGACGCTTACGGCGTGTATTTGTGCAACGCGATGAGCCAGCCGGGTGAAACCGACGATTTTACAATGGAGGATCATGTCGACGCACTGGTCCGTCACGGTGCGAAGATCGACGAGGTGCTGGTCGCTCAGGATCCGATCCCGGATGCGGTCCTGAACCGCTATGCGTTAGAAGGCGGAAAGCCTGTCAGCATCCTGCAGCAAGAGCATCCCTATCAGGTTACCCCGGCGCCGCTGCTGGATTTCAGCGACGATTTGGTCCGCCACGACGCCGATAAGATCCGCCGCTGCATGCAGCAGCTGTTAGCGAAAATAAAGGAGTAAGTATGTCGTTTACCACTGAAGTCAAATCCGAAATCGCTCAGAATGAGCTGAAACCCTGCTGCCAGAAGGCGGAGCTTTCCGCGTTGGTGCAGCTGTGTTCGTCGTTAACGATCAACGCTCAGGGCATGTCGTTGATGATCAAGACGGAAAACGCGGCGACGGCAAAACGAATCCTCAAGCTGCTGAAGGAAAATTACGCCGTGGAAACCGATCTGTCGGTCATCAAGAAGATGAATCTGAAAAAAAACAACATCTACCGGCTGCAGGTGCTGAACAAGACGACCGAGATTCTCAACGATCTGGGCCTGTTCACCGATCACGGGCTGCAGAACCACCCGACCCGCAAGCTCGTTCAGAAAGAATGCTGCGCACGGGCTTATCTGGCCGGGGCGTTCATGGCGATGGGTTCAGTCAATTCCCCGCAGAAGACCAATTATCATCTCGAAATTGTAACCAACGACGAAGCTCACGCGCTGTTCATTCAGAAGCTGATGCATAAATTTGATCTGCCGGCCAAGGTGATCGCCCGCCGCACGGCCTTTGTCGTGTATTTGAAAGCGGCCGATAAGATCGCTGATTTCCTGCGCTGCGCCGGCGCGTATGAAGCGCTGATGAAGTTTGAGGATATCCGCATCCACCGCGATTTCCGCAACAACCTGACGCGGCTGGACAACTGCGAGGTTGCCAATGAAATGAAAAGTCAGGCGGCAGCCAAGAAGCAGCTGGAGGATATCGCCCGGATCGAGAAAGCCGGCCGGCTGCGGTTTCTCGATGAAAAGCTGAAAGCTGTGGCCCAGCTGCGCGTGCAGTTCCCGGAGGCCAGTCTGAACGAACTGAGCGCGGAATATGAAAAACAGACGGGGGTTGCCATGTCCAAATCCGGCATGAAGCACCGCTTCGGCAAGCTCCACGAGATCGCGGAGCAGCTTCCCCCAATTTCGGAAATCCAGAATGAATCCTGAAGAATCCGCATAAAAAAAGCCAGGATGTTCCATACTTCTAAGGAGGTGAGGACATTGGCTTTTTTTCTTTTATTAATCCAGCTGGCCGGTTTATCCTGGAATTTAACGTACACCGCGGAAGAATGGAACTGCGATCAGGGGCAGATTACCGTCGTGCTCCACGAACAATCGCTGCCGATTTCCCTGTTTGATGTCGAGCTGACAGACGCCGGGAAAACACGGGCTTGCGAAATTGTGAGTCAGGCGGAAACACTGACGTTGGAAATTGACGATCATGTCGCCCAGACCTCGCCGCTGCCGGTATGGCTGTTTGCGGATGGGGAGCTGGTGCAGCGCTTGTTGATTGAGGAAGGGCTGGCTTCGGTTTCGATCTCCAACCCGGAATACACCTATGCCGCCCAGCTGCAGGCCGCCCAATCTCAGCCGGTGATCGCCCACGGCTCTGTCAATTCAGTCACGGAGTACAGCCGCCGGCGGGGCGAGGTGGGACTGGCGGTGCTGTGCTTTATGACGTCCGGCTTTCTTGTCCTGTGGATTCTTGGCGTCCGTCATGCCCGCCGCCGTCATCCGCAGAGAAGCTGAAGAAATTCTTAAATTTGAGGTTCGGGTTGCAAAACTTTTCTCTTTTGCGGTCAATTAGGATATAATGAAACCGGTGATAAACATGAGATTTCTAACGATGATTTTTACAATCCTGCTGATCATCGCCTTTCTCAGCATGGCCTGGCCGTTTATTCTGGCGATGCTGGCAGTCATGGCGGTCTTGGGGGTCTTTGGCATGTTCAAGATCAGAAAGATGACCAAGACGATGAACGACCAGTGGTCGTCGATGGATCAGAATCAGGATTCGATTTGGATTGACGAACAAACTCAGGACAGCCCGTTTGAACAGCGGGTAGCTCAGCCTGAGGTTTTTGAGGCGGAATACACTGAAAGAAGGACGGATGAGGATGGAAGCCAGTCAGATACAAAGGGACTTTGATCCCGTTACCGTAGACGATTATCCGCTGATCCAGCGCTATTTATCGCTGGCGCAGTATGAAGAAAGCAACCACAACTTGGTCAACATGATCCTGTGGATCGATTCCTATCCGCTGTTTAAGTGCCAGAATGAAAACTGGCTGCTTCTTTTGGGCGTGCACGAAGGCACGTTGTTTATTTACATGCCCTTATGCCGACCGGAATATTTCAAGGAAGCAATTCTGGCAGCCAGAGGCATCTTTGAGCATTATCGGCTGCCGTTTGTGCTGAGCTGCTTCACAAAGGAAGCGGCGCAGTGGTTTGCGGATACGTTTCCCAACACCTGTCTGGAGGAAAACCGCGACAGCGCAGACTATGTCTACTTGTGCGAGAAGTTGAAAACCTTCGCAGGCAAGAAGCTGCAGAAGAAGCGCAATCATCTCAACGCATTCTATAAGGAGTATGCGGGACGCTGGGAATATGAGTCGTTCAACGCGGACAATGTGAAGGAATGTGAAGCGTTTCTGCGGCAGTGGCATGCCGAGGATCCGGATGAATTTCTGCAGGCGGAACGGCGCGGCGTCTTCCGGATTCTGGAATTATTCGGGCAGATTCCTTACCGCGGCGGTCTGATCCGCATCGACGGGAAAGTGAAGGCCTTTGCGGTCGGTTCCTGGTTAAGCGCGCGGATGTGCCAGGAAAACATCGAAAAAGCTGACGACGAGATCCGGGGATTATACCAGGCGATCATGAAGGAATGGCTGGCGCATGAGTTTGATGGAGCCGAGTATGTCAACCGTGAAGACGACATGGGCCATGAGAATATCCGTCAGGCTAAACTGGCGTATCATCCGGAGTTTTTGATCGAGAAGTACCGGATTTGCGGAAAGGAGAATCAGCTATGATCAGCAAGGCGCTGCCGCAGGAAAAAAAGATTGTGTACGGCATCTGGAAGCAGGTGTTTGCCGGCGATGACGGTGGTTATACGGATTATTTCTTCCGCACGCTGTACAAGCCGGAGAATACGCTGGTGCTGAAAGAGTCGGGAAATATCGTATCGACGCTGATGCGGATTCCGCATTCTATAATGTTAGCCGGGCATGTTCTGGAAACGTCGATGATTTTAGGGGTGGCGACGATTCCGTCTTACCGCAAGCGGGGCTGCATGCACGAGCTGATGAACGACGTGCTGGACGAGGTGGAGCACAGGGAGCTGGTGACCTTGATTCAGGCTTACAATCCGTCGATGTATACGCAGTTTGGCTTTGAAATGGTGTATTATCGCCGGCGGTATTCCATCCATCGCTCCCAGATTCCCCTTTGCAGCAACGAGGGCCTGACCTACAAGGTGCAGTCGCAGGATCTGCTCGATGTGTATACGGCGTATGTGCGGCGCTTCGATGGTTTCTATCTGCGGACGAAAGAAGACTTCGATCATCTGCAGGAGGAGTGCAATGCCGAGGGCGGCAAGCTGATCGCCTACTATGATCAGAACAAACAGATTCAGGGCTACGCGTCATTATATCAGACCGCGCAGGGCATCGAGGTGCGCGAGTGTATTTATCTCAACAGCGTCGCGTTGTTCAAATTGTTGAATCTGGCGCTGCAGCTGAAACCGGAGATTATCCTGCATACCACGCAGGACGAGCATCTGGAAAAGATTATTCAGGGCCTCACATGGCAGGACTATGGCTTCACGATGGCGCGGATTAACGATTACGATCTGTTCAACCGGCTGTATGGGAGTGCGGTGACTTCGCCGAAGGAGGCGTTCGCGCTGAGCGGCAAGCCGTTGTTTATGCACGAATACGCATAAAAAAGAATGAAGTACCAAGTTTTAATGATAAGGGTTATCTCGCGATTCTGTCAGGACAGGAAGTAGTTCGCAGAAAAGAGTTATGCCGCGCATGCTGGCGATCCAGCGTTTGAAAAGTCTTGTGGACAGAGATCGTAATCAGAAAGAAGCGAAGGAGGATCCTGCCGATGATTATGGTATTGATCATTGCGTTTTGTTTCTGGTATGGCGGATATGCTTTTAAAAATCCTGAGAAAGTCTGGGAGTACCAGCATTTCCTCACGGTTAAAGATGGAACACCGACTCTATTTTCCATCTATTTTATCAAAGCTTGCGGTATTTTATTGATCATGACTGCCATCGTCATGGTATTCCCTTTTATTGAGGTGATATTGGATAAAACAATATTCAAATGATATTTTTAAGAGTCATTATAAAAATCAGGAACAATGTAAAAACAAAGGCATTGGGTTAAGTCATCGAAACAACTTAACGTAATGCCTTTATTTTACAGTTTACAAACTTTTCAGGGATTCTTCTATATTCCAATCTTGGACTTCGCCAACCTGCGAAGTGAAACCAGAAACGCCCGGAGTACAACGGCGGGTGATTCTATGTTAAGATAGAAATGATCATCATGAAATCAACAAAGAAGGCAGGTGAACGGCGGTGCTTTCGGGGAAGCATCCGCAGAAATATGGTCACAAGCAAGAAGTTTTGCGCTATTTCAGGGATTACCCTGGAGACGCTGCGGCATTATATCGACCTTGGACTTTTAAAACCAGCGAAAGTGCTGGCGAACGGCTACCGGGAATTTTCCATTGATAATGCGGTCGAGGTCTTCTATCTAAGACATGAACGGGGACTGGGGGCGAGTCTGAATCAATTCCATCCCGAAAACGAGGCCGAAAGTCTGGCGGATCAGGATGGGCGCTATCAGGAAAATCTGCTTCAGCTGCAAAAACAAAAAGCATTGCTGGAACGGCAGATTGAGCGTAATATCTATTATCGGAATTTAATTCAGCGCGCGATCCACCAGAAGGGGCAGCCCTTGTATTTGAATGTGCAGCAGCTGTTCAGCCTGAGCTTCCTGGAGTTTTCTCCCGCCAACCTGGACCGCCAGAACGTCTTGAAAATGATCGAAAAATGGATGCAGTTTCCTGAACTGCTGCATCTGGCCTTCCGGATCGATCCAAAGCAGCTGACATCCGATTCTGATATCGTGGAACCGCGTGTCGGATTAGGGATCCGAACCGATTTTGCCAGACAAAACGAACTTCCGTATGCGGAAGCCGAGACCAGCTGCGGCAGCGGAAAAATGGTAATGATTGTTTCGCGCAGTGAAAGCTTAACGCAAATCCCGAAAACGGCGCTGGCCTCTTTGCTGGAATGCACCGATCAACCCATCCGCAAGGAGCTGGTCGGTCGGCTGATCACACGGGTTCAGGAAGACGGCAAACTCTGGTATTATTTCAGCTGCAGTCTGGATTTGGGATCTTGACCCCGTGGTAACCACGGGGTTTATAGTAAGGTCAGATCGATTGTGAAAATATCGACGAGGGAGGAAAATATGAAAAGACTTGGCCTTATCTTGATTTCTCTTTTCATGGTGCTTTCCTGCGCTGCCTGCGGGCAAACGAAGGAAGAAACGAAGAAAGCAGAACTCAAATTCACGGCTGGAAGCTATACGGCTTCAGCACAGGGCTACAACGGGGAAGTGTCGATTGAAGCGACTTTCTCAGAAAACGCAATTACGGACATTCAGATTCAAGAACAGAAGGAAACGGCGCATGTCGGCGATGTCGCTTATCCCATTTTGATTGAGGATATCCTGGCAGCCAACGGCACGGGGGTTGACGTTGTCAGCGGGGCGACCTTTACGAGCATCGCTTTGAAGAACGCGGTCAACGCAGCGGCGGAAGCGGCGGGCGCTTCTGATCTGGACGCCTTTAAGAAGAACACCGTAGAACATGCGGCGCAGGAAGAAATTACAGGGACCTGGGACGTCGTCATCGTCGGCGCCGGCGGAGCAGGCATGATGGCCGCCGCGCAGGCAGCCCAAAACGGGGACACGGTTCTGGTATTGGAAAAGAACGCGGAAATGGGCGGAAATACGTTAGTTTCCGGCGGCGCTTATCAGTCGACCTTTGACGCTGTTGTCTGGGATCCGGCCAATCCGGATGCGACGACCGGCGAATACAATGGCGAAACCTACGAAAAAGTTAAAAATGACGCGGGACGGATTGACACGCTGAAAACGATTCTGAACTGGTCGGAAGAACCGTTTGACGGAACGATCGACGACGAACATCCGTTTGTCGCGGGCGATATTGCGCTGAATGCGGTGCGCGGCGTCCATGAGGAATACCTGCCGACGCTGAAAGCGCTGAAAGAAGAAATCCGGGCTTATCTGGATTGGGCCCAGCCGCAGCTGGATGCGGGCGTCCATGAAACAAAGCTGACGTTGTTCTCCACGATCAACCTGCATATCTTCCAGACATATTATGGCGGCTTGCGTCCTAACCGGGAGAATACGGAATGGATTTACGGCGATGAAAAGCTGGTGCGTCAGTTTGTCGAAGGTGGTCAGGAAATTAAAGACTGGCTGGAAGCTCAGGGAGCTTCGATTGATCAAAGCCGTGCCTTTACGTTAATCGGATGCTTGTGGCAGCGTGAAAACGCAGTCAATGGCGGCACGGTTGACGGCGAATTCTATGAAGGCAAGTGGGGCGGATATTTCGCGGTCCCGGCCAATACGGTTTTAAAAGCGAACGAAGCGAATAAAATTATGACCCGCACGACGGCGAACGAATTGATCACGGATGAATCCGGGCGCGTTACCGGCGTGAAGGCGACGCAGTTTGACGGAACTCCGGTCACAGTCATGGCCAACAAGGGCGTCATTCTGGCGACCGGCGGCTATGGCGCGAATATTGAGATGGTCCAGAAGACAAATGATTACTGGAAAGATGAATTCATTGCCAACAATATCGGGACAACCAATCGTTCGAGTCTGAAGGGCGACGGCACGACGATGGGTCAGGCTGTTGGTGCAGCGACAATCGGTGAAGGCTGGACACAGATGATGCCGTTAGGCTGGGTTGATAATGGAAATCTGGCTGGCGGCGCCGGCGAGAATGTCATTTACGTCAATCCGGAAACGGGCAAGCGGTATGTCGATGAATCCGCGGAACGCGACGTTCTGTCAGAAGGCGGCTTTGAAAACGGAATGAGCGAAGCAAAAGCAAAGGAACTGGGATTAAAATATGTACCGGGGATCTACGTTGAAATTTCCAATGTGGGAACAACGGCCGGCACCGGCGGTTTCAACAACATTCCTGAAGATGTTGAAGGCCGGATGATTTTCAGAACGGTGGAAGAAACCGCGGAATTGATCGGCTGCGACGCGGAAACGCTGCGGCAGACAATTCTGGATTACGATAACTACGTCATGGGCGTTGCCGATACGCTGGACGTGGAGAAGCTTTCGTATCGCGGAACTGTCGGTCAGGTCGAAATGGACGACGAAGGCAATTATCTGCCGGATACGTACAAGCTGGACATGATCCGGGTTCGTTTCCTGGCTCCTTCTACACATCACACGATGGGCGGATTGAGGGTCGATACCGATCGCCGCGTCCTGAATGAAAACGGCGAAGCGATCAAGGGATTGTATGCGGCAGGCGAAGTTACCGGCGGCTTCCATTCAGGAAATCGTCTGGGCGGCAACGCAATCACGGAGATCATCGTTTCCGGACGCATTGCCGGAAACAGCGCTTCCAACGAGAAATAAAGAACATCAGGCAAACATGGTGAATCCTCTTATCGAGGGCTCGCCATGTTTTTGTTTTCAGAGGTGATTGTATCCTTCCTTTCTCGCAGGACATGCGGCGGTCTTGACAAACGAAGGCAAAGAAATTTTTTCTATTAAAAAGCATTGAAGTCCCACCTTGTTCCATAGACTACAAGAAAGGAAGGTGGAATGATTTATGAAAAGTATTCACAGTCATCACATCGTCACGGAAACTGAAGTCGTCGACGGATGGCTGACGATTGACGACGAAGGCCGAATTGCGGCGATCGGCGATACACCCGTGGGCACACGGATAGAGGAGGTCCAGGACGACTGGCTTTTACCCGGTTTGATCGATCCTCATCTGCATGGCTTTATGGGCTGGAACGCCTCGAAAACAACCGATGAAACGCAGATCCTCCACATGGCCGATGCACTGTTGTGGGCGGGAGTGACAGCCTTTGTACCTTCCTGCATTTCCTCCCCGGTGATGCTGGAAAACGTCCGCGCGCTGCATGAGGCGAGAATCCATCAGCGGCAGGGGGCTGAAATTTTGGGCCTATATATGGAAGGGCCGTTTTACAACCCGGAGTATAACGGCGGGACGCCCGTGCAGTATTTCCAGAAGCCTTCGGTTGATCAGGCCCTGCGGTTTTATGAAGCCGCTGGCGGCGATTTAATCAGTCTGGGTCTGGCTCCGGAACTGCCGGGAGCGATGGAGGTCATCACGGTTTTAAATCAGAAAGGCGTGCGGGTCGGCATTGCGCATACCGGGGCCGACTATGATCAGACGATGGCCGCGATTGACGCCGGCTGTCAGATGGCGACGCATTCTTTCAACGCGATGCGCGGATTACATCATCGGGAAGTTGGCGTGACCGGCGCGATTCTTCTGGATCCGCGGATATACAATGAAATCAACTGCGATTTCATCCACGTCTGTCCGCAGATGATTGAAATTCTGCTGAAGATGAAACCGTGGGATAAGATTTTGATGATGACTGACAGCGACAGTCTGACCGGCATGCCGCCGGGCACGTATCAGATCGGTGAGACCCCGGAAACGCTGGAATCGAACGGGAAAATTCATTTGCCGGACGGCACGATCTACGGCAGCGGACGGCTGCTTCTGCAGGACGTGTTCAACCTGATCGACACTCTGAAAATTCCAGTGCCGGAAGCGGTGGCCATGGCGTCGCTGAACGCTGCGCGGTTCCTGAACGTCGACGACCGGCTGGGTTCGCTCAAGGTGGGAAAGCAGGCCGACTTCATCATCGTCGACCCATTGCACCAATGCCGCGCGACATTTAAAAAAGGGGTGCAGGTTTGCGGCCGCGATCAGCGCAATACGCTGGTCAATCCGGAGTTTATGAATCTGAAAATCGCATAGAAAAAAAGAGAACGTTTTGGTTGGAAAGCAGGGCGTTCTCTTTCTATCTGGTTTGAATGCGGAGTAAGAAAGATCGGCCATTCCTCTCTTTCACCTCTGAAAATCAAATTATTCCCAATTCTTATTGAATAACGTGCGGAAATCACCCACCGGCATCGGCTTGCCATAGAAATACCCTTGCCCCAGACTGCATCCCAGCTGCCGCAGTTTATCCCGCTGCGCTTCAGTTTCGACCCCTTCGGCGATGACGCTGACCCCCAGCTGATGACACATGGAAATAATGCTGGCAACGATGATCTGATTCTGCGCGGAATCGACCAGTCCCTGAATCAGACTGCGGTCCAGTTTCAGGACGTCGAAATCCGCAACCGTCAACATGCTTAAATTGGTGTATTTTGTCCCGAAATCATCCAGGGAAATTCGCAGATGCAACCGTTTCAACGATTGAATGACCGTGCGCAGCGTTTCCTTTTCAATTTCACCGACTGTTTCAGTGATTTCAATTTCAATTAACGAAGGATCGAAATCATAGCGCGATAAAATTTTCTCCACCTCCAGCGCCATGTTTTCTTCCAACAAGGTCAGGCGTGAGAAATTTAACGACAACACCGCGGCATTCCGGCTCTGCCGCTGCCGGCGCTGCTGCATCTGGCAGACCTCGTCGAGGACAAACAAATCAATGACCCGAATCAGATGTTCGTTTTCCAGCACCGGGACAAAGCGCGCGGGCGGAATCACACCCATCTGCGGATGCAGATAGCGGATCAAGGCTTCCCCACCCAGGATCCGTCCGCTTTCCAAGTCGGCTTTTGGCTGGATATAGACGGTGAACCGGTTTTCTTTGAGCGCCTCCATCAGCTGTTGATAGGTCTCCGGCCGGTAATGCTTGGACAGATTGTAAGTCGTTTTATAATAATTCTGCTTGGCGATATACATCAGCTGATCGGCATGATTCATTAAGGCGCTGACGTCCGGCTCGTCCCCGCTCCAGCTGCTGCCCATTGACACGCCGTTGACAATGATCGTAAACGCGTTTTTCAGCCGGGCCAGCCGCTGCTGGAATTCCGCGTGCGAAATATTCTCGTAGACAGCAATGAATTCGTCGCCGCCTAAGCGGAATAACTGCTCCGGCCGGGCATGCAGATTCAGAATCCGCGCCAGTTCGATCAGGACCTGATCGCCATAGTGATGCCCATACAGCTCGTTGAGCTGCTTCAGCCCGTTGACGTCGCAGACCAGAACGCCCGCCTGCGATAAGGGATGCCGCTGCCAATGCTGGAGCTGCTCGACATACCGGTTGCGGTTGCCCAGCCCCGTCAGCGGATCGTGATAGCTCATAAACCGCAGCTGTTCCACCGCCTGATATTTAAGCAGTTCACTGACCAAAAAGGCGATCAGCGATTCCGCAAAGCTTAAATCCTGTCCCTGCGCCGACGGATTGACGATGGCGCAGCAGCCGATAATCTTCTCCTGGGAAAGCAGCGGCACCGCAAGCAGCGACCGCACACCCAGCCGTAAAAACGTGCGCACCAGTTCGGCGTTCTGACTCTTCAAGGCGTCGATATCCACTAAGACATAGGCGTCGTGCGCATGAAAATAGGTGTACCCCGGTTCCAGCAGCACTTCCGCCAGATTGTTCCAGACTTCCTTGAACGAAGGCAGCGGCGTCTTCATCCACTCGTAAACCGGAGGCGTTTCCTGCAAAAAGCTGAGCACGACCCGCTCCGCCGCGTAATAGCGGCCGATACCGGTCAGGCTTTCCTCTATCGCCAGACTGACGGAATCCGCGTCGACGATCTGGCGCACATGTTCAAGCAGCGCGTTGCCGCGCTCCAGCTGCAATGACAGTTCCTTGCTTAAATGATTGTGTTCAGCGATATCCATCGCAAATTCCATCCGCGCAGTCCGGCCCTGCCACTGGATCAATTTATCTTTGACGATGAAATCCCGGTTCATCAGCTCGTTGGTATGCTCCCAGACATAATATTCGTTGAATTTCAGCTTGTCGTTGGTGCAGAACGGACACGGCGTATCGCGGCCCTGCAGCACCTTATAACATTTCTTGCCGATGTAGTCGTCGATGATATTGAGATCTTCTTTGATCGTCCGGTTGATGAATAACAATTCGTAAGTCTTTGGATCGCTGACATAGATCACGTCGTTTAATTCCTCAAGCAGCTGCGAGGTCAGATGTTCTTCCAGCCCCGGCGCTGCTGCGATCACCGGCATTTCCGTGCGCAGCTCGTCGATTTCGGTACTGTTGACCGTCCAGCTTTCCTGCTTCATCGAAGGCAGGTAAAACTGCACCTGATTCTTGCCCTGACGTTTGGATTGATAGAGCGCGATGTCTGCGTTCTGGTAGAGCTGATAGAAATAAGTTCCGTCCTTGGCATAGAAAGAAACGCCGATGCTGCAGGAAACGCTGTCGTCAAACAACGCCGCCAGCTTTTGACACAGCTGTCCTGCTTTTTCCCGTACGATCTGTTCCGTCTTGCAGTTTTTCATCAGAATCGCGAATTCATCGCCGCCGATCCGGCCCAAAACATCATCGCCGCGGAAAACCTCGCGGATCTGCCGGGCAATTCGGGAAAGCACCTGATCACCATAGAGATGGCCGAAGGTATCGTTAATTTTTTTAAACTCGTCGATATCCAGAACCAACAGCGCGTGCATTGCCTGGGGATCGTTTTCCAGCACCGACTGAATCTGAGCTTCAGAGGAGCCTTTGTTCAATAAGCCGGTCAGCGAATCCCGCTGGGATTGATATTGCAGGATCAGCTCATGTTTCTTTTCTTTATCAATATCGCGGATAAAAAACAACACCTTCAGATGCTGGGTCGCCGGATCCTGAATGATATGCGCAGTCGTTTCCACCCATACCATCTGGCGTTTTTCCGACAACCGGCGATATTGCAGCGTGATTTCCCGCTGTTCCTGATTAAACGCGGCTTTCAAAGCGTCCCGGCTGAACGTCGAAAGAAACGTCGGACGGTCGTCGGGATGGATCTGCTGCCGGGCGATGCGGCGCTGGAACTGATCGTAAGGCGTCCGCAGCGCGTCGTCGATCAAAAAGCCCCAGTCGCCGCTGATTTTTTCCACAAGATTGTCGCACAGATTGATCTCAATCATCAGACAGGCGCCGGCCGCGATGGCCTTGCGGTACTGCTGCTCCTTGGCGTAAGCCAGTTCGGCATCTTTCTGCAGCGTGATGTCTTCAATGATGCCGACGGCCTGTTCCGTCTGCCCAAACTCGTCGGGCAGCGTGACCAGCGTTAGCTGCGACCAGTGCACGATGTTGTCCTGATTGCGGTTTTTAATAATGCAGCTTACGCGTTCCTCTCCCTGACGCAGCCGGTGAATCATCGCGAGGAAAGATTCCCCGAAGGGCGGCAGGATCAGTCCGCGGTCGATAAAATATTCCGGATTGACGGCGGTGTCTGGAAAATTGTAGCGGGCGCAGGCTTGCGGCGTACCGAGAATCTGATTGGTTTTAAAGTCATAATCAAACAGCACGCAGCCGACCTGTTCAAGAGCTTTCGTCATCCTCTGCTCGTTGATCGCGATATTCATTTCCCGCTGCTTGCCCTCGGTGATGTCGAGCACAACGCAGTTGATCGTCTGGACGCTGCCGGTCAGCGCGAAAGAAGCATAGACCATCAGAAATAAAATGCCGGTTTTTGTCGGAACCCGCAGCTGATAGTGCAAGCCGGGCAAGCCGGCGGTGAAGGCTTCTTTGATCTGGGCTAAAACGGCGTTTCGGTCATCGGGATGAACCATCCGGATCCATTCGTTTTGATAACGCTGACGGATTTCATCTTCCGAAGTCTGAAGCAGCTGATAAAACCGGCGGTTGCCGTAAAGCAGGGTCTGCGCGTCGTCGAGCTGAAGCAGGCAGATTCCACCCGGCAGATTGTCCGTTAACATCGCCATCTCATCGTTGCGTTGGCGCAGCTGACGAATCTGCGTCTCCAATTCAGCCTGACGTTCTTTCACAGCGTGGATATCGGCAAATCGAAGCAGGATCGCAATGCGGCCCTGATCTGTCAGAAAGCGGTAGCCCTGACATTGCCGCCACAAAGCCGTTCTGTCCCTGCGCACAAACCGCAGAGGCATCTGAAATTCATCGCCATGCTGAAACGCGTCTTCACATTGGGTTTTCATCGTTCCGACATCGTCGGGAACCAGGATCAGATCAAGCTGATTCCGACAATGAGCATAGAATTCTTCGTAGGTGAATCCGAGTTGCTTCAGCAGCGGGGAACTGATATAAAACAACGGCATGTTGGCTTCCAGATACACACCGGCCATCTCCGCCTGCAGCGCCGGTTCCGCCATTGTGAACAGCCGCGGATGGGCAGTGAAAAGTTGCGGCTGCGGCGAGAAGACCCGCGAGGCAGGCAGATCGAGGTCCAGCCGCACATAGACGGGCCGGGGTAGTTCTTCCAACGTTGCCCGCAGCTGCAGACAGGCGGTCTTCCCGTCGGGATAGTCCAGCTCAAAGGCGGCGAACAGGGCGCAGAGATGGGGCTGTTCGCGCAGGACTTCCAGACTGATCCAGCGGATCTGCACAGGCGGGAGGGTCTGTTTATAGTAGCGGTTTAACGACAAAAGCAGATCGTCGCGGCCGGCAATCATGTCCGGATAGAGCCCGCGGCAGATCAGCGCTTCGCTCAACGCTTCCTTCAATGCCGGCCAATCCCGGCAAAGAAAGACGGCGTCCACTAATTGTTCAAAGGCTTCGCGTAATTTAACTGTATTTTTTTCCATGATCGGTTTGCCTCATTTTCGATATCCGTGCGAGTTTGATTCTCATTTAATAATATAAGGATAGCATAACCCCGGGGCAAAAACCAGCGCGGGGTCAGCGCGGACAGCGAATTTTCGGGAGCGGCAGGGGGCGGATAAAAAAACGGGCAGACTGAGGGTGGGCAAACCGGTCTTGAGCGGCAAAGTTTCACTTCACTCGCCTTGAATTCAAACGATGGGAAAACAGGCGGAAATCAGTCGGATTGAAGGAAGCGGCAAGAACCGGCCATAACATAAAAAAAACGTCCGCAGAGAACCTGCGGGCGATTTAAGAGCTCGGTGGATGGGAAACGGGGATTGGAAATTCGTGCAATCTTCGCAGCGCTATTTTTGTTTATGCACCAGATCGTCGATCAAACCGTAATTCTTTGCCTCTTCGGCGCTGAAGTAGCGGTCGCGGTCGCTGTCTTCGCTGATTTCCCGCAGACTGCGGCCGGTGTCGCCGGCTAACAGTGTATTTAAGCGCTGGCGGATCTGCAGGATATGCTCGGCGGCAATCTTGACGTCGGCGGCCTGTCCCTGGACGCCGCCCAGGGGCTGGTGAATCATGATCTCACTGTTGGGCAGGGCATAGCGCTTGCCGCGGGTTCCTCCGGCTAACAGGACGGCGGCCATACTGGCAGCCATGCCCATGCAGATCGTCGATACGTCGCAGCGGATCAGCCGCATCGTATCGTAAATCGCCAGCCCGGCGCTGACGCTGCCGCCGGGGGAATTAATATACAGCTGGATATCCTGAGACGAACGCGAGGCCAGGTATAACAGCTGCGCGCACAGGCTGCCGGATACCGTGTCGTCAATCGGCGAGGTCAATAAAATGATCCGCTCCTTCAACAGACAGGAGATCAGATCGTAAGCCCGTTCGCTGCGGGCGGACTGTTCAATAATCGTAGGAATTAAGGTCATGGAGAAGACTCCTTTCCTTTTACAGTATGCCAGAATTCAGCGGATCAATACCTCGATGAAAAAAAATTGTAAAACCGTCAAGTGAAGTCATTCACAATTGACATTTTATGCCTTAAACACTATAATTAAGTCGTGTCATAAGGAGGTCTATAAAATGACAGTAAAAGTTGCGATTAATGGTTTTGGACGCATCGGACGTCTTGCTTTCCGCCAGATGTTTGTAGCCGAAGGTTATGAAGTTGTAGCCATCAACGATCTGACAAGCCCTAGAATGTTAGCTCATCTGTTGAAATATGATTCAGCTCAGGGCCCTTTCACAGGACATACGGTTGAAGCGAAGGAATCTTCGATCGTTGTCGACGGACACGAAATCGAAATCTATGCGAAGGCTGACGCGAAAGAACTGCCTTGGGGAGAACTGGGCGTTGACGTCGTTCTGGAATGCACAGGCTTCTATACATCGAAGGCAAAGGCTTCCGCTCATATCGAAGCCGGCGCGAAGAAAGTCGTCATTTCCGCTCCTGCCGGAAACGATCTGCCGACGGTTGTCTTCGGCGTTAACGAAGGCGTTCTGACAAAGGAAGACACCGTAATTTCCGCGGCTTCCTGCACCACGAACTGCTTAGCTCCAATGGCGAACACATTGAACAAATACGCTCCGATCGTCAGCGGCATCATGACGACAGTTCATGCTTACACAGGCGATCAGATGACTCTGGACGGCCCTCAGCGTAAAGGTGATCTGCGTCGTGCTCGCGCGGCTGCGATCAACATCGTTCCAAACAGCACCGGCGCTGCCAAAGCAATCGGTCTGGTTATCCCGGAACTGAACGGCAAGCTGATCGGCTCTGCTCAGCGTGTACCGGTTCCGACAGGCTCCACAACGCTGCTGGTTGCGGTTGTTAAGGGCAAAGATGTTACGAAAGAAGGCATCAACGCTGCGATGAAGGCTGCTTCCAACCCGTCTTTCGGATATACGGAAGAAGAACTGGTTTCCAGCGATATCATCGGTATCACTTATGGTTCTCTGTTCGATGCAACACAGACCATGGTTACCAAGATTGACGACGATACTTATCAGGTTCAGGTTGTTTCCTGGTACGATAACGAGAACAGCTACACAAGCCAGATGGTTCGTACAATCAAATACTTCGCTGAACTGTAAGAGCGAAAGTCAAAGGCATAAAGAAAGCGGCTTTTCCAAAGTCGCTTTTTTTTGCGCTTTTTTGTGGAAAAAAATAAAAATTTGACAGGAAATCCCCGGTAAAAACGGACTTTGCGGTCCACAGCGGTTGACAATCGGAGTGAAAACAGGGATGATATTAATGGATTTTTATGGCCCTTTTTATATCACAACAGAGGAAAGGAGTGCTGGACATGAATAAGCTGCCTGAAAAATTAACACAGCTAAGAAAATATAACGGGTTTTCACAACAGACTGTCGCCGAGAAAGCGCAGGTTTCGGTTCTGGATTATATGGCATGGGAGAACGGAAGAGCGATTCCGGATGTGGATCATCTGATCTTATTAGCGGAATGCTTCAATGTCAGTCTGGATGAGATGGTCCGCAACGAAGCGGTGAAGCTTCCGGAAAAGGATCTGCATGAAACACTGGATATTCCATTTATGAAGAAGCCGGAGGAGGAAGTGCCTGCCCCCCCGCTGATCAATGAGCCGATTCCGCCGCAGGAAAAGCTGGGTCAGACGCGCGTCATTCCGGCTGTGAAAGATCTGGAGAAGACCAAACCGCTGAACGTTGTTAAAGAATCCCCGGTATCGCCGCATGCCGCCGGTACAGCCCGGCCGAAACCCGGACCGGCCAGCGTCAAAAAGAAGAAACAGACTCAACTGATCGGCGCGGCTGTGGGGATCGGATTAGGCGTGCTGCTTCTGATTCTGGCGCTGAACAGCTTGAGTGGCGGAAAAAAGGAGAACGTCACCAACATCATGACCGCGGAAAATCGGATTGCGGCGGGCGAGGAGTTCACGCTAGTGCTGAATACCGACGGGACGGTGAAAGGCCAGGGCAGCAACGACGAAGGTCAGCTTGACGTCGGCAGCTGGGCGAACATCACCTCCATCAAGGCGGGAGCACGGCACAGCGTCGGCTTGAAGAAAAACGGCATGGTCGTCGCGGCCGGCAGTTCCCGGCAGCATCAGACCGAAGTCGGCGAATGGAGCGGGATCACGGCCATTGCGGCAGGTGAAAATCACACGCTGGGATTAAAAAAAGACGGGACTGTTGTCTGCACTGGCGACAACAGCGCTAAACAATGTGAAGTTTCTGAATGGAAGGACGTTGCGAAAATCGCCGCGGGCGGAGATATCAGCGTCGGCATTACCCGGGAAGGAAAAGTTCTGACCGCCGGCAGCAGCGCGGATGTATCCTCCCTCACCGACGTGCAGAATGTCGTGATCAGCGGCGATACGTTGTTGATTATAAACAAGTCCGGAGGCCTTGACTGCATCCCGGGCAAAACCGGCGTCTGTCCGGCGAAGACGCCGTCGAACATCACGATGGCCGCTGCTTCCGCAGAGCACGTCCTGCTGCTTGGCAGCGATGGCACGGTGAGCGCCGAAGGCGATAAGGAATACGGCCGGCTGGAAGTTGAAGCATGGAAAGATGTGATCGCGGTTGCCGCGGGAGACAAGCATTCCGTCGGTTTGCTGAAAAATGGCAGTCTGGTTGCATCCGGAGATAACAGCCGCGGTCAGAGCGAAATGAACGATAACCACGAAGAAGAAAAACAGCTGGAGGCGGTTAAAAATATCACGATCAGTCAGACTGGCGATCAGATCAAAATCAGCTGGGATAAAGTGGAAAACGCGGATTACTATGAAGTCAGCGCCGCTTTGAAAAAGGAATATTCGGCCAAGATCGACGGAACTTCCGTTTCCTTAAATGGAAATTTGTTCGAGGATGGCAAGCAGGTGACTTTCAGCATCGTCGCGTATTCGCGGCAGGATGGTTTCAAGCCGTCGGAAGCGGCAACGCAGGTTTTCAATTATTTCGCTCCGACCGCTACGCCGTCGCAGACGCTTGCTTCCGTCGCTAACGTCAAGATCAGTCAGGACGCCAACAATGTCCGAATCAGCTGGGATGCGGTGGAGAATGCCGATTACTATGAAGTCAGCGTTACCAATCAAAACGGCTATCATGAGAAAGTCAGCGGGAACTCGGTTACGCTGCCCAACAGTTCCTTTGAGGATGGCAGACAGGTAACGATCACGATCATCGCCGGATCCAACAGCACGCTGTATGAGAATTCGGTGGAATCCGTTACCAATTACAATTATATCGCGCCGACCCCGACGCCAACGCCAACCCCAACGCCAACACCAACGGTGCTTCCGTCACCGTCAGAATCATCAGAGCCGACGCCGACTCCGGAGGATGGGGGCCAAGGCGCAGATCAGGAAAGCGAGGATAATCATGGAAACGAATAATCGCTGGTATGTGCGCAGAAAAGATGGAAAGAAAGATGGCAGTTTCTCTGACGCGGAGCTGGCTGCTTTGATCAGTAAGGGGATCGTCGAGCCGGAGGATGAAATCTGGACGATGAAGATGACCGACTGGATGGCATTGAAAGATTCCATTTACAGTTTCTATCTGCCGCGTGAAGAAATGCCGTTCGTCCTGGAAGACACTGAAGTAGCGTTACAAACGGAAGTTCAATCCGCAGCTGACGAACAAGTTTAAGAAGCATAAAGAAAAACCGATTTCTGGGTGAAGGAACCGGTTTTTTTTATTGGGTGAGAAAAGAGAGACGAGCGTTAAACATTACAGCTCTGTGTGGGAAACCGGTGTTACATGTCAGGGTCGTTGTTCCGCTGATCCTTTAAAATGAACAGACAGTTCAACAGGCTTAACGTATCAGTGTCGGCCAGATCCAGTCCCCAATCTTCCCGGAGTTTTCCAATTCGGTAGAAAGCCGCAAAGCGGTCAGGCTGGAACCGGAGCTGCCTGGCCGTTCTTTCAAGCCGCTGCGTATGGACTGTTGCCCCGAAGTATAGAATTTGTTTAACGCAAACAGTTCCTGATGATTTCCACATTCCACGATGTCGCCGTTACGCATAATCAGGATCTGATCGGTGCTTTAAAGGGGGAACATCAGGGCCTGTTTGCCCGGGATTGGAGTTCAAACAACGGTCAGGAGAATAAGAATTGTCCAAAACGGGTTGAATCTTGACCAAATTAGTTGCTTTTCTATACTTCTTTAAGGAATGATGTTAAAATGAAAACGATAACAATTTACTTGCCGAAAGAGGGTAAGATGACGATGGGGACGCTTTTGACAAAGCTTGAGCCAGCCTTGATGCTGGGATTATTTTTTCTTGCGGAGCTGCTGGCCGCACTTTTTCTGTTGTCTGTATGGCAGCGCTTACAGGCGAAGCAAAAGCAGGACAAGATCGAAACCTCAGCCCGGAATCAGGGCGACGCTCTGCTTTTAAAACAAACGAAAGCGGCGCTGCTGACGCTGCGTTTAAGCGACAAGATGCCGCTGGCGGCGTCCAGCGGTCTCAGCGCGCTTACGGGACTTTCATTTTCAGAGCTGAAGAGCGATATTCGAAAGCTGATGGACATTGG
The DNA here is from genome assembly GCF_900120005.1 of Holdemania sp. Marseille-P2844. GTDB lineage: Bacteria > Bacillota_I > Bacilli_A > Erysipelotrichales > Erysipelotrichaceae > Holdemania. The sequence continues at coordinate 39,257 of NZ_LT635448.1, forward strand.
CGATCCTGCGGAAAGCCGGGCTTTTTTAAAACGTTACCAGAATTGGGACGGGACTGCGCTGCTCCATCAGCAATTTCAGACAGTAAATTCCAATCGGTGGCTGCGGTTGACGGTACAGCGCAGCGAGGATCAGACGGCTGACATCTTTCTGTTTGAAGACTGGACGGAAAATCATGAAACGATGCGGGCATTGGAAGTTCAGCTGGAAGAAGCCGAGGCCGCCAGCCAGTCGAAAACGACGTTCCTGTCCAAGATGAGTCATGAAATCCGCACGCCGATGAACGGCATTGTCGGCATGCTGACGCTGGCTCACCATGCGCTCGACGAAAACGCGCCGGCCATCGTTTATCTGCACAAAGCAGAAGAATTAGTTCAGTATATGCTTTCACTGATCAACGATATTCTCGACATGTCGCGCATTGAAGCCGGGCGGATCGAGCTGGAAGAAAAAGAATTCGACATTCAGGATTTAGCGGAAAAGCTGCGCAGTCTGTTTCAGAAAAATGTGGAGAACAAAGGCGTGCAGTTTATTGTCGAGTTGCTGGATTTTGACGTGCATAATTTAATCGGCGATGAACTGCGAATTTCGCAGGTGGTAATCAATTTTATCTCCAATGCCGTAAAATTTACCGAGCAGGGGGAAATCCGCGTAACCTTCCGTCAGATGCAGCGCTTAAACGGCCGGCTGGATCTTTTAATTCGCGTCCATGATACGGGAATCGGCATGGATCCGGAGTTTATCAGCCATCTGTTTCATCCATTTGAACAGGAAAGCACGGAAGTTACGAAAAAATACGGCGGCTCGGGTCTGGGGATGGCGATTACTGATCAGCTTGTACAGCTGATGGGCGGCGAAATTGTCGTTGATACGACGCCGGGACAGGGTACGGATTTTACAGTCCTGCTGAACCTGCCGATCGCCGCGGATCAGACCGTGAAAACCAGACGTGTGCCATCGCCGGCAGCCGCTTCCGGAACCACCTCGCTGCAGGGGCGGCACTTCCTGATGGCTGAAGATAATGAAATCAATGCGGAAATTGCCGAAAGCATGCTTGAAATGGCAGGAGCATCGCTGGATATTGCCCGGGACGGCGCGCAGGCGGTCGCGATGTTTGAAAGTCATGAACCGCATACGTACGACGCAATTTTAATGGATATCCAGATGCCGGTGATGGATGGAAGAACGGCGGCCCGGACCATCCGCGCTTTACCCCGCGAGGATGCCCGCCAGATTTTGATTTACGCTCTTTCCGCCGACGCTTTTGTCGAGGATCAGCGCGCTTCGCTGGAAGCCGGGATGAATGGACATTTTTCCAAGCCGATCAATTTTGAAGAAATGCAGAAAACACTGGCTGATGCGCTGAAAACGAGGGATTACCTATGAACGATAAAAAACAAATAAGATTGCGAATCGGGCTGACGGTTGTCGGCATCGCGGCGGGGATCATCGCCGGTTTGGCACTGTGGAAAATCTATCAGGCCGGCAGCCTGTTTGATCCTTCCCGGATTTCGCTGAACGAACAATTTCAGGAGAACCCAATTCAGTTCTCCGATCAGGAACAGCTTGGCACACAGGCAGGCGGTGAAAATGATAACGATCTTTTAAAGCAGGATCCGGACGCTGAGAATACGCAGAAACCAAAACAGAATCCCGGGGTTGCCGATACGCTGCAGAAAACGGAAGCGAACGACGCTCATCAGCTGGTCATCGGCGGGGAAGGGCAAGGCGCGCAGATTGTGATCGATCCGGACAGCGAGCATGTAATCGTTAAGCCCGATGGCGGTCATCAAGGCGGAAGTGTGCCTGACCATAAACCGGAACCTGAGCCGGTTGTCGATCCCGATCCGGTGCCTGAGCTGCCGCCGGACATCTTTGAACTCTGGGGTACAAAGCCGTTTCCGGAAGAGGGAATTTCGCAGGGAAGCGATCAGAAACTCGAAGTCAACGTCTATGAAGGAGATCTCAGCCTGATTTATTATGGCGCGGTATTGGACGACTGGAAATTGTTATGTGCTGCGAATTTTTATATTTTTGAGGGCGGCGAGATCTACCGGATTGAAGCTTATGGCGAAAATTTTGAAATTGGCGATTATCCGCCGGTCGCGCTTGAGGACTTTACAGTAGCGTTCCGGATCCGGCGGAATCCGCAAAGTCCCTGGCAGACGATCACGGTCGACTATACGATCCAGTCCTATAAGATTTTTGTTCAAAACTGGCAGGCGGGCGATTATCTGACTACCTACAGTCCGGGCCAGAAGATCAATCTGATTCATTATTATCACTCCATGCTGCCGCAGGAAGGCCCGCTGAAGACCTTATTCTTAGGCTGGTCGCTGGATGGGAAAACTGCGGTCAATCCGTTGTTTGTCCCGGATCATGCCGGCCGGCAGGTGCTTGTTCCGCTGCCGCTGGCAGAGTTGGACGCCAATCAGGAAATATCTTGGCAGCAGGATTTTGATGAAAATTCTTTTGCCTATTTGGAATATGTGCAAACGCTGACCGGACTTGTCCAACCGGCAGAACAGCTGAGCGTGTCAGAAGGCGTGCAGTGGGTTGATCTTTCGGCTTCCGTCGATACGGTTTCATTGCCGAAGTCCGTGTATAAAATCAGCAATCAGAAACTGACGCCGCGCTTTGCCTGGAGCGTGGATGCGGGAAATCCGTATCTGAGTTCAGAAGATGGTCTGCTTTACAACAAAGCGAAAACCCGCCTGCTTCAGATCCCGTTATCCCGCACGGAAATAACGCTGGACGAGCAAGTCGAGGCGGTAGAACTTACGACGGGAAATCATATTCAGCGGCTGATTCTGACCTCTGATCAGCCGGTGGAAATGGATCTGAGCCAGCTTCACGGCGCGGAAATTGTAGTGCCTTCGGGAACGGAGTGGCGGTATTTGTCCCGCTGGGGCAGTCAGCTTGCCGATAATCAGCTGGTCCGCGACGATGGCCAGGCGATTCGGTATCGGGTTGAAGGTGAAGCGCTGCTTTCGGAAGACGGTACGCAGCTGTTAAGCATGCTTGCCAGCGCTGAGGGGATTGTAAGAATTCCTGAGGGCGTCGTTGAAATTCTGCCAGGCGCCTTGGAAAATCTGGAAAACGTGGAACTGCTTCTGCTGCCCGCAAGTGTAAGCCAGTTGGATTCCGCGAGTATAACCGCGAATATTCCGCAGATCGTATGTCTGGGCGAAGCGCCGGAAATTCAGCCGGACAGCTTTACGGATCTGACCGCGGTCAGCGCCTGGGTCAGCGAAGCTCAGGCGGAGAGCTATCGCAGCCGCTGGGCAGCACTGCTGGAGAAGCAGCCGCAGATGCTGCGGACCGCCGCAGAGCTGAGCGTCAAAGCGGAAGGCAACTTTGAAATTCTGACGCTGGACCAGGAACGGATTCTGTTAAGCGCGGAAAAGTGTCCGACATTCTTAAGCGCCGGGGACTGGCCGCAGGGAATTACCCGAATTGGCAGCCGGGCCTTTGCCGGCAACGCTGCGCTGTTTGCAGCGGAGATTCCGGAAAGCGTGGAAGCGATCGGCAGGCATGCTTTTGCCGACTGTCTTAAGCTGGAAGGACTGGTCAGCTTGAATCCGACCGCAATCACCGTGCAGGATCAGGCGCTGGAAGGCGCACCCAAACTGCATTTTGCAGCATTCAATGCCGGTCATGCGGAATTTGTCAATGACTATCAGCCTTCAATACCGGGGTTCGCGCCGGAAGATACCTATTTCAACTATGAATATCCCTATAGTTTCCATTACGCAAATCATCATTATTCTCTGGAACAGGTCGGGGAGACGGGCTTGTTGTATGGCTGGGGCGAAGATCTGGATCCCCAGGCACTGGCAGTTCTGCAGTCTACCTGGAATGCGGCAGGCGAAATTCCGCTGCTTCCGCATACGCGGGGGATCGACGAGGCGGCGTTTAAAGACTGCGCCAATCCGTTTACCTTAACAAATGGAGAAGAACTGACCTGGATCATGGATTCCGCGTTTGAAAATTCAGGGTACTCCGGAACGTTCATCTTGCCGGAAGGTCTGGAGTATATTGGAATCCGTTCCTTTTCGAATTGTGTGAATCTGGAAGCTGTCCGCTTTACCGGCAGCTCTCTGACGCAGATAGAAGATTCTGCATTTGAAGGATGCGTCTCGCTGGCGACAGTTGAATTTGCACAGGACAGCGCGATCGACATGATCAGCACAGCGGCTTTTGCCAATACGGCGTTGAAAACCATTGATCTGCCCGCCAGTCTGACGGCGTTGGGAACTGAAGTTTTCTATGGATGCACTCAGTTGAGCGAAGTGATTTTTCACAATCCGCAGCCGCCGACGCTGGTCGTGCCGAGCTACGCAATGCCATTTTATTTCGGCGACGCGCTGCCGGAAGATTTCCATGTCACATTGACCGATCCAGCCTGGACGCAAACGTATGTCGACCAGTGGAAAACACAATTAATGGGCTATGGAAGTCCGGATGAAATGACTGCCGGGGAACTGGATGAGGGCGAGCGGCGAGCCTGGCAGCTGTTTGGGGGACAACGGTCTGCGACCTCTTTGATGGAGCCCGCGGCGTCCCTCAGTCCCGAACCTTCTCCGGAAATAGAATCTGCGCCAGAATGGGATCCGGCAATTCCGACTCCTGAGGTAACAGCGCCCATTCCGGAATCAACGGCCGCACCGGATTCGATTCCGCCCAAAGCAATAGAGAACAATGACCCGGCGGTCATCCCGCCGTCGATTGAAGCAACGCCGCCATCAGAGGCAATACCGCAGACACAGGAGGGACAGTCATGATTATTGAACAATCGGAACAAATTATCCGCGAAGTTTCCAAAGCGTTTACCGGGAAAGATGAAATCATCCGCAAGGTGCTGATGACGATCTATGCCGGCGGCCATATCCTGTTGGAAGATTGCCCGGGCGTGGGAAAAACAACGCTGGCCCTGGCTTTTTCCAAAGCGCTGGGGCTGGATTATCAACGAGTTCAGTTTACGCCGGACACGCTGCCCTCCGATATCACTGGTTTCAGCATGTTCAACCGCCAGACGAATCAATTTGAATACCGTGAAGGCGCGGCTGCCTGCAACCTTTTGTTAGCAGACGAAATCAACCGGACGTCGCCGAAGACACAATCCGCGCTGTTGGAAGCCATGGAGGAACATCGCGTCACCGTTGATGGTGCGACGCATCGGCTGCCTGATCCGTTTATCTGCATCGCAACGCAGAATCCGTTGGGAACGACCGGCACGCAGCCGCTGCCGGAATCGCAGATGGACCGTTTCATGGTACGGCTTTCGATCGGTTATCCGGCAACGGAGGATCAGGTGCGGATTCTCAAAGCCCGCCGTTATGTGAACCCGCTCGATGAGATCCAGAAAATCGCATCCCGCTAGAATATCCGCGAGGTGCAGAATTATCTGACTTCCGTTCGGATTCATGACGATGTGCTGCATTATCTGATCCGCCTGTGCGAACGGACGCGCGAGCTGCCGGCGATTGAGCTGGGCGTGAGTCCGCGCGGTGTTTTGGCGCTGACGCAGATGACCAAAGCCCATGCGGTATTAATGGACCGCAATTATGCGCTGCCGCAGGATGTCCGCGCTGTGTTTAACGACGTCTGTGCGCATCGTCTGATTTTACGTCCGCAGGCCAGGGTAGAAGGAATTATGCCGAAGGCTTTGATGAATGCGGTCCTGGATGAAATTGCGCCGCCGCAGAAACCGGGAGGCGCCCGGGCATGAAGAAAAGCCGGCGTGCTTACGTCGTTTTCTTAATGACCTGTCTGCTTCTGACGTGGTTTTTCAGCAGCCGGCTTGTGTTTCTGATCCTGCTTCTGGGACTGAGTTTACCGGCGGTCCTGGCGATCTTGTTATTTCTGGATGTCAAACGGATGCGCTTTGAGGTCTGTCTGGATGGCAGCATTTTGCGGGGAGAAAAAACGTTCTATCGCATAATCGTCAATCGTTTTCCCCTGTTGGCCGCCGGCCAGCTGCATGTTCAGCTGACGGTTGAAAATCATCTGATTGGACAAATTCAAGAACAATCCGCGGTTTTTGCGCTGGATAAGAAACGGGAGGCCGCGGTCGAGTGGATTCCGGATTGCTGCGGCGAATATTCAATGAGCTGTCAGGCGCTGTGGGTCAGCGATCTGTTCGGTCTGTGCGCTTTCCGATTGCCTCCGCTGTCCAGCCAGAGCCTGACGGTTTATCCGCAGTCAGTGCCGGTCCAGTTAAAGATCACAAAGATGCCGCATGGGATTCTGGAAGGGGAAACCGTCTATGAAAACCGCAAAGGCAGCGATCCCAGCGAGGTGTTCGATCTGCGCGATTATCAACCGCAGGACGATATCCGTCAAATCCACTGGAAGCTTTCCAGTAAGCTCGATACGATGGTCGTCAAGGAAGCCAGTGATACAAGTCACTACGATACGATTTTGATGTTGGACGCCAGTCTGGAAAATCAGGAGCCGACAGTGCTTTCCGCTGTCGTGGAACTGGCGTTATCGTTCAGTCAGAAGCTGATCGAACAGGGTGTAGGTCATCAGGCGGTGTTTGCGGCAGAAAATCAGCTGGCGTCAAAACCGGTACGTTCAGTTCAGGACGGCGCTCAGCTGGCGGCATTCTGGATTCATCTGCGTCTGCCTTCAAGTCCGGGCAATGGCCTGCGCTTGTTCGCGGGCCTGGGGGATTGGAAGCAATACAATAAGATGATTTATGTGACGGCCGGGGATTTCCCGCGGATGCTGAATTCGCTGGATCCGCAGCTGGACGTGACGGCGATTACTGTCAGAGCGGATCAACAGACGATCCACATGAGTGAAAAAGGGCGCTGCCAACAGATTGAGCTGCCGCTGTCCGCATTGGACAACGCAGCCGTGCAGTTGATGATTTAGGAGAGAGAGCATGAGTGAAAAAGGGCGTCGGAAGAAAACCGAAAGAGAAATTGTTTACGCGATGGAGATTATCGCGGGTTTTCTTCTGCTTGCCGGTTTTGCCGCCCAGCTGGCTGTGATCTGCGCAAGACCAGTCAGCGGCCTTTGGGGTCCGTGGCTGGTTGGCGCCGCGCTGCTTGGATTGCAGGCGGGATTGACGAAAACCAGCCGGCTGCGGCTTTGCCGAAGCCTGTGGCTGGCATGGCTGGGATTGACGCTGCTTCTTTTGCCATGGCTGGTTTCCGGACTGGTGGCGTGCGTGAATGGCCTGATTCAGGCCTGGAATGTCTATGAGGAGGACGCCCGGAATATTCTGGCTAATCCCTTGTTAACACGTTTCTCTTATTCGATCTTTTTCACCGTCTTGATGAGCGGATTTGCGATTCTGATCTGGACATGGCGCAGCCATCCGGGCCGGATGGGACTGACCGTTCTGCTTCTGATGATGCCCGGGCTGCGGTTACGCTGTGTGTCTTCCTGGGCGATGGTGCTGATGCTGGCGGGGATTGCAGCTCTCTGGCTTCAATGGGTCAACGCGGCGTCTGTGGGAAAACGCTGGCTCTGGCTTGGCGTGATCAGCGCGCTGCTTCTGACATTCATCGGAAAGAATCAGGAATTAATGGAAATGACGCGGCTGCGGAAGGATCTCTTTGCCAATCTGGATACGCTGCGCTATGGTGGGGATTCCCTGCCGCAGGGCGATGTTTGGAAAGCGGATCGTTTATTAAGCGGGGAAGGAGCGACGCTGACGGTTACGACGGAGCAGCTGAAAACCTTTTATCTGCGCGGCTATATTGGCGGCCGGTATGAAGGGGGCCGGTGGCTGGCGCTGAAGAAAGCGGCCTATGCCGGAAGCAATGAAGGCATGTTAAAGTGGCTGGAAATGGAGAACTTCCCCGTCGGGGCGCAGTCAGCCGCAACGTTGAGGCTGGATCCGGATACCCCGCTGCAGGCAAATCGGATAGAAGTGGCCAATCACGGCGCAAATCGGAAATATTCCTACTTTCCTTATTCAGTGGAAGCAGACACTATAACAGGTTCAGTCCGCAGCTGGCTGGATATGGGCTATCATGCCAACGCTCTGTTGGGTTTTCGGCATGGGGAGTTTGTCGAATGGTCTGGCGATCAGCCGGGCGAACTGCTTCACGCCCCGGATTGGATAAAAGCACCTCAAACGGATGCGCAGCGTCAATACATTCAGGCTGAAGCCGTCTACCGTAGTTTTGTCTATCAGAATTATCTGGATGTCGATGCGGAAACTGAGTCGCTGATCCGCACTTTGTTTCTCAAGGAACCGATGAGCTCTCCGGGAATTTATGAGGCTGTGACGCGAATTCGGGATATTCTGGAAAAGCAGGTTCAATATGCCGAAACACCGCCGCAAACGCCGCAGTCAGCGGATCCGGTCCGCTGGTTTTTAAGCGAGAGCCGAACCGGCAATGCAGTGCAGTACGCCTCTGCGGCCGTCATGGCTTTTCGTGTTATGGGAATTCCAGCCCGTTACGCGGAAGGCTACCGGCTGACCAGAGAACAGATCAGCGCCGGGGGGATCGCAGAGCTGACCGCTCAGGACAGCCATGCCTGGTGCGAGGTGTATCTGGATGGCTTGGGTTGGATTCCTGTCGATGTAACTCCCGGCTGTTATTACGATACATTTGCATTGCTGCAGATGGCGGAACAACCGCAGGATATTGAAATGACGGCAGCCTTGAAGGACTCGGAAGATCCGGGCGAGCTGTTGGACGATCTCGCTTCCCAACCAACCGAACCCCAGACGCCGCTGCTTTCGCCAGTCAGCGGTGTTCTTGGAGCAATCCTGCTTTTGTGCGATTTTGTTCTGTTCTTGCTGATCGTGCTGGAAGTCCGGCGTCAGCTGCGGATAAGCCGCTGGCGGCGGCGTTGGAAAGACGCTTCGGCGCGGGATGAAATATTGTACAAGCTGATCGGCAGCTTGATGAAAGCTCTGGCAGTTCCTTATCAGCCTGGCTGGAAAGCTGAGCTTACCGCATGGAGGCTGAATCAGAAACTGCCGGGGATCGCGGAAGCGGATATTCTGCGGGCGCAGGCGTTGATTGAAAAGCTGATCTATGCTCAAGAGTCGCTGCAGCCCCATGAACAACGCGTCCTGATTTCTGTGATCGAACAGATTTACGCCAACCGGAAATCGCTGACAGGCAAAGAACGGCTGCGGCTGCGCTATCGCATCGCATTGTAAAAATTTAATAAACCGCAATCGGTATGGAGGACAAGCTGTCCCTGCCGGATTGCGGTTTTTTCGTGTTCTAGCTGCTTTCTCAGCGTTATCCACTGTCATTTCAAGCATTCTTTTTCTTTGTCTATTCTGCTCTATTTCATGAACAAGGAACAGAAAAAAGCAGCTTCAGAGTGTTCCTGAGAGCTGCTTGCGTAGTTTTTAAAGCATCCGTAAACCGGAAGTCTTGGCGAGTGAAAGGCGAAGGTCAGCGCCATCCGCGGGAACTGTCCGACAGGGAAAGCGGGGCCTTGTTCCATATTGCCTGGGAAATTACTCCTGATGCGTCTGTTCCTGACCCACAGTCGCATTCTGGATCTTTTCTGCTTCCACTAACCGGAAGGCAACCTTGCCATAACGGATCAGCGAGATCAGATTTTCCGCTAACATATCCACCTGTCCGATCACCGTGGCATATTCCACGCCCGGCATGCTTTTTAAGGCAATCTGCAATTCGCCTTCATATTTGCCGGATAATTCGTTATCGAGGGTGATACACAGTTTATCGCGATCCGATCCCGGATGAGCTGGGACATGCCCCAAGCCGCGGGTCTGCGTGGCGCGCAGGATGAATTCCGGCTGATCGCTGCGGGATTTCAGAACCACGTTCAAGAGCTTCTGACGCAGCTCATCATCCAGTCGGGAATTAAAGTAGACTGGAACGGAAACGCAATGATGATGTACGATTTCCTGAACCTGTTCCATTTCGGTGCGGGAAGGATTGCCATCGCCGAAAAAGATGTAATCGAACATCCCGGTTGCCGTCAGTTCCCCAACACTTAAATAAGCCGGTTTGTAGCGGTGATTTTCCACCGTGCATAACCCGCGGCCATACCGGAATAACAGGTTGTCGGCGTCCAGCGAGTTGATGAATACCCCGGTACGGATGCCGCAGGCTTTAAACAGCTTCGCGTTTTTAAACGTGTCGGTAAACGACATGCCGGTGTCCGGATGCGGGAAAAAATTATGCACGGCGATGTAATTTTCAAGGTTGCCATGGCGCTGGATCGCCTTGATCCGATTGATCGGTTCCGCCTGCATCGACGCGTTGTCTTCAATCAATACGCCATCCTCGTTACAGGTCATCTGCGCGACCAGCTCGTGATCTTCCTCAAAGCCGAAATCCAAACGGATGATCCGGATGCCAAGACGGACAAATGGCGATAAATCGTCCGGTTGGGCGCCGACCTGTTCCATGACGCGTCGATTAATGTCGACATGCAGCGTCAGCCCCAGCTTCCGGCATTCACCGATCAGCCATTGAAACGGCGGCTTTAACTGTGTCGGTCCGTTCCAGGCCTGGGGCGATTGGACGGTTGTATAGACCTGGCTGTAACCGAGCGTAACGGCCAGGTTTAATTGTTGTTTCATCACCGCTTCTGACTGCAGATGCGGGTAGAGAGAGATCCCTAAAAGACTCATGGTATTTTCCTCTTTCTTGTTTTTCCTTTCTCATTATAACGCACTCCGGGTAAAAGAAAAAGGCGGACTTGATCCGGGATAGAATCCGGAACGCCTCCGCCTTAACGCTGAGCTTATTTTTCAAATTCCCGCACGACTTTTTCCATTTCCGTCGGGATGTCGATGTGCTGCGGACACTTGGTTTTGCATGCGCCGCATTTCTGACAATGGGATGCTTTCGCGGTGACGTCCAGCGCGTCGTAGCTTTCCTTTTGGGCCGCGTGGACATTGTAGACGTGAGCGGTATTTAACAGCCGGAAGTTTTTCGGAATGTCCAGGCCGAACGGACATGGCATGCAATAGCGGCAGCCGGTGCACGGCACCTGAATCCGGGCCTGGAACAGCTGGCGAGCCTGTTCGATGGTCGCTTGTTCTTCTGTGTTCAGCGGTTCAATTTCGCTGAACGTCTTGACGTTGTCGATGACCTGCTCCATCGTGCTCATGCCGGAAAGCACGGTCTGCACGTTGTCGTGGCCGCCGACCCAGCGCAGTGCCCAGGAAGCGTCGCTCCAATCCGGATGGACGCGCCGGAATTCCGCCTGGATTTCCTCCGGAACGTTCGCTAACATGCCGCCCTTGACCGGCTCCATGATCGTCATCGGGATATTTTTGGCTTTTGCCAGCCCGTAGCCGCGCAATCCCGCCTGAATCTCGGTGTCCATATAATTGAATTGAATCTGGCAGAAGTCCCAGTCGTAAGCGTTGAGGATTTCCTCAAAGACCTCATAATCGTCGTGGAACGAGAAGCCGATCCGGCGAACCTTGCCGCTGTCCAGCACGGATTTCAGATGCGGAAGCAGATTCATTTCCTTGATGTGCTCCCACCGCTCGCGGCTTAAGGCGTGAAGCAGATAAAAGTCGATGTAGGAGGTCTGCAGCTTGGTCAGCTGTTCCTCTAAAATCCGATCGAAATCGGCGATGTCCTTGCACATCCAGGTTGGTGATTTCGTGACCAGGTAGAAGCTGCCGCGGGGTTTGGTGGCGACCCACTGGCCGACGACTTCCTCGCTTTCAAAGTTGTGGTACGGATAGGCGGTGTCGATATAGTTGACGCCATGTTCGTAGGCGTAGTCGAGCATTTTCATCGTTTCCGGGCGATTGATTTTTCCATCTTCGTTGACGGGGAAACGCATGCAGCCGAAGCCCAGCAAGGAAGTCCGCGCCGGGATTTTCCCTTTTTCTCTGTATTTCATAACAATCCTCTTTCTATGATTCACAACGGCGTCCGCTGTTCAATCCATTTGTTAACTTCATTATACTGCATCGAGGTTCCGGATGTATTTATAAAACGTACTTTTTTTGATTTGCAGCTGATCTAAAGCCTGCTGCAGCGTGCATTCATGCCGCAGATAACGGGCGGCCACAAGGCTGAAGTTTTCCGGCGGGATGTAGCGGGGGCGGCCTAAGTGCTTACCCTTTTCCTTCGCGATCCGGATCCCTTCCGCCTGACGGGTCTTAATGTTGATCCGCTCATTCTCCGCGACAAAGCTGAGAATCTGGAGCACCAGATCGCTGATGAAACAGCCGACGAGGTTATCCGGGCGGCTGCGGGTATCCAATAGCGGCATGTCCAGCACGACAATCTGAACGTCCCGGCGTTTGGTCAAATCCGCCCATTCCTCCAGAATGGCCTGATAATTGCGGCCCAGCCGGTCGATACTTTTGATCACTAATAAATCCTGCGGCCGCAGAACTTCTTTTAACTGACGGTAAGCCTGACGGTCAAAATCCTTGCCGCTCTGCTGATCAATATAAAGCTGCGATTCCGTCAAGCCGAAAGCCTTTAATTCTTCAATCTGGCGATCCAGATTCTGACTTCGAGAAGATACTCGCGCATAGCCATAATTCACGTTTTTAATTCCTCCTTGACAAACGTTTGGCACGAAAGACAAAAACAGCTATCCCCTCCCTTGAATAGCTGAAATTGTCTGCCGTTTATAAAGGTACACCTTTATAAAAGCGCTTTCATGGTTTTATTATAACATCATCATTTCAGAACGCAAGCGTTTTCAAATCGGAACTAAATAAAATACCCCCTCGGTGGAAGAAGTTGGTGAATAAATAATTTAAATTTTACCTGTTTTAGTTCTGTTCCGCGCTCTCTTGCATAAGTTTTATAAAGGTGTACCTTTGCGGACACGAAAAGAGAGAGGAGCAGTTATGAATAAAGAGGAAATTTTTCAACAGATTCGAGGAAAACTGATCGTTTCCTGTCAAGCCAACGAGGAAGAAAATCCGTTCAATCCGCCAGAGGAAATGACAAGAATGGCGAAGGCTGCCGCGATCGGCGGCTGTGCGGGTTTCCGGGCGAATCGGCCGGAGAATGTGCGGATGATCAAAGAAGCTTTCCCGGATAAAGTCATGATCGGAATCTGGAAAGTCGTCACGGAAGGCTGCGACGTGTATATCACTCCAACGATGAAGGAAGTCGAAGTCCTGCGGGAGATCGGCAGCGACATCATCGCGGTGGACGGCACCGACCGCAATAACTGCAACGGACGCAAAGCCTATGAGCTGATCCGCGAGATTAAGGAAAAGTATCCGGATCAGGTCGTCATGGCGGATATCGCCACGATCAACGACGCCCGCCGCAGTGTGGAAGCCGGTGCGGATATCATCTCGACGACGTTGTCCGGGTATACCGAGGACAGTCTGGATCGCTATGCACTGGGCGCGGATTTTGATCTGATCGAGCAGGTCCGCAGAGAATTCCCAAATATTTTCATCAATGCTGAAGGTCGGATCTGGACGCGCGAAGAAGCGAAAAAGGCGTTTGAATGCGGCGCGGATGTGATTGTCGTGGGCACGGCGATTACCAATCCGATGAGCATTACAAAACGATTTGCGGATTATATCAAGAAGTAGGCATGGTGGGACTGCCTGCTGAATTGAATAGTAGAGGAGGTTGGGAAAACAAAAAGAGAGGGCAGGAATAAAGGAAAATCCTAGAGAGGAGGTACAATATGAATATTGGACTAGGATATGCTTTATTTGTTTCTGTTGTGTGTGCATTCTTTGGATGGACAAACTATGGCTTCGTCAACTTACAGACTACCAAACCGGTCGTCTGCGGCGCTTTGGTCGGTCTTATTTTGGGGGATTTAAGAACGGGCATTATTATCGGCGGTACCTTAACACTGGTTTACATGGGCGTGCAGGGCGTCGGCGCAGCGATTCCGGTCAATGCGACGACAGCGACGACGGTAACGACGGCGCTGTGCATTATTACGGGCGTGGAAATGGAAACGGCGATTGCGATCGCGGTTCCGGTTTCCGTTATGGGTCAGCTGGGCCGGATGGCCGCCTGGACGATCAACACACCGTTGATGCATATTGCGGATAAGTACGCGGAAACGGCGGATTACAAGAAGATGACCCGGCTGCAGCTGGTCGGCTCGCTGGTGTTCTTCATTACGGAATTCATCCCGGTCTTCCTGTGCATTTACTTCGGCTCCAGCTTTGTTACCATGGTCAACGAAAATATGCCGGTGTGGATCTCTGAATGGCTGACAGCCGCTACCGGTATGCTTCCGGCGTTAGGCTTCGGCATGCTGCTGGCGATGATGTACAAAGTCAAATACATTCCGTTCTTTATCGTCGGTTTCGTAATGTGCGCCGTTTTCGGCGGCTCGCTGCTGGCGATCGCGCTGCTGGGCGTTTCGATGGCAATCTTTGTCTTCTTCTTCGGTCCGCAGGGTAAACGGAGAAAAGGAGGTGCGATCTAATGACGGAAAACAGAATGGAACAGCCTGTCAACGATAACAAGATCATTTCGCTGGAACGCAAAGAATTGATGGGCGTCTTCTTACGATTCGCCTGCTTCCCGATGGTCACGATCAACTACGAACGTTTCCAGACGCTGCAGTATTTCTCGGCGCTGGCTCCGGTTCTTAAAAAATTATATCCAAACAAAGAAGATCAGATTTCTGCGGCTAAGCGCCACATGGCGTTCTACAACACGACGCCGGAATGGATGGGCTTCACGCTCGGCATGAACTGCGCGCAGGAAGAACAGATCGCCAATATGCCGTACGGCGAGGAACGCACGGCGCTGGAAGAATCCGTCAATACGATCAAGGCGTCCTTAATGGGACCGCTGGCCGGCATCGGCGATTCGCTGCGGGCGACCGTTGAAGCGATCATCGGCGCGCTGGCTGCCGGCTTCGCGATGAACGGCTCGATCTTCGGCGCAATCCTGTTCTTTGTCTTAGGCAACGCGTACTACTTTGGAATTTCCTATTTTGGATTCTTCTACACCTATAAAAATGGTATGAAGGTTATCCGCGATATGAACAAATCTGGAATTCTGGACCGCTTGATGGAAAGCGCCACGATCCTGGGCATGACCGCGGTCGGCGCGCTGATTCCTTCCTGGGTCGGCTTCAAGCTGACCAGCGCGATTCAGATCGGCGATTACGTCTTGAACATTCAGCAGGAATTGGACAACATCATCCCGGGTCTGGCGCCGTTGGCGCTGACGATCTGTCTGGCTTGGCTGTATAAGAAGAACGTTTCTTCATTGAAGCTGGTCGGTTTGATCTTCGTCTTCTCGCTGATTATTTCCCTGATTCTGTGATCATAAAATAGAAAAACAAGGGCGGAATTCACTACGATTTGAAAGGAGAAATAAGATATGGCAGTTATTCAGTATCGGCTGGACGGAAGAATGCTGCATGGACAGGTCAGTAACTTTGCGCGTGCGCTGAACATCGAGGAATTTGTGGTGATCAACGAGAAAACGGCGAACGATCCGACCCAGGTCATGCTGCTGGAATTGGCGGCGCTCAATGCCGAAGTCGATGCGGTTTCCCCGCAGGATGCGTATGATTTACTAACCGGCGATGAGCTGGAAGACTACCGCGTGATGGTTGTTTTCAAAGAGATCTTTGACGCTGTGGAATTAGTTAAACTCGGCTATTCCATGAACGAGATCGTCATCAGCGGCATGTACGCCAAAGACAATGAAAATAAGGTCAAAGCGGAAGCTTGCTTGTTTGTCGACGATAAAGATAAAGAAGCATTCCGTTTTCTGGAAGATCATGGTGTTCTGCTCACGCATCAGATTTCACCGGAATATAACAAAAAAATGGTTCATGATCTCGTAAAGTTTTAGCTTGCAGGGCCGACCGTATTCGTCGGCCTTTTCTCACCGGGAAAGGAAAGAAACGCGATGGATGTACAGGAGAATATGAAGGAACGCCTGCTGACGTTATGTCAGCGGATGGCGCGGCGCAAGAGCGCAGGTCAGAAAAAGCGCACGCTGCTGCAGTTAAGCGAAATGTTGGGAACGCTGGGCTACCGCACGGCGTTGATCGGGAAAAAGGGCATTCATGGGCAGCAGCTGATCGGCGGCGATCCGGAGCATGCCCGCCTGATTGTGGCGGCGGATTTCAATCTGCGTGAAGCCCGAATGATCCCCGGCCGGCAGCGGCTGCTTGATCAATCGGCGAACCGGAAAAATCAACTGGATAATCTGACGGTGACGTTGGTGCTGAGCGTGCTGCTGGCTGTGATGGGCGTGCTGCTGTGCATCGCGGGAACTAAGGAAGACGGGCGCTGGTATTTCTTCATCCTTGCGGCTCTGATTTTTCTAATTGCTTTCGGCTTGGGCCGGCGACAGACGGCGGGCAATGCCGGAAAGAACGCGGCGTTGTTCGCGATGCTGGAATGCGCCCGCACTTACCGCCATCAGCCGGTTGCGTTCTGCTTTCTGGAAGAAACCGGGACGGAGCTGGGGTTGCAGCAGCTGCGCGAGCACTTCCCGCAGGCCCGATTGGTTTATTTGAATCAGCTCGGCCGGGAAAAAGCGCTGTGCGTCATTTTAAAAGGGAAGGAAGCGAAGCTCTGTGAGCTTTGCGCACAAGCCTGGCCGGAAACTGTCGTTCAGGCAGCGGCGGAACCAGACGACAGCCTGATCCGCAGTTGGGACAGCGGCATTCTGATCAGCACGGCGGATCCTGCCACAATGACCTGCGAAATGCCGGGCGGCAAGTTCGACGTGCAGATGGACAGCGATCAGATTCGGGCCGCAGTCGGGTTGATCGGCTGGCTGATCCAGATGAATGATTAAACGGCGGACAATGCCTGAAGCACAAAGCCCCGGGAAAACCGCAGGATCAGAATCGGAATAAAGATGAAGGAATAATCAAGGAAAATACAGGCAGCCGAATGAAAAACAGACTGCCGGGAGGTAGAGATGAAAGGTATTTTGTTAATCAGCCACGGCCCTCTGGCCGAAGGAATGTTGAAAACAGCGGAGATCTTTTTCGGCGAAAACATTCCGCAGATGAAAGCGGTCGTTTTGAATACGCAGGATGATCCGGAGGATTTCCGCACACGGCTGCAGGAAGCGGTCAAGGAGGTCGACACCGGAGAAGGTGTTCTGGTCTTTGCGGATTTACTAGGCGGTACGCCGTGCAATCAGTCGGCATTTGTGCTGAACGAACAGGTTACGGTGCTGACCGGCATGAATCTGCCAATGGTCATGGAATGCCTGGGCATGCGCATGGGCGGTGAAATTTCAATGGAGACGCTGGAAGAAACCGCAAGAAACGGCATCGTCAATTTCAATACGATGCTGGAAGAAAAGAAGAAAGCCACCCGTCGCCGCCGCAGTAAGGAACCTGCGGCAGAATCGTCGTCCAATTAAACTGAATTTGAAAATCAGGAATCCAATCTGCCGCAGACAGGTCTTTGATTTCTGATTTTTTTGTGCGCAGCTTGTTTTAAACAGGATAAAATGGTTGAAAATGAACAATAATTTACTGCAAAACAGAGGGAAAAGATTGCAAGTCGCCTGCGTCGTGATTAAAATAGAAGCTATGTTTGAAAAGAGGAAACGCTATGAAGAAGAAATTTAATTGGAATTCATTTATCTATAACTTTGTCTTCGTCACGATGATCCTGTCGGTGATCTTCCTGATCATCCGGATCGCCTTGTCGCCTTCCGAGGCTGTCGCCGAAGATGTCCGTGTGAAGAGCGATTATCTGCTGATGCTGGTGCAGTGCATTCTGGGGGTTGTCGCAATGCGGCTGCCGGATTTTATCGAGCATAAAATTCAGATCCAGATTCCCAGCAACATGCTTCTGTTATACGCGGTCTTTCTGTACTGTGCGATTTATCTGGGCGAGGTGCGGGCGTTTTATTACAATGTACCGCATTGGGATACGATCCTGCATACCTTCAGCGGCGGAATGCTGGGGGCACTGGGCTTTTCCTTCGTCACGATCTTAAATAAGTCGGAAAAGATTCCGATGAACCTGTCGCCGGTCTTTGTTGCGGTCTTCGCGTTCTGCTTCGCGGTAACGTTGGGCGTCTTCTGGGAAATCTATGAATTTACCTTTGACGGTATCCTGCGTCTGAATATGCAGAAGTTCATGTTGGAAAACGGAACGCAGCTGATCGGCCGGGCGGCGTTATTGGACACGATGAAGGATCTGATCGTCGACTGTCTGGGAGCGTTGATCATGTCCTTTGTCGGCTACCTGTCGCTGCGTTATAAGACGGGCTGGATTGAAAAGCTGCAGCTGAAATGGCGCAAGGGCGCGATCAAGGATAACAAAACAGCGTAGCGGATCCAGCGGGCAATTAAGAATAATCGGGGGCAAAAAACAAATTGATAAAAAACCTTGAAATAACTCAGGAATGGAATATACTATAAGTGTAGGGACGCTTGAGAAAGCGATACCCATCGTTCGCTATCTCTTCATTGAAGGGAAGCGGTGGATAGATAAGTGCCGAGTATCTTTGTGGGATGCGGCACTTTTTCGTATTATAAAAGTAGGAATAAAGTATCCTACTCGAAATAGAATTAGATGAGTATAAAATATTGAAATTGAGAAGAAATCATACAGGTGATGTTCAGTTAATCTTAGTATCTCATCAAGGGTATCAGAAGTTAGGATATAATATTCTTAGCTTCTTTTCTTTTGTGGGCCAACCTAAGTTGAGAAGCTCATAGAGAAGAAATGGCTTGGCACTTTTTGGAACAATCTAGTTCGTAAAAGAAAATGCCATTCTTCCTATTCAAATTCATAAGCTTGTTTAAATCTAAAAAGGCATCCGCCACAAGAGTGGAATCGTCTGGATTTCTTACGAAACAAAGTTGAATTGAATATGGAAGTATTCTCTCTCTTATTTGTGAAAGGAGGTTTTGTCAATGAAAGGGCCTATCGTTAGTATTGATGTATCCAACGGAAACAGTCACTTCCAATGTTTTACACAAAGAGGCACTAAAATGGGAAAGGTGCATCGGATTTCTCACACCGTAGAAGGCTTTAACTTCTTAAAATCAAAAATAGAAGAACTGGAGAAGAAAACAAACGAAGAAGTGGTTGCGGTCTATGAAGCAACCGGCGTGTATACGAAGCCATTAGAAAGATTTTTAGAAAAGAACGAAATCAAACAATACTCCATCTCGCCGTTACAGTCAGCGAAACAAAGGAAAACAGAAATACATAATAAGAAAACAGATAAAAAAGACCCAGAATCCATCGCGGAAGTCTATTATATTAAAGAGCTCCGAGAGAATGAAAAAGAAGCGGATCTCTATCATGAATTGCGTACTGCCAATCGTGTATATGAAGACTGTCTTGTTCATTTAAGAAAGTATAAAGTCACCTTTCAAAGTCACCTGAGTATCGTGTTTCCAGGCTATATGAAGCTCTTTCAAGACGGATACAGTCAAATCTCGCTGCAGTTACTGGAAATGTATCCCCATCCCGATAGGTTGAAGAACAAGCAGCCAGAGAAAGTGGCAAAAAAACTGAATAAGCACACTGATCATAGTTTTGAAGTTTGTTTGAAAACGGCAGAGAAGGTGATTGAGTTTGCGAACAAAACGTATCCGGGCTGTGATAAAGAGGATGCTTGGGTTGCGGTGTTGGTCGATGACATTCATCATCTCCAGGATACGATGGAAGAGGCAGAGGCGAAGCTCGATAAAATTATAGAGCTTGCGAAAGCAACGCCCTACTACTCTATTATTTTAAGTATTGATGGTATCGGTCCCAATCTGGCATCAAGAATCATCGCAGAGTTTGGCGATATAAGCAAATTCAAAACCAGAGGTGCAATGGTGGCCTATGTGGGGAATGATCCCAACAGAGCAGAATCAGGGGACATAGAAGGCTATCATTTATCGATTTCCAAAAAAGGGAATAAACGATTAAGATGCATTTTATATTTAGCGGTAACCTGTAGTATACGATCAAGGAAAGAGAATCCCATTAACGCTTTCTATCAAAAGAAAAGGCAACAATCAACCCCACTAAAGTCGAAAGCTGCCAAGGTAGCTTGTATCACCAAGCTAATTCGCACAATCCATGGGATGTGCAAGACGGGTACTGTGTTCACCAGCTAACCACCTATATTATATCTCAAATTACAAAAAGTTGAAGAGATTCAATCTTTTTGTATTGATGTTTTTTGAGATTTTGAGATTTTTCAAATTCACGCAAAAAACTCTTGTTTTTTATTATCTAATTTCTTTTGAGTTCTATAATTTTTAAGATGCAGTCCAAGCTGGTTGTCAAAAGCTGGGCAACCGCCAGAATGTCCCTTATCGTTAAAGAAGACAAAAGTTCCATGAAAAAATTCATAGAAAGCCCCTCCTTTCCAGAGCTGCAAAAAACAAGCTCGAAAAACAAATGAATCAAAAGAAAGATCCATCCAGGACGGGCAGCCGCTTTATCAAAGACCCTACATCTTTAATATTGCGTAAAATTCAAAAAAGCCTCCTGAGAAAATGGAAAATGTAAAATTACTTTTGAGGTTTAGTAAAACTCCATAGAGAAGAAATTGATATTCAGTCAGTCTGCAGGATTGATGCGAGGGATCCGACGTCGAACATGGCTGATTCAGCGGGATTGTGATATACTGAAAATAAAGATAAAAACGCAGACCAGAAGGGTCGGGAGGTGGCGGCAATGAGAAGAAAAACAGAGATTCGCACAACCCGTTCCAGCGCGATAAGCAATATTATCTCCGGTATCGCGTTGATCTTGTTTGGACTTTTTGTCCCAAACCTGCTTCATCTGGATGGCGGAATGGGGATGGGATTTGGCGGACCTTCCATGAATCCGGCTCTGTTCTTCACCGCATTTGGCTTGATTGGAGGGATCGCCAGTATTCTTTACGGACTGATCGCACTGAAGCGCGGCGGTATTGCGGAACATGAGATTGTGACGGAGACGACGGACGATTCCCGATTGAACTCGGCCGCGGATCCGGCGGAACAATTAAAAAAAATCTTCCGCGGAATATGAGATGAAAAAGAAAGAAATTCTGAGTAAAAAGTGGTAGAATAAAAAAGAACAAAAAAACCGAAGACAAGAACGAGTAATCCGCAAACGCTCTGTCAAGAGAAGGTCTGGCCGGTGAAAAGACCAGGGAGCAGGCGGACGAATGCCTCTTGGAGGGCCAGCCTGAAATCCAGTAGGGCGGACGCAGCCGGCGTTAACGGAAGAACGAGCGGGACAGATCATTTCTGTTCAATAAAAGTGGAACCGCGCTTCAAGCGTCTTTTAAATCAGAGATGCTTTTTTTGTGGAGAAATCATCTTGTTGGCAGTGTGGAGAACCTGTTTGCCAACAATGTGGAAAGCGCAGAACAAAGGCAGTGAAATGAAAGTAAAACCAAGGAGGAAAAAGTGATGAGTATTCGTCTTTACAACACCCTGTCGGGGAAAATTGAAGAATTCAAGCCAATCAAACCGAATGAGGTCAGCATGTATGTCTGCGGGCCGACGGTGTATAACCACGCGCATATCGGCAACGCCCGCCCGATCATCGTCTTCGATACGCTGCGCCGTTTATTTGAAGCACAGGGATACACGGTTAAATATGTGTCCAATTACACGGACGTCGATGATAAGATTATTAAAAAAGCGCATGAGGAAAACGTAGCGGAAGGCGTTGTGTCCGCCCGCTATATCGAAGCCTATCAGAAAGTCCGGGAAAGCCTGAACACGGAACCGTTGTTCGCGACCCCCCGGGTGACGGAAACCATGGATGAAATTATTCATTTCATCGACGAACTGGTCAAAACCGGTCATGCTTATCAAGTCGGCGGGGACGTGTATTTCCGCGTCGGCAGCGTGCCTTCCTATGGAAGCTTTTCGAAACAGAACCTGGAAGACCTGCAGGTCGGGGCGCGGATTGAGGAAAACACAAAAAAGGAAAATCCGCTGGACTTTGCTTTGTGGAAAGAAACCGATATGGGCATCAAGTGGCAGTCGCCGTGGGGCGAAGGACGGCCGGGCTGGCATACGGAATGCGTCGTTATGATCCACAAGGAATTTGGCGATCAGATCGACATTCACGGCGGCGGAATGGATTTGCGCTTCCCGCATCATGAAAACGAAGTCGCCCAGTCGCAGGCGCTGTTCCACAATTCCATCGCGCATTACTGGCTGCACAACGCGATGATCAATATCAACGGCGAAAAAATGTCGAAGTCGCTGGGCAACGTCTCCTGGGCCAAGGACGTCATTGAAAAGCTGGGCGCGGATTTAGTCCGCTGGCTGATGCTGAGCGTGCATTACCGCGGAGAACTGAACTTCTCGGATGAAACGATCGAAACCGCCCGCAAGGAACTGGACAAGGTCAGAACGCCGATGAAACAGGCGTATATCAAGAGTCAGCTGGCCGGTGTTATGGTAACCGGCTGCGACGGGGAAGCGGTAAACCGGTTTATCGACGCGATGAACGACGATCTCAACACCCCGAATGGCTACGCTGAAATTTATGAAACGGTAAAGAAGCTGAATCAGGCGCTGCGCCAGCGGGAAATCCAATGGGATCAGGTCGGCGCAGAAGTCGGCGCCCTGGAAAAAATGCTGGAAGTGCTGGGCATCCGGCTGCCGAAAGTCGTGCTGAGCGATGAGGATAAGCAGGTCTTCGCGGATTGGAACGCGGCCAAGGCGGCCAAAGATTTTGCCCAGGCAGATCAGAAACGGGTGATCCTGATTGAAAGAGGTTTGATGTAATGCAGCCTAACGAGCTGTCCGGAAGTACGCTGGCGTATATCGGCGACGCGGTCTGGTCGCTGTTGGTGCGGGAGTATCTGGTCGAGCTGGGCTATGGCCGGGCGAAGGATCTGCAGCGGCTGAGCGTGAAATTTGTCAGCGCCAAGGCGCAGGCCCGCTTTTATGAACAGCTGCATGCCGCAGGAGCGCTGAACGAGGAGGAAGAAGAAATCTTCCGGCGCGGGCGCAACTTTAAAAGCGGCAGTGTTCCGAAAAACACCGACGTGCAGATCTACCGGATTTCAACCGGGTTTGAAGCGCTGACCGGGTGGTGGCATCTGACCGGGCAGGCGCAGCGGCTGCGTGAAGTGTGGGAACAGGTCAGAGAAACGGTCGCTCTTGATTTCAATCCGGCAGTGAAAAATTAAGTCAGCAGAACAAAGTTCAAAAACGTTCGTTTTCGATCCGGAGAACGGACGTTTTCTAATCAAATGAAACAATGCCGCGAGGAAATGAGATAAAAATACGGGAAAAGAAAATGGAACCAACAGACAGGGTGAACGGAACGCTTGAATATCTTTGTTGAAGCTTTGCCCTGATCCGATTGCATTTCCTGATAACTCATTGTATAAATAAAGAAGCCGTTTCAGGAGTATGAAACGATTTGGAATAAAATTGGGACAATTCCAGGACGAAACAGGAGGTCGAAGTATGGCACAATGGATTTATGGGAAAAACGCAGCAATGCAGATCCTGAAAAGCAAGAAAAAAATTGAAAAAGCGCTCGTTGCTGAAGGGACGAAGTTTCCGGAAGCGGAAGCGTTATTGAAAAGCCGCAGAATCCCTGTTCAGCGGGTCAGCCGCCGGGAATTGGATAAGTGCTGCATGGATACGCACCATCAGGGGATCGCGCTGTATTGCGAGGATTACAAAACAGTCAGCGTGGACGAAATGCTGAACCGCATTCCAAGCGGCAAGCTGGGCACGATCGTCGTTCTGGACGAACTGGAAGATCCGCACAATCTGGGCGCGGTGCTGCGGACCTGCGACGCGGTCGGCGCTGACGGCGTGATCCTGCGCAAGAACCGCTCGGTATCGCTGAACTCGACGGTCGCCAAAGTATCCACCGGCGCAATCGAAACGGTACCGGTGGCGATGGTCGCCAATCTGACCCAGACGCTCAGGCAGCTGAAAGAAAAGGGCTATTGGGTTTACGGTACGGATATGCGCAATGCCCAGGATTACCGCCAGCCGGCTTTTGATACGTCCGTGGCGCTGGTGATCGGCTCGGAGGGAAAAGGCATTTCCCGGCTGGTCAAAGAAGAATGTGACGTGATGCTGACGCTGCCGATGGAAGGCACGATTTCCTCATTGAACGCTTCGGTCGCCTGCGCTGTCTTGCTTTATCAGATCCATGCGAAACGTTTCCCTCTGAAATAACAGGAGGATAGACGATGTGTGAGGAAGTGTCCACAGACAACGAACTGCTTTATATGATCCGCCAACAGGACGACTGGGCGGTGGAGAATCTGCTGAACAAATACAAGCCGATGATCTGCGGGATGATTTTCAAGCTCTCTCAGCTGGACAGCTGCTCGGTTTCCAGCGAGGCATACAAGGAAGATCTTGAGCAGGAAAGCCGGATGATGCTGATCGGCGCCGCGGAGAATTACCGGGAAGATTATCCCTGCTCCTTTAAAACCTATTTGCAGAATTGTCTGCGGAAGCGCCTGCTGACGATTTACCGGCATTCTCAATGTTCCAGCGACGCCGCGTTTTATGCCTGCGATTCGCTGGATACGGTGGTCGGCGAGGACCGGGGAATGTATAAGGCGGACACGCTGGCCTCCAACGACCGGTTCTTTGACCCTGTCTATCGCTTCACCTTAAACGAAGCGGCGAAGCAGGTAAAACAGCTGCGGCGCTACTTCACGCCGAAGGAATGGCAGATTCTGTGTCTGTCGCTGGACAACACATCCTATCAGGAAGCTGCGGCGATTTTAAACATCTCCCGGAAAAGCTATGGCAATCAACTGGGGCGAATTCGCAGGAAACTCGAGCACATCCTCAGGAAATTTTCCGAAGAGGCTTGAAAAGAGCACGGGATGGTGCTATAATCCGCTTAAGTTAAGGGTTATTTGACGAACCCTTTTCTTTATGGTAAAGTGGATAAGCACGGTAAGGAGGGACCTCGATGGCGAAAGAAACAAAAGTGATTCTGACATGCACAGAGTGCCTTTCACGCAACTATGTTACACACCGGAATCCCAAGACGCATAATCAACGTCTTGAACTGATGAAATATTGTAAAAAATGCGGCAAACATACACTTCATAAAGAAACGAAGTAGGAGGATACAGATATGTTAAAATGGTTTAGTTTCAGCGGTATCTCCAAAGAAGTCAAGCGAATTCGCTGGCCGAAGAAAGAAGAACTGGGCGGAAATTCAGTGGAAGTTTTGATTTTCTGCGCGTTTTTCGGCGTCTTCTTCGTCGCCTGTGAGTTTTTCGTTTCCTTCTTCCTCAAATTAATCGGGATCGGAGCGTAAGTCATGACAGAGTCCAAGAAAGAATGGTATGTCGTCAATACCTACGCCGGCCATGAGAACCGGGTTAAGGAAAACCTGCAGCGTCGTGTGGACACGATGGGCATTTCCGATTATCTGTTCCGCATCCTGGTCGCCGAGGAACCGGAGATTGAATACAAAAACGGAAAAAAAGTAGAAAAAATGCACAACCTGTTCCCAGGATATCTGTTCGTGGAAATGATTATGACGGATGAAGCCTGGTATATCGTTCGAAATACGCCGGGCGTCACCGGATTTATCGGATCCAGCGGCGGCGGCGCGAAGCCGTTCCCGGTCTCCCCGGAAGAAATTGATTCGATCCTGCGCCGGATTGGCATGAGCGACCGCAAGGTCAGCGTCAATTTCACGACGGGTGACCGCGTCAAGATTCTGACCGGACCGTTCAGCGGAATCGAAGGCTCGATCGACGCGATGAACGACGATACTCAGACCGCCACGGTTCTGTGCATCCTGTTCGGCCGTGAAACGCCGACCGAGATCGCGTATAACGATCTGGAAAAAGTTGAACTGTAAATATCGAAAGAAGCAGGCCTGAATTCAGGGCTGTTTTTTTTATTGCCTGTCCCCCTTTCAAGCATTTCTTCGCGGCGAGGCGCGGAAGCCGGAAATTCGTTGTTTCCGGTTTTTATTATGCCTGCGAAGAGGGTTAACGCCTGAATGGAAACCGCAAGGAAAACGTTTGACGCTTGCAGGAAACACCCTCGTTTTTTTCTGCACGGTATTTCGTGCAAAACCTCAAAAACCAGATTGCACGAATCAACGATTCCGCAGCCCGCTTATGCTAAGATGAAGCCGGAAAGGAGAACGCTTATGACACTACTTTATTTCATCGTTTCTCCCCGGGGCTTAAATCCATGGCCGCAAAAAAGCCGCTGCTGGAATGACCCCGGTCAGCTTGCGGTCCCGGCGCCGTCGGTCCGCTTATGTTAACGCAGCGGCAGCAGGGAATCGTGCGCTGGCTGGCGGATAACTGCGGTCAGTTTCACTCCGCCGCCGCGCTGGCACAAATCAGCGGCGTCAGCGTGCGCACTGTGAAAAGCGAGATCGCGGCGATCCGTCAGGAAATTAATTCGTCAGCCGTGATGGAATTGATCGCGGTACCTTCCAAGGGCTACCAGCTTTTAATTCATGATCCGCAGCAGGCCGCACTCTTACTGAAACACATTCAGAACCCGCCGCAAAGCGCTTCGCTGAACGAACAGCCGATGCGGATTAAAATCATTTTGCTGAAGCTGCTCGATCACACCGGCTATGTGCGCAAGCGCTGGCTTCTGCAGCAGCTGAACATCTCGGACTCCACGCTGTATCTTGACTTGAAAGCCGTTCGGAAAATCCTTGTCCAATACAATCTGGAACTGACCTATCGCTCCGGCAGCGGATATCGGATTGAAGGACTGGAACAGGACAAGCGAACCTGTCTGGCCCGCGAAGATATTTATTCGCTGACGGAAGAGACCCATGAAACAAAAGCCAATCTGAAACGAATCACGGAGCTGAAAGAATTGCTTGTGGAAATCTTCCTTGAAAATGAATATAAAATCAGCGAAGTGCTGCTGGAAAGTCTGATCATCCATCTGCTTCTGACGCTGCAGCGGATTGAAAAAGGCTATTTCATTGAAGTCGGATCGACTAAGCGCAGCGTGACGGAAAAGGAAACGAAGATCGCCCGCGATATCCTGCGCCGCTGCACAACGGTGCCCGGCAGCCGGTTAGGCGAGGAGATCAATTATCTGGCCATCAATCTGCGCGGCAAGCGGGATTACGACGACTTTGCGGGCGTTTCGGAAGAGATCAATGTGTTCATCATGGATTCGCTGGAGAAAATCCACGTCGAATACGGCGTTGACTTCACCCGCAGCATTGATCTGAAAATCGCGCTGGCGCTCCATTTTGTGCCGCTGCTTTCGCGCATGCAGAACAACCGTCAGCTGAAAAATGTGCTGTTGACGGAAATCAAGCAGACCTTCCCGTTTGCCTTTGACATTGCCAATTATTTCAGCCTGTTGATCGACGATCATTATCACGTGCGCATCAGCGAGGATGAAGCGGCGTATTTCACGCTGTATTTCAATTACGGGCTGGAAAACATCACGATGAATTCGGAAGGCAAGAAAATTCTGGTCATCAGCAGTCTCAAGCCGAGCGAAACGATTCTGCTGCGGCAGAAGATCGATCAATGGTTCCGCAGGCAGCTGCTTCAGCTTGATTTCGTGAATCCGCTGGATCTGAGCCGGATTGATCCGGCCAGCTACGACGCGATGTTTACAACGGAAACCAAGGACACCGTTACCCGCGGAGCCGCCGTGCGGATCAGCCTGTTTCCGACGGAGAAAGATTTTGCCAAGATGAATCTGGCGATCAACGGCTACGACAGTGTCGATTCCATCCTGTCCCGCTTTTCTTTGGATCTGTTCTGGCATGGGGAAGCGCAAACACGCCGGGAAATCGTGGGGCGGCTGATCACGATGGCGTCCCGCTCCTGCCGTCTGCCGAAGAAATTTGAGGAACTGGTGCGGGAACGAGAGAAGCTCAGCTCGACCTATTTCGGCAATCAGGTTGCGATGCCTCATCCGCTGTATCCGATCACGGCGCAGACGTTCATTGCCGTGGCGGTGCTGGATAAACCGATCGTCTGGGATACCGGTCAGAAAGTGCGGATCGTCATGCTGGTTTCCACGGAGATGAACAACCCCAAGGCGTTTCAGCTGTGGCCGTATCTATCGTCGTTAGTTTGCGAACCGCAGCGGGTGACGGAAATCCTGCGCGAAGGATCGTATGAAAACTTCATCGCCGTTTTCCGGGCTGCGCTGCTTGATAAATTTTGACATTGCACGAAGCAACCGTGTAAAGGATAAAACGACGTAGGGAATTAAGAATGATAGAATGCAGATACAACCGATGATCTGCATTTCCTCATAAAAGAAAGGAGGGACATTGTGACAGGCATTCTCATAGCGACGCATCACAATTTAGCCGGGGCTTTCCTCGAAACCGTGGAAATGATCGCCGGCAAGCATGACTTTGTGGAAAGCGTGGGTCTTTGCGCAGGGCAGGATCCGGAGGACTTCGGCCGATTGATTGCCGGCAAGATCGAACAGTTTCATCAGCGTGGTTATCAAGAGGTAGTGGTGATGCTGGATTTGTTCGGCGGCACGCCGTGCAACCAGACGATCCGGCTCTTGCGGACATATCCTTTGCAGGTGGTGGTCGGCGTCAATCTGCCGATGATCCTGCAGGCGGTATTGTCCAATCGTGAAGACGTAACCGCGCAGCAGCTGATTGCCATGGCGGTGGAAAACGGCCGCAGCGGCATCTTCGACGCCGGTGCGCGGATTCAGAGTTTGACAGAGGAGGAATAACAGATGAGTATCGTATTGGCACGCATCGACGACCGTCTGATTCACGGACAGGTCATGACGTCCTGGCTGAATTATACCGGGGCTAACAAAATTATTGTCATCGACGATGTTACGGCGAAGGATTCGTTTCTGACGATGATCATTAAAACGTTGGTTCCGGCCAACATTGTCACGCAGGTGACGACGGTGGCGGACAGCCCTGCGGTGATCAAGGGGCTGCAGGATCACGACAAGGCGATCATTCTGGCGAAAACCCCGGAAGCCTATGTGCGTCTGGCACAAAACGGCGTGACTTTGACCCGGGTCAATCTTGGCGGGATGGGGATCAAGCCGGGCCGTAAAACCATCTACAAGAATATCTCTGCCAGCGAAGCGGAAATCAGCCAACTGAAGCAGCTGATCGATCAGGGGATTCCGGTCGAGATTCAGATGGTGGCAGAAGATCCGGCGATCGATTTCAAACGGTTTATTTAATTAGAAGAGGTGATTGATGTGAGTATTTCGTTGTTTCAAGCCTTTCTGATGGGCGTTGTTTATTATCTGGGCATCATCGGAACGCCGTGGACAACCGTCCTCGGTTCAGCCAGCTTGTTTCAGAAGCCGCTGGTCGCGGGCACCCTCGTCGGTTTGATCTTAGGGCATCCGACCGAAGGCGTCATCATCGGTGCGGCGATCCAGCTGCCGTATATCGCGTTTATTTCAGCCGGCGGTACGATTCCATCCGATCCGGGTCTGGCCGGGGTGCTGGGCACGGCGTTTGCGATTGTCGGTCATGTCGATCCGGCGACCGCGATCACGATTGCGATTCCGTTCGGCTTGTTGGGCACCGTGGTCTGGGTGCTGCATATGACGATTGACGTCGCGTTTGTCCACATGGCGGATAAAGCGGCCGAACAGGGCGATCTGAAAAAGGTCTGCTTCCTGCACGTCGTCCCGCCGCAGATCGTGGCGTTTGCGATCAGCGTCATTCCGGTCATGCTCGGCGCGTATTTCGGTGCGGATTACATGGCGTGCCTGGTCGCAATGTTAAGCAACGACGTGCTGCATGTCCTGCAGGTCATCGGCGGCGTGCTGCCGGCTTTGGGCGTAGCGATGAATCTGCGTTCGATCAGCCGTCCCAACAGCATGGCGTTCTACATGATTGGCTTCATCTTGAGCGTGTATCTCGGTTTGGATACGATCGTCATCGCCGTGCTGGGCTTCATCATCGCCTGGTTCTACACCCAGCTGCAGAAAGAGAACGGTTAGGAGGAAATAATTATGGAACAGAATAAAGAACGGAAAACACTGAGCAAAAAGGACGTTGTGAAGTCCTTCTGGCGCTGGACCTTTTTCTCCCACGCCAATTACAATTATGAACGGCTGGCCGGGACGGGCTTCTGTCATGCGATGGCGCCGATCATTGAAAAGCTGTACAAGGACAACCCGGAAGAATACAAGGCGGCGGTTCAGCGGCATATCGAGTTCTATAATACGGAACCGCACTTCGGCGGCGTGATCAACGGCATGGTCATTGCGATGGAAGAAGAACGGGCCAACGGCGCGCCGATTTCCGACGAAGCGATCAACGGCATTAAAACCGGCCTGATGGGACCGTTTGCCGGAATCGGGGATACGCTGTGGCAGGGAACCTTGACGCCGATCCTGCTTTCGATCGGAATCTCGCTGGCGTCCTCCGGCAGTCTGGCCGGACCGCTGGTCTATGCCGTCTTGATGATGGGGATCATGTTAAGCATCGCGTATTATGTCTGGATGACCGGCTACAAGCTGGGCAAGGAAGGCTTGCAGCGGATTCTGGAAAGCAATCTGATCAAAAAGGTCATCACCGGGGCCAGCGCTCTGGGCGCGATTGTCATGGGTGCGCTGACGGCGGGATTTGTCAGCGTATCGACGCCGCTTTTGATCAACATTCAGGGTGCCGGCATGAGCGTGCAGACAGATATTCTCGACAAGCTGTTCCGCGGCCTGCTTCCGCTGGCGCTGACACTGGGCACGCTGTATTTATTGAAGAATAAGAAAGTCAAGGCGACGAAAGTCATGGCGCTGCTGATCGTCATTGCGGCCGTCGGGGCGATTATCGGGTTGTTCTGATGCGTGATAATTTAATGACCTTGACCAGCGAGGAGCGCAATCCCGCTTCAGTGAATCTGCCGCACATGAGCGTCGCGGAATCCACGGCGCTGATGAACCGGGAAGACCAAGCCTGTACAAAAGCGGTCAGGGAGGTGCTGCCCGAAGTCAACGAGACGATCGAACAGTGCATCGCCGCTTTGCGGCGCGGGGGACGGATCATCTTCACCGGCGCGGCGCATTCCGGCTATCTGGGCATGCTGGACGCCTACGAGGCCAACGCGACCTTCGGCACCCACGGCGAATTTGTTTCCATCGTGGCAGGCAATTTCACCGATATCATGAAGACTGACGGCAGCGCGGAGGACAGCGCGGAAAACGGCGCGCTGGATTTGCAGGCCCGGGAGGTTACGGCTAAGGACTTTGTGATCGGAATCAGCTCATCCGGCCGGACGCCGTATGTCATCGGCGCGCTATCCTGGTGCCAAAAACAGGGGATCCCCTGCGCCGGACTGGTCAATAACAAGCATTCGCTGGTCAGCGAGGTCTGCGATCGGGTCATGGCGCCGGTGCCGGGGCCGGAGGTCATCACGGGATCGACGCGATTGAAAGCGGGAACCTGCCAGAAGATGATTCTGAACATGATCACGACGGTGACGATGGCGCAGCTGGGCAATGTGTATGAGAATCTGATGATCAACGTGCCGCCGGTCAGCGACAAGATGCGCACCCGTCTGGCGTATATTCTGACTCAGGCGACCAGCTGTACGCTGGATAGAGCACGGCAGTTGTTAACAGAATGCGAATATCAGATTAAACCGGCCCTGATCATGGAGCTGAAGCACGTCAGCCGGGAAGAAGCGCAGACACAGCTGAACGCCGCAGGCGGCAACCTCAATCAGATTTTATAGAAAAGCGCAGCGATCTGAGGCGAAAGGCAGGAACGGAAAAAAAGGAAAACAACCAAATCAGGTAAAATAAACAAGCAAATCTGAACCATAAAAAAGCGAGGCTGACATTTCGATCGGCTTCGCTTTTTTTGCGTTATCATTGCTTCAAATCAAGATTTTTTCCACCATCCGGTACAGTGTCGGTTTCAGGTGATCAATCGGCGCCGGCTGTTCCTCGATGATCGAGGTGTAGCAGACCGAGCCGACCAGCTCGACGATCATGTAGATCATCCGGAACGCTTCGTCCCGGTCAAACCGCCGCAGCTGCGGATAATTTAACAATTCCTCCAGAATCTGCGTGATTTCCGCCTGATTGCCTTCGCTGAGAACCTCCATCACCAACGGCCATGAGAAATTCCGCTCGATCAGTTTCAGCACCGCTTTATTCGCTTTGAAATACTCGATGATCATGTCGATAAAGCACAAGACTGACGGCAGGAAATCCTGAATGCCCCGCTCCTTCGTTTTGGTATATGCGCGGATGACGATCTGCGAGCTGATCTGGATGACGAGATGCTTCATGATATCCTCTTTATCATGAAAGTACAAATAAAACGTTCCCTTGGCGACCTTGGCCCGATTCACGATATCGTCAATCGTGGTTTTGGCAAATCCCTTGGTCAGAAAACACTGATAGGCCGAGCTTAGTAAATCACCCTGTTTCTGTTCTTTCTGTTGTTTTAATGTACGCCGGGCCATATTCTCACTTCCTCAGCCTCATTGTAACATACCTTAAATCAGAGTCAAATCAAAATGACTAAAAGTCAATCTGATAGACAAATTCGCCGATCCGTCTATTGACCATCAGTCATTTCGGAGGTATTCTGTCTGACGTAATGACTGATAGTCATTTGAAAGGGAGAGTGATCTGCAGTGAGGAAAATTGCAGAACAGATCGTAAAAAAACGAATTCTGATTCTGGCGCTGGCGACGGTGCTGTTGGTTCCGTCGTTGATCGGCTATATCAACACCCGCATCAATTATGATATTTTGAGCTATTTGCCGGATCAGCTGGATTCCATCGAGGGCCAGGACATCCTGGATCAGGAATTCCATTCCGCCAGTATGGCGATTGTTACCGTTGAAAACATGGAAAAGAAACAGGTCGATCGGATCGCGGACAAAATCCGCGCGATCGACGGCGTCCGCGACGCGATGGGGCTGGGGGATTTCTTACAGACCATGCCTTCGGAAATGATTCCGGAAGACTTGCGGAAAATGCTGGATAACGGCGACTGCCAGCTGATGATGGTCACGTTTGAAGAAGGCAACGGATCCGACCGGACGCTGAAGGCCGTCGACGAGATTAAATCGCTGATGAATTCCCAGATGTTCTTAGGCGGTCTGGCGGCCGTCATCAACGACACGAAAATGTTGATCGAACAGGAACTGCCGCTGTATGTGGCGGTTGCGGTCGGATTATCCTTAGTCGTTTTATTTCTGGGCTTACGTTACAGCGTGGCGCCGTTCATCTTCTTATTGGGGATCCTGTACGCCGTGCTGTATAACTTCGGAACCAATATTTTCTTAGGCGAGGTTTCCTATATCACCTCCGCTCTGGCGGCGATCCTGCAGCTGGCGGTGTCGATGGACTTCTCGATCTTCTTGTTGGAACGCTATGACGAGGAACTGCACAAGGGATTGAAAAGTCAGGAAGCGATGACCGAAGCAGTCGTCAACACCTTTACCGCGATCAGCGCCAGTTCGCTGACCACAATCGCCGGATTCCTGGCGATGTGCATCATGGATTTGAAGCTGGGCACCGATATGGGCGTCGTCATGGCGAAGGGTGTTGTGCTGGGCGTGTTCTCCGCGGTGGTGATTCTGCCGGCTCTGATTCTGGTCTTCGATAAACCGATTCACAAACATAAGCACAAGGTTTTAATTCCCAAGCTGCAAGGCGTTGCCAACTTTACGACAACCCACTATAAAGGCATTCTGATCGCTGCCGTCGCGCTGTTGATTCCGTTTGCGGCGGCGCAGAAAAAAACCGACGTGTACTACAACCTGCTGGACTCGCTGCCGCAGGATCTGACGTCCACCGCCGGCACACAGAAGCTGCGCGATGAATTCGACATGCCGACGACCAACTTCATCCTCGTCAGCGATCAGCTCAGCAGCACGCAGATGGACGCGGTGCTGGAGGCGATTGAAACGACGGATGGGATCAATTCCGTTGCGACATTAGATCGGTTTTTAGGCGCCGGGATTCCGGAAGAGATGCTTCCGGAAGGGATTCGTTCTGTCTTTAATGCCGGCGGATGGAAGATGATCATGGCGAATTCCAGCTACACCTCGGCGACGCATGAACAAAACGCGCAGATCACCGAGCTGGAAAACCGTGTCAAGGCGATCGATCCGACAGCGTTAGTTACCGGCGAGGGCGCGCTGAACCGCGATCTGGTGCTGATCGCCGATCACGATATTCAGATGGTCAACATCGTTTCCATTCTGGCGGTCTTCCTGATCATCGCGATTTCATTTAAGTCGCTGAGCGTGCCGATTGTGCTGGTTGCGGCGATTGAAATGGCGATTACGATCAACATGGGCATTCCTTATTTTCAAGGGGAAACGATACCGTTTATCGCCAGCATCGTCATCGGGACGATCCAGCTGGGCGCAACGATCGACTACGCGATTCTGACGATGACGCGCTACCAGGAGGAACGCCGGCGGGGCAAGGATCGGAAAGCGGCCGTACAGACGGCGGTCTATGCGTGCAGTTCGTCGATCCTGACCAGCGGTTTGAGCTTCTTCGCGGCCACTGTGGGCGTGTCGCTGGTTTCCAAAATCGATTTGATTCGCTCGCTGTGCGGCATGTTGGCGCGGGGCGCGCTGATCAGCATGGCGGTCATTCTGCTCGTGCTGCCGGCCTTGTTGATGGTCTTCGGCGGCGTTATCGAAAAAACATCATTTCAATTTCTGAATAAAAAAGGAGAGAAATCACGATGAATAAAAAAGGAAGTTGGCTGACGCTGGCCCTTTCCGGGGTGCTGGCGCTGAATCTGTGCACGCCGGTCCGGGCAGAGGACAAGCCGGATGAAGGCACGAAAAAGGAAGAAACCGTCTATGCCTTCCTGGATTGGCAGGGACAGCTGAAATCCGCGACAGTCAGCGAATGGCTGCATAACGAACAGGGCTTCCGCCAGACGGCGGATCAGAGTATCCTGGAAAATATCAAGAATATCAAAGGCGATGATCTGCCTGAACAAAACGGCACGTCGCTAATGTGGAATTCCGACGAGCATGACCTGTACTACCAGGGCACGACGACGGCGGAGCTGCCGTTAACGATGGAGGTCAGCTACCAATTCAATGGCAAGCGTGTGGATCCGCATGAGATCGTCGGCCAGAGCGGCTCCCTGACGATCACGATCAAGCTGATCAATCATCTGGAAATAACGGAAACGATCAACGGGAAGACGAAGTATATTTCCACGCTGTTCCCCTGCGCGATTGTCACCGATCTGCCGACGGAAACATTTAAGGATGTAAAGGCGGAAGATGGCTTGATTTTGAATGAATCAAAGAATCAGATCGTCGCCCTGGCCACGGTGTCGGGGATGAGCCAGATGCTGAAGGACTCCGACGTCAGCGCCCTGGATGACATCAAGGATAAGCTGAAAGATGAATTCGTGATCACGGCGAATGTGGAAAACTTTGAAATGCCGTCGATCATTCTGGCTGCGGCCGGGACTTCCAATCTGGAAGACAAGGAGATCGACCGCAGTGATCTCGATAAGCTGACTGACGGCGTCGATGATCTGAAGGACGCCACGGCGAAGATTTTAGACGGCACGGTGCAGCTGCATGACGCGAATATCGAACTGAATGATAAGATGGGAGAATTCCAGTCAAAATACAAGGAATTCTCAGATGGGTTAAATACTGCCGTGACTTCGTCGAAGGAGCTGAAGGAAGGGGCGCAGAAGCTGTCGGATGGCGTTGGTCAGATTCAGACGCAGTTAACGGCGATGCTGCAGAAATACAACCTGACGGACGAACAGCTGATGGGACTGCTTCAACAGCTGAACGGCAGCCTGACACAGCTGCAGGGCGCTTCGGCGTTAATGGAACAGCTGGCCGGCAGCATGCAGGCGCTGGCAACGATGCCGCAGGCAACCGGCGACGCGATTCGGGCGGCCGGTCAGAGCGATGAATTTAACAATACCTGGGCTGCCGTGACCGAGCAGGTCAGAGCGGGCGTTAAGCAGAACTTGCCGGCGGTGAACGTGGAAATGGATCAGAACGCGTTAGTCTCCGCGATTGGCTCTGCGCTGGCGGAACAGGGGGTGGCCGAGGAAGAAATTCCGGGCTTAACCCAGGCGATTGCGGGAAAAGTCGGCGAACAGCTGAATGCCCAGCTGGGCAGCGCGCAGGAAAGGATCGCGGCCGGCTTGGGTCAGGCGGTAGATGCCGGCGTCGATACGATGAGTGGTTATGGCAAGCAGGCGGCGGTGGGAACGGTTGATCAGATCGCTCAAACCGTGCAGGATACAATGAGCGCCAAGGTTCAGGAAATGGCAGGCTTGATGAGCCAGGCGCAGCAGCTGACGACGGAAATGACGGCGATGATCGACAAGATCAACGGCATGATCGAACAGATCGGCGGCGTTGATGAACTGAAAAATGCGCTGGCTGGCTTGCAGCAGCTGCCGGAAGGCTTAAATGACTTGAAGGAAGGCACAGATCAGCTGGCGGCAGGAACCGTGGCGATGAATGCCGGATTGGATAAGCTGAACGGCGCGTCCGGGGACATTACCGACGCCATCAACAAGTTTAAAGGCGCGACGCAGGAGCTGGCGGAGAAAACCGGCGAATTGAACGACGGCGTTGATGAATTCAGCCGTGAGGGAATCGACGAGTTAAGTGGGAAAGTCACCGATGCGATGGACGATCTGAACGATGTGCTCGATACCGCGAAAGCGGCGCTGGATCAGTCGAAGGAATACCGCAGCTACGCCGGCGCCGCGGACACGATGGAAACTTCGGTGAAGTTCATCATGAAGACGGATGAAATCAAGTTGCCGGAGGAAAAAACAACGGTGGTGGAAACAAAGACGGAAGTGAAGACTTCTTTCTGGGATCGGGTAAAGAATTTATTCCATTAATAGATATGAAAGCTTAAGGAAATACACAAGGAAATCGGACAGCCATGTTCAATTTCCTTTTTTCTTTTCTGTGAGGATTAAGGGGGAGGTCTTAAGGGAGAAATTGTTCTTCGTTTACTATGAAATCTGAGGGAACCTGTTTAAAAGTCGTTCTTCTATAGAAAGGGGAAGCGAAGGAAGGGGATTGATAACGCCGGCAGAGTCTCGAAAAATCCTGAACTGAATGAAACACTTTTCATAAAAATTTTTAATTTATAGCAATTTATGTCAAATTTCATCAAAATAAACAAGGCTTTTTCAAAAAAACCGCAATATTAGAAGTGATGGGAGATGAAAGAAATGATCGTTGAAGCCAATCAGATTCATGAAGACAAAGCGGGGTACAGACCAACGAGATGGCGTACCGAAGAAAAGGGAGATCAAAATATCGGAATACAGCCGTCTGTATCGAAGTCGTCCATTCTCACCGACTGGATCCTGAAGTCTGTCTTGGGCAATTCTGATGATACCGAAGCACTGACTTGTTTTTTGTCGCAATGGAATTACTGCACGATTCGCTCGCTGACCGTTGAGGCGCAGGAAGCCCGTGTAGATCATGCGGACCAGAAAGCGATCCGTTACGATATCCATGGGATCATCAATGACGAAATCTTCTTTGTGATCGAATCGCAACGGCATGGCGATTTTAAAACGATCATGAAGCGGATGCAGTATTACCTGGCCCGGCTTTTAGCGGGACAGAAGCTGCGGGGGAAGGAATATGAACAGATGAAAGCGGCGTGGCTGATCCTGATCGCGGATTATCCGTTTTTCCCCCGATCCGGGATTGTGACGGATGAGACGGAAATGAGTTTAAGAACAATGCAGATCCCCTTGACACAAATGACTCATTTGAGTATTGTGGAGACAGGAAGAACCGATTATCTGACGGCGAAGCCGGTTTGGAAACTGAGCGGACTGGAGCGGTGGGCAATCCTGTATGGAAACCTGGCGAAACCGGAAAAGCGGGAATGGATCGAACAGATTTGTAAACAAGATGAGAATCTCAGAAAGGTGGTCAGGAAGATGAGTGAGATGACGATGGACTTTGAAGCTTATTTCAGAGAAACAAAGGCGATCATGGCGGAATTGGAAAGAGCGGATCGTCAGCGGGAATGGCTGGAACAGGGCAAACGGATGGGTAAGCAGGAAGGTTTGGAACAAGGTTTAGAACGAGGCGAATTATGCAAAGTCATTAAACAGGTGCTGAAAAATATGAAAAAAGGCAAGCCCATTTCAGAGATCGCGGAGATTTTAGATGAAGATGAAACTGTAATCCGTCAGATATTTTCCTGTCATGAAGAACATCCTGAATGGACTGCAGATCAGATTGCAACGAGAATAAGAAGCTAGAATTGAGTTTCCTTTTCTGATTTCTATTTATGAAAATTGTTGATGAAATTGATCGGCGGAATAGACGAGGCAGCTGGATTACTTTTGTTGCTTAAGCTGAGCGTTGCTTATGTATGCCAGGCCGGAATACGTCCCAAGGAAGGCATAGATTCCGGCTTTTTGTAATTTAGGCCGAAGACATCGGCAACACTGCCAATACAAAGCGGCTGATTATCTAAAAGGCATCGCTTAAGAATTTGAGATCAGGAAAGGTTTCTGAGACAAGAGAAAATCAGCAGAAAGAACAGAGAAAAATGAAGGAATCCTTAAACCACAGGATTAACCGTTGCGAATTAGAACGGTATTCTTTAAAATGAGAACAATGAAACATCGCAAATCATCCGAATCTTTCTCGCTTATCAAATCTAAGCAGAACTTTGGATGAGCTTGCGCAAGGAGGCTGCCATGTTTAATTTATTTAAGAAACCTGTGTATTGCGACATCCTGTCGCCGGTTGACGGTGTCAGTTTGCCCTTGGAAGAAGTGCCGGATCCGGTATTTGCGCAGAAGATGATGGGCGAAGGAATTGCGTTTCGTTTTGAAGGCGAAAAGATTCTGTCGCCGCTGACCGGCACAGTGCTGCTTGTAGCGGCAACGCGTCATGCGGTCGGATTAAAAGGCGCCAATGGCGTTGAGGTGCTGCTGCATGTCGGCATGGACACGGTGGAGCTTCAGGGCCGAGGCTTGGAGGTTTACGTTCAGCCCGGTGCAAAAGTTCGAGCGGGAGAGCCGCTGATCCGAATTGATCGGGGCATTATGGAAAAAAATCATATTGATCTGACGACGATGCTGGTCGTAACCAACGGCAGCGGGTATCAGCTGGAAATTGCCAAGCCCGGGGTGGTTAAGACCGGCGATCCTGTCATTCGTGTGACGCGTTGATAAATCCGGTCAAAATCGAAAATATCCCTTGACTAAAGGGTTAAATCCGCTTAGAATAGTAATGCTGTCGAAAGCAGCAAGTTTTATTATGCGTGGGAGGACGGTGTTGCACCTGTCCACTAACCACAGCACAGACAATCAATTTTAAGGAGGAATGTCTTGTGAGCAAGAAAGTTGCAAAGATTTGTAAGCTCCAGTTCCAGGCCGGCGGAGCCCGTCCGGGACCGGCGCTGGCCTCTGCAGGCATCAACATGCCGCAGTTCTGCAACGCATTTAACGATGCGACCAAGGATCGTGCAGGCGATATCGTCCCTGTCATCATCACTGCGTATGAAGACAAGAGCTTTGATTTCGTTCTGAAAACGACACCAGCCTCAGTTCTGATCAAGAAGGCTGCCGGTATCAAGTCCGGATCGGGCAGTGCCAAAGCCAACATCGTCGGAAAGATCTCTCTGGAAAAGTGCAGAGAAATCGCTGAGTACAAGATGCCGGATCTGAACGCCAATGATGTAGAAGCAGCAATGCGGATTATCGCCGGGACAGCGCGCAATATGGGCGTTACTGTCGAAGGCATGGAATAAGAGAGGGACATCACGATGGCAAAAAGAGGTAAGAAATACACAGAGGCCCTGAAGCAGGTCGACGCAGCGAAGCTGTACAGCCTGACGGAAGCGGTAGCTCTGGCGAAGAAAATCAACACAACAAAGTTCGACGCATCTGTCGAAATTTCCTTCAACCTGAACGTTGACCCACGTCACGCTGATCAGCAGATCCGCGGCGCGATGGTTCTGCCAAACGGCACAGGCCGTTCCCAGAAGGTCTTAGTTGTGACTCAGGGCGCGAAGGAACAGGAAGCCAAGGATGCCGGCGCAGATTTTGTCGGCGGCAAGGAAATCCTGGAAGATATCAAAAAGGGCTGGTTCGGATTTGACGTGATCGTCGCAACTCCGGATATGATGGGCGAACTCGGTAAGCTGGGTAAGATCCTGGGCCCTAAGGGCTTGATGCCGAACCCGAAGACGGGCACCGTCACGATGAACATCGCCAATGCCGTCAACGAAATCAAGAAAGGTAAGGTTACTTACCGTGTTGACAAAGAAGGCAACATCAACGTTATGATCGGCAAGTGCTCCTTCACTGACGAACAGCTGGCGGAAAACGCGAAAGCGCTGTACAACGTGATCGCGAAGGCACGTCCGGCGGCAGTCAAGGGTAACTACATGAAGAGCATCACGGTTTCCACAACGATGGGACCGGCGATTCGTGTCGCTGCTGAGTAATTGCTTGACAATTACGCAAACCCTGTTAAAATTAGTTTGTTATCAATATACCATAGACAGCAACGGCCTAACGGCTTAATCAGGTTGCCGAGGTAGGAAGATCAACTTTGAACTTTCAAAACCCGTGCTGTCTTGAGTGCGGGTTTTTATATTCAGGTATATTGTGACAGTATAAAATGGAGGTGTACGGAATGAAAGATGCGGTATTAGAATCGAAAAAGGCAGTCGTTTCCGAAATTCAGGAAAAAATGACCGCCAGCCAGTCAACAGTCGTTGTTGAATACCGTGGTCTGACAGTTGCCGAAGTCACTGAGTTGAGAAGAAGCCTGCGGGCTGAAGGCATTGAATTCAAGGTTTACAAGAATTCCATGTCCCAGCGTGCCGCTGAGGCTGCCGGATTCAACGAACTGACAGAACAGCTGACCGGACCAAACGCAATCGCATTCTCTGATGATGCTGTTGCGCCAAGCCGCGTGCTGGCGAAGTTCGCCAAGAAGCACGACAAACTGGTTCTGAAAGGTGCGATCGTCGAAGGTAAAGTCGTCGGCGTCGATACGATTAAAGAACTTTCCAGCCTGCCGAACCGTGAAGGCATGCTGTCGATGCTGCTGAGCTGCCTGCAGGCGCCTGTCCGCAGCTTCGCTTGCGCTGTGAAAGCAGTCGCTGACAAAGACGGAGAAGCTGCTCCTGCTGAAGAAGCAGCTGCTGAATAACAAAACTGACCAAGGAGGAATAAGAACATGGCAAAGTTAACAAATGCTGAAATCATCGAATCTCTGAAAGAGATGACAATTCTGGAACTGAACGAACTGGTAAAAGCGATCGAAGAAGAATTCGGCGTAACGGCTGCGGCTCCGGTTGCAGTTGCGGCTCCGACTGAAGCTGCAGCGCCTACAGGACCGACTGAAGTTTCCGTATTCCTGAAGGAAGTCGGCGCTTCGAAGGTTGGCGTCATCAAGGTTGTTCGTGAAATCACTGGCTTAGGCCTGGTTGAAGCGAAGGGCTTAGTTGACAAGTGCCCAAGCGCAATCAAGGAAAACATCAAGCCGGAAGAAGCGGAAGAAATCAAGAAGAAACTGATGGATGCCGGCGCTTCTGTCGAAATTAAATAAGTTTCGCACAATCCGACAACAGAACAATTCCGTCATTGAGCGCGGAATGCAATTAGCCCATGGGAGGCGATCGAATGAGTCATTACTTTACTGACAATCGTCAACTACCACAAAACCGGAAGGAGATTTCTTTCCGGTTTTCGGGCTTTATTATCCCTTTGATCACGGATAACGGCGTGTTCTGTAAAAGTGAAGTGGATTTTGGATCGTATGTCCTGTTGAAAACGATCAAGGAAGAACCGCTGGGAGATCACATATTAGATCTGGGCTGCGGCTACGGCGTGATCGGCGTCACCGTGAAAAAAATGTTTCCGGACGCTGAAATGCTGATGGTGGATGTCAATCCCCGGGCGGTTGAGCTGGCTGTTCTTAATGCGCAGAAGAACGGCGTGGAGGCTGAAGTTCGGGTATCGGATATCTTTGGGAATGTCACTGAAACGTTGAGCGATATTCTGACCAATCCGCCGATCCGGGCGGGCAAAAAAGTAATCTATGCGATGTTTGAGCAGGCGTATGATCATTTGCGTCCGCAGGGACATCTGTATGTAGTGATCCGCAAGCAGCAGGGCGCGCTCAGCGCTAAAGCTAAAATTGAGGAAATGTTTGGCAACTGTGAAGTGATCAACAAGGAAAAGGGATATTACATTTTAAAATCGACAAAAACAGATTGACAACTTGTGTTAAGTTTGGTACTATATTAAATTGCAAAAATGTATAAAAGTTAAGGGGGTTTCACGCCCTTTTAGCCGTTGTTAACACTGTTATGAAAGGATGGCGTACATGGAAAAAATGCAGAACTACCGTATTGAAAAACTGGGTAAAAAGGCAGAACGCCGGAATTATTCCAAGGTCAGCGGCAACCTCGATCTTCCTGATCTGGTTGAAGTGCAGACTCAGTCTTTTGAATGGTTTATCAGAGAAGGCATCAGGGAAGTTTTTGAAGATATTTACCCGATTCAGAACTACGGTGGAAATATTCGCCTGAAATTCGTAGATTACGAATTCGGCACGCCAAAGTATACCGTCAACGAGTGCAAATACCGGGAGGCGAATTTCGCCGCGCCATTGAAAGCGAAAATGGAGCTGGAAATGGTCGACAATACAACCGGTGAAGTACTGACAAAGTGGGAAGACGTTTTCCTGGGCGAATTCCCGATGATGACGGAAACCGGAACTTTCATTATCAACGGCGCTGAACGTGTTATCGTTTCTCAGATTGTACGTTCGCCAGGCGCTTATTTTGATATTGCTTCCGAAGACAAAACTGGCAAAGATAGCTACAACTGTGAACTGATCCCAAGCCGCGGCACGTGGCTGGAGTTCATGACCGACGGCAAGAAGGCGGCGTTAGGCCGGATTGTCAACATGTCGGTCGACCGCAAACGTAAAATTTTATCCACAATCCTGTTCAAGGCGATCGGGATGTCCTTGAACCTGGAAAAGAGCGAAGACGGTTTTGATACGGCGGAAATCCGCCGGTTCTTAAAAGCGTTGGGACTGGAAGTGTTCGAAGAGAACATCGTTGAGGGCGAACCGCGCGAATTCCTGAACCTGTATATGCTTTTATATACCTCGTTCTTCGGCAACTATGAAGAAATCCGCAACACGCTGGCCGCCGATAAGATCAAGACGAGCAACGAAGCGCTGCTGGCGATCTATGAAAACCAGCGCTCTGATGAAGTTCCGACGATCGACGGTTCGATCAACTTGATGAACGCCAAGTTCTTCGATCACCGCCGGTATGACCTGACCAAGGCCGGCCGGTATAAATTAAATAAGAAACTGTCGCTGACGGACCGGATGGAAGGCACTTATCTGGCTGAAGACGTCCTGAGCGGCGAGGGCAAAGTGTTGTTTGAAAAAGGCACGTTTGTCACGAAGAAGGAAAGAAACGTCCTGCGTGTGGAAATGCTCAAGGGCAGCCATGTCACAGCTTTCCCATTCGTGCATGAATTCTCACATCCAGATACTTCCATGATGGATACGTCCTGGAGCCTGGGGCTGATCGGCCGGATTCTGGCCAATGACGTCGAGTGCGGTGACCGCCTGTTTGAAAAGGGCACCGTTCTGACGGAAAAAGATATTGAAGCCCTGGCGAAGGAAGTCAAAGAAGTCCGCGTCTATTCCGGACTGGTGGCCAAGCCGGTCGCACTGACGGCAGAAAACGCCTCCGCGGTCCTGAATTACGGTCATCGTTTCTTCGTGATCGGCCGGTTGACGGCGAATAACGAAGACATGACCAACAACGGCGAGCTGGTGGTTGACCGCTACATCCCGGATGAGGATTACTCGAAGCTGAGCGCTTCCGAGCAGCAGGTCATCATCGAACGTGCGCATCAGAATCAGGCGATCACAGCCTGGCTGGTCGGCGCGGCTGTGCAGACGATTCAGGTTTCGACATCTGCGGACTGCAGCAATCCGATCAAGATCGTGGCGATCGACCCGATCAACCAGAAAAAGACGATCACGATTTCCGACATGTATGCCTTCTACAGCTATGAGCTGAACATGATGGACGGCGTCGGCAGCGTCGATGATATTGATATGCTGGGCAACCGCCGGATCCGTACGGTCGGCGAACTGATCCAGAATCAGTTCCGGATCGGTTTAAGCCGGATGGAACGAGTCGTTAAAGAAAGAATGTCGATTGCCGAGGCCGCAGGTCTGACGCCGAAGCAGTTAACGAATATCCGTCCGCTGACGGCGGCGATCAAGGAGTTCTTCTCCTCCTCGCAGCTGTCGCAGTTTATGGATCAGCAGAATCCGCTGGCCGAGCTGACCAACAAGCGCCGTATTTCCGCGCTGGGTCCAGGCGGCTTAACGCGTGAGCGCGCCGGCTTTGAAGTCCGTGACGTTCACAACAGCCATTACGGCCGGATCTGTCCGATCGAGACGCCGGAAGGCCCGAACATCGGTCTGATCTCCAACTTGACAACGTATGCCAAGATCAACGAATATGGCTTTATCGAAACACCGTACCGTCTGGTCAAAGAAGGCGGCGAGGTTACTGAGGAATATGTTTATCTGTCAGCCGATGAAGAAAACGACTACATCATCGCGCAGGCGAACGAAGTGCACGAAGGTCGTCTGATCAACGACATGGTCGTTGCCCGAAAAGCGGGAGAAACAATCATGGCTCACCGCGATCAGGTCGAACTGGCGGACGTTTCGCCGAAACAGATCGTTTCGGTTGCGACCGCATGTATTCCATTCCTGGAAAATGACGATGCTTCCCGTGCCCTGATGGGCGCGAACATGCAGCGTCAGGCCGTACCGCTGCTGAATCCGCATTCTCCATATGTCGGAACCGGCATGGAGCACCGCATAGCGCGGGACTCCGGCAGCGCGTGCATCTGCACCGGCAAC
Organism: Holdemania sp. Marseille-P2844; assembly: GCF_900120005.1. Taxonomy (GTDB): domain Bacteria; phylum Bacillota_I; class Bacilli_A; order Erysipelotrichales; family Erysipelotrichaceae; genus Holdemania. The sequence goes on from NZ_LT635448.1 coordinate 84,002, forward strand.
GGGGTCGTCACCTATGTCGATGCCAATAAGATCGTCGTTACGGAAGATGAAGGCGAACAGCGCGTTTACGAGCTGCAGAAATTCCGCCGTTCCAACGCCGGCACCTGCATCAACCAGCGGCCGATCGTCAAGCATGGCGAACGCGTGGAACGCGGCGATATTCTGGCCGATGGTCCTTCGATGGAAAAAGGCGAGCTGGCGTTAGGCCAGAACGTGACGATCGCGTTCATGACCTGGCACGGTTACAACTACGAAGACGCGATCATCATGTCCGAGCGGATGGTCCGCGACGATGTCTACACTTCTATTCATATTGAGGAATATGACATTGAATGCCGCGAAACGAAGCTGGGACCTGAAGAAATTACCCGCGATATTCCAAACGTCAGTGAAAATGCCTGCCGTCACCTCGACGGCCGCGGCATCGTCATGATCGGCGCGGAAGTCAAGGAAGGCGACATCCTGGTCGGTAAGGTTACCCCGAAGGGCCAGAGCGAAATCTCCCCGGAAGAAAAGCTGTTACTGGCGATCTTCGGCGAAAAGTCCAGAGAAGTCCGCGACAATTCGCTGAAAGTTCCGCATGGCGGCGCCGGCATCGTCCATTCGATCCGCATTTTCAAGCGCAACGAGGGTCACGATCTGCCGCCGGGAGTCAATGAAGTCGTTAAAGTCTATATCGTTCAGAAACGTAAGATTTCTGAAGGTGATAAAATGGCCGGCCGTCATGGCAACAAGGGCGTTATCTCCAAGATCCTGCCGATCGAGGATATGCCGTATCTGCCGGATGGCACACCAATCGACATCATGCTGAACCCATTCGGCGTTCCATCTCGTATGAATATCGGACAGGTTCTGGAAATCCATCTGGGCATGGCCGCGAAGACGTTAGGCGTGAAGTTTGCGACACCGGTCTTCGACGGTATTTCCAATGACGAATTGAAAGCGATCATGGAAGAAGCGCAGACCTCGCCGGATGGCAAGCTTGTGCTGCACGATGGCAAGACCGGCGAGCCGTACGATGAACGGATCTCTGTCGGCGTCATGTACATGATCAAGCTGGCGCACATGGTCGACGATAAACTGCACGCCCGTGCAACCGGCCCATACAGCTTAGTCACGCAGCAGCCGTTAGGCGGTAAGGCGCAGAACGGCGGCCAGCGTTTCGGTGAAATGGAAGTCTGGGCGCTGGAAGCTTACGGCGCCGCGCATACGCTGCAGGAAATCCTGACCGTGAAGTCTGACGATATCGTTGGACGCACCAAGACCTACGAAGCCATCATCAAGGGCAAGGATCTGCCGGAACCGGGCATTCCTGAATCGTTCCGCGTCTTAAAGCATGAGCTGCAGGCGCTGGCGATCGACGTCAAGATGCTGGATGAAGAAGGTCTGGAAGTCGATATGAAGAAGATGGAAGCGGACGAGATTAACGAAGTTGCAGCCCTGGAGAACGTCGTATCCGAAACCTCGGCAGAGATTCCGGCCCAGGTCATCGACGAGGAGGATCTGCCGGAAGAAGCGGCTGTAATCGGATTTGATGACGAAGACGTTGAGTAAAGGAGGCGTAAGCGATGAGTGTCAATAAATTTGCCGCCATTCAGGTCGGTCTGGCATCCCCGGAACGAATCCGCGAATGGTCCTATGGCGAAGTCAAAAAGCCGGAAACGATTAACTACCGTTCTCAAAAACCAGAACGGGACGGCTTATTCTGCGAACGGATTTTCGGTCCTTCCAAAGACTGGGAATGTTATTGCGGAAAATACAAGAAAGTACGCTATAAAGGCGTAATCTGTGACCGCTGCGGCGTAGAAATCACCAAGAGTTCCGTCCGCCGCGAACGGATGGGTCACATTGAACTGGCAGCTCCGGTTGCGCACATCTGGTATCTGCGCGGCATTCCAAGCCGCATGAGCCTGCTGCTCAACATCACGCCGAAGGCGCTGGAAGAAGTCGTTTACTTCGTATCCTGGGTCGTTACCGATCCGATGGATACGCCGCTGGCTGTCAAACAGATCCTGTCAGAAAAAGAATACCGTGAGAACACCGCACTGTATGGTCCGGGCAGCTTTGTTGCCCAGACCGGCGCGGAAGCGGTCAAGACCTTGTTGGAAAAGGTCGATATTGAGAAAGAACACGAGATTGTCATTAAAGAACTGGAAAACGCGAACGGCGACAAGCGCAAGAAATTGATCAAGCGCTTGGAAACCATCGACGCGTTCCGTCATTCCGACAACAAGCCGGAATGGATGGTTCTGACCGTATTGCCGGTCATTCCGCCGGATTTACGGCCGATGCTGCAGCTGGACGGCGGCCGCTTCGCGACCTCCGATTTGAACGATCTGTACCGCCGTGTCATCACCCGGAACAATCGTTTGAAGAAGCTGCTGGAGTTGGGAACTCCGGCGATCATCGTCCAGAACGAAAAACGTATGCTGCAGGAAGCGGTCGACGCTTTGATCGACAACGGCCGCCGTTCCAAGCCGATCACCGGCGCGGGCGGACGGGCGCTGAAATCCCTGTCGCATTCCTTAAAGGGTAAGCAGGGACGTTTCCGTCAGAACCTGTTAGGTAAGCGTGTCGACTTCTCCGGCCGTTCCGTTATCGCGGTCGGACCGGATCTGAAGATGTATCAGTGCGGAATTCCGCGCGAAATGGCAATTCAGCTGTACAAGCCGTTTGTCATCAATGAAATTGTCAATCAGGGCATCGCCGGCAATCCGAAAACGGCTGAAAAGCTGATCGACCGCCAGGATCCGCGCGTCTGGGACGTCGTGGAACAGGTGATCGACAATCATCCGGTCTTCCTGAACCGTGCGCCGACGCTGCATCGTCTGGGCATTCAGGCGTTTAAGCCGAAGCTGGTCGAAGGCCGTGCGATCCGTCTGCATCCATTAGTCTGTACCGCGTTCAACGCCGACTTTGACGGCGACCAGATGGCTGTCCATCTGCCGCTGTCCGAAGAAGCCCGTGCCGAAGCGGAAATCCTGATGCTCGGTTCCAACAACATTCTGGGTCCGAAGGATGGTAAGCCGATCGTTACGCCGGGTCAGGACATGGTTCTGGGCAACTTCTATCTGAACATGGAAGAAACGGCGGACGAATTCTTCACGAAGGCAGATTTCCTGGATTCTCTGGGCGATCATGAAGCGGCTGAAATGTGGCGCCGGTTCGGCACCAACGAAGGCCATGTCTTCAAGGACACCAACGAAGTCTTAATCGCGTATCAGAGCAAGCAGGTGCATCTGCATACCCGCATTGCCCTGCCGGGATACGCGCTGCATAAGAGCTGCTTCACGGAGAAGCAGAACCATTCGTACCTGGTAACGACGGTCGGCAAGGTCATTTTCAACGAAATGTTCCCGGCAGACTTCCCATATATCAACGATGTCAACAAGGCAAGCTTACAGGCGACGCCGGATAAGTTCTTCCTGCCGTTAGGCACGAACATCAAGGAAGCGATCGCCGCAATGCCGCTGAATCCGGAATTCAAGAAGAAGGATTTGTCCAATGTCATCGCCGAAGTGTTCAACCGGTACAGAACGGAAGGCACTTCCGATATCATGGATAACATCAAGGATCTTGGCTTTGAATATTCCACAGTTGCGGGCATGACCGTATCTCTGGCGGATATCAACGTCGTTCCGAACAAACAGAAATATGTTGAAGAAGGCCGTGCTCAGGCTGATAAGCTGGATAAGCTGCTGAAACGAGGCATGCTGACGCCGCCGGAATGGGAACGCCACTTCTCGAAGCTGTGGGCGGATATCAAGGATGAAATCGGCGATGCCGTTATGAAATCCCTGCCGCGTAAGAACCCGATCAACATGATGGCGGTTTCCGGAGCGCGAGGCAACAAATCCCACTTTACTCAGCTGTGCGGCATGCGTGGTCTGATGGCCCGTCCGACACAGTCGAAGTCCAAGAAAGAATACCAGCCTTCGATCATCGAAGTTCCGATTTACTCTTCCTTCCGTGAAGGTCTGAATGTGTCCGAGTTCTTTATCTCCACTCACGGCGTGCGGAAAGGTCTGACCGATACCGCCCTGAAGACGGCTGAATCGGGTTACCTGACCCGTCGTCTGGTCGACGTAGCTCAGGATGTCGTCATCATTGAGGAAGACTGCGGAACCGACCGCGGCTATCTGGTTGAGGATATTGTTGACCGCAAGACCAACACGATCCTTGAACCGCTGGCTGAACGCTTAATCGGCCGTTACAGCCAGGATGCGATCGTCGATCCGAACACCGGCGAAATTCTGGTTGAAGCGGATACCTACATGGATGAAGCGATGGCGCAGAAGGTGGTCAATGCCGGCGTCACCAAGGCTTATATCCGCAATACGTTCACCTGCGAAAGCGTCAACGGCGTCTGCCGCAAGTGCTATGGCCGCAACATGGCGACTGGCAAACTGGCGGAAGCCGGCGAAGCGATCGGCATCATGGCCGCGCAGTCCATTGGTGAACCGGGCACACAGCTGACCATGCGTACGTTCCATACCGGCGGCGTCGCTTCCGGTAACGACGGCGATATCACGCAGGGTCTGCCGCGAGTCGAAGAATTGTTTGAAGCCCGCTGCCCGAAACATGTCGCAGTCCTGTCCAAGATCGACGGTGAGATCACCGAGATCAGCGAACTGGAAAACAAGAGCGGCATGCGCATCGTGGTCACCAACGAAAAGGAAAGCATCGAACACAAATGCGATCTGACGCAGACGATCCGTTCCTGGCTGAAAGTCGGGTCCCAGGTCGTTGCGGGCGATAAGCTGACCGAAGGTCAGGTTAACCCGAAGGAACTGCTGGAAGTCGCAGGCGTCATGGAAGTTCAAAACTATATCCTGAAGGAAGTCAAGAAGGTTTACGCTTCTCAGGGTATCGAAATTTCCGATAAGCACATCGAAGTCATGATCCGGCAGATGCTGCGGAAGATCATTGTCATCGACGGCGGCGACACCGGCTTAAGCGCAGGTCAGACGCTGTCCCTGAACAACATCACCGGCATCAACCGCGCTTGTCTGTTAGCGGGCAAGCATCCGGCGGTCTTTGGTCCGACGCTGCTGGGTATCTCAAAAGCATCTGTCGAAACCGATTCCTTCCTGTCCGCGGCATCCTTCCAGGAAACCACCAAGGTCCTGACCGAAGCGGCGATCAAGGGCAAGGTCGACCATCTGATCGGTCTGAAGGAAAACGTTATCATCGGCAAGCTGATCCCAGCGGGAACCGGCTCAAAATTCGAGCGTGAAACGACGCGCCTGATCGAAGAACGGGCAGCGGAGCTGCGCGAGGAACGGGAAGAATGTTCCGTCGATCTGGAAGAAGATGTCAAGCTTCCGGAAGAAATGCTCGGCAACCACGCTGAACCGGCGGTCTAAAATGAACGAGAGAGGGAATATCCGAAAGGAATGTCCCTCTTTTTTTCATTGAATTTTCAGGCCGAGTAGCATATCATAATAAAAAAGGTGGGATAACAATGAATTCATATTGTGAACGTGTTTTACATCAGCTGAAACAAAAAGACGCCTCGCAGCCCGAGTTTCTGCAGGCGGTGGAAGAAGTGCTGACGTCGGTCAGCCTGATTTTTGATCATCATCCGGAATATGAGAAAATGGCGATTCTGGAACGCTTGACGGAGCCGGAGCGGATCATCCAGTTTAAAGTACCGTGGACAGACGACCAGGGCCAGATGCATGTCAACCGCGGCTACCGCGTCCAGTACAGCAGCGTCTTGGGCCCTTATAAAGGCGGTCTGCGGTTTCATCCGGCGGTCACGCTGGGCATGATGAAATTCCTGGCGTTTGAACAGATCTTCAAGAATGCGCTGACGACGCTGCCGATCGGCGGCGGCAAGGGCGGCAGCGATTTCGATCCGAAAGGGAAGAGCGACGCGGAAGTAATGCGCTTCTGTCAGAGCTTTATGATTGAATTGTCCAAGCATATCGGACCGGATGTCGACGTGCCAGCGGGCGATATGGGCGTCGGCGCACGGGAAATCGGTTATTTATACGGTCAGTACCGGCGTTTAAAAGGTGTCAGCGAGCGCGGTGTGCTAACCGGCAAGGGCGTAGGCTATGGCGGCAGTCTGGCACGCAAGGAGGCGACCGGCTACGGGTTGATCTACTTCGTCTTGGAAATGATGAAAGCGGCGCAGATGGATCCGCAGGGGAAGAAAGCGATTGTCAGCGGCAGCGGCAACGTCGCGATCTATGCCGCGGAAAAAGCGCTGCAGAATGGAATTCAGGTCATCGCGATGAGCGATTCCAAAGGCTATATCGTCGATGAACAGCTGGATCTGAATACGGTGAAGAAAATCAAGGAACAGCTGCGCACCTCGCTTTCGGCATATCCGGAAATGGCGGGCCATGGCGAATATCATGAAGGTTCGGTCTATGACGCCAACCTGAAGGTTGATCTGGCTTTCCCATGCGCGACACAGAACGAGATCAACAAGGAACGTGCCCGGCGCTTAATCGAAGCGGGCTGCCAACTCGTTGCCGAGGGCGCGAACATGCCGAACGATAACGAAGCGATCGCTTTGTTTCGTCAGCAGGGAATCCTGTTCTCCCCGGGTAAGGCGTCCAACGCCGGCGGCGTTGCGACTTCCGCGTTGGAAATGAGCCAGAACAGCATGCGTCTGGCCTGGTCGTTTGAAGAAGTCGACGACAAGCTGCGCGGGATTATGATCTCTATTCATAAGCAATGCCAGGAGGCAATCCGGCAGTATGCGCTGGATCCGAAGGATTATGTGACGGCCGCCAACATCGCCGGTGTTCAGAAGGTGATTGACGGAATGATCGCGATGGGCGATTATTAAAAAGCAAATCGCCGCCGTGTTTTTAAGGCCAACGCGAATCCAACATAAAAGGAGAATCACAATGAAACAACCGGTTTACTATACCATCAGGGTTACTGAGGGAGGCTGGCGATGAAGCTGGCCCTTCTCTTTTTCGGCCTGATCGCCGCCTATCTGTTGATCGGCTGGCTCATCAGTTTTCCAATTCAATTACGATCCTATACACTGTCCAGTCCGAAGATCAAAACGCTGGTCAGACTGGCGGTCGTCTCCGATCTGCACAGCACGGTCTACGGTCCGAATCAAAAGCGGCTGTTGGATAAACTGCGGCAATCCCGGTGCGATCTCATTCTCATGCCGGGAGATATCATCGACGATATCAAACCGCTGCGGGGCGCGGAATTATTCCTTGATCAGGCTGCGGCGATAGCGCCGTGTTATTATTGCACAGGCAACCATGAAAATATTGATACTCTGATCACGCTCCCGGAGGTCAAAGCACGGGTGCGTCAGGCGGGAATTACCGTTTTGGACAGCAGGAAAGAAACCATCACGATCCGCGGAACACGATTTACGTTGTGCGGAATTGACGACCCCCGCAAATATGCGTATATTGATCGGGATTCACAAGAGGAAATTGAACTGATGAAGGCGCTGGGGTCGGTGCAGACCTGCCCGGAATATACGATACTCTTAGCGCACCGGCCGGAACGTTCGCCGATCTACGCGCAGTTCGGGTTTGATCTGATCGTGTCCGGCCATGCCCATGGCGGACAGGTTCGAATTCCCGGTTTGATCAACGGTTTGTTTGCGCCCCGGCAAGGCTGGTTCCCGAAGCGGGCAGGCGGTTTGTATCAGGAACAGAACTCGGATTTAATCGTTTCCCGGGGATTATGCCGGCGATGGTATCTGCCGCGAATCTTCAATCCGGTTGAAATTCCCGTAATTGAACTCACTCACAATGACGGATAAAAGAACGAAACGCTTCGTTCTTTTCTTTTTAATCAGCGTGAAATGTGAAGTAAAACGTTTAATTCACATTGAATTCGGTAAAATTGTAACGTTTAACTGGACTTTTGATTTATAATAAGAAAAAAGAAAGGAGTGAGTTCATGAATCAAATTCGGGACGTTGTGAATTTGGACACCAAAGCGTTTATTATGTTTTCAGATTTAATCAAACAGTTTTATGAAGTAAAATCCGATACGCTTAAAGTTTTGAATCTCAAGTTATCCCATCTAAAAATCCTGCATCTGTTGTCTGACCACAATGGAATTAATCAGCAGGAAATTGCGGTCATTTCCGCCAGTAAGCGCTCTACAATTTCAGAAATCATTTCAGAAATGGAGAGTGAGGATCTGGTGATGCGAATCGGCAACGATAAAGACCGCCGAGTAATGAACATCTTCCTGACGGAGAGAGGGAAAACCGCTTCGGATCTTATTCAGTCGGAATTCAGAAAATATTGTATGCAATGTATGGACAGTTTCTCAGACGCTGAAGTTTTGCTTTTCCAGCAGCTGCTCAACCGGTTTCAATTTCAAAACGAAAAAAAATAAACGCTGCGAATCGAAGCTCATTGGAAGTTTTCCTCTTCTGGAAGACTTCTTTTTTTAGTGTTGGTAAGAATGAAGATCAGGATCAAAAAAGGAAAATAACGAAGATGCGGCTTGTCAGACATCGGGGGTGTTTGCTTGTTTCCTGACGGGATTGGCCGTATAATAAAAACAGAAAGGTTCTGCTTACAGAGAGCGGAAACAGGAGGGAAACATGCGGGAATGTTCACTGCACTTTGATTTTGTCAACGCCGAGGGCAAGCTGGATCTCAACAAGGCGGACACGCTCATGGAAATGGCGTTGAAATTAGGCATTCATACGTTCAATACCTATTGGGATCAGGAGGTGTATCCGGAAAAGGATGCCGAAGATCAGGAATTTGCCGATCAGATTCATGCGCTGGCTGTCCAAAAAGGGATGAAGCTGTCGTCTTATCATTTCGTCGGTTCCGTGTTGGACGAGGACGATCCTGAACAGAAACGGGTCCGTCATTATATGCAGAAAAGTCTGGATATTTACAGTGTATTGGAACCGGGGGTGTTCGTTGTGCATCCGGGGACTTTTTCAGACGGGGGATTTAAGAAAAATAAAATCGTTCATCAAGCTTCGTTAGAAAAATGGGGTGCAGAAGAAACGCACCGGCGGGTTGTGGAAAACCTGCGCTGGTTTGGTCAGCGGGCTGCTGAAAAAGGAATCCGGCTGGCAATCGAGAATATCTATGGCGGGCGTTTTTACAGTCAGATCGACGAATTGATTGCGCTGGTAGAAGAAGTGAATCTGGAGAATGTCGGTTTCTGTCTGGACGTCGGCCACGCGAATGTGGACGGCGTGGATATCCCGGCCACGATCCAGCGCATGGGAAAGAAGCTGTACGAAGTGCATCTGCATGACAACAACGGGAAAAAGGATCAGCATCTGCCAATCGGTTTTGGTACGGTGAACTGGATTGAAGTTATTGAAGCGCTCAATGCGATCAATTATCCAGGCACTGCGACCTTTGAGTTCTTCCGCTGGCCGCTGCCGGATTACGAACAAGGATTAACCCGCGCGGTGGAAATGTGGCGCACGTTGGAGTTCATTCAGGAAAACGGATATTTCACGACCAACTGGAATTAACGGGAGTCAGAAAAAAAGTTGGTTTTCAAAAAACATGAAGAAGACAAAAAAAGCCGGAGCCCAGAGTGTTTACTCGGGGTGTTCCGGCTTTCGTTGTTGATGGACAAAGCTCAGAAGTGCTTCTTTTTGATTCGGAATCTGATCTTCCATCACCGCTTTCAGCGTTTGCGTTAAAAGTGCGGAGATCTGGGGGCGGGGACAGCCGGCGGCGATCAAGTCGGCGCCGTTGACCGCCAGTTGCTTGAGGGTCAGGCAGTCCTGGCCGCGAATTTCTTCACTGGCGGCGATCAGGCGAGCGGCTTGTTGCGGCGTAAGCCGGTTTAAGCCCTGTTGAAGCTGGATCCATTCCACGACCAAATCCGGAAGTTCGCTGATCAGAAGCCGCAAACCAATCCGATCCTGGGGAAGCAGGCGATTTTGATATTGGACAAGCTGGATCAGATTCTTCTTGTTTCGATTGGAAAACCTCAGCTGCCCAGCCCAATGATGAGCCTGATCAATGCAATAGGTCAACGGCGCTTGCGGCAATTCCAGAAAGAAACAGGCCAGCCGGGGCAGCGTCACCGGCGGACAGAATCGGAATGCGTCGAACGCTTTTTGAATCGCCTGCGGTGATTGCAGGGCGGGAAGCTGAGGAAACAGAACCGCCAGAATTTCATGATTGCCGGCGAAGATTTCCGGCCAGCGAAGTCCGACGACCATCTTTTCCATTTCCCGGGCAATGCGCTCGGCAGACAACACCCGCAGCAGTTCTTTCTGATGAAAGAGCGCGGAACGCGTGTCAGGATGGATTGTAAATCCCAGGGTGGAAGCGAACCGCAGCGCCCTGAGAATCCGCAGCGCATCTTCGTCAAATCGCTGCACCGGATCGCCAATGCAGGCAATGATTTTGTTTTTCAGGTCTTGCTGGCCATCGAAATAATCCCGCAGTCCGAGATCCGGATGCCAGCACAGCGCGTTGATCGTAAAATCCCGCCGCGCGCAGTCTTCCTGTAAAGATCGTGAAAAGTGAACGGATTCGGGATGCCGGTGATCGTGGCAGCCGGCATCAGATCGGTAAGTCGTGACTTCGATCGGGAAATCGTGAATCATGACCGTCACTGTGCCGTGCTTCAACCCCGTCGGAATCACCAGGTATCCAGCATTGCGGAAGCAGGCGATCGTCTGTTCAGGCAAAGCGGAGGTCGTTACGTCGATATCCTGCACCGGCCGTTCCAACAATGCGTCGCGAACGCAGCCGCCCACCCACCAGGCTTCATAACCCGCTTCGTTAAGGCACTTCAGGCCGGTCAATCCGGCGCTGCGCAGCGTGGGATTCATTCCTTATCTTCCTTGCGGATGGTATCCAGATAGCTGTAAAGCGTAAACTTGGAAATGTCGAGGAAGGCGCAGATCTTATCACCGCTCTTTGTGATCAGGAAAGCGCCCTTGTGATCAAGGAATCGAACGATTTCCATCTTTTCTTCCTTATTCATTTCCCTGGCAGGCTTGTCCATGCGCTTGCGGCATTCCTGCAGAAGCAGCTCCAGAATCTGATTGACGTCGTTGGTAAACGGTTCCTCGCCGATCTTTTTTTCTTCCTGCGGAAGCAGGGTAAATGCGTCCAGATTTTTTCGAGCTTCCACCAGCGGCGTGATGTCGGTATTCAGACACAGTGAACCGATATTCTTCCCTTCGCTGTCCTGAAAGAAAATTGAGCTGTTGCGGATGATCCGGCCATCGTCGGTCACCATGACTTTATTATAGCGGTGAGTGTCGGTTTGTTCGCTGGAGAGAACCTCCAGTCCCCAGGCGCCGCCGCCGTCGCCAATCTTTCTTCCGCTGATCTGGCCGTTGCGGATATCAATGATCGTGTGCGCATAATCCTTCGTGTTGTCATGCAGCACGATTTCGCATTGCGGTCCGAAATGATGTTCCAGCAGATCCAGAATCTGGGAAAAAAGCAGACGTTGTTCTTCGATCGAATTCACCTGCGAATTCCTCCTTTTTCTCTAATGAATATTGTTTCAGAGGAGTGGATAAATGTCAAGATAGTCCGGATGAAACCTAAAATATTTTTAGCATATTACTAAATATCTAAAAAAAATTTAGAACATCTCTTTACAAACCGGGGAAAGCATGTATACTAGAAGTGTATCAACTCATAAAAAAAAGGAGTGGAAATCATGGATGCAATTTTAGAAAAAATCAGCCGGATCGGCATTGTGCCGGTCATCAAAATCGACCGGATCGAGGATGCTGAACCGCTGGCCAGGGCGTTGTGCGAGGGTGGTCTGCCTGTCGCCGAGGTGACGTTCCGTACTGAACATGCCAGGCAGGCGATGCAGATCATCAATGAAAAGTTCCCGGAAATGATCCTGGGTGCAGGCACCGTTCTGACGACCAAGCAGGTCGACGATGCGATCGAAGCGGGAGCGAAGTTCATCGTTTCGCCGGGACTGAATCCGGAGATCGTCCGTTACTGCCAGTCTAAAAACATCATGATTCTGCCAGGCTGCGCGAATGCCAGCGATATTGAAGCAGCGTTGTCATTTGGCTTAACCACGGTGAAATTCTTCCCGGCTGAGCCGTTAGGCGGCCTGAAAATGATTAAGGCGCTGGCGGCTCCGTATGTGAACGTCAACTTCATGCCGACCGGCGGAATTAAGGAAAATAATATCTGCGAATACCTGGCTTACGACCGGATCGTGGCCTGCGGCGGCACCTGGATGATCGATTCCAAGCTGATTGCCAACGGTGAATTCGATAAGATTAAGGAACTGACGCAGAACGCAGTTAAGACGATGCTGGGTCTGAAGCTGGATCATGTCGGCATCAACGCTACGCCGTCAACCTCTGAAGGGATTGCGAACGAAATGGCAGGTCTGCTTCAGTGCGATGTCCGCGCCACATCCAAGAGCTTCTTTGCGGGCGAGACCGTGGAAGTGATGAATGAAAACGGCCGCGGAACGCATGGGCATATCTGTTATACCGTGAATTCTGTGGATCGCGCTGTCCGTTACTTTGAAGCACGGGGTTATAAATTCGTTGAAGAAACGAAACAGTTCGATGCCAGGGGGCATCTGAAATTTGCTTACTTTGAAGGTGAAATCGGCGGCTTTGCGATTCATCTGAAAAATGCGGCATAAGGAAAGGGGTAAATCTCAATTATGAAAATCATTACATTAGGCGAAATTATGCTTCGTTTGTCCACGCCGGGCAATACTCGTTTTGTTCAATCTGATTCCTTTGACGTCGTTTACGGCGGCGGCGAAGCGAACGTCGCGGTTTCTTTGGCTAATTATGGTCATGACGCGTATTATGTCACCAAGCTGCCGAAGCATGAAATCGGTCAGTCGGCGGTCAACGCACTGCGCCGGTATGGCGTGCATACCGACTACATCGCCCGCGGCGGTAATCGGGTAGGCATCTATTATCTGGAAACCGGAGCTTCAATGCGGGCTTCCAAGGTTATTTATGATCGTGCGGGTTCCTCGATTGCCGAGGCTTCGGTCGATGATTTCGATTTCGATACGATCATGGAGGGGGCCGATTGGTTCCACTGGTCGGGCATCACGCCGGCGATCAGCGCCAACGGCGCGGCTTTGACCAAAGCGGCCTGCATTGCGGCGAAGAAGCACGGCGTTACTGTTTCCTGCGATTTAAACTATCGTAAAAAGCTGTGGACACCAGCCGAAGCGCAGGCGGTCATGAAGGATCTGATGCAGTATGTCGATGTCTGCATCGGCAATGAAGAAGATGCGGAGCTGTGCCTGGGCTTTAAGCCGGAAGGAACGGATGTTTCCAGCGGCAAGCTGGATCTGAACGGCTACAAGACAATCTTTGAGCAGATGCGCGTCCAGTTCGGTTTCAAGACGGTCTGCACAACGCTGCGCGAAAGCTTCTCCGCCACGCATAACGGCTGGTCGGCGTTGATTTATGACGGCGAGGAATTCTATCAGTCCAAGCGGTATGAGATCAATCCGATTGTTGACCGGGTCGGCGGCGGCGATTCGTTCTCCGGCGGTCTGATTCACGGCCTGTTAACCAAGAAGACGCAGGGTGAAGCTCTGGAATTCGCGGTTGCGGCTTCGGCGTTGAAGCACACGATCAACGGCGATTTCAATCTGGTCAGCGCCGAGGAAGTCGAAGCGCTGGCAGGCGGTGACGGCTCTGGACGTGTTCAGCGCTAATTTAGAACAATGAATTATCAATCCTTTGTTCCTCTAGGGAGCAGAGGATTTTTTTGTGTTATTTTATTGAGTTGGAATAAAAGCAGATCAACGCTGAAATTAATTCAAGAAAGGCAAAAAGATTGTTTCATTCGTTATTCGATCGCAGGCTTAACTAACTATTTTAAATATTCACGATAATACATGGGGATTAAGGTAGATCATGTTAATTTGGAAAAAGTGATGAGTCTATGAATTACGATGTACAGCTTCTCAAAATGGGATGTTTCTGACGTGAGAGTGCAGCTGATTTAATACATAGATTCGGATTGCCGACACGCTGCTTTATACAGATAAAAAGCGAGGTTTGATAACTGATATTCGTAAAAATTACTCCGTTGCGGTCAATCTTGAAACAGTCGTGCCGGCCGCAATGTTTTTGAGATCGCCTCCGGGATAGCCGCAGATGCCTCTATTTCTCATCATTCCGCTTTTGTATATGACAAACAAAGGATGGAAATTCGCAAATAAATTGAAAATGAGCTGAAGAATATCATGACGACACAGGGATATACGCTTTCTGATCGCAGTAAAAAGGTTCAAAGTTTGGATTCATTTATAGATCAGTCTTTCATAAAAATAAGATCTAACAGATGGAAACGCTCGATATCCAAAGAACCCAGCGCCTGATAACAGCTGTTGCAATAGGCGACCACTCGTTTGTCAGGATAGTAACCAGCCTGAGCTTGCAAAAGCTTTTGCTGCTTGGCAAAATCCAGAATTTTAACCTGAGCCTGCAGCGCTTTGAAGTAAGTCGGGGCGCTTTGCAGATTTCGCTCGCTGATCGGATTCATCAAAAGGGTGCCGCAGGTGGGCGGCGCTGTCTCACCCATTTCATGCACGGTATAATTCATTCTCGCCAGCAAGCTGCGAACCTGACGGCGCAGAGGGACATCTGCCCGGGCGCAGTCCTGCAGCGTGATGACCTGTCCGTGCACATCAGGCCAGAGAAACTCACAATCCTGCTCCAACAAGTCATAAAGTGTTATGACTGAACAAGAAGGAAATCGTTCTTTAAGAATCGCTGTGCAGCTGAGACAAACCGTGATCAGGGTATCGCCGGACTGAAACTTCAATCCCTCACTCCGGCAGCAGCCCGTCGTTTCAGCGTTCCAGCGACATTGAAGATAATCCCTTATTTCAGCGGCAGTTTGCGGATGGGCAGCCTGAAACTGACAGCTGGGAAATGCAGTAAACATCAAATCCCTCCTTTAGAACTGACTGAACTTTGCCATGAATTCATCATAATTTCTCGTTTCCAACAATTCAAAAGCCAGATGACTATTTTGAATAATTTTGGAGATTTTATCAAAGAAAATCCGTGTCAATGCCTGATTCTCATTGATACAGACCAAGAAAATAATCTGAACCGGTTTCGCATTCCACGTCACCGGTTTTTTCAGCTTGCAGATGGAGATAAAATTCGGCAGCTGTTCCGGGTTTAACGGATGCGGAATCGCAATTTTATTATTATATTCGGTTGTCCCCATGCGCTCCCGGGCGGCGACGGAATCATAGAAATTCGCAGGCAGCGGCAAACTTTTTCGAATGTGTTCAATTTGTTTCATCAAGGCTTCCTGCCGTGAAGAAGCGCTGATTTCCAGATACAGCTCGGGACGGATCAGTTTGTCCAGATGAAACTTCTCATTCAGATTGTTCAGCAGCAGGCGCAGGATATGCAGATCATTCTCCGAAAGACTTGGCTGGATTTTTAACGTCGGTTTATCGAAACGCAGATTCATTTCCGTGGCATTAAGAATCACGTCGAACTTTTTCAGTTCCTCTGCATCCAGCGATTTCGCATCGAACAGCTTGACCAGATTGATAAAATCCGCCAGCGTTTTGTTTAGCCGGTAAGCGATCAGCTTAAACAAACTGGAAATATCGTTGGAGATCACGGCGATATTCACTTTTACCCGCGCTTCCGGGCCCCGCTCCAGAGCCAGCGCGATGTGCAGCGTGAAGTACATGATTTCTTCCTCGGACACGGCGATGCCATATTTTCTGGGAATAAACGACAGGCCGCAGACCGCCAGCTCGTTGGCGAACGGAAACTCGTCGCGGATCGACGACAGATTCGACTGCGTGACCTGCATGTTATTTTCCAGCCGGTGCAGAAACGGCACGATGTGCGTTAAGAGATTCGCCCGCAGATCCTTATCCTCAAACAAATCGATTTTGGACAGCTTCAAGATATTGCGCAGAAATAAATTATAAAAAACAACGGCGTCCTGCGGCAGATCCTCACCCAGACTTCCATGATCGGCGTTGATTTTCTTTTTCCCGTTGATATGGAAGGCAAAATAACACAGCTCCGCTTCCGGCAGCGACACATGGAAAATTTCCTCGATCGAGCGGTTGATATCAATCGCTGTTTTGTATTCCAGCGACTGCCGCATGGCTTCGCTGACTTCCTGATTGATGATATTGTTGGTTTCCACGCGGTTGATCGCGATCAGAATATGCAGCGACAGCGCGCTGCAGGAATCGGCGGTGATCGAAATGTTCGCGTTCATCAGTGATTCCGCGATGACGTGCTGAATCAGGCTCAGCTGCTTCGATTTGTAACTGGTCTCCTGCGGCAGAAAGTCGATGATTCCGCTGATCGACGCTTCCTTGGACAGACATCGGCGGATATCCTTTTCCTTGCCGGTGATCCGATAGCCGTTGCTGTGACTGTGCTGCAGTGTCAGATGATAGCGTTCCAGCGTCGGCTTCAGCTCCTTGAGATCCTTGCGCAGCGAGGAAGGAGAAATATAAATTTCATCGGCCAGATCGTATAAATTGAGATATTCATTTTCTGTGATCAGCCGGGCAAGCAGATATTTTTTGCGGTTTTCCGGAGAGCCGACGTCATTGACTTCCCCCACGCTTAAAGACTGGACATAATGATTGAATTTATCCGGATCGTAGACGATCAATACCGATCCTGATCCGCGCTTGATTAAAATATCAGCCCCGTTTTCCATCAATTCATCCTTGAGCTGATTGATGTATTTCAACAATGTCTTGACGCTGACGTTCAGCGTAAAAGCCAGCGCCGAGCTGGACAGCGGTTCCGAGGAAGCCATCAGCTTCTGAAGCAGAATCAGCCGGTCTTTTTCGTACATAAAACGCCCCTCTTTTCTTTTTCATTATAAACAATTATAAAATTTGAAATTGCCTTTATCTTCTTTAACACAAAGGTAAATTCTTCAAATAAAGTTTACCTTTTCGATAGGGAACTCCTTTCCTGCACCGTTTTCTTTCCGGTGGTATAAATAAATCAGAAGCCAAGAGGAGGGTAATGCAATGAACATTTTACTGGTCTGCGCCTGCGGTTCCAGCACCAGCGTCGTCTTGCAGAAAATGAAAGAAAACCTGACAAGCGACGAACCGTGGACAATCGAAGCAAAGTCGCTGTCGGAGGCGAAGAAGGTCATGGGGAAATATGACTATGTCCTGCTGGCGCCGCAGATCCGCTATCAGATCAAAACGGTGCAGAGTCTGGCCGAGCCGTATGAGGGCTTAACGGTCATGAACATTGAACCGGCAGACTTCGGCCGCTGCAATGGCAAGGCGATTCTGGATCAGATTCGCCGCTGCGAACAGGCAAAACAAAAATAAAAGGGAAAAGGGGGACTTTATTCCATGGCGAAACAACAGCACGAAAAAAAGAAATTCCTCGACCGGTTTGAAGAATTATGTATGCCGATGGCGACCTTCTTCGGAACCGAACCGCACTTTCTGGCGCTGCGCGACGGCGTCGTCAGCGCGCTGCCGTTTACGTTTGTCGGCGGCATTGCTTTCTTAATCTACAAGTGTCCGTGGCAGGAAGGCTACGCGACCGGCGTCGGTTTCTTTGACGCCTTCATGAACGCCTGGTTCCAGATGTCGACGAACTTCAAGGACATCTGTTATGCGCCGTATGGAGCGACGCTGGGCATCATCTCGATTTTCATCTGTTTCACCGTAGCGTATTCGCTGGCCGAGCATTATAAAAAGAACGCCGTCAATTTCGCGGTGTGCGCAACCTCGATATATCTGTTGATCGCCTCACCGGTTATTTCCGGCGCGATGTCGATTGCCTATTTAGGCTCCGTCGGCATTCTGGTCGCCTGTCTGGTCGCTCTGGGATCGGTGGAAATCATGCGGATTTCGATTGAGAAGGGCTGGACGATTCACATGCCGCCCAGCGTCCCGCAGGTCATTGAGAATACGTTCAGTACGATTTTCCCATATGTCTACGCGTTGATACTCTTCTATGCACTGAGCGTGATTTCCCAGCTGGCTTTCGGCAAGCTGCTGCCGGAGCTGTGGCAGTACATCTTCACGTTAATTACCGTGGCGGTGGAAAACCCGGTCGCCGTCACCGTGCTGACCGCGTTTGAAAACCTGTTGTTCTCGTTCGGCATTCATCCGACGACGGTCGTCGGGCCGCTTCTGGATCCGCTCCAGCTGGTCACGCTGACCGCCAATGCCGAAGCCTTCGCGGCCGGTACCGCGCTGAATGCTCTGCCGCACGTCTATACCCAGTCGTTCTGGGCGTATTATTCCTGCATCGGCGGAGCGGGCTCCACGCTGGCCTTGTGCGCAATGTGCGTCAAGAGTAAGTCGAAACAGCTCAGCGCCGTCGGCAAGGTGGCGATCATTCCATCGCTGTTCAATATCAACGAGCCGGTGATCTTCGGCCTGCCGATCTTCCTGAATCCGATTCTGGTCATTCCGTTCATGTTAGCGCCATCGGCCAATATCCTGCTGGGCTGGCTGTGTACCTCGCTGGGGCTGGTCAATCATTCGTTCCTGTTTTTGACCTCGACAACGCCGACCGTGCTGGGCGCGTTCATCTCGACGCTGGACTGGCGTTCCTGCCTGTTAGTCGTCGTGATGTTTGCGATCGACTGGGTGATCTATTATCCGTTCTTCAAGATCTATGAAAAACGCTGCATCGAGCAGGAAAGCGGGGAAGCCGCTGAATTGGAAGCGTCCGCCAACGCATCCGCATAAGACAAAAGAAACGAGGCAGAAACATGACCGATATCAAAATGACAGCTTTTGAAATTATCTCGTATGCCGGGGACGCAAAAAGCTCTGCTTACGAAGCGCTGGAAGCGGCGAAACAGAACGATCATGCCGGCTATGAAGCGAAGATGGAAGAAGCGGAAAATAAAATTAACGAGGCTCACAAAGCGCAGTACGCGATGCTTCAGGAGGAAGCCGCCGGACAGATGCACGCCGAGTTTTCGATCATCGTCGTGCATGCTCAGGATCATTTGATGACGACAATGGCGACGATCGATCTGATCAAAGAGCTCAGCGAACTGTATTTCCTGCGGCACGCATAAACGACAGACAGCTGCCTGCATTCCAGGCAGCTTCTTTTCCAATCAGACTATTTCAGGTCAGACTATTTCAGACTGAACAAGCAAGCCTCGGAAAGGCCGTCACGAAAGCGGGTAGAAATACACAAAACAAAAGGTGAAAGTAAAATGCAAAATTAAAAACGGAAGTAAAACAATAAAGTGAATTGCGAAAGCAGAATACAGAGTAAAAACGCAGAAGTCAAAAACTTGAAGAAGGAGGAAGCGATGAAACACGGATTTCCAGACGATTTTTTATGGGGCGGCGCGATTGCAGCCAATCAGGCAGAGGGGGCATGGCAGGAAGGCGGCAAAGGGCTGTCCGTACCCGACGTGGACTGGCACGATCCCCATTTAGTCCGCGGCGGCAAGCGCGATGCGGATTCAGAAATGACCAGCACCCGGTTAAATGAATTATTAGCGATCAGGGAGGACTGGCAGTTCCCCAAGCGCAGCGGCATTGATTTTTATCACACCTACAAGGACGATCTGGCGCTGATGAAGCAGCTGGGACTGAAAGCCTTCCGCACCTCGATCAACTGGGCGCGGATCTATCCCAAAGGCGACGACGAGCAGCCCAACGAAGAAGGTCTGCAATTCTACGACGACCTGATCGACACGATTGTAGCCAATGGCATGGAGCCGATCATTACGCTGTTTCATTACGAACTGCCGTTAAAGCTGGTGACGGAATACGGCGGGTGGCGCGATAAACGCCTGATCGACTTTTACGCCCGCTTTGCCCGGACTTGTTTTGAGCGCTATCGGGGAAAGGTGAAATATTGGATTCTGATCAATCAGATCAACCTGATTTATGTCGAATCGTTTAATTCTCTGGGAATTCTGTGCGATCAGGTCGACAATCTGGAAGAAGCGAAATACCAGGCGATTCACAATCAGTTTGTGGCCTGTTCGCTGGCGACCAGGCTGGGACGGGAGATCGATCCGGAATTCAAGCTCGGTATGATGATTTCCGATCATAACTGCTATCCGGAAACCGCGTCGCCGGAGGATGTGTTCAGCACCCTGCAGAAGAATCAGATGAGTCAGTTTTTCTATGGCGACGTGCGGATCCGCGGACAGTATCCGGGCTATGCGCTGCGGTATTTTGAGGATCATCAGCTGAACATCGTGATGACGCAGGAGGAACTGGATCTGATTCACAACTATACCGCCGACTATATGGCGTTCAGCTATTATTACTCGCGAATGAATTCAGCGGTTCACAACACGGCCGATCTGAACGATATCTCCCGCAACCCGCTGCTTCCGGCTTCGATTTGGGGCTGGTGCGTTGATCCGCTGGGTCTGCGCAATTCGCTCAACGTGTACTATGACCGCTACCAGCTGCCGCTGATGATTGCGGAAAACGGACTGGGAGCGCTGGATGAGCTGAAAGCAGGAACGGTTGAGGATGATTACCGGATTGATTATCTGCGTGAGCATCTTAAGGCGATCAAGGAAGCGATCCGCGACGGCGTCGAGGTGTTCGCTTACTGCGCATGGGGACCGATCGACATTGTCAGCTGCACGACCAATGAAATGTCCAAACGTTATGGGTTTGTGTATGTTGATCTGAACGACGACGGCACAGGCAGCCGGAAACGGTTTAAGAAAAAGAGCTTTGACTGGTATAAGCGGGTGATTGAAACGAATGGAGCGGATCTCTAGCCTGAGATGGAAGACAGCGGTCCTGGCGGCGCTGGCCGGCGTGGGCATCGGCGTGGGCGTCGGCTTGATCTTAAACGCGAATATCGGCTCGGACACGGTCACGGTTTTTCAGGACGGTCTGCATTGCCAGCTGCATATCAGCTATGGTCAGGCGTCGCGGCTGTACAATCTGGTTTTGATTGCGGCGGCGTTTCTGACTGCACGGAACTACTTCGGGGCCGGTACTGTGATTTCAGCGCTGGTCACCGGCTTCGCGATTGACGGCACAGTGGCCCTGACCGGCAGTCTGATCGCCGGGTTTACTTTGCCCGGACGCCTGCTTGTCTTCCTCCTCGGGCAAATGGTATATGCGTTCAGCCTCGCGATGTTGATCCGCTGTCAGTTGGGGATGAACGGATTGGACAGCCTGCTTCATGCAGCACAGGCCCGGTTGGGCATATCGTATTCGATTCTGCGCTGGGGCGCGGATCTGGCGCTGACGGTGCTGGGCTGTCTGGCTGGCGGCATCGCGGGCGTCGGTACGGTGATTTCCATTGTCACGACGGGCCCGCTGATCCATCGGTTTCAAAGAGGAAGGAGGACTGAATCATGCTCAAATTGATTTTGTTGTCAGTCCTGGGCGTTATGGGGCTGGCTCTGCCGCTCACGTTGATTCTCACGGCGAAAGAGAAACCGAAAATCCCAGGCGTCTTGTTTGGAGCCACATTTTACTTAACCGCCAATCTGTTCTTGAATGTGTTTAAAAATGCCTGGTCGCTGAATCTGGATACGCCCACCTCCACGGTCTTTTATTTGATCACGGCGGTCTTGACCTGGACGCTGACCGCCGCGTTGTTTTTTCGCCGTTTTCGTCCGGCTTCGCTCGGCAGAATCAGTCTGATTTATGGCGGCTATGCGCTGATCAATACGTTTGTCGTGACGATGGCCAGCTATTCTCCGCTGATTCAGTATGGTTTACTGGAGGTCAGCGGTCAGACTGCCCAGCTTCCTGCGGCATCGGCCGCGATATTGAGCGCCGCTTATGCTTCTCTTGGTCCGCTGGAGCTAATTCTGGCATTAATTGAACTGGTGGTGGTTTTCCTGATTCTGGCCCAGCTGTTCCGGCGGTTATTCGCAGATGATTCGGTGAAGCGGCTGGCGGAGTTTGGTCTGGGATTGTTCCTTTTGATGGTGATTCAATATGGAAAATGGGGAATGCTCGTCAGCTTCATCGCCTATGGAATGGAGCTTGCGGGACTTCTGACACTTGGTAAACAAAAGAAGTTGAAACCATGAATGAAACAACATCTGCTTTTCCTTTCGATTTTATCTGAGGCGAAGTCTTTGCGGTAAATCAGAGGGAAGACGACAGGCAAGCTGAGGGCAAGGGCGTTTGTCTGGGGGATATCAATGAATGTGTTGAAAATCTGCCGCGGGATCAGAAATGCAATACCGAAATGATGATAATACGGATTCAGGAAGCGCTGGCGCGAAAAAACAGATTTTCCCCCAAAGCTGCGGCACATCTGTTTTTTATCTGGATTGAAATGAGGGGAAGTGGCTGAATCTAATGGTAAGCTGTGTGCTTGAATCATCAGGAACACAGCTTTTATTTTGGCATCGAATCCTCTTGATCACAAAGCATGAAGTATTGATAGATAATGCCTTGTTATACCTTGAAGAACTATGTATAATAGAAGCATAGAAATTCTAGGTATGGAAGGAGGTTGTTTATGAATTATGATAAAGGCTTGATCGCCGGCAGTTCCGCTTTGTTGGTATTAAGTTTGTTGAAGGAACAGGAACGCTACGGCTATGAATTGATCAAGACGCTCAAAGACCGGTCGAATGACGCGTTTGATTTTAAGGAAGGCACATTGTATCCGATTCTGCACAAAATGGAAAATGAAGGCTGGATCCGTTCGGTAAGCAAAACGGTGAACGGGCGGACGCGCCGGTACTATACCATTACGGCTCGGGGCGTCAAGCAGCTGGAAGCTCAGCAGGAACAGTGGGAAAGCTTTTCTTCCGCAGTCAATCAGGTGCTTTCGTTTCAGGGCAGCGGATCATGAATCCGATTGAGACTTATGTCCAAGCCGTAACGGCGCAGGTTCATTTCTTTCTGGACCGCGGCAGAATCGGCGATGAATTGCGCGCTCATCTGCAGGACAGCGTTGAGGATCTGATGCAGGAAGAGGGCTTAACCCTGGAACAGGCGCAGGCGGAAGCGGCAGCGAGAATGGGGGATCCACAGGCCGTTGGGCGGGAACTGAACCGAATTCATCATCCGCTTTTAGGATGGCTCTGGCTGATCACGATGTCCTGTGCGGCGATTGCCGGGATTGTCTTCGTTTATTTATTGCTTACTGCAGGATGGAATGAAATTCAATACCTTTTGCCTATGACCCCTGAACATGCCGAAAAGATCGCGACCGTAAATGAAAAGATTGAATTAGCCGGACATACCGTGACTTTGGACGCCCTTTGGAAATCTGATGAAGGCGAGTTGATCTTAACGTATCATATCCGCAATAAGCTGTCCTATTCTCGTTCCGGCTGGTCGGTGAACTTCTTCTCTATCCAAAATGGAGACGACAGCCTTCCAGTTTATCCTTATTTTGAAGCGACCTCTTTCTTCGGCTCGAAAGGGATGCTTACTTTTACAGCGCCGGCTTCCGATGTAATTGAGCTTTCCTTGATCGACGGACAGCGGGTGTCGTTAGACCTGAAGGAATGGGAGCTGAAAAAATGAAACGGAAAAGAGAGATTGTGGCAGGCATAGCCTTGATTCTGATCACACTTGTATTGTTGGGATGGATTAGCGGTTATTATCTATCACCCCAGGCATGTGTGGAAGATTCGCTGCGGGGACTGTATTTCAGCCCGGCTGAAAAGATCGACGAGGTTCAAATTGGGGATCGTTATTATTATCTGTATGCGAACGATCATCAATATGCGCTGCATGGCGCTGAGAAGACGGCAGGTATCTTTTATATCACGACCGGAGGGAGCACACACAATGATTATGCGGATGCTGACGAAGCATTTCAAATCGACGGACTGAGTGATGGGAAAAATCAGTTGTTTGTCATCCATCGCAGCCAGCCTGAAATCATGAAGGTGGAAATGGATCCCGGTAAAGGCCGGCCAGTAATTGTTTTTGATCAATGGGAGCATGATTTTTCAATCAAGATCCAGCAACTGGAAAACTCTGAAGAGGCGACATGGGAGGGAACCTACCGGGCCTATGATGCGCAGGGAAACCTTGTTGAGGAACAGATCTATCCGTGATCCTCTGCAACAAAAGAAATCGAGGGAAACAAGATCAACCTTGTGATGAATCCGGAGGAAGCCTGTGATCTTCAAAGGATGGAAAACGACGGAATTTATATGGCAGTGATCGTGCGCAGGGATCCGCGTGTAGATCGGGTGGAAGCCCAGCTGAATAACGGTTTGACGTGGACTGTGGAACAGGGACATGATGATTTTGCGCTGATCACCTTGGAAATTCCGGAGGCGTCTGTTTCCTGTTGGCCGGGGATCTATCGAGCTTTAGATAAGGATAAGCAAGTTTTAATGGAAAGAACGATTCCTGGTTAGTTTCGTTATAAAATTCCCGGTTTGTCACCGGGATTGACAAAGCCGTGCGGTTGTCTAGTGGAAAGTATCGTAAAATCGTGTAGAATAAACCTGCCTGATAGGGAGGAATGTTTATGTTCTACGCATTTTACGATATTTTTTATTTGCTGGTTCTGGCGGCGATTGGATTTTCCATGTGGGCCAGCGCCCGGGTGAATTCGACGTTCCGCACATATAGCCAGCAGCGCACGCGCAACGGGATGACCGGCTATGACGCGGCACGGGAAGTGCTGGATGCCAACGGTTTGTATGATGTCCGGATCGAGCGGATATCAGGAAATCTGACCGATCATTTCGATCCCCGCACGAATGT
Source organism: Holdemania sp. Marseille-P2844 (assembly GCF_900120005.1). Lineage (GTDB taxonomy): Bacteria > Bacillota_I > Bacilli_A > Erysipelotrichales > Erysipelotrichaceae > Holdemania. The sequence continues at coordinate 108,611 of NZ_LT635448.1, forward strand.
CATCCGGTTATCCGATTCAGTTTATGGTTCTGCTTCCACCGCCGCGGTCGGTGTGGCCGCGCATGAAGCTGGACATGCGATCCAGTATGCCCATGGATATGCACCGTTAAGGATTCGCAACGCGATCATTCCGCTGACGAATATCGGTTCCCGGATGTCCACGCCGTTGATTTTGATGGGATTGATTTTCTCCAATATGGGGCGCTCGGCGATCACGATCGCGTATATCGGCGTGGCTTGTTTTGCATTGAGCGTTGTGTTCCAGTTGGTCACACTGCCGACTGAATTTGACGCCAGCCACCGGGCAGTGGCCGCGATTGAAAACTGCGGCTTATTGACAAGCGAGGAAGTAGGCTCAACCAAGAAAGTGCTGTCAGCGGCGGCGATGACGTATGTTGCGGCGCTGGCGGTCGCGATTACACAATTTCTGCGTCTTTTGAATATCGTTCAGCGCAATGACCGGCGCTAAGCGGACGTGCCGGTGAATCCAGAAAAGAAAAGAATCCGGCCGCAGAAACGAAAACTTCAGGCCAAACACAGGGGGCCGGAAACCTTTTTGGACTACCCGATTACCCGGGGCGGAGTTCTGGCCGACGCCTGGCTGATTCCGAGCGAGGAAGCAGAAGCCTGTGTCCGCCGGCGGGAAGCTTGCGCTGCCCAGCTGATGGCCGAAATAAAAACCTTCTGCAGCCGCGACTTTCGGGATTTAGCGCAAACGGAAGACGACGAAGTTGTGTGGGGCGAAGCGGTGTTCGGCGCCGAACGCAGCAGTCTGGTCTTTCTGAACCCGCAGATCGTGGAGAACGTGATGGAAGCGGCGAAGAAAAGGAACTGCTGAAATTTATTCTGGAAAGCAGTGGATTGGCGGAGTTCGCAGCCCAGCTCCACTCTAATTCTCAGTTGTAACTGGATCGACTCACTTATCATTTTCCCCAGCTTGGAAACAGAAATAAAAAAACAGCCTGAGATTTCCTGTTGCAGGAAGTTTCAGGCTGTTTCTCGCCAGGCCAGCTGAGCTTGCTCAGATTAAGGCTCAGGGATGTGGAAAGAATCTTCTTTATTTAACCGTCTGGAATTCTTTTCGTTCAATTTCCTGCGGTGCTTCGATTTCGCGGGCGAGGGTGTGCTCCGTCAATTCGGAAAGCAGCTTAAGCTTCTTGTTGATCAGCGGCCGCATGCAATTCGGCACATGTTCCTGATGGGCGCGGTGAATGGCGACGCATTCCTTGCAGTTGCCATGATAGCGGCAAGCTTTCCGGCAAGGACAATGGTCCTTTTCCTTGTACTCTTCACGGAAAGCGGCGGCGAATTCTTCCTGAAGCGCCAACCCGGCCTGACGATTGCCGTTATGGAATTGCTCCATCGCGGCGAGTTCTTTTGGATTTCCTTCGATGATCATCAACAAATCCCCTCTTTCTTTGTTTGCCTTCCGCGGCAAACAACGCCCCTATTTTAACACTGGAAAAAGGAGGACTTCAAGGGATTCCTTATAAAAAGAGGAGGGAAGGGGAAGCATAACTTATTTTGCCGTGAAACAGAGAAGAATGGACTTTGCGTTCTTCTCTATTTTGTTTTATGATGTTAAAAAAGGAGCGTGTTTATGAAACTGCGATTTAAATTAGGCTTGGCGTTATGGGCGATGCTGAGCTTGTTGGGATGTGCTTCGACGTCGGTGCCGCAGATCCCGCCGGCCACTTCCCAGCCGATGGAAGAAACAATAACGGTTCAGGAGGACGGCTGGTATTCCACGAAGGAGGAAGTCGCGGAGTATCTGGAAACCTATGGACATCTGCCGGAGAATTACATCACGAAAAAAGAAGCTCAGGCGTTGGGCTGGGATAACGCGAAAGGAAATCTGTGGGACGTAGCCGAAGGCAAATCCATCGGCGGCGACCGCTTCGGCAACCGCGAAGGTTTGCTTCCCAACGCTCACGGCCGGACTTGGTATGAATGCGACATTGATTATCAAGGTGGTTATCGGGGAAAGGAACGCCTTGTCTTTTCCGATGACGGTCTGATCTATTATTCGGATGATCATTACGCAAGCTTTGAAGCGGTGAGGGGAAACGAATGAAGCGTGCTTTGATTGACGGACGCGAATGCCGGGATAAACAGACGCTGCATCGGCAGCTTAAAGACCAGCTTGCCTTTCCCGATTATTATGGAAATAATCTCGACGCTCTCTATGATATTTTAAGCACCGCGCAGGAACCTTTTGAAATTGAATTAATAAATAGGGAGGAACTGATCGGAAATTTAGGCGGCTATGCGGACGCGCTGCTTGCGACCTTACAGGACGCCGCCGCAAACAATGCTTTCCTTCATCTATCCGGCGTAATAACGTCGGCAGAGAATGTTGGTAATCAGGCAGAAAGTCAAAATCAAACCGATCATGAATCGTGAAGAGCTTTCCGCTAATTGTGTCAGAAAGTTTGTGTACGACGGTACAGCATACCAGCTGATCAGCTCGATGAGGTCCAGAAGTGCATTAAGGCTGTTCAGGCAAGAAATGCGGATGAATGTCTGCACAACCCGATGAGGAAAGCGACTGAGAACGTCGATCAGATTGCGGTTCGCAAACGAATGCGAAACATCAGCGTCGCGCAGCCTTGTTTCCCATTTTAAAACAGAGAGTACAGATTAGATCAGGGCAGCGCGTCACCGCTGTCCTTTTTCCACAAAAAAACTCAGCGCTGTGAGTGAAGCAGCGCTGAGAGTGTTTCCTCATCTGTCCAAAAGAGGATGGATGAATTCAGTTTACGGATTTACGCGTAGAAACCGGTGGCATAACCGATGAAGGTCAGGACACACGCCAGAACAAGGATCAGCCCCATCAATTTCAACGGCGACCATTTCTTCTTCGCATACAAACCATAGACGCCTAATGTCAGGCCCAGCGGCAGGATCTGCGGGAAGATGGAGTTCAGTACGGAATCGGCGTTGAACAGCACCTGGCTTTCCAGGATCGTGTTGGTCGTGGCGTCATAAACGTCTTTGACGATCTGAATCGGCAGCGTGCAGGAAACGAAGGAAGCGGTCAGGGCGCCGACGACGATCAGGCCCAGCACGGTCATCGTGTCCGTCAGTAAATTCAGCCGGCCTGTCGCCATAAACGTCTGCATCCCTTCCAGTCCGGACTTATAGCCCAGCTTGAACAGAAACCAGCTCAGCGCGCAGGTGCCGATCGGATAGACAAGCATGTAGATGACCGGTCCCAGCCAAAGCATATTGGCGGAAGCCTGAGAGATCGACAGGCAGATTGTCAGCAGGATCGGGATGATCGTCGCAACCCACAGCGAATCGCCGATGGCGGATGTCGGGCCGATCAAGGCAACTTTGACGCTGCTGATGAGTTCCGGAGTACACTGACCATTGGCATTGGCCTCTTCCAGACCGCAGACGATGCCGTTGCAGATGGAACCGACCTGTGCTTCAGTATTGAACAATGTGATATGACGCTGCAGCGCAGCTGCCCGTTCTTCTTTCGTGTCGTATAATTCTTCAATGACCGGGGCCATCGCCTGACCGAACGCCATGCCCAGCATTGATTCTGCCTGCTGGGAACAGCCGTTCCAGAAAAACCACGTCCGGAAGGATTTCTTTAATGTTTTTTCACTGATTTTCTTAGCCATGATTAAGCTCCTTTCCGATCAGCCAACGAGGAGGCTGCGACATAGTAGAGAACCGCGGTGATGATCGCGACAACCGCGACCGCCATCGTGCTTAAACCGAAATAAGTGACGAGAATGAATCCGGCTAAGAAGATGACGATGTGATATTTCTTCTTTAATAAGAACGATAAGATGATGCCCATTCCCAACGAAGCCATCATGCCGCCGAAAATGCTCAGTGCGGTGGTGACCCAGCCCGGAATCAGCGTTGCGAAATCAGCCTGGCCGGAAGCTGCGGTCATCGACGTCAGAACGAGCACCGCCGGAACAAAACGGCATAAGAAACCGATTGCCTGACCCATGAAGACGTTTGGAACGATCATTTTGCGGGTATCCCCGGCTTCCGCATATTTTGCGGCAACCCGGTTCAGCGGCAGGTTTAGGGCATACGACAAATTCCACATGACCTGGCCGACCAGTCCGCCGATCCCGGCGAAGACCACAGCCAGACCGATCGTTCCGGTCGCGTCCATCCCCTGACCGAAGACGATCGCCGCAGCGACGCCGATGTAGGTGGCATACGATAAGTCCCAGGCAACCGCGCCGCCCGGCGTGACGTTGCCCATATACATGATCTGTAACGGAATTCCGACGACCATGGCGGTCTGAATATCCCCTAAAATGACGCCGACGACCAGCGCCGCGACTAACGGACGGCCTAAAGTGTACCAGCCGATAGTGTTGCCGACGATAGAACCGATGGATCCCAGATACACAAAGATTGCGATCAGGATGATTTGAATGATTGACATAATTACCCCTCTGACTTTCTATTCAATCGTTTTGCGGAAAGCGTCCCAGCTTGTCCGGGTAGTGTTCGGCAGCTGTTGGAAGCAGACGTCTGCGCCTTTGGCGCTCAAGGCGTCGATCACTTCCACGTCCTGCTGGCTGAGATAGAAGATGCCGGTCGCACCGGAAACCTTATGCACGGAATCCGGACGTTTGGCAATGTTGCCCAGCATCACGAAGTCAGCTTTCAGAACGGTGTCTTCCAGTTCTTCCAGCTGCTTTGGGAAGCGCACGATGACCAGCCGGTTGGTGCCGCTGTCCTGGCTTAACAGGCTGCGGGCTTCCTCCGTGGTGACAATGTGCGTTTTATAAAGCGGCGGCACGCTCATCGTCATGATCGATTTCAGCATTGGATTTTTGGCGCTTTCATCGTCGATCGCAATGATTTCCTGGATCGCCAAGGTCGGACACCAGGCGACGATGGTCTGGCCGTGAATCAGCCGGTCATCGACGCGGACTACAATTTTACCCATGGTTATTTCTCCTCTCTTTTTACCACAGCTGCGGTTCGATCAGACTGGCGTACATATACGCGACGGTATAGCCGCTGTTGTTGGATTCGATCTGGCGGACTTTGCCGATTGTCGGATAATACTGCTGGTAAGGAAAGTCGTTGACCTCGCCGCGGAAGACGGCGTATTCCTTCATTGCGTCGTACCACTGGGTCACTTCCTCTGGATTCAGCGTGAAGTAGGCCTGCGGAAGGAAGCCGACGAGATCCTCAAACGTTTCGCCGTAGACCAGGCGGATCGGATTGCCTTTTTCACGCAGCCGCTTGACGGCGGTGACGACGGCGTCGTGAGTGTTGATGTGCCGCGGATGCATTGAACCGCGCCAATGGGTGATGACCAGGTCGACTTTCTCATCGACGAAATACTGCTCCATCCGCTGAGCGAAGTCCTCCAGCGAAGGCATATTGCTGGAAACGTAGCCAAGCCAGATCGTGTCGGCGCCCAGCTTTTCCGCAGCTTTCTGATTCATGGTCAAGAGATCTTTGAGATACTGCTGCTTCGCTTCCTCCGTCGCGGCCGGATCTTCCAGCCTTCCCTGAGTGACGTGGATCAGCGTGCAGTGCGCGCCTTGCCGGGCATATTTGAGGATCAGCGGTCCGCCCATCAGCTCGGCGTCCAGCGAATGTGCGCCGATGCTGACGACGCGTTGGATTGAGGTCATAATGTGTTCTTCCTTTCTTTAATAGAGCATGCTTTTTGTGCGGATTTCGGTTAATCCAAATTCTTGCGGTAATCGGTGAAGGTGCGGAAAACGGTGATTCCATGACGCTCGTAGAAACGGCGTCCCGGTGCGTCGGTGGAGACGAAATACATGTGATAGATACCGCGCTTCTCCATTTCCAGCTGCATCAGATCGAGCAGAATACTGCCTAAGCCCCAGTTGCGTTGGCTGGCCATGACGCCGATCGGACCGAACCGCATCGGATTGCCGTCGATCTGACGCATGCAGAAGCCGGCGAGCTGATCGTTTTGATCAACGCACAGCAGCACGTTGTCTTCCGCCAGATTGTTCTGCATACTGATCAGCAGGTTGCGCTTCCAGCCGCCGCCGAATTCCACCTTGGCAAATTCAAGCAGGTCGACGCAATATTTCCAGCTGAACGGAATGAACCGGAAACCAGCGGCTTCGGCTTTCGCCTTGCGGGCCAGCGCCGCTTCATCGAGCTGGTAACCATGCAGATCCTTGCACATCGAGTAACTTTCCTCGCCGCTTTGATAGCCCATTGCATCAAAGAAGGCGGCCGATTCCGGATAGTTCTGCTTGTCGATGCCCGGGAAGAAATAATTCGGGCTGTACGCGGCGACCGTGACGTTTTTAGCGCCGCGCGCCTTCATGTCGGCTTCGGCTCTTTCGACTAAAGCCCGGCCGATTCCCTGACGGCGATGTCCGGCTTCGACGAATAAGACGTTGATCCAGCCCCGGTCCGGCTCCGTTCCCCGTTCCAGATAAGGAAACTTGCGGCGGGTGGCCAACAGGAAGCCGACGACTTTCTCATCCGCCATCGCCACATAGCACAGCGATGGATCGAAGTTGTCGTCCAGCAGCGCCTGCTTGCGGAATTTCTGTAAGGTCAGCGGATCGCAGGGCAGACAGGCGTTCCACAGATCAACAACCGCCTGTTCATAGCACTGGTTATAATTCTGAATTTCCATAGATCTTCATTCCTCCTCAGTCAGTATATTAACGAACAATCTCAATTATCTTATAATATTGATATGTTAACATATTAACTGATTCCATTATACGGTGCAGCCTCGCAATATGCAAGCCCTTTCAGTCAAAAAAAGAACATTCTGTCGAAGAATGTCCTTTACATTTTAATATTGACGGTGACGGAATACCAATCTTTGTTGAAATACGTTTCCGCATATTCGATGATTTCATCGCGCTGATCAAAGGTCAGCCGCTTAACGAAGAACGTCGCGGCATTCTTGCGGATGTTCATGAGCCGGGCGATCTCGGTGTTGCCGATCTCGCGCACTGAGTAATTTTCATTTACCCAGACCGGCGTGACATTGACCTGAGCCAGCGTTTTATAGAAGGATCTGGTTTCGTAGACAGTCTGTGCCTGTTCCAGCGAAAGCAGACGGCTGTCGACAAACGAACTTTGATAGGCGATCGGCTCGTCGTTAGCCAGGCGGATTCGCCGGACGCAGACGATCGGCTGATCGGGATCAATCGTCAGTTTCTCAGCGATCTGAGCGTTGGTGATCAGTTCGATTTTATCCACATGCATGTCAATCTGGTATCCCTGCTGAAGCAGTTCGTCGCTGAAACTGAGCGAAGTCAGTCCGCGGATCATCTGCTTCTTGGCGACAAAGGTGCCCAACCCTTGAATACCGGTGAGATAACCCTCGTTGATCAGATCGGTAAATGCCTTGCGGACCGTGATCGTCGAGACATTATATTTTTTTTTCAGCACGGATTCACTGTCGACCTTATCGCCCGGTTTCAGCTGGCCGGATTTGATGGCGGCGATGATATCCTGTTCGATTTGGAAATACTTGGCGACCTTGTATTCCATTTCTCTTCACTCCTTAACTTAATATGTTAACTTATCTGGATTATAGCAGATTCCGATTTTAAAAGATAGAGTCATTCCCCGGAAAACAGGATTTCGACTAATCCCCAGCCGCTAAGGACCATCGCGGCGTCACTGATCAGGAACAGGTGGAAGGCGATAAACCGCGGGCCTGTTAATGAAATCAGGAAAGTCAGGATCAGCCCGGCGATCAGGGCGGCGATCAGAGAAGTCCCGGAAATTTTGCGGAAATCTTTGCGGTGAAAAACAAGCCCGCAAAGCAATCCAAAACAGAAATAGGCCCCGATCACGGCCTTTGGATTAAACAGAAGCAAAGCTTTGCGGTGTTGATTGAGCGCCAACATCAGCGCAGACAGCCCTGCGGCGGCAAGCAGGGTAAAAGCTGAATTCTTGATCTTCATCTTAATCCTTCCTTTCTTTGTATTGGATGAAAGGGATCTCGTCTTTGCCTGTTAAACTGAGGCATCCGAAAACTTGGAAACAGGAGTTACTGGAAGAATCTGATGATTAAGGCTGGTCAGTTTCTCCATGAGGATTTTATGGAGAGAAACAGAAGCAACAATTTTAAAATTAAGGTGGAATAGTTTTATTCTGACACGCTGCACGATTGAACGAACGTAAAGATTAAACGAAAACAAATTATTTTATAGCCTTATTATACCATTTCCAGAGGGGATGGGAAGCAAAGGAAACGCAGAGATTTTGAAACAGGAGAAATCCGGCGTTTTATTTATGACCGCTGCGATTTTATGGGGGAAAACGGGATTTTTACCGGTATAAGAAGTTTGCTTTTCCTGCCCGTTAGGACTATGATAAGGGGTATTGAAAAGCGGATGCAGGGCGAAAGGGGCGGTAAGGATGACGGCGATTTTATTTCCGGAAGCGATGTGTTTGGTGGATCCTGCCAGCGGTCAGGTGAGTTGGGGCGCGAATCAGGAATGGTATGGTGATTTGTGGCAGCGCAAAGCAGGCTGCGGACCAACGGCTGCGGCTTCGCTCCTCTTTTATCAAAAACAGAAACAGCGGTTGATGCACAGGCAGCCGCTGTTATCCAGCCGGCAGAATTTACTGGATCAGATGAATGAGCTGTGGAATTATATCACGCCCGGTCATGGCGGGGTAAACCGGGTCTCGATGTTTACCGAAGGATTGGAGAAGTACCGTGCTGAAGTCAAAGAAAACTTTGAAGTTCAGGCGCTGGAGGTCGCGGAGGATCCGGCCCAAAGACCGCAGTGGACGGCGGTCAGCCAGTTTCTGGAGGAAGCCTTGAAGCGGGATGAACCGGCGGCGTTCCTCAACCTGTGCGCGGGGGAGGAAAAGCGGATCGACGACTGGCACTGGGTGATGATCAGTGCACTGGACCCGCAAACCGGCGTGATCACCTTTTTTGACGAAAGTCAGATCAAGGAAGCGGATCTTTCGCTGTGGTTAAGAACAACGACGAAACGAGGCGGATTCGTGACGTTGCGCTGGCCTGCGCCGGGAATGGAAATGGCCGGGAAGGATTAACAATTTTCACAAAGTGGATTATAATTACTCTTAATAAATAGAAAAGCAAACAAGGGGGAAAGGCATGGCATCGAAACAACGTGGACTCATGACTTCCGGCGTGATCTGGAAAGAACTTTTATTATTCTCAATTCCGTTATTGCTGGGAAATTTATTCCAGCTGCTCTACAACACGGTCGACTCGATTGTCGTCGGCAACTTTGTCGGACATCAGGCGCTGGCTGCCGTCGGTGCGAGCACGCCGCTGATCAACATGTTGATCGGATTTTTTATGGGCGTCGCCGCCGGCGCGGGTGTTCTGGTTTCGCGGTTCTTCGGCGCGCGGAAGCTGGAAGAGCTGCATATTGCGGTGCATACGTTTGTGGCGTTTACATTTTTGTTCGGCGTGCTGATGATGGTGGCCGGGATTACGCTGACGCCGCTGTTTCTGCAATGGATGGGGACGCCGGCGGATATCATGGACATGGCGGTGCTGTATCTGCGGATTTATTTTCTGGGGATCATCCCGACGATGTTGTATAACTCCGGGGCCGGCATCCTGCAGGCTGTCGGCGATTCGCGCCGGCCGCTGTGCTTTCTGACGATTGCCAGCGTGCTGAATATCATTCTGGACCTGGTGTTTGTCATCCAGCTGAACATGGGCGTGGCCGGGGTGGCCTGGGCAACGCTGATCGCGCAGACGGTGTCCTGCATTCTGGTGGCGGTCACGCTGCTGCGGTCAAAGGAAAGCTACCAGATCATCCCGAAGAAAATCCGGATTGACAAGCCGATGTTGATGCAGATTGTGCGGCTGGGAATTCCCAGCGGTCTGCAGCAGATGATCGTTTCCTTCTCCAACGTGCTCGTCATGTCATATGTCAACCGGTTTGGCTCGGCGGCGATCGCCGGTTTCAGCTCGGCGAACAAGTTTGATAATTTCCTCGGTCTGCCGGTCAACAGCTTCATGCTGGCAATCACGACGTTTGTCGGACAGAACATGGGCGCGAATCAGATTGAACGGGTTAAAAAGGGCATTACCACCTGTATCTTTATGGGAATCGGCATTGTCATCGCGATCGGAATTCCGGCCTATCTGTTCTCGGATCTGTGCATTCGGATGTTCTCACAGGAAGCGGACGTGATTTATTATGGATCGTGGATGATGCGCACACTGGTGCCGTTCTATTCGATTCTCAATGTGGCGCAGGTGCTGACCGGCGCGGTGCGCGGAACGGGCAATACGACTGTGCCGATGCTGGTCAACGTCTTCTATTACTGCATCATCCGGCAGGTATTCCTGGCGGTGGCGATGATGTTTGTCAATTCGATCGTCGTCGTGTTCTGGAGCTATCCGCTGACCTGGACATTGTCGGCCGTGACGTTGTTTCTTTATTATCAGCGGGGAACCTGGCTGAAACACAGCGGAGTCCGCGGCTGATGCTGGATCGTTCACAGCTTCGAATTCAGGATCTTCATTCCTATCGGGCGCTTTTCATTTCGGATATCCATGGTGAAAAAGACTTGCTGGAAGCTTTGTTGAAAAAGGCTGACTATGTTCCGGGGAAAGATTTCCTGTTTCTGTTGGGGGATCTGATTGAGAAAGGCAGCGCCAGTCTGGAAACGCTGCGGCTGGTGATGACACTGGCCCGCAACGAACGGGTTATCGTGTTAAAGGGAAATAATGATGAAGCGGAACAACTGCTGGAAGATAAAATACCGCTGCCGATGAAGTTGAGTTATCTGCGGACGCGGCGGTCGCTGATCAGCGAGATGGCTCGAAAACAGGGCGTGACAATGGATGAAAAGACCGATTTTCAGGCTCTGCGTCAGCGCTTGACAGGCGCGTATGCCGCGGAATTTGCGTTTTTGCAAGAGTTGCCGCTGATCGCCGCGGGTTCGGGTTATGCTGCGGTGCATTCCAGTATTCAGGACCTTCAGCATTTGTTAAATAACGATCCGCGCCTGATTTTAAAAGATAATGATTTTTTGTTGAAGTCTGCCGTGGGATTTCCGTTCCCGGTGATCGTGGGCCACATGCCGACAGTGGCGCTGAGTGACAGACAGGGAAATTGCGGCGTGCATTTTCTGAAAGATCGGAATATCCTGGCGATCGACGGCGGATGCGGAATGCATGCGCATGGTCAGCTGAATGCCCTGATCGTTCACAACGGCGACTTTCAGCAGTTTCAGACGGTCAGCGTGGATCGTTTGCCGCGGCGGCGGGTTGTTGCCGATCAAGCGGGCACGCCGAAGGATCAGCAGGTATTCGTGCGGTATTTTGAAAGTGAAATCGAAGTGCTGGAGGAAGCTGGCGAATTTCTGCGCGTGCGGCATCAACGAACTCACCGTCTGTTGGAAATCCCCCGAAGTGCGCTGCGGATGATCGACGGCAAGCCGCATTGTTTTAACAGCACAAGCTGTTGGCTCTCTTTGCGTCAAGGGCAGGAAGTGGCGGTTATTCAAACCTTTGCCGATCGGTCGTTCTGCAAAAGAAACGGTCAGCTGGGCTGGGTCGCAAATGCCGTGCTGGACATCCGGTAAAGCAGGAATAATGCGGGCAGACGGCGGAGAAAACCGTCTGTTTTTTGGAGGTCAATTAAAAAGTCAGCCGGAGAGCTGACTCAAAATTTATTTCATTCCCATTATTCGATGCTTTTTTGTTTTGTTTCTTTAAACGATGATCGTTTTATGTTTACGCTTGTCTGCGCAGGATCATCGCCAGCTGTGTCAGTATCGCTTCATGTTTCTGAATGAACGCCTGATAACCACAGAATTCCTCGTCGAAGTAACAAATATTCAGGCGCTTGCACTGACCGTGGCAGATTTGTGCATAGCGGCAGGTTTCGCAAAGCTTTGTTGATCGGCGCGGCCCCTGCAGGAAGCCGGACAGGATCTTTGATTTCGATAAATCCGCCAGGCTGCAATCCCGCAGATTGCCCAGTTTGTATTCGTCCAGCACATAGAAATCGCATGGATAGACGCTGCCGTCGCTCTCTACGACAAACTGCATGCTGCAGAAGCCCAGAAAACCGCATTGCTGCGGCGGGACACCGTCGAACAGCGGGATCAGATTATCAAACAAGGTCACGCTGATGTAGTGATCTTGTTTTAATTCTTCCAGCCACAGCTGGAAAAATTCATCATAAAACCGGAAGAAGGTCTGCGGCGTCAGGGAATAAGGATCGTTCTGATCCTCCAGCGGCGGCAGACAGGGAATGAGCTGGATATAATCGAGATGCTGTCTCAGATAGAAATCAAATAATTCTTTCGGATGCTCCGCCAGCTGACGGGTTAATACCGTCAGAATGTTGAAATTAATCTTTGCCTGACGCAGCTTTTCAATGTTTTCCAAAATGCGGGCAAACGTTCCCTGACCTTTGGCATCCGGGCGCATCGCATCGTGATGCGCGGCGTAGCCGTCCAGCGATACCCCGACTAAAAAACGATTCTGTTTCAAAAAGCGGACCCATTCGTCATCGAGCAGTGTCGCGTTGGTTTGCAGCGCGTATTGGATTTGGTGGTAGCTCTTCTTCTTCAGGTTGACCCGGCGGATAAACCGGCGGAAATAGTCCAGCCCCGCCACAGTGGGTTCCCCACCCTGAAAGGCGAAGGTGATCGTCACTTCTTCACGGAAGAAGCCCAGCGTCTTGTCGATCAGAATATTCATCGTTTCTTCGCTCATCACGCCGTAGGAAGGAATCTTTCGGTTTTCCGCGACGTCGCAGTAAAAACAATAACGGCAGCGCAGGTTGCATAAGCTGGACGCCGGTTTGATTAACATCGAAAAGTATTTCATAGAGTGACCTCATTTCTACTTGCTTTTTCTTTTAGAGCGATCAATATTCCGCTTAGTTTTCTTCCCGGCGCTGAGCCAGATACAGTCCCCAATCTTTTAATTGCTCAGGGATGGAATAGATGTCCTTCCCCTCAACCGTGACGGTTTTACTGACGCCGGGATGCTGCGGATCAAAGAGATCCCAGGCCGTAAGCAGATTAGGATTTTCGCGCATTTGATGCGCTGCGAAGAACTCGGCGTAACTTTGAAGATTCTGGCTGAAGATCGTTACTATGTTATATTTGCTGAACAAAATTTCATCGCCGCTCTGCAAACCGCCAAAGCCAAAGGTCGAGAGTCCGTCTTCAAACAAAAGCGGCCCCGTTTGCTTTAAAAGGGCGAGCGCCGCAGCTTGCGAACAGCCGTCGAGATAATACACATCAACATGCAGCTTTTCCACGACGCCCGGTCGGATTTCCTGTTCATTTCTGGCCTGAGTGGGCAGCTCCAGGATAAAGAAAAGGGGTTCTTCGTGGACCGCGATGAAATGCTGCATTACGGATTCGATCTTATCGGTTCCGACGTTGGCTGTAATTTGATCGCCATTGATTTTATATTCTTCCTGCAAACGTTCGGCAAAGGGAACATGGCAGCCCGCTTTCAGCTTCATTTCAGAGCCTCCTGCCGGACTTCTTCCGCGCGGAACTGGATCATCTTGATCAGTAAATCTTCAGGAAGCGGCTGATCCCAGCTCAGCTGCAGCGTGTTTTTTTCGTTGGTTTTATAGGCGGTTAAATCAGTCCGAAACTGTCTGATCGTTGTTGGACTCGTATAGAAACCCAGGTGCTTTTGATTCCCGGCAAATTGCAGGCAATAACGGCCTTCCAGCATATATGTCGGTGCACCCCAGGACAACTTTTCCTCACACTGAGGTATCGTTTTTTTGATCAGTGCCCGCAGCTGATTTAACAGATTTCGCTGTTTATCCGGGAATGAACTGAGGTAATCTTCAACGGATTTCCGTTTTTCTGTATTCATATTTACGTCGTCCCTTTCATTTGCGATTCCCTGTCCGCACCGCTGTTTCCCGGTCATCAAAGGAAGCTCAGCCACTGCGGTCTTCAATTTGCTAAGAGAATCAGGCTGTATAGCCTGCGGTGGTTTCTTAATCATTATAGCATGTTTTCACCCAATTCCCGAGGAAGGCGAAATATCGCAAAAGGAAAAATTGGGCTGAAGTGAAAAGGGCTGAAAGTGCCGAGGCAAAGAGAAAATTGGAAGGCAGCTGCTAATCAGATCACATCGCCGCAGCCTTTCGTTTATAAAATCCGCTAAAAGATAAAGAACGAGACTGATAACAAGAAAAGCTTGAGCTAGGGGAAATTCAGAAGACGCTGTTTTTTCTAAAGCCGCTGATTCGGAAATATAAAAAACCCCCGTTTGAGAAATACGGGAGTTTCGTCGTTTCAACAAGAAAGAGATCTGAAATCAGAAAGAACTGGAATGTTCCTGGCTTTTTAACGTTGATATGCCAATCCTGAAGCTTTATTGAAACAGTAAATTACATTGTAAAGCTGAAGATGACATTGGTAAATTCCTCAAAGGTCTTGCATTAGCGCAGGACCTCAAGAATGGACGGATCGGAGAAAAGCAGGATTAACGCTTCGTAGAGTTCCTTAAACAAGTGCGAGTCTTTCTCATTGATCGCGATCAATAAAACGATATGCACGCGCTGTGCTCCCCATTGGATGCCGCCGGGAGAAATGGCGATGGCCAGTCCGGTTTTTTCACAGTCCATTTTCATCGAATGGGGAATTGCGATTTGTCCGAAAGCGGTGGAGGCTGCCTGCTCCCGCTTCAGCACTTCATCCAGAAAGTGAGAAGAAACAAATTGTTCATTATGCAGCTTCCGGCATAAAATTTTCAGGATGTCTTCGCGCCGGCTGTCCGCTTGTTTGTCAAGATAAAATAAGGCAGGCGAGAAAAACTGCGGATAATATTCCGTCAGAATCTGCATTTTTTTGCGGTCCAGAACAGTCTGAATTTGACTGTAAATCTCTTTGAGATTCATCGCGCTGATCATCGGCGGAAGCAGGATCGTAAAGCCCCGGTTCGCATGGACCGGCACGGTGGTAAACAGAAGCTCGTAGCTTTTATCCTCCAACTCCTCCTCAAACGAAACTACCGTCGGAATAATGATATCTGAATCAAAATGGATTAACAAACAGTTGTAAATCTGTTGCTGATTCTGCTGATAATCCGGACAGAGCAGCGCGCATTTCAACTTCTTGATGTCCTTCTGCTGCCGTTCCAGATCCGCGCCGATGTGCATTGCCAGATAGGCCGTTTCATCGGGACTGATCTGAATGTTGAAATGTTCGTCGAGATAATCCGTAATGCAGATCGCGCAGTCGTAAAGCAGCGGACAGGAGGATTGAATCGTTTCCAATAATGGATTTTTCAGGCTGGTCTGCTGCTGAGAACGGTAGAACAGATTCTTGAAATGCAAAGACAACGGCACCAATAATGTCTCCTTGTTGAGCTGCAGGTGATAACGGCGGTTGATCTCGTCGATAATTTCATGCGTCAGCGTGAAAATCTGCGGTCCGACGATTGTTTTTAATGTTTCATCATCTTTGCGCTGCATAAAATTGATGTTTGCGGTGATCAGCTCGTTCATATTCTGCCGCTCCAGCGGATTAAATTGTACGCTGAAGTGGATGGAAAAAGTAGCGATCAATTCCTCACAGATCGGATGGACTGTTTCCTGCCGGCCGTCGGTTTCGCTGAAGGCGTTGCCGTTGAGGATCCGGTCAAGAATAACCGTGATATGTAAAAGCAGGTTGGTATACCCGAAGTCGTTGATATAACAATTATATTTCATGAAGATATCGTGCATCGTCGTCTGCAGATACGCGATATCAATTTCCGGGAAATGCGTTTTCAGCATCGCGGCGTCGACAAAGTGTCCAGCGGCCTCCTTATATAAGGTCTGCGTCAGAAAGCGGCGTTTGTTGCGCTCAGTGCCGATGAGAAAAATCGCATCGTTCTTGCATTTTAAAGACAAATCGTAAGCAGCATATTGTTGATTGACTTTGGAAATCAGCTGTTTCATCGAAGAATAGCTCAAATACAGCTCATCGCACAAATCGTAAAGATTCAGCGAGGACGCATGATCGACAAAAAACAGATGCGTGATGTAGGAAAACCGCTCCTCATAGGACTGCGCCGGTGTTTCTTCCGGAACCGGCAGCGGCATTTGTTTATTTAAGATGTACCCTTTCGCCGTCGCCTGGATTAAATTGGGCTGTTCCTGATTGATCCCCTTGATGTGATTCTTGATCGTCCGGCTGCTGACATGAAGCTGCTCCGCCAGACTGGTCGAGCTTATCGGCTCCGGCTGCTTCTGCAGCTGCTGGATGATTTTCTCTTTGATTGGATCCATTCGGTTTCCCTCCTTCCGATTGGATAAAATGAGAATTACGGTATTTTTGGATGGCTGTCGTGTATCGGTTTGCTTATTCGGCAGACACTGAATACCGGATCTTTTATCCGGCAGCCGCCTGTTTTGAGAACAAATCCCGGTTGAACACGGACGCTTTGTTGATTTTATTATACGCATGAGTTCCCGCCGGGTTCAATCAATGAAATTCACCGCAGGCATGAAATTGTTGGAGTTTTCACACCAGTGGTGAAAAAAGCGAGTGGAAAGGAATCCCTTTATCGACAATAATGAGAGCGTAAGAACCGGTTCTCATACGAAAAGGAAGGGAAAATCAAGATGGATAAAATCAGAATTCTGCTGTGCTGCGGCGCGGGCATGTCGAGCGGATTCCTCGCTCAGCAAATGCGGATCGCCGCTAAGAAAATGAATGTCGTCGCCAAGATCGAAGCTAAAAACAAGAACAGCGTTCAGGATGATGTGAACGCGATCGACCTGCTTCTGTTAGGTCCGCATCTGGAATATGTAAAAGCGGAGATGACGCAGCTGTGCGAGCCGTATCATGTGCCGGTGATCGTCATTCCCAAGGAAATGTACGCCGGACTGGATGGCAAAGGGTTGATGGAATTAAGCATGGAAGCAATTAAGAAGAATAAGGGAGAATTCAATCATGGATAAGTTGATTCAATGGCTGGGCAGCGATTTTGCCCCGAAAGTTGCCAAGTTTATGGACAAAAAAATCATCAAGGCACTCTCCAGCGCACTGATGGCGAACGTTCCGATCCTGTTGCTGGGATCGTTGATCTCCATCTACAATCTGATCGCCGGTTATCTGCCGTTCTTGCCGGATTTATCGCCGGTATACACGTTTAGCTTCGGCATTATGTCGCTGACGCTGGTCTTCTTAGTCGGCTATCATGGCGCGAAGGAATATGGCTTCGGCGAATATGGCGTTTCAACAGGTCTGATCTCGTTGATGATGTTCATGATGATCATCCGTCCGTCAATCGAAAATTTCCAGTTCCAGGTGGCTTTCGGCCGCTTTGGCGGGACCGGTATGATTCCGGCGTTCTTCGCGGGGATCGTTACGATTGTTATCAGTAATCTTTACTTCAAGCTGCATTGGTTTGAGGATTCGGAAGCGATTCCTGATTTCTTAGTCCGCTGGCTGAACCAGGTCATCCCGGGCATTGTCGTACTCGTGCTGACCACGACCTTGATCTATGGCCTGAACCTTGATTTGTTCGCGTTGATCACGCAGCTGTTCAGTCCGTTGATCGCGATTGGACAGACGTTCCCGGGCTTCTTGTTATGTATCTTCATTCCGGCGTTCTTCTATTCCTTCGGCGTCAACAGCTGGTTTATGAATCCGATCACGACACCGATCGCGCTGGCCGGCATCACCGCCAATGCGGAAGCCTTTGCCAACGGGCTGGCGCCGGCCAATATCTATACTTCCAATATCACCTTCAGCGTTATCTTTATCGGCGGCATGGGCGTGACGCTGGCGCTGAATGTCATGATGTGCCGTTCCAAAAGCAAGCGCCTGAAGCGCTTCGGTCAAGTGGCGCTGGTCCCATCACTGTTCAATATCAATGAGCCGCTGGTCTACGGTGCGCCGATCGCGCTGAATCCGATTCTGATGCTGCCGATGTGGATCAACTCGCTGGTTATCCCGACGATCGTCTGGTTTGTCTTAAAGGCCGGACTGGTCACCATTCCACATGCCGTCATGAACGTCAATCAGCTGCCGATGCCGATCTGTTCCTTCTTGGCGACACATGGGGATTTCCGGGTCATATTGCTGGAAGTTGTCCTGTTTGCGGTATCCTGGGTTATTTGGTATCCTTTCTTTAAGGCCCACGAAATGAAAGTGTTGAAGGAAGAGGAAGAAGCATGAGCGAACAAAACACACAGCCAGCCCTGGTCAGCGCCGCGATGGGAATCATCCTGCACGCCGGCGACGCCCGCAACTATGCCAAGCAGGCCCGCGAAGCGATGCGGGAAATGAATTTCACTGAAGCCCACGTGCTGTTGGAAATGGCGAAAAAGGAAATTGCGGAAGCGCATCGGGCACAGACGGAAATCATCCAGAATGAAGCCCGCGGCATCCGCTATGAATACAGCATGTTATTTAATCACGCTCAGGATACGCTGATGACGATCAACAGCGAGATCGAGCTGACTGCCGATCTGATTCTGACTTTTGAAGTCGTCATGCGGAAGCTGACGGAAAAGGAGGGTTAACGATGGCGAAGTTTCCGGAAACCTTTCTGTGGGGCGGCGCCAGCGCGGCAGTCCAGATGGAGGGCGGCTGGCAGGAAGGCGGCAAAGGCGTTAATGTCGCTGATATCCAGATCTGCCGGGTTCACGACGCGCATGGCGGCAACGTCAATTATACACGGCAATCCTTGACGGAACGGGTGGCGGATGTTTTCTCCGATCACCCGGTTCATCATTATCCCAAGCATGAGGCGGTTGATTTCTATCATCGCTATCCGGAATACATTGAGCTGATGAAGCAGGCGGGTTTTAAGGCCTTCCGCATGAGCATCAGCTGGGCGCGCATTTTCCCTAATGGTGACGACGCACAGCCTAATGCGGCGGGCATTGCCTATTATCGCCAGGTTTTTGAAGCCTTGCATGAGGCCGGGATCACGCCGATTGTCACGCTGTCGCACTACGATATGCCGCTGGCGATCGTCCAGCATCATCAGGGCTGGTATGGCCGTGAGACGATCGAAATGTATGTGAATTATGCCCGGACCTGCTTTGAACAGTTCCACGATTTAGTCCCGTACTGGATCGCTGTCAACCAGATCAATCTGATCTTCGGCGAATCATTCAGCTCGTTAGGCATGATCATGGATGAATACGAGGACTTCACGGCAGCGAAGTATCAGGCGGTTCATCACGAATTTGTGGCAAACGCGCTGTTAGTCCGGGCAGCGAAGGCGATTGATCCGCAGATCCAGATCGGCGTCATGCTTGCCGATCAGATGACTTATCCGCTCAACAGCGATCCGAAAGCTTGCGAGCAGGCGTTAGAGGCGAACCGGATGAAGGATTATTTCTATTCCGACGTGCAGCTGCGCGGGGAATATCCGGGATATGCCAAGCGTTATTTTAAGGAACATCACATTACAATTCGGATGGAGCCGGGTGATGCGGAGCTGATCAAGGAAAACACGATGGATTTCCTGGCGGTGGCATATTATTATTCACACTGCGTCGATGCTTCCGGCAAGAAGGTGGCCAATCCGTTTACGAAAGCAACGCAATGGGGGTGGACGATTGATCCGACTGGACTGTATATCGCGATGAGCTCCTATTGGGATCGTTATCATGTTCCGATGATGATTGCGGAAAACGGTATCGGCGTGGAAGAAACGCTGGACAGCGAAGGTCAGATTCATGACGATTACCGCATTGCCTATCATCACGAGCATATCGCGCAGATGCGGAAACTGATAGAGGATGAAGTGGAATTGTTTGCTTATACGCTGTGGTCGCCGTTCGATATCGTCAGCGGCAACAGCTGCGAGATGGAAAAACGCTACGGCCTGATTTATGTCGATGTGGACAATAATGGTCAGGGTACGCGCAAGCTGGTGAAAAAAGACAGCTATGCCTGGTATCGGCATGTCATCGAAACGGACGGTGCAGAGTTATGAAGTCCTGGAGCTATGGCTTATTAGCGGCAAGTCTGTGCCTGAGCTTAGCCGGCTGCGCTTCTTCGCCCGCGCAGGACTCAACTCCAACGTCCGATCCGGAGAAGCTCCCGGAAACAGTGAAAATGCCGACCAGCGAGAAGGTTGAGATCGATTCCGCCCGCGGCATCAAAATTCAGGCTGTTCTGGATTTGCCGGCGGACATGCCGGAAGCGGGTTATCCGTTAGTCGTTTTCGCTCATGGATTTCAGGGCAGCAAGGAAGAAAGCGGAGCGTTTACCGATGTCGCAAAAGGACTGGCTGAACAGGGCATCGCCAGTCTTCGGCTGGATTTTCCAGGCTGCGGCGAGAGTCAGGAAGACTTTATGGCCTATACGCTTGAAAATATGCACGACGACGTTGCCAGCGTGTTCGCGTATGCCCGCGCGAACTACAAGCTTGACGAAGATCGCATTGGGATGCTGGGGTACAGTATGGGCGGCCGCGTGACTTCGCTGTATTTGAGCGAGGAAAAGGTCGGAACGACCGTCTTATGGGCGCCGGCGGCGGCCGACGGGCTGAAGTCGCTGACAAGCATGGGGAATGAGGAAACGATTAGAAAACTGATCGAAGAATCCGCGGACAGCGGCGTTGCTACTATCTGGATCTGGAATCAGGAGGTTCCGGTCGCGCACGACTTCTTAGAACAGTCCGCGCAAGCCAAACCGATGGGCAATCTCAGCGCTTATACCGGCAGTTTGATGGTGGTCACCGGCGGGCAGGATAACACTGTAACCAAGGCGATCACAGATCCGATCTTTGAAGCGGCGGTCAACACTAAAATCACAACCCATCTGGATGTGCCACGCGGCACGCACTCGCTTGGGGCCGGGGAATTCGGCAGCGATCCGGACGTCCAGAATGCCGTCGTCGAGGCAACTGTCCACTTTTTTGCGGATCAGATGAAATAATGGAGGATTCCTGCGAAAAATTGGAGCATCGCATCCAAGGATTAAAGCGAGAAATTCAGCTCTTTCATAATCTCCCCGAATAAAAAGGCATGATCGTATGCCTTTTTGTTTACGCCAGACGCAAACAAAACTGAAAACTGTTGAATCTGGCGAAGGGTTTCCATCAGCCGCGGACTTTTTGCAACAACGTTAATTGTGGAGTGAAAGCAAGACCAGCGAAAAGACAGAACATCATTTTCCCTTAAAGAAGGAAGGCGGCGGAGGAAAGAAATGAAGAAGCAGGAAAAAAACTCCCGAAACGAGTGATGCCCGGGAGAAAGCTTTGAAAATAAGAGGATTAAAGTTAGATGAAAAAGGAATTAAGAAATGAGAAAGAAGGATCCCAGCGTTCGATCTGTTCGTACAACCAGTCACTTTCCGGACTTGCTTTTTGCCGATAAGCGTCAGTGAATGAATGCAGGAAACGGAAAAAAATCTGAGTGTAGTGAACTGGCGCTTGTGAATCTGTGCGATGGCGCAGAATTTGTAAGAGAATGCCGCCGAACAGGATATCAGCTGCCGCGATCAGGTTTTCCACATCGGCCGACAGGAAATAACCTTCCTCTACACAGGGAAGCAGGATATTCTGATTCTTTCGTGCAAAGTCCGTTTCTCCAGTCTGTGCCAACAGTGGGGCGCTGAGCTGTTCGCGAATCTCTGGAAAGACCGCAAAATAGTCTGGAATTCGCTGGTAAATCAGCGCTTTTTCTTCCAGTTGGAAAAAATATAGAAACAGCTGGGGATGCTGGAAAGATTCACGGCATTGGGCGAGCCATTGGCCCAGGTAGTGATTGAGCGAGCCGTTCAGCTGTTCCTGTAACTTTGAAGCGTCGATCCAGATCCGGCTCATTCGGTCGATCAGCGTGAAGGCGATCAGCTGGTTCATATTTTGAAAATAGTTGTAAAGCGTCGCGCTGTTGTAGCCGGCGGCGGCAGCGACCTGGCGCAGCGTGATCGCATCGACCGGCATGTCATCCGACAGTGAGACGACCGCGTCGATAAAGTAGCGGGTCATCCGGGATTTCTTTAATAGAGCGTTATGTTCATTCATAGACATGTCCTCTTTGCCTGTCATTATAGCATAATTCTCAAAGATCAAAATAAAATAACTCGTTGATTGTAAAAATAATCGTTTGATTGTTGAAAAATGAACAAACCCTGATACAATGGAAGAGACGAGGAGGAAATAGAAATGAAGAAGGAAATATCACGTCGAAATTTTATTAAAGGAACCGCTGCGTTGACGGCTGGGGCTGCGCTGATGGGACTGGCCGGCTGCGCTGAGGAAAACACGCCGGCACCGCAGGAAGCGCCGAAATCCAAACATGTAAAGGTTGCGGTTTTTTCGCCGACAGAAGGAACAAAGAATGCCGCGGCGATGTTAGCGGCGAAGTTCTCTGATGATGTAGAGTTTGCGGATTTGACCAACGCGGCATCCCGGACAGAAGAAGTGACGTTTGCGGCTGAGGATCTGGCGATCGTCGCTGCGCCGTCGTATGGCGGACAGATTCCGATGATCGAAGGTTTGTTTACAAACTTAAAGGGCGATAACACCCCATGCGTCGTCGTCTGCGCCTTCGGAAACCGTGCAGCGGAGAACGTCTATGCCAACATTGCGAACATCGTTTCCAAGCAGGGTTTTGTCGTCGTTGGCGCAATCGGTTTGGTAACGCCGCACG
The DNA here is from genome assembly GCF_900120005.1 of Holdemania sp. Marseille-P2844. Lineage (GTDB taxonomy): Bacteria > Bacillota_I > Bacilli_A > Erysipelotrichales > Erysipelotrichaceae > Holdemania. The sequence continues at coordinate 131,170 of NZ_LT635448.1, forward strand.
TCTTTGCCAGCGTTGCCAAAGCGGGACACAGCCGTCCAAATGTTGAAGACAATCAGATCATGGCTGAATTCGCGGGCAAGGTTATGGATAAACTGAACAGCGGAACTGTTGAAGCGATCACGATTGAAGGAACGCCGGAAGTTGATTTCGCGAAGGAAATCTCAGCGGCGCCGAAAGAATTCAAAGCGGAAAATTGTATCCAGTGCGGAGCCTGCGCGGCGAATTGTTCGACCGGAGCCATTGATCCACAGACATTGGAAATTGATGAGACCAAGTGTATCAACTGTATGCGCTGTTCATTTGTCTGCGAGTATAACGCGCGCTCGTATGATACCGCAGTAAAACGTGACTTTATCGAAGGCAAGCTGTCGGCGAAGAAGTCTGTTGAATATTTCATCTAAGTCACGGATCTCTGGTTTTTTCAAGTCAGAAATCAGGAAAGAAGGCAACCGCAGCGAAATCCGCTGCGGTTTTTGCGTGGAATGGCTGGCAACGGAAGAAATTAATGGAGAGGCAGGCTTCCACAGTGGCAGCAGGAAGAATTTTGCGATACTGAAATTTTGCTTATAAGATATGGAGTTAACGATTCGGTGTTGGTAGGCCGCGGCACAGATGAGGACTTGTTTTTTTGGATAATAAGGGGAAACAGATTTTCACCTCTTTTGTTTTGCGAGCGACAACTCAGAGAAAATAAATAAAAAGTTCTTGAAATAACTCAGGAATGGAATATACTATAAGCGTAGGGACGCTTGAGAAAGCGATACCCGTCAGACACTATCTCTTATTTGAGAAGTGGTGGACAGATAAGTGCCGATGATCTTTGCGACTGATTGCGGCACTTTTTCGTATTATAAAAGTAGGAATAAAGTATCCTACTCGAAATAGAATTAGATGAGTATAAAATATTGAAATTGAGAAGAAATCATACAGGTGATGTTCAGTTAATCTTAGTATCTCATCAAGGGTATCAGAAGTTAGGATATAATATTCTTAGCTTCTTTTCTTTTGTGGGCCAACCTAAGTTGAGAAGCTCATAGAGAAGAAATGGCTTGGCACTTTTTGGAACAATCTAGTTCGTAAAAGAAAATGCCATTCTTCCTATTCAAATTCATAAGCTTGTTTAAATCTAAAAAGGCATCCGCCACAAGAGTGGAATCGTCTGGATTTCTTACGAAACAAAGTTGAATTGAATATGGAAGTATTCTCTCTCTTATTTGTGAAAGGAGGTTTTGTCAATGAAAGGGCCTATCGTTAGTATTGATGTATCCAACGGAAACAGTCACTTCCAATGTTTTACACAAAGAGGCACTAAAATGGGAAAGGTGCATCGGATTTCTCACACCGTAGAAGGCTTTAACTTCTTAAAATCAAAAATAGAAGAACTGGAGAAGAAAACAAACGAAGAAGTGGTTGCGGTCTATGAAGCAACCGGCGTGTATACGAAGCCATTAGAAAGATTTTTAGAAAAGAACGAAATCAAACAATACTCCATCTCGCCGTTACAGTCAGCGAAACAAAGGAAAACAGAAATACATAATAAGAAAACAGATAAAAAAGACCCAGAATCCATCGCGGAAGTCTATTATATTAAAGAGCTCCGAGAGAATGAAAAAGAAGCGGATCTCTATCATGAATTGCGTACTGCCAATCGTGTATATGAAGACTGTCTTGTTCATTTAAGAAAGTATAAAGTCACCTTTCAAAGTCACCTGAGTATCGTGTTTCCAGGCTATATGAAGCTCTTTCAAGACGGATACAGTCAAATCTCGCTGCAGTTACTGGAAATGTATCCCCATCCCGATAGGTTGAAGAACAAGCAGCCAGAGAAAGTGGCAAAAAAACTGAATAAGCACACTGATCATAGTTTTGAAGTTTGTTTGAAAACGGCAGAGAAGGTGATTGAGTTTGCGAACAAAACGTATCCGGGCTGTGATAAAGAGGATGCTTGGGTTGCGGTGTTGGTCGATGACATTCATCATCTCCAGGATACGATGGAAGAGGCAGAGGCGAAGCTCGATAAAATTATAGAGCTTGCGAAAGCAACGCCCTACTACTCTATTATTTTAAGTATTGATGGTATCGGTCCCAATCTGGCATCAAGAATCATCGCAGAGTTTGGCGATATAAGCAAATTCAAAACCAGAGGTGCAATGGTGGCCTATGTGGGGAATGATCCCAACAGAGCAGAATCAGGGGACATAGAAGGCTATCATTTATCGATTTCCAAAAAAGGGAATAAACGATTAAGATGCATTTTATATTTAGCGGTAACCTGTAGTATACGATCAAGGAAAGAGAATCCCATTAACGCTTTCTATCAAAAGAAAAGGCAACAATCAACCCCACTAAAGTCGAAAGCTGCCAAGGTAGCTTGTATCACCAAGCTAATTCGCACAATCCATGGGATGTGCAAGACGGGTACTGTGTTCACCAGCTAACCACCTATATTATATCTCAAATTACAAAAAGTTGAAGAGATTCAATCTTTTTGTATTGATGTTTTTTGAGATTTTGAGATTTTTCAAATTCACGCAAAAAACTCTTGTTTTTTATTATCTAATTTCTTTTGAGTTCTATAATTTTTAAGATGCAGTCCAGGCTGGTTGTCAAAAGCTGGGCAACCGCCAGAATGTCCCTTATCGTTAAAGAAGACAAAAGTTCCATGAAAAAATTCATAGAAAGCCCCTCCTTTCCAGAGCTGCAAAAAACAAGCTCGAAAAACAAATGAATCAAAAGAAAGATCCATCCAGGACGGGCAGCCGCTTTATCAAAGACCCTACATCTTTAATATTGCGTAAAATTCAAAAAAGCCTTCTGAGAAAATGGGAAAAGTAAAATTACTTTTGAGGTTTAGTAAAACTCTAAAGGGCGGATCTTTATTTAAAAGTGTCTGAAAGTGTTTTTATCATAGCGGGGGAAATGATCTGGAAAATGATACGAAATAAGCTTGGTAATTCCGAATTTCTCCTTTTGCAAAGGGAATTTTTTTATTTTCGGGCAGTCAATATTTAAATACTTTTCTCTGATAAAAGTTTCTTCACCTTTCTTGACAGAAACTAGTTATAATGAAATCAGAATCCACGACCTGTCAATCTGCGTCTGGTTTGCCTATTCTAATGTGGACGCCAGTTTTGTGAAATCAAAGAACGTTGATAAGAGGAATGAATATGAAAGGTAAGACAGTTTTGTTAATCATTTTAATTTCTGTTATTACGCTGATGACTGCGTCTGGTTTGATCATGGCTTTTTACTTCTCTGAACGTGAATTCCGGGGCGAGAAAACCTTATCGGTTGTTCGTTTTACCAGCGCCGATGAAAAAACAGAGGCATCTGGCGAACTAAAATTGGTGAGCACTCCTGATTTTATCCTGATCGAGTTCGACGGTCAGGCCTGCCAGATTAAAAAAACGGAAGGTCTGGTGAGCGCCTTGGAAGGCGGACCTTATTTATGCGAGAATGAAACTCCATGGGAAATTTATTTTGGAAAGCACTACGATGCGATTGGAATAAATAAGATTGCAAATTTGACAAGGATAGAAGATTGGCGAAGTTATCAACACACTGACGTCTTTTTCCTAGCCTTTTCCGGGAAGGCAGAAACTGCCGCAAGGATGAAAAAACAGGATTGCGTTCGGCAGTTTAAAAAGCTGACGCCGGTATTCGATATGCAGCTGGATTGATCCTGAAAATGGATTGCGAAAAGGGGAGAAAAGCATGGGAAAAAGAATCATTCTGTTTTGTGCGAGCTTGTTTTGGCTCTGTTCCTGTGCGCCGTCGACGGCCAATGTGCCGCCAGAGGAAACTGCCGCTTCAGAAGAAGCAAGATACATCGTGGAACTCATTGGCGGCCGGGAAGAATTTTATACCCAGGGGAAAATTGCGGTTATTCTTGATCCGCAAGTTCGCTATCCAAAGTATGAAATCATCGAAAATTACGTTGAAATCAAACAGGGAAATCAATGGGAGCGATGGAAAGAACCGCTGTTTCCGACAGATGGGTCGTCAATTCCCGAGGAAGAAATTCAAACGGTAAGCGTGCTGATCTACGCTTTGGATTCGCTCCATTTTGATCAGGATCAAGTCTTCCGTATTGCTCTTACGCTGCGGGATAAGGAGGGGGATGTGACGGTGACAACCGTGCCGGCGACGGTGATTGCGGGTTCGCCGACTCAGGAAGAATTAGATCGGACAGAGTATTTAACGCTTTATCCGTATTCTGAATACGCAGACGGAAATATTTTTACGCAAAGCCGTGCGGTAGATCCCGACAGCGCGCCGGTTCTTGTCGATATTGAAGCCTGTAAGGTAATCAGTCGTTTTTCAGGGATGTTAATAAGGAAAGTAGCCTGCGAAGTGGTTGACCGCAGCGCCTGTCCGGCTGCAGATTACCATGATTTTCTGCCGCAAACGGATCAACTGTTGATCGCCAAAAAGACCGTCGGCGGTTATCTTGACGGTCCTTTATATGAAACGGAAACGGTCAGCGGCGAAGTTCTGCGCGATCTGATCGAGGAATTGCTGGTCAATGCCAATTCGGAAGTGATCCCGATTCCGGTGTGTTTCAACTCAGGTCAGGGATTTGCCGAGGACTTGGACAGCGAGTCTTACGGTTATGTTTTCATTACGGAAGATTGGCAGCGAAGCTACTTTTTTTCACAGTCTGTCCAGAATTCAGGCATTGATTTCGAGATCATCGAGAATGGAGAGTCTTTAGCGCATGTCTTTATTCCGACTTCTTTCCGCCTGAATCCATAAACAAAAGAATCCGGCGAACCGAAGTTTACCGGAGTTAAAATCTGAATTAGAGTTCCGCCAGTTCGCGGCCTAACAGATAGGACAGCGTGCAGCAGACAGCGCCCAGGTTTTGTCCCGGCATGACGAAGTTGTAGGAGTTGGCATAGAAATCGCCTACCATGATGCCGGTGTTATACAAACCTTCAATCGGCTGATCGTCGGCGTCGCAGACCTGCAGATGATCGTTGGTACGCAGACCACCGCAGACTGTTAAGAAGGTTGCACCTGTCACCTTGGAGCCGTAGAACGGCGCCGTTTCGATCGGATAGAGCACTTCCGGGTTCACATGGAATTCGTCATCCTTGCCCGCTTTGGCAAATTCATTGTAGCGCTTAATGCTGGCAAGCGCATTCGCTTTCACTTCATCGCTGTAACCTTCGTACATCTTATCGACCAGTTCTTCCAGGGTATCGGCTTTGAAATAATTGGAGTTGCTGTTCCACATTTCAATATATTCTTCCGGGGAATAAGCTTTGATGCCGTTTTCCTCGTCGACGCAATGGCCGAACGGTTCCCACTGATCCTGGGTATAGGCATAATTGACATCCCAGACGCCGAAAGCGGTGCGCTGCGGCAGCTGGAGTACCGACATCGCGCCGTAAGCGAAGTTGGTGACTTCGTTCTGGAATCGCTGACCGCGGATATCCAGATTCAAGCCCCAGAAATTCGAGATAACCGCATGGGAAGGCCCCGGCACGCCGCCGTTGATCATCGGAGCGCAAGGGTAGGTTTTCTGCCAGGCAGCACCGACCCACAGCCCCATTTTCTGACCATCGCCCGGCATTAAACCGTTATAAACCAGACCGGCGTCATAGTCGATCTCATCCGATAAAGTATCTTTAAAGATTTCGTAAGCCCATGGCGAATACTTGGCCATCATATCTTTGTTTCGGGAGAAGTCGCCGGTAGCCAGCACGATCGCCTTGCGGCCGATATATTTAACATAGCTTCCGTCTTCCTTCTGCGCAACGACGGCGGAAACACGTCCGGTGTTGTCATTTTCCCGGATCAGATATTTTGCGACGGTCTTATAATGAATTTCTCCGCCCATGTCCGCAATGTGGCTGGCATAGGCCTGAGCCTGCAGCGGCGCGCCGAACAGAGCGCCGAACGGCTGTTCCTCATTCCAGAAATTGTGCGAAGCGCTGGGTACGGTCAGGACTCCATCCGGATCATAATAGCCGGGTTCCAGGCAGACATGCAATCCTTTCGCTTCCATTTTGTCGATCATCCAGTCGACGGATTCCGCACTGTTGTTGATCCACCGTTCCCATTTCTTTTTATCCATGAAATAAGTGCCGGAGGTCTGTTCCGTTTTTACGATTTCCCGGGCAATTTCCGGCGAATAATCAATACCTTTGGCCTTCTGATACTTGGAACCCACTGCATGATTGGAACCGCCGCGGGAATACGGTTGGGAGCCGGCGGAAAACATCAGAACATCAGCGCCCTGTTCCATTGCCGAGCACATCGTGCATAAGCCGGCCATACCGGAACCGATGACGATGATGTCATGCTCGATCGTTTCTTTGATTTCAGAATCCGGGATTGGATCCGGCGCAATTTCAAACGACCATTTTTTCTGCGCCATCGTATCGGCAGTTAAGACGTCGTTGTTGGCCGGCGCTGATGAAGCCTCCGGGGTTTTCGCATCGTTGTCCGAAGCACAGCCGCCCAGCATACCGGCAGCCGCCAAGCCGACAGCCCCCGCTGCCGCACCTTTGATGAAGTCCCGCCGAGAGATTCCCTGCGCGAGTTTGTCAGTGTTTTTCATTTCCTTCCTCCTTGAGTTTTCGAGCCGAACTGTGCTTTTATAAGATTGACAAGAAATGCACAATGCTCTTTAATTGATATTGTAGGCGGTTTCGGATTCGGAAAAAAGCATTCTTTTTTTGCGGCTGCGCAAGGGAAACTTGCTTTGTGCAAAAAAAGTCAAATCAATTATAAGGAGAAGACAGGGGGAATTCAGATGGATATTCAGCATCTGCGTTATTTTCTGACCGTCAGCCGGACATTGAATTATACCAAAGCGGCAGAGGAATTATATATCAGCCGGCAGGCGGTTGCACAGGCGGTACGTCAGTTGGAAACGGAACTGCAGTCGCCGCTTCTGATCAATCGGAAGAATGCGCTGGCCTTGACCCCGTTAGGGCTGGTTTTTCAGAAGGAAGCGGCAAAAATTGTCCGCGCTTTCGGTCAGTTTGAAGCAGCGATGATGAAACAGGCCGGAGATAAGAAAAACGAACTTAAAATCGTTATGGGCGCCGGTATCGTATTGAACTTGTCAGCTGAGATTTTTGCGCGGTTTTCCACCGCTTATTCTTCCATTTTATTATCGACAAAGGAAGAAGACAATGAAGCGATACTGCGGCATGTGACGGAAGGCGAAGCCGATCTGGGCTTGATCGGAACCACGCCGGCCTACATTCAGGGGTTTCGTTACTGTCTGATCAAAAAGAGTGATCTGCATGTGTGCATGCACGTCGATCATCCGCTGGCGAAAAAAACATCGCTGACATTTCAGGATTTAAAGGATGTGCCGATGGTTGGCTTTGGAGAGAAATATGACCTGCATCGCTATTATGTGCAGAAGTGTCACGAAAATGGTTTTTTACCAACCTTTTCTATTATCACTGCGGATGTGAATATCTCACGCAACCTCGTGCTGGAGAACCGGTCGGTCAGCTTTGCATTTCCAGACTACCGCAAGGACACACACCCTTCCCCATCCAAGGTCAAGGTGCTGCCGCTGAATCTTGGCGAAACGGATGATTGGGGAATTTACGCTATCACGCGGAAGACCCAGGAAATCACGCTGGCTCAGCAGCTGTTTATGGAATTCATGCAAAGCCAGGCACAGACTGACAACTCGGCCATCGCGGCCTGAGTTCGCTGACAATTTCACGCTGTCCGGTTTTTATTGAAACATCGGTCAGTTGGCAATGGAAGAAGCGGGAATCCTGCGTTAATCGAGGGAAGGGAAACGATAAAATTGAAAATCATGAAATATGAAATCGCTATTGACAATCTGCAATCGCTTTCATTATAATACAGTCAGGAACAAAAATAGAAATCGGACTTGTTACTTGATCTTAAGATTAAGGCAAATTCCAATGGGCTGTTGAGAGGACAACCCAATTTGGAGTTTGCCTTTTTTTGTTCTTCTCTGGGAAGGAGGCAAGAGGAAAAGATGACGCAGGACAGGACTCGTTTGGACTTATGCTGAAAGACACACTGCGGGTCAAACGAATCATAAACAACAACATTGTCATCGCCGAGGATTTCAAAGGCCACGAAGTCGTCGCGATTGGCAAAGGGCTGGGATTCCGCAAACAAAAGTATGACGGTATTAACAGCCGCGAAGTAATGAAGACGTATGTGCTGGTCGATGGATCTGCCCGTCCGCAGCTGCTTTCTTTGTTTGAACAGGTACCCTTTGAGATCATCGAACTGACGCAGAGAATTATTGACATCGCGCAGGAAGATCTCAAAATGACGTTTAATGTGAATTTGGTCGTAGCCTTGGCGGACCATATTCAATTCAGCGTCAATCAGTACAAAGCCGGCTTTGATATGCCGGCGCTGGTCAACGAGGAAGTGAAGCGGTTTTATAAAGATGAATATGAGGTAGGTAAAAAAGCGGTTCGCCTGATCAACGAAACGCTGCATATCCAGCTGAAACGGGAAGAATCCACGTCGATTGCCTTCCATCTGATTACCGCGGCGGAAAAAAGACCGAACCATGATGCGCTGCGGATTATGCAGGGGGTCAGTGAAATCATCAAACTTGTGGAGCAGACGCTGGGTCTGACGCTGGATGAAGATTCCATGGCGGTTTCCCGCTTCATTATCCATCTGAAATTCTTTATGCGAAGCATCCTTTTTGAACAAGTCCGGCGCAGCGAAGGATCGCTGGGATCCATGTTATCCCAGTTTTCTACCGGCTATGAGCAGGCCAGCCGCTGTGTCGATCTGATTTCCAACTATGTTCTTAAACACTATGATTACTCGCTAACCGATGAAGACCGGTTATATCTGATGATTCATGTCGTCCGGCTGTGGGATCAGCCGGGCGGAAGTCATAAAGCGTAATAGCGAAGGGAGAAACTTATGGCTAAAATTGATTATTCTGCATTAGCCGCGGCGATTATGGAAAACGTCGGCGGTTCCGGCAACGTTCATACTGTATCACATTGCGTTACACGGCTGCGGTTTGTACTCAAGGACCGCTCAATGGCGAAGGATGCTGAAATCAAACAGCTGACCGGCGTCTTGGGCGTGGTTTATGGTTCGGGTCAGTATCAGGTGATTCTGGGGGAAAATCTGTTTCCGGTGTTCGACGAAATCGTTAAGAATTATGAAGTCGAAACCGGCGGCGTCGTGGCGGAAAACCATACGGAAGATCTGGCGCTGAATGGAAAAAAGAAAACAATGAACGATTATTTCATGAAGGCGATTCAGTTCATGTCCGCTTCCTTGACGCCGTTTATTACCGTCTTATTCGGAGCGGGCATGCTGCGGGTCATTCTGTCATTGGCTTCCTATTTTTATCCGGTAATAACGTCCAGCACAACGTATATGTTGTTTAACTTCATGTCGCAGGCGCCGTTCTATTTCATGCCGATTCTGGTTGCTTACGGCGCCTCCCGCGTCCTGAAATCCAATCCGGCGTTTGCGATCACCGTGGCGGCCGCATTGCTTTATCCTGATTTTGCGGCGATGGTCGCAGCGGGGGATCCGGTCACGATGCTGGGTCTGCCGGTGAAGCTGGTCAGCTATTCCAGTTCGCTGCTGCCGGCGATTTTCTCAGCGATTCTGTTAGCCTATCTGGAGAAATTCTTCTATCGTGTGATTCCCGGGATGCTGCGGTCCGTCTTTGCCCCGCTGTGCGTATTCCTGGTCGGCTACCCGGTGACGATTTTAATTCTGGGACCGGCCGGCGTTGTCGTGGTCACCTGGATTGTGACCGGTATTGTCTGGCTGCAGGCCCATGTCGGCGGCTTTGCGCCGGGCATCATTGCGGCGATTCATCCCTTCTTAGTCATGATGGGCGTCAACATGCTGATGGTCGCGCCGATGACCGAATTATTCACGTCGGTCGGCTACGATAATGTTTTCCGTCCAGGCTGGATTCTGCACAACATCGCAGAAGGCGGTTCCTGTCTGGCAGTCATGCTGAAAACGAAAGATAAAGATTTGAAATCCAGCGCGCTGTCCGCGGCGATCGGCGCGATTATTTCCGGAGTTTCCGAGCCTGCGCTCTATGGCATCAATCTGCGTTTAAGAACACCGATCTTCGGCGTCGTGGCCGGCGGTCTGGTCGGCGGGGCAGTTGCCGGATTTATGGGGGCGAAAGCTTTTTCCATGGGGTATTCCAGTATTCTGGGCGTTGTCATTTTCGAGAATACGATCACGGCGATTGTAGCGGGTGTGATTGCGGCGTTCTTCGTTTCTTTCCTGGCCACCTTTGTGCTGTATAACGGGAAAACGGTGAACGACTGACGCCGATGCTGAATCTTTTCAAAAGACAAGCTTCAAGCTGTCCGCAAACCGCGATCACTGCGGTCATCAGCGGCCGCTTACTCCCGCTGAGCGAGGTTCGGGATGAAGTGTTCGCGCAGAAAATGCTGGGCGATGGAGCGGCGATCCAGCCGGAAGGTGAAATTGTCGCCGCTCCCTGCGATGGGAAAATCACGATGCTGTATCCGACCCTGCATGCGTTCGGCTTAGTTAATCCTGATGGGTTGGAAATACTCGTGCACATCGGAATTGATACGGTGAGCTTACAGGGAAAGGGCTTTAAAGCTTATGTTCAGGAAGGGGATTCAGTAAAGCGCGGCGATAAAATGATCCGCTTCGATTCCTATCTCATGAATCAGAAAGGCATGGACATGACAACGATGACGTTGTTTCCCAACGCCGATGCTTTTCAGCTCGATATACAGCGCAGCGGCCTTGTCAAAAAAGGACAAAGTCGGATTGCGACCTATCAAGTAAAGGAAGGAAAGGACAAATAAGATGAAAAATACAAAAGAGATTCAAGCGCCAAAAGGTTTCCCCAAGGGATTCCTGTGGGGCGGAGCCACGGCGGCCAATCAATATGAGGGAGCTTATTTAGCGGATGGCAAACTGCCTTCCGTCGCGGATGTCCAGCCGCACGGCATCTTCGGCGGACCACAGGAGGATCAGCCATTCTATCCCACGCATGAAGCCATTGATTTCTACCATCATTATAAAGAGGATATCGCGCTGTTTGCGGAAATGGGCTGGAACGTCTACCGCACTTCGATTGCCTGGACGCGGATTTATCCAACCGGCGAGGAAGAAATGCCCAATGAAGCCGGCCTGCAATTTTATGACGCGATGTTTGACGAGCTGATCGCCAAGGGCATGAAGATCATGATCACGATTTCCCATTATGAAATGCCGCTGGCGCTGGTGAAAAAATATGGCGGATGGGATAACCGGAAGTGGATCGGATTCTATATGAAATTCGTAAGAACAATCGTCGATCGCTACCGCGGCAAGGTCAGCTACTGGCTGACGTTCAATGAGATCGGGAATAATGTCAATTATCCGATGATGTGGATGACCGCCGGTATCCGCGCCGACAGTGAAAATCTCGAGCAGAAATGTTTCCAGGCTTCCCATCATCAGTTTGTCGCGTCATCGCTGGCGACAAAATATATTCACGAAACCGACCCGGCCGCTCAAGTTGGCTCTGTCATCGAATATAAGACGATGTATCCGATCACCTGTGATCCGAAGGATTCCATCGTGGTTTCCAAATGCAAGCAGAAATCGTATTTCTATCCTGATGTGCAGGTGCGCGGGGAATATCCATCCTATATCTGGCAGTATTTAGAAGAACATCACATCGAGATTGAATATGAAGAAGAAGATATGCGGATCATCAAAGAAAATCCTGTCGATTTCTTATCGTTTACCTATTACCGGTCCCGTATTGCGGGTAAGGATTATATTGAATCCGTGCAGAAGGACACTAATAAATCGGACGCGCTCGTTGACGGAGATCAGCAGCAGATCGGCCGTCAGGATATTGTTTCGACCGGGCAGACTAATCCATATCTGAAGCTGACGCCTTCCGGCTGGTCGATTGATCCGGATGGTTTATATCTGGCGTTAACCGATTTGTATGACCGGTATCAGGTTCCGATTTTTATCGCAGAGAATGGCCTGGGGCTGAAGGAAGAACTGGTTGAGGGAACGGTTGAGGATGATTACCGGATTGAGTTTTTAACCGATCACTTCAATGCGATGAAAGAAGCGATCCGCAACGGCGTTGAATTATTCGGTTATACTTATTGGGGACCGATTGATCTGGTTTCTAACGGTACAGGCCAGATGTCCAAGCGTTATGGATTTATCTATGTTGACCGCAACGACGCCGGTCAGGGCACCAACCGGCGGTATAAGAAAAAGAGCTTTGACTGGTATAAAAAAGTGATCGCAAGCAACGGTGAAGATTTAAGCAATGATTAAATGCATCATCACTGATATTGATCAAACGTTGACTGACGCCGAAATGAAGCTGACGCTGCGAACCCTGGAAGCGGCAGGCAAAGCAAGGGCGCAGGGAATTCAAATTGTACTTTGTTCCGGCCGGCCATTTCCGGGGATGCGGGATTATCTTGAAGCTTTGGGATTGAACCAAAGAGCGTACTGCAGCGTTGGTTTCAACGGCGGCGTACTGTATGAAAATGGTACGGGCACGGTATTGCGGGCAGCCTTTTTTGAGCCGGAAACGCTGCGGGAAATTGTCGATGAGCTGCGCAGGGTGAACGTGAATTTTCACCTGGAATCTCCGTCTTCGATTGTGACGGGATTGAATCCGGTGAAACATTACACGGTGCGGGACAGCTTTATTACGAATATGCCGCTGGAAGTCGCGAAGTTTGAAGATCTGCTGCAGCGGTCAGATATCTGCAAAATCATGATCGCTGACAAGCCGGAAACATTGGATTCGCTTGTTCTTCCTGAAAGATTGAAAACAAAGGCGAAGTTTGTCCGGAGCCGGCCGTATTATCTGGAAGTTGTCCCGCTGAATGTGCATAAAGGTCTGGGCGTTGAAGCGGTGGCTGCGCGATACCAGCTGAAGAAAGCAGAAATTCTGGGGGTCGGCGACGGCCTGAATGATCTGGAATTGCTGGAAGCCAGCGGAATGAAAGTGGCTATGGAAAACGGTGCGGATGCGTTGAAGCAGATTGCCGATATCATCGCGCCTCCGCATGATCAGGACGGCTTTGCACGATTGTTGGAAGCGCTGCTGCGGGATGATGATTGGATTCTAAGTAAATTAAATAATTAAGATTGTGTTTAAAGAGGTGAATTTGGATTTACATCGAATTTCTTCCTTTAGAGGACTATCTTTGTGCAGTGAAACGCGCTTTCTTGCTATAATAGATTCAGAAGAACAGATTTCATGGAGAGTTATGTTTGTAAATGAAACATTTTATGATGAAAATTTTACAATCAAAAAGAAAATGTTTGTCATTGCCTTCGTTTTGCGGTATAACTACATTATGAAATCTGAGGGAGGGGCGAATTTATGGCAAAAGGATTAGTCGTTATTTTGAGCGGTGTCAGCAGTATCGGCAAAGATCAGGTGCGTCAGAAGCTGCTGGATGATCCGGAATTGGGCTTGATGGATATCATTTCTCTGACCACACGGCCAAAGAAGGAAACGGAGAAAGATGGCTGGGATTATTACTTTGTTAATCATAAGGACTTTGCGAATGCCGTGCGGGATCATAGGATGCTGGAATATACTGAATTCAACGGATATTACTATGGAACTCCGGCGGAGCACGTAGAGTTTTTGACGGCGATGGGGAAGAATGTTCTGATTTCCATTGAGGCGCAGGGCGTTGGCCAGATCCGCATTAAACATCCGGACAACAAAGCTTTTTTCCTGGTTCCGACAAGTCTGGACGAATTGGAGAAGCAGATCCGCCAGCGGTATCATGCGGACGAATCGGGCATCAATCTGCGAATGAATAAAGCGAAGACCGAACTGGAACTGGCGAATATCTTCGGCACCTGCGTGCCGCTGACTTCTGATGAAGAAGCCTTCAACGTCATCAAGACGGAACTGCTGGAAGAATTGAAAAATCGCGAATAGGAGAAGGAAAGCCGGCGTATTGCCGGTTTTTTGTTGGGAAAAAGAGGAACAGAATTCAATTTGTCCTATAACCTTATCCGGGGTTTCCTTTCTGAATAAAAAGCTGCTTTTCTGACAAAGCAGAAAAATAAAGTGAAAAATTGAAGTAAGATCCATACGAATTGATAACGAAATATCGTGGACTCTTACGGTGAACTTAAGGTTTTCTGACATTCCGGATATTCATCATAAAATATGATATTCTAACGTCAGAAAGGCAGGCGGCGATGATGAAAAGAAAAACAGTTATGGTGATTTCAGGATTGATTTGTTTCATCTATGCCTGTCTGACAATGGTTACGGTTTCCCTGCAATTCGGCAACGCCTTTTTTCTGACGTTAGCAGTGGTGCTGATCGGCGAGGGATTAATCCATGAAAAGCTGGGGAAACAAGGAAAGCGATGGATGAACGGTATCTGGATGATCAGCGGCATACTGGCTCTGATTTTGATCGGCTTAATGGTAAATGCGGCCAACATGCATGTCGCTGCTCTTAAAGATCAGGGGTCCACAGTGATCGTGTTGGGGGCGAAGATCAATGCGGATCAGCCGAGCTTAATTCTGAAACGGCGGCTTCAGGCTGCACTGGATTATGCCAATGAAAATCCGGATTGCATGATCATTGTGACCGGAGGTCAGGGCAAGGGGGAGGATTATGCGGAAAGCACGGTGATGAAGAACTGGCTTGTGGAAAACGGGCTGGAGATGAATCGAATTTTGGAAGAAAACCAAGCCCGCAACACGGGTGAAAATCTGAAATATTCTTTAAAGCTGCTGCGTCAGAACAGCCTGAGCGAAAATGTTGTGATCGTCACGGACAGCTTCCATCAGCTGCGTGCTTCGATTCTGGCAAAACAGTTGGGAATCGAACAAATCAGCGTTGTAAATTCGCAAACTCCGATATCGCTGATTCCGATGTATACCGTGCGGGAATGGTTTGGATTAGTGAAAGCACTGGCGCTGCAGAAATAAAATAAACAGGATTTCTTAGTCGAAACTGAGAAATCTTTTTTATCTATTAGGAAAGTGCACGTAAAGGAGTAAGGAAAATAAAAACTCTTTAAAGTTATGTTGCGCTAAAGAATTTTAAAGTGATGGGATTCATTTTTAAGGTACACACTGAAAAGAAAGAGAAGTAGGAATACTCTGTTTTAGAAACTTTCTTTAGGACATCCCCAGGAAGCATCAGAGAATCACAACGGATACAATAAGCAGAAAAACATAGAATACCGTTTACGGTAACCAAGTCGCAAACTTCTTCCGCGATGTCGATTTCCATCGGATCAAAGAAGTCGCACTGAGTACACTTGAAGGGGATCGATTCCGTTGTGCCAGTCAACAAATTTCCACGTTTCATTGATTTTCATCTCCAATCCAGACGGGCAGAGGAATTCTACAAATTCCAGAACATGACTGCAGGGACAGAGTAAAGAATCAATATCCCGGTGGACTCTTTACGGAATTCATGATAGGAGGCCAGTTTCTTGTGAAACTGCTTCCGGGGTTTACTTTACATCTTTCGAATACAGGCGCTGAGTTTTTTCTTCCGTGAAGTATAAGCGCCTAAATAGCGAACCATTTTGAAGTTCTCATCGGGAATATGGATCATCAATTTCTTCATGAAATCTACGATGGAGTCAAAGATATCGACCTGTTCTTTCGTTTGATGATCAATATAATGCCATCAAACGAAATTAAGATCATAATCATAGTTTTCAATCCGACTTTGAGCAATGACAGGTCGGCCTACATAATGGATAATGTAGTCAACCCCCTCTTGATTGGTTTTTCAGAGTGTTCGTAGAACACTTTTTCTCAATGATTTAATGACTTTCTGATTGAGCGATTAACCGATATAAGGTGTTGAATATTTTATGTCCGGCAGGTTTGGGATTTCATGCAAGATATGATAAAAATACCTAAATTCATTTTACGATCAACCTAAACAAGCTATGAATCCTTCTTGTCTTCGACAAAAAGGATGTAAAGTATTTCCGCTTTGAGCGGAATCTGGGAATGATTTCTTTGACAACTCGGATGCTAGAATAGGCGCAGAAAGGAGAATTTCAATGAATATTCTGAACTGCCGTGTTGACGACCGCTTAGTGCATGGCTGCGTCGCGACAATGTGGGTCCCGAAACTCCATGTGGAGCGCGTTCTGTGCATTGACGATGAAAGCGCAGACAATCCGATGCTGAAAAATGCGTTGCGCATGGCCACACCCAATGGCGTATTCCTGTCCGTATTAACTCACGAAAAAGCCGTTGAAAATCTCAAAGCTGACCGCTATCAAAATCAAGCCGTCATGATCGTCGCCAAAAGTCCCAAAACCTTCTTAACCCTGGTGGAAAACGGGATACCCGTTCCATCGCTGACGCTGGGAAATCTCGGCAACATCGACAAGACCGCAGATTCGGTCGTGATCAGCCGCTACATCACCGTGAATGATGAGGAAGCCGCCGTTCTGGAACAGCTGCATGAAAAAGGGGTCAGGCTGGAAGCCAAGCTGCAGCCGGCGGACGACGCGATTGCCAATTTCTATCAGGTGATGAAAGACAAACGTAAATCATGAGGAGAGGAGAGAGAAAGAATGTTTAATCCGATACAGATCATACTGCTGATTCTTGCCTGCCATATCATCGGAACGCTGGGGCAGAATGTCCAGTTAGTCGCAAAATTCGGCGGCCAGCAGGTATTCCGCGGCCTGATCGCCGGCTTCATTATGGGGGATGTCAAAACCGGGCTGCTGATCGGCGGTACCTTCCAGCTGATGTCCATGGGCTTGGCGGCCTATGGCGGCGCGTCGATTCCTAATTTCAACACTGCCCTGTGGATCTCTGTTCCCTTTGCGATCGCTTCCGGCACCGATGCTCCGCTGGAGCTGGCGATGGCGGTCGGCGTTCCGGTCGCCACGCTGGGCATTCAGCTGGACGTCATCGCCAAGACGGTCAATTCCTATTGGTATCACTGCGCTGAAAAACATGTCGAGAAACGCGAATACAAGAAATTATACCGCGATATTCTCATTGGTGAATACGGCTTCGGCCGCGCCGCTTTAGGCCAGACACTGCCGGTTATCATCTTCTTACTGTTCGGCGAGCCGATTGTTCAGCTGATTATCAATTATATGCCGGTCTGGCTGACCAGTGCGTTGGGCACGGTTTCTGGCGTACTTCCGGCATTGGGCATGGCTTTACTGATGCTGTACATGCCGGTGAAGGAAAACTTCCATTATCTGCTTCTCGGCTTTGTGCTGTATGTCTTTTTCGGCCAGTCGATCCTGGCGATTACTCTGGTCGGCGCGGTCATTGCAATCGTCTTGTTTAAACGCATGGAAAAAGAGTCCAAAGCGGCAGCCAGCGCTTATCTGAACGTGGATGCAGGAGGTATCGGAGATGAGTGAAAAGAATGAAAAACTGACTAAAAAAGAACTGCGGAAATTCTCGCTGCGCTATGCCGTTACTGCCCAGGCCAGTCAGAGCTACGAAGCGATGCAGGGAATTGCCTGCGTCTATTCGATGGGACCATTCTTTGAAAAATGGTTCGCTGACGATCCGGAGCTGATGCAGAAGAAGTTCCAGAACAATTTGAAATTCTTCAACTGCCAAACCTACTTCGGGGCCGCAATCACTGCAGCGGCGCTGGCGATCGAGCAGGACCGCGATCCTTCGTCTCTGCAGCTGGCGGCTTCGTTAAAGACGTCGCTGATGGGTCCGTTCTCCGGCATCGGCGACGCGCTGTTCAACACGATCCCGAAGGTCGTCATGGGCGCGATGACCGCTTATGCAGCGATTGAGGGCAACTGGATTACCAGCATCATCATGATCGCGATCTTTACACCGCTGATTACCTGGGTTCGTCAGAAGATGATCGAAGTCGGCTATTACGGCGGCGCGGAATTGATTACCTCGCGCAAGGATCAGCTCAACAACATCCGCGACGCGGTTTCTGTGCTGGGCGTCATCGTCATCGGCGCTCTGATTCCTTCGCTGGTCAAGGTCACGACACCGCTGGCGATCACTGTCGGCGATGCGACGCAGACGATTCAGTCGATTCTGGACGGCATTCTGCCGGCGCTGCTGCCGTGTTTGGTCACTGCGATGACCTATTTCGGCTTAACAAAAATCAAGGGCATGAATACGGTCAAGATGGTCTGGATTCTGATCGTCGTGACGATTCTGCTTTCCTACTTTGGCATCATTGCCTAAGCCGGATTCCCGGCGGATCGGCGAAACTGGCGGTCTGTCCGGGATTCGTCTGGCAGCGCTGGATTTTGACGGCACGCTGGTTCCCAAGGATGTGCCGAATGTAGATTTAAACGATCAGACCGCGACTTTGCTGGAACAGCTGCGCTGCCGGGGCCTGCGGCTGATCGTTGCGACTGGGCGGCATCCGTCCTTTATTCAAAAACGAATCCGGAAATTTCAATTCGACGCAGTCATCGGCTATTCCGGTAATGTCAGCCACGGCCGCCAGAAAGAAGCCGCGGCGTTCAGCTTGGACATGATCCAAGCGGTCTACGTCTTTGCGCAGAACAACCCCGGTCTGGAAATGACGCTGTACTCGGATCATGGCATAGCCTGCGGAAGCAGCTCGGAAAGCCGGGAGGCGCTGCTGAAAAAATGGCGGCGCACCGATCGGATCTGTGATTTGAATGGGGTTGCCGATTTCCTGATCAGTGACATTCGAAAAGCAACAACGATGCAGATCAGCCGGATCTGCCTGCACCTGGACCGCTGGGAGCTGTATCCTGGAATCAAGTCAGAATTCCAAATTCATTTCCCCGGCTATCGTTTGGTCAAAACCGGAGACAAACAGGCGGAGGTTCTGGCTCAGGGACGCTCTAAGGCATCTGAAATTCTCAGGCTGGCGCACAGTCTTGGCATCAGTGCGGATCAGATTGCCTGCGCCGGGGATGATGAAAATGATATCGAGATGCTGCAGCTGTTTGATCACAGCTATTATATCGGCAGAAATGACGATCCGCTGCGCTCAGCCGCGGCTTACTGCGCGGGTCATGTTGATACCGTATTGGAACAACTGTTAATCAAAGGAGAAAGCCATGTTTAAAATAGCGTTGGCCAGTCATGGCAGTTTATGCCGGGGCATGCGGGAAACCGCAAAGCTGTTTGCCCAGGACGTCAGCTTCATTCAGATCTTTCCCTTTTATGAGGAAAACCCCGAATCGGATGTGGAAGTGCAGCTGGATGCCTGGATTCAGGATATTCATGAGGATGATGTCGTCGTGATGCTCACGGACATTTTATGGGGAAGCGTCAACCAGAAGATCATGCTGAAGCTGCAGAACCGAACGAACGTGCATATTGTCACGGGACTGAACCTGCCCTTGCTTCTGGAGATGATCACGATGGAGCCTCAGTCGGTCACCCCGGAACTCATATCCGAAAAAGTAAAAAGCTGCCGCGATTCGATCGCATTCATGCGGGAAGTGACCGTCGAATTTCAGGACGGCGACGAATAGGAGGATTTTATGGTAAAAGTTACGACTACGACAAGCGTGAACATCACGCCCGATCATCCGACATACATTGCCGGACACGCCATGCGGACGGAGAAGTTCAAGGGCGTTCATGATGAAATCGAAGCGATTATGCTGGGACTGCAGATCGACGGGAAGCCGTTTTTATGGATCGAGGCGGATATTTCTAATTTTGACTGTGATTTTGTCCATTTGTTCAAGTATCACATCGTCGAAACTTTGCACATTCCCTACGATCACATCATCCTCAGCGCGGACCACAGTCATTCCGCTCCGCTGCTGCTGACGCGCAATCCGGAAATGCCGCATGACGACGGATGGCGCAAGGAGGTTCTAAAGAAGCTGATTGACGGTGCGCAGGAAACGATGAATAAGGAATTTCACGAAGCGGCGCGCGTGCAGTGCACGAAGGGCGAATCGCAGGGATATTACGGCAACCGCAACGCGAAGGACAAATACGGCGATACCTCGATCGTTGTGATCGAATTTAAGGATGAGTCCGATGCCACCATCTCGGCCTTGGTGAACATGTCCTGTCATTCCACCGTGCTTTCTCCGGAAGAATACCAAATTTCAGGCGATCTGCTGGCTGCCGTCCGGCGCGAGCTGATTCCATATCTGAACGTCACGCCGCTTGTCTGCAACGGCAACGCCGGCGATATGTCCAACCGGCTGTACCGCCAGAACAATGACTTCAATGAACTGAAGCGTGTCAGCTCAGGAATCGCCCGGCAGATTTCCCAGTTTGATACAAAGCTGGACCTGACCCTTGCCCATCCGCAGTCAAAAACGTTTGTCTTTCCAATCGAATACGACCCGGACATCGACGTCCTGAAAGCCCGCCTGGCCGATTCCCAGGCTAAGCTGGAACAGGCGGTCGCTTACGATGAGCGGAAGTGGCTGATCTCGGAAATCAATGGTTTCCAGCGGAAAATCAAAGCGGGTCATGTTAAAATGGATTTGGAAGCGACGATTCTGCGGATGCAGGACTTAGAAATTGTCGTGCTGCCGTGCGAGCTGGTTTCCGCCTTCGGCCGTCAGATCAAAAAGAGCTCCCAGGCTAAGGTGTGCTTTGTCTGGGGCTATGCGAACGGCCAGAACGGCTATGTCGTCGAAGCCAGCGAATTCGGCGGCGGTCATGACGGAATCTCAACGCAGCTGCCGAAAGGCAAGGCGGAAGAATTTGTCGCCCTGATCATCCAGCATTTATTTAATAATTAAGTCATTGAAAGAATCCTCGTTGAAAGCATTTTGCCTTTGATGAGGATTCTTTGCAGAACAGGAGGAAATCCATGGTCTATCATTTTACTTCCCGCGAAAAGAATATCCTGCATTATCTGTCCATCAGCGATACCTATATTTTAGGCAAGCAGCTGGCGGCTGTCACCGGAGTGAGCGAGCGGACGATCCGCGATGATATCAAACGGATCAATCAGGTTCTGTTTTCCGAGGAACTGGATGATTTTTTTGAACTGGTCAGCACGCATACGAAGGGCTACAAGGTGTGGGTCAAGGATGTGTGCCAGTTCAGGCAGTTTATGAAGGATCTGGATTATGACGTCAACACGATGGAGCGGGAGCTGATCCATTTCCGCGAGCGTGAAATCCGTCTTCTGGCAATGCTGATGAAGGATGTCACGCTTTATAAGCTGTCGCAGATGCTGTATTTCAGTGAATCAACAATCCGCTCGCTGATCAAAAAATCCAACGGCACCTCGCTCAAAAGTCACTACACGATGAACTTCGCCAACGGGAAATTAAAGGTCAACGGCAATGAGATCGCAATCCGCATCGCGGCTTTAAAAACAATCTATGTCAATCCGGAATACAAGGGAATCCCGGACAACATCCGCGGCCAGATCACCAATCCTGAATTTGAGGAAAACGTGTATGAAGCGCTGGAAAGTTTTTTCAAACAGAGCGAAACGCTGAGCGTCCCGTCGCTGCTGTTTCAATACATGTCAAAGTCGCTCTGGATTTCCTACCGGCGCAATCAGTTTAACAAATGCGTGTCGTTTACAGAGGAAGAAAAGCGGATGCTGGAGAGCTACGACGTGGAATTCAGCGCGGCGGAGGCGATCGTTGCCCTGCTGGACCGCCGGTATCATTACGAATTTCTGCGCGACGACAGTTATTTCCTGGCGATGATCTTAATTTCCTTCGGCAGCCGCAGAAACCTGATGATTCAGGAAATGGACAATGAAGCCTATGCGCTCTGCAAGCTGGCGGCCAACGTCATTTTAGAAGATTTTTATGACGGCGGCCGGCTTGAGGACGCAGATGCTCTGATGGAAAATCTGTCGTTGTTTTTCTGGGGTTTTCAGGTCCGCAGTCATTTTGACATCAGCCGGCAGTATATGGGCGTAACCCGCGTGAAGCGCAAGCTGATCACCGCCGCTGAATACAGCCGCAAGCTTTCCCGGCTGCTGGAAGATAAGCTTCATACGAGAATTGCGGATAAGGAAATGGTCTTTCTGACCGTCTGCATCGCGGAAGGGCTGGACCGCGGCCGGCTGAGGAAGAAGCAGCGGGTCTTGGTCACAAGTAAATACGGCCTCTGCGAAGCCCGGCGTTATGCCGAACAGCTTCAAAAACGATATCAGGATTCCCTGGCACAAATTGCTTCCTGCGAGTTATATGAGATTGAAAAAATCTACGATCAGTTTGACGTCATCCTGATCAATGACCGCAAGCTGGCGGCTCGGGACGAAAAACTGGTTTACTATCAGTCGTACAGTACAGTTAATACGATGAAGCCGCAAACGGAATACCGGATTACCCAGATCTGCGGCACTTATTGGTTTTATCATCAGCTCAGTCCTGAATGCTTCATAACGAATCTGGATCTAAAATCGAAGCATGAAGTTTTCCGCTACATCGCCAAGCGGTTTTTGGCGCCGATGCCGGAATTCAGGCATCCGGTCAGTTTACTGACGGATCAGGATAAGCGGCTGACCTGTGAATGCGGCTACCGGGTGGCGCTGGTCGCTGTGATCGAAGCGTCGGCAGTGAATCAAATTCATTTCCTGATTCTGAAAAATGCGATTTCCTGGAACCAGCGGTTTGTGCAGAATATCATCTTTATTCAGGCCGCTGCTTATCCGGATCTGCAGAACTATGAAATGGGTCTGCAGGCGATGCTGATCGACCCGGATAAATGCAGCCTGCTGATCGGCGAGCCCAATTTGAATACGCTGCGGAAAATATTAAATGTAGAGGAATAAAGCATGAAGGGTAGGCGATTGGCTTACTTTCAGACATGAATGATGGCCGTGCAGAACACGGGAATGGAGGAAAAAATGAAAGAATTAACTGCGAATGAGACAGCCGGTATCCGGATCAAAACGAAGCCAAGAACCTCGACAGGACTGTGTGCTTTCTTTGCCTTCGTGATGATCCTTTCCGGGAATGCCGCGCTCATGATTCCCGGTCTGATCTTTGCCCTTACGGCGCTGATCGTCGTCTTCGGCATTCAGGATGAAACCTGCGCCCGAATCGAAGCCGGAGAAATCGTTCTGCTTCCGGAAAAAACACAGGCTGTGACGGCTATTCCGTTCTGCGAGGTGGCGGAGTGGAATACCCGGGATGGAATCCGAATCCGGACTCTGAACGGAGAAACTTATTTTATTGAAACCCGGGACACAATGAAAGCGCATAGAGCGCTGTGCAGGCGCATGCCGGAATTTGAAACGTCTGCAATCCGTCAGCGGCAGCTGCGGGAGCGGAAATCGAAGAAGCCTCGCCGGGCGTCTCAGTAAAATAGAGTACTGTCAAAACGGGGTGAAAGAAAATTGAAGAGTAATGACTGGGCGTAGAATTTATGATAACCAAAAAGGTTGAATCTACAAGCTGAAGGACAAGAACAGAAATAATAGGCTTTGTTTAGTAAAATCTCTTTCAAAAACTACAAAAAATAATATAATTGTAGCTAAAGGAGAGCTGTATGAAAAAAACATCTAATTCTGAGAACTTAATTCTTCAATTATTTTGGAACAACAAATATCAAATCGCTTGTCATGAGATTTATAAAAGGGTGCGTGAAGCGTATCCCAACCACTGGAAAGATAGTTCAGTCGCTGTTTTTCTAATGAGAATGGAAGAAAAAGAGCTAATCAGGAAAGCAGAAATTGATGGAACAAAGTATTGGGTTTCCATCACCCAAGGTCAGTATTCTAAAAATTTACTCAATTCACTCTTAATGAAAAGTGAAAATAAGACCTTTGATGAAATTCTTCTCGGTTTTATCGAAGATCCGGAGAAACACCAGGCGGCTCTTGATGAAATTGATGCAGTTATAAGAAAATATGAAGCGATGGAACAAGCTGATTTTTCTGCTTAAAATGCTTTAAGAAGCATGAAGCTCTTTTCTGGATTTAAGCTTAGTCGTTTAGAAAATGTTGAATCAGCGCAGAATTGATAGAAAAGCAGGCAGGCATTGCCAAACTTTTTGGGATCGCTTAAAATAGAATAAACAAAAAGGAGGACAGCTCATGAATCAAATCAATGGGTTGCTGATGAGCGGAGATCTGCCGGTCGCTCTCATCGAGAAGAATCAGCTTAAAATACTCCGCAGCGATTGCCTTCCTTATTATTTCCGCAGAAACGGCGATCTATTGACATGGATCCAAAGTCGGGCGATTGACGGGGATCGCGTACATTCCCGTCTTCTTAAAAAAGCGCTTCAGCTGCAGAGGAAGGATGAGTTATCCACAACCATGGCAGTTAGAGCTGCGTGTATTACAGATAACTATTGGATCAAATTAGACACCGACACCTTGACGTATGAGGATATCCGCTTTAAAACCGATACCTATTCCGATCTTGCCTTAGCGGGAGATTTGGAGGTGTTTTCCCAAAGATTAGATCCGCGATCCTCGCACACTCCGGAGTTGACCAATATCGGCAGCTTTGAAAAAGGCTGGAAGCTTGTTGACGGAGTCTGGTGGTTAAGCAAGCAAGGCAGTCCTGAACAACTTTTCAGCGAATTCTTCTGTGCTCAGCTCGGACGCTTTTTAGGCATGGACATGGCGGTCTACCGATTAAAAGAAGACTATATCATGTCGGAGGATTTTACGAAACAGGAAATGAATTTTGAACCAGCGGCCGCGCTGATTGGTGATCAAACGGAAGATTACACATTGAATTATCAAACGCTGAAGAATCTGAATCCAGATTGCGGCAGGCAATATTTAGATCTTTTGTATCTGGACGCAATCGTTAGAAATCCCGATCGCCATGAGATGAATTACGGTATTTTACGATCCCGGACGACCGGTAAGGTTCTGGGAATGGCGCCGAACTTTGATAATAATCTTTCTTTAATCGCGATGGGATACCCCAGAAATTTAGATCGATCCCAGGATCGGCTGATCGACGCCTTCAGAGAATTTCTTATCCAAAATCAGATTGAGTACAACCCGCCGCAATTTACGGAATCGGTCTTACGGGACATCATGGAGTCCATCCCTATTTCCGTGAACGCCTCTGAAATCATAACGTTCCTGATGAACGGACAAGCGGCGTTCGTTCAAGCCTGTGGGAATAAGTACTGAGTGCAAAGCGGATCCAGGCGGTTCTGTTCTTTGATTTGGACGGAACACGTTCAAGCTTATGGAAGTTATTGATAATTCTCTTTCAATTCTGGATGTTGAAAAGCGGACTGCCCTGGGGTACCCTTTGTACGGTCTGCTTTTCTATTTGAAAACGGCTGTGGTATAATCAACTTAAGGAGCAAGTCAATCTATGAATTCCAAGGCCCTGGAGTGTTCAAAATCGATACAGAGCGGAAAATGGCTGCAGATCGAGTATGACAACACGAGCGATCAGAAGCGGACATTTTTTTGGATTGCGATCGAAGACATCGAAGTCCCGAGCCGAAAAATGAAAGTGAAAATGTTCAACCCGGAGAAGTCAATGGACGTTCTGGACGGAACGGTCTATTTTGATAAAATTCTGTCGGCGCGGGTCATCGAAAGTACAATCTTTCCGCTGCAGGAAGCCCTGATGGATAAAATCCGCACGCATTACAATGACTTTGACTTTCTGGAATATACCGGCATCAATGAGCGGGTGCTCGGCTATTACCGGCAATGCTACCTGCTGGATCAGGACACCTCCGTTCACAGCTATACGCTGGTCGATGGTCTGGATCCTGATATTTTAAAGAAGAACGCGATGCCGCTGGGGCTGGAACAATTTGATCAGATGGTGCGCCGGCTGCAGAACGAGCTGCGCCTGCAGCGGCGAAAACAAGCTCCGGCCTGGCTGAAGCTGGCGATCAACGTACTGGCCCTGCAGCGGCGGGATGGGATGATTCCAATCGTTTACCGCGATCTTTTGCTCGATCTGGTTCACCGCCGGCTGATCGTCTCGCCGGATCTTGGCTTCAACATCAAAGTCAGCGACGACCAGGAGCAGCCGCGGTTTTTACTGCAGCGCTATCTCGACTGCTCAGCCGGGGAATTCATCGACCGCTATCCGACTCAGGCTGCGATGATGAGCGAACAGATTGCGGTGAACTGCGGACGAGGCGAAACTGTGGATGAACGGCCGTATTTGTTTGAACTCAAGCGCCGGATGAACATTAACATTGAAACAGAATACAATGAAATTCAGAACCAGATGCAGAATCAGACGCTCTGTGCTCCGCTGAAAGCCTTCTTTGGCATGCCGGAAAAAGTCCGCCGGCGGAAGACGCCGATTCTGACGCTGGGGTCGCAGGTCAACATCAATCAGTTCCGGGCGATTTATAACGCCATGAATCAAAACGTTGTGTATGTCCAGGGACCGCCGGGGACCGGGAAAAGCGCGACGATCGTCAACGTGCTGCTTTCCTGCTTTCTCAATAACCAGACCGCCCTGGTCGTTTCCAATAACAACGAAGCGATCGACAATCTGGACCGCAAGCTGAACTCCCTGCAAAGCGGAGACCGGCGAATACGCTTTCCAATCCTGCGCTTGGGCTCCAATCAGCGGATTGAGGAGGCGCTGGTGCAGATCAAGCTGTTTTTAGATCAAGCTCAGGCCTGTCCGCCGACGCGGGAAGAACGGGAAGAACTGAAGGTATTGACGAAGAAACTGGGCGGCAGCCGCAAGCAGATGAATCAGCTGCTGGATCAGATTGAAACCCGGCTGGAGCTGGATGAACAGATCGAATCGCTGGAAGGGGTATTAAACCAGCTGCGGTTTAGCAGCCGGCAGGAACCAAGCGCCCAGATGACTGCGATGGCGATTGAAAGCCAGCTTGCCGGACTGCGCCGTCAGCGCCAGTCACTGGAAGGCGTAAGTGAAGATGAAATCCAGGCAGTTCAGGATCCCCGCGAGGTTCTGCGGTATCTTGATCTGAAATCGCGGGCTGTGCTGCAGCGCCTGTTGAACAAACGCAATGAATCATTGCGATCCATCGTCCGGATTGACAACCCGGAAGACCGTTTTCTTGAGTTCCGGGCGCTGATTCAGAGGCGTGAAGGGTTGGAACAGGTGCTGGATTGTTTTCCATTTCTGATTTCCACCAATGTGTCCTGCAGCAAGCTGGCCACCGCGGAACCCATTTTTGATCTCATGATCATGGATGAAGCCGGGCAGTGCAGCAATCCGCTTTCCTTATTGCCGATGGCCCGGTGCCGCCGGGCACTGTTTGTCGGCGATCCGAGCCAGCTGCAGCCGGTCATCACGCTGCCCGCTTCCCGCAATACCCGGCTGGTCTGGGATTACGATATTCCCCAGGCTTATGATTATAAGATGAACTCGATTCTCAGCACGATGCTGAAAATCGACACGATCTCAAAATTTATTCTGTTAAAACATCATTACCGCTGCGCAGATCCGATCATCGCCTTCTCCAATCAGAAATATTACGGTGGGGAGCTGGTGCTGTGCGGCCCGCCAGCTTCACCGGATGCGCTGACGCTGATCGACGTGCATTCCTCGGCGCAGAAGCAGAAAAACGTGGCGATGGAAGAAGTCGCGGAGATCGTCCGCCAGATTCGCGATCATCCCCAGAAGAATGTCGCGGTGATCACGCCGTTTCGCCGTCAGGCACAGATGATCCGGCGGGTTCTGTCTGAACAGGACCTCGATTTCGTTAAGGTTGGAACAATCCACACCTTCCAGGGCGACGAGAAGGACACGGTGATTCTCAGCTGCGCGATGACAGAATCGACGACGCAGGGCACGTTTGACTGGGTGAAAAACAATCAGGAGCTGATCAACGTCGGCGTCACCCGCGCTCAGCAGCATTTCACGATGATCGCCGACCGGGCCCAGATCGCCCGCCTCTCCCAGGGGAAAACCAACGATCTGCTGGAACTGATGCAATATGTCGGAAAGCAGGGGCAAACTCAAATCAGCGCCCGGGAAAGTCAGCTGTTTCAGTCGAAGGTCAAAAACTTTAAGTATTTCAACACCGCCGCGGAAGATGAGTTTTTGAAAACACTGCTGCACATCAAATCGGTATTCGGCCAGATTTTAGTCGAACAGAAGGTGAAGATCACTGACGTTCTGGAATTGGATCCCGGAGATCGCAAGTTGTTTATGTATGGAAATCAGGCTCATTTTGATTTTGTGATCTACGACTTGAGCCACCGGCCGTTATTGGCGGTGGAGGTCGGCGGCACGGAGCATTTCAACGATGCCAAGGTCCGCAGCCGGGATCAGAAAAAGCGCCAGATCTGCGAGGCGCATCAACTCCGGCTGATCACGATCCGCAACGACTATGTGCGCCGCTATTCGTTTATCAAGGAATCCATTCTGGAAGCTTTGGGTGAGTAGCATGAACGAAGTGGCTGGTCAGAGCCTTAAGAAGCCGACAGAGGAGGGCTGTGTATGCAGGAAGAAACAAAACGCGTAGCCGGGGTGTTGATCGGCATTCACCGCCGTCAGCGCTTAATGGAAGATCCGGCCGGCGGCTGGACGCAGGATCAATTTATCCTCGATGAGACGGGAGAAGCGATTTGTTCGCGGATGACGTTATATAAATTGGAACAGGGCCAGGGAATTCAGGATGAAGAACGGCTGGAGCTGCTGCTTCGAAAACTGGGCGAAACGCCGTTAAAACAACCCGAACAGGTTGATTTGCGTAAAGAACGAATCCAGCGGCTGAAGCAGGCTTACGAACAGTTCGATCAGAAAGCGCTCGGTGAGCTGCTTACGGATATCGAAGCCTTGCCGCTGACAACGCAGGTGATCACGATGGAGCTGCAGCTATGCCTGTCCTTGATCATCGAACATCTTGCCTTTCCGGATACGCAGCCGCACAAACCGTTGTATATCCGCTACCGTGAATTTGATGCGAAGCTGAAAAATCAGATTTCCATGTACCTTGATCTGGCTCAAGTGCTGGATGAGGATTTATATGTCATGATGATCGTCTTATTCTGGCAGATCAACATCAATCAATGGACGGATCGGAAACTGTCCGAAACCTTACTGGAACGGCTGGAGCAGTGTGAGCCGCACGACGGGATCTGGCTGCACCGCAAGGGCACCTTCCTATCCGCGCTGAACCGCAAGGCGGAAGCCCTGGATTGCTTCAATCAGGTGTTAAGCGGCTTGTATCCATTATCGGATTCCGTGCGTACCCTCACAGAGGTTATGCGTTTTCGGATCTGGAAGCAATTTGATCAGGACGACGCATTCCGCAGGAGCGGATCATTCGAACAAACGCTGGCAGCGCTGCCCAAGGAGCTGACAAGTCAGGGCTGGATGGAGCTGGGGCTGTGCCTGTGCGAAGGCGGCGCAAAGAGGGGGACGGAGCGGATCGACCGGGCGTTAGCCCAGGCGCCATATCTGGCGTTGTACTATCTGCCGCATTTATTTCGCTGTCCTCTGGATCCGGCGCGGATTTTGAAACTGGCGCAGGTCTATCTTGACCGCTGGACGACGCCCGGAACCCTGGCCGTTTACCGGTATTATGAAGCGAAGCAGACTGGGGAAGCGCCGGGCTTGCTGCAGCAGCGAATATTGAAAGAGATTCTGCCGGAGATTGAAGACACGGTCTACCGTCCGCAGGAGTTGATTCCGCTGCTCCATGACGAACTGCTGACGCTGGTGCAGCAGAGCGGCAGCTACAAAGGACTGGCAAATTTTGAGCGGATTACAAAACGGCGGAAACCGGCGCTGATCCGCGAAATTTGGATCAATGGATAAAGGCAGGACTTGCGGGTCCTGTTTTTGTTATAGTAAATCCGGGTGATCAAGATGAGAAAGAAAGAAATGAAAGCAGAAATGCCGCAGGCATTGACGGATGAAGCCGCAAAGAAAGTGGAAGAAGGACAGGGGGAGGAACCAAGGCAGGAGAACGAAAAGCCGCTGCTGCGCAACCGCAGCTATCTGCTTTTGCTTCAGGGCAACCTGTTTTCCGGCTTTGGCGATGTGCTGTTCAGCATAGCGGCCGGGATCTGGGTTTACAAACAGACGGGATCGACGATGATGATGAGCGTTATGAGTTCCATCAGCATGGCGGTTTCGGTGCTGATCACGCCGTTTTTGGGACCGATCGTCGACCGGCGAAGCAAGAAAAGGATGATGGTGCTGATGGACTTTATCCGTGGAGTGACGCTGGTGCTGGCCGGACTTTGGTTTTGGGGACGAGCGTTGTCAGTGCCGGTGCTGATTTTGTGCGCGGCGGCGATGGCGCTGTGCAACGCGCTGTTTAATCCAGCCGCAACGGCCGCGTTTACGCTTGTCGTTTCACGCAGCCAGTTCATGAAGGCACAGTCGTGGAACACAGGATTGTTCATGGTTATCAACCTG
The DNA here is from genome assembly GCF_900120005.1 of Holdemania sp. Marseille-P2844. Classification (GTDB taxonomy): domain Bacteria; phylum Bacillota_I; class Bacilli_A; order Erysipelotrichales; family Erysipelotrichaceae; genus Holdemania. Next base: position 161,397 of record NZ_LT635448.1, read on the forward strand.
ACTGGCAAGGGAATATGCAGCCTGTTGGCGCTGATGTGTGGGCCGGCAACTTTGTTGATCGTCAACGGCGTGCTGTATTGGGCTTCGTCGTTGTCGGAATGCTTCATCACGCTGCGGCCGACCGAAGTCCCGGTCTCAGCGTCAAGTTCCTTTTTCAACGATTTTAAAGAGGGCTTACAGATCACGTTTGGCAATCCGTCCCTGCGCGATCTGCTGCTTCTGCTTTTAGCCTGGAACGTACTGGTATCGGGCTTATCCTCGGTGACGCTGCCGTTTTTGCAGCAGAAGGGACTGGCCGATGAATTTTACAGTTTATATCTGACCTTCGGCAGCGTCGGCGCGGTAGCCGGAACGTTTATTCCCGGAATGCTGCCCAAACCGCTGCGCGATAAGCTGTGCAGCTTACTGCCGATGATCATCGGCACAATCGCCTCGTTCATCACCGCCTTGAGCCGCAATCCGGCGTTAGTATGCGTTTCGTATCTGATTGCCAATCTGTTCAATTCGATTGGCAACATCATCGTTTCCTCGGCGATGATTCTGGGCTGCGAGGAACAGATGCGCGGCCGGTTAGTCGCGCTGGAAACGTCGATCATGACGGCAGGCCGGCTGATCTCGACGCTGGCATTCGGTTTCTTTGGCGAAAGCCTGGCTCTGGGCCTGCTTTCAGCGATCGGTCAGGGAATTTGTCTGATCCTCTACCTGCCGTTTGTCAGAAACCGCCGTCTGAATCGTTTCCTGAAGGAAGGCGTCAGCGCGGAATCCGAGGCGAGTTGAGTAAAAAAGTCCGCAGCGTTCGCGGACAGGGTATAATAGAAGAATAAAAATAAAGGAGTCAAGCATGGAAAAAAATCCCCCTCTATCAAAAATTTATGAAGCGCTGAGCGCGGTGGCGGATCAGCGGATTGACATGCGGGCCGACCGCGCTTATGTTCTCTCCTCGGATCAGGCCAAACGGTACACGGTCAAGTTTTTGGAAAACGGCTATTCCAGCAACGACAACGCGACACTGTGGCAGCACTATCCAGGATATCCCATTCTGGCCGTGATGATGATGCAAGGTCAGCTGAAGATTCATGAAGAACGTTTGTCCTGGTTTCGGGCAGTGAACTGGAAACAGCTGAACACAAAGTATAAAAATCAATATGACAAAGCGATCGCGGAATTTCTTGAACCGTTTTCGGAAGCGATCCGCAGTCAGATTGAGGATGAAGTGGAATGCGTGTTTCATCAGCTGGAATCCATGGAACTGACGATCAAAGGCAACCGCGAGCCGAGGAACCCGCAGTAAACGCCTACCTTTCTTATCAACAAAATTACTCAGATACGATTTGCCAAATCATACTTGACTAAATTTATCATTTACTTTATAGTGAATTAAAAGGATAAGGAGGAGAACCGGATGTTTATTGGCAGAACTCGTGAACTCGCTGCTTTAGATCGGCTTTATCAATCGGATCGTTTTGAATTTGCCGTGATTTACGGCCGCCGCCGGGTAGGCAAAACGACGTTGATCAATCAGTTTATCAACGATAAAAAAGCCATTTATTTTATGGGTGTGGAAAGCAATGCTAAACAGAATTTAGAGAATTTCAGCCGCAGTATTTTGGAAATGGAAACAGGGTTCAAGGCTGAGACGACGTTTCTTTCCTTTCAGGCAGCTTTAGAAATGGTCTTTCAACTTGCCGAACATCAGCGGTTGGTTTTGGTCATTGATGAATACCCGTATGTAGCCCGAGCTTCTGCCAGCTTAGCTTCCACGCTCCAGCTTCTGATCGATCAATATAAAGAAACGTCTAAACTTATGCTTATCTTGTGCGGATCCTCGATGTCTTATATGGAAGATCATGTTTTGGCATACAAGGCTCCGCTTTATGGCCGGAGAACAGCTCAAATGAAGATCCTGCCGTTTGATTTTGAAGAAGTCTGCCGCTGTTTCCCCGGCTACTCTGCTGAAGAACAAGCGCTTGTTTACGGAGCGGTGGGCGGGACGCCTCAGTATCTGCTTCAGATTGACGATCGGCTCAGCGTCGCTGAAAATATTAAGAATACATTCTTAGATCCGACGTCCGCCTTATTTGAGGAGCCGGAAAATCTTCTGAAACAAGAAGTTCGTGAACCTGCCCTTTACAATGCGATCATTTCAGCAATCGCTAACGGGGCTTCCCGTTTGTCGGAGATTTCTTCAAAGGTTGGCGAAAATACGAATGTCTGTGCCGCCTATCTGAAGAATCTGTTAGGATTGGGATGGGTTCAAAAGGAAATACCGTATGGTGATCAGGCTTCCCGAAAGGCCGTCTATGTGATCAGCGACAATCTTTTCCGGTTCTGGTACCGGTTTGTTCCACAGAACAGCTCAATTATTTCCCGCGGAGCGAAAGAACTGGCTTTTAAGCGGATCGAGCCCTATTTATCAGAATACATGGGAAATGTTTTTGAACAGATCTGTATGCAATATCTTTGGAAATTGCTTCTGGCAGGCAGATCACCTGTGTTTTTTTCAGAGCTGGGTCGTTGGTGGGGAACGGATCCCCGCGAAAAAAAACAGACGGAAATTGACATTATGGGCGTTCAGGATAAAACGACGGCCTTGTTCGGTGAATGCAAATGGACGAATGAAAAGGTCGATCAAGGCGTGTTAAAAACATTAGTCAGCCGCAGCCAGCTGTTTTCTTACACAGAAGTTCACTTATTTTTATTTGCGAAGACCGGTTTTACGCAAGGCTGCCGCGAGATGGCGGAAACGCTGGACCATGTCAGTTTGATTTCGTTCACTGAAATGATGGAATTGTTTCGCGAACCTCAAGTGTGAAAAAGAAACGATGAAGAGTGCCGTCTTTTGTCAGCGTGAATTTTCTGGTTTCAATTTCTTTTGGCAGAAGCTCACGGTGACACAGAGTAAAGGACTGGAAAATCTTTGAATCACTCAGGGCAGCGATGTTGATCAACAATCGTGATTGGATCTGTCTTTGAAGCCGTCCCTGCGGGGCGGCTTCCGGCGCTTAAGTTTGGACTGGCGGCTGGTTGACAAGAAACGCCGGTTTCTTCGAGGCGTGACCGATCAGCGTCACAGAGCGGCGCACAGCTGGGCTAAGGCCTGATCCAGCGCCTGATAAAACAGCCCAAGATGGCGGCCGTCGACTAAGGCATGATGGCATAACACGGATACTGGCAGAACCAGCCGGTTATCCCGCGTTGAGAACTTGCCCCAGGTGATCCGGGGATTGCTGTCAGCGGGGATCGGCACCGGCTGAATCAATGCGGAATATGAAATCCAGGGCAGCGTGGAAATGTAGAAAAAATCCAGCGTGTCTTCCTCGTTTTCCGCAATCGATCCGCCTTGCTTTGCCGCCTCCTGCATCTTTTGCGCATAAGGCAAAAAGTCGGGGAAAGGCAGCGAATAATCCAGCGTGCAGTAACAATATGTCCCATCTTCCAGCGCGACGGTATGAGAAGTCCGGCAGCGATCAAACTGAATGATTTGCCCCTTGAGAATCCGCTGGCGGAATTCCGGAACGGCATTTGCGGCCTGGGCGGCGCAATAACAGAAGGAAAGGAAGAACGGCAGGCGCTGTTCTTTTATTTTGGCGTGGAACTTTGTGATATCGACGTCAGCGGTCACGCCGACATAGGGATAAGCCAACTGACTGAAGTATTCAAAATGGCTCTTTCGCTTGTAGGTCTCCAGATCTAAAATTTGATAATTCATGATTTTCTCCTTTGCGCTGACGCAGTTTGAAATGAAAGCGGGCATGAATTGAAAAGCCGTAAACGCAGATTCCAACCCTTACGGATTCTAATCCACAATTTACGGCTGTGAGTCGAAACGCTCAACCTGATTATGCGCTGCTATAACTTGTTTTCATTATAGAACAGACCTGGTTGATTCTCAAGATAAAGAAGCAGGTTCAAGAGGAAAGAAAGCGGAGAAACTGTCTTTCCACTTCTTCTCAAGGCCGGCGTCTTTCGCTTTCACAAAGCAAAACCGCTATTGGAAAACCGCGTTTTTTAAGCGAAGGAACCCCGCGTGGATCCCTGAGAGCAGAATGAAGATCTCCAACCGCCCTAAAAGCATTCCCGCCATTTCCACGATCAAGGCCAAAGCAGGCGTCGCCGGTCCGGTGATGCCGATTGACAACCCGACAGTCCCCAATGCGGAAGAAAAATCGAACATCGCTTCGATCAACGAACAATTCGCCGTCAGCATCAACAAGAACGTTCCAATCAGATAAATCAGAAAATAACAGAAAACAAAATTTGCGGTATCTGCTAACAACTTTTGATCAATGGCTACCCGTCCCTGCGGCCGCTTAAAAAACATACAGGAAACGGCGCCCGCCGGCGCGTTTCTGCGGCGCAAACTTTCACCCAGCCCCCGCAGCATCAGATAGACCCGCGTCAGTTTCAGACCCCCGGCCGTCGAACCAATTCCGCCGCCGATCAACATCATGACGATCAGTACGAACACCGCGGCCTGCGGCCACTGCGTATAACCGACTGTGGAAAAACCGGAAGTTGACAACGCGGAAACCACCTCGAAGAAAGCGATCCGGAAACTGCCGGGCAGATCGGCGTAAGCCGCAAAGAACAACACCAGCGCCGTCAGAGGAATTGCCATCGCCAGCACCAGTCCCATAAACCGGACTTCGCTGACGGCCATAAACTTACGCGCCTGTCTGCGCACCAGCAGCAACAACGCCGCAAAGTTCGTCGTTCCGATCACCATCAGTACGATCGTGATGAATTCGATCAGCGGACTTTGATAGTAGCCGATGCTTTCCACGCGGGTGGAGAATCCGCCGGTGGATAAGGCGCACATCGCATGGATCAGACTGTCGAAGAAATTCATGCCCGCCAGGACATAGGCCGCGACGCCCAGCGCCAGGAAGGTTGTGTACATCAACACGATCAAACGCACTGTCCGGCCCAGATTCGGGGTGAGCTGATCGGAATGTCCCTCAGCCTGAAACAGGTTCATGCTTTGTTTATTCTGGATGAACAACGTCATCACCATGACGAAGCCCAGACCGCCGCAATATTGCATAAAGCCCCGGTGAAACAGAAATATCGGTGAAACCTGCGTCACATCCAGCACGGATAAACCGGTCGTCGTCCAGCCGCTGACCGATTCGAACAAGCTTTGAATCCAGTTTAACCGGCCGGCTAAAACAAAGGGCAGCGCCCCGATGAAAATTCCGTACAGCCAGGCGAACAAGACGAAGAATCCCCCTTTTTGAATCAGCTGCGGACGTGGTTCCTCCTGATCCTGCACCGCCCCTTTCCAACAGCTGAACAACCCCGCCAAAAGCGAAATTCCAGCCGGCAGCGCGAAGGCTTCCAGTTCTTTGGGCAGGGTTGGATAAAAACAGGCCGTCACCATCGGTACGGCGCAAAGCAAGCCGCACAACATCATAAATTTGCCGATAATGCCGCCATGCCGCAGCCGGCTCCATCCTGAATTTTTCATTTGCCCTGCAGCACCCTGACGGAGGCGGCTTCCTGTTTGGCGGCGGCGATCAGAATCAGGACGTCCTGCGCTAATAGCTTCGTATCTCCATGCGGAACCAGCGGCTGATCCTGACGCAGAATCGTCGCGATGATGACGTCGCGGCTGAGCTGAATTTCGCTGAGCGTCTTCCCGATAACGGGAGAGGTAGCCGGCAGCCGCAGTTCGGAAATCCGCAGCTCGCCATCCCCCAGGGGAAGCAGGGTTGTAAATTCATCGAGAAAGGTCTGCTGCTCCACAATGCTGGTAATGGCAGACAACGCACAGACGACAGAATCGATCCCCATCCGGTAGAAAAATTTGATTTTTTCCGGATTGGCCACCAGTGAAACTGTCTTGCGGACGTGGAATTGTTTCTTGCAAAGCTGACAGATCACGAGATTGTCGTCATCCCGCGGCGTCAGCGCAATCGCGATATCTGCATTTTCCGCCTGAGCGTCTTCGAGCACGAAGGGCTTGGAGCCATCGCCGGTCAATACCGTCAAATCGCTCATCTGCGCCAGAACCCGGCAATGCAGGGGATTTTTATTGATCGCCGTGACGTCGTAGCCTTTTTCCAGAAACGACCGCGCCAACGTCTGCGCTTTATGAAAACCGCCGACAATCAGAATTCGTTTCTTCATGTTCAATTTCCTCCTTCCTGACCTGTCTGATTCAGACTGGCCGGATTGTTTAACAGCCGTTCGATCGCCAGAGACGACAGCGCGGTCGGACAGATCGTCTGGATCCCGAATTCCCGGTAAACACATTCCCGCTGCGGATCATACAGCCGGCAGATCACATGCGGCGTCTGGAAGCATTCCCGGGCCAGCTGCGCGATCATGATGTTGGTATTGTCGTTGTTGGTGACGATGACCAGATGATCCGCCCGTTCAATTTCAGCCTGCTTCAAAGTGGCGGCGTCCGTCGCGTCGCCGACTAACGTCAGTCCGGCGTAGGCCGGCGATAATTTGCGGAACGCCGCTTCGTTCTGATCGATCAGAATTACGTTTTTGCCCTCGTCCGATAATTGGTCGGCCAGCGTGGAACCCAGCCGCCCGCAGCCGACGATCACCGTCAATTTGGATTTGCCAAGCCAGTTGACATGAATACTTAACATGAATGTTTCCTCCTTACTACATGACCGATCCCTTTTTCGTCATAGACGATCTTCCATGGATTCCAGGCTGGAACGCTCTGACAGTCGCCTGGGGAATAAGCGAAATTCCCCTGATCGGTAAACGAGGCGCACAGCTCCAGATTGCAGCGGGCCGGGATATAAGTGGGATCGAGGGCCGCGGCTGCCCGGAAATGTTTCATGGCGGCAAACAGCTCATGATGGCTGGCCAGCAGGATGCCCATCAGGTTGTGCGGGACCGGCGAATGAGGATGCATGCGCATCGCTTCGGCGATTTCGTGTTCTCCGCCGGCGTAATTCTGCAGCCGGACGGCAGTCCGGATACTTTCCGTTAAGGCTTCCAACGTCATGGGATTTGCGATTTCATTCATCATGAACACCTCCGCTTCATCTTGACGGGAATAGAATACCGTGAAAGCTGTGAGTTTTGTGTGAGAAAGAACCGGCGGCGTGTGAGAATGGCGTGAGGATGAGATCCGGTTCAAGGATAAAAAAGCTGGCGGACAAAAGAAAAAGACAACATCTGCCGGGGGTTCCCATCGGATAAAACGCGCGTCTTTCTTTAAGCCAGAGCGGGAAGGTGAGGAAAAAGAACGTTGACAAATAAGAAAATCAGGAAATCGGCGGAGGCGGCGGTTGACGGAGAGCACGTTTTTTTTTATGATGAAAGCGAACAGGCAAAGCGAAAGGATGAGTCAGGATGGCGGAAAAGGAAATGATGAAGTACCGGCTGGCCGAGGCGATCAAGACATTGATGGAAACGGAACCTCTGGATAAAATCACCGTGCGGGATATTGTGGAGTCAGCCCATACGACCCGGCAGTCGTTCTACCGGCATTTTCAGGACAAATACGATCTGGTTAACTGGTATTTTGAACGGCTGGCTCAGAAGTCGTTTAAGCTGATGGGCGTCCAGTACACGCTGCGGGAAGGCTTGTTAAAAAAATTCGAATTTATCCGGCAGGAAAAAACATTTTTTTCTCAGGCTTTTCGTTCGCAGGACTACAATTCGCTGATGCACTATGATTATCAATGCATTCTTGATTTCTATACAAAATGGATCGAACAGAAGACGCAGCAGCCGCTGACGCCCCAGATTCAGTTTCTGCTTGAGATGTATTGCCGGGGTTCGATGCAGATGACGGTGAAATGGGTGATTCAGGGGGCAAAGGAAAGCCCGGAAACGATCGTGGATTTGTTGATCGACGCTCAGCCGGAAAAGCTGCGGGCAATGCTGCGGGATACAGAACTGGAATAAATCCGATTGTACCATTTTTGTCAAAGTGTCACTTGAATCCTTTGTTAATTTATTTACAATTAAAGTAAAGAAAGCGAAGGAGGAAATCAAATATGGCAAATCGCTTTATGTTAAATGAAACAAGCTACCATGGCTACGGCGCAGTCAACGAAATCGTAAACGAGGTGAAAAGCCGCGGCTTCCGCAAGGCGCTGATCGTCACCGATGCGGATCTGGTCCGGTTTAACGTCGTCAAAAAGGTCACTGATCTGCTGGATGCGGCAGGGCTGCCGTATGCGATCTATGATAAGGTCAAAGCCAATCCGACTGTCGATATGGTCAAGGAAGGGGTCGCGGCTTTCAAGGAAGCCGGCGCGGATTATCTGATCGCCATCGGCGGGGGTTCGCCGCAGGATACCGGCAAGGGGATCGGCATCATCATCAACAATCCGGAATTCGCCGATGTGGTCTCCCTGGAAGGCACGGCCGCTACGAAAAATAAAGCAGTGCCGATGATCGCGGTGGCGACGACTGCCGGTACGGCCGCGGAAACGACGATCAACTACGTCATTACCGACGAAGCCAGGCGCCGGAAGTTCGTCTGCGTGGATCCGCATGATCTGCCGGCTGTGGCGATCGTCGATCCGGAGATGATGTCAAGCATGCCAAAGGGATTGACGGCTTCCACCGGTATGGATGCGCTGACGCACGCGATTGAAGGGTATACGACGCTGGCTGCCTGGGAGCTGGCGGATACGCTGAACCTGAAGGCGATCGAGCTGATCGGCCGTTCGCTGCGCGCTGCGGTCAACAATGATCCGAAGGGCCGCGAAGACATGGCGCTGGGTCAGTATATGACCGGCATGGCGTTCTCCAACGTCGGTCTGGGCGTCGTGCATGGCATGGCGCATCCATTAAGCGCCTTCTACGGCATTCCGCACGGCGTTGCCAACGCGGTGCTGCTGCCGTATGTCATGGAGTTCAACAAGGATTACACCGGCGAGAAATTCCGTGAAATTGCCCGTGTCCTGGGCGTTAAGGGAGTCGACGCGATGAGGGAAGACGAATACCGTCAGGCGGCAATCGACGCGGTGCGTCAGTTGTCTCTGGATGTCAACATCCCGCAGACCCTGAAAGAAATCGGTGTTCAGGAAGAAGATTTGCCAGCGCTGGCAGAAGCGGCGATGGCGGACGTCTGCACCGGCGGCAATCCGCGCCCATGCACCTTTGAGCTGGTGCTGGAGGTCTATAAGAAAGCGTTCTGAGAGGCCGGCTGAATTTCCTGCGCTTTTAGAAATGGCCTGTATCGTTTGAAGCGAGCGTCAGGGATCAATGAAGAATTGATTGAAAAACACCGGGATTGTCAAACCCCGGTGTTTTTTTCATACGAAGTGGATACCACGTGCTATGCGCGTGGTGCCAGAGCTTAAAGTGTTAAAAAAACAAATACCCTCCGATATAATGAAGAAGGTCTGACAGCCAACAACAAAATAAAGGAGGGTATTTGTCAAATGAATGACAAAAACAGTTTATCACACACGACATGGCGATGCAAATATCACATCATCATCGTTCCAAAATATCGAAGAATGGTGATCTATAACAAATTGAGGTTGGACATCGGAAAGATTTTGAGAATGTTGATCGAAAGAAAACCGGGATGCAAGATATTGGAAGCGGAAGCGTGTCCAGATCATGTGCATATGTTGATCGAAATACCACCGAAGTATGGCATCTCAGAGTTTATGGGATATTTGAAAAGTAAATCAACATTAATGATCTTTGAACGACATGCCAACATGAAGTACAAATTCGGGAGCAGAAAATTCTGGGCAAGAGGGTACTATGTGGATACGGTAGGAAAGAATGAAAAAGTAATCAAAGAGTATATTCAAAACCAGTTGCAGGAAGACAAACTGGCAGATCAAATGAGCATGAAGGAATTTATCGACCCGTTTACGGGTGAGCCGGTGAAATAAAGCAATAGGGAAGCCTCTTTGAGAGGCAGCTGGAGAAAGTGTTGCAGCTGTCAGGCTTCAATGGGCGAAGGCCCAGTGCAACAAAAGGCCCTTATAGGGCCAGAGGATACCACCCGTTTTACGGGTGGTTTTGATGGCGATTTTTACATTATGCTTTAAAAAGCAAAGCCGCTGGGGATAAGCTGGATGAAAAAAGACCGCCGGAAACGATCCATTTCGTTTCCAGCGGCCTTGATGCAGTCCTGATCGACCACTTTCTTTGCGCTCGTTTTAAAGGCGCGTTTTTCTGAATTTGCCGGAAAGTGCGTCCAACCGGACATGACGGACTTTTCACGCACCGCAACAACGCCGGATGATTTCCTGCGGCGTGTTCAATCAGGCATTTCGTTATGACCAGCTCTTGTGTCGAACTGTTGCTTTGAAAGTTGAATTATTTATGATTCCAGCCGTAATATTCGGCGTCTTTTTCCAACGAGATCTCGCTCGTTTCCACCGGCTCATAAAGCCAGAATTCCTCTTTGAAGAACAAGGCCTGCCATTCCTCGATGCTTAACGTGAAGCGGCTGTTGGAATTCTGAATCCGGACCCGCCCGTTCACCAGCGCGTAAAACTGCACCTGATCCGCCTGCCGGGTCAACAGGATTTCACCATTTTTCAGCGCGGCCAGCGCTTCCTGTGTTTGTATTTTCTGCATTGTTTTTTATCCTTTCTGCATGTCCTGATCCACCAGCCGGTAGCCGACGCCGATTTCGGTGACGATGTAGCGGGGCTTCGCGGGATTTTCCTCAATCTTGCGCCGCAGCCCGGCCATTAAGGCCCGCAGTGCCTGCGTATCCTCACCATATCCGCTGCCCCAGATCGAGCTGATCAGATAGCGGGTCGTTAAGACCTTGCCGCTGTTGCGCAGAAACAGGCTCAGCAGATTGTATTCCATCGGCGTCAGGTGCAGCGGCTGGCCTCGCAGTGTGACCTGGCGTTTTTCCAGATCCAGCGACAGCTCGCGGACCGTCAGCACCTTCTGGACCGCCGCTGTGTTTTGGCGGAACGCATGCCGGATCGCTACCCGGATCCGCGCCATCAGCTCGGTAGTGGAAAACGGCTTGGTCAGATAATCGTCGGCCCCCAGATCCAGCGCCTGGGCTTTTTCCTGATCCTGATCACGGGCGGAAACGACCAGAATCGGGATTTCCGACCATTCACGCACCTTGCGGATGACATCCATGCCGTCATAATCCGGCAGTCCCAGATCCAGCAGCATTAAATCATAAACATTCGCCGCCAGCAGCGTCATCGCGCTCTGCGCCGTTGCGGCATTGTCGCTGGCAAAGCCTTCGGCGCTCAAGACATAACTGATAAAATTACGAATCTGCGGATCGTCCTCGACGATCAGGATCCGGGTTGTAAACTTGTTCATTGTGATTCCTCCAAAGGCAGCCGGAATGTAAATTCCGCGCCGCAACAATCCGTGCGGTTGCGGGCGCTGATCGTGCCGTGATGGGCCTTGACGATAGATTCGCAGATTGTCAAGCCCAGGCCGATGCCATGCTGCGCGTCCGCCTGACGGGTGCGCGTCGTGTAAAAAGTCTGGAAAATATGCGCGAGGTCTTTGTCCGCGATACCCTCGCCCCCATCCCGGACTGTGAAAACAGCCTCGTTCTGATCACGCCGCAGCGTCAGCGTAATTTCATCCTGCGGCTGAGTATGCTTCAAGGCATTGTCGAGCAGATTGATCAAAACCTGCTGGATCAATTTGCCGTCCATCGGAATCATCAGCACTTCATTCGGAATGGAAACGTTGATCATCCGCTGCGGCGCCCGCTTGGCAATGTGATCGAGAGCGGAAGCGATGATTTCCTCCGCCGCTTCTTTTTCCAGATGCAAATTCAGATGCCCATCCTGAATGCGGGTCAGACTGAGAATGTTTTCCACCAGGGAGTGCAGCCAGTCGGCGTCCTGATAGATATCCCATGCCAGAGCGCGGCGCGGATCGTCGTTTTCGCTCATGCCGAGAATCATTTCCGAGGTGCCCATGATCGCTGAGAGCGGGGTGCGCAAATCGTGGGAGATCGCCCGCAGCAGATTGCTTCGATACCGTTCCTGGGCCGCTTCTTCTTCCGAGCGGATTTTCTGTCTTGCGGCGCGGAAGCGATCCATCGCCAGCGTGATCATTTCGCTTAACGATTGAAGCAGCTGCCGGTCCGATTCGCTCATCGAATTCATGGTTTCCGCCGGTATCCGCAAAACGGCCAGCTGCACCCCTTTGTTCTGTAACGGCAGACTGACGGTTTTTTCGCTTTGATCAGTTTCGCGGCTTTCCTTCCCGGCCGTCAGACCGCCGCAGGGCAGGGAAAGGGCGCTTTGCCCCGGCAGAGCGCGGTAAAGCGATGCCGGCTGTTCGCTTTCGTTCAGGCACAGACAGCTGATTTCCGTGTTCAAGGCGTTGGAAAGAACCTCAGCAGCCAGCCGTGCGATCTGGGGTAATTCAATTTCTTCGTTCAGCCTTCGGCTGAGCGTATAGTAGGTTTTGATCTCCTGTTCCCGCTGCATCGCGCGCCGGGCGCTGAGCTTGGCTTTGGAAGTCAGAGCGCTGGTGATGAAGGCGGTGACGGTCATGATCACAAACGTGATCCAGTAGCTTGGATCATCGACGGACAGCGACCAGTAGGGAGCTGTGAAAAAGTAATTGAAGATCAGCGTGGCGGCTAACGACGCCAGGACGCCGTAACCGTAGCCGCGGGTGATCCAGGCCGTCAGCAGCACGGCGAGCAGGTATAACAGGACGATATTGGTTTCCGGGAAACCCAGCTGGCGGAATACCAGGCCGACAACCGTCGCGGCGCAAAGCAGTCCCAGCATCTGCAGCCCATGCCGCAGCGTCGCCCAGAAAATCGAAATCCGGGAATTTGACATCTCGCTCATCTCCTGGTACTGATTGTAGCTTAAAAAGCGGAAACTGTCCATTTCTCGCTTTCCCTTGAAAGTTGCGGAAGCGGCATCGGGAAGTTGGCAGGCCGAGCCTGATTTACCCCGGGCAGATCCGGAAGCCGGCGGGCAGCGCCGGATTTACCGTTCTCGTTAAAGACATTTATCCGGAAGTTCGTTATAATAGAAACAGCTGATTCAAAAATCGAACAAAACAAGTTTTTGAAAACGCACAGAAGCGATAAAATTTCAGGATATACCGAACGACAGGCCGGGAATTTCATTGCCCGGTCGACCGGATGAAACATGTTTGTAAGCAAGGCTGAAAAATCAAGGAGTTGATCGCATGGAAAATCTGCCTTCCCCCGAAACTTTTTGCCGGTATCTCTGGCATGAATATCTGGAAAAACAAAATTATACTTTATTGGATCATTGTTTTCTGCCGGAAACGACAATCATCGGTACCGGCGAACATGAGGTCAGCCGCAGTTTTGAGATGTTCGTGCAGAAGATCGCCGCGGAAATCAGCGCGCGGACAACGGCGTTTATCATTGAGGATCAGTGGTATCAAAGTCAGCCGGTCAGCGCCGACTGCACGCTTGTGATCGGCGAGCTGCGGGTTCGGGAACAGACCGAGAATCCGCTGGAATTCATCGGCCGGTTCCGCTTTACAATACTTTTGCGTCAGATGGGCAATCAATGGCGGGTTCTGCATGTACATCAGTCGGTTCCTGATCCGGAACAGGGGACGGATGAATTTTTTCCGCACCGTCTGATGGAACAATCCAACCGTCAGCTGAAACAGCTGGTGGAAGAGAAAACACGTGCGCTGGAGGAATCTTACCGCCGGATGGAATACAATGCCCGGCATGATTCGCTGACGCGGCTGCTGAACCGCCGGTGGGTTGAAGTGCAGATCAGCGCGGCGATGCAGGAAGGCCGCCCGGGCGTCATGATCATGCTGGATATCGACTGGTTTAAGCAGATCAATGATACGATGGGACATCCGCTGGGCGATCAGGTGCTGGAAACGCTGGGCCAGGCGATCCTCGCCGTTTTTCCTGACGCCTTAAGCGGACGGATCGGCGGCGATGAATTCATCCTCTATCTCAGATCGGACCGGGATCAAATCAATCCGCTTTCCACCACGGGGATCATAGAGGAAACCAACCGGCTGATGAGTGTCTGGGAAACGCTTCGAAAACAGAAAGGGCTGACGATTCCTGTCAGCGCCAGTCTGGGCGCCGCCCGGTTCCCGGAGCAGGGACAACAGTTTGATCAGCTCTGGTACCATGCCGATCAGGCTTTGTATCAGGCCAAAGCTGCCGGCCGGGGGTGTATGCGCTTCAGCGGGGAAAAGGATGAACCCTTGAATGGATTGTAAGAAAGAAATCAACTTGAATGTGGAATGTGGGTCAGCCGCGCTGATCTCAGGGAGGAAATCAGAAATGGAATTGTGGAAACAGATCGAACTCTGGAACGAAAACGGACAATACACCCAAATCATTGATGCCATCGAAGCGCTGGAAGAGGCAAAGCTCACGCCTGAACTGATCAGCGAACTGGCGAAAGCGTATAATAATGCCGCGGACGTGAATGACCGGGCAAATTTTGAGAAAGCGATCCAGCTGTTAAAGAGGGTCGAAGAACCGTTGGGAAAGGAGCATACCTGGAATTTCCGGATGGCTTACGCCTATTATTATCTTGATCAGGAAGGCCCGGCGCTGACCTATTTTGAACGGGCACTAAACGCCCGGCCGGGCGATGAGGATACGCTGGCGTTGATCGAAGATTGCCGCAGACGCTTAGCTTTACCGCGCTTTGAGAAGCCGTTTCGGCAGCGGGTGCAGGAGAGCTGGCAGCTGTTTGAGCGTGAAGAACAGGTGCTGCGGGTGCGGAGGCGCAATCGGGTTGAGGGTGAGGAAATCATCAATCAGACAACCCGGCTGCTTCATCCGGCATTTTCAGAGATCGCCTTTGAGTTGGGATGCAATCAGGATCGTTATGATCTGATATTGACGCCTGAGGGCGACCGGGTACGCTTGATAGCGCTGGATTATTATCAGAAGCAGATGCCGGAGAGCTTGAAAAAACGCTGGAATGTGATGATCGGCCGCCAGCCTGCGCTCAAAGCGGCGCTGCGGATCGCGGGCCGGGAGCTTTCGGCGGACGAAGTGCAGGTGTGGATTACAGAGCACACTGAAAAAACGGTGTCGCTGGCGGTCTGCTGCCCGGCACTGGCAGAGCTTATGGCGGAAAATGAAAATCAGGTCTGGTGGATTTTGTCTGTTTTCATTGATCAGACATTGGGCGAGATTGCCGCGATGTCGGTGATTGACGAGGTCAAGCTGTACTCGCAGCCGCAAAGTGATGCGGGGATAACACTGGCGGAACTGCCGGAGGCTTTGCGTGAGATGGGGCTGGATCTCAGCCGCGATCCGGCGCGTGTACTGAAGAGCTACACTGCATATCGGATGGAGCCGGACGAGAAACGCCAGGAACAGGTGCGTGGGGATGTGACGGCCGGTTCGACATGCTGCCCGGTGCTGATCCAGCAGTATTTGCGTGGGATAACGCAGGCGGTTGATGATCTGCATAAGGACGGCATCGCCGCCGGCTTCTTCTATTATCCGATCGACGGGTTTCAGGGGGAAGACCGGGCGAAAGCGATCCTGGATTTCCGCGATGAATTGGAAGCGAAGATCAGCGAAAGGGCCGGGATGGACGCCGCAGCCTGGCTGGGCGGGGCTTCCGGATTGAATTGTGGATATCTGGACTTCATCGCCTGGGATCTCAAAGCGGTACTGGACGCGGCGGTGGCCGTATTTGCCGAAGCGCCGGTGAAGTGGGCCGCCTTTCAGACTTTCCGCGTCAACGTCGGCGGAATCCTGTTGAAAAACGACGAGGAATAAGCGGCAGCGGCCTGCCTGAACTGCCTTTTTGCGAATAGGAAAACGAAAAGCTGACTTCCGGATGATCGGGGAAAATCAGCTTTTTTTAACACAACCTGCCAGGGTGATAACTGGATATGGAAGATCACTGTGCAGTAGTGGCACAAGCATCAAAATTCTAACCGAAGGCAAAGTGATTATCGTGATGTAATGGATGAAGAAAGCTGGGGGAAAACAACAGACAAAATAGGAAACAGAAATCAAGAAAAGTAGTATATCAGGACGTGCTTGCCCATGAAAGATAAGTCTGATTTATAAAACATGGCGCTTCCTGTCTGATTGTTAGAAAAAGGTTAACGCCTTGCTTTCTTTCTTCTGCCCAGAATCAGCGAAAGGCCAAACATCACTATTGCGATGCAGATCCAGCTCAGTGACTGCGAGGCCAGCGGCAGACTTTCCAACAGCTGGGTCAGTCCGGGAATTCGTAAACCCAGGGTATCCAGCTCAGCCAGAACGCTGACGACACCCGTGCTGAACACAGTCAATGGATAGATCAGGCGGTTATCCTTATATAAAGGATCGCCCAATCCCAGCAGGATCAGAACCAGCGCCATTGGATAAATCATATTCAGCACCGGAACGGAGATCGACAGAATCGCCGATAACCCAAAATTGGAAACGCCCAGCGCGAACAGCGTCAGGAATAACAACCATTGAGAATAGTTGATTTTCGGCGTCAGTGAGGAAAAGAATTCGCTGCAGCTGGTTAACAAGCCGACGCAAGTCGTCATACAGGCCAACAGGAAGATCAACGCCATGACCCAGCGGCCGCTTTCGCCAAACAGCGAAGTGACGGCCAGCGTCAGCGTCTGCGCACCGTTAGCGCCGATCGGCATGCCGGAAAGGGAAGTGCCTAACAGCGTTAACATGATGTAAATCACGGCCAGAATCAACCCCGCCAGACAGCCGGCTTTCATACTGGTGGACATGACTTCCTGATCGTCGTCAATCCCCAGCGCGCGGATGTTCAAAGAAACGACAATGCCGAAATTGAGGGCTGCCAGCGCGTCCATCGTCAGGTAGCCTTCTAAAAATCCCTTGATTAACGGCCCGGATGCATAATCGGGCTGCGGCAGGGCCGGCTGTCCTAACGGATGCAGCAGCGCGGCGGCAAAGACGGCCACAATCAACACTAACAGCGTCGGCGTCAGGAGCTTTCCCAGCCGGTCGATCAGCTTGCTTGGATTGCGGGAAAGCAGCCAGGCGATCAGGAAAAATACGCTCGTAAACAACAGAAGGGAAAGCTGCGGGGAGCTGCCTTCCGGAAGCAAGGGCAGGATCGCCATCTCAAAGGGCAGCGTAGCTGTCCGCGGCGTTGCCAGCAGCGGTCCGATCGACAGGTAGATCAAAACCGCGAAGAACAGTCCGAATCCGGCATGAACCTTCTGGGCCAGAACATCCAGACCATTGAAGCGGGACACAACGGCGATCCCCAGCACCGGGAAACCCACCGCGGTGATCAGAAAACCGATTAACGCCGGCAGGCTCTGCGTCCCGGCATTTTGTCCCAGGAAGGGCGGGAAAATCAGATTGCCAGCCCCGAAAAACATTGAAAACAACGTCAGGCTCAGCAGGATCAGATTCTTTTTAGAACATTTTTTCATAAAACTCTCCTTCCAGTTCGATCCACAAAAAAACCGTCCAACAAAGGACGGCTTGACCGCGGTACCACCTTGATTCCGGAAAATTCCGGCTCTTTTCCCATCTGTCAATGGGCTGTGTCTTTAACGGGATCAGCGTCCGGCACTTCTTACTGTCAGTTCAGAAGGCTTCTTCAAGAGGACTTCGGCTGGAATTCTGCCTGCCGGCTTACACCTGGATCCGGCTCTCTGGTGAGGTTCAGAAATTTCCGTCTACTTATTCTTGTCATCGAATCTATACCCTGATTGTATTCAATTTCCGCAGGATGTCAATTCTTTTGTGGAAGATCGACAAAATATTGGTCATGATTTACCGCTAATCAATCAGAATTGAGGTGAACCTCTTGATTTTTCTGGCGGAGATAGTCCTAATCCTCTAACCTTGTCATACTGAAGGAATAGATGCAGGATAATCCCGGTTTTCAATCCCCTTGATCGCACCTTCAATCAAGGATAGCGATTAAAATTGAAGGAAACGGAGTTTTATCAATCTTTCTCATTTGGCTTGGCTTATCTGCCGATTTACTGGGGTTGGGAAGCGGTTCGGGGTTTCAGCTGACATAGCTTTTCTGACAATGCGGCAGGCTCCTGCAGCACGATTGCCGCCGCGGCCAAAGCGGGATGCAGACAATGCTCGATCGGTTTCTTTTGCGTCAGACCTAAGAGCAGTCCGCTTAAAAACGCGTCGCCGCAGCCCAGCGGATAAGCGCCGTCCTTCTCCGCTGGATACGGGCGAATCCCATCCAGCGTTACTAACAGCGCGCCATCCTTATCCAAAGTAATAATGATCCAGCTGACGCCTTTTTTCAACAGCGCTTTCGCAGCCTGCGCCATCGGGACTGAGCCGGCGTAAGCTGTCATTTCATCACGGTTGAGCACGATTCCTTCCCATTTGTCCAATGTGGCCTCCGGCGGAATCTGACCGCTGAAAATCCAGCGTGTCTGCGGCGTTTTGGCTAAGAGCGTCGTTAAGAATGTGAGATCGGTCTGATCGGTGATTCCCCAGTCACATTCTCCCAAGACGCAGTAAGGAAGATCTTCCCCTTCGCCATGGAAGAGAAATTCCGGCTGGATGGACGAAAAGTACAGCCCTTTTTCCGGATCGGAAGCCGAGATGAAAACCGGCGTGCTTTGATTGACAACCGGGCCGTAAACGAAACATGTTTTTTTCTGCAGCTCGTTGACGATTGCCAGTCCGGCGTCATCGCGCCCGAACTTGCTGACAAAATGCGTTTCCAGACCTAAACAACCGCAGTTATAAGCGACATTGTGCATTGATCCGCCGAAGCTTCGCACGATCTGCGCTTTGTTGCAATGCTCCATTTCAAAAGTCTGACGGCCGACAACGACAAGATCAATCATTGACGTTCCGATCACGGCGATTCCATTCATGATTCCCACATCCTTTTCCATCATGATAACAGAAAGTCGGCGGAAAGAAAACTGTCAATCCATGCGGAAAGAACGCGAAATTCCGCGGAAATGTTTCGGATTTAAAAGAAAAAAGGAAGTGGCCGGCTTCCCTTGTGAATTTTGAAAAAATCCTGTATTTTTCGTGAGCCTGACTGACTGTTTAGCAACTTCACATTTCTTTGTCAAACTTCACGCGATAGTAAACCGAAATGCCGACGACGCACAGGTAGGCGGCGACCAAGGACAGGATGACAAAGAGATCCGCGTTCATCAGCGCAAACGATACCATTAAAGCACCGAAAATATAGATCATCGCGTCGTAAGCTTTGCCTTTCGCCCGATTGGCGATCTGAACGTTGCGTTCATCCCGCTGATCAATTTCGATTTGCTTCTGAATCTCAGGCGCGTTTTTTAAAGCTTGACGGCTGATCCAGGCGCCTGCGCCATGACCGAAAACGCCGCAGCCAACGCCGATCAAAAGATAAGGCAGAGCGGGCAGATTATCAACGGGAAAAATGGATGTGCGAAGCAGAAGAAAACCAGCGGCAATCAAAAGCAATCCGGCTGCGGCAAGCAGAAGTGCGTTTCTTTTTTTCATTTTGATTCCTCCTCATCAATGAAAACATCTTCAATACTGACGTCAAAATAGCGGGCAATTTTAAAAGCTAACAAAATTGATGGATTATACCTGCCGTTTTCCAGCGAGCCGATCGTCTGCCGGGAAACTTCCAGGGCGGCTGCCAATTCTTCCTGCTTGATGCCGCGCGCTTTACGCAGCGCTTCCAGTCTGTTCTTCATAAACCTCCTCCATTCATGGAAAGCTTGCTTTCCATTATAGTATAGCATGCTTCGTTGCTATGTCAAGCAGACTTTCCATTTTTCCGGGATAGAGAAGGGGTGGAACAAACGAGATTGAAATGGAGCTGGCGGTCTCTGGTGAAGAACATTCTTTCGATCATTTGCTTTTCTGATCTTTAACACTCAGCTTTTAACCGCTGCGCAGGACGTAATAAGGAAAAGTTCTTATAAAATATTTCAGAGAAAGGATGCGATTTTACGCCGTATTCTTTATAATAAAAGAAAGAAGAATTCGTTTCCCATTCCCCAGGGATGAAAATCAAAGATGGATTTCTGAAATACCCGCGGTTTGATCTGGGGATCGGCGTTCAAGAACACAAAAGAAAGAAGGATAAAACATGTTTAGAATTGGGCAGTCCAGCGATATTCATCAGTTGGCGGAAGGCCGCCGTTTAGTTTTAGGCGGCGTTGAAATTGAACACACGAAAGGATTAGTCGGACATTCCGACGCTGACGCCTTGCTTCACGCGATCGCGGAAGCGGTGATCGGCGCTTTAGGCGAAGGGGATCTGGGAAAGCATTTTCCGGATACCGATCCGCAATACAAAGGCATCAGTTCTTTGATTCTGCTCGAACAGGTGACAGAATTAATGGAAAGCAAAGGCTATCGCATCGGCAACGTCGACGCGCTGATCATGATTGAACGCCCGAAGATGGCTCCGCATATCCCGTTGATGCGTCAAAACATCGCACAGGCGCTGCATTGCGCGCAGGATCAGGTCAACGTCAAGGCGACGCGCGGGGAGAAGCTCGGTTTTGTCGGCCGGGAAGAAGGCGTGCTGGCCCAGGCCATCGTTTTGTTGGAGAAAACGGAAGCATGAGTAAATTCTGTCGTTTCTGGCTGCAGCTGAGTCTGATTTACAATGCCATCATCGCGGTTGAGAGTTTGTTTGGTCAGGCCTGGATGATGCTGGGGATCGCGGCGATCAGTCTGTGGTGTCTGACGCTTTTGATGCAGGGACGTTTGTTGGGGTTGCGTTTATATTGGACGATGTGCGCGACGATTTTCCTGATCAATGTTCTGAATCATGTCGATCTGTCATTTAACTTGTTGAATCTGATCGATCCGGCCATGATGACCTTTCTGGTCATGCGCAGCCGGCAGGCTTTCCGATAAACAAATATTCATTACGTTTGTGTCAGGAGCAGAAAAGACCGGGACAGGATGAACATGTCCCGCTCCAGGCATGAAACAGAATCCCCTCTTTTCCGGATCCGGCCATGTTCGCCATGGGAAAAGAGGGTTTTCCATTTTAGCGAGTGTGAAAAGATCGCGGATAGAAGAGCGTTTCCGGTTTTTCTGTTTTCCGCAGCCATCCATAAAATTGGAAATCGTATAAAAAAGAAAACGAAATTCCAACTTTTACCACAGGTTTAACACCTAATTAAGTAGAAACCCGGAAAAAGATCTTTTTCTAAAATCGGAGGTGATATCGCGGCGGCAATCTGGTTTTAGATCGGAAGGAGCAGGCTCATGAACAGAGAAGAAAAAAAGGAGCTGTTGGAAAAAACGGTTCTGGAACATCAGGCGATGTTGTACAGAATCGCCTTTTCCATTGTCAAAGAGGAACAGTCCGCGCTGGACGTCGTACAGGAAACGATCGTCAAGGCGTATTCGCAAATCGGCCAGCTTCGACAGCCGGAATATATCCGGACATGGTTAGTGCGGATCTGCATCAACGAAGCCAACGGAACATGCCGCAAACAGATCACACAACGTCAGCGTCAGGCATCGCTGCAGGAGTATCAGGGGTATACTCAGGATACATCGCCGATCGAATACAGCGATTTGTTTCAGGCCGTGATGGCCTTGGAACCAAAGCTGCGAACGGTGATCATCCTGCGCTTTTTTGAAGAACTGAAATTTGACGAGATCGCGGCCATGACGCAGACCAATGTCAATACGATCAAATCTCAGGTCTATAAAGGACTGGAATTATTAAAAACACAGTTGAAACAGGAGGTGTAGACAATGCAGGAACCTTGGATAGAGGCCAAAGAGGAATATCAGAATCAACCGCTTCCGCCCCAGCTGAACGCACGGGTAAAACAGGCGATTGCTCAGGGACAGAAACAAACGCAAAAACCCCGGTGGGTAATGAAAGGGCTGATCAGCTTTGCGGCCGCGGCGGCTTGTTTTACTCTGATGATGCATGTGTCGCCGGTGTTTGCGCAAAATGTAGCGAAACTGCCGGTGATCGGCGAATTTCTGCGGCTTGTGACGGGCGTGCAGATTGATAAGGAAGATGCGAATGAAGTCATCCACATCACGCTGCCGAAGGTGGAAAACAGCGGCAATGCGGAATTTGAAAAGCGGATTAATCAGCGGATTGAGGAAGAACTGAACCAGCTGTCCGCCGAAGCCCGCGGCCAGGCGGAAGCGCTGAAAAAACAGGCTGCCAGTCAGAAGGAGCCGTATTATCCAGTTGATTTTTATGCCGATTATCATATTCACTACAATCAGGGAACGTTGCTGAGCTTCTCGATCGACACGACAACGACGATGGCCAGCGGGTATGATCAGCGCTATTTCTTCAATCTGGACTTGGAAACCGGACAGGAGCTGACGTTAGCTGAGGCGATAGGCCCGGAGAATCTTGCGGCGGCAGATCAACAAATCCGCGCCCAGATCGAACGCCAGCTGGCTGAAAACCCATCTTCGTTCTTCGATTTTGATGAGGAAGGTGGATATGCCGGACTCAGCGCGAATCAGAAATTCTTTATTAATGAAAATCGTCAGGTTGTCGTTGTCTATGACGAGTATGAAATCGCCCCGGGGTCCAGCGGAACGCCGGAATTTATTCTGAGTCTGCCTTTGTTGAAATAGACAGCCCGGCTCAGAACGGAGGATACGCTCTGCGGCAAATGCAAATCAATCGAAGCTTGGGCTGGGCTTTGTCAGGACCTGAGTTTTGAAGGAAAGAGTAGAAATGAAATAGGAACACGGAAAACAGATCGGAATCGACGGTCTGTTTTACTTTTAACTGAAAAAGTTTTATCATAAAAATATTCAGATCCGGCCGGATGACGCTGATACGGAAAGCTCGTGAAGCGCAGACCGCCGGAGAAGGAAATGGGGAAGGTTATGGGAGAAAAAGGACAAGTCCGGGGACGGTTTGCGCCCAGTCCCAGCGGACGGATGCATCTTGGCAATGTGACGGCGGCGTTGTTAAGCTGGCTGTCCGTGCGATCTCAGCAGGGAAGCTGGGTGCTGCGGATTGAGGATCTGGATCCGCAGCGCAGCCGGCGCGCTTTTGCTGAACAGATCCTGGATGATTTGCGCTGGCTGGGATTGGATTGGGATGAAACACCGCTTTGGCAGAGTGAGCGTACGGCAATCTATGAAGAAAAGCTCGGTGAGCTGCAGAAGAAGAACCTGATTTATCCCTGTTATTGCAGCCGGACGGATCTGCACAGCGCCAGTGCTCCGCACGGAACGGATGGGGAATTGCTTTACAGCGGACGGTGCCGGAATTTGAGCGAACAGGAAAAACGGACGCTTGAGAAAACCCGCCGGCCGGCAATGCGGGTCCGGGTGGACAATCGGGTCATCGCGTTGAAGGACGGACTTCAGGGACAGGGGGTGTCACGATTGGATCAGACCTGCGGCGATTTTATTGTGCGGCGTTCCGACGGCGTGTTTGCCTATCAGCTGGCGGTGGTGATTGACGATGGTCTGACAGGAATCACCGAGGTGGTCCGGGGGATGGATCTGTTATCGTCCACCCCTCGCCAGATCTATCTTTATCAATGTCTTGGCCTGCCTGTCCCCGAGTTTTACCACATTCCTTTGTTGATGAACGAACACGGGCAGCGGTTATCCAAACGGGATCAGGCGCTGGATCTGGGCGAGCTGCGCCAACGTTGGAGTGCGCCGGAGCTGATCGGGAAGCTGGCCTGGCTGACGGGACTGCGCGATCATTATGAACCGATCACGGCCCGGGAACTGATCGGCGAATTTGCCTGGTCGAAGGTCCGACGGGAGCCGATTGTCGTGCCCGCGGATTTCTAATTTGTTGAAAAAAGCAGCCTGAATGAGAATCGGCTGCTTCATTTTGTTATCACAGAATTATATCCTGGCCTTTGAAATGAAAAAAGTCTTTCGGCAACTAAGGTATTCAGTCAATTTTTCTTTCTGAACATGGCTTTGTAGCAAATACCAGTGAATATCCAAAAAATCAGCGTATGAAATCTGATCCTGCGCTTCCCGGTAAAAAGAATTTTTAATCCATACGATATGACTGTCCATGATCATCCGCGTAAACGCATGCCTTTCCTGTTCGCTTGTCCAGGGGATCAGCCAGCCTTGATCGCTGAGCTGCTGCAGAGACTGCTCAAGATGATTTTCAATCCTGCTTACCGTATCGACGTTATGACGGTAAAACTCCGGCGTTGCCCGGCCCAGTTCATCTTCGGTATAGAAGAAGCGATTGACGATCAAGCTTTCGATCATCGCCCGGATTAATTCGAACAACTCTTCAAAAGTTGCAGCGGGCGGTTGATTTAGAAAATCCGGCCATTTCAGCAGAGCGATCATCAGGTCTTCTTTTTTATGAAAATGATAAGTTAAATTGCCCAGACTGATTCTCAGAGCTGACGCGATATCGCGCATCGTCGTTTCCTGATACCCCTTTTCATTAAAAAAGGTCTGGGCTGTTTTTAGAATTTCTTCTTTCAGATTTTTTTTCATCAGCGATCACCTTGTTTAATTCTAGCATGTGCTCTGCAATCTGACAAACAAACCTGGGTCTTGACAAAGAAGTAACAAACGATTAAACTCTAAATTAGTACAATGTACTAAAATTAGGAGGGAAAGAAATGAAGAATAAACACAGTCTTGCTTTACTGACGGCGGGTTTGATGATGGCGGCTTGTTCCACATCCCCTGCGCCAACGGCAACCCCGGAAACAATGCCGGAACCGACAGCCAGCGCTGAACCGACGACGGTAGATTACCGGGATATCGACGTCCAACAGTTAGCGAAAGAGGGCATGAAGCTGACCTGTGCTTCTGTCTATGGCGTTTACAATCAGGAAGGCGATTCTGTCGACAGTTCGATTGCAGCGACAGTTTATGTCAATGATGAAACCAAGGAAGTCGTCTTTATTGATTTTGTAGAAGCTCTGCTTCCGGTTTCGGCCGGCGGGGCAGAAGGCTGGGCTATTCTCGACGATGAAAAAGCGGAAGCCTTAGGCGGCGCCGTCATTACGGCAGGCGAAAAGCGTTATCCTGCAGCCTTTGAACTGAACGGACTGACCTGGACAGCGTCGTCGGCGGACGATCAGGTTGTTTATACAGCGCCGGTCCATGGCAAAGACGTTGAATTCATAGCCTATGTTGCAACGCAGGAAGGCGGCGCCTGGTATCATGAAGGAATAACGGAACCTGCGCAGCTGCTGGACAGCGAAGGAAAACCGGCGGCCGAAATTCAGATTGGAACAAAAGCGTCGATTCATCATGGCGTCGATTTCTGGCCAAGTCCGATCACCTTCCCGGGAAATATCGAGCTGATCAAAAACTATGTTTACGATCACGGCGTCAATTATGGAACATACCCGGAATCGACAGACATTGCGAAAAATGATGCCGGCGAATGGACCGTTGCGGATGTCACGACCGGCGCCACGTTAGCCGGTGCGCCAAATTATTTCAATCTGATCAAGCAGGCTTATGATCAGATTGAATCAGGTCAGGGAACACCGTTTACCGCAGAGTAACGGCGCAGACAGAAAAAGCTGAGATTGAACAAGGATCCCATCGCGATCCTGATCGTCAATTTCAGCTTTTCTTTACATGATCGAAATCAGCACGAAGCCTAACAGAAACCCGGCCAGCTGGAATACCAGCGGACGCCGGCCTTTTTCCATCAGCGTGACCTGCGGCAAAATTTCATAATAAGTGACATACAACATACATCCGGCTGCCAGCGCCAGCGTGAATCCGATAAACACCGGACTGATCGAACCCAGCAGCACGCCGGCAACCCCGCCGATCAAGGTCGGCAGTCCGCTTAACGCGACCAGAAGCAGCGCCCTGCCTTTGCCCACTCCGCCGCTGCGCAGCGGTACGATCATGCCCATGCCCTCCGGCAGATTATGCAGCGCCAGAAGCAGCGCCATCATCATTCCCGTCTTTACTTCGTACAAGGCGCTGGAGCCGACCGCCATGCCTTCCGGGAAATTATGCAGCGCCACTGAGCCGATCATCATCAGACCCAGCTGCATTAACTTTTTAGTATTGACTTCTTCCATCGCATGATGGTGATGATGCAGATCATCCAGTTCATCCGGCTGTTCATCATGATGATGAAACAGACCGTCAAATTTCAACAGAAGCAGCACGCCCAGACCGCAGCCGGCGACGGCAATCGCCAATCCCGCCTGTTCCAGCGCTTCCGGCATGAGGTCAAAACAGATCATGCTGATCATCATGCCGGCGGAAAACGCCAACAGACAGCTCAGAGATTGCGATGACTTCGGGTCGATCCGCAAACCGAGAACTCCTCCCAGAAGCGTGCCCAGTACCCCCGCAACAAATGTCAATAAAACCGCCATAACCATGTTGATCGCCTTCCTTTCAGCGTCTTTAATTATATCAAACGTGTCAAGAACAATCTGTTTCCCGTAATTTTATTCTGCCCGTTTCTCTCCGTGATAGACCCTTCGCGGGGAATTCGAGGATGAAGCAAAGAAAATTCATCCTGTAAAACAGATGAAAAATTGCGGGAAAATAAAAAAAATCACTGTTTTCTCCAATTTTCAGCTATAATGAAATTAAAGAATACTGTTTAAAAATAAATAAAAAATAGTGAATCAACCATCCGAATGAGAAACTGTCGGAAATGAGAAGTACAAATTGACAAATTAGAACAAAGAAGAAGATGAAATGATGTTTTAGAAGACTTCTCTTCTGAATTGAGGATGAACATTATGAAAAACAAAGGTTTCATCACGATGATGATCTGGATTCTGCTGGGATTTGGCTTAGTTGGGTGTTCCCATCAGGAAGAGGACAAAGAAATTGAAACGATCGTCCGGCGTTTTTTGCGGGAAGTAATTATCCTGAATTTTCATCGTCAGGATGAAGATCTTGACCGACAGGCTGAGGCTGTTTTGGGTCCGATGATGAGCGAATCCGGGATGAAACAGTTAGTTCAGGATCAGGCGTATACGCTGCAAGGCTTGACCGGATTAAGCTGGAAAGAGTACATTACCTATAAGAAAAAGCGATTGGGAATCGTTTGGCAGGGTGAAAGCGTAAGTTATGCGATCAAGATCACGCATCCGGGCTATATGTGGGTACGTGAACTGATTCTCTCATTTGTTCCCAACCCTGAAGCAGATTCGCCGCGATGGCTGATTGATACGGCTTATGTAAGGATTTCTTATCCTGATCAGGAGGAGTAGATTATGAAAAAAGGATTCTTCTGTCTTATCATCACCCTGTGTCTGTTTGGCTGCCAGACAAAACCTACAACCGAGGAAATTCTGCGGACTCAAACGGAACAGTTTCTGGAATTGACAGACACGATCCCAGCCATGCCGCAGGATCTTTTCGATGATGCCAAAACGCTGGACGAGAGAACGGCGCTGGCAGAAGATTGGGGCGCTCAGATCCAGGATTATCTTTCGCCAGTGATGACAGATGAGGCGATCGAGGCATTTGTCGCCAACCGAATGCCGGAAAACTTTAACCGGTTTCTTGGCTTTGAGGAGGCAATGCAAACTCAAGACTGCCGTCAGATCAGTGATGTGGCAAAACTCAGCGGCGGGGATTATGATGTCACGGTTACCTATACCACCGAAAAGAAGACGGTGAAGCTGCTGCTGAACTTTAAAGAAACGGAAGACGGCTGGCGAATCACATCCCTGCGCCGACGGTGATCCAAAGGCGTAAGACACAAATATTAACAGCGGGGACAATCCTCGCTTTTATGCAATGAAAATTAAATGGTATAATAGGCTCAATGAGAAAGCGAGGAATTTCAATGATCAAATTCAACAAAGAACATTTAGTCATGCAATCCGTTCAGGGCAAGGTTCATCCGCCGGTAATGAAACGCCAGTATCGCGTCGGCAGCGACGGACGGCCATGGATTCTGCCGGCGACCGGCGGGATCACGTATAATTTCCAGATTGGCGACGGCTGTATGGGGCTGGCCGGCGATCATGTCGAACCGGGCGTCAGTACGAAGAATCCCGATCCGGCTATGGATATGGCGTACAACACCTTGACCTGCATCGGCAATCAGGCTAAGGTCATCACCGGCGAAGCAAAAGGTGCAATAGGCTACGTTACGGGAAAGCACGGCGGTATTGATCACGTCATGATTGCCTTTGAACAGGAAGTGTTGGAAAAACTGACGGTCGACGATCAATTTTTAGTCAAAGCCTGCGGTCAGGGGATGACGCTGACGGATTATCCGGAAATCACCGTCATGAATCTGGACCCGGAGCTGTTGAATAAGATGGGGATAGAGGAACAGGACGGCTGTCTGGTCGTGCCGGTCACGAAGGTGATTCCGGCGGCGTTAATGGGTTCGGGCCTGGGCAGCGATACGATGCTGAGCGGCGATTATGATATCATGACGCGCGACGCGAAATCGTTTGCGGAGCTAAGGCTGCAGGAACTGCGGTTCGGCGATATCGTAATGATTCAGGATCATTGCAACGATCATGGCCCGGATTATTGCCAGGGTGCCGTGACGATCGGCGTCATCATCCATGGCGACAGCTACATTTCAGGGCATGGCCCGGGCGTTACCGTTTTGATGAGCTGCCGTACACCGAAGATCAAAGCCAGACTGGATTCGAATGCCAATCTGGCAAACTATCTGAATTTCAAGAAATAAACGTCAGAATTCAGCGGGACAAAGCGGCAGCGACAAGTCGGAATGACAGAAGAACCGGCGTTTTATCCATAAAGTAGATCTCATTTCTGATCCGGAGGTGGGATCTTTTTTTGCGTTTGCTCAGCGAAAAAAGGCCTGAGTCAAAAAAGGAGGACGAAGTTTAGCCGGCGCTTTGTTTTGGCAAAGGCAAACTCCATGCCCATGCAAAGATCGGCAAGGGGTGTGATGAGTTCGCTGACTTGACGTTGTTCTGAGGTGTTTTTCTGCGTTGGTTTGCGTATTTCGAAAATGTCCGATTGAACCAGACTTTCTTTGATTCCCCAGCCATTTTTCCTCACGCAAGATTCAGGCAGCTGACCCGATCCGCAGGCATGTCTGACACAGGGGCGAAGTGGCATAAAGGCGGATCTGTATCGTTTTGTAAGGAATAACGTCAAATTTACCGGAACTTTCTGGACCTGATCGTTCAGTATTCATGGCATTTCTGCTTTTATGATTAAGGCAAGGAGGCGAGTGTCATGAATGTTCGACAATTACAAATCGCCGCGGATCAGATGCGGTTGGATATCCTTGATGAAATCACCACGGCGCAAAGCGGGCACATCGGCGGAGCGTTGTCGATCTGCGAACTGCTTGCGGTACTTTATGGAGAACACATGAAGATCCGGCCCGAGGAACCGGCATGGCCGGACCGCGACCGGCTGGTATTATCGAAAGGCCACGCATCCTCCGCACTGTATGCGGCGCAGGCGGCGCATGGGTATTTTGACCGGGCGGAGCTGAAAAAATTCCGGTCGATTGACGGAATCCTGCAGGGACATCCCAGCATGACGAAAACGCCGGGGGTGGATATGTCATCCGGTTCGTTAGGCCAGGGATTGTCATGCGCCAATGGCATGGCGTTAGCCGGCCGGGTCGACCATAAAACCTACCGCGTGTATTGCATCTGCGGGGATGGGGAAATGCAGGAAGGACAGATCTGGGAAGCGCTGATGACGGCCGCTCATTATAAGCTCGATCAGTTAACGCTGTTCGTCGACCGCAACGGCTTACAGATCGACGGTCCAACTGCGCAGGTAATGAATATCGAACCCCTGGAAAAGAAGCTGGCTGCTTTCGGGTGGTTTGTGCAGACGATCGACGGCCACGACGTCGCCGCCATCGACCAGGCGATCAAGCGTGCCAAAGCCGCATCCGGGAAACCCTCCGCCATCATTCTCAATACGGTGAAAGGCAAGGGTGTTTCCTTTATGGAAAATATCGTCGGCTGGCATGGAACACCGCCGGATTTAAAACAAAGTGAACAAGCCCGCAAAGAATTGGAAGCGCGGCTTCACAAGGAGGAACAAGCATGACGAAAGCCACGCGGACAGCGTATGGCGAAGCGCTGGCGGAACTGGGGGAAACTTATGATTTTCTCGTTTTGGACGGCGATTTGTCCAAGGCAACACAGACCTGTCTGTTTGCCCGGAAATATCCGGAACGCTTCTTTGATATGGGCATCGCCGAACAAGATCTGATGGGCACAGCGGCCGGCATGGCCAGCTGCGGCAAAACCGTCTTCGCTTCCACGTTCGCGATGTTTGCGGCGGGCCGGGCTTACGAACAAATCCGCAACGCGATCGCTTATTCTCATCTGAATGTAAAAATCGGTGCGACCCATGGCGGCGTGCTGATCGGCGAGGACGGCGCCTCCCACCAGTGCATTGAGGATCTGGCGCTGATGCGGGCGATCCCGGGAATGACCGTGATCGTTCCCTGCGATGAATTTACGGTGAAATCGGCAGTGGAGGCGGCGATTCTCCACGAGGGTCCTGTCTACCTGCGGTTTGGGCGGACTTCTTCCCCCGCGGTGCATCGCCCGGACGTCAAGTTTGAAATCGGAAAAGGTCTTGTCGTCAAGGATGGAACCGACGCTGCGATTCTGGCCATCGGTGATCTGGTGTATGAAGCTTTGCAGGCAGCGCAGATTCTGGAAAGAGAAGGCATTGCGGCTGCGGTTGTCGATATGAGCACAGTCAAGCCGGTTGATCGCGGACTCATCTGTCATTACGCCGCCAGGACCGGGAAGATCCTGACCGCTGAAGATCATAATGTTATCGGCGGATTGGGCAGTGCGGTCAGCGAAGTCGTCGCCGAATTGGGACAGGGGCAGGTCCGCCGGATCGGAGTCCAGGATCGCTTCGGAACTTCAGGCAAGCGCGATGATTTGAAGAAACGCTATGGTCTGGATGCGGAAACGATCGCTCAGGCGATCCGGGATTGGAGGTAAACCATGGATCATCTTTATGTGAATTTAAAACGTTTTGATATTTCGCCCCGCAGAGGCGGCGTCAATCGTCTGGCGCCGATGGATCAATGGGCAGCGACGATCATCCGTCAGGTAGAATCAGGATTCACGTTCACTTCCCAAACCGACGTGACGTTTTTCTTCCCGGAAGCTCATTTAATTCCGGCAGTGGCAGCGGCGAAGAAAATCCATGTCGGCGCGCAGGGCGTGTTGGGTCTTGATACGGAGGCCGGCGGAAATTTCGGAGCGTTTACGACGAGTCTGACCGCGAACGCCGCTGTGGAATTGGGCTGCCGGGCGGTGATGATCGGTCATGGCGAACAACGGGCAAAAGAACGCGCATTGTTGGAAGCGGCCGGCGTGGAAGCGGAAGACGCGATTTCCCGGACGTTGAATAAGGAAGTTCTGGCTGCGCAGAAAGCGGGACTGGACGTGCTGTTTTGCATCGGCGAGAGCGCCGCGCAGCGTCCGAAGTGGCAAAGCGTGCTGCAAACCCAGCTGGAAATCGGCCTGGCGGGCGCGGATCTGAAAAAAGTCGTGATCGCCTATGAGCCGCTGTGGAGCATCGGACCGGGGAAAATCCCGGCCTCGCCGGATGAGATTCGGGAAGCGGCCGTAAAAATTAAACAGGTGATTCCCGTTCCGGTCGTCTATGGGGGCGGTTTGAAGAAAACCAACGCGGCAGCGATCGCGCGGATTGCCCAAATCGACGGCGGGCTGATCGCTCTGACCCGTTTTGAAGGCGAGATCGGGTTTTACCCCGATGAATTTCTGGAAATCATGCAGGACTATCAGGAGGCGCGAAAATGAAAGTAGAATTGGAATACGGCCCGGGAACCATCTGGGCCGAACTGCCGGACACGACCGACATCTTTATCCCGGGCGTGACGGTGCCGGATCCGCCCCACATTCCGGAAGACCAGCTGGTACAGGCGACGCAGGACAGTCTGCTTCATCCGATCGGCATGCCGCCGTTAAGCGAGTTGGCTCATCCCGGCAGCCGCTGCGTCATCGTTTTTCCCGATCGGGTGAAAGGCGGGCAGCAGCCGACAAGTCATCGCAAGGTGGCGATCCGGCTGATCGTCGACGAACTGATCGCGGCAGGGGTTCGGCATCAGGATATCTTGTTGATCTGTTCCAATGGTCTGCACCGCAAGAATACCGAGCCGGAGCTGCGCGGGATCCTCGGCCCGGAACTGTTTGGAGAATTCTGGGGGACGGGGCAAATTCTGAATCACGACTCGGAAGATTATGAACATCTGGTCGATCTGGGGAAAACCGAACAGGGCGATCCGGTCATCATGAACAAATATGTTTACGACGCGGATGTCGCAATTCTGATCGGCCATGTCCAGGGCAACCCCTACGGCGGTTATTCCGGCTGCTACAAACACTCGGCCACCGGGATCACGCACTGGCGTTCGATCGCTTCGCATCATGTCCCATCCGTCATGCACCGGGCTGATTTCACGCCGGTCAGCGGCCACAGCCTGATGCGTGATAAATTCAATCAGATCAGCATGACGATGGAAGAGCGGATGGGGAAGAAATTCTTCTGCTGCGACGCCGTGCTGGACACGCAGTCCCGGCAGATCGCGATCTTTTCCGGCTATGCGAAAGAAATGATGCCGTTAAGCTGGAAGGTCGCTGATCGGCGAACCTATGTGCCGTGGGCGGAAAAGAAATACGATGTGCTGATTTTCGGGGCGCCGCAGTTTTTCCACTATGGCGAGGGAATGGGCACGAACCCGATCATGTTGATGCAGGCGATCTCCGCGCAGGTGATCCGGCTGAAACGCATCATGAGCGACCGCTGCGTGATCATCTGCCAGAGTCTGTGCAACGGGTATTTCCACGATGAGCTGTGGCCGTATACGCGCGAGATGTTTGAGATGTTCCAGCACGATCAGATGAATACGCTGCCGGACATGAACCGGGTTGGGGAATATTTTGCGACAAACGCGGAATACATCCGGCGTTATCGGTTTGCCAACGCCTTCCATCCCTTCCACGGGTTCAGTATGATCTCATGCGCGCATATCGCCGAGATGAACACCGCGGCAATTTATATCACCGGAGCGATGGAACCCGGCTACGCCCGTGCGATGGGCATGAAAACCCGCGCTACTGTGGAGGAAGCGCTGGCCGATGCCCAACAGAAATATGTCGGCGGGCATCCCAACATTCTGGCGCTGCCGCTGACCTTTAAGACCAGCGCCGTCCACCTGATGATGAAGGATCAGCACCTTGATTAACCAGCGGCCCCTTCCCATCCGCAGCCATCAGAAAAATAAATGACATCTGTCTCAGGCAGAGTGACGAAAGGTTGAAAGAAAGAAGGAAAATTATGAGTGAAGCTTCCTCAAGAATCTGGATTTTTGATCATGATCGAATCACCCGTCCGTATATCGGCGGCACGCTGTTAAATCAATGGCGGAGAATGGAACCCGCTGAAAACAATCATCAATGTGAAGAATTGCTGGTCACCTCGATCGGCGCAATCTCATCGGGACATGGCGAGGGTTATGCGATCAGCCGCACAATCGCGGCGCAGGGCGGCAAACGGCTGGACGCGATCATCGCGGAAGATCCTTCCGGCGTGCTTGGCCCGCGCAGTCAGAAACGGCTGCCCAATCAGCTCGGCGTGCTGGCGCGCGCCGGCGATACGATCGTCCGGCTGGTGCTTCAATGCCATCCGCACAAGGAAGACGCCGCGCGTTATTTTCACAGCCCCTGCGGCAAGACCGAAGCCTGGTACATCGCCCGCACGCAGACCGTGAACGGGCAGCCCAGCTGCATATATGCCGGCTTTTTGCCGGGAGTTACCGCCGCCCTGTGGAAATCTCTGTTTGAAAAGCAGGACGTCGCGGCGATGGTGAGTTGCCTGCACAAAATTGAAGTGAAGCAGGGCGACGTCATTCTGATCCCGGCGGGGATGCCGCATGCCGTGGGGCCGGGCTGTCTGTTTCTGGAAATCCACGAATGCAGCGATATCACAATCCGCGTGGAACGGCAGGTCAACGGCGTGACGTTAACAGATGAGGAAATGTTCAACGGTCTGGATGGCGAACATGGCCTCGGACTGTTTGATATGACGACCTATACGGAAGACGAAATCCGCCGGCGGGTGATTATGCATCCGAAGGCGGAAGTCCTCCAGGGCGCAAGCCGATCGGTCATGATGATTGATGAGACCGATACCGACGCCTTCGGGATGCAGATCGTCGAGGTTCATGGGGAATATACACTGGCCAATACCGACGAACACCGGCTGTGCGTGCCGATTGACGGCGACGTCAAACTGACAACGCCGCAGGAAAGCGTCACCCTCACTCAGGGCTGGGGCGCCCTGATCCCGGCGGAATGCTCCTCGGTTACATTACAGGCAGAAACGGCGCGGGTCCTGATCGGACTTCCGGCCGTGATAAAGGAGGAATCAAAATGATGAAGATCGTTGGCGTGGCCGCCTGTACGGCGGGGATCGCCCACACCTACATCGCCCGTGAAAAGCTGATGAAAAGCGCGCAGCTCCGCGGACACCAAATCCATTGCGAAACGCAGGGAACAATCGGCGTTGAGCATGAGTTGACGCCCGAGGACATCAAAGCTGCGGATGTCGTGATTCTGGCGATCGACGTGGCAATTACCGGGATGGAACGCTTCAAGGGGAAGAAAGTCGTTAAAGTCGATACGTCGACCTTAATCAAAAACCCGATCGCCTTGATCCAGAAAGTAGAAAAAGCCATAGAGAAAGAGGGAACTTCGCATGAAAAAAACGTTTAGAGAAATGAAACAGCACATTCTTACCGGCATCAGTTATTTTATTCCGCTCGTTGTCGCCGCCGGTTTAACGATGGCGATCGGCCGTCTGATCGCAGGCCAGAGCGTCGCCAACCTCGGTGAAAGCGGGATCGGCTATTGGCTGTATCAGACCGGCAATCTGGGCATGCAGCTGATGGTCCCGATGCTGTGCGCGTACATCGCCTTCAGCGTCGCCGGCCGTCCGGCGTTAGCGCCGGGCTTCATCATCGGTTATGTCGCGAATAATATCAAAGCTGGGTTTATCGGCGGTATGATCGGCGGCCTGTTGGTCGGTTATCTGGTCGTCCTGATCAAAAAGTATATCAAGCTGCCGAAATCGCTGGAAGGCATCATGCCGGTCATTATCATTCCGTTTTTATCCACAGCGGCTGCCGGGCTGCTGATGTACGGCGTGCTCGTCGGTCCGATTACCTGGCTGACCAATCTGTTAACCACATTCCTGACCTCGCTGTCGGAAGGCTCGCGGTTTATTTACGGCGCGGCGCTGGGCAGTATGGCGACGTTTGACTTCGGCGGTCCGGTCAACAAGGTCGCGACAGCGTTTGCCAACGCGTTGTATACCGACGGGATTCGCGACGCGAAGACCGTGCAGATCATCGCTTCGATGATTCCGCCGTTTGGGATCGCGATCTCCTGTCTGTTAACCCCGAAAAAATATACCCGCAATGAAAAAGAAACCCTGAAATCCGCGGTGCCGATGGGCTGCGTCATGATCACTGAAGGCGTCATTCCGATTGCCGCGCGGGATCTGGTTCGAGTTGTCGTTTCCTGCGTTGTCGGTTCGGCGGTCGCCGGCGGCTTGTCGATGATGTGGGGTGTTTCTTCCGAACTGCTCAACGGCGGCTTCATCGCATTCCCATTCTTCAGCGATCCGATGAAAGGGTTGATCTGTCTGGCGATCGGCAGCGTGATTACCGGCGTTGTGCTTTCCTTCTTAAAGCGTCCGGTCAGCGCGGCGGATGAAACCGGCGAGGATCTGGGGCATGAAATTTCTGAAGACGAACTGGATGAAATCTCCTTCGTCAACGTGGAGTAATCACCATGTTGATCACATTGAAAGAAATGCTGGCGAAAGCCAGAGAAGAACAGTTTGCTGTCGGAGCCTTTAATACGACCGATCTGAATCTGGTTCGGGCTGTGATCGAGGAAGCTGAAGCGACGCAGTCGCCGGCGATTCTGCAATTTGCGCCGGGAGAGTTTAACTTCGCCACGCCGGAATTCTTTGCCTATGTAACCCTGCGGATGCGCAACAGTGACGTTCCCTTTGCTTTGCATCTGGACCATGGCAAGACGGCGGAGGATTGCCTGCGGGCGATCCAGGCCGGATTTACTTCGGTGATGATCGACGGTTCCCAGCTTCCATTTGAAGAAAATATGCGGCTGACCCGGCAGGTTGCTGAACTGGCTCATGCCTGCGGCGTATCCGTGGAAGGCGAAATCGGAACGATCGGCGCGATGAGCACCTCGGACGAGGGCGGCGTGGAAAACATCACCTATACCAATCCGGAAGATGTAGTGAAGTTTGTTGAAGGCACAGGCGTGGACGCTCTGGCTATCGCGATCGGTACAGCTCATGGTTTATATCCCAAAGGCTTTGTCCCGAAGCTGCAGCTTGAGCTGCTGAAGCAAATTCATCAAGTCGCACCGGTTCCGCTGGTTTTGCACGGCGGCAGCGACAATCCGGATGAAGAAATCCGTCAGGCCTGCGCGATCGGAATTCAGAAAGTCAACATTTCCAGCGATATTAAGCAGACCTTCTTCCGCACCCTGCAGGCAACGCTGGATGAAACCCATGGTTTTCTGCCGCCGAAGATGTATGGCCCGGCAATCGCCCAAACCCGCAGCACCGTCCACGCAAAAATGGAACTTTTCGGTTCGCTGGGCAAAGCGTCCTTCTATTAAATCAGATACATAGCCAGGGCACACCGCTTGACAAAGAGGAGGATGCAGGAACACGATGAGAAAGAAAACGACAAAGAGGTGACGCGATGAGGATGAAGGCGAATAAAAAAAACCGGATCAAGCATCAGATCCTGCAGATTCTGCTGGAAAACGAATGGTTTTCAGCCTCCTCCATCGCCCGTTTGTTAAACCTCTCGGAAAAGAACGTCCGCGGCAAGATCGACGAACTGAACGATGTGCTCCGGCAGAAGAATCTCGGTGAAATCATCAAGGTGCCGGGGAAGGGCAGTCTGTTGAAAGCTGACAGCGAACAACGCAAGGCCCTTTCCAGTCTGTATGGTTCCTATGAGGTGGAAGATATCGTCAATGGCGAATACCGGCTGTATGTCTATCTGCGGATCCTGTTGTCCCGCTTCGGCCATCGGCTGACCGTCGCTGAATTGAGCGAGCTGACCTATGATTCCCTGCCCGTCTGCAAGAAAAACCTGGAAACCTGCGCGCAATGGCTGAAAATGTTTTCGATTGATCTGTCCGTGCGGCGCAATTACGGGATAGATTTAGAAGGGCAGGAGGTCAGCTGCCGGCTGGCGATCAAACATCTGGTGATCAACGACAAGGCCCATTCGATTGAAGCGAATATCCGCTATTTTGCCAAGGGCATCAATCTGGAGCTGCTTTCCGAATGTATCGACGCTGTTGAAAAATCGTGGAATTTCAGTTTTACCGAGGAATCCTACAACAGTATTCTGTTGTTTGCGGCGCTGGCGGTCACCCGTTCGGATATGGGACTGCTTCAGCTGAAACAGGAAGAAAAAGACATCGTCGTCAAATATAACGAATATGAGCTGTCCCAATCGTTGTTTAAACAGATTGAGGAAAAGTTTATGATCCGGATCGACGACGAGGAAGTGAAATACTTTGCGATTCAGCTGCTCTGTTCGCAGATGATCCACAACGGTGCGGCCGATCTGGAATACGGCGTGCGGGATTACGATAAGAAAATCAAAGAATTTGTTCAGCGGATTATTTCAGTCGTTTCCAATATCATGAACGTCGATCTGACAATGGATCACGAGCTGTATTACGGCTTGTTGAATCACATTCGCCCCGCCGTCTTCCGCATGAAATTTGAGAAGCACTCCACCGCCAATCTGACCAGCTTTATCCAGGAGGAATACCGCAAGACCTACCGCGTGTCGTGGGCGTTGAGCATCCTGTTTGAGGAGTATTACGGAATCCAGATTTCTTCGACGGAGCTGAGCTATATTACTTTATATATTCAGGCTTCTCTGGACCGGCTGGAACCGCCGCTGACGATTCTGCTGATCACGGAGCTGGGCATGGGCCTGAATCAGATGTTCTGCAACAAGATCAAGCTGGCAATTCCGAAGATCAAGGAAATCAAAATCCTGAGCCTGCACGATCTGGACGTCGGCGAGCTGGCGGGCTATGATCTGATCATTTCCACTTCGGCGCTGCCGGTGCAGGACGAGCGGATCGTTTATATCGAATCGCTGCTGAGCGGGCATGGCATTGAAGAATTGAAAGAGAAGATCGAATATTTAAAGAAGACGAAAATTAACCAGAAATCACATTTCGATGTCTCCTGCCATACGCTGTTTGATCCGCGGCTGATTTTGATCCATCCCGCAGCCCGGGATAAAAAGGAATTGCTGCGGAAGATGACAGACCGGCTGCTGGCGTGCGGAGCAGTCAGCGAGAAATATCTGGGCACGGTGCTGGAACGGGAAGGCGCTGTGTCAACCTGCATCGGCAACGGCGTCGCGATTCCGCATGGATATGCGAATTATGTCAATCAGTCGCGGGTGGTCGTGGCTGTGCTGAAAGATGCGATGCAATGGAATGAGGAAGAACAGGTGCGGCTGGTTTTCCTGCTGGGACTTCGGGTCAACACCCGTTACGAATCGGAAAAGACCCAGTTGTTTTACAAGAGTTTTTTGGAAATGATTGATACCGAACAGGACGTCAGTGAACTTTGCCGCCTTTCCCAAGAAGAACTCTCTTTCCCAAGAAGAACTCTATAAATTTTTAGTTCGATAACAGGAGGAACACCATGGAATTGGAGAATGTTTTAGATGAAAAAATTATGACGGTTTCGCTGAAAGCCGCCGATAAAGACGACGCGCTGAAGCAGATGGCCCGGCAGTTGAAGGAAAATGGTTATATTGCGGATGTCGAAGCGTTTGTCGCGGATATTTACAAGCGGGAAAAAGAGGGGATCACGGGGATTGGCAACGGCGTCGCGATCCCCCATGGCAAAAGCGACAGTGTGTCCCGGATCGGCGTTGCCGTCGCCAACCTTGAACACCCGATCAAATGGGAAACGCTGGATGGCAAACCGATCGAAACGATCTTCCTGTTTTGCGTCAGCAACGATCAGAATTTTGCCCGCAATCACATGATCCTGCTTTCCCGGCTTGCCGCCAAGCTGGCGGATGATGAGCTGCTGGATAAAATCAAGCAGGCCCGGTGTCCGCGTCAGATCAGGGAATATCTGCTTCATGGCTGAGGTGGAAAGGGAGGCAATCCGGCTGACTCAGGGATCAATGGAAGCGATGATTCACCCCGGACGGGGCGCATTGATCAGCTCGCTGATGTGGGCGGGACGGGAGTGTCTGCACCGTTTGCCGGAGAACATCGCTTCCAGCGAACGTCCGCGGTGCGGAATTCCGGTCATGTTCCCTTATTATGGGAATCCCGGCGGCGGTGTCCTTAAATTAAAAGGCCGGGAATATCCGGCGGGACTTCATGGTTTTCTTCATTCATTTCCCTGGACCGTAGAGGATTTAAAAGTGAATCAGGCAATACTGCGCATGGACAGTGATGAAGAATTGGCCGGACGTTATCCGTATGCTTTTCATGCCCGGATGACGATTACGCTGACGGATGAGGGCTTGATTTCCACAGTGGAGATTACCAATGACTCCTCAGAAGTCATGCCCTGTGATTTGGGGATGCATCCGTTTTTCCTGATTGAGGATTATGATGCGCTGACGCTTGTCGCTCACCCTGAAAGAATGGAAGATGCTGCAACGGGAATCCCGCTGGATCATCTGAAGAAAGCCAGTGTTTTGGCACAGGGGTGCTTTTTGAGCCATTGTCCGATGATTGCGGTGGAGGATCCCCTGCGGAATCAGCGGATGGAACTGCGATTGGAAAAAGGATATCGGAATCTGATGGTGTGGTCCGGCGACGCGCATCGTTTCCTGGTGCTGGAACCGCTGACGGGACCGTTGGATGGCATCAATCAGAAGCAGGCCGGACTGAATCTGGCGCCCCGGGCAAGCGCCAAGATGACCTGGTCGCTGCGGTTGAGCCGATTGAAGCCGGAAACCGCTGCGGATTGCCCCAACGGCATGGAATGAGAACAGAACCCCAATGAGGTTGGAAAAAAGCCGGATGATGCACTGATCAAGGCAGAGTCCCATCGGCTTTTTTATGATTTTATTTCCGAACGTTCTTTAAAAATGATAAACTGAAATCAGAGAAAGATTTCTAACGTTAATTAGAACAGAAGCGGAACAAAGAATGAAAATAGCGGTACTCAGCGATATCCATGGGGACTTTGACAAGCTGAAGATGATCCTTGATCAGATTCAAGGAGCGGATAAGCTCGTCTTGTTAGGGGATTTGGATGCCGGGGGAGATTTTCCTTCCGCTCGCCGGATATTCCCAAATCAGAAAAAGCTGGAATCTATGAAAGAGTATACTTTCCGATTCCAGCTCATTTTTTCTCTGCGCGGTTGCTTCGATGGTTGTTCTTGCAGGAAGAAACAACAAAATGGGAAGTCCGCAGCGGCAGCGCAAGTTACCGGTTAAACCTTATTCAAAAGCCTTTTGCCAGGCAGCGTAGTACATTCCGATATAGTTTTCGTATTCCGTCGCCGTGGCGCCGGTAACAACGTCGCCAACCAGTCCGACATTATCTTCATTTCTGCCGAATTCTCCTTCCGGGAACTGATTTTCAATGCAGAAATCGCCGATCTTTTTCAGGTTGCCGCTCCAGCCCAGTTCGCCGCCTTCAATGCCATAGCCCGTGCCGACTGCGGTCCAGTGTCCGATCAACGTCTTAAACCGGGACTGCGTTTTATCCAGATGTACGCCGTCTTTCCGATCCAGCGTGTAGGTCGCGCAATCTTCGATCGGATTTCCCTCTTCATCCAGACACCAGTAGTTGCCGGCTGCCAGCTGTTCCATATACCAGGCCGCTAAATCTTCGTTCAAGATCTCCTTGCTGAAATCCTTGATTTGATCATTGCTGTAAATCGGCATGCCGGTTCCGTCCCCTTCGCCGGTCAGGATGATGGCCTCATCCCCAGTTCCTAATTGGACTTGTCTGGCATAATACCCCTTTGCACCCGTGACGGCTACACCGGGGATGTAGTTGCTTTCATCCATGCCGGCAATTTCTTCTTCGGTGAACGTCGCCCAATGATCCGGCAGATGACATTCCTCAAATGTGTAACCGGTCGCTTTACCCTCTTTTACCGTCACGGTCGCTGTGGCCAGGTAAGCCGGGTGATCGTAATACGTCATGTACGAAGTGTAGCTGCCATCCTTTGGCTGTTTCACCTCTTCCGCCGGAACAGTCGGCTCCGGGGTTGTTGTGGTTTCCGGCGCTTTCGTTGTCGCGCAAGCGGCCAGAGAGAACGCCGTCATGCAAGCGGCGATCATCATCAATCCTTTCTTCATTTCTTCTTTCCTCCTTGTATGCTTCATTATAGTGAAAGAATGAACGAATGACGCAAACAAAGCGTTGAACTGATCATCAACTATTTGTTACAATAGTGGTAGCGCAGAATGTCTGCCGCGGGAGGGTTTTGCCATGAATCTGGAACAGCTGAAATATTTTATCGACGTGTGCGAAACCGGCAATATGACTCAAAGCGCCAAAAAATTCTATATCTCTCCGCAGGGTCTGAATAAAAGCCTGCGATCGCTGCAGAAGGAGCTGGATGTCGACTTGTTGATCTTTCAGCAGCGCAAAACGGAAATGACCGAGGAAGGACGGCTCTATTACACGCAGATCAAGGATCTTGTGCGGCAGCTGGAACAGATCAACGACGATATCCGCCGGAATTCCGATAAGACGCTGAGCGTGGCAATCTCAAGCAATACCTATGCGATGGTGCAGGGACTGCTGGAACAATTTGAGCGCACGGAGCCTGAGGTTCGGGTGATTCTCAGCGAGTACTCGGATAAAATCGTTGAGGAAAAACTGCTGCGGCAGGAAGTCGACGCCGCCTTCATCACCGGTCCGATCTTCACCAGCGAACTGCAGAACGTCCGGCTGTTTGAGGCGTATAACGAATTATGCGTGCCGCGGGGACATCGGCTCGCTTCGCACAGCTTCGTCACCTTTCACGATCTGGTCAACGAACCTTTTTTAACCTTAAACGAAAGTTATAAAATCTACGATTGTTACAACGTCCACATGCGGATGGCCAATGCCGCGCCGCGGATTGTGTACTGCGGCTGCGATCTGGAAGCAATCCGCCGGCTGGTCGAGGAAGGCAGAGGGCTGGCGATCAGCAATCCTCAGTTTCCGATCGAAAGCGAAAAGATCGTCAAAATTCCGATGCGCAACAAGAATCCATGGCAGCTCAGCGTGGCGATACCGCTGCGGCCGCAAAGCCGGATCGCCGAACGGTTTTTCCAGATCGTGCAGAAAGCCGCGCTGCCGTTAAATAAGAAACTGCCGCTGTCTTCTGCCATCGCGCCGGCCAGCTTCCCGGCATCCGAGGATCAGATTCAGGCGGAATAAAAAGAGAAGATTAAAAAATCCTGCTTCGCTCGGAGTCTGCCGGGCAAAAGCAGGATTTTTGTTGTGCCGAAAGCACGTGGGGAAATTCAGATTTCCCGCATCAGCTTTTCAAACTGATCCAGCGTTTCTTCAAAATAGCGGAACGCGTCGTCATAGACCTGTTCGCCGCGCGGATCCGCGCCGGCTTCAACCAGCTGATCAATCGGAGCGCAGCTGCCTCCGCGTGTTAAAAAGCGCAGGTAAGCTTCCGTTTCTCCTCTGAGAATCCGGGAAGCGAAGGATAAGGCGACGGACATGCCGATCGTGTATTTATAAACGTAGAAGTTGTAATAGAAATGCGGAACGGAATAGCATTTGTATTTTTCCAGTTCATGCACGGTGACGGATGGACCATAGTAGTCCTGATTCAGTTTGTAATAATAATCTGTCAAATCGGAGGAAGACAGAGCCTGCCCGGCTTCCAGCTGCTCGTGCAGCCATGCTTCAAACTGGGCGAACATTGGCTGACGGTACAGCGTTCCGACCAGCTGCTCCAGCATGTTGTACAGCAGTGAAGCCTTCATTTTCGGATCGTCGCTGTTTTGCAGCATGTACTGGTTCAGCAAGACTTCGTTGACCGTGGAAGCAACCTCCGCGACAAAGATGCGGTAATCCGCCAATAACGGCCGATTGGCCCGGTGGGAGAAGAACGAATGCATCGAATGGCCCAGCTCATGCGCCAGCGTGCTTAAGGAATCATAACCGCCGGTGAAGTTGGTCAGGACAAACGGATTGGAATCGTAGGTGCCCCAGGAATACGCACCTCCGCGCTTGCCCTGATGCGGATAATAGTCGATCCAGCGCTCAGCCCGCGCCCGTTTTAATAAAGCCTGATATTCTTCGCCTAACGGCGCTAACGCCTGATCCAGAATTTCAAAGCACTGATCAAGATCATAATGTGCATCGACAGCCTGAACTAACGGGACGTTCAAATCATAACTGGTGCAGTCATCCAGTCCCATGATCTTCTTTTTTAATTCGTTATAACGCCAGAAAGTTTTGTGATATCTGGTGTTGGCCATGTCCAGTACCTGATTAAACAGCGGAACATCCGCGCCGTCCTCAAACAGGCTTGCTTCCAGCGCGCTGGAGAAATGATGCAGCTTCGCCTGGAGCACCTGTCCCTGAGCGTGGCCGATCAAGGTCGAACAGAAAACGTTCTGATGCCGGCGGTATTCTTCATAGAAATGCTCAAACGCCTGCCTGCGGATTTCTCTGTCCGGATTGTGAAGCAGCTGGTTCATGATCGCCTGATTTAAGAATTCCTCTTTTCCGTCGATCATCACCGGTTTAAATTCCGGTACGAACGCTTTGAATGTTTTCTGCGGATTCTGAAACAGATCGCTCATCTGCGCCAGCAGCTGCTCGGTCTGAGCGTTCGGACGATGCGGGATGGTGCGGAACGTTTCTTCCATCGGATAGCGGTAATCTGCGCAGTCTTCCGCGTTCAGATACGTTTCGATCACATTGCGATGCTCGATCAGTTCCTGATCGACAAAGGTTGTCGCCGCTGCGGCCTGATTGACAAAAGTGACCGACTTGGCCAGATTCTGCTGGACCTGCGGATCCTCCGGTTCCACGTCGGCGCGCATCTGGGCATAAACCGTCAGATTTTCGCACTGCCGCTGCAGTTCCTCCTGTCTGTCCATAAAGCTGCGGAAGCTTTCACGGGACTCCGTGATGTGTCCCTGTGCCTGCGTGATCTGGTTCAGCAGCTGTTTCGCATGTTTTAGAGCGGCGTCAAACTGGGC
Source organism: Holdemania sp. Marseille-P2844 (assembly GCF_900120005.1). Classification (GTDB taxonomy): domain Bacteria; phylum Bacillota_I; class Bacilli_A; order Erysipelotrichales; family Erysipelotrichaceae; genus Holdemania. The sequence goes on from NZ_LT635448.1 coordinate 205,461, forward strand.
CTGATCGGCGAACAATCCGCTCAGATCCCAGGTATCTTCAATTCGAATTTCTTTTCTTTCCATGTTGGATATCACCTCTGCCTTCCATTGTATCATTAATTCCTGATTTTCCCATTTCTTCCTTTCGACAAAAAGAAAAAAATTCCGTTTTCTTCCGGAACTTTTCTCGGATTCAAATGTTCGCTGACTCATAAACGCGGATGGGAAAGTCAGCGGTGCTTTTCGCTTTGTGGGGAGAACGTTTTTTTTGGTAATTCAGGGAAAGGAAACCCTGAGCGCAGGCTGTGCTATCCGGCAGATTAAGAGTGCATGTGCAGACCGCCGTCCAGCATGAAGCTCTGACCGTTGAGATAAGCGGAATCGTCAGAGGCCAAAAAGGCGATAATCGGTCCGCAGTCCTCTTCCGTTGTGCCGATGCGATGCAGCGGAGACTGGCGTTCCAGCGACTTCAAGGCCGCCGGTTGGGTGGTGCGGAACGTCTCGGTCGAAATGATCGGCAGGAAGACGTTGGAGGTAATCCCATACTGCCCCCATTCCCGGGCGGCTGTGCGGGTGATCGCACGGATGGCTTCCTTTGCCATGCCGTAAGCACCGAAACCCTCGTTGCCGTCAACACCGGCAGCCGAGGCGGTGTTGATGATCCGGCCCCAGTGGTTTTCCTTCATGTAAGGATAGCACAGCTGCATGAATTTCAGACTGGCCAGCGGTCCGGTCTTGTAAGCGAGTAAGGCATAATCGCTGTCGATATCGGGAATTGCCCGGTACAGCATCGCGCCCTGAGCGCAGTTGACAAGAATGTGAATGGTGTGAAAGCGGGCGATTGTTGCTTCGATGGCCCGGTGGATCTGGGCGTCGTCGACAACGTCGCAGGCGACCGTCATCACTTCGCCTTCGTTATCCCGATTTTCAATTTCGCGGCGAATCTCGTCGAGTTTTTCCTGACGGCGGGCACAGAGGACGACGGAAGCCCCATGCGCGGCTAAGACCTTCGCGATCCCCGCGCCGACCCCGGAGCTGGCCCCGGTGACGATGGCAATTTTACCAGAGAGTTTACCCATAAATCTCACCTTCCTTTATTTTAGTATAGCACTAACTCGTGAGGAAAGAGCAGAATTTAACAAAGTATTGCTTTCACAAAGCGCTCTGAGGGAAAAACCAAAGACAGCGGACTATGAAATTCAGAAATCAATTTTTTCAGAGAGCTTGCAGCTGTGCGATAGCCTTGCGGTGGAGCGCTTGCGCCACTGTGCTCCGCTGCTTCTACAAACTGCCGGAAAAGACGCTCGCCGCTCTTGGGGACAAGCATAAAATCTGAGTTTCTTCGAATGGGGGAAGTGATGAAACGTCCCGGGGTCAATCTGCCGAGCGAGGCCGAATTGCGATAATCAAACGGCGGCTGCCGTATTTTTGGATCAAGGCGAGACAGGTTTGTTTGCGCTGTTGGGCCGGCACTCCCACTGAGGTTCTAAAGAAGATTTCAGACATGGACAATGCCTCGATTCGTTATAAAACAGACTGTTTCTTATGTTCGTTTAAAAGGATATCTCCAGAAATTTCTGCGCTTACGCGCGCTGATCAATTTGGCAAAAGCAATCATACAGACTTCGCGAAGCCGGCAGATTCCTGACCGGACAAAAGAATAAACCGCACGTCAGCGTTCTTCCCAATGGAGAACTTCAGGCTTTGCTTTCATGGAAGGCAGGATGACCTCACCGTGCGGCATGAGCGAAGCAAAGCAGGGCTGGCAGATAGAACGGCCAGATCCAGCCGCCGGCCGCCGCCAGCGGACCGCCCAGCTGAAAGAGCACGACGTTCAGGTCGCACAGAGCTAATAACACGGTTCCCATTGCCGTCCAGAAACGAAACCGGATATCGGCTGAAGGGGGTTGAAGCTCAGATGGATTCTTCCCAAGCTTGTCAAACGCGGATTTCAAAAGGAAAGTATGCGTAAGCATTCTCAGTGCCGCGATGAGGTTAAAGCTGGTTTGAATTGCGTAGAACATCACCAGACAGATCATTTCCGGCAGTTTCAGAAGCAGTCCTGCGATAAAGAACAAGCCGCCGAGGATCAGGCACAGCTGGAGTGTTTGTTCCCGGGAAATCAGGCTGAAGCTCAGACACAGCTGGACAAGACAAAAGCCGGCGATCCCGGTTTCCCATTGCCGGGTAAATAACAGAAACAAATCGGCCAGGGCACAGCCGGTCAGAACCAGAAGCGACAGAGGATCCGCCTGCTGCTCCTTCCCTTTTGACATCAGCGCGCTTGCCAGACACAGGACAACCCCGATCCACTTCCAATATTCAATCTCCGCAGCTCCCGGCAGAACCCCATTCTCCATTCCCAGAATTAAAACGCAGAAAAAGACCGCAAGCAGAAACATCTGCGCCACCTCCTGCATTTTAGCCTGCCCCTTTCCGCACAGCCTTATCAGGTCTTTGCCCAGTTGCGAGGATTACTGTCTTTTCTGTTCTGACCGAAATCGGTCTGAAATAGACCGTTAAAAAGAAAAAGGAGCGCCGGCAGCGCTCCAACAGGGAGGGAAGAAAGGTGAAGATCACAGGGGAAAGAAAACTGAATGATCGTGCAGAAAGAGAAGGTTTACCGCTGTGGATGAACGGATTTTCTTATTCCTGTTTAGAACAACCGCAGGATAAACGCCGCCAGACTGCAGCAGACGACACCACATACCGTCGGGATCAGGATCGCCGCGGCGGTCCATTTGACACTCTTGGTTTCCTTGTAAATGGTCAGGCAGGTCGTCGAACAAGGCCAGTGAAACAGCACGAAGATCAAGGTGCATACCGCCGTTGTCAACGTCCAGTCCTGCGCCAGAAACAAGTCCTTCATCGCGCTCAGACTGCTCATTTCGATCAGCGAGCCGTTGGCCATGTAGGCCATGATGATGATCGGGATGACGATTTCATTGGCTGGAAATCCGAGGAGGAAGGCGACCAGAATTACGCCGTCCAGTCCCATGAAGCGGCCTAACGGATCGAGGAACCCCGACGCCCAGGCGAGCAGCGACTGCCCCTGCACGCCGACGTTGGCCATCACCCACAACAGAATCCCGGCCGGCGCGGCGACCGTGATCGCCCGCCCCAGAACGAACAATGTGCGGTCAAAGACCGAGCGAACCAGCACCTTGCCCAGCTGCGGCCGGCGGTAAGGCGGCAGCTCCAGCGTGAACGAGGAAGGCACACCGTTTAAGACCGTGGCCGACAACAGCCGGCTGACTAAAAACGTCATACCTAGTCCCAACAGGATCGTCAGGGTTAAAAGCAGCGCCGACTGCAGCGACTGCGTCAGCCCTGCGGCCGAGCCGAGAAAGAACATGGTCAGAATACTGATCAGCGTGGGAAATCTTCCATTACAGGGAGCAAAATTATTGGTCAGAATCGCGATCAGCCGTTCCCGCGGAGAGTCGATGATCCGGCAGCCGATCACCCCGGCGGCGTTGCAGCCGAAGCCCATGCAGGTCGTCAGTGCCTGTTTGCCGCAGGCATGCGCCTTGGCGAACGTTTTGTCCAGATTGAACGCGACGCGGGGCAGATAGCCGAGATCCTCAAGATAGGTAAACAGCGGGAAGAAAATTGCCATCGGCGGAAGCATAACTGCGACTACCCAGGCTAATACGCGGTACATCCCCTCGCTCAGCATCGTGACGATGACACCCGGCAGATGCAGCGCCGTCAGAAACTTCGCCAGCGGCGCTTCCAGAGAGAATAGAAATTCCGCCAGCATCTGCGAGGGAATATTCGCGCCGGCCAGCGTGATCCATAACACCAGACACAGAAGCAGGATCATCAGAGGAATCCCGGCCCAGCGGGAGAACAGAATGCGGTCGATCTGCCGGTCGCGTTTCATCGCCTCGGCTTCGTTCATCGTCACAGTCTGTTCCGCCAGCTGCTGCGCCTGCTGGACCGGGCACTGGATCAGCAGGTCCGGCCAGTTGTCGTTTTTATACGTCTGATCGAGCACCTTGCGGCTGCGCAGGGCCAGACTGTGAAGTGTTTCAATATCCGCCTGATTTAAAGCTGTCGATGCGTAGAGCGACTTCAGCGTCGAGTCCGGATTGTTCAGAATCTGCAAGGCAATCCAGGGAATGTCGTAGGCCGGATCGAGCATCCGCAGCTGTCCGCGCAGGCGGTCCAATTCGTTCTGAATGACAAACGGATAATTCAGGCAGGCGATCTGCGTGCGGGGATGCTCGCATAGTTGCGCGACGGCGTCCATCAATGCGTCTAATCCCTGATGACTGCGGGCGCTGGCGGCGACGACCGGGAGCTGAAGCAATTCACTCAGCTTTTCCAGATCGATTTCAATTTTCTTTTTGCGTGCTTCATCCATCAGATTAACGCAGACGACGACATTCGCGGTCATCTGGAGAATTTGAAGGACGAGGTTGAGATTCCTTTGCAGGGCGGTCGCGTCGCACACCACGATCGTTACGGCGGGCTTTTGGAAACAGATGAATTCGCTGGCGATCGCTTCCTCAGCGCTGTTGGCGATCAGGGAATACGTTCCCGGCAGATCAACCAGCGTGTAGTCCGTTTCCTGATGCCGGGCGATGCCTTTGGCCAGCGCGACGGTTTTTCCCGGCCAGTTGCCGGTGTGCTGGTTCATGCCGGTCAGCTCGTTGAACACGGTGCTCTTGCCGACGTTCGGATTGCCGGCCAGCGCGATCAGAGTCTCGGAATCACCGAACTGGAAGCGGCGGCTGGCTTTCGCGCTGGTCGACTGAACAGTAAGTCCCATACCTATTCCTCGTCATGCTCGACAAGGATGGAACGGGAATCTTTGTCGCGAATGGCAATGACCGTACCGCGGATCAGATAGGCCACCGGATCGCCGGCGCAGCTTTTGACCAGCGGAATCAGCTCGGTGCCCTGAACTAACCCGATATCCTGCAGGCGGGTGCGGATCGAACCGGTGCTGTTGAGCTGGGTGACTTTGCAGCGCTTACCCAACGGGATCTGATTTAATGAACATTGGACGATACTCATAGTCAATTCCTCCTTTAAGTTGGTCATGGGAAAGCTTGTTTCCCACTACCAACTTATGTGAAGGGAAAGCGTGCTGCTAGGCTTACGGAACAGCCTGCAAAAAGAAAGGGGGAAAAAGCGGACTTCGATGCGCTGAATGATGAAGGAATTCTTACAATTTCTTTGTTCGCTGAAAGAACGAAAAACGGGATGATATAATTTTATAAAGAAAGGGGAATTCAAAAGCCATGAAGAAAACAAGGGTACTGGAATCCAAAACGCTGACCGTGCTGCTTTTGCTTGTGATTCTGGGCAATGTTATTGGAATAGTCAGCACGCGCCGGCATCAGTTAACGCCGACGGATTACCGGCACTGCGGTGTTTTTGAGTTCAGCGGAGCAAATGGGAGCGGCCATGTTGAATTTACCAATGCCGAGTCTTCTTATAATATTACACGGCAGGGGGAATTCTGCGCCAATATGGAATTCTTCGCAAAATCAGAAACCGGGCTGGTTCCGATCTCGGCGCTGAATCGGCTGCATAACGGTGATTCGCTGCTTGTGATTCCGGTTTATGATTCAGTGTATGCCGAACTGCTGAAGGTCAAGCCGGACACCTCGCCTCTGATGCTGCAAGTGGAAGGTCTGTCTGAAGGGCTGACAGAGCGGGATCCGCGGCTGGAGGCTCAGAAAGCGGAGATTCTGCGGATCCTGACGCCGCACTTTACGGGACAGCCCGACTGGATTACATATGCCTTGCGCACAGACGAGCAGGGCGAAGTGAATATGATCATCATCTTTGAGGATCTGGACACTGAACAGATTTATGCCGTGGAGGTCACGGGCGCCTATTTTGACGAGCAGGATGTTTTCCATTTTGGAGAAAAAGAATTGCGCCTGGCTGACGTCCGGGAATTTGAGCGGCAGGCTGCTGCGGATTCGACCTGGATCTGGGGGAATGGAAAGGGATTGGCGAGCGAATGAAACAAAAAGGAATCAACCTTGTGCTTCTGGCTGTTGCGGCGTTAACGCTGGTTTTGCTTGGACGCAGCGTGATGCAGGAACCGGTAGTGGCAATCAGCCGCGAAGTGTGGGAATATTATCATACATCCGTATATTCAGGATATCCCTCGACGCCCAATCGAAGAGAATGGAATCCGCGGCTGCTAAAGGACGATCTGCGCTATGCCCGGCAGGCAGGCGATCTGGAATGGCTCGATCAGCTCAAACGTGTCCAGGCCGCGTCCCGCTGTCAGACACCCCGGTATAACTGGTATCCGGCATGCAATATCCTGCTGACCGACGAACCGCGGATACAGGGATCAATCCCTTTATTGACCCGGGAAGAAGCGCAGACGCCGGACGTCCAGGCCGCGCTGGAGGAAATCCTGTTTCGCTTTGCCAGCCTGCGCTATAAACAGAATCCCGAAGGAACATTGACGATTGAAAACGCATATTTTATTGATTCAGAGCTGGGCAATACGGCTCAGCTGTTCGCCTGGGTGAGGGAGGATTTGGGGGAATCGGAAGAAACGAAAACCTTCGTTTTAGTGATCCACAATCTCCATCAGGCAGAAAACCGCTGGGTTTACTGGAATGATCACTATGGTTACAGTTCTGATTTTTGCGATCTTGTCCTTCCGCCTGACGAGGACTGGCCGGAATATCACGCGACCCCGTTGCCGCTGATCGAAGGTGCTTCGATGCGGTTCGATGAAATGGAATGGATGCTCGGCCGTTTGTAGACGAGAAAAAGGTGAAAACGCCTCTTTCTAAAACGATCATTCTTCTCTATTGCGATTTTTGGATAGGGCATTCAACGAACTGCGATTATTGGAGGTACTGATGAAAAATGAATTGCGATTTTTCAAGGATCGCTGGATTTCACAAAAGAATCGGTTTGCGCAAAACTTTGTAAAACATAATCTGACGTCCACAAGCTGACAATTAAAAAACCAGACCGGCACAGTGCGATGACTGCGGCAGTCTGGTTTTGTCGTTTTGATCTGGAAATAACAGAAATGAAACAGCGTGGGGACTTCCTTTATTTGCCCGCGTTTTTCGCAGCGTTTGTGCCTGCGGTATAACCGGAGAAATTGGCCCATCCCTGCATCATCGCCGTCATGGAATCCGCGCCGTTCGCGCCGCCGACAACGCAGCCTGCGCCATAGAGATTAGCGATCGGATTGCCTTCCGCATCCACAATCTGGAGATTTTCGTTTGCTTTTAAGCCGCCCAGCGTCGTTGCGAAACGCGGCTTCTGTTCGACGATGACATAGGTTCCTTCTTTTAAAGCTACCGGATCCGGTTTGTCAAACTGTGTGTCTTTTCCGGCGGCGCACATCTCGTTGTAGTTAGCGACCGTCGCGGCTAAGCCTTCTGCGTCGATGCCCATCTGGCCTGCCAGCGCGCTCAAATCTTCACCTTTGACGATAATCGGCTTGCCATTGTTGGAAACTGAATACCAGTCCTCGATCGAAGCTTCCGAAGGGATTAACTTATCTTCCACAGATTTGGCAAGATAGGCGGCATAGGCGTCTTCATCCATGACCAGATAAAGAATTTTATCTTCCTGAGCCACGGTAGCATTAGTGATGTCGCTTAATGTGCCGACTTCGCTGACTACGCGTTCACCCTTGGAGTTGACATAAATCGCACCGTGGCCGTTGGTCGCTGCCGTCGAACTGGCGGTGGCGGCTAACCCCTTGGTCGGGAGCTTTTCAACACCCTGCGCGTAAACCTTGACTAAATCCAGATTGATCGTCGCCGCGCCGACTTCTTCACCCATGACCAAGCCATCGCCGGTGTCGCTGTCGCGGCCATAGAACAGATATCCATCCAGCGATTTTGGAAGCAGCTCCTGGTTCGCGCCGAAGCTGCCGGTCGCCAGGACGACGGATTTCGCGTTGAAGGTGACTTCCTTGCCTGCCGCATCCGTGCCCACAGCGCCGATCACCGCGCCGTTGTCATCCGTGAGAAGCTTGGATGCCCGCACATCGGTGAACAGCTGACCATGATTTTGTGCCAGCAGCGTCTGCATCTGATCCAGGAAGGAAACGGAACGTCCGACAACGCCGATCTGCCGGGAAGCGGAATGATCCGGATACTGCGTTGCGGCCGCGTCATAAGCAATTTTTAAATCGTCGGTCAGCCAGTCGATGCACTCGCCGATGTTGTCCGCAAGCAGTCTGACCAGCACCGGGTCGTTCTTTTCCAATCCGACCTTCATGATATCTTCATACAACAAATCGGAAGAATCCTGCGTTTCATTCAGGACTTCTTTTTGAATCCGGGAATTGGTGGCAACCATCGTGCCGGCATTTAAGACCGTATCGCCGCCGATGAAGCCGTTCTTTTCCAGACAGATGACATTCGCTCCGGTCTGAGCGGCCCGTACGGCGGCCGTAATGCCGGATCCGCCTCCGCCGATGACCAGCACGTCGCAGTCATAGCTGTCGTTGAGTGCTTCCGCCGCGACTTCGGTGTTGAAACGGGTATTCAGATCTGCGCCAGCCTGAGTCAGCGCGTCTTTGACCGCGGAAATAAAGGTGGCGCTGGTGATCGTCGCTCCGGTAATCGTATCCAGATTGACGGTTTGGTTGGCGATGATCTCATCGGTCAGCTTTTCCATTGCATTGGTGCCGATTCCGGCCGTCTCCGACGATTCAACGACGTTGATTGATTCGATCGCCTGATCGCTGACCGTCACTTCAATCGTGATCGGCGCGTTGTGGCCGGTGACGGTCGCAGTATAGGTTCCCGGCGTCAGCGCGGCGGCTGAGGTATCCGGGGTTGGCGTGCCGGCGTCGCCGTTGTTGCCGCAGCCGGCGGCTGAAGCAGCGAGCACCAGACATAAAGCCAGTTTAAGAAGCTTTTTCATTGTCTTTCCTCCTCTTACAATGCAACAAGATAATAATTTAACAATGTGTTGAAAATATTTTGTTTTTGACACAGTTTTGACGCAATTCTGTTGTTTGTTATAATAAAAACGGGAGAACAAACATGAAAACGATTTTAATAGTGGATGATAACGAATCGATCTGCAACATCTTATATCATTATGGTAAAGAAGCCGGCTACACGATGGTAATCGCGCATACTGGTCAGGAAGGACTTACCTATTTTACCAATTACAAGCCGGATGTCATCCTTCTAGACGTGATGCTTCCGGATATCGACGGCTTTGAGGTCTGCCAGTGTATCCGCAAAGTATCCCGGGTGCCGATCCTGATGATTACCGCCAAGACAGCCGATCAGGACCGCGTGATGGGATTGGATATCGGGGCTGACGATTATATTCTCAAGCCGTTTTCCTGTCAGGAGGTGATGGCACGGATCCGCGCGGTTTTGCGCAGAACAGAGGACAATCCGGAACAGGCCGATTTCGTTTATGGCAATTTAATGATTCAGGAAAGCCGGAATTTAGTCAGTCTGGACGGCAAGCCGATCAATTTGACAAAGAAAGAAATGGAGCTGCTGGTGCTGCTCGCTTCTCATCCCGGCCGGGTGTATTCCCGCGAGATTCTTCTCGATCTGGTTTGGGGATACAGTGGGGAAAGCTATGACCGGGCGGTGGATTCCTGCGTGAAGCGGCTGCGCGCCAAGCTGGACGAATATCCGCACCCCTGCTTCTCCATCAAAACGATCTGGGGCGTAGGGTACAGTTTTGCCTATGAGGAAAAAAAGCATGAGCAAGCTGACAAGTAAGCTGGTCGTTATGTTCAGCGCCGTGATTCTGAGCTATGCGGTGATTCTGGTGTATAATTTTTCGCACTTCACTGCCGACGTTCTGAATTCACATCACGTCGATATTATTTTCCGCGGCGCGGAAAACGCGGCGGAAACCTTTGAACGCATGCTTCCGGAAGACACGCGGCCGGATAACTTTATCCAGGCGGTTCGGGATACGGGAAATGCGGAATACAGTCTGGCCCTGCTTTCCGATATCAGCGATTACAGCTATTCCCTGTGCGATCAAAATGGCGAATATCTGTACTTAAACGAAGATCAGCTGATTCAGAAAAACGATATCACTTTGATCCCGGAAGCGGAAACCGTCCGGGATTCAGCGCTGGCGGGAGAAAGCTCCTGTCTTGAGTTTCCGACGGAAGAAGGGCATATCATCGCCGGGGCCGCGCCGATTCATAATAATCAGGGAGAAACTGTCGGTGTTCTTCTGATCCTGCATCAGGCCGGCGATTCCGCGGCGATGCAGTCGAAGATCAACCGTTTTCTTTTCGGGCTGACACTGGTCGTTTTACTGCTGCTTCTGTTAGTCAGCGTGTTCATGTCCTTTCATTTTACCGCGCCGATCCGGAAAATCACGCAGATTGCCAACGAGCTGGCGCATGGCAATCTGTCGATTCAAACGAATATCCATCAGAAGGATGAAATCGGACAGCTGGCCTATTCGATGGATCAGCTGGCGATTGAGTTGTGCAAAAGCAAGGAAATTCAGAGAAACGAAGCGAAAATGCACGATAATTTCCTGGCGGATATCTCGCATGAATTAAAAACACCGGTGACCGTGATTCGCGGGTCGCTGGAATCGCTGGCGGACGGGGTGATCAAGAATCCTCAGGATGTCGCCGCCTACTATCGGCAGATGTTGGCGGAAAGTCAGTACCTGCAGAAACTGATTCAGGACCTGTTGATGATCTCAACCTTGAAAACCAAGGAATTTAAAATTAAACAGGAGCCGGTTCATCTTTCCGAGGTGATGTCCGATACGGCGATGAGCGCCCGCGGCATGGCGATGAAAAAGAAAATTCAGTTTGTCACGCAGCCGCCGGAGAATGATTTCGTCATCCTGGGCGATTATGAGCTGATCCGCAAGTTGTTGATGTTGATTCTGGATAACGCGGTTAAATACACAGAATCAGGAAAATCTATTTATTATTATCAGACCGACCGCGGAGAAATTGTGATTCAGGACGAAGGCGCAGGCATGGATCAGGAAGCTCTTTCCAATATCTTTAAACGCTTTTACCGGCAGGGAAAAGGAATTGAGCGCGGCAGCTCCGGAATGGGGCTGGCAATCGCAAAAGAAATCGCCGTCCGGCATCAGATTGAGATTCAGGTTGAAAGTGCAGTGGGCGCAGGCACGACGTTTACGCTTGTTTTTCCAATAGATAAAATGCATGTTGAGAAATAACAGACGATAATGTAACCACTGATTGAAGAATTTCTTAGCATGAGAGTTTATTTCCGTAGTTCCTTAACTGATAATTAAAAAAGCATAAAAAAAAATTCCTGCCCACCCAACCGATGCATCAAACGATACCACGGACAGAACGCCCGCAGCGAAAGCGGGGACGGAATTCTTAATTATTAAATATCTGTACATGTAAAATGGCTGAGATTTTTAATTGCAGAAGCGTGATGTTTCAATGTAACCTGATATCGTATTTCGTCAATTCTTGCGTCTTCCTTCAAAGTGAGGTAGGATTAAAAACAGATTGGGAGTGATGTTATGGCGATTGAACAAGCCCGGGAATATTTAAAAGCATGGGGCTGCGCCGATCAGATCATTGAGCTGGAGCATTCCAGCGCAACGGTGGCGTTAGCGGCCAAAGCGCTGGGTACGGAGGAAGCGCGGATCGCGAAAACCTTGTCGTTTTGGGTGCAGGATCAGCCGGTGCTGGTCGTGACGGCCGGGGATCAGAAGATCGACAATGCGAAATATAAGGCGTTTTTCCATGTGAAAGCGAAAATGTTAAGCTATGAGGAAGTGGAACCGGTAATCGGTCATCCGGTCGGCGGCGTCTGTCCGTTCGGCATCCGTCCGGGAATTCCTGTTTATTTGGATGAATCGCTTCAACGGTTTGAAACGGTGTTTCCGGCCTGCGGCAGCGGCAACAGCGCGATCGAGCTGACGCCGGACCGGTTGTATGAAATCGCGCAGGCACAAGCGTGGATTAACGTGTGCAAATAAAAAAACATTCCGATCCACGTTTCCCGTTGACCGGAATGTTTTCGTTATTCTTCACGAAAGGATAACGGTTTGCATGAACCGGCAGCCTCACACTTTAAATAGGTACCGTTTTCATAGGTATAATAATCGGATTTAAATTTCTCACTTGTATAATATTGAATAAGATACGTCGTTTGCCCGTAAAGAATTGAATATCGTTTTGCGAGTTCCTCTCCGATCATTTCTTCGATTAATTCGGTAACTCTGATTTCATATTCCTGATTGCCTCCCGGCATGGCAGAGTTAAAAGGAAGGAGAACTTCGCTGTTCTGATTAAGGAGATAGCCTTCCTGAACGCGGGCCTTGATGTCGGCGGCGGTAAACGCTTTATCAATTTGTTTCAGATTATTCAATGCGGCGGTATCCGCTGCCGTTTCTGTGAAACCGGTCAGCTTGGGGACCAGCATGATTAACAAGGCCACCAGAATCGCAACAACGACAATGCATTCAATCAAAGTAAAACCATTTTTCTTTTTTTTCTCTTTCATCCTTATCACCGCATTAAGTATATCAATTTGACTGCGGTTAGTTATATTCAATTACAGTATAAAACTTTCTGATTGTGTAAAAAGGGATCAGCCGGAAATCTGGTTTGTTTTTTCAATGATCGCGTCGACCGCTTCCAGCATGGCTGAACGTAAGCCCAGGGCTTCGGCTTTTTCCACGCCGACGATCGTGCTGCCGGCTGGGGAACAGACCTGATCCTTCAAAATTCCCGGATGCAGTCCGGTTTCGCTCACCATCGCCCCGGCGCCTTTCACGGCCTGGGCTGCCATCGCATACGCCTGAGCGCGCGGAATTCCGTGTTTGACCGCGGCGTCGGCCATCGCTTCAATTATCATATAAATCAAAGCCGGGGTACTGCCGGTCAGGGCGGATACCGCGTTCATCTGCGCTTCCTCGATCACCGCGGTTTTCCCGGTCATGGCCAATAAGGAAAGCGCCAGCTGCTTTTCCGATTCCGTGACCTGGGCGTTAAACGTCAGCGCGGTAAACCCTTCCCCGACAGCCGCGCAGGTGTTGGGCAGGGAGCGGACCAGATGGACGTTTTCACCCAGGCGCCGGGCGTACCAGTCCAACGTCAAAGAAACGGCGATCGTCACGACGAGCGTTTCCGGCCGCAGCGCCGGTTTGATCTCGGCGAGCACCTCCGCCATTTTAACCGGTTTGACCGCCAGAAATAAAACGTCGCTGACCTTTGCCACTTCGGCTGAGGAATTCAGCTTCTGTGCCGGGAAATCCGTCTTTTCCGCTAAATGCGGCGAATACGCCGCCATCGCATAAGCCTGCGTTTTCTGAGTAATGCCGTGAATGATCGCCGATGCCATATTGCCTGTGCCGATCCAGCCGATTGTCGTCATAAAAAGTCCTCCTTTTTTTAGCCGGTCCTGCCGGTTTTCTTCGATTTGGTTTCATTATACAACAAACCGTCAACTTCGACCGCTCGTGAATTGTAATTATCCGGGGAAACCTTTAAAATAAAAGCAGAAAGGCCAGGTGGAAAACAATGTTTGAGAAACTCAACGAAGTCAAGGTGCTTCGCGATCCAATTCATGGCTATATTCACGTTGATCTGAAAGTGATCTGGGACTGCATCAACAGCCGCGAGGTCCAGCGGCTGAAGCGGATCCGGCAGCTGGGCGGGGCGTTTCAGGTTTATCATACCGCGGAGCATTCCCGGTTCGCGCACTCTTTAGGGGTGTATGAGATCGCCCGGCGGATGGTCGAGGAAGTCCGCGATCTGCGGGAAACGCTGAGCGAGGAGGAAAAGATTACGGTCATGGCCGCCGGTCTGCTTCATGATCTGGGGCATGGTCCGTTCTCCCATGCGTTTGAATCGGTGACGATCGCCAGGCATGAGGAAATGACGCGCCGGATTATTTTGGAAGACACGGAAGTCCATCGCGCGTTAGTCCGCTGCAGCCCATCGCTGCCGGAAAAGGTGGCGGCGGTGATCGACCACACCCATCCCAATAAAATTCTTGTTCAGATGATCAGCGGTCAGCTGGACGCCGACCGGATGGATTACCTGCTTCGGGATGCGTACTTCACCGGGACGAAATACGGGGAATTTGATCTGGAACGAATCCTGCGGACCATTCGCGTGCGCGATCATAAAATGGTCGTCAAGGAAAGCGGCATGCATTCCGTCGAGGATTACATTATGGCCCGCTATCACATGTACTGGCAGGTTTATTTTCATCCGGTATCGCGCAGCTTTGAGTCGATGCTCGCGCTGATGTTTTCGCGGTTAAAACAGCTGCGGGATCAGGACAGTCCGATTCTGGAACAAATTCCAATTTTCAACGCATTCCTCTCAGGACGCGGCGTCAGCGTCGAGGATCATTTTCTGATGGATGAATCCGCCTGCAACTACGGGTTTACGCTGCTGCGGCAATGCGCAGATCCGATCGCGGCGGATCTGGCGCGGCGGCTTTTGGACCGCGATCTGTTTCAGTCCTGCGAAATCCATACGCACGATCAGCTGGAAGCGATGCGTGCACGGTTGGTGGAAAACGGCTGGGATCCGACGTATTACCTGACCGTAGACGAAGTCCGCCAACGGCCGTATCAGCCTTATCAGGGAAATGAAAATTCGATGGTCTGGGTTTTGATGCAGGACGGCACGATTGAGGAATTATCCGATGCCTCGGTCATCGCGGCGGCACTGGTGCATGGGGAATCCAAGAATGATCTGCGGATGTACTATCCGCGGGAAATGGAGAGTGACCCTCCGGGCCGGTAAGCCTGTAAAATTCTCTGCGGAAAGATTCCAAAAGCTGGAAATCATGATATAATACGGCTGACGATCCGCGCGGTTTTCCATTCCTGCGGATCAAACACAAAAAGTAGACTTTCCCTGACAGCCCCGTAAGTCCGGAAATTTTCTGGAAACAGGGCTTTTCCTTTCGTTTTTTCGCTGTCATAAAATGTCTGATTTAATTGACAGATGTGAAAAAAGGGGGAGTTTTTAATGCGGTGGAAATGGTTGACGGAAAAAGAATACCGGAGCGAGGCCGGGCAGCGGCGGGTGAACGATCCCCGTTTTCTGGATCCAACGTTTCCCGCTTCATTTCGCCGGTGCTTTCAGGTAAAAGAAGGAAATCTGGACGTCATCGGCGTTATCAGCAAGGTCGAAAAACAGCTGATCGTGGGCGGCATTCTCGATGAAAATCCCGATGCACTGCGGCTGAGCCTTCGTTTTCATCATCGCCTGATGTGGCTGTGGGGCTTTCACAGCGGCTGGATCGGGGTTCCTTGCGGATCACTTTCAGGGCTGGCTGTCTCTGACGGCGGCTTTTTTCAGGAAGGCAATCCTGTTGGAAAAAGGAAAAAGTCCGGCCGATGCAGGGAGGGCGCATGCCGGATCGAATGGGAGAAGGATGAGGAAAGAACGGGCGTGGGCGTGCTGCGGTGTCAGATCGATCCCCAGCTTCAGATCCATCGGCTCGAAGTTCGGATTCTGACTTATAAGCAAGCCGAAGTAGCCCGGCGTGGAGAAGCCATCGCCCAGATTCATCATTGGAATCAGCTGGCGAACAAGGCCGGGACTCCGATCGACGCCGGCGGCCTGCGGTTTGTCTGGATCGGCGAGGAAGCCTGGATCAGCGCCCAACTCCCTAGCGCATATTGCGCGGATTACGAATACCTGCGCGATCAGCTGGCAAAGCAGCTGACGCAGTGGGGAAAGGTCTTGCGGCCGGACCCGGAAGTCGAGTGGATTCCCTGCCGCCGCCGTTTATTCATGCCGGTATAACAGAAAGGCGAGCAGCGCCATCTGACAGGTTAAACATGCCATGCCCGCGCTGTGATTCGCCCACAACAACGCGGGCCAGTTCATCGCTGCCCAAAGTCCAAAAAGTGTCAGAATGCCGGCCAGGCCGGTACATAACCCTCGGATCATCGCAATTCCTCCTGCCCCAGACTATGTTGCAGAAAAACGGAAGGTTCCAGAAATCGCCTTCCTTTTTTTCGTTAACAATCATTTCAGAAATAACCCGTCCAGGAAAGACGGCGTTCCGCTTACGGATCAGTGCGGCGGAACCAGTAGAGCGAACCGGCAGAGCTGGACTGTCCGCTGATCGGATCCACGCGCCGTTCCTCCAGCGCGGGGCTGAGCGTGTACCAGGGGCCGGGGGAATCCTGGGGATAAACGGTGTTGAAGATCTGCTTCCAGATCTGTTTCGGCACCCGCCGTTCCTCGTTGGTTTCCAGTTTCTCATTTTCATCATAACCGCTCCACAGCACGACGGTCATCTGCGGATTATACCCGGCGATCAGGCTGTCCCAGTCGCTGGATCCGGACTTTGCGGCCGTCGTTGTATAGGGCTCGTAGCCCAACAGGGAAGGCGTCATCACCTGCAGATTTTTGATATCGAACGGCGCCCGCAGCAGCTGGGAAAGCATCAGCGTTTCATCGCGGTGCAGCAGCTGTTTTGGATTTTCCTGGCGTTGGTAGAGGATGTTGCCGGCGTTATCGGTGACTAACCGGATCATCGACGGCTCGTCCACCAATCCCTCGGAAGCGAACGTGTTGTAAATCTTCGCCAGGTCGATCAGCGGGAAATGCGTCGCGCCCAAAGCCATCGCGGCCGTGGCTTCCTCAGATTCGATGCCGAAGGCGGCCAGACCGTCCGCCAACAGATCCATGCCCAGAAACAAATGCGTTTTCACGGCGTAGATATTATCCGACACGCCGATCGCATTGATCATCGAGATTTCCTTTTCCGGATAGACATTGCGGTAATTGGTCGGGGCATAAAACACACTTTGGGAGATCTGAAACTGGGTCGCGGTGGAAAGAAAGGTCGAGGAGGGAGACAACCCCTGCTGCAGGGCGATGTAGTAAAGCAGCGGCTTGATCGTCGAGCCGACCTGCCGGGTGGAATATAGCGCGCGGTTGTATTGGGAGGTCGTGTAGTCCCGGCCGCCGACCATCGCCAGAACGTTGAAGGTAAACGGCTCCAGAATTAATCCGGCGATCTGTTGATCGGTATCGGGCATGTGATCGTCGACGGCGTCCTGTAAAATCGTCTGCATCTGCGGATCCAGATAGGTATAGACGTTCAGCCCCTTTTCCAGCGTTTCCTGATCGAGGAAGCCCATCTCTTTCAGCTGCGTCAGCACGGCGTCCTTATAATACCCGCTGGAGCCCATGATTTTCTGGGTGGAAAAGTCCGCCAGCAGCACCGGCTGCGCTTTTGCGCTGTCGGCTTCGCTTTGGGAAAGCTTGTCGTTGTCAACCATCGCCTGCAAGACGACGGCCTGCCGTGAACGGGCGTTGTCCATCGAAATAAAAGGGGAGAATAAGGAAGGACCGTTGGGAATTCCCGCCAGCATCGCCATTTCGCCTAAGGTGCAGTCGTCCAGCTCTTTGCCGAAGAAAAACGCGGCGGCCTTCTGGATGCCGTAGACGCCATGCCCGTAATAGATGGTGTTCAGATAGGTTTCGAGAATCTGATCCTTGGAGAAATGCATCTCCAGCTTCGCGGCATACACCGCTTCCTGAAACTTTCGCGACCAGGTTTGATCGAGCGTCAGAAACAGGTTGCGCGCCAGCTGCTGGGTGATCGTCGAACCACCTTCCACGATATCGCCGTTTTCAGCGTTGACCAGCACCGCTTTGGCGATTCGGATCGGATCCAACCCGTAATGGTGATAAAAACGCCGGTCCTCAATCGAGATCACCGCGTCGATCATCGTCTGCGGGACGTCCTCCAAATTTATCCATTCGCTGTTTTTCTGGTAGGTCGATTCATAAATTAAACCGCCCTGGTTATTATAAAGACGGATCCGGCTGTCCTGTCCCAGCAGCGGGACATACGATAAATAAGCGTAGCCGTAGAAGCCCAAAAGTGCCAGTAATCCGCATAACGTCAGGACGCATCCGGCTGTGATCAGTTTTTTCATCGTCCATCACCTCGCAGGTTTATTGTGGCCCGTAGAAAGAATTTTAAACTTATTGAAATTGACTATTGACAACTATTCAACAACCGTTATAATCATAGGGAATAAAGGAAAAAGAAACATGATTTCAAAACCTAAACAAGTTCGAGTCGTACGAACAGATCTGAACACTGGCCGGGCGGAATGCCTGTGCGAATGTGCCTGCGAGGTCGTCGGCGGGAATCAGCTTTTCTACACCGAAGAACCTTCGGGCTGTCCGGTCCGGGTTGAAATACAAAGTCAAAGCATAACGATCCAACGCAAGGGTGAAGCCGTATCCACGATGTTTCTGGTGCTTCATCAACGGTCCGTATCCCGTATTCAAACGGAGTTCGGTGTTTTTGAAATCGGCAATCTTACGACCCTTCTGGAACAAACGGAGGACTGTTGGCGCGTCGCGTATGAAATCGGCGAAGCGGGACAGCCGTCCGACCGCTTCCAGATCGAATGGTTTTTTAAGGAGGCAGAAGCGTGAATCAAATTGAAACAAACCTCAAAACCTGCATCATAAACGCGGTGAAACAGGCTTTTGATCTGGATTGGGAGAGCGGCGACGTCGTCATCGAAATCCCGAAGGAAAAGATCCACGGCGATTACTCGACGAATGCGGCGATGCGGCTGACAAAGCAGCTGCGGCAGAATCCGCGGATGATCGCGCAGCAGCTGATCGATCATCTGGATCTGAAGCAGGGCTCGATTGCCAAATGTGAAATCGCGGGTCCGGGCTTCATCAATTTCTTTATGGAGAGCGCAAGTCTGGCGTCGGTGATCGGCGTCGTGCTGCAGGAAAATGAAAACTACGGACGTTCCGACGCGGGCCAGGGACTGAAGGTGGACGTCGAATATGTTTCGGCCAATCCGACCGGTGATCTGCATCCGGGCCATGCCCGGGGCGCGGCGATGGGCGATTCCGTCACGCGGCTGATGAAATTTGCGGGCTATGACGTGACGCGTGAATACTATGTGAATGACGCGGGCAATCAGATCCGCAACATGGCGCTGTCGCTGCAGGCACGTTATCTGCAGGCGTGCGGGATGGAGGCGGAGGTGCCGGAAGACGGTTACCACGGCCCGGACCTGATTAAAATCGCGCAGGATCTCAAACAGGAATACGGCGAAGAGCTGGCGCATAAGGATAAAGCAGAAACTTATTCCTTTTTCCGCCAATACGGACTGCAGGCCGAGCTGGCGAAGCTGAAAGCCGATCTGGCGGCCTTCGGCGTTGAGTTTGACGTCTGGACCAGTGAACAGAGCATTTATGACCGCGGTATGGTGGACAAAGCGCTGAACACGCTGAAAGCTCAGGGCATGACGTATGAAAGCGAAGGCGCTCTGTGGCTGCGCACAACCGATTTCGGCGACGATAAGGACCGCGTGCTCGTCAAGAGCGACGGCAGCTATACGTATCTGACGCCGGATATCGCGTACCATGTCGACAAGTTTGACCGTGGCTATGATAAGCTGATCGATTTCTTCGGTGCCGATCATCATGGCTACATTGCCCGGCTGAAGGCGGCGGTGCAGTCGCTGGGCAAAAATAAAGACGATCTGGAAGTGGACATCATCCAGATGGCCCGGATGGTGAAAGACGGCGAAGAGTTTAAGATGTCCAAGCGGACCGGCAAAGCCGTTGCTTTAAAAGATCTGGTGGAGGAAGCGGGCGTCGATGCCGTCCGGTACTTCTTCGTTTCCCGGGCTGCGGATACGCACATGGATTTCGATATCGACATGGCGAAGAAGCAGACCAACGAAAACCCGGTCTACTATGCTCAATACGCTCACGCGCGGATGTGTTCGATTCTGCGTTCGGGAGCGGACATCGCGCTTGCGGATCATTACGAACTGATCACGCACGAAAAGGAACTCGATCTGCTTAAGCACATCAACGAGTTCGCATCCACGGTCGCGGATGCCGCCAAAACCCGCCAGCCGCACAAAATGTGCAATTATATCACCCGTTTGGCGCAGCTGTTCCACACGTTCTATGCCGATTGCAAAGTTCTGGATCGGACGAACCTGGAATTAAGCGCCCAACGTCTGGCGTTGGTGAAGGCTTCTGAAATAACTCTGCGCAACGCACTGACCTTGATCGGCGTCAGCGCACCGGAAAAAATGTAAGAAAGGACTGTTTCAAAGTGTCAAATCGTTCAATGACTGATGTTGCTTATCAACTGTTAAGCAAAAAGAAAAACAGCGTCACCTTCAACAAGCTGTGGGATGAGGTTTCTCAAATCATGGGTTATTCCGAAAATGTGGCTGAACGGAAAATCGCCTCGTTCTACACGTCGATGATGCTGGACAACCGTTTTACGTCCCTGGGCAACAACAAGTGGGATCTGCGGTCACGGCATACGTATAACGAAACGCACTTTGATACCAGTGCGATCGTCCTGGAGGACGACAATATCGACGAGCTGGACGAACTGGACAGCTTCGAGGAAGACGCGGAAGTCGAAAAAGTTCCGTTTGAAGAATCAAACGACGAAAGTTTCTGATGGGGAAAGGGCAGCGCAGTCTGCCTTTTCGTTTGGAAAAAGTGATGCGCAAAGAAAACGTTTTGCGCTTTGCGCAAGCGTGTTTATCAATGGCGTTTCAGGCAAGAATCATAGCGAGTGAGGTGAAAAAGGATGAAAATGGTAGTCTGGGATTGGAATGGGACGTTATTGGACGATGTGGAGGTCTGCATCGAAACGGTCAACGCGATGCTTCGCCGGCGGCATCTGCCGCAGCTGGAAAGCGTGGATCAATACCAGAATGTGTTTACGTTCCCGGTGATCAATTACTACCGGCAGGTTGGTTTTGATCTGGAACGGGAAAGCTTTGAGGCTTTGTCAACGGAATACATGCGCGGATATCACGAACGGGCCGTGCGCTGCGGCTTGTTTGCGGATGCGGAGCCGGGGATCCGGCAGCTGCGGGAACAGGGGGTACCGTCGCTGATTCTTTCCGCTTCCCGGCAGGATCATCTGCGCATGCAGACAGAACAATGCGGATGTACGGACTGGTTCAGCGATCTGATCGGAATTTCCGATATCTATGCCCGGGAGAAGCTGAGCGCCGCCCAGGCGTGGCTGAAGAAAAATCCGCAGCCGGATCGGGAAATGATCATGATCGGGGATTCCCTGCATGACGCGGAGGTTGCGGAAGCGTTAGGCTGGGATTGCATTCTGATCGACCGCGGCCACCAAAGCCGCAGGCTTCTTGTCACTTCCGGCAAGCCGGTCGTGTCCAATATTTTGGAAGCGGTCGCGTTGATTTCCGCTTCAATAAGTGCTGGATAACCTTTTTGCCGTGGAAGAAAGCACCCGGCGGGTGCTTGTTGGAGAATGAGCAGAGGATGAATAAAGTTTCCAGTTAAAATAAAAATGCAAATGAAAAGCTGCGGCACAGAAGACTCGGATGAATCTTTGTGTCGCAGCTTTTGTTAACGATTATACAATCTTTTCTTCTGATACACCGGCTCGCATGTCAGATTCATGCCCAGCTTTTTGAATGTCGACGAATCGACTTCCGAAAGCAGCACGGTGGAATGAACTTCGCAGTCCTTCAGCTTTTTCAGCTGCTGCATCGCCAGATGGGATACCGGATTATTCGTCGCGGCAATCGCCAGGGCGATCAGGATCTCATCGGTATGCAGGCGCGGGTTATGATTGCCGAGATGCTCGACTTTCAGCTTCTGAATCGGTTCGATGACATTCGGGGAGATCAGCGGGATATTGTCGTTGATGCCGCCGATTTCCTTTAACGCATTCAGCAGTGCGGCGCTGGAGGCGCCTAACAAATTGGAAGTTTTTCCAGTGATGATCCGTCCATCGTTCAGTTCGATGGCCACGGCCGGCGCTTCGGTTTCCGCGGCTTTATTTAAGGCGGCGGTAACCACCTTGCGGTCTTCCTTTACAATCCCGGCCTGGTTCATGATCAGTTCGATTTTCTGAACGGATTCTTCCGTTGCCAGATCGCGGCGGTAATCGCACAGCGCTTGATAGTAGCGCCGCAGAATTTCATCTTCGCTGGCCCGGCGCGCCGCTTCATCGTCGATGATGCAGTTGCCGACCATATTGACGCCCATATCGGTCGGCGATTTGTACGGGGATACGCCCGCAATCTTTTCAAATAAAGTATTCAAGACCGGGAATACCTCCACATCGCGGTTGTAGTTCACCGCAGTTTCGCCATACGCTTCAAGGTGGAACGGGTCGATCATGTTGACGTCGTTGAGATCCGCCGTCGCCGCTTCATAGGCCAGATTGACCGGGTGCTTTAACGGCAGATTCCAGATCGGGAAAGTTTCAAATTTGGCATAGCCGGCTTTGATGCCTCGCTTGTAATCATGATACAACTGCGACAGGCAGGTTGCCATTTTGCCGCTGCCGGGTCCCGGGGCGGTGACGACGATCAGTTCACGGGTGGTTTCGATGTATTCATTCTTGCCATAGCCTTCGTCGGAAACAATGTAGGAAACATTGCTTGGATAGCCGGGGATCGGATAATGCAGAACGACGTTGATACCGAGATTTTCCAGTTTCTTCTTAAACAGATTTGCGGTGATCTGGCCGGCGTACTGTGCGATGACGACGCTGCCGACATACAGGTCAATGCTGCGGAAGGCGTCGATCAAACGTAAGACATCCAGATCGTAGGTAATCCCCAAGTCGCTGCGGACTTTGTTTTTCTCAATGTCCGTCGCATTGATGACGATGACGATCTCGACAGATTCCCGAAGCTCCATCAACATTTTTATTTTACTGTCCGGCTGAAATCCCGGGAGTACGCGGGAGGCATGGTAATCGTCAAAGAGCTTGCCGCCGAACTCCAGATAAAGCTTGTTATCAAATTGTTTGATGCGTTCTTTAATTTTGGCAGACTGCATCTGCACATATTTTTCGTTATCGAAAGCCAGTCTTTTCATAGTCTATACCCCTTAAAAACTCAATTTCATATTATATCAGAAAGAGATCGAGAATGCCATTGAAGAAATGGTAAAATAGGAAGGTTCTGCGAAGCGTTTAAAACAGGACGATCTGAGGGGCAGGCAGGACTGGAAAACTGACGAAACTGTCAGTGAGAACATAGAAAAAAACCCTTTCGGGTTTTTCAGTTTTTTAGAGAACTGTGACGTTAACAGCGCGGGACTTGTTGCTGCGAGCATCGTTTTCAATCTCGAAGGAAACCTTCTGGCCTTCTTCCAGTGACTTGTAGCCGCTGCCGTTGATGCCTGAGAAATGAACGAAGATATCGCCCTGGCCCTGATCATCCGTGATGAATCCGTAGCCCTTGTCGCCGTTAAACCATTTTACTTTTCCTGTACTCATTTTAAGTACCTCCTTTAGTGGGAATAAGAAGCTACTCAAGGTATAAAAAATCGCATAACTTCAGGGATTTTTGTACATTGAGTGATAATTACAATCCCGTTACGCGATCATAGCTATTGCTTAATATTACTTCTTCAGTATAACAGGTTTTAGCCCGATGTCAAACAAATAAAAAAATATTTTTTCCCCGGGTTCCCATTTCTTAAGGAGGAAGCAGAAAGACAGACAGGAATCCGTAAGATAGGCAAAAGGGCCTCGGGTCCAAGGGAAGGGTTGAAAATGAGAAAGCGGAACAGGTTGATGCTCAGCGTGCTTCAGGGAGTGATCAATAAGAACAGGGTGTTTTCTAAATCTGCGAGAACATCCCGGACTCTGAATCTATCGGACATTCAAAGCGGATCAGGATCTCTTTTTTCTTCCGCCTAAATGAATAGCGACATCCCAGCTTCATTCATTGCCACAAATTGTTGATTTCAATATTTATGATTCCTGACGTCTTTGCGGCTTCGCTGAGTTGTTGTAACCTGCTCGGCAGGAGCTTCCGTGCCGTTCTCTTAAAAACAGGATAGAACTAACTGATTTTCTTTCATGGATACCGATTCAGATCAACCCCAGGAGCGTATGCATGGCGTAGGCAATTCCATCTTTATCGTTGCTTTGCGTTTGATAACGGACCTGACTGAGCAATTTCGGATCGGCATTCCCCATGCCGACGCTGTTAGGAAAGCGGGTCAACATTTCCAGATCATTCCAATCATCGCCGAACACCGCGATTTCTTCCGGTTTCAGATTCAGCAGGCAGCGCAGGTGATCAATACTTTTGAATTTGCTTGCCTGGCGATTTGTGATTTGCAGCACCTTGCCCTGATCGGTCAGATAGACGTTCGCCTGATTCACGCTCATCGCGCGGCAGCGATCTGTCAGCGACAAGGACAGAGCAGTGACGGAATCAACAAGATTTTCAAAGTAAATCAGAATTTTCACCGTTTGTCTAACCACTTCCGGCCCCAGCAAAACGCAGAGGCGCGGATCAATGCCCCATAACGGATAGGCAAAGTCGGCTAACGGTTCATTGAAGGCGTGGAATTCATCCTTCAGCTGCAGCGCAAGATGCAGTTCAGGGACTGCTTGAACGGCTTTCACGCAGCTGGCGACGATTGCGGCGGGCAGAAACGTGTATCGTGTCTGCCCATGCAGCTTTTCGCAGGCGCCGTTGCAATAAATTCCGCCGTCAAATAAGTTCAGTTCGATTTCCGTCCAGCCGAGCATTGTTTCCAGCAGCGGCGCCCGGGCCGTGGCGATGAACAGGGAAATACCTTTCTTGCGGCAAGCCTGCAGCGCTTCCCATGTGGAACGCGCCAATGTTTTCTCAGAGGTTAACAACGTGCCGTCCAGATCAAAAAACAGTGCTTTTATCATTGCGGATTCCTCGCCTCTTAATGATGATCCTACGCAAACCGGTAAAGGCTTGGATAGTCGTGCAGAATTGACCAGCGGGCTTGCTCGCTGCAGGTTAACAACAGGCGCAAGCTTTCCATACTGATCTGTCCCGCTTCAAATAACCGCCGGGTCATCTCATCCGCCGGCAGCCCCAGTTCCTTTTCCAGCTGTTCGATCTTTTTCAGACCATAGCAGTAACAGGTGAAATAACCGAACATGTCTTCCTGAGCCAGAACCTGACCGCGTGCGGTCTTCGCATCAAAGCCCAGTTCCCGCCGGTATAATTCAACGACTTCACCGATCGTGCGGTTTTCCCACCGCAGCATCAGATCAGCCTGAATCCGCACTGACGTATGGTGCCGGCGGTAAGCTGTGAACAGCGGAAAGTAAGGATCTTCCGCAAAGATTGATTCGTAAACGTGCTCGCTGCGGTGCGCTGTGCCTTCGATCAGCGGGTCAGCCTTTGGCCCGCGGCGCATCGTTTCCGGCAGCGGATCGCTGTTGACCCGCAAAAACTGGATGTGATGGCCGAAATAGGCTTCATGAATCGTATTGACCTTAATCCAGCCGTCGCTGACGGCGGTGTAGTTGGTTTCATTTAAGAACATCCGGCCGTGCAGCGGACGTTCGTACGGACAGCCGTCCATGTAACCACCCCACGGGAAGGATTCTCTGAGTTCCTCCGGCACTCCGGTCAGATCGCAAATTTCATCAATCGGATGCCACAGTTTCTGCTTGCTGACCGCTTTGACGCGGGCCAGATATTCATGACCGCGGCGGAACATTTCCTCAGCGCTTTCGCAAGCCCCGGCCTTTTCGTCCAGCAGTGCTCGAACCTGAGTCATCGTCGTCACCGGCGTATCGCTTAACCGGTTGGCAATCGCGAAGACGTTGGCCCGCGTCGCTTCAATTTCATCTTTATACCAGGAAAGCAGATCTTCCAGATCGACACCCAGCTTCATGGCCAGCGTGCGCCGGTAACTTTCCGGATCCGTGTTCAGGCGTTGATCCTCGTCTTTGATTTCCTGACCTTCATTGACACCGGCCTCGCGCAGCAGGTCAATCCAGCGGGACAGCGCCTGGACGCCTTCGCTCAGACGATGCTTGACTTCCACTTCCTGGGCGTCCAGCTGAGGGATAATCTGTTCGGCCTGGCGTTTGAGCGCAGCGCTGCGGGATAAGATGACCGGCAGATCCTTTTCGTCAAAATCGGGGAACCGGCGTTCCAGAGCCTGCAGGCAAGCGGGCAGCGCAGCCCATTGATCGCCTAAAATAGCGATGCGCAGACTGCGTCGCCGCTGATCCACGGACCACAGCTGCTTTAACGCATGTTGGATTTCACCCAGTTGAACCTGCGGATGCGTCCAGAAATCTTCCGCTTCCCAAGTCAGAAAATCAAGAACGTCATGGAAATGGTGGATAAAAAAATGCGAGGCTTCATTGTCGTCTGTCAGCTGATCGACACGATAGCGCAGCTGGTCTAAGGTCTCGGCCAGAGCCTGACGATGTTCTTCATCCGGTATCCAAAGGGTGCGTTGGTAAATCTGGCGGCTGTGCAGCCGGTCGCCGGCCAGCGCCAAATCGCGGTCCAGCTGACGGATGATCATAATCTCCTGCGGTGATTGCATGATGAAATCCTCCTGTTAATTTGGCTATAACTATAATGAAATTCAGTCCGATTGGCAAGTACCCAGGCTGAATCCTGAGTCCGCAGCGGCAAAGAAGCTGATCAAACTATTTTCAGTTCCTTCACTGAAAAAACAACCGCGCTCTTCATGAAGATGACAGTGAAGTCAATGCCGCTCCCCCCTGCACAAAAAACGGTTGAGCGGAAGATCGAAAAAGAGTCCTGTTCAAACATCGTTATCTTCCCTATTGAAAATCTGCGGATCTGCACGTTCCCTCTTTTACCTAAAATAAAAAGAACCGTCGCAAAGCTTGAATGCTCTGACAGTTCTCTTAGTTTACGATAAATTTGCCGGTGTTGAGGAGTTCTCTTTCTCGTTCGGTCCTCTTTTTTCCAGTTCTTCTTCCAGACTGAAAGTAATTTCTTCCAGGGATGCAACTAAGCTTTTCAGCTGTTCGATGTTCTTATTCAGCATTGTGCAGGCCAGATCCAGCGATGCGGAAGCATTCGGATCTATCCCTTGCGTCCCTTTTCGAATTACGTTAAGGACGGAATCATCCAGGTTGTCTACGATCGAAGCGAGATCCCAAGCGATGTCGTAAATTTCTGAACTTTTATTCATACTATTCCTCCGGTTGGAATTATATCCAACAATTTCTACTATGACAATCATTTTTTTAGTGAAGTTAAGTAAAAAAATCACTAAAGCAGGTGATAAAATGAAATCGGTAATCCTTACTTGTAAACCCTCTTTATATTACACCCTGACAATAGTATTATACACAAAAAAGTTAATAATTCTTCATAAGTTAACCAAAAATGGGTAAAATTATCCTCTTTTTTTTCAAAGTATTTTGTTTTGAGAGCGAATCTTGGCATCGGAGATTTAAAATCTGTGCTTTCTTCAAATTTTCTCACAAAGTGGCAGATCAGCATTTTTGACTGAAATCTGAGGATTGTTCGGGATGTGTTCTTTTTAATGCAAAAGCGCGGTTGCAGACTTCTCAAATTATAAAAAATGGAGTAGAATAAGGGCGTAGAAAATAGGAGGATACATTTATGGCATTAGTTTCCGCAAAAGAAATGATCGAAAAAGCGCATGAAGGTCATTATGCAGTAGGCGCATTCAACATCAATAACATGGAATGGATTAAATCCATCCTGGCCGCAGCTGAAGAAGCCAAGTCACCAGTCATGTTAGGCGTTTCGGAAGGCGCTGGCAAGTATATGGCTGGATTCAAGAATGTTGTCGCCATGGTCAGAGAAATTCATGACTCCATGGGCATCACCGTTCCAGTTGCTCTGCATCTGGATCATGGTTCATTTGAAGGAGCCAAGGCCTGCATTGAAGCGGGATTCACTTCTGTCATGTTTGACGGTTCGCATTACGATTTCGAAGAAAATGTTGCGAAGTCGAAAGAAATTCTGGAACTGGCTCATTCGAAGGGCATTTCCGTTGAATGTGAAGTCGGCGGCATCGGCGGCGAAGAAGACGGCGTTGCCAGCATGGGCGAATTGGCAGATCCGCAGGAATGCGCGAACATCGCGGCGCTGGGCGTTGATTTCCTGGCTGCGGGCATCGGCAACATTCATGGCAAATATCCGGCTGACTGGCAGGGTCTGAACTTTGACCGTCTGGCTGAAATCCAGGCTTCCACCAATGGAAAACCGTTAGTTCTGCACGGCGGCAGCGGCATCCCGGCGGATCAGGTTGCCAAGGCAATCTCCCTGGGCGTTTCCAAGATCAACGTCAACACCGAACTGCAGCTGGTTTTCGCAGCCGCAACCCGGAAGTACATTGAAGAAGGCAAAGATCTGGCCGGCAAGGGCTATGATCCGCGTAAATTGCTGAAACCAGGCGCAGAAGCGATCACCAAGAAGGTCATCGAAATGATGAACCAGTTCGGTTCCGCAAACAAGGCGTAATCGTTTAAAAACTGAGATCCTCGAAAACCGGCGGAGAAATCTGCGGGTTTTCTTTTTTTTATGCCGGGGGAAAGCTTATAATAAGAAGGATGAATTGTCAACGAGGAGGTCGCTTATGAAATCGTTAAAACAAAAGGGGAAGGATATTGTCTGGGTTGTGGCGGGCAATGCGGTGCTGGCGCTGGCCGTCAGTATGTTCATCCTGCCCTATGATATCTTGTCAGGCGGCGTCGCCGGCGTGGCGGTTGCGCTGCAGCCGTTGATTCCGCTGCCAGTTACGCTGATGGTCAATCTGCTGGTCGTCGGGTTGTTTATCGTCGGAGCCTGTTTTCTGGGAAAAGACTTCGCGATGAAGACCATTTTGAGTTCGTTGATCTATCCGGTGTTTCTGACGTTTTTCAGCGGCCGGGTGCCGGTGCTGGATCTTGATCCAATTCTGGCTTCCCTGTATGGCGGACTCTTAGGCGGTACCGGCGTGGGGATGGCGTTACGAACCGGAGCGAGTACTGGCGGCATGGATATTCCGCCGCTGATCGTCCATAAGCTGACGCACATTGAAATTGCCAAGCTGGTGTTGATCACCGATGCGCTGACCGTGCTGCTGGGCGCATTTACCTATGGCCTGGAAGCGGTGCTGGTCGGCTTTGTTTCCGTCTGGGCTTCTTCCGTGGCGATTGATAAGGTGCTGATGTTCGGCGGCCAGCAGGCCAAAGCGATTCAGATCATCTCCGATCAATATGAACAGATCATTGAACGGATTCATTCCGAACTGGAACGCGGCACGACGCTGATCGAAGCGCAGGGCGGCTTTACCTGTGAAAAGCGGAAGATCATCCTGGTCGTCATCACGAAAAATCAGTATCCGGCATTGATGGAAATGGTGACGGCGATCGACAGGGAAGCGTTTGTGATTGCCAACGATACGCATGAGGTCAAAGGCTTCGGCTTCAGCTTTGAGTTCAAGGTTTAATAGCAGCCGGCAAGCCAGGGTGAATCCAATTCGTCTTTGGTAAAGGTCATCGAAAATGATATTGTCTTTTTTTGCGAATTCCAGTTTCAACTTGACGTTTAATCTGAATTTGCGGCCGCTTCATTTACATCAGCCAGCGTCGATAATGGAAATTGCAGAATTACCTGAGCGCCGCTGCCATCCGGAACGTTGCCGGGAATCATGCGGCCACCTTCAATCTGCATTGCCTGCGAAACGGTATATAAGCCCAGACCCGCATGGCCATGACTGCTGCGGGCTGATTCATAACGGTAGAATGGCTCGCCGATATGATTCAGGCTTTCCGCGTGAAAACCGGGACCTTCGTCGCTGACTTTCAGGATCCAGCAGGTTTCCGTAATCTGGCCCATCAGCTGAACCGTCTTGCCTGAGGGGCAGTAGCGGATTGCGTTATCAAGCAGATTGATCAGCGCCCGGCGCAGCGTTTCCGCATGGATTCGGGCCTGGAAAGGCGGACAGAATACCGTCAATGTGATCGCTTTATTGCGGCACAATCCGGATACTTCCTTCATGCAGCGCCGGACCAGCGCGTCGATAGCGGTGACGCGGGGCTGTTCCGCCTGATTCTGGCTGCACGCTGCCTGCTGCAGCTGAAATACAACCTGACGAAGCTGACCGACATGGCGATTGATGGCTTCCAGACGATGCCTTGCTGACCGGGCTTCCTTTTGCAAAAGTTCGGCGTCGGTTTGGATTTTAGCCAGCGGCGTCTTTAAATCGTGCGCCAGCACGGTGATCTGGATCTCCCGCTGATTTTGCATATCCCATTGCTGGATCTGGGAATCCTTCAGTGCGGAGCGCATCGTATCAACGGAATTCAACGCCTGATTGAACTCGGTGAACGCGGTATCCTGAATTTCAAAATCAAGATTGCCGGAAGCGATCTGCGTTGCGGATTCTTCCAACGTGTTCAAAGCCTGTACAAGTTTCCGCCCGTAGTGATTGGCCGTCGTCAACAGGTACAGAAAGAGCGACAAGCCGAGTGCGCCGATCAACGGCCCCTGCAAGTTGGGGATCAGCGCGGCGAGTGCCGGGAGGGCGGGGCGGATTTCATAGCGGAATAAGAGGATGACGACTTCCGCCCGCAGGTCGGTGCGGAACCAGGTTTGCGTGCCGATCTTGCCGGTGTAGCTGCCGGTATAGAGAGAAAAATCAGTCAGCGCGCTGTCCGGGGACAACGAAGTATCTGCCAGCTGTTCATGACTGAACAGCACATAATCAAGACCATCGCCAACCTCAGCCGGATCAAAGAAATCCTGCCGCTGAATTTTACCGATCAGTTCCTGGGCCTGTTTCTCATTGTGATTGAGCCGCGTGTACCATCCAGCCTGAAGTCCCAGCAGAAACAGGAGCACAGCACTCCCCAAAAGCGCGAGTACACCCAAAGCGGTCGTCAGAAAATAGCGCCGTAAAAATTGCGCCAGAGTGTGAGTTTTTCGGTGTCTGCGTTTATCCATGGTTCATTTTCTCCCGGAAGTCTTAATCAGAATTGTGATTTCGTTTCGGCTGGAAAAGCGGCGATGGCTTTGTCTGTCCTACATTATTCTTTGCCTTGCGGTGGATTGTTATCTCTATTATAGCATGAAGTACCGGAAGAAATGAAACAGAGTGGAAGCGCAGTGGGAGAGCGGAACATTCCGTTCGGTTTTCCAACGTCAGTTTGATCGAGAAAAAGCGATCCTTATTTATGTTGATCAAAGCGCCTGCCGGAAGTTTTGGGATAAACGGCGCGGGAAAGGAAAGTTCAGGAAAGCGAAAACTGCCGGTAAGGACTTGGAAATTGTGGCAATGCCGGGGAGTTCACGGTATAATAGGTACGGATAAGGTAAGGATGAGGTTTATGCAGATACAGCACGAGTTTCCCTGTTCTGCCGTGCAGTTTTTCAATTTCATGGCACGGCGGATTGCGCAGGATATTCAGATCGAAACCGATAAGAAATTGACAATCGCCCGGATTCATGAGGGCATGAAATATGATAAGAAGGTTCTGGTTTCAGAAAGGAAGCAGCGGGTCGGCAAGGCGCAGGTCGCGGTATACGACAAGCCGGGTCATGTCCAGCTGCGGATCGATATGTTTGACGGTACGCAGGTGATTGACACCCGATGCGCCGCGCTGGGCGAGGATCGTTGTCAGGTGACGTACAGCGAGGAATTCCTGCCGTCCAGCATGGAGAAAAAACTGGCCATCGCCAGCTTTTCCTGGATGGGCAGAAAGAATAACAAAAAGAAGCTGCAGAAACTGATGGATCAATGGGAAGCGGAGATTCGTCAGCTGTATTGCGAGTAAGGTTTCCGCGTTCATTGAATCAGGGAACAATCACGTTTTCAGCCAAACTTAATAGTATGATAGTGCAATGAAAGGAGCCCAACCGATGGAAGAAGTATTTAAGATTGAAGGCGGTCATCAGCTGAACGGAGAGGTCAGAATCAGCGGGGCGAAGAACGCGACGGTGGCTTTAATCCCGGCCTCCATTCTGGCTAACGGCCCGGTGACGATCTGCGGCGTTCCGGATATCGCGGACGTGGAGTCGTTATCGACCTTGTTAGAGGAATTGAACGTCGCGGTGGTGCATAAGGATCGGGGGCATCTGATCATCGATCCGACGGAGATGATCAACTGCCCGCTGGAACATCCGGCGGTTACGAAGCTGCGGGCTTCCTATTATTTCATGGGAGCCTTGTTAGGCAAATACAAGCATGTGAAAATTAAAATGTCGGGCGGCTGTTATCTGGGGCCGCGGCCGATTGATCTGCATCTCAAGGGCTTTGAAGCGCTGGGGGCGAAGGTCGACTATCAGAAAGGGTGTTACACGATCGAAGCGGAAGAATTGATCGGAACAAAGATCTTCCTGGATATTTCTTCGGTCGGCGCGACGATCAACATCATGATGGCGGCGGTGTACGCAAAGGGCCGCACGACGATTGAAAACGCGGCGAAGGAGCCGGAAATCATTGACGTTGCGACGCTTTTAAACAAGATGGGCGCGCATATCCGCGGCGCGGGGACGAATGTGATCACGATTGACGGCGTAGATTATTTATCCGGCTGCTTCCATGAGATTATCCCGGACCGGATTGAAGCGGGTACGTTTATTATCATGGCGGCCGCGGCGGCCAAGGAAATGAAGATTACCAACATTATTCCGCAGCATCTGGAATCGTTGTTGTCAAAGCTGCAGGAAATGGGCGTGGATATGGAAGTCGATGTCGACAGCGTGACGATCCGCGGCGGTGGGAAGCTGCAGGGCGTGGATATCAAGACGCTGCCGTATCCCGGCTTTGCGACGGATTTGCAGCAGCCGTTATCGGCGTTGCTGACGCAGGCGGAAGGCAAGTCGACGATCAAGGAAACGATATATCCGGAACGGTTTAAACATTGTATCGAACTGCAGCGGATGGGCGCGGATATCAGCGTCGGTCAGGGCAGCTGTACGATCGAAGGAATCACGCCGCTCTATGGCGATCGGGTTACTGCAACGGATCTGCGCTGCGGCGCCAGTCTGGTAGTGGCGGGCTTGCTAGCGGAAGGCGTGACGGAGATTCATGAAATTTATCACATCGAACGAGGCTACGATGATCTGGATGGCAAGCTGCGGGCCTTGGGCGCAAACATCTGGCGGGAAACGATCGAATAGCGCCATTATGAAATCAGAAGATCTGAGCGGACAGCGTGTCTGCGCAGGTCTTTTTTATTTTAGGCCGCAAGTTTGGAGGCTTGAAAAACTGTCATTGAATTAAATTGATAATCCTTGTTTCCGATTGTTTGAAATTTGGAGTATGATTGAGATAGAAATGGATAAGGAGGGATCGGAAATGAAGAAAGTTTTGATCATGGGTCTGTTATTGATAGTGTGTTTGAGCGGCTGTTTTAGCGAAGGTCGTCTGAAACCGGGAATTCATGGGACCTCAGCGGGAAAGGAAATGGAAAAATTTCTGGAATCCAGGCCGGATAAGAACCTGTCAAACCCAAGTCTATCCGATTATCAGATTAAGACATCCCAAAATTTTTATTTTTATAATTTTACAGCGAAAGATCTTTCAAAGCTGGATTTATCTTCGCTGACGTTATCCGAGCTTGCGAATGAAACGATGTTTACCGCAAGTACAAAATGGCCGGATACGTTGACGAACCTGGACATTGAGCAATTTTGGAAACAAGCCTGGGGCAAACCGTTAGGCGCAGCGCTTTTCCATGAAAATGGAATCACTGGAAAAGGCGTGGGAATCGCGATCATCGGACCACAGCTTTACGTTGATCATCCTGAATACAAAGATAATTTGAAACTCTTTTATGGGAACGAAGATCCCTTATCTCAAAATTTGATCAGTACGCTTGGAAGCGGCGCAATGTTGTCCAATCTGGCGGGAAAGTCGCTGGGGTATGCCCCGGAGGCTTCAATCGCTTATATCGTCAATTCAGGATATGATGAAAAGGGGAAGCAAGACCTTTCCTCCATCCTTGAAAATCTGGATTCCTTGTTGGAATATAACAAAACCCTGAAAAAAGATCCGATCCGGATGATTCTTATTTTCTCGGATATGAACAATCAGGACAGCGCTTATGATGCATATCAGACGAAAGTCGAGGAATTGAAACAAGCGGGGATCGAAGTGTTTACCAGAATGCCCTACTTTAATGGTCATTACTTCACCACGCTGGCTAAAATTCCGTATGCCCCGCTGGATGATGTGAATTCCTACTATTTCGATAAGGCCGGGGAAACTCCAGATCATGTGTTGTATCTTCCTTATGCCAACCGGGTCCTGGCTTTTCCGGGAGAAGAAAACTATGTTTACTATCCGAGCCGTTTGGATGTAAACTATGGTACGATATCCACCCTGGCTGGTTTTTACGCGCTGGCCCTGCAGATGGATCCGAGCTTAACGCTGGATGAATTTGTCGAAATTGTCGCCGATTCGACGATCACATTAAGACCCGATAAGGAATACCGGGTGACAGGATTGGAAAATGTGATTTATCCGTCACGCCTTTACGATCATTTGACGGCAAGAATGAAAGAAAATTAGATAGATAAAATGGCTTCAGCATACTTGTTATGGAATAAAAATGCAAATACCCCTTTCAATGATCAGATCTGGAAAATATCCAGATCTTTTTTATTTGTCTGTTCGATTCTGTTTCCGGTACTGAATTGGCGAAAGTCCGGTTGCTTGATGAAAAATCCGGCTGAAATATAAGCTATCTGTATAGCCGCACTGAACGGCGATTGTTTTTATTTTTTCCTGTGTGTTTTCCAATAGATAAACGGCATGTTCCAAACGAATTTTTCTTAGCATGGCCATAACAGATATCCCGACTTCTTTTTGAAAGGTTCGGGCTAAATGAGCTTCGCTTACACTTTGAAAGTCCGCCAGCTGGGTCAAGGTCAGAGACTGCGTATAATGAGTTTGCAGAAAAATTAAAGTTTCTCTTACAATTTTTGAGTATTGATAATTTCCATTTTCCTGAATCCATCGGAAAATTGTACGTACAGCTTCATCTAAAATGACCTTCAGATCTTCAAGATATTCGCAAAACTGGATCGTCAGGATTAACTGTGAGAAATCACGGAAATCACGAAATCCTCTCTGCAAGCCTAGATAACGAATCTTGGTAAATAAAGTAATAAAAAATTCCTGAATATCATGTGGATAAATATGATGCTTTATAAAATAGCGGATCGCTGATTCTTTGACATCTGTAAGATTTTCCAATGTTATTTCCTGAATTTGCTGGAAACGTTCCTTCTGATAGACAGGATTGAATTGCTGGAGCGACCGAAAAGCAATAATTTCAGAAGGCTTCAAAAAGATTCCGGGCTGCTTAAAAAAACATGTTTCATGATTGTCGATGAGTTGAATCATCTTCTGAGCGAAGCCATTTAAGCTGGTGCAGACTTCAGACATAGTGAAAGAAAGCGTCAGGGACGTTGTTTCTGCAAGTTTTTTCTGCAAAGCTGTCAGTTGTTCGGGCAGCCCGTCTATATCCTGATCAGAAACCAGGAAAAGGCCGGAGTGATTCTTAATAAATAAAAGCTGATGTTTCATCGTAAGCGTCTGCGCAATTAGATTTTGCAAAGAATTGCGGAATTGCCGTCGGTTTTTGATGATTTTGGCATAGGCTTGATGAATGTTGTCAATTCGGAAATAAATCATGTGATAGGCAGCGGGATAACTGGCAAGAGCGGCTGAAATTTGTGCGTCAGCGGCCGCAGAAGGCCGTAGCTGCCCATCTTTGATCAAACCCAATAACTGCTGCAAACCTAAACGCGGATCGGATTCCCGGCCAATCATGGGAATCGCGGGCAGATTCAAAAGAGCAGGATCCCAATCCGGCAGGTAATCCCACACCCCGCTGCGGAAAGCCCGACGAACAGTGGGATAGGTTAAATCATTATGAATCAGAACAAAACGTGTCGGCAACGATTGCTTTTGAATCAGATATAACAAATCCCAGGCAGTGCCGTTGACCAGATCCAGTTCCGCGATTAAATAATCCGGAATGTATTCCTGAACCTTTTCTTTTGCGTCGATGAAATTTGATACCCTTGCGATGATATTAAACGAGCCTGCCGGCAATGCCGGAGAATCAATCGCAAACTTACCGGCTAATATAACGTTAATCATAGCTATTCTTCCTTCAGATGATAAAATATGGATAATTTTGATTTTGAATGCACGATTATATTAGAAGTATAAATTAAATTGATAAATATTACAATTTAAAAAATCCCTTTCCGGAATGATCTTGACGGTGGTCCTGATTGAAATATAAACTGGAATTAAGCAAAGCGAGCGCTTACAAAATTTGCTGAAAACAAACAGGAGGACTCTCTATGATTCAACTCATTCGCAGCGATGAACGGCTGATCCACGGACAATGTATGACTCAAATCGTCAAGACCTACGATATACAGGAGATTATCGTTATCGACGATGCCACTGCCGAAAATGCACTGTTAAAAAGAATTTTTACGATGGCTGTCCCGAAAACCATGAAGGCCGCGGTCTATACTTTAAACGAAGGCGTCGATAAAGTAAAAGAAGCGCTGAACAATGCCGTGAAGACATTAATTTTAATGAAGACTCCGGTACCCATGGTCGAATTAATTCAAAGAATTCCTGAATTGAATAAAGATTTAAATATTGCATCTTTATCCCAACGGAAAAATGCGGGAGTTTGCGTAGAGATCGTACCGGCAACTTATTTCACGAGGGATGAATTCACAGCTGTCGAACAACTGACAGAAGCGGGTGTCCGGATATGGCTGCAGATGATTCCCAATTCGGCGCGGACTGAATGGTCTGAAATCCGTGAACGAATCCAACAAAAATTTAACAAACTATAAGAGGAGGAGAACTTAATGAGTATCTTTCAAGCCTTGCTGCTCGGCTTCTTTGGGTGGCTTATGAATTCTCATGCTTTGCTTGGACATTGGGGCTTCCAGATTTTCCGCCGACCATTGATCGCGGGAATGATCTGCGGTCTTGTAATGGGGGATGTAACCAAAGGAATTATGGTGGGAGCGGTATTGCAGGCGATGTATATTGGGACGATGAATGTCGGCGGGATCGCATCCATGCCGCCGATTGACATCAGTCAATGGTTTGCGATTCCTCTGGCGCTGCTTCAGGGCGGCGATGCGGAAGTGGCGATTGCCTTAGCGGTTCCATTCAGCTTTCTGGCTCAGATGCTCCAGGTCTTATTAATGAATGTGAATCAAATTATACTGCACAAAGCAGATGATCTGATTGCCAAAGGAAAATTGAAACAGGCTTACTGGACACATTTTGCAGTGCCTACCGCGCTGAATTTGGTGATCAACATGTCAATCATTACGATCTTGTGTTTGATTGGTTCAGCGGCGATTGACGTCATCGTATCCGCAGTTCCCGCCAGTATCATGGGAATTCTGGGGGTTTTTACTAAAATCATCCCGTTACTGGGTTTTGCGATCTTATTAAATAGTCTGTTGAAGAATAACAGTCAGCTGATCTTCTTCGTATTGGGTTTCGCTTTACTTAAAGTTGTCGGGCTTAACGTCATTACGATTACGATTATTGGCGGCGCGATCGCTTATGTGATTTTTATGATTCAGGGAAAGGCGGGAGAAAACGCATGACTCAGTTGCAGAATTTAAGTAAGGATAAACACTTTTTACGGAAGACGATGTGGAGTTTCCTGTTCGGTTCCGGCGTTTGCTTTACCATGGAAAGAATGATGGGCCCGGGCATGGTCAACATGATGATCGCCTCGGCCAAAGAACTGTATCCGGATGATCCTGAAAAACAAATCGAGTTATGTCAGAATCATTGTGTATTCTTCAATACACAGCCGACAGTCGGAATTATTGTGCCGGGGATTGTGCTGGGATTGGAAATGGAAAGAGCGAAAACGGATGAGATTCCCAATGAACTTATCCAAAGCGTGAAAACCGCACTGGCCGGGCCCTTTGCAGGGATCGGCGATTCCCTGATTCAGGGGTTATTGATCCCCATCCTGCTTTCTATCGCCATCAGTCTCAGTGATGGTGGATCGGTCATTGGCGTTCTTTTCCTGATCGGCGCGTATTTCCTGATTTGTTATCCTCTGACCTGGTCGCTTTTCAAAACTGGCGTTCAAATGGGAATCAACGGTGCGGAACAAATTATTTCATCCGGAATTAAAGATCGTTTTATCTCGGCGGTTGAAATCCTAGGGATCTTGGTCGTCGGTGCGGTAACGGCCAGTACGGCCAACGTTACTACGGGCTTATCTTTCACTTTCGGAGAATTGGAGATTAACGTTCAAGCGCTTTTCGATAAAGTCTATCCTGGTTTGCTGACGATGGCGGCTTTAGGCGGAACTCTTTGGCTGATTCGTAAGAAAAAGGTAACACCGTTAAAGATTATGGGTTTGTTTCTAATTCTTTCTACGATCGGATATTTTACAGGGATCTTAGCGTGAGTAAGGAGCGATAAATATGCCAGTCATTAAGGAAAACGTCTATTCAGATGTAATGATGGAAACTCTCTGTTATCAAAAAACACCGCAAAAGGATTTGATGATGTCCATCTTTAAACCAGAAAGCTGGGCTGCGGGAGATTGCCGTCCAGCCGTCCTGTTCTACTTTGGCGGGGGATTCTATAAAGGAAATCCCAGTCATTTTCGGATGCAGGCGGAATACTTCGCTCATTTAGGCATGGTAACGTTAACGCCGGATTACCGGTTGACGACGCTGCCGGGAATTACAGTAAAAGACTGTCTGCTTGACGGTAAATCAGCGCTCCGCTATGTGATCGCTCATGCGGAAGAATTGGGAATTGACCGGAAACGGATTGTGGTAGCGGGTGGTTCTGCGGGCGGAGCGATGGCCAGTGTGGCAGCTATGGTCAATTCGTTAGATGAAAGTGATGAATCCTCCGTTCCCTGCGCAATGATTTTATATAATCCGGGAATTCAGTTTTCATCCCTGGGTTCATCCTTTGACGGATTGTCGGAGGATGATACAATCAATATTAACGGCAAACAGGAGAAGATTAAGGACTTGAAAAAGAAAATGCCAAAATTTGATGATCCGGAATTAGAGACGTTATCTCCAATGGAATATATTCGCCCAGGTCTGCCTGTGACGCTGCTGATACAAGGGGAAGCGGATCGCGCGGTATCTGTGGAGAGTATTAAGGAATTTCATAAAAGAATGCGTGCTGTCGGCAATGACTGCGAATTAGTCGTCTATCCCGATCGCGATCATGGATTCTTTAATTGGAATTCCAGCGAGGAACACATCTGTTATTATGACACGCTGAATCTGGTTGAAGATTTTCTGCGGCGGAAACAAATTTTAAACCCAGGTTTAAGAAAGAAGCTGTTGTGGGAGTAAATTATGCGGGCAATCATGATCATGTTTGACACGCTGACACGCAGTTACCTGCCGAACTATGGCAATGACTGGGTGATCGCGCCGAATTTTCAGCGGTTGGAAGAACACTGCGTCACTTTCGATCATTTTTATGGAGGAAGCATGCCGTGTATGCCGGCCCGGCGCGAGCTGCATACCGGAAAGCTGAACTTTCTTCACCGCAGCTGGGGACCGCTGGAACCCTTTGATATTTCTGTTGTGGATCAATTAAAGAATCATGGAATCTATACCCATCTGATCACGGATCATTCGCATTATTTTGAAGACGGCGGAGCCACATATCATAACCGGTATAACAGCTGGGAAGGCTTCCGCGGTCAGGAAGGGGATCGCTGGCAGCCGCGGGATATCGACCTGAAGCTGCCGCGCCAACATCCGTTAACGAAACCCGGCATTTCTTTTGTTCAGCATTACGCGAATCGACAAAAACAGCGTCGGGAAGAGGATTATTCTTCAATAAAGACGATAAATGCGGGGTTGGAATTTCTCCAGTCGCATGGAAACCGGGAAAACTGGTTCGTTCAGGTGGAATGCTTTGATCCGCATGAGCCGTTTGTGGTTCCGCAGCGGTATCGTGATTTATATGGTTTGACGCAGCCGCCGCGGCTGAACTGGCCGGTCTATGGCCCGCTTACAGGTAAGCTGAGTCTGGATGAACTGGAGGATCTGCGCAAGGAATATGCCGCGCTGATCAGTATGTGCGACGCCTATCTTGGCAAAATTCTGGATTTTATGGATGACCATGAGATGTGGAAGGATACGTTGCTGATCGTGAATACCGATCATGGTTTCTTATTGGGCGAGCATGACTGGCTGGGGAAGAACAAACCTCCGCTGTATAATGAGATCGTGCATATGCCTTGCTTCATCCATGTGCCGGGGCAGCCTGAAAACCAGCGCCGGTCGGCCTTGGCGCAGACGGTGGATATTCCTGCGACGTTGCTGGATTATTTCGCGGTTCCGCCAATCGCCGGCATGGCGGGATGTTCCCTGCTTCCTGTGGTGAGTCAGGATCGGGAAATTCATGACGCGGTTTTGTTTGGAATCTTCGGCGGTCATGTGAATGTTACGGATGGCGAATGGCTTTATATGCGCGCCAATCGAACGCCGGATAACCAGCCGCTGGCGGAATATACCCTGATGCCGACGCACATGCGGGAATTCTTCTCTCGGGAGGAATTAAACGGCGCGGAGCTTGTGCGGCTGAATCAATTTTCCCATCAAATGCCGGTGTTGCGGATTCCCTGTCATACTGATCAGAATTCCGCGCTGGATGGCGACTTCCTGTTTCATCTGACCGAGGATCCCGAACAGAAACAGAATTTAATAGATGACAGGCCGCAGGAAAGGGCGAGGATGATCCGATTATTGAAAGAAAAAATGATCGAATCTGAAGCACCGAGGGAGCAATGGATTCGAATGGGGCTGTCACAAACGGAATGAAATAAAAAATCTGGACTTTGCTCCAGATTTTAATTTTATCAGGTGAATAAGTTGATTTTCTCCCTGAATATTGGGCTTATCCAATTTGCGGAGCCGATTGTCTGTATGTCAGCTTGATTGACCATTTGTGTTTAAATCTGATTTGATTCCTTGTTCCACTCATTCAACTGGGATTTCCGAATGTCTTATGTTTCTAACGATATAGTCCATAATTAGTTCTCCAGCTTCTAATTTATCTATTTTTGAAACTGGATTTTTACAATTTAAACTTATTGCAGCAAAAACGTAGATACTCTTTCACTGATATTTCCTGGCGATGTAAAATTCCAAGAATAACAAATAGAATTTCTGCTATCGTAATATAACAGTCTTTCAAATCAAAAATAAAGAAGTTGGGAATTTGTAGAAAATCTAAGCTTCCGCCCCAAAACAGCTTATCAATCAGACTGCACAAGCATCCAGCTAAGCCGAAAATCAGTATCATTTTTACTGGGAAACTAGTATTTTCTATTTTTCTCTTATACAATAAATAGCCCGATATCAAGATCCCTAAAGCAAAAACATTTAGAAGAATCGTTACGAAGGAGTCTGATAATAGTTCAATAAAATTTCCAAAATAAGATAAAC
Organism: Holdemania sp. Marseille-P2844; assembly: GCF_900120005.1. Taxonomy (GTDB): domain Bacteria; phylum Bacillota_I; class Bacilli_A; order Erysipelotrichales; family Erysipelotrichaceae; genus Holdemania. The sequence continues at coordinate 246,648 of NZ_LT635448.1, forward strand.
GTGTATTTAATACAGGATTAAACCTGAGGATTCCAGAAAGGATATCGAATTCATACTGCATGAATCCTCTTGATATCCTTATTTTTACAGTTTGATCTATCAGAATGAAAAATAATATGGGAATGATAAAAAGCTTAAACTTTTTAACAAACATGACCTCCCTTCAAATTCATATTTTTCTATCGGACAAGCCCAATTTATCGTTTTACAACTACTGTGATAAGGCTTACAGCTTCATCGTACGGATTAAGGATGCCAGGCTCAGAACCTTTTTTACAAATAGGACAAGTTCCTTTTCTTAAACCAGCTTCTTTTCCATCGCAAATGGCTTTTCCATGTCTTGATAATATGAAGTTTATATTCTTGCTTGTTTCACGCTGATTCTGGTCAATAGAATCGCCGATATGAATAACACAGGAAATGTTCCCTTGTTCATCCCTATCCATTTTTGCGGTCATCATCCCTGTTTCGTTATTCATGCCCTGACGGGTAATGTCTTTCCTCGCATTAAAATTCCTCTCTCCGGATTTCAATTTATTTCCAGAATCCAGCTTAGCGAAAACAGCGGCGTTTACCAAATCATTTCCGAGATAAACAAGACCAGCGGCAGGGTGAACAAGCTGAGAAGTGTTGAAAGACTGACAATCTGTGCGCCTAATGTAATATCCTGATCAAACATCTGGGCAAAAACCGGAGCCAGCACCGCGGAGGGAGCCGCGGCAGAAATGAGAATGACCGTGCGGATCGTGGCATAGGATTCAGGAATGAAGCAAAACGCTGCCAATAAAAGCGCGGGGATCAACGCCAGGCGGGCAAAGCTGACGCGATAGGCCGTTTTGTTTTTGAACATGTGGACGAGCGGACTTTTTGCCAGATATGCTCCTAACACCAACATGGCCAACGGCGTGTTCAGGGATCCCAGCGACTCTATGGCTTCCATAAAAGGCGGCGACGGTTTCACTGTCAGGAAAATGACGACGCCCAGGATCATGGCCCAGATGCAGGGATTCGTCACGATTTTTCTGAGCGTGATGTTTTCTTTCTTTCCCGACATCACAACAACGCCATACGTCCAGGCGTACAAATAGAAGCAGACGATAAACGGGGCGAGATAGAATACCGCTTCAATCCCCAATAAGCCGGTGACTAACGGAATCCCCAGAAAACCGGCATTGGAAAACACCAGCGAGAATTTTTCAACCCGTTCCTCTGGCTTGAAAAGAAGCTGAGCGATGAGGATGTTGGCGGCGTATACCGCGAGACTTAACAGGAAAGCGAACATTAATCCTTGTAATTTCTCTGCTGAATATTCCTGATTGAAAGAAGTCACAATCGTGCAGGGAGTAGCGACCATTAAGAGAATATTGGATAACCGGGCGGTCGTGTCGTCGTTGATCGTTTTCTTTCGATACAGCTGATAGCCGACGGCCATCATCAGGAACATTTTAATGATTTGATTGAGGATTGTAATCGCTGATTCCATGGTAGCCTCCCTGTGCTGAATTTTCACTAAGGACATTATACAGGGTTTCACAGGGAATAGGAAATGAAGTCAGAAAATTGCGGCAAGTGAAAGATGCAGAGAAATCGGTCTGCGGACTCGCCGGGTCAAACAGGATGAGAAAGTTTCGTCTGTTCTTGGAAGGTTTAATAATCTGATCTGAAAAAGGAATTCCGCCTGGGGAATTCCCGGATCTTTGTTTGAGCACACCGTTACGGCTTTAACGTGTAATTGTTGCGGCCGTTTTTCTTGGACATATAGAGGGCGGAGTCCGCTTTCTGATATAACGATTCAAAATCCTGTGCTTCCCGCGCCGTCAGCGCAACGCCGATGCTGGCGCTGACATCCCAGCTGTTTCCCAAAGCCATGTGCGTATAGTGCAGCGCTTTTAACAACCGCTGAGCTCTGTTCTTTACCCAGGCGATATCCGGCGCTGGAATGAAGACCGCGAATTCATCGCCGCCGATCCGGCCGATGATATCCTGTTCGCGGAACTGAGCACGCAGCACGGCCGCAAATTTTTCTATCACCGAATCGCCGAAGCATGACCATACAGATCATTTGCCTGCTTGAACGTATCAATATCCAGAATGAAGAAAGCGTACAGCTGATCCGGTTTCTCTTTCAATAAATGTTCGATGTGCCGCCGGGTGGCTGTCTTTGTCAGCAGTCCGGTCATTTCATCCAGCTGCGCCAGTTCCTGCAGCCGGTTCTCCTGCCGTTTTTCAGCGTCGATGTTTTGGCGGTAGGTCAGCATGTGCAGCGAACCGTCGCTCTTCTGTGCAATGATCCGGGCAGTGATCCGCATCCAGAAATAATCGCCGCCGGTGGACATCAAGAATTCATATTTTAACGTGTCCTGCCCTGCTTCATACGCCTTGATGACATTTTCCGGCTTAAAGGTGTCGATATAACCCTGCCGGTATTCCTCTTTGATCTGTTTTTCCGCTACAATTTTTAATGCTTCGTCATACGGCGTGTTGGCTTCTGCGCCCAGACTCATGAAATATTGAACCGTCGCTTCATTCGCCGGCCGGTTGCGTGTAATGTCCAGTTCGTAAATGTCGTCGAATAACTCCTCGGTCGCCTTTTTGAAGATGGATCGTTTTTCCTGCTCCATGGATTGCGTCAGCGTGACGATCTGGCGGTTAAAGCTGCGGATGACGCGGGTGATGACGATCAGGATGAAGATGATGATCATCAGGATGATCAAAGCCGAGCGCAGCATCTCCTGTCTAAGCTCAGCCAGAAACTTGCCGGTATCCTGCCGGACGACCAGATGCCAGTCCAGCTCGGGAATATAACGGGTGATCAGGTAATCTTCACCGGAACGCCGTCCATCCTGCGCGGTCCAGAAGCTGTCGGCGGCTTCGCCTTTATTCCAGATCAATAACGATTGCCGGATATCCTGCGGATAATCGAAAAGTGAAAAGAAATTGACCTTTTCATAGCCGGTATAATGCGATGCGATCTCGATCATGCCGTTTTGATCAACCAGATAGGCTTCAACATTGTATTGATTTTCATATTCCTGAATCAGCGCCTGCAGCGAATCAATCTGCAAGCCGACGCCGACCGTGCCCAAAAGCGTGCCGTCATCCTCCTGGATGCTGCAATTAATGAAGACCGTAATCTTATTATTCGCTCCGGCGACTTCATCGTTATCCACATTGATCCAGTAATCCTGAGATAAACTTAAGGAATCATAATACCAGTCATTTTCCGGATTTTCCGGCTCCAGCGTCCGATCCAGACCTTCAAAATTGTAATAGCGATGGGTCGCAGATGAAACGAGAAAAACGGAATCGTAGTTGTATTTTATCCGATAGCTGTTGAGATACTCGCGCAGTGTCTCAATATACTCGGAACTGTCCAGATTTTCCTGTTCCTGCAAGAGCGTTGTGCGAAGCAGGCTGTCGTTGGCCATGGTCAGCGAGATGTTGACCGGTTTGGTAAACAATGTTGTGAGCTGGTAATAGATTCCTTCGGAGGTAAGACTGGAAACCTGTTCAATGTTATCCAGCGAAACGGTGTAATTCATCTGATAACTCAGGAAGGCCGTTATTAAAAAGCCGATCACGATGATCAGGCACACCAGCAAGTTTGTGCGGATCAGAATATTTTTCTTCATCGAAGTCACCCCTTATTCAGAGAAAAAGCAAATCCCCCTTTGCTTTCTTCTGTTCTGGTATGTTCAAAAAAACGTCTGAGGGTCGCAACCGGGAGGCAGGCCGCAGCCAGAGGATTGAATTCTATTTTTATTGTATGGGGAATCGTTGGGGAATACAAATCTTTTTTCCAACATTGGCTCTTTGCCGACCAAACTTAATTCTGGATCAGAAGCGTGTGAAAGAGAAAAAAACGGCTGGAAATGTTGCCGGTCTGCCGGCGGATTCGGTTTTACGCGGCGTGGCAGTGAGGAAAAGGCGCAGAGAACATGAAATTTTGTCAGGAGCGAAAATTGTCCCGCGTTGCCTCTGTCGGGATGCTATAATCGGAATAACAAAATCCGCGGCCGGTTCTGGCCAGCCCTGCCGGCATTGGATAAGTTTATCTTCAGGGAGGAAAAATATGACACGAAAAGTAATCTGGGACAGCGCGCCTGTCCCGCGGTTTCATCAACAACGCCAGCCGGTCTTCTTGAGCGATCAGACGATGCGGGAGCGGCGGGATAAAATTCTGGCCCGCATGGCAAAGCATCAGCTTGATTGTCTGGCGGTTTACTGTGATCTGGAACATGGTTCCAACTTTGAGTATTTAACCGGTTTTCTGACCCGCTTTGAGGAGTCGATGCTGCTGCTGTTCAAGACTGGCCAAGCGGTCTTGCTGCTGGGAAATGAAAATACGAAAATGGTCAACTATTCGCGGATTCCGGCGACGATGCTGCATGTTCCGTTTTTCTCACTGCCGAATCAGCCGATGACGGATGACGGCCGTCTTTGTGATTTTTTCACGCAGGCCGGGATTGAATCCGGCATGAAGGTCGGCGTGGCCGGCTGGAAGCTGTTCACCAGCCAGACGGAGGAAAACAGTACGCTGTTTGACGTGCCGTCGTTCATCGTCGAGGCTTTGCGTCAGGCCGGGGGCCGGCTGATCAACGCCACGGGACTGTTCATTGATCCGCGTAACGGCGCGCGGATCACGAACAACGCCAACGAACTGATCCATTATGAATACGGCGCTTCGCTGGCTTCCGACTGCGTGCTGAGGGCGATGGAAGCGTTAGCCCCGGGAAAGACCGAGCTGGAAATCGGTTCGCTGATGAACGCCGAAGGGCAGCGCCCGAGCGTCGTAACGATCTTTTCCACCGGCGACCGCTTTGAAAAAGCAAATCTGTATCCTTGCGGCAAGGCAATCCAACTTGGCGATAAGCTGTCGTTAACGACCGGGTACAAGGGCGGACTGACCAGCCGGGCCGGCTATGCCGTCAGCGATCCGTCGCAGCTGCCGGAAGGCGCGCAGGATTATCTGGAAAAGCTGGCCATGCCCTATTATGCCGCCGTCGCGGAATGGCTGGAAACGCTGAAGGTCGGCCTTTTGGGCGGCGAGCTGTACGAGTGTATCGAAAGGGTATTGCCCAAGGCGCAGTATCACTGGTCGCTGAATCCGGGACATTTGAGCGCGGATGAGGAATGGCTCTGTTCGCCGATCACCCCGGGGTCCACGATTCCGTTAGCCAGCGGGATGCTTTTTCAGATCGACATCATCCCGTCGATGCAAGGCTATGGGGGAACCGGAGCGGAAAGCACCGTGGCTTTGGCGGATGAGGCTTTGCGCCGTCAGATCGAGAAAGAAGATCCGATTTTGTGGGATACAATCCGCCAACGCCGGGCTTATATTCAAAAGGAGCTGGGCATTATCTTACATGAAGACGTGCTGCCGATGTGCGATACCGTGGCGTACTACCAGCCGCTGATGCTCAACCGTCAAAAGGTTCTGAAAATAAAGCGCTGAGCTTTCCGTTCTTTCTTTTATGGAAAAAAGTTGAGGGTCAATTTCTGACCCCCTTTCTTTTTTCAGGATGCGTATACTTGGGGTAAATAAACGAAGAAAGGGGTTCACCACATGAAAGTATTAATTGGCGGCTTTGTCGCCGAATCCAACGCCCGCGTGAAAAAAACGTGCGCGCTGCAGGATTTTATGATGAAAACCGGCGAAGACGTCGTCGACGCGCTGTATGTCCGCGATTTGTTTGAGGAAGCCGGAATCGAAGTCATTCCGACGATTTACGCAGACGGCCGGGCTGGGGGCCGCGTCACCCGGGAAGCGTTCGACTTCATTCTTGAACAATTCCTGAACGGCGTGCGCGAACACATCGACGAGATCGACGGGATGTTTTTCTTCCTGCATGGCGCTAGCAATGTCCTCGGATTGGAAGGGGGCAGCGGCGAGCATACGATCATCCGCGAAATCCGCAAGCTTATCGGACCTTACCTGCCGATCGCAATGGTCATGGATCCGCACGGCAATCTGTCGCAGGAACAGGCCGACAACTGTCAGATTATCCGCACTTTCCGCCATTCCCCCCACACCGACCGGCCGGATTGTCACCGACTGGTAGCGAAGCTGTTTATCGACTTACTGAACAACCGCCGCGACATTCATCCGGTGTACCGCAAGGTTCCGATTTTAGTCGGCGGGGAGCGCAGTGTTTCGCTGGATGAACCGATGGTTTCCATCAACAAGCTGCTCGATGAAATCGAGGCGGATCCGAGGATTCTGTGCTGTTCCTATCATATCGGCTATGTGCGCCATGACAACGCGAAATGCGGCGCCAGCGTCATCGTCGTTCCGCAGACAGAGAACGATCGGGCGTATGCGGAAGAGAAAGCTGATCAGATCGCGGCCTTTGCCTGGAGCAAGCGCCGGGAGTTCCATTTTACCGGCAACGCGCTGGAGCCGGAAGACGCGTTCCAACAGGCGGTTGAATATCCTCAATCCCCGGTCGTCATCACCGATTCCGGAGATAACTGCACCGCCGGCGGTCCAGGCTGCAACACGACGATTTTAAAGCAGTGCCTGGCCGCGAAAGATCTGCACGGCAAGCGGGTTGTATTCGCCTGCATCGCGGATGCGGAAACCGCTCTGGCTTTGAAAGACAAACAGCCGGGTACCCATGTCAGCGTCGAGTTGGGCGCGAATCTGGATGAATTGTCGGCGAAGGTGCATCTGGAAGGCACGGTCAAAGCGACCGGTGAGCTGCATCACCATTATGGCGAAACGCTGTCCGTCGGCACCTGCACGACGATCACGCTGGACGGCACGGCGATCGACGTGATCATCGCGGAAAAAGCCGTTTCTTTCGCGGAGGATCAACAATATACCGCGGCCGGTCTGAATCTGTTTGATTATGATCTGATCATCGTCAAGCAGGGTTACATTTACCCGCGCTTAAAGGAACTGGCGAAGTTCAGCGTGATGTCACTGACCGACGGTGCGACGAACCAGCGCACGGAAAAGATTCGGTACCGCACGATTCTGCGCCCGATGTATCCGATCGACAACATTTAGACCTTGCCGATGTGATCCAAAGCCTGAGTGCGCTGACTTTCATCTGACAAAAAATTCCAATGATCCTGCTTTCTGTCTGTATCTGAGGCGAAAAGCAGGCTCTATTGATTCCCTTTTACGGACTGCGGTGTGATCGCCGCGGTTCTTTTTTTGCCGTTATCCCGCTTCGCTGGCCGCAAAGCTCATCCCCGCCTTCTGCTTTTTCGCTTTTTTCCTTTTATTTCTTCTTTTTCCGGGTTGACAACGATAAAAAAACTGCCGTACATTCAAGGGTGCAGAAACCTGTTTTCCCCGGCCTTTTTCCAATTTGATTGTAAGCGCTTGATCTCCTTTAACAAAAGCGGATTTCCGGGCATAGATTCAGGGTCGATTTCTGAACCCCAAAACGATGGAAGCGCATGCTAAGATGAAGGCGACAACAGTGGTAAACAGGATTCAATAGAACAGAGAGGAACCTAGGTATGAAGATCAATCGGCTCAGTTTGCTGAACTCCTTGTTTAACGTGCTGAATGAAAACAATCAGGGAGATCCCTATTTCATTCTCGCTGAATATTTTCTCGAGCACTATCATGAATTGTCGAGGCTCAATATTTATGACGTGGCCGCCGACTGTTTTGTGTCCCGTTCCAGTATCCGCCGGTTCTGTCAGGCGATCGGATATGAGAACTTCGTCGCGTTTAAAGATGAATTCGCCCAGTACGACGATCAGCGGGCAAGCTTTCAGAAGCATGCCGGACGGGAGAACTACCGCGAAACCTTGACGCAGGAAATCAACGCGATGATCGCCGAGCTGGATCAGCGCATGAACACGGCGGAAGTCGAGCGGCTGGCCGAACGGATTCACGACGCCCGCGAGGTCGTCTTTCTGACCTCCAGCGTCGGCGCGACCTCGGTCGCTCAGTTCCAGCATTCGATGATCTTTCAGAACAAGGTCATCCGGATGGTTTCCGATATGTATGAGAATATTGATTTCGTAAAGCATTTGCAGAAAGAGGATCTGCTTCTGGTGATTTCCGGATCCGGACTGTTCGCCGCTGCTTCGCGCGATTACCTGCGGGACAATCCGGCGTATAAAATCCTCTTTACGCTCAACCGCAGCCATGACTTCGACGACGTCTATGATACGATCTATCATCTGAGCGCCGCCGACCGGTCGCAGGAAGCGAAATCCGTCTATTATACCTATGGAACGATCTATGTGCTGGATGTGCTGTACAGCGTCTACGTCAGAAAATATGGAGACTCTCAATAAGCGCCGCCAATCCGCATTGCGGAAGGGGCAAAGGAGAGAAAACAATGGACTATGGACGAGATCCAATTTTTCCGGAGGGCTTTCTGTGGGGAGCGTCCTCTGCGGCCTGGCAGGTTGAAGGCGGGGTCGCCGAAGGCGGCCGCACACCGGCCATCATCGACCTCAACAGTAAGACGAAAAAACCTTATGCTGACAATTCAATCGCCGCCGATCATTACCACCACTGGAAAGAAGACGTACAGCTGATGGCGGAGTGCGGCTTCACCTCTTACCGCTTTTCACTCGCCTGGCCGCGGATCATTCCCGCTTCCGACGGCAAGGTCAATCCGGAAGGCATTCAGTTTTACAACGATTTGATCGACGAGCTGCTCGCGCACAACATTACGCCGATCGTCACCCTGTACCATTATGACATGCCGGTGTGGGTGGATGAACTGGGCGGCTGGCGCGACCGGCGGGTGATCGATCTGTTCGATCACTACGTCCGCGTCTGCTTCGAGGCGTTCGGCGACCGTGTTAAATACTGGCTGTCGATCAACGAGCAGAACATGCAGATCGTCTATGGCAAGTGGCTGGGGTTGGACAAGGGCTGCACCGATTGGGAAAAAGACAAGTGGCGGATTAACCACATCATGAACCTGTGCCATGCCAAGGCTGTGATCGCCTGCCATGAATTAGTCGTGGGCGGCAAGATCGGTCCGGTGCCGGGCTATGTTCCGATTTACCCGGAAAGCTGCAAGCCGCAGGATCAGATCGCGGCGATGAACGCCGAAGAACTGACGGAAAAAATCTGGAACGACTTGTATGCGTTCCGCGAATACAGCGGATTTGTCAAGCAGTATTGGAAGCTGCACGACATTGATCCGGATATCCGGCCGGGGGATATGGAACTGATCGGCCAGGCGAAAATTGATTACTTCGCCCTCAACTGTTACCGTTCCAACGTCGCGAAGCATTGCCCGAAAGAGGAAAGCTATCTGGAGCTGGCGCTGAATAAAGAAGGTAAAAAAGGCCAGTTCGTCTATCCGAAATTCCCGGGTGAATATGCCCTGGCGCCGAACCCTTACGTTGAAACGACGGACTGGGACTGGGAAATCGACCCGGTCGCGATGCGGTATATGCTAAGGTATGTCTGGGATCATTACCGTCTGCCGATGATGATCACGGAAAACGGACTGGGCGCGCACGAACAGGTCGGCCCGGACGGCCAGGTGCACGATGCGAATCGGATCGCCTTCCTGCGCGATCAGATCTATCAGGTTGGTCTGGCAATCGAAGACGGGTGCGAGGTGATCGGCTATAATCCATGGTCGTTTACCGATCTGTTAAGCACCGGCAACGGGATGGCGAAGCGCTATGGTCTGGTTTATATCAACACGACAGACGAGGAAACGCTGGATCTGCGCCGCATTCCGAAGGATTCCTTCTATTGGTATTCCCGTCTGATCCGCTCCAACGGCCGCGATTGGGGAAGGCCGGCAACAAAAGAAACAAACAGAAACGAGGAGAAGAACGCATGAAGGGCAACGCTCAGGAAAAGAAAATGATCGACGAGATCGTCCGGCTGGTCGGCGGGACGGAAAATATCAACACGGCGATGCATTGTTCCACCCGCATCCGCTTTACGCTCAAAGAGGAAAAGAAAGCCGACGTGAACGCCTTGGAAAACGTCGAGGGTGTTTTGGGGGCACAGTGGAAAGCAGGCCAGCTGCAGGTCATCATCGGCCAGAAAGTCGGCCGCATCTATGAAATGATGATCGAACAATATCCGATGACCTCGGGTGGCGAGGTACCGGATGATTTCGGGGAAAAGAACGAAGAAAAGAAGAAATTCAGCTTCAGCGCGATCCTGGATTTCCTGGCCGGCTGCTTAGCGCCATGTCTGCCGTGCATTCTGGGCGGCGGCTTGTTAAAGGGCTTCATCTCGCTGTTTGTGATGATGAAGGTACTGACCTCCGGCAGCGATATGCATACGTTCTTAAGCATTATATCGGACGTTCCATTCTACTTCCTGCCGTTCTTGCTGGCCAATTCCAGCGCGAAGAAGTTCAACACGGACGCGTTCATGGCGATGGCGGTCGCGGGCATGTTGATGTATCCGACGGTAATCAACAATGCCGGCACGGCGATCCATTTGCTTGGATTCCCGGTGACCTACGCGAAATATTCCGGATCTGTCATTCCGATTATCCTGTCGGTCTGGGTGCTGAAATATGTCTACAAGGGCGTCAACAAGGTCATTCCGGATTTCTTGCGGATGTTGTTCGCACCGATCTGCGTGTTTATCATCATGGGCTTTGTCGCCCTGGGCATCACCGGGCCGATCGGCTACTACCTGTCCAGCTATGTCGCAATGGCGGTCAACTGGCTGTTTGACTTCTCACCGATCGTCGCGGGCTTCATCGTCGGTTTTACGCGTCAGTTCATCGTCTTCACCGGCATGCATCTGTCCCTGACGGCGATCATCCTGTCCAACCTGGAAGTGTATGGCCGGGATCCGCTGATCGCGATCTACGGGATTTCCGCACTGGCAGTTGCGGGCGCAGCTTTTGGAGCTTTCCTCCGGCTGAAGAATAAAAACAACAAAGAAATCGCGCTGTCAGCGGGAATCTCCGCAGTCTTAGGCATTACGGAGCCAGGTCTGTACGGCGTGCTGGTTCGCTTCAAGTGGCCGTTTATGGCGGCTTCCATCGCCAGCGGCGTCGGCGGAGCCTTGAGCGCCATCTTAGGGGGCTATGGTTATGTCGTTTCCACTCCGTCAGTGATTTCCTTAGCGATCTTCGGCGATACGATGCCGGTCGTGGCGCTGTGCTACGCAGTGGCGTTTGTGATCGCGCTGGTGCTGACGTATATCAAACCGTTTGACGAGAATGTGGAAAAGAGCGAGCGGGCGATTCAGGCCGAGAAGAAGGCTGTCTTAAAGATCAAGTCGGAACCGACGGCGGTGGCCGCTCCGGTGGACGGCGAACTGATCGCCTTGAGCCAGGTCGACGACAAGACCTTTGCCAGCGGGGTTGTCGGCGAAGGCATGGCCGTGATTCCTGCCAATGGAAAGTTATCGGCTCCGGTCAGCGGCACGGTGGCGATGGTCTTCCCCACGCAGCACGCAATCGGCTTTACAACCGATAACGGCGAGGAGATCTTAATGCACATCGGGTTGGACACCGTCGGCATGAAGGGCGAAGGCTTTGCGATCCATGTAAAAGAAGGTCAGCGCGTCGCTGCGGGCGAAGCGATCGGCAGCTTTGATCCGGAGCTTGTCAAAACCCGGGGACTGGATCCGGTCGTCATCGTCATCGCAACGAAGAAGGACGGCGCGCTTGCGTGCAAGCCGCAGGGTCAGGTCCAGGCCGGAAGCAGTATCTATACGATTGGCTGAGCTTGCGGTCAACTGGAAAACAGGCAGAAATCGGCTTTAAAATGGAGAAGGACGGCGGGCCGGATCGGTTTCCGCCGCCTCTCGCCAAGTGAAAGTTGAGTCAAACAAGGAGGCGTTCACGATGAAAGCGGCTTATACACGGGAAATCATTAATCCCATCCTTCCGTGCAAAATGGAAGGCTACAATGAAGCGCGGTTTTGTTTCAACCAGACGGCGCAGCAGAAACAGGTCAGCGGCGAAGGGCTGCGGACGGCCTGCGGTCTGCGCGACGATCTGCTTTTGGATACGCTGATTTTACAAGCCGGGGAAACGATGGTGTTTTTCACGCTGGATATCGCGATTGCCGAGCAGCAGTTTACCGACGCCTGCCGCAAGGCGGTCAGCGAAGCCTGCGGCTTGGACGTGTCGCATATCTGCGTCAGCTGTTCGCATACTCATAACAGTCCGGTGGTGTCCCATGGCATGAACGGAGAACTGGATCCGGATCTGGAGTATTGGGAGCGGATTCAGGATAAAATGATCTATTCCGCGAAATGGGCGCTGCGGCATTTGCGCGAGGCGCAGGCGACGCTCGATCAGGTTACGATCAACGGCTTTTATAACAACCGCAACCGGCCCGGCGAGGAATACAACGACCGCTGCGAGATCCTGACACTGCGGACTGCGGGCGGTCTGCCGCTGGTGCAGCTGCTGAACCTGGCGTGTCATCCGACGATTCTGGGCGCGCAGAACCTGTATATCACCGCTGATTTCTTCGGTGTGCTCCGCCGCAGCGTGCAGGGAGCGACGGGCATGCCGGTCATGATTTTCAACGGCGAAGCCGGCGACGTCAGTCCGCGGTTAATGAAAAAGGGCGTGGATTGGAATGAATGTCTTCGCTATGGCGAAGGCATCGCGGCCCAGCTCATCGACCCGAAACATCCTCATCCGCTGACCGTGGAGAAACTGGACGTCCGGTCAGTGAAGATGACGATCGACTACAATCCGCAGACCAACGAATACCTGCTGGAAAAACAGCGGGAACTCAAGGCGGAGCTGGAAACGCTCGATCCGGACAGCGACCGGGCGCACCGGATTACCGCGTGCTATTTGCGCGATGTCGAGGACAAGCTGGCGCAGACGCATTTGCATTACGAGCCGGAATGTCTGATCGTGGATTTCGGCAGCTTCCGAATCGTGACGGTGCCGTGCGAAATCGACACGGTGCTGGGCAAACGGATCCGCGAATACGATGGCAAACCGACGCTTTTGTGCGCGTATGCCAACGGCTTTCATTACTATGCCGTCAACAAGCAGGAATATGGGATTGTGTTTGAATCGTTCAACACGTATTTCCCATACGGCGCAGCCGACGAGATGGTCGATCTGATTCTGGCTCAGCTTCAAGCGTAAATTGGAAAAAAATAGAATTTAGAAAGTGGCGCGCAGTCGTCATTTTCTTCTGGAATGAAAGGGGGCATCACGGCGATGATCAAGCTGATTGCGACGGATCTGGACGGGACGCTGTGCAACGCGAATCATTGTCTGGATCAGACGATTGCGGATTATATGAAGAAGCTGTCGGCGCGCCGGATTGAATGGGTGCTGGCGAGCGGCCGGGCGATGGAAATTGTCGAACCGCTGTTTGCGAAGTACGCCTTCCGCTGTCCGGTGATCGCCTTAAATGGCGCGCTGGTTTACGACCGCGGGGGAAAGCTGACGCAGCGCTGGCCGATGAAGACCCAACCGGCGCAGGCCATGCTTCATGAAATCCAAAAGCGGGGAGTTCTGGCTGTTGCGTCGATGGAAAAGGGAAATTGGTGCAGCGACCCGCAAGCCTACCGGCAGCGGATGGAAACGTTAGTCAGGCGGCTGCCGGATCCGGCGCTGTTCGCGCAGGAACATGGCTTTCTGAGTCTGACGGACACGCCGCTGGAACAGCTGGGCGCTTGTTATAAAATTGAAATTTATGATTCCCGGCCGGCGTTGGCGGATTGGGCGCGGGCTGCGACAGACTTCAAGGTCAGCGTCGTTCACGGGGATGTGATTGAAATGACGGACAGCGCGGTTTCCAAAGCGGCGGCGCTGCGGCAGCTTTGCGAATCGCGGCGCCTGGCAAACGAGGAAGTGCTGTGTTTTGGCGACAGCGAGAATGATTTGGAAATGCTGCAGGAATTCCGCTACGGACACATCATGCGCAACGCAGAGGAACCGCTGTTGGCGCAGGTCAATCACATTGCACCGGCGAATACGGCCTATGGCGTGCTGCGGGTGATTGAAAATTACACCGGGATTCCCATCGGAAAGGAACAAGCATGAAAACAAAGACTTTAAAAGGCTTACAGCTGATTGAAATGGTACTGGGCGTGGCGATCACGGCGCTGGGCCTGTCGTTTATGATGAAGTCCGGACTGGGCCAGACCGCCGTCGTGGCGTTTACGCAGAATCTGGCGTTTCTGACCCGGCTGAAAAGCGGTACGTTGATCATCATCTTTAACTGCAGCTGCGTCCTGATTCAGATTTTAATTCAACGGCGGCAGTTTCCCAAGCTGCAGCTGCTGCAGGTGCTGGTCGCCTGGCTGCAGGGACAGATCGTCAACGTGTTCTGTTATGATCTGCCGGGCTTCTCAACCTGGATTCCGGGCAGCTACGGCGTCCAGTGGCTGGCGATGATCGCCGGGATTTTGTTGGCGTCGTACGGCGTGGCGGTGATGATGACGGCGGATTTGATTCGGCATCCGTTTGAGCAGCTGGTCATGGTGCTGTCCCAGCGGTGGGCCATCCCGTTCAGTGTTCTGCGCAGCCGGGCGGATATGTTTTTCATCGGACTCAGCCTGCTTCTGATCGTAATTTTCCATCTGGAATTGACGACCTTGCGCGAGGGGACCTGGGTCTCGATGTTGTTACTGGGCCGGTCGATGGCGTTCACGTTTCCGGCAGCCCGGAAATGTTCCGGCTATTGCCAGCTGAAAGAACGCGTCACGGCGTCGGTTTCTCTGGATTAACCGGTTATCCGCAGAAGACATGACCAATCTTACGAATAAGCTTCACCTGTCGATCAGGTCTGCGAGCCCTTGTGCCTGCGGATCTGATTTTTTTTGCTTAACTGACAGTTAAAAAAATTAACCAAAACCTTCTTTCCATTCAGTTGTACAAGCGTTGGGCAGCTGTTAAGATAAACTTGGAAAAAGCTTTTTCTTAACGATCCGCAAACGACATGAAAGGAGATTCATGATGAAGATGAACGAAGTGATCCGCCAGCGCCGCAAGGAGCTGGGGCTGACGCAGGACCGCGTCGCCGAACTGCTGGGGGTTTCCGCCCCGGCTGTCAACAAATGGGAAAACGGCAACAGCTATCCCGATATCACGCTTTTGCCGCCGTTAGCCCGGCTGTTAAAAACAGATTTGAACACATTGCTTTCCTTTCAAGACGAGCTGACAGACTTGGAAGTTGCCAACCTGATGAACGAAGTCGCGGAGCAGGTGAAAAACGGCGATCTGGAAGCCGCCTTTGAAATGGCACGGGACAGGATCCGGGAATATCCTAACTGCATGACGCTGATCTACGGCATGGCGACGATGATTAAAGGCTCCGTTACGATGACCCGGCCGGAAGACGCCTCGCGGTATAAGGCGCAGGCTGACGATTGGCTGTGGTTATGCGCAAAGGGGGAAAACCGGCATGTCCGGGAATCCGCAATCGTGATGTTGTTTTCCGACGCTCTGGAGCGGAAAGCGCTGGACGAAGCCCGGACACTGCTCGATCAGCTGCCCGAACCGCTGGCCGTGGATAAGCAGCAGCTGAAAATCAACCTGCATCTTGCCAGCGGCGAGGAAGAAAAGGCAATGGATCTCATGGAACGCCAGCTGTTAAAGACCGCGAACAACCTGATTACACAGCTGAGTAATTTAATGGATCTCAGCTGGAAGCAGGGGCAGAGCGAGCGGGCTGAGCGCTATGGCGAGCTGTCGCGCCAAACCGCGGAACAGTTTGATCTGATGCCTTACGATCACGCGATCGCTGATTTCCTGCTGGCCTTGCAGAAAAAAGAGGCGAAGCCGTGTCTGGACGCTCTGCAGCGCATGCTGGAAGCGCTCAAACAGCCGTGGGATCCGTCGATTTCCCCGCTCTATCCGCATATTAAAAACACCAATGACGTAGGCACGTTCAACACCATTTTAATAAGCTCGCTGCTCAAAGAACTGCAGCGGGATGAGAAGCTGGCTTTCTTGCGGGAAGATCCGGCGTATGCGAAATTTGTTTCCCGCTATTTAACCCCGGATGATCCGGCCTGAGTGCTCTGTAAAAAAGCATGAATGTCAGCGGTCTGCTTGAAAAAGGCCATTTCAGATTGCCATGGCGCCCTGCAGCTTTGACAATCTTGGCGGATTGTTTCAGATTTCGACAGATTTCCGCGGCTGTCTATTCCTTTGGAAAGAAAAAGGATTAAGATGTAGGTGTAATCAGAACATGGGTCTGATGCAAAAAAGGGAGTGGACATGATGAAGAATTCAATGACTCGGATTTTGTGGTTTATCGCAGGGATTCTGTTGATCCTTTCCGGCTGTACGCTGTTGTTTAATCCCGATGCGTCGCTTATCTCCATGGCTGGCATGATCGGGTTTGTCATCCTGCTGAGCGGTATTTTCGACCTGACGATTTATTTTGTATTTCATAATCTGATGCTGGGTTCCGGCTGGCAGCTGCTGGACGGAATTCTCGGCGTATTGGTCGGCTTTATGTTTCTGGGCAACAGCGTGCTGGTCGCGTCGGTGCTGCCGTATATCTTCGGTATGTGGATCATGTTCTCCGGCCTGTCCAAGCTGGTCGGCGGCTTTGATCTGAAAAAGCTGAACTTTGACGGCTGGGGCTGGCTGGTTTTGATCGGCGCGGCGATGACGATTCTGGGCTTGCTGACGTTCTTCAAGCCGATGATCGGCACGGTGGCTCTGTCGGCCCTCTTCGCGATTGCTCTGATCGTCGAAGGCGCGCATGCCTTATTGCGCGGGATTTATTACCAACGCTTCTGGCTGTAACTTTCGAAGATCAGCACAGAAAAATCAAAACGGGAACGCCGCACAGGGAAAATGAACACCCCGATACCGGCACTCCCGTTTTTTTGTTCTGGCTTTTACGCAGAAAGAAAAATCCATATAAATGAAGAAAATCCCCGAACCCAAAGGCCCCGGAGAATTTATTGTTCTGCCTGCTGTGCAGAGGCAGGCCAACCGTGCTTTTGAAGATATCCCGCAGATTGGCGAGTTTGTCTGCCGCGTCCTGATTGTTGATATCATATCAAAAAAATTTGATATGAAGATTGATAAATTCAGTGTTTGACTGTATGATCAAAATACATCAAAAAAATTTGATATGAGGAGGGAAACGATGGAGGAATATTCCAGCGACACCAAAATCTTTAAAGCGTTTTGCGATGCAAACCGGCTGAAAATTCTGGAGCTGCTCAAAGATGGCGAAAAATGCGCCTGCCGGCTGATCGAGATTCTGGATATCCGCCAGTCAGCGTTATCCTATCATATGAAGATTCTGTGTGATTCGGGCATTGTCGTCAGCCGTCAGGATGGAAAATGGACGCATTACCGGCTAAACGAGGAAGGCATTGAACACGCTGTGCGTAGACTGTCTTTCCTGACAGGCCGAAAAACAGACGAAATGTAGAAGTCATCGGCGGATGACTTTTAAAAAATTTCAACATATCAAAATATTTTGATCTGAAAGAGGAAGGAAGTGCAAAATGGAGTTCTTACAAAATCTTTTGTCGCTGATTCAGGATCAGATTCTGGGAATGCGGTGGCTGAATCAGGGGATTGGCTTACTTTTGGAAAAATTGGGTTTGGATGTGACCTCAAGATGGGGCGGGAGCGTTCACTTCTTTCTGTATGACGTGATTAAAATCACGGTGCTGCTGTGCCTGCTGATCTTGTTGATTTCTTATATTCAAAGTTATTTCCCGCCGGAGCGCAGCCGGAAAATCCTGACGCGCTTTCATGGCGTCGGGGCGAACCTGATTGCCGCGCTGCTGGGCACGGTGACGCCGTTTTGTTCCTGTTCGTCGATTCCACTTTTTATTGGCTTTACCAGTGCGGGGCTGCCGTTAGGCGTGACGTTTTCATTTCTGATTTCATCGCCGATGGTGGATTTGGGAAGTCTGGTTTTATTAATGAGTATCTTCGGTGCGAAGATTGCGGTGCTGTATGTAATCATTGGTTTAGTGATCGCAGTCGCAGGCGGAACCTTGATTGAAAAGCTGCAGCTTGAGGATCAGGTCGAGGACTTCATCCGTTCAGCCCGGGCTGGAACAGTGGACGATGTCGCAATGACCCGCAAAGACCGGCTGACTTATGCCCGCCAACAGGTTCAGGAAACGTTAAGCAAGGTGTTTCCTTATATTCTGGTCGGCGTCGGCGTTGGCGCGGTGATTCACAACTGGATTCCGGAAGTGTGGATCGAAGCGCTGCTGGGCAGTAAGAATCCGCTGGGCGTCGTGTTGGCGACCTTAGTCGGCGTTCCGATGTACGCCGATATCTTCGGCACGATTCCGGTTGCGGAAGCACTGTTGGCCAAAGGGGCGCAGCTGGGCACGATTCTGGCGTTTATGATGGCGGTGACGACGTTAAGCCTGCCGTCGATGATCATGCTGAAAAAAGCTGTGAAACCTAAATTGCTGGCGGTGTTCATCGCCGTCTGCACGATTGGAATTATTCTGGTCGGTTATCTGTTTAACGGCTTTCAGGGATTTTTAATCTAAGGAGGAAAAAGCAATGCGGATTTTTGGAAAACAAACGACCGGGAAGGCTTGCGGCTGTCAAACACCTTCCATCAAAGCGGCAACGATGAATTCGAACGAAGAGGAGGCCGGGATTAAAATTCTGGGTTCCGGCTGCGCGAAATGCGCCGCGCTGGAAAAGGCAGTCAGAACGGCTGCGGAAGAGCTGAAGCTGAACTGGCCGATCGCGCATGTGACGGACTGGACTGAGATCGCCGCCTATGGCGTAATGAGCACGCCGGCGCTGGTTGTGAAGGGGAAAGTCGTTTCTTATGGCAAAGTGCTGAGCGTCGATGAAGCGAAGACCCTGCTGAAACAATCCTGCTGATAACGTCGAATTCGCTCATCCCAATCTGAAAAAATCTCCGGAGAACGCAGGCTTCCCGGAGATTTTCTTATTTGTTATTCTGTTTGTTGCGCAGGTGCATGTAGACGGTGTTCTTGGAAATATCCAGCAGATTGGCGACCTTGATCACCGCATCCTTGATGTTGAAAATCCCGTAATCATCCAATCCCATCACGATCATTTTGTTTTTATTCGACGGCGCGATGGACGAATCGTTCATCACCCGCTCGCGGACGCTGCGCAGCGTCGATTCGATCAGCTCGTCGGAATTGTCCGCAAAGTTTTCCATCGCCGGCTGGCCTAATAACCCCGGCGTCTGCGGGACTAACGTCTTTACGAAATCATTCAGCGAGGTGTTCATATACAAATTCATGCAAAGCAGGCCGATGATCTTCCGCTTTTCCCCGCGGATCGCAATCGTCGTTGATTTCAGCGGTTCGCCTTTTTTGTTCGTGCTGAAATAGGTGATATAATCCTTATTCGTATTTTCGATCTTTTCCAGCATGTTTAACGCCAGATCGGTGATCGGCGCGCCGATCTTTCTTCCGGTATGCGATCCATTGATGATGTTGATTACGGAATGCTCGTAATTTTCCAAGGAGTGCAGGACAATTTCATACCCTTCCCCCAGATAACAGGCCAGCCCTTCGATCATGTTGGAATAGGAGTTCAGAATTTCCTGATCTACCAGGGTCAGGTCGACAGATTGATAAGCCATAGTCTTTCCTCTTTTCTTCCATTTATTGTAAACGATCAACCCCGGTTCTGGCTATATGTAAGTACGCTTGTTTTTCCAGCTTTGACATTTTCCGCCGTGATGAAGCGGGTGATTGAGAATTCTGTTCCATTGGTAATCACGCAGGGAATCGTCATATCATAGCCTTTTGCCTGCAGCGCTTCCAAATCGAAGTGAATCAAGGTCGTGCCGGGCTTCACTTTATCGCCTTCTCGGACGATGCATTCAAAGCCCTTGCCCTTTTCGTTCACGGTGTCCATGCCGATGTGGATCAGAAACTCCAGGCCGTCCTCCGCGCGCAGACCAATCGCGTGCAGCGTCGGGAAGATCATCAGCACCGTGCCCTTAAACGGAGCGACGATATATTCTCCAGAAGGCACGACCGCGAAGCCGTCGCCCATCATTTTCTGACTGAAGGTCGTGTCCCGCACCTGCTCGAGCGGAAGAATCCGGCCGTCGCAGGGAGCCAGCATCGTCGGCTCGGTTTCTTTCTTTCTCAACAAATTAAACATGGTTTTCCTCCTGCCACTGAATCAGCGCGGCTTTGATTCGTTCTAATGCGGCGATCACCTTGGCATCGTCCCGATACACGCCCAGCACGATGCGCAGATGACCTTCGCCGCCCGGGCCGTAGTTTTTTCCATCGTTGACGGCGACTTGAGCGTGCTTCACCAGATACTGCACGATCTGCGAGGAATCGCCCAATCGGGACACGTCCACCCAGCACAAGAAGCCGGACTGCGGCAGATCGGCGTGCACGTTGGGGATGGAGTTGAGAATCTTTTCCGCGGCCTGCCGGCGGACGTTGAACGCCCGTTCAAATTCCTGCATAAACGACGGATCCTCCAGAGCGGCGATCAATGCTTTCTGACAGGCGGTGTTGGTTGCGCCCAAAACGGAAACCGCATTGGCGTACAGCGAATCCATGATCTCATCGCCGCAGACCAGATAACCGACGCGCAAACCGCTCAAGCCCATGCCCTTGGAAAAGGAGAAGACCGTCACGGTGCGCTCAAACATACCGTTCATCGCGGCCGGGGTGATCATTTCATTCTCGTAACAGAAATCTTCAAACGCCTGATCGCAGACCAGAATCAGATCGTGGCGGAGCACAAAGTCCCGCAGAATTTCCAGCGACTGCCGGTTATAAACGGTCGTTGTCGGATTGTTCGGATGGGTCAGCACGATCATTTTTGTTTTTTCACTGACGGTTTGTTCCAGCAGCTCCGCTTCCAGCTGATAGCCGGTTTCCGGACGCAGCGGAACCGGAACGACGCGCCCGCCCATAATTTCAATGTTCAGCGTGTTGTTGGGATAGCTGGGCGAGGGAATCAGAACTTCGTCGCCGTCCTCGATAAACGGCAGGATTGCGAAATACAGACCGCTGTCCGAGCCGGGCGTGATCAGGATGTTGCGCTCGGGATCGACAAGCAGGTGATTCTTTGTTTTCAGCTTTTCCGCGATCTTCGCTTTCAGCTGGGAGGAGCCGATCGGCGCGGTGTAGTGCGGCGCGGACGGATGCCGGATCGCGTCGATCAACGCCTGCTCGACGTGCTTGGGCATGGAGGCGTCCGGCATAAACGGATCGGCCCAGCCCATCAACGCGACGCCCTGCTTTTCCATTTCCTGATAGGCGCTGCCGACGTCGGCTTTTTCCACAGCGGTAAACAGACCGCCCTCGGCTTTGCGGAAAGCGGGAATCATTTTCTCTTTCATCGTGTTGTTTCCTTTCTATGAAACAGGGGCTGCCTGGCGCAGCCCTGTTCTTATCATCCATTGTAGACTATGTCCCTTTATCTAAGGGAGCGGCAAGCTGAACCGCCGGGGTGGGAGGAACCGGCAGTTCAGCGGAAGGGAGATAGACTCAGCGGTTTTCGTCGAAGCCGAAGACGACCGTCAGCACCGCGGAAACGATAAACGAGATCGCAAACGCAGCCATGACCAGCCAGACGTTGCTCGGATTGTCGCCGATGAACATCGCAAAGTTCAGGAACGACGGGCCGCCCATCGCATAGGCTTTCAAAGCGAAGAAGGAAGCGAACGCACCGCCGCAGGCGCCGCCGATGGCCGCGGCCATGAACGGTTTCTTAAACTTGAAGTTGATGCCGTAGATCGCCGGTTCGGTAACGCCGGTCACCGCTGCGATCGTAGCGGATGCCGCAATCGTTTTGGTCTTCGGGTTCCTGGATTTCAGCCAGACGCCGAACGCCGCGCCGGCCTGCGCCATGTTCGCGGAACCGCTGGCTGGCGAAATATAGTTGAAGCCCTGCGTCGTGATGCCCTGTACCAGAACCGGAACCATGCCGTGATGAATACCCAGGACAACCATCGCAGAATAGATGCCGCCATAGATCAGACCGGCGAAGACGCCGCCTTTTTCAAACAGAACGGTCACAACTGCCGCCAGCTGCAGGCCCACCCAGTTGGCGACCGGCCCGATTGTCATCAAGGCGATCGGCGTCGCGATTAACATCGTTAAGCACGGAACCAGAATGATCTTCAGCGCGCCCGGAATGAATTTGTCGATCATGCGTTCAACCCAGGAAGCAAACCAGATTGCAAAGACCATCGGCAGCACAGAGGACGAATAATTAACAACCGTGAACGGAATTGCCAGGAAGGAGAACGTCGTCGTACCTTCCGCGATTAAGCCGGCCCAGCTGCCCGACATCATCGCTGCGCAGATCGTCAGCGCGACGAACTGGTTCATCTTGAACTGCTTTGCCGCGGAAGCCGCTAACAAGAACGGCAGGAAGGTAAAGATTCCGTTGGCGATTGTGTTGATCACAAAGTAGGTATTGCCGGAGCTGTCCAGACCGAATACGACAGCGATCGTCAGAATGGCGCGGACTAAGCCGGCGCCGGCCAGTGCGGGAACGATTGGATTGAAGATGCCCGCAATCGTTTCAAAGAAGCCGGTTAAAAGATTTCCCTTCTTCTTTTTCAGATCGGATTTGACGTCGTCGAGATTTTCTTCAACCGCCGCTTCTTCGGAAAGACCAGTGAGTTCGATGAAATCCTTATACACGTTGGCAACATCGGTGCCGATGACGATCTGCGTCTGTTTCCCCTTGTTGACGACGCCCATCACACCGTCGACCTGATTGAGCGCCGCTTCGTCAACCAGCGAGGTATCCTTTAAGTTCAGGCGCAGGCGGGTCATGCAGTGAGCCGCGGTGGCAATGTTGGCGGTGCCGCCGACATGCTTGAGGATGTTTTCGACCAGTTGTTTGTTTTTCATTCTGTTTTCCTCCTTATTTATGCGCTAGTATTTCGACTTCACACAAGACGCCCTTGGGAATCTCCCGCACAGCGACGCAGGAGCGAGCCGGGCAATGGGTGAAGGTTTCGCCATAGATCTGATTGAACGCCGCGAAATCGTTCATGTCCGCCAAGAAGCATGTCGTTTTCACAACATCACTGATGGTCATGTCCGCCGCTTCCAGAATTGCCTGAATGTTTTTCATCACCTGCCGGGCCTGGCTTTCAATCGTGTCGCCCGCGATCTCGCCGGTTTCCGGATCAACCGGAATCTGACCGGAAGCGAATAAAAAATCGTTCAGTCGGACAGCCTGGGCGTAAGGCCCGATCGCTGCCGGTGCTTTGGGTGTTGCAATCTTTTCTCTCATCTGAATCCCCCTTTTTGGTAAATTAATTTTTACACTTTCAGATTATCACTGAATAATAATTTAGTCAACAACAAATAATGAAATTATTTTTATTGATTTAACCGGTTACATGCTCTATAATGAAAATGTAAATGAAATTTAGTTCAGTAAATTGAAGAAAAGGAGTAAACCAATGAAACAACTGAAAAGCTTTCCGGAAAACTTCTTCTGGGGCGCCGCTTCGGCGGCCAACCAATGCGAAGGGGCCTGGCAGGCCGAGGGCAAGGGCGTCAGTATTTCCGACGTCATGACCAACGGCACGCATAAAGAACCGCGCCGGATCACCCCGGTGATCGACGAAGACCGCTACTTCTATCCAAGTCATGAGGCTGTCGATTTCTATCATCATTATCAAGAGGATATCGCGCTGTGCAAGGAAATGGGCTTCAATATCTTCCGCATGTCCGTCAACTGGACGCGGATTTTCCCCAACGGCAATGAAAGTGAACCCAACGAAGCCGGTCTGGCGTTCTATGACCGCGTGTTCGCCGAGCTGAAAGCGGCGGGGATCGAGCCGCTGGTTACGATCTATCACAATGAAAACCCGTTCGCGCTGACGCAGGAATGCAACGGCTGGGCCGACCGGCGCTGCATCGACTATTATCTGAATTTCTGCCGGGTTCTGTTTGAGCGTTACAAAGACGTCGTCAAATACTGGATTCCGTTTAATGAAATCAACTGCCTGACGACCAAGCTGGGCAACTGGAATCATGCCGGCATCCTCAACGAAGGCACGGAGTTCTTCACCGATCAGGTCGATAACCCGAACCTGCGGTTTGCCGCGCTGCATCATCAGTTTGTCGCCAGCGCCCGGGCGGTGAAGCTGGGCAAAGCGATCAATCCGGATTTCCAGTTCGGCACGATGATCTGCCATATCACGGTGTATCCGCTGACGTGCAATCCGGATGACGTGCTGATGACCCAGCAGGAAGACCTGATGCGCAACTGCTTCAGCGGCGACGTGCAGGTCAAGGGTGTTTATCCTTATTATATAAAGCGTTACTTTGAACGCCACGGGATTGAATTTGAGATCACTCAACAGGATTTAAAGGAGCTGCGCGAGGGCACGGTGGATTTCTATTCGTTCAGCTATTACATGTCCAACTGCATCAGCTCGGATCCGACCAGTGCGCAGGTGTCCGGCAACGTCATGGGTGGGGCGAAGAACCCGTATTTAACCGCGACGGAGTGGGACTGGCAGATCGATCCGAAAGGACTGCGCTACACGCTGAACCATATTTATGATCGGTATGGCATTCCGGTCATGGTAACGGAAAACGGTCTGGGCGCCCGCGACACGCTGACGGCGGACGGTAAGATTCATGATGCTTACCGGATTGACTATCTGCGTCAGCACATCGAGCAGATGCGGCTGGCGATCGACGACGGGGTAGAGCTGATCGGCTATACGCCATGGTCGACGATGGATCTGGTCAGCGTATCTACCGGCGAGATGGAGAAGCGCTATGGATTCATCTATGTCGATAAGGACAACGAAGGCCGCGGCGATCTGAAGCGGTACCGCAAGGACAGCTTCTTCTGGTATAAAAAGGTCATTGAAACCAACGGCGAGGATCTGGATTAAGCTTCATTATCTATGGAAAAGGAGTCTTTCCGCCATGAATATTCATGGGGAAAGGCTCCTTTTCTAACGATATTATACCGGGTTTTAAGCTCGTTTTTAGTGAAGAAATCAAGGAAAAGTAAAAAAATCGCAAGTCAGGACAGGATTAAACCATTCAGGGAAAAGCAGGATGAAGAAAAAGGCGTCTGGAAGATCTTTCCTTTCTTCTCAACCCCATTTCTCAGACAGGATTGAAAAAAGGAGTTCCGGCCGTAAATTCCAATCTTTCCAAGTCAGGAAAAGCGCTTAACCAAGGCGAAAATTAAGAAATTTAGGATTGCTTTTGCGATGGGGCTATGCTAAGATATATAAGCACTTACTTTGGACACGCCAAGGGGTCCAAGGCGGAAGGAGAGTAATTATGAAAAAAGGAATTCATCCAAACTACCATAAGGTCACAGTCACCTGCACAACTTGCGGCAACACGTTTGAAACGGGTTCAGTCAAAGACGATATCCGCGTCGATACCTGCTCAAACTGCCATCCGTTCTTCACAGGAAGACAGCGTTTCGCAGCGGCTCAGGGCCGGATCGAAAAGTTCAATCAGAAGTACGGATTGAAGAAATAACAACGCGAAAAAGGATAAGGAGCGCAAGCCCCTTATTTTTTTCTGATTTGGGGGCCATGGGATTCTTTCAATGATGGGATTTTAAAAAGAATGAGGGGGAGCGTTGATGTTAGCGATGTTCAGCGGGGCACTGTTTGTCCTCGCACTGATCTATGGGTTGTTTTTAATGATTAAGGATCGGAATGTAACGAAGAAAAAGTTGAAAAGGATGACGGACAATCGCTTGTTGACAGCTGTCAGCAACTGGCTGTTTCATTATTATCGCGAAGGTCTGGAAGAACCGGAACTGCTCGTGCAGATTCCGGATGTTCACCGGCATGTTCTGACCCTGCCGATCGTCAACGAGGAAATCGGCTGCGGCGGCGTCCCTCAGCTGTTGGCGAATCATGGCATGGACATGTTAATTTATGGCAAAGAAGCGGCTGAAGCCTGGGGTCTAACTTTCTATGCCGAGGCGCTGAAGGAAGCGATCCGGCGCAGCGCTGCGGATCCGGGAAACGTGGCGGAAGGGCTGTATGATGATCTGGAAAGCGAGATTTATACGCCGGAACATCAGGCGGAGTATCAGAAGACGCTGCTTCGCGTCATCCATGAAAATATTGATTCTTTCGGCTTTTAACCGTTGTCCAAGGGTGGAAAGTAGACATCAATTCCTGTACAATAGGAAAGGATAAATAAAACAAAGACCATGACGGAAGAAGAGGAGCGGAATTATGATGTATCATCAATACCGCCCGGGATATGTGGAAGTCATTTCCGGGTGTATGTTTGCGGGAAAAACAGAAGAATTGATCCGGCGTATCAAGGTGCTGGAATTTGCGAAGAAAAAAGTGCTGGTGTTTAAGCCGGCGATTGATAACCGGTACAGCGAAACCAAAGTCGTTTCCCATGCCGGAAGCGAAGTCGACAGCATCGTGATCCGGGAAGCGAAGGAAATTCTGAACTATGTCGACGATTCGGTCGATGTGATCGCGATCGACGAGGTTCAGTTCTTCGATGAAGATATTATAGAAATCTGCGATTACTACGCGAAAAAAGGCAAGCGGGTGATGGCGGCCGGCCTGGATATGGATTTCAAGGGCGAACCGTTCGGCGTGATGCCGATTTTGATCACCAAGGCGGAATTTGTCACGAAGCTGACGGCCGTCTGTACGATCTGCGGTGCTCCGGCGACCCGCACGCAGCGTTTAGTCAATGGCGAACCGGCCAATTACGATGATCCGATCATTCTGGTCGGCGCGTCGGAAAGCTATGAAGCGCGCTGCCGGCACTGCCACCAGATTAAAAACAAGCCGTCCCATCTGGGGCTGGACCATGACTGAAGCGCTGAAAAAGTGGATCGCACCGAAAGATTTCTATAAAAAAGTATTTCTGATTTCCGTTCCGCTGGCCTTGCAGCAGCTGCTCAACAGCGCGATGGGGATCGCCGACAGTATGATGGTTTCCTGGATTGGTCAGGTGACCGCCGTCGGCACTGCGGCCCAGATTGAAAATCTGATGATGACGGTGGGCTTCGGCGTCGCCAGCGGCGCGGGGATCTTCATGTCGCAGTTCTTCGGCAAGCAGGATTTGAAAAGTGAGAAAAAGGCGTTCGGTCTGGGCGTGATCCTGAGCCTGATCAACGCGCTGGTCTGGATGGCGGCTTCGGTTTTCTTCGGCCGTCAGCTGATGCACTTTTACATTCCGGATCCGACGGTCATCGAATCCGCGCTGCAGTATCTGATGATCGCGATGATCTCCTATCTGCCGGGGGCACTGATCACAATGTTCTCGTTCGCTTACCGTTGCATACAGAAAACGCATGTGCCGATGTTGATCGGCCTTGTCAGCATGGCGGTGAATATCGTCCTGAACTACTGCCTGATCTTCGGACACTTCGGATTTCCGCAGATGGGGGTGCAGGGCGCGGCGCTGGCGACGCTGATCGCGCAGACGACGGGTCTGGTGATTCATATCGTCTACGCTTATAAATCGAAGCAGTCGTTCATCGGAACGCCGCGGGAAATGTTCGCGCTCAGCTCGGACTTTGTCCAGCCGATCTTACGCCGGGCGTATCCGTTAGTGCTGAATGAATTATTTTTCGGTTTCGGCAATACTTTATATATCCGCGCGTTCGGGCGCTTGGGCACCGAAGCGATGGACGCTTACTATGTCGGCAATCAGATCTCCAACATGTTCTTCTTTATCGTCCAGGGCTTAAACAGCGCCAACGGTGCAATTCTGGGCGCTTCGTTGGGGCAGGGCGATCTGGAGCTGGCAAAACGGCAGGGAAACTGGTTTGTGGCGCTGGCCGTCGTGCTGTCGGCCGTGTCGTCGCTGTTGATTCTGGGCTTCGCTCATCCGATGGTCGATCTGTTTGGCTTGCAGAACGAGAACGTCGTGCAGGAAGCGGTGCTGATCGTCCGGATTTTCTCGATCCGGATCTCGCTGCGGATGTTCAATGTGCTGGTGTTCTCGGCGCTGCGGGCCGGCGGGGATTCCAAATTCCTGGCGTTTCTGGATGCGGGAATCATGTGGATCGTCGGCCTGCCGCTGGCCTTCATTCTGGTTGAAGGCTTGCATTTCACAAGCATTGCGCTGGTCTTCCTGATCATTCAGGTGGAACAGCTGGTACGCATGGTCATCGGCTTAAAGCGTTACTTTAAGGGCGCGTGGCTGATTGATTTAACGCAGGAAGTAAAAACTGCATAAGGAGGGTAAATAATGGATGCAATGATGAAACGGCTTCAGTCGATTGAAGAACGTTACAATGAAATCAACGAGGAAATGATGTCTCCGGAAATTGTTTCCGATCCGAAACGGCTGGCGAAGCTGGGCAAGGAACAGGCTTCGCTGAAACAATCCGTGGAGGCTTACGAGGAATTAAAGGGCCTGAATTCGCATATCGAGCAGGCGGAGGAAATGGCGAAGGAACATGATCCGGAGCTGAAGGAAATGGCGCAGATGGAGCTGGAAGAACTGCTTCCCAAGAAAGAAGCGCTGATCGCGAAGATCGAAGTGCTGCTGATCCCGAAGGATCCCAACGACGATCACGACTGTATCGTGGAAATCCGCGGCGCAGCCGGAGGCGACGAAGGAAATATTTTCGCCGGCGATCTGTATCGGATGTATGTACGGTATGCGGAAACGCAGGGCTGGAAAATCCAGGTGCTGGAAATGAGCGAATCGGAAGCTGGCGGCTTCTCCATGATTTCATTTCTGGTCAAGGGCGACGAGGTGTACCGTCAGCTGAAATTTGAATCCGGCGCGCATCGCGTGCAGCGGGTGCCGAAGACGGAGACTCAGGGGCGGATTCATACGTCGACAGCGACCGTCCTGGTGCTGCCGGACGCGGAGGAAACGGATATTGAGATCGATCCTGCGGATCTGACTTTTGAAACACACCGGGCTTCCGGCGCCGGCGGGCAGCATATCAACAAGACTGATTCTGCGGTCCGGATCGTGCATGTGCCGACTGGAATTACAGTCAACTGTCAGGAAGGCCGTTCCCAGCATGAAAACCGTGAAACCGCGCTGCGCTTAATCCGCGCGCGGGTCTTTGAAGAACTCAATCGTCAGAAAGAGGAAGAAGAAGGCGCAGTCCGGCGGGCGAAAATCGGAACGGGCGACCGTTCGGAAAAGATCCGGACTTACAACTATCCGCAGAACCGCGTGACCGATCATCGGATCGGCTTTACGATCAACCAGCTGGACCGGATTATGGAAGGGAAGCTGGACGACGTGATTGCGGCGCTGCTGGCGGAAGAACAGCGGCAGAAGCTGGCGGGCGAAAATAATGCCTAGTTTCCGCGAGCTGATTCACGAAGCGCTGCCGTTATTGGAACAGGCGCAGATTCCGCAGGAAACGGCGCAGGTATTTCTGTTGGAGCTAAGCCAGAAGGAAAGCTACGATCTGTATCTGCATTATGAGGACGAAGCGCCGGCGGAGCTGGTCGAACAATATCAGGCAGGGATGAAGCGGATTCTGAAACAGGAACCGATGCAGTATGTCCTGGGCTATTCCTGGTTTTATGGCTATCGGTTAAAGGTCAATGAAAATGTCCTGATCCCCCGTCCGGAAACGGAAGAGCTGGTGGCGAATATCCTGGCGGATCTGGATGAATATTTCGCGGATGTGGAAACGATCGACGCGGTGGATATCGGTACCGGCAGCGGCGCGATCGCGCTGTCGCTGGCCAAGGAAGAACCGAAAATCCGCATGAGCGCTACCGACATCAGCGCGGAAGCAGTGGAAGTGGCGAAAGCGAACGCCGCGAGCTTAGGCGTCGACGTGAAGTTTCTGATCGGCGATATGGCGCAGCCGGTGATCGACGCGGGAATGAAGGTCGATCTTCTGATCTGCAATCCGCCGTACATTCCGCAGGAGGAA
Source organism: Holdemania sp. Marseille-P2844 (assembly GCF_900120005.1). Classification (GTDB taxonomy): domain Bacteria; phylum Bacillota_I; class Bacilli_A; order Erysipelotrichales; family Erysipelotrichaceae; genus Holdemania. The sequence continues at coordinate 276,368 of NZ_LT635448.1, forward strand.
ACACTGGAAGCTTCGGTCAAGGATTATGAACCGCATGTCGCGTTGTTTGGCGGCGAAGATGGCTTGAAGTTCTACCGTCAGGTCTTTGCGGCCGCGCCGCAGGTGCTGAAGGACAGAGCGATGATGGCGTTTGAAATTGGCTGGAATCAGAAAGCGGCGCTGTTGGCGGAGGTCAGAAAAACCTTCGGCGATGTGCGCGCCGAGGTGGTCAAGGACATCAATGGCAAGGACCGGATGTTGTTCGTCTACTTCAATCTGTAAGCTTGTGCTGTGCAAGATCCTGGTATAAAAATGGAAAATCCGTCCATCCTGAAAGCAACAGGAAGGGCGGGTTTTTTATGAAGAAGCTGATGGTAATGATGAGTCTATGTTTGTTCTGTTCTCTTTGTACGATCGTTGGAGAAACGGAAGAAGTTCGATTTCAGATTCAGGCGGATTCCCGTGTTCATGAGGAAGCCGGCCTGAAAAATCAGATTTATGCAGTGTACTCCGAGTTAACTGACGGCGTGGACACAGAGTCCCGCCCGGTGATCGTCGCTCAGAATATCAAACGATTTGAAGTGAACGAGGACATCCGTGCGGAATATCAGAATAATATCGTGGTGATCACGCAGGGGGACGGCAAAGGCAGCCTGATCCATGGCAGCTTCGATGCGTTCAGCTGCGGACGCCCGGTGAAACCGAAATCCTGGATAGCGGAACTATTCGGACATGAATAATCAATTCAGGTTTATCGAGGAGCTTAAACGCATTTGTGTTCAAGAAAGCGCAGACATGAGCGCGTTATTAAAAAGATTAAAAAGAAATAAAACAATTTTATTGAGAGGTCTATTGCCCAAAGATGAATCGACGGTAAACACATTTAACGAATCTATTTTCCAAAAATGAATATTTTTCAGAATTGGAAAATAGGATGATTTTCTCTTCAGGTTAAAGTTGATCGCAAGGGGATTTACAAACTTGATTTTTCAAGATATGATAAATAGGCTCATAGAGTAGGAAGGAACAGGGACTGAGGTCGTTTCTTCCGTTTTTTTATGGCTTTAAGGAAGAGAGTTACTATGATTAAATAGAATCCGCAAGGATTGTCTGGAAGAACTTTTCGTTTACAATGGAAGCATGACGTAAAGTGTGTTATGAATCACAACAAGCGGTATCCAGGAACGCGGTATGAAGAAAGAGAAGTAAAACTCAAACGAAGGTAGAGGACAGAATGAAAAAAACAGGTTTGATCGTCTTACTCCTGCTCTGTTATGGCTGCGCCGCTGAAGTGCAGGAGAATCCTCGATCCACAGTGGATCCTGAACCGATGATATCCAGCACTCCCGATACTGTCAGCGGAGATACTTATTTTGAAGAAAATCCTAAAGCTGGAAATGCCGTCTTCGTATGTCATCAATGGAAAGAAAATAAGATTGACGATCGTTTCAGTCTGCCTGAAGGTGAATCCGTTTTTTTAAGAGACAGTCTCGTTTTCATTTTGTATCCTTCAGAAAATGATTTTGCCCGACTTCACATAACAAGCCGAATGGAAACCGAATATGATAAATGGCTGGATGGTGAATATCGGTCATCAGGCGATCATATTTATAAATTTTCTGTGAGCTATGCCAGTCCGAAGCGCTATGGGTTTGATGGTCCTGAGTCCTACAATGACTTTGTTACTGAAGGGGAAGTGTTCTCCGGTTATTTTATGATTGAAGAAAATACATTGTACTACTTAGGAGATTCCGAAGATTTCTCAAATTATCGAAATTATCCGGCTTGTGATACCAAGCAAGAGTGGTCTTTCTGACGTTGGATTGAGGATAGAACAAATGGAACTGACCGACGTTCAAAATGAATCCGCTGGTTATCGGTTCACGCTGTTGAAGATGAACAAGTCATCCGCTGGGAATAGACCGGCGGATTTGTTTTATTCGGTTTGAAAGGCGGAAATCAAAAATATCCGTTTTCTGTTTTGAGCGAAAGACTTAACATTAAGGAATTTTATGGTATAACTTTCTCATCAGGTTCTAAAGGAGGAATCGAAATGATTTTACTGACTTCACCCGTTCAAGTGGGGCATTTGCGCTTAAAAAACCGGCTGGTCATGCCGCCGATGGCGACGTCCAAGGCGGAAAACGGCAAGGTTACGCCGGAATTGATTCACTACTATCAGGAAAAATCCGCAGGCGGCGCACTGGGCTTGATCATCATGGAACACAGCTTTATTTCGGCGGAAGGGCAGGCCAGCGCAAACCAGACGTCGATTTCCAGCGATGAGGATATCGTGGGATTGCGCGAATTGACAGCGGCGATTCACGCTAACGGTTCGCCGGTATTCGCTCAGCTCAATCATGCCGGAAGCGCGGCGAAAGAAGAAGTTACCGGCTATGTCCCGTTAGCGCCCAGCGTGGTCAAACATCCCAAGGCGAAAGACGAATGCCTGCCCAAAGCCATGACAGCGCAGGATCTTGAAAAAGTGATCGCTGATTTTAAGGAAGCTGCCCGCCGGGCCCAGGCCGCCGGCTTTGACGGCGTGGAAATCCACTCGGCCCACGGCTATCTGCTCAACCAGTTTTATTCGCCGCTGACCAACCGGAGAACGGACGACTACGGAGGCTCGCTGGAAAACCGGATTCGCCTGCATTGTCAGATCATCGAAGCGATCCGCAGTCAGGTTGGTGCGGAGTATCCGCTGGCACTGCGGTTAGGCGCGTGCGAGGGGCTTGAAAACGGAAGTACGCTGGCAGACGCAATATCCGCATGCGCGGCATTTGAAAAAGCCGGCGTTGATCTGATCGACATCACCGGCGGCTTAGGCGGTTATGTTCGTCCGGGCCACAGCGAACAAGGCTATTTTCAGGACTATTCCGCCGCGATAAAACAGTCGGTTTCGATTCCCGTGCTGCTGACGGGCGGAATCACGGAAGTCTCGGCCGCGGAGGCGCTCTTGCAAAGCAGGAAGGCCGATCTGATCGGCGTCGGCCGGGCGATCCTCAAGGATTCCGGCTGGGCAAAAAAGGCAATCTCCGCTTTCTTATAAAACCATGAAGTTCTTAACCGCTTAATTCGTAAGATTTTTCCATCCTTTGTCCGCAAAGTACAGAATTGGAAAAATCTTTTTCTTGTCCGCGCCGAAATTTTTGACTGCGGAAATTTCTTTTCCGTTTCAGATCAGGCCGGCTGAAAAAACGCACGATCGGTATGAACAACTTTCGTTGTATAATGATAGCAAACGGGCCTCGGAAATCAACGGCGCCCAGGAAAAAGGGAGATGTGGTTATGCTTGTTGAAATTACAGAAACCTGTCGTCAAACAGAAAATTTGAACTACCCCTGTGAACATCTGACCGTCGGCTTTATCAGTGAAGAACAGCTGCAAGCGCTGGCCCGACAGGCCGGACTGCATCTGCCGATCCCCACGGAAAGGGAATCCCTGATGCGCAACGCCGTCAGCGTCAGCGAGAATGCCTTCTGGTGCGTGCTGCATCTGATCAATCCCGGTCAGATTCTGGGACAACGGGATAAGATCGGCCTGTTGATTGTAAAAAACTGTTTTTTAGTCGTCGATCTGTTCGACGAAGACGACAGCACCGGCGAAGCCGTCAATCGCATGCTTCAGTCGCTGCAGCCAAAGAAAGCGACGCTGCCGCGGTTGGTCACCGGCTTCTTTCGGGAGATTCTGATACAGGATCCGGATATTCATGAAGATCTGGAAACACGGATCGACACGTTGGAAAAAGAAGTGTTCGACGCCAGAGCGCCGCACTTTCGGCAGCAGACTCTCCAGTTGGGCAAAGAGCTGCTGACGCTGAACCGCTATTATGATCAGCTGATCAACATCAACGATCATCTGGAAGAAAACAGCAACGACTTGTTCGCCGAGGACGAGCTGCGCAGCTTCACACTGTTAAACGATCGAATCCTCCGCTATCGCGACAATGTGCAGCTGCTGCGCGACCGCCTGACCCAGACGCAGCAATCCTATCAGGCCCAGCTGGACTATCAGCTGAACAAGTCGATGAAGACGCTGTCGTTAGTCACGACGATCTGCCTGCCTTTGTCGCTGATCGCCGGCTGGTATGGTATGAACTTTACGGCGATGCCGGAATTGAAATGGCGCTATGGCTATCTCTATGTGATCGGATTGAGCGCGGCGGTCGTCAGTCTGGTGATCGTTCTGTTAAAACACAAAAAAGGGTAGAGTCTGTTCGCAGACTCTGCTTTCTTAACTTTAGCTTAACCTGCGAATAGTTATAATCGTAGATGTCCGGAGAGTGAAAGGAGAACCGCATGAAACTGTTGATTGTGGAAGATGAGGAAGATCTGGCGCTGGGGCTGAAGCGCGGGCTGCGGAAAAACGGCTACGAGGTCGACTGGACCGGCGAGGGTCGGGAAGGGCTGGATCTGGCGCTGGCTGAGGATTACGGCTGCGTCCTGCTCGATTTGAATCTGCCGGGATTGGACGGACTGGATCTGCTTCGCCGGCTGCGCGCGGAGAAGCCGCAGCAGAAGATTCTCATTTTATCGGCCCGCGGGACGGTGGCGGACAAGGTGAGGGGGCTTGACCTGGGCGCAGATGATTACCTGGTCAAACCGTTTCACTTCGAGGAACTGCTCGCGCGCATCCGCAATCTGACCGGACGCCGTTTTGTGCGCCAGGACGCCGTTGTCTGCCGCGGTTCATTGCGGATCGACACCGGCAGTCATCAGGTGTATGTGCGGGATCAGCGGCTGAGGCTGACCGCCAGGGAAACGCAGATTCTGGAAACGCTGGCGCTGCACGACGGCAAGCGGCTGAGCGCGGAAACGATTATCTGCCAGGTTTGGGGCGAAGACGAAGATCTGTTTTCCAACGCCTTTAAAGTTCACCTGTCTTCCCTGCGCCGCAAGCTGGCCTCGGCCAGTGGGGAAGACTGGATCGAATGTCAGCGCGGGCTAGGGTATTGCCTGAAGGAGAATCCGGATGAAAAAGCTTAGTTTACAGGTCAAGATTACGCTGCTGTGCACGGCGATTCTGACCGCGGCCTGTGTGCTGCTTACCCTTTCCTCCATGATGTTCAGTTCCCACGAATTGATCGGGGTAGCCAGGCAGGCGACGACCGTGATAACTGATTATGCCGTTTCGGTTAAAGAAGCATACAACCTGCAGCCCGCCCCAACCGCAAACAGCGGCCGTGAGGAGATCAAGGTTGATCAAATTGTCATCAATTCCAATCTTGCGGATTTTTACAACGTAAATCTTCCTGAGCAGGTGGAACAAAGCATGGTGGCGATCACAACCGCGGCCAACGATCAGATTCAGATTCAGGTTGTCGGTTTGATGACGGCGATCATTCTGTTGGGCACGTTGGGCATTTATCTGACCGTTTCCCGCCTGACACGTCCGCTGCGTCAGTTGTCGACCTCGATCAGTACGCTGGACGAAGATCAGCTGTCGGTCCGGCTGGAAGAAAACGGCATCCGCGAGGTCGCGGAACTGAGCCATTCGCTCAACCAGATGATCAGCCGGCTGGACGAAGCCTTCGAACGGCAGAAACGCTTTACTGCCGATGCAGCGCATGAGCTGAAAACACCGCTGGCCTCGATTCAGGTCAATCTCGACTCCCTGCGGCAGGAAGAAGAATACACCGCCGAGGAAGCGGCCGAGGTGCTGGAAGTGACCCAGCGCAACATCCGCCGGCTGAATCGACTGGCCGAAAATCTGCTTCAGCTCAACAGCGCGCAGGTGATCGAGCAGCGTCAGCGCTGTTCCGTTCACGATTGCTTTTGCACGATTATCGAGGAGCTGGATCCGCGGATTCGACAGAAACAGCTGAGTGTCCAGCTGGCCGAAGCTTATCCTTGTCTGGATACCGATCCGACGCTGCTGCTTCGCTGTCTGTATAACTGCGTGGAAAACGCTGTGAAATACACCCCGGAACACAGCACGATCCGGATCGATTTAAGCAAGCGGGAAGATCAGCTTCAAATCCTGATCGCCAATCCGTCACAGCCGATCAGCGAAAGTCAGTGCGCCCAGCTGTTTCAGCCGTTTTACCGGCTGGATGCCTCGCGCAGCCGCAAACTGGGCGGCAGCGGTCTGGGCCTGGCGATCACGCAGGAAATTGTGACCCGGCTGGGCGGAACGATTCAGGCAGTCTGGAAAGACGGCGAATTCCAGATTCAGATTCTGCTTCCGAAAGGTTAATCAAGCGGACTCTGGACAGACAGAGCGCTTCCGAAATCGGAATTTCTGAGCTTGATGATCCGAAGCGTCTCTTTCGCATTTGAGCTGTACTGCATCATTGAATTGAAATCAAAACGGACTTTTGAGGAAAGTTGTTTTCCTTGCGCCCGTAGAAAGGAAATACACTATGAATTTCATTCAGCGTGCGCTGCGGCACTTATCCCGCAGCAAGACAAAATCACTGCTTCTTACTCTGACGTTTTTTCTGATCGCCAACTTTGTGGTCGTCGGCTTTTCGATCAGCGCGGCCGCGGCGGAAGCCAAGATTGAAACGCGCCGCAAAATGAATCCGGTCGTCGAGTTTACGATGGACTTTGACGCCTGGTATGAAAAATATATGAGTCTGGATTCGGAGGAACGCAAAACCTTTGCCTATCCGAAACCGGATCCGGAGCTGGTGAGAAGAATGTTAGCCGATTCCCGCGTTAAATCCGCGGACTGGACGCGCTCCACGTTGGGCTATGCGGACGGGTTTGCGCCGGTGGAGATCCAGCGGCCGCAGAAGACGGAGGACGAGGAGGACGACGGGATGTTTTCCACCTCAGTCGTCGTTTCGGAAACGATGTCCGGCAGCGGGCAGGCGACGAACCAACAGCCCAACATGACGCTGCTGGGACTGCTTTCGCCGCAGCTGAACAAGCTGGCGGACGAAACGTGGAAACTGGCCCAGGGCCGGATGATTACGCAGGAAGAAATAGATAACGGAAGTCCGGTCGCCGTGATCGACAAGCGGCTGGCGGAAGCGAATAATCTGTCGGTCGGCGATTTCATCCGGATCAAGCTGTATTCTGACGACGAGATCAACGCTGTGGCCGATACTGCCAACGACAACGTCCTCGAACTGGAGATCGTCGGGATTTTGGACAGCGCGGAGGAGCTGAGCAGCGAGGAGCTGCAATGGGCCAGCGAATATTCCCATCCGGCCAATCAGGTGCTGATGCCGCTGCCATTGTACGCACAGCACGACATCGCGCTGATGGCGCTGTTCCATCAAGCCAACCCGAAAGTGGCCGAAGCCAGGCTGGAAGACTATAACCCGTCCAGCGCCGTGTTTGTGCTGAACGATCCGCTGGAGGTCGATGCCTTCCGCGACCAGTATAATCAGAATCTTGACGAATATCTGATCATGGATGCCAACGATGAGATGTACCAGCGTTTGTCGAAGCCGCTTGACACCTTGACGGTGTTCTCCGATCTGATCGTGGCGGTCGTTCTGATCAACGCGGTGGTGATTATTTCCCTAGTCAGCGCATTGACGTTGAAGACGCGGGAAACGGAGATCGGGGTCTTGCTTTCCCTCGGCGTGTCCAAAGTCAAGATTGTCGGGCAGCTGTTTACGGAGCTGTTGATCACGGCGATGATCGGCTTTGCGCTGGCCTCCGCGACGGGGTCGATGCTTGCCGGAAGCGTCGGCGAGAAAGCGCTGGCGATGCAGGTGCAGGAAAACCAGACAAGCGAGCCGGGCGTCTTCACGTATTCATCTTCGGATTCCTTGTTTAACGAAGTCAGCCAGGAAGAGGTGACGGCCAGCTATCACGCCGGTGTGGATGCAGGCATTTTGATTCAGATCTTTGTTTTAGGCGTTGGCGTGGTCTTCATCAGTACCCTGATACCGTCGATGATGGTGCTCCGTTTCAATCCGAAGAAGATCCTGATGAGTCAGAATTAGAAAGGACAACCGCATGTTAAAATTAGTAAACTTAAATTATGGCTACACCGACGGCGCGAATCGCCGCAGCATCCTGCGGGATTGCTCGTATACGTTTGAGGAAGGACGGTTTTACACTATTCTGGGACCTTCCGGCAGCGGCAAGACGACGCTGCTTTCGATCCTGGCCGGCTTAGACAGCGCTGAAAGCGGCGAGATCTGGTACAAGGATGAACAGATCACTCCCAATCGGCTCTATCATTACCGCCGCAATCAGATTGGCATCGTGTTCCAGCAGTACAATCTGATCAACTACCTGACCGGTATTGAAAACGTCGAGCTGGCCATGACGGAAACGGATAACGCCGTGCCCGAAAACCGCCGGGAAATTGCTTACGCGCTGCTTGAAAAGGTGGGAATTGTACGCTCCAAGGCGGAGCGTCCGATTTCCAAACTGTCCGGCGGCGAGCAGCAGCGGATTGCGATCGCGCGGGCGCTGGCAGCCAATGTCGATCTGATCTTTGCGGATGAACCGACCGGCAATCTCGACACAGCGACCGAACAGGAAATCATCCGGATCTTCCGCCTTCTGGCGGAAGACTTCGGCAAGACCGTCATCGTCGTTACGCACTCGGAAACCGTTTCCCGTTTCAGCGATGAGCGGGTGCTGCTGGAAGATGGGCAGCTGCATCGGCTGCCGCCGGAGGCGGAGGCGGCAGGGGTCTGAGAACCGGGAATGCGGAGCAAAGATTGTTCAATATTACAACGAATAAAGCACCGCCAGCTTGAAATGTGAAAAAAGTAACAAAATTATGGCCTTTCAAATCCTGCCGAGGTATAATAGATGTAGTTAAAAGGAGGAACAATTCATGATGATTCAAGATCGATTTGCCGGCAAGGTCATGGTCGTAACCGGCGGTACCTCGGGAATCGGCAAAGCCGTATGTTTAAGAGCGGGCGCGGAAGGCGCGAAGGTCGTCATCGCCGGACGAAATCAGGCGCGCGGCGAAGCGATTGAAAAGGAAATCCGCGAAGCGGGCGGCGAGGCGGTATTCATTCAATGCGACGTTACCAGAAAAGAGGATATTATCAATCTGTATGCCAGGACCGTTGAAATTTACGGACGGCTGGATATCGCGATCAACAACGCGGGCATCGTCGGCGATTCCAAGAAGATCGAAGATCTGACGGATGACGACTGGTTCAGCGTGGTCAATGCCAATCTGAACGCGATGTTCTATTGCATCCGGGAAGAAATCAAATATATGCTGAAAAATGAAAATGGCGGCGCGATCGTCAACACGGCTTCTGTCGCAGGAATCCGCGCAACCCCGGCGGGACCGGCTTATGTCGCAAGCAAGCACGGCGTCGTCGGTCTGACGAAATCCACAGCGATGGACTATGCCAAAAACAACATCATCTGCAACGCGGTCTGCCCGGCCGGCACCGATACGCCGCTGACTGAAGCGGCCAAGGAAAAGATCTATGCCAAGATCGCCGAATTGAAGGCGCAGGGCATTGATCCTTCCGAATTCATGAAGAATTCCATGATCGCCGGCAAGACCCAGACCCTGCAGGGCCGCAACGCGACTTCGGAAGAACAGGCGTCGACGATCCTGTACTTCGCTTCCGATGAAGCGCGTCACATCACCGGTTCGATCGTCGTCGCCGACGGCGGTTTCACCGTCTATTAAGCCTGAAATCTGATAACCAACCAGGAGAACGGGAGACATCTTCCGTTTTCTTTTTTGTCCTTTGGGAATGAAGGAAAAGAATCGTCAGACGGCGTGATCACTTGAAGCTCAGGATTGAAATTGAATTGGGATCCGAGGCAGAATCATTACGAAATGTGAAACAAATTCGTCAGCTTAAGAAAGTCTTCAGGAAGTTCACGGAACCTTCACCCGTTTTTGATACGAATCCCATAATGTTTGTTTATAATACAAGCATACAAGGAAGGAGGTATCCAGACGAATAATCAGCTGAGAAAGCATAAAAAATAAGTTCCCTTTTCATAAAATAATTTTCCCCCCTCTTAAACTATAAAAACAAATTGGAAGGCCGGCTTCCCCTCCGGCCTTTCGAAAGCACCTGCCGCTCCCCTCGGCAGGTTTTTTCTGTTTTTCTTTTAAAAGTAAATTTGATGGAAAGTCCAGTCAGGAAAAGCTTGAAAATTTCCCCAATCTGGCAGAAACTAAAGTTAATCCAGAACGAAGTGTGGATATCGAAGAATTCGGAGGAAATGTCTATGGAAATCAAGCACATACAAGATCATCTGATGAGTGTAGAAGAAGGATATGTCCGTTGTTTTCTGATTGAAGGAGAAACAGGAGCGCTGGTGATCGACGGCGGGGTGGAAACAGGTCTGCGAAAATTTGTGGAAAAGCAGACATCTCAGAAGCTGACGTTTCTGTTGACGCACAGTGATCCTGATCACACGGCGGCCTGCGGCGAGTTTGAAGAAATCCTGCTTCATCCTGCCGAAATGGCCCGGCTGGCGCGGAAACAGAAAATTCAGAACCGGTTTGCCGCCGTACAGGAGGGGGATTCGCTTGATTTTGAGCCGTATCATTTTGAGGTCGTGCTGATTCCTGGCCATACGCCCGGCAGCATCGCCTTGTGGGAAAAAGAAAAACGGTTTTTGATCAGCGGCGACAGCGTGACGAATGCGACGACGTTTCTGTTTGGCGAGGGCCGGAGTCTGCCGGCGTATTTATGCAGCCTGCGGAAATTGGCGGCCATCGCGGGCCAGCTCGATGTGATCTACGGCTCACATGGACCAGTGGAGGTCCCGCCAACGAGGATCAATGAGTTGATCGCGCTGTGCGAATGGGTGGAACGCGGTGAGATTCACGGGGTGCCGGCCGAGCGTTTTGCGGGCGATATTCAGGAATATCGTCATCAGGGCGCGGCAATTTATTATCCAGCTTCAATTCAAGAATAGAAAAAGACGGCTGTCTTTCTGAGATTTCGGCGGCGATTGCCGGAAAGGCCAGAGAGAGACCGTCTTTTTTTGTCTTGTCGGACTAATCCAGCTTACTTTCGCCATTTGTCAGCTGGTAGCGGATTTGTGAGCGGTCGAAGTCCGGAATCTCATCGCTGAGGATCACGGCCTGATCCAGCCGGGAGAATTTCACCGGATAGAGCTTATTGAACTTGGAGCCGTCTGCCAGAACGAACGTCGAGCTGGAATGGGCGATGACTTTCGCCTTGACGTCCGCCTCCTGTTCATTGGTCGTCGTGAAGCCGACCTTCTCATGGATGCCGTTAACACCGAGGAACGCGATGTCAAAAAACAGATCGTCCAGCTGGCGCAGCGTGAGATTGCCGGTCACCGCTTCGGTCGTCCAGCGGATCGTGCCGCCCAATAAGATCGTGTGCGTCAAGCTGCGCTTGAGCTTCGCGATATGCGGCAAACCGATCGTGACGACCGTGATGTTTTTCGCGCGCACATAATTCAACATTTCATAGGTGGAACTGCCGGCGTCGACGTAGATCATCTGATTGTCTTTAATCATGCTTGCGGCCAGACGCGCGACCTGATTCTTGCTTGAAATATTGGTTTCGGATTTGATCAGCATCGGCGGTTCTTCGGACTGGCCGTCGTTGAGCCGGACGCCGCCATGATACCGGCTGACCATGTTGAGATCCTCCATCTGCTGCAGATCACGGCGCACCGTCGCCTCGGAAACACGCAGCAGCGAAACCAGCTCACCGACGCTGATCGCGGTGTTTTCGCGGCACAGGTCGATGATGGCCGCCCAGCGTTGTTGTTTTATCATCGTTTTCGCCTCCGGAATCATTATAACATTCATTCGTGTTCCATGATCAAATTTGATCGAAATAATTCATGATTCAATCAAAAATAATGATTGATTCTGCAAATGGCAGTGATTGTTTTCAAAAACGATCAAAATATGCTTGAAATCAGCGCTGATATCGCTTACATTGAAAACGCAGGGAGGTATACTACGATGATTATTACACTCACGCTGAATCCTTCGATCGACTACACGCTGACGGTGAACGAACCGCTGCTGGACATCGAGGTGAACCGCACGACTGGTGAACAGCTGAAGGTTGGCGGCAAGGGTTTGAATGTTTCGATGATGCTGGATAAGCTGCAAATCCCGTCGCGGGCAATCGCGCTGCTCGGCGGCTTCACCGGCGATTATATTGAACAGGCACTGCGGTCGTATCCGCGGATCAATCTGACGCGGGTGCCGGTCGAGGGCATGAACCGGATCAACGTCAAGCTGTATCATGGGCCAGGCACGCTGTGCGTCAACGCCCGCGGGCCGGAAGCCGGAGCTTCTGTCCGGCAGACGCTCTTAGACTTGCTGGAAGCGGCAGGACCGGACGACTGGGTGCTGGTGTGCGGCAATATGATGCGCGGGTTGGATGCGGATTTTCTGACTGGGCTGTGCGCGAAAGTGCATCAGCGGCAGGCCAGACTGGTCATCGACATGGAAGCGTTGTCCCCCCAGTTAATCCAACGGTGCCGGCCGGATTTGATCAAACCCAACTTCTACGAGTTCAAACTGCTGACCGGACAGCCTGACCTGACGCTTGACGAACTGCCGCAAGCGGCCGCGAAGCTGCGCGAAAGCGGCGTCGGCAACATTCTTGTTTCGTTGGGGGCAGAGGGCGCTCTGTTGGCAGCCTCTGACGGGATTTACCGACTGAGCCAGGAGCCTGTCGCGGCGATCAATCAGGTCGGTTCCGGCGACGCGATGCTGGCGGCGTTTGTCGGCCGGTTATCCGAAGGTCGGTCCAAAGCGGAAGCACTGGCCTGGGCCGGGGCGGCAGGAAGCAGCGTCGCGATGACCCATGATGAAGTGAGCGCCGGCCAGATCGCTCAAGGACTTCACCGCATGCACGTTCACAAGCTCTAATCCAGCTGCCGGCCATCGAACCGATGGAATCCGAAGAAAAAAGAGGAGAGAAAAACCATGGCAAAAAAATTGAATTACGCCGACATGGCCGCCGCGATCATTACGCAGCTGGGCACTCAGGAAAACCTCACCAACGTCAATCACTGCGCGACCCGGCTGCGCGTGGTTGTCCGCGATCCATCCAAGGTTGACGCCGCGGCGCTGAAGAAGATCGATGGCGTGATGGGCGTCGAGGTCCGCGAGAATCAGGTTCAGGTCATCGTCGGGCAGATCATCGAGGATCTGTTTCTCGAAGTGGAAAAACGCGTCGGGAAGTCCAGCGCTGGGGGAGCGGAGAAGCCGCAGGAAAAGAAGCTTGTCGCAATCTTCTCCAATTTCCTGCAGCTGATGGCGGGGATCATGAGTCCGGTCATTCCGTCCCTGATCGCCGCCGGCTTTCTGACCTGTCTGTTATTGCTTCTGAATCTGGTCTTCGGGCTGGAATCGACCAATTCCACCTATGTCATTCTGAATAACCTGGCACAATCCGTCTTCTACTTCCTGCCGGTCTTCGTCGCTTACACCTCCGCAAAGAAATTTGACACGGAACCGGTGCTGGCGATGCTGCTGGCGTGCTGGCTGCTGTACCCGGATTGGGTCGCCATGGCGGCAGCCGGCGGCTATACGAGCTATTTCGGCATCCCGGCGCTGTTGACAACGTATAACGGCGCGGTCCTGCAGATCATTCTGTCGGTTTGGGTGATGTCCAAAATCGACCAGCTGCTGAAAAAAGCGCTGCCGCTGTCAGTCCGACATTTCTTAAAGCCGTTCCTGCTGATTCTGATCACGTCAATCATCACGCTGACGCTGACCGGTCCGTTAGGCGGGTTAGTCACGAATTATATCGCGATGTTCATCGCCTGGATCCGCAATTATGCCAGCTGGGCGGCGGTGCCGGCGATCATCATCTTTGCCAGCACGATCGGTCTGTTATGCCCGGGCTTCCATCTGGCGCTGATTCCGATCGCGACGACCAGTCTGGCCACAGTCGGCTACGACGATTTCATCAATATCTGGTTCTTCTGCTGCACGATCACGCCGGGCTTCATCGCGCTGGCCGTGGCGTTAAAAACCAAGAACCGCCGGTTAAAGGAAATTGCGTTCCCGGCTTCGATCTCAGCACTGTTCGGCGGCATTTCCGAGCCAACGACCTATGGTATCTCCTATAAAATGCCGAAGGTTTACTTCTGCAGCATTGCGACTTCGCTGATCACCGGGCTGTACGCGGGCATCGTGCATCTGAAATGCTTTGGCTTCGGCGGCTATTCACTGACGAATATCCTGCTTTATCTGGGCGAAAACGGCGATACGACAAACTTCATTAAAGCGTTAATCGGCGTCGGCATCATGGCGGTCTGCTCGTTTGTCTTCGTGTTGATGACAAAGTGGGACGACAGCGTCTATAACGAGGAAGCGGACGAAACTGAAAACGCAGCAGTGGCTCTGACGTCCGTCGAGCTGTCCGCACCGGCACAGGGCGCGTATATCGCGCAGGAAAACATTGCCGATCCGGTCTTCGCGGCCGGTACGCTCGGCGCCTGCTTCGGCATCCGCCCGGAAACTGACGATGTTTTCGCACCGGTGGACGGCGTGATCAATTCCATCGCTCCGACCCGGCACGCCATCACGATCAAGGCGGCCGGCGGGGCCGAGGTGATGGTGCATATCGGCATCGACTCGATGAAGTTGGAAGAGCATGAAATTGAAACACTTGTGCAGATCGGCCAGACCGTCAAACGGCATCAGCCGATCGCCAGGATCGACCGTGAAGCCTTCGCAGCGAAACAAATGGACGATTCGATTATCGTCATTCTGTTAAACAGCGCGGCTTACGCTCAGGTTCATGCCGATGATCAGCAGCAGCAGCTGATCGCCGCGGCATAGAGAAACGGAGGAATCGGAATGCGGAAATATGCGAAACAGCTGTTGGATCAAATCCACGCGAAGGAACATGTTGAAACCGTAGACGGCGTTCCTGTCTTGATGAAACCGGTGCCGGACGACGACCGGGCGCATGTGCTGGATCCGCGGCTGCTGGAAGTGATCCGGATGAAACGGAAAATGTTTGCCCGGCGGGCACAGAAGGGTTACCGGCTTTCACAGGAGCGTTATCGTCCGGATAAAGTGACTGAGGATCTGTGTACTGTGGAAATCGACGTGGATGAGCGGCTGATTGATATCGGTCACGATCATAAAATTGACATTTACCTCTATCGGCGTCAATCCGATCAAGGCTGCCTGCCAGTGCTAGTCTATCTCCATGGCGGCGGCATGACGGCCGGGGATATGCGGCTGTTTGCCAATCAGATGCGGTTGATCGCTGAACTGGCTCATGCCGTGGTGGTGTTTCCGGAATACCGGCTGGCCCCGGAATGTCCGTATCCCGCGTCGATTGACGACGCCTGGGGAACGGTGCAGTGGGTTGCAGAACATGCCGACGAGCTGAACGTCGATCTGAACCGCCTGATGGTGGCCGGCGACAGTGCGGGCGGCGCGCTGACAAACGCTTGTTTATTAAAGGATGAGAATGGTCTGATCAAAAAAGCATTTGAAATCTATCCGGCCGTGGACAGCACGGATTACCGCAGTCAAACGCGGTATCTCTGGTCCTATGACGCGTATCCGATTCTTGAAGAACAGCGGGAAGAAGCCTTCAGCCGGATCGACCGGATTAAAAACAGCGCCGACGTAAGCGAGGCGGAAAGTCTGTATCTGCAGGGAAAGACCAGCTATGAGAATCCGCTGGTTTCCGTAATTTACGCCCCGGCGGAAAGAATGGCGCAATTCCCGCCGATGGTGATCGTCAGCGCGGAATATGATTACCTGCGTGTTGGCAGCGATTATTTTGCCAGCCTGCTGCAGGAGGTGGGCGTTAACGTGAAGTCGGTGCGTTACTGCGGTTGTGATCATGGCTTCCTCGATCTGCTGGGAACCGTTGTGCAGGCGGAGGATCTCTGCGGTTTGATCGCTGAAGAAATCCGCGCGATGAACGGATAAACGATCAGGGAGACGGCCGAACCCGTCTCCTTTTTCCTCCATTTCGGCCCAGTTCAGGTTTTCTTTGTGATTGGTGCAGTTTAGGCGTGCGCCGGTCTGGGACGTGTGCGATAATGAGGGCAGAGAAGCGAGTCAGAAAAGTGTATCGTTCAAACCAGCCATCCGGGAGTGGATGGGGGAGGAGTGAAATTCATGTTGGTAACGATGAAAGAAATTCTCGACAAGGCCAGCGCCGGCAATTACGCGGTGGCGGCCCCGAATCTGTGGACGGAGCTGGACGCCCGGGCGGTGATCGACGCGGCGGAAGAGCTGCGGGCGCCGTTAATCCTGGATATCGCCTATCCGGCCAATCCGGATCTGTTTCTGCTTTGTCAGATCGCGCGGTATTTCGCTCAGCGCTCAGCCATTCCGGTCGCGATTAACCTCGATCACGGCGGCGCGAAGAAAGAAGTGCTGGAAGCGTTCAGAGCCGGATTTACGTCCGTCATGATCGACCGGTCGGCGTGCCCGTTTGACCAGAATGTGCGGGAGGTCAGGGAAATTGTCGAGCTGGCGCATGCGCTGAATATTTCCGTGGAAGCCGAACTGGGCCATGTCGGCATGGCGGATCAATATGAAACCGACGGCGGCGCAGCGCTGACGGATCCGGAAACTGCGGCGGAATTCATCCGGTTGACCGGCGTGGATTGTCTGGCGGTGGCTGTCGGCACAGCGCACGGCGATTATCCCAAGGGCATGAAGCCGAAGCTGGATTTTGAACGGCTCGCGGCGATCAAGGAAAAGACCGGTCATTTCCCATTGGTGATGCACGGTTCCTCCGGCACCGATAATGAAACGCTGCGGAAGGCCTGCCGGATGGGGATTAATAAAGTGAATATCGCCAACGATCTATGTCAGGCCGCGGCCAAGGCGGCGAAAACCGCCGATCTTGAAGGCAATCATGCCTATGATCTCAGCGCGGTGATCTATGAAGCAGCCAAGACGAAGATGATGGAGATGATCGGAGTCTATGGTTCCGCTGGGAAAGCGGGTTAAAATATTTCATTCGCTTTAGAAGAATATAAAATAAAATCCACAGAGCTTGGGAGTACGGCTCATGTGGATTTTATTTTTATGGTCAGGAGTAACCCGGTATTCGTCTTTTTATAATGTTTTTCTGAATTCTTTAACGATATCCATGAATTCTTTAACCCGCTGTTCATCAACCGCGTTTTCGAAAATACCGTCAATTTTGAAGGTTGTCGCGCAGACCGCACCGTCAGCGACGGATAACTGCCGTGTGATATTATCTTTATTGCAGCCTGTATTGCAAAGAATTGGCGTACGCTTCACTGAGTTTTTGACAACAGAGAGAACCTGCGTATCGGTTTCGCTGCCGGCAGTCAAGCCGGAAACACATAAGGCGTCAGGACGATTGTTAAATTCCGTGGATTTCGCGATTTCCGCGATATTTCTATCTGCCAGATATTTTGCGGCTTCCGGGACAATGTTGAATAACATTTTAACGTCCTGTGCGCCGATTGCCATTTTGTGACGTACCGTTTTCCCAACGTTTGTATTCCATAAGCCAAAATCAGAGGCATAAACGCCGGAAATGATTTCACGGATAAATTTGGCGTCAACCGCAACCGCCAGGTCTAAGGAAGCAATAGGATCCCAAAGGCAGTTCACGCCATAAGGAACGGTAATTTCTTTCTTTAATTCACCGATAACATGAGCCATGGCCGCGATCGTTACCGGCTCAACTTTCGTCAGATAGGGCAGCGAAAATTCATTGGAAAACATGATGGCATCGACGCCGCCGTTCTGCAAAGCGTGAAGGTCTCTTCTGGCGCAGTCCAGAACCTTAGCCATTCCCCCCTGCTTATCGTAATAAGGGTCTCCAGGAAGCGGCTGCAGGTGGCACATCGCGATGATCGGTTTTTTTACACCAAATAATTCTTCTAGCCAGTTGTTCATAATTAATCAATCCTCCTTGAACAACCCCATTATAGTGCAACCAATTTTATGTTTCTAGTGATCAATAATGATCAATCATATAACGAATTAATTGTTCATAAATCATAAAATTTGTCTATAAACGAAAAAAAATAGGAAAAATAATAGAAAACATTCATAAAAAATCAATCATAAGTGTTATAATGGAAGCGGAGGAACAGAAGATGAAAAAATATTCAATGAAACAACGGATTGTTACTATGGTAAACGCGGCGATTTTTTTAGGCTTTCTGGGATTAACGCTTTCAATGTTTTTTGAATCAAAGAAAACAGGACTGGATTGGGCAATGCTGCTGATCTGTCTCGGTATCTTTGCGTGCGCGCTCTATTATGAGTATTTAAAGTATTTATATAACGATGCTCTGTATACTTTAAACTTTTTACTAAATCCGCAATCCGCAGAGGAGAAATATAAAAATTTATGCAAACTCGATATCACCCATAATTATGAAAAAAATACAGGGATTTTTGAGGTAATGATTTCAATCGAGAAAAACGACCCTGTTAAAGCACTGGAATTGATTAAAAAAAATGAAAAGAGATTTAGAAGCAATGTTGAATTGTTAATCATTATGTATTATTATCAAATCAGAGCTTATCTGTTGTTGGGAAATGCTAAAAAAGTAAATGAAGTTTACAGCGACGCTCAGGTAATTCGGAAAATGAAAAAAAGACCGAATATCATCAATTATCATGAGTTGGACGGATTGCATGAACTGGCATTGGGAAATAAAAAGAAAGCCTGCGACTATTTCAAACAGGTGGACGGTTCAAAAATGAATCCCAAGGAAATCCTCTTTATTTACAGTCAGTTGGCAGAACTCACCGCAGGTGAGGAACGTGCGGAGTATCAGCGCAGAATAGCGCAATTAAAAGGAGTTGCAAATCCATGAAAGTAAGCAAAGCGATAGTCAATGACCGGCGGGTTAAAATTATGCGTCTGATTGAGGAAAAACGTTCAGTCAGCGTGGATGAGCTTGTCGAAAAATATCATGTTTCTCCAATCACGATTCGCCGCGATCTCCAGTATTGGGAAGACAAGGGAGCGATTATCCGGAATTATGGAGGAGCATCGTTAATCCAGGAATTTGTTGAAGATGAAGAATATGAAAGAACGACCTTTCAAAAAGCAATCGCCAAGAGGGCAGCTTTATATATTGAGGAAGACGACGTTATCTTTATTAATTCCAGTACAACAGCTTTAATGATCGTCGATTATATTAAGGACAAACACGTAACGATTATTACCAATAATGCCAGAGCGATTAATTATACGCCGGATCCCAAGGTTCTCATCATATTCACCGGCGGGGAGGTGCGCTTCCCTAAAAATTCAATGACTGGAGATTTTGCGGTGGCGGCCCTGAATAATATTACGGCGACCAAGTGTTTTGTAGGCTGCAGCGGTTTGACTGAGAATGGAATCTCAACAGGTTTAATGAAAGAGATGTTAATCAATCAGACCATGATCAAGCGGACAAGCGGCCAACGCTTCGTTTTATGCGACAGTACGAAGATCGGCGTCAGTTATTCATTCTTCTATTCCAGTTTGAAAGGCTTTGATTATCTGATAACGGATGTGAAAGCAGATGACGAAGTGATCGAAAAAGTAAAAGAGAATACCGGAATTAACGTCATCAAAGTGGAACCGCTAAAAGGCGGATGGAAAATATAAAATTGAGCTGTATGAAAAATGAGCGCGGTGTCGGTAAGCGGCAGCCTGATCTCCATGAAAAGCTCATTTTCAATACAGAAAGTCTCAGAATAGAAAAAGAAACAAAACCGGATCTCCATAATGAAAAAGCAATGAAATCTTTGAGTGGATTTCATTGCTTTTTTCGATTATGACCAGATTTCTTTGATTTTTTCTTTCATTCGGCGAGCTTCTTTAGCTGGATCCGCAGCTTTGCGGATTGCCCGTCCAAAGATGAAACAGGATACCGGGATCCCTCGGAATTTCTCCAGATCGTCATAGCCGATACTGCCGGTAGCCGCAACGTCGATACCCATGTCGCATAATTTTTTTAAAGTGGCGATTTCTTCTTCATCCCAACCGCCGGGTTTATCGCCGGAATGCTGCAGCGTCAGCTGGGAGATGCCTAATTCTTTCCACAGTTTAACGTCCTCAAAGCTCCAATGGCCATACAATTCGATTTGCAGCTTTGTGTTTAATCCGCGCTTTTTCGCTTCTGCCTGAACAGAAGTAATCGTGCCTGGCTCGCAGGCGCATAAAATCGTCGTGAAATCCGGCCGGCCATCCAAAAGCATTCCGCCAATTTTGCTTCCAGCATCCACAATTTTCAGATCGGCAAGCAAAGGCTTGTTCGGGTACATCTCCCGGAAAATTTTTACGACGCGGGCACCTTCCGCAGCGATCAGGGAATAACCACATTCCAGAATATCAACTTCGTCGACAACACCGGTCTGGCAATCGCGGATCGCTTCTTCGGTGCTGGAACAGTCTAAAGCAAGCTGCACTGTAGGGATTTTCATTCTTTGTTCTCCTCCTTTATTTTATTTCTTAAAAAACGTTGAATACTTGGAAGCTGGCGAATAAAACCAAGTTCTTCTTCACACCAGACTTCTGCTGTAAAAGTCCCTTGGAAATCAGTATTTTTAAAGTGTCTCAGGACGCTGTTGAAATCGACTAATCCCGTTCCATAGGGAATATTGTGTTCGTCTTTTGAAATAGCGTCCTTGAGATGACAGGCCACAATTTCACCCTGACCGCCGGCGAGGTCGCTCACGACGTCGAATCCGTTATAAGCGACATTTCCAGTATCGGCATAAAGCTTAAACTGAGGATGATTCACCTTCCTGACAAACGCCGCGCATTGAGTAATTGTGGAAAAATGAGGCACATCTTCCAGGACCTCCATGGCCAGCGTGACCGGATAAGCCTGAATCAATTCCAGAATTTCAAATAATGAGGAAGCAAAACGGATTCTGGTGTCCGCGGTGCTTTCTTTTTGATAGACGTCATAAGGCGCTAACTGAATGATCGGAATCTTTAATTTTGCAGCGAGGATGATCGCTTTTTTTACAATTTCAATGCCCGCGTCAAAGCGCTTTGGATCGCCTAAGGGATAGAAGCGGTTGGCGCTGAGTGCCATTGTCCTAAACGGCATCTCAAAATGATCGGCAAGTTTTCTCAATTCCGCGATCATCTCATCCGTCCAATCCAGTCGTTTGATTCTTGGATCTTTGCCGTCGATGCTCAGTTCGATATAATCAAAACCGGCCTTTTTGGCAATGACGAATTTATCGCGCCAGGATAGAGCCAGGGGGATTCCTTTTTCATAAATTCCAAGAGGAATGCGTTCTAAATCTGTCATGACAAAAGAAGGAACAACCCGAAAGTTGTTCCTGACAAAGTTTAGAGGAAACTTGGGAATGGCAGATTTATATCGTGTGTAAAGATATCGTCAAACCCTCTTGGATAGTTATATGAAATCTTATCTTTATCATCCGGATAAACGAATTTTCCGCCAACTTCCCAAATAAACGGCTTGAATTTATATTGCAGGCGATTCTTCCGCATATACCACAGAACGAGAATTTCGTTGGTATCCGCTTTGAAATTTGTCCACAAATCATGATGGTAAGGAATCATGACTTTCGTATTCAAGTCTTCGCCCATTCTTAAAATATCGCTGGCCGTCATCTTATCAGTAATTCCGCGAGGATTTTCGCCGAAAGAACCGAAAGCAACGTCGATGTCAAATTGATTTCCGTGCTTGGCATACATATTGCCGAAGTGGGAATCGCCGCTGTGGTAAATTGTTCCGCCCGGCGTTTTTACGACATAGCTGACTGCGCGATCATCCATGTCGTCACAGGGCAGTCCCTTGATGTCGCCATGCGGCGGAGCGGTAATTAAAATCGTCCGGTCAACGGATTCAACGGCAGTAACTTCAATGTCTTTAATTTTGATGACGTCGCCTGGACGGACGGTAATCAGCCTTTCTTCCGGCACGCCCCAGCTGCGCCATAAATCCGTGGCAAATTTGGAACCGATGAATGGGACATCCCGTTCTTCACCGTTGATGATTGTTTTCTTCTTGACGTTGTTTAAAACCGCGGCGGCAAGATTGATGTCGATATGATCGGTATGGGTATGGGAAGCGAAAACAGCGTCGATTTCAGTAACCGCAAACGGATCAAGAACGGCTGGAACGGCCCGCAGGTTTGGCTGGAGCTGACGGGCTCCGGACATTCTGGCCATCTGATGATCCGGATCCATCATCTTTCGCTTTCCCTGATCATCATAGTGGGAACGTTTTCCTGAACCGCACCAATAATCCATCGCTATATTTGTGTTGTTTTCAGTTTTAATCCATAAACCGGTGCAGCCCAGCCACCACATGGCAAAAGTTCCTTTTTTTACTGTGGTTTCGGCAATTTCTTCATTGAGCCAGGTTCCCCATTCCGGGAAGGTGCCGAGGACCCATTTTTCGCGTGTTACGTCGTTTACGTTAGGCATTTTATGACCTCCTTTAATTTATGTTTTCATTATACATGCCAGTTTTTAGGATGAATAGCCTTTTATATGAACGATGTGAACGTTTTAAGAATAAAAATAAGAATGATATAGCAGAATGTGCTTAAAAGAATATAGAATGAAAACAGAATCAAAGGAGGGGATACCATGAAGATTTATCCATCAATAGCCTCTGCCGATCCGTTACGAATCGCAGAGGAGCTTGACAAGATCAGAGGACATCCACGAGTCCATGTGGATATCGAAGACGGTAATTTTCTGCCGAATATCACATTCGGTCAGAAAACGGTCAGAAAACTGATGCAGGATCCGGATTTTGTTTATGATCTGCATCTGTTGACGACACGTCCATACGAATTTCTGCAGCAGATCAGCGACTGTCATTTTTCCCATATCTGTTTTCATTTCGAAGCTTCGGCTTATCCACTTCGGGAAATCAATCTGATCAGAAAAATGGGAGCTAAGCCGGGCATTGCGTTGAATTTTAAAACGGGAATCAGAGAATTAACTCCCTTTTTGTCCCAGATAGAGTATCTTCTGATCATGACTGCGGAGCCGGATGGCGAAGAAGAAAAATTCCAATCAAGCATGCTGGAAAAAGTGAAAGAAGCCCGCGAGTATTTGCCGCATAATGTTGAAATTTGGGCGGATGGAGGAATAAACGAAGGAAATATTTACCAATTAAACGAGGCTGGCGCGGATGCTATGATTATGGGAAGAGCTGTTTGGAATTGTGATAACCCACTTGAAAGTATTCGTCGTTTTGAAAAAATATAGGAGGAAAAACGATGTACGAAAATGAGAAACGGGCCATTTTGGATGCCTGCTTAAAAATGAAGGAATATCATCTGATATCGCTGACTGGAGGCAACGTTTCCATGGCGGTGGACGAAAACCGATATTTAGTAACACCGTCAGGCATGTTGTATGAAAAGATGACGATTGAGGATATTGTTCTGATCGATCATAATTGTCAGGTTATAGAAGGAAAGCGCAAACCTTCTTCCGATGCTTCAGCTTTAATTTATATCTTTGATCATCTGCCGGTAAAAGCGATCATTCATACTCACCAGCCTTATGCCACGGCGATAGGGTTTAATAACGACTCTTTGCCCGCTTGTATGGTAACGTTAATTGACGCGGCGCATGCACGGATTCCCGTTGCGCCGTTTACGCCTTCCTCGAATGTCGGCATGGGGCAGCTGGCTGTGAAATATGCCAATGATGCGACCGCATTGATTATGAAGCATCATGGCGTAATCGCCTATGGCAAAGATCTTGAAGAAGCGCTGTATTCTGCGGTTTATCTTGAGGAAGCGGCGAAGACCTATTGCATGGCGCGGATCATGGGGGCGGTTCCTGAACTTTCTGAAGACGAGATTGCAAAAGAGTCTGCGGGTTGGCTGAACTACGGACAGTAGGAGATAACAATAATCTTGTCAGACTTAAAATAGAACATAAAAATGATTAAATAATCATTAAATGTTATCAAAACTTGGCTGATTATTGGGAATAAAGAGATAAAAATCTTAAATATGAACAATGATTCATATAATTAATTGAAAGCGGTTTCTTGGCGTGTTACACTTTAATCAGCTTAAGCGGGAAAGGAGGGCTTGGAAATTCTTAAGGATATCGTTGATTCAAAGCATTACATTTTTTGCGAAGGTTTTTCCGACTGGACAGAGGCGATCAAGGCAGCGGCAGCTCCGCTGCTTGCCGAGGGGATTATTGAAAACACGTATGTTGACGCCATCATTGAAAATGTTAAAGAATATGGACCGTACATTATAATTGCCCCCGAAGTAGCCATGCCGCATTCAACGTTAGGCGGAGCTGGAGTGCATGATACGTGCATCAGCTTCATGAAAACAGAAAAACCAGTGGTTTTTGATCCAAACGATCCAACTAAAAATGCTCGTTTGTTCTTTACTTTAGCAGCTACCGATAATGAAAAACATATGAGCAATATGGTTGCATTAGCTGAATTTTTACTTAAAGAGGGGGCCATTGAAGACTTATTAAAAGCAAAAAATGCCGATGACTTGATGAAAGCACACTGCAAATATTCTGAATAATTACTAATAAGGAGGGTATTATGGGATTTCTCGAATTGATTTGGGCGTATTTTGTTAACAATTTCTTGACTCAGCCAGCATATTTCATCGGTTTACTGGTCATCATCGGCTACATGTTGATGAAAAAACCTTTCCACGAATCCTGCGCCGGATTTATTAAAGCGGTTGTAGGTTACAAAATTCTGACGGTGGGTTCAGGCGGATTAAGCAGCACCTTCAAGCCGATTATTGCGGCGCTGCAGGATAAGTTTAATCTGAGCGCTATCGTTCTGGATACATATATGGGCCAGGCGGCAGCGCAGTCCGCGTTGGAAGCTGCCGGGAAGTCCTTCTCCCAGGCGATGCTTCTGTTATTGTTTGCCTTTGTCTTTAACTTGCTGCTGGTTAAGTTCCAGAAATATACGAAGATGCGTGCCGTCTTTACGACCGGTCATATTCAGACGCAGCAGGCGACCATCGCTTTCTGGTTTATCTTCACCTGCTTCCCGCAGCTGGGCGACTGGCCGCTGATGTTGATCATGTCGGTTCTGCTGGGACTGTATTGGGCGGTCGGATCAAACTTAACGGTTGAAGTAGCTCAGAATCTGACGGATGGCGCGGGGTTCTGCGTTGCCCATCAACAGATGTTCGGCATTGCGATCTGGTCGGCGATTGGCTATAAGTTCTTCAAGGGAAAAGATGGAAAAGTTAAGCGTCTTGAAGATTACGAACTGCCGGGCTGGCTGTCTATTTTTAATGAAGATATGGTTTCCACAGCTTTACTGATGACGCTCTTCTTTGCGGTAATTCTGCTGGTACTGGGTAAAGATTATCTGGTCAGCGCCGGTATGCTGGGCGAAGGCAAGAGCTTCCTGTTCTATATTCTGGATACCTCACTGGCCTTTGCGGTTTACCTGTCAATCCTGAAACTCGGCGTCAGAACCTTCGTCGGTGAACTGACGGCGTCCTTCCAGGGCATTCAAAGCAAATTGCTGCCGGGCGCTATCGTCGGCGTCGACTGCGCCGCGGGCTATGGCTTCGGTTCTGAAAATGCAGTGACCTTTGGCTTTATGTTCGGTGCGTTAGGTCAGTTCCTGGCTATCATCGGTCTGATTCTCTTTAAATCGCCGGTTCTGGCGATTGCGGGATTCGTCCCTGTCTTCTTCGATAATGCGACGATCGCGATTTATGTCAATGCGAAAGCAGGCGCAAAAGCGGCGATGGTCACAACCTTCTTCTCCGGTATTCTGCAGGTTGTCTGCTCTGTCATTGCGGCGATGGCCTTCACTTATAACGGTATCGGCGTGGTTGAATTCGGCGGATACATGGCAATGTTTGACTGGGCGGTAATCTGGCCGATCTTCACCTTCATCATGAAGTACCTGTCGTATATCGGCGTTGCGATCGTTATTCTGGTACTGGTCATGATTCCTCAGCTGCAGTACAAAAAAGATCCGGAAGGATACTTCCTGTGTGTCAGCGATTATGAAGCTTATAAAGAACACATGAAAAAGAAAGAGGCGGCTGCTTTATGATTAAAATCTTAATTTGCTGCGCGAGCGGATCGGGGACCAGCCAGCTGATGGCGATCACCGCTCAGAAAGCCTGTAAAAGCGCAGGCGTGGAGGCCAATGTCAAGCATTGCCCGATTGCCGAGGGAAAATCATCTGCACGAAACTATGATCTCGTGCTGACCTCTCCGGCTTTCATCAAAATGTTTGATTCTGCCAAAGCTGCGGGCGTCAATGTTTATCCGCTGAAAAATCCGCTTTCTCAAGATGAAATTATTGCTGCTCTGAAAGCGGCGGGATACATTTCTTAAATTCAAAGAAGTAGAAGAGAGCTATCCTGACCGATAGCTCTTCTTTCTTCACGACTGACGGGAGGTAAATAATGAAATTTGAGAAGATTCATTTAGATGACATCACACGCTGTTATTGTGCGAGTTCCATCACGATCGGCAAAGAAGTGTACGCTTTGTTTGCCAGTGAAAATCCGGAAAGCGTATGTTATTCCTATTCCGGCAAAAATTTTGAAAACCGTGAGGTTGTCTGGAATGATCGCGGTGGCTGTATGTCGATCGTTCCATTTCAGACAAGAGAAGGCGAGTTTCTGGCGGTCAACGAATTCTATCTGAAAGTGACTCCAAGCCTGGCAAAAATTGTTCATGGCCGAAAAACAGAAAATGGCTGGGAGATCGAGGATGTCTTCTCACTGCCTTATCTGCATCGGTTTGATCTGTATCATGTCGATGGAATTGATTATCTGATCTGCGCGACGATTGCCAGAAATAAACAGAATAAAGAAGACTGGAGCGAACCGGGGCAGATCTACGTCGGTGTTTTAGGATCGGATTGTTCCCAGGGCGTTGCGTTAACTCTGCTGGTCGACGGATGTTACCGCAATCATGGCTACTGCCGGGGAACTTATGAAGGACGTGTCTGCGGTTATTTTTCCAGCGATCAAGGCGTGCTGCGGGTGATGCCGCCGGATAGTCCTGACGGAGAATGGCGGGTTGAAAAGATTCTTGAGGGTCAGGTTGGCGAGATCGCCTTTGCCGATATCGACGGCGACGGCTTGGAAGAAATGATGACCATTGAACCTTTCCATGGAAATTCCATGAAAATTTATAAATTAAAAGAAGGACGCTATGAATGTGATTTTGTCTATCCGACAGAAGTGGATTTTGCGCATACGCTGGTGGGCGCTCAATTAAATGGAAAACCTTGTTTTGTAGGCGGCGTCCGGCGGGTGAACGCAGAACTCTTTGTCATCCGCTTTCAGAATGGAAATTATGAGGTGACTTTTGTTGAAGACGGCGTTGGTCCGGCAAACGTGGCAGTGATTCATAAAGAGGGGATTGACTATATCCTCTCCGCAAATCATACAAAAAATGAAGCTGCAATCTATAAGGTAGTGGAATAGGAGAAAAGAAATGCTGGAACAATTAAAAAAGGAAGTTTATGAAGCAAATTTGCTTTTGCCGAAATATCAGCTGATTACCTTTACCTGGGGAAACGTCAGCGGCATTGACAGAGAACGCGGGTTGATTGTGATCAAACCCAGCGGCGTCGACTATCAGTCGATGCAGGCGGAGGATATGGTCGTCTGCGATTGGCAGGGTAAGGTGGTCGAAGGCCGATACAAACCGAGCAGCGATCTGATGACGCATCTTGAATTATATCGGCACTTCACGACGATCGGCGGCGTTGTGCATACTCATTCGCAGAATGCGACGGCGTGGTGTCAGGCGGGGAAAGCAATCCCCGCGCTGGGGACAACGCATGGTGATTATTTCTATGGGCCGATTCCATGCACCCGCCTGATGAGCGAGGCGGAAATCCGTTCGGATTATGAGCTGAATACTGGAAAAGTGATTGTGGAAACTTTTGAAACGCAGCAGCTTGACGCTGCACAGATGCCGGGCGTTCTTGTTCAAAGCCATGGCCCGTTTACCTGGGGAGAAAGTCCGGGCGACGCTGTTCATAACGCAGTGGTTCTGGAAGAACTGGCAGAGATGGCTTGGAAAACCCGGCTGATTAATTCCGAGGTTTCTTCGATGCAGCAGACGCTTCTTGACAAACATTATCTGCGCAAGCATGGACCAGGAGCTTATTATGGACAGAAATAAACCGTATCTGTTGGGAATGTACGAAAAGAGTATGCCGGCAGATCTGTCCTGGAAAGAAAAACTGGAAAACTGCCGGGCTTTTGGTTTTGACTGGCTTGAGATCAGCATTGATGAAACAGAGGCGAAATTAAGCCGTTTGGATTGGACGCCAGGCGAGCGTCAGGCGTTGATCAAAACGATGCAGGCGTGCGGTGTTCCGATTTCTACAATGTGCTTGTCAGGCCATCGCAAATACCCGTTAGGCTCGCTGAATCCAAAAGATCATCGGCGTTCGCTGGAAATTATGGAAAAAGCAATCGACCTTGCTTCCGACTTGGGTATCCGGCTGATCCAGCTGGCAGGCTATGACGTTTATTATGAGGAAGGCTCTGATCAAACTCGCCGCGAATTTATCAGGAATCTGCGCACGGCGGTCGGCATGGCGGCGAAAAAAGGCGTAATCCTAGGCTTTGAAACTATGGAAACACCGTTTATGGATACAGTGGAAAAAGCCATGGACTATGTTCAGCTTATCGACAGCCCTTATCTGGGAATCTATCCTGATATAGGAAATTTGACCAATGCTTCCCTGCTGTATCATGTTCCCGTCTGGAAGGATATTGAAAAAGGAAAAGGACATTTGTTTGCGGCGCACCTGAAAGAGACCCGTCCGGGAGTTTATCGGGAAGTACCTTTTGGGACCGGACATACGAACTACCCGGAAGATCTGCGGAAACTGAAAGAGCTTGGGGTCCGGATGTTCACAGGCGAATTCTGGCATACCGCGCAAAATCCTGATTATCCGGAAATTTGCCGGCAAGCCGCGTGTTTTCTGCGCCGTCAGCTGGATGAAGTGTTCCATGATTAAATTGATTGTCTGTGATCTGGACGGTACACTTCTTAACGACAGGAAACAGCTGGACAGTCAGATTCTTGAAGTGCTGGACGCTTTGCGAAAGAAGCATATTCTTTTTACTTTGGCCACCGGCAGGAATGAAGCGATTGTCAGGGATTATGTCGATCAGCTGGGCATTGAAATTCCTTATGCTGCGGATAACGGCGCCAATCTATATTGCCGCCATCGGTTATTGCAAAGTGAAAGCCTACAAAAAAAGGATTCAGAGTGGATCCTCACGCGGCTGATGGAAGAAGGGATTCCGTTTACTTTTTTTGATCAGCAATGCGGTTACAGCTTTTCCAGTTCAAAAAAGCTGAATGAAATCCGCGGTTTATTTTCAGGACGGTTAAAACTGAAACAGGTCAGAGAAAACGCGGTGTTTGCGGATGGGGATATTTATAAATTGACACTGGATTCGGCGGGATATCCACTTATTGAAAATCTGGTCCGGGAAGTAACAGAAAAATGTCCGAAGATTGCTTTTAAGCGGTCGGAAGATTCGTTGTATACGATAACGGCGGCAGGAACAAGCAAGGGGCAAGCGCTGAAAAGCATTGCCGGAGCGCTGAAGATCGAACTTTGCGATGTTTTGAGCATCGGCGATAATTTCAACGATATCGCCATGTTTGAAATCAGCGGACACAGTGTGGCGATGGGCAACAGTGATTCTCTGGTAAAGCAAAGCGCTGATGAAGTTACGCTATCCCATAATGAAAATGGCGTCAGTCAGTATCTGATCAAAAAACTATTAAATTCAAAGGAGGAATTATGGACGAGTTAATCAATCATGCCAAACATATTCGTCAGAATATCGTAAGGCAGGTGTATTTCGCAAAAAGCGGACATCCGGGCGGCAGCCTGAGCAGCGCTGATCTTCTGACCGCGCTGTATTTCAAAGTGATGGATATCAACGAACAGAATGTGAATTCGATAGACCGCGACCGGTTTGTCCTGAGCAAGGGCCATGCCTCGCCGCTGCTTTATGCGGTTCTGGCGGAAAAAGGATTGATTGATGATGCGGAATTAAACGGTTTCCGCACCTTGAATTCCAAATTGCAGGGACATCCGAATATGAACTATGTACCCGGGGTGGATATGTCGACCGGTTCGCTGGGTCAGGGGATATCCTGTGCTGTGGGCATGGCGCTGGCGAATAAACTGGATCAGAACGAACATCGTATTTATGTTCTGATCGGTGACGGTGAATCGGAAGAAGGTCAGGTCTGGGAAGCCTGCATGGCTGCCGCGCATTATCAGCTGGATAATTTATGCGTGATTTTAGACTATAACCATCTTCAGATTGACGGTGATCTTCAAGAAGTCATCAGTCCGGAACCATTTCAACCCAAGTTTGCGGCTTTTGGATTTCATACACTGGAGATCAACGGGCATTGCATGACGGAAATTCTGACAGCGTTGGACAAAGCGAAAACCTTGAAAGGCAAACCAACGGTCATTATCGCTCATACTGTAAAAGGCAAAGGTGTTTCGTTTATGGAAAAGAAAGCGGCCTGGCATGGGACCGCGCCTGATGCCGCGCAATACAGTCAGGCAATGCAGGAATTAGGAGGTAAAACAGAATGAATACCGCAACCCGGGAAGCTTATGGCCGTGCGCTCGCAGAACTGATTGTTGAAAAAAAGGATATCGTGGTGCTGGATGCGGATTTAACGAAATCGACAAAGACGATTGAGGCGAAGAAAGCGTGTCCTCAGCGGCATTTTAATATGGGCATTGCGGAAGGAAACATGATGTCGGTCGCGGCCGGTCTGGCGGCCAGCCGCAAGGTTGTCTATGCTTCCAGTTTTGCCATGTTTGCGGCAGGCAGGGCTTTTGAACAAATTCGCAACAGTATTTGTTATCCGAATCTGAATGTAAAAATCTGCGCCACGCATGCAGGCATCAGTGTCGGCGAAGACGGCGCTTCGCATCAGGCGATTGAAGATCTGGCCTTGATGCGTGCTTTGCCGAACATGAAGGTTTTCCAGCCTTGCGACGCCCGTGAAACCGAAGCTGTGATCAAAGCTGTTTATCATCTTGATGGTCCTTGTTATGTGCGGCTGGGCAGGCTGGCGGTCGAAGATGTTTACGACGACAGCTATCAATTTGAATATGGGAAGGGCATCGTATTGAGAAAAGGTGTGAAGACGGCAATTCTTTGCAGCGGACTGATGGTTCAGGAAAGTCTGAAAGCTGTCTCGAAGATGACTGAGATCACGCCGACGGTAATCAATCTGCCTACGATTAAACCGATAGATGAAGCGTTGATTATCGAAACCGCAAGGTCACATGAAGTGATCGTAACGGTTGAGGAGCACAGCGTCATCGGCGGGTTGGGCAGCGCCGTAGCCGAGGTGCTTTCGCCGCTGGGACTTCCTTGCCGGCATTATCGTTTGGGAATGCAGGATGTTTTTGGACGCAGCGGAACACCTGCGGCTCTGCTTGACTATTACGGATTGGACGCCCGGCACATTCAGGCTTTTGTAGAAAACGTATCTCGTTAGTGTTTTTTCTTTGAAATCAATCAATTTCAATCCCATGATTTCCAGGCATCATGGGATTTTTACAAGAATAAAAAAGCATCGGCGTTCCTGATGCTTTTTTATCAAAAAGGTATTTATCCAGCTTACTCGTCTAAGATCGGCGTCAGCGATTCATTCCAGACAAACTGACTGGCAACAGTATAGACGTTTGTTCCCGGCACATGATATTTCGCATCCGGATAATCCTTGTAAGCAATGATATTGCCCATGCCGTTGGAGAACGTGCCGGCATTATACAGCTGCGATCCATCATAGCCCAACTGCTCTAACAGGCAGATCGTGTACGCCGCTTCCACCCCGGCGGTGGAGATGAAGACGATCGGCTGATCCTGAGGAAACAGGTCGCGGACAAGACTTTCCGATTCTTCATAATTAGGGAAGAAGCTGCCGACGTCACCCATCTGCGCAATCACCTTGCCGCTGTCATCCCGAACTTTCGTCATCCGATATAAGACGTTGTCCTCGCGCTGATAATCAACCAGTACGCCGTAAAACGGAATGTTGACAAACCCGGCGACAGAGCCTTCCTCAGCCAGCTGCGCTGGGGAACGCAAGTCAAAGTAGAGCACGTCATCAAGAAACAGGTAGTCGTCCAAAT
This sequence comes from Holdemania sp. Marseille-P2844, assembly GCF_900120005.1. Lineage (GTDB taxonomy): Bacteria > Bacillota_I > Bacilli_A > Erysipelotrichales > Erysipelotrichaceae > Holdemania. Next base: position 308,365 of record NZ_LT635448.1, read on the forward strand.
TGGTGGGGCTGATCGGCGAATCGCTCATCAGCGCACTTTGAGGATTGGATTTTTCGGGCAGTGCGGAGGGCGTGGGCGTCTCTGACGGCACGGGCGGCGTTTGCGGTTTTGCGGCGCATCCGCTTATCCATAAAAGACAGAGTCCTGCAAGTAAAATTTTATATTTCATTTTATTCACCTCGTTGAATTTCAAATTCGACAGTTTCCGGAAGCGGAAGGGACGTCAGGCGGCGTTGTTCCATGCCTTCGCTGACGGTGAGCTTTAAATGCTCTTCGGCCGGCTCACACCAGGCATAATCAATGCCAAGCTGCGCTTTGTCTTCAAACCGGCGGATCATCGCGCGGCGCTGGAGGGGGTCTTCTATATTATAAAGGACAGTGCTCAAAACATCCAGCGTTCCCGCCTGATCAGCAGCGCTCAACGTTACGCTGCGCAGCCAGTTTTCGCTGTATCCGGTGCGGGGATTGAGAATGTGATGGCGGCGAATCTGTTGATCGCCGTTTTGGATCAGAAAATAATTCTGGTCGTCGGCTGACGTTGAAACGACGCCCTGACGCAAGGTGAAGGCATAGAGCAGCGAAGCCTGACCGGAGGGATCGCGCACGCCGATCTTCCAGGCGTATGGCGCATCTTCCGGTGACCAGGCGATGATGGAACTGCTTCCGGCGTCCAGCAGAAAGGGGGTGTTCAACGGCTTCAGAGCGGCGGCCAGCTGATCAAGAATGTAGCCCTTGGCCATCGCCCCCAGACTGATTTCAAGCGCTTCTGAGCACGCCCCCGGTTCAAAGCGGACGGTCATCGCCTGAAAATCCAGCTGAATCACTTCACTCAGTTTGCCAGCTTCAGGCAGACAGCCGACGATTGCGCTGAGTGCTTCGGGATTCGGATCGGTATTCTCGGTGGGAAACGGCGCGAATTTGGGTTCCCACAATTCGCTCAGCGCTCCCAGCAGGGGATGGAACAAACCGTCGCTCAGCTGCGATAATTCGATTGCGCTTGTGAGCATTGCGGCAAGTTCAGGTTCGATCGGAATCGTTTCGCCGGGATGGTCATTGATATAAGCGACGTTGTGCAGCAGATTTCCCTGATCGTCGAGATAGCTGTGATGGGAGTCTGCCAGTTTGTGCCATTGGGGTAATTGAGCTTCGACGATCGCCGTCGCTTCCTTTAGCGTTTTCGGATCTGTCATGGTCAGCTGGATTGTCGTATTGAGCGGAAGAACGAGATTTCCCTCGCTGTCCGTTAAAACGTCAAAATAATTTGTGAAAGTTTTTTCTTCGGCGTTTTCAACGGAAACGTCTTTCTGACACCCTGAAAACAGGCTTAAACAAAGGAAAATTATTGAAAAAGAAAGTAATTTCTGAAAAAAATTCAAGATTTGAACCTCCTTGACCGGAGCTCTGTGAAAGGATGTAACAACTTCCCCAGTTGTTTTCCACAGGCCGAGTTGTTATAATAATAGCATATTAAAGTGTCTTACGCACAGTGATTATCCAAAGTGAAAAAGCAGCGTTCATCCAGGACTGCTTTTCGTCTGTGCACGGTGCCGGGAACATCGTCAGGACGCTTTAATACTGTTTCAGGGAGTTTATAAAACAAGGAGGGAATTCATGAAAAAAGTTTGGGCAATTCTTCTGTCCTCTCTGATGGTGCTGACGTTAACAGCTTGCGGCAACAGCGGCAGCGGAACGCAGAAGCCAACTCAGGGAACTGAGGGCGGTTCATCCACCCCATGTACAGCGGAGGGTGAAATCACGCTTGACAGCATTAACGAGTATCTGAACACAAGCGCCGACATGGGCGAAGGTTCGATGGCAAACGTCGTTGCGGTCGTACCGATCAGCCATATCAATGGTCCGCGTGAAGAAACCGATTTCTATGCCTTCGTCAATTTCAAGTATAAGGCGAGAAATTACATCAAGTATCAGATCACGTATTTGTCCTGCACCTGCCGCTCGGCGGATGTCAATTACTGGATGACAGCGTATGTTGAACTGACATTGCCGGAAAGCAAGAAGCTGGACGACGCGCAGGTTCGTTTCCTGTCGTTTGACCGCGACAGCGCCGATAAGTACACGGCGGGTTTCTGGGGCGACAGCAATCCGACCCCGGCGGGAGCGACTTACGACATGTTCAAGGCGGAATACATCCCGTATTTCATCGACAAGGACTATGCTTACATTAAGACGCTGAGCACGGTCGACGATATCGCAGCGGAAGATTACACTGCCGGCGAAGGCCGCGAAGGGCTGACGCTGGATACGTTTACCGGGTCTTCGGTTTCATCCAACAACATCATCAGAATGCTGAACGCGCTGATGGAATATCACGGCACTGACGATTATTTCAGCGCTGAATAAAAAAGGGAAAGAGGAAAAATCCAATGAAAAAGTTATTTGCGATCGCTCTGTCTGTTCTGCTTCTGGCCGGCTGCGCTTCCGCACCGCAGGAATGCCCGCCATGCGCAACTCCGGACGCGGCTGAACCAACGACGGCTGCTCCGGCACCGCTGCCTGAACCACGCGATACGACGAAGACCTACAAGCCTTCCAAGGATGCGGCGGATGAAGCCTGCACTGCGGAAGTCTGGGCTACCGGCTGCTCCAGCATCAACGTTGACAATCTGACGGAATACCTGAACCGCGACGATGTTCTGTACATCGACCTGCGCGATTACAACGACTATGCGAAAAAGCATCTGAGAAACTTTGAAGTTATTCCGTACTTTGCGCTGATTTTTGACGAAGCCGCAGGCACGGAAGGCAAGCCGCAGCTGTATGGCGGAACGCTGGAAGAACCAGTCGCTACGTATGAAGAATCCGCAGCGCTGTTAGAAGCCATGTTCCCGAAGGATAAGACAATCTTCTTAATGTGCCAGTCCGGCGGACGTGTCGCACAGATGATGAAGCTGATGAATTCCTTAGGCTACGACATGAGCAAGATCTACAATGTCGGCGGCATGGGCCAGTTCACAGATTCCAAGTTTGCTCCATATACGACGGACAACGCGGAAATCGTTCTGGAAGCGACCTATTCGTTTGAAGGTTTGACACCGGCTACGAAATAAGCACTTTTTAAACGCAAGGAAGCAGCGCCGAATTCAGCGCTGCTTTTTTTGCGCCGTTTTTACCAATTCTGGTCGACTGTGCCCGTTGTGTACGCCGCTCCAACAATGGTATAATAACAATGTTTTTATAACCCGCCGGCCGCATGGAAACAGGCCGGTTTATTAACAAATACAGAGGAAAACAACGATAGTCTTGATCAGAAGAGGATCTGATTCCAAGGCAGATTCCAGCATGTTTTCCAAGATCCGGCACGCTGGGGCCGGGCGTTTTGACCGTTGTGATGAGCGGTGAAACGTGGAAGCTTCAAAAAAGAAGGAGGAAATCATCTCATGATGACTGTCGAACAATGCTATACTCAGCTCGGCGGCGATTACGCGGATATTACTCGGCGGATGGGAACGGACGAACGGGTGATAAAATTTCTGGGTATGCTTTTGCGGGACAACTCGTTTGAACAGCTGAAAACGGCGCTGGAAAAGGAAGACTATGGGACGGCCTTCCGTGCGGCGCATACTCTGAAGGGAGTGCTGCTGAATTTAAGCCTGACGTCCCAGGCCAAGGTGATCAGCGAATTAACGGAGGTTCTGCGTCCGCAGCAGGCGAATGACCAGATCGGACCGCTGTTTGAAAAAGCGAAGGCTGCCTACGCGGAACTGACGATGGGGATTGAAGCGCTGTTGGGAAAGAATGAATAATGATGAAAGCTCGCGATAAAGTATTGATCGTTGATGATTCTGATATCAACCGGTTGCTGCTGGCCGATATGCTGGCGCAGGATTACGAGTTGTTGGAAGCGGCGAACGGATTGGAAGCCGTCACGATCATGAGTCAGCAATACAATGAAATTTCATTGGTCTTGTTAGACATCGTGATGCCGATGATGGATGGCTTCGAGGTGCTGGCTTCCATGAATAAGGCCGGGTATATTGATCATATCCCGGTGATTATGATTTCTGCGGAAACCTCCTCCGCTTATATTGATCATGCCTACGATCTGGGAGCGGCGGAATATATCAGCCGGCCGTTTGACGAGAAAACGGTCAAGCGGCGTGTGAAGAATACTATAATGCTGTATGCCAAACAGAAGTATCTGGAAAACATGGTTACTGAGCAGCTGCTGGAAAAAGAAAAAAACAATCTGGTGATGGTTGAAATATTAAGTCATATCGTCGAGTTTCGAAATGGCGAAAGCGGACTGCACGTCATGCATATCCGCGTCATTACGGAAGCACTGCTGAAACAGCTGTGTCGGATGACGGAACGCTACAACCTTACCACGGAACAGATTGCGATGATCTCCAATGCTTCCGCATTGCACGACATCGGGAAAATTTCAATTCCCGAGTCAATCCTGAACAAACCGGGGAAACTGACGCCTCAGGAATACGCTGTAATCAAAACCCACAGTGCGATCGGTGCGGAAATGCTGGAAAAAATCCACTATTTTGAAACGGAAAAGCTTGTGCAGGTGGCCCGGGATATTTGCCGGTGGCATCATGAACGGTATGACGGCCGCGGTTATCCGGACGGACTGAAGGGGGAAGAAATTCCGATTTCTGCTCAGGTTGTTTCCCTGGCGGATGTCTACGACGCTCTGGTCAGCGTCCGTGTATACAAAGCGGCTTATACGCATGAAGAAGCGATGCAGATGATTTTCAACGGGGAATGCGGCACCTTTAATCCTTTGTTGCTGGAATGTCTGAAGGAAGCCGGCCCGACATTAAAGAAGGAGCTGAAAATTCGCTCGCTTTCCGGCGCCTCCCGGATTGAGCTGCAGGATATGGCGCGGAATCTGATTCAAAGCGGCAACGCCTCCAACCGAACTCTGGCATTGCTGGAACAGGAACGGACGAAATATCAGTTCTTTGCTTCGATGTCCAAGGAAATTCAATTTGAATATAATTTCCACTCCGATTTGTTAAGCATCTCCGAATGGGGTTCAGCCCAGTTGGGCATCAACGAAGTGATCATGCATCCGCTGAAGGATTCGCAGATTCTCAATTTGTTCGACAGCGCAGATTTTAATGATTTCCTGACAAAGATTCGCACGGCAGAGCCGGAGAATCCCATTCTCAGCGGCACTTATCCGTTAAACATTAAGGGTGTTTCACGGTGGTTTAAGGTTGTTGCGCGGCCATTATGGGTGATGGAGGAATCTTCAGAGCTCACCGGGGTGATCGGTAAATTCATTGACGTGCATGATGAACAGATAGAACTGGATCAGCTGAAGCAGATGGCAAAAATTGATTCCCTGACGGGGTTGTACAACCGGGCTTACGCGAAGCGGGCACTGGATACGATCTTGAACACCGGGGGCCATGCGAGTCAGAATTTTGCGCTGCTGGTCTTCGATATCGACTTTTTCAAGAGCGCGAATGATGAATACGGCCACCTGTTCGGTGATCAGGTGCTGGCCAACATCGCCCGCCGGATACAGGCGAACGTGCGCAAATCGGATATTTCTGCCCGGATCGGCGGAGATGAGTTTCTGATCTTTATGGAATACAAGGATCATCTGGAACAGATGATTGAACGGATCTTTCAGGCGCTCAATGGGAGCTATCAGGGCTATGATATTACGGTCAGTATGGGCGTCGCCTGTTTTCCGCAGGACGGACTGGATTATCTGACGTTGTTCCATCATGCCGATCAGGCGCTGTACGCCGCAAAACGCCGCGGCCGCCGGCAGTATTGTCTGTATGAGAGTTCGATGCAGGATTTATTGACCGGGGTATCGGCTGAGGCTTAAGCGAGGGGCCAGAGGAATATCAGGATCCCGGCCGGATATCCGAATAGTCAAAGAATGAAAAAGAGCGGTTTTCTCAAACGACCGCTTTTTTTATCAGCGTTCTTTTAGTCAGGCAGGGCTTGAAAATAAAAAAGGAAGCCGCGCTTCCTGTTGAAGAATGAGAATTAATCTTTGATATTTAACAGTTTGCGATAAGCTCCGGAGGTCATGCCGGCGTCGATGAAATTGCCGACGCTGATTGCGATGAAGGGAAACAAAACGACGCAGTTGACGTCATATTCGCCATACAGGCCGTTCAGCATGAGCATCAGACTGACGCCGAAGATGATCAACGAAACGCCTACCACAATTTTTCGCGTGAACGTTTTCTGATACCGCTCGTAATCCGCCTGAAGATCGCAGATCAGCTCCCCGCTTAAATGGAAGTTCTGCTTTTCGATCTTTTCAATCTCCTGATAATCCATTCCGTTTTTGACCAGCAACCCGACGCCGATCGCGATAAAGAACATCATGATCGCCACGCCCAGATCATTGTCAATCGCGATTACCGGCATGACTCCGCACAGGATAAAACCGACGCCGACGCTGATCCAGCGGGAAAAGCGCTGGTTGAGATCCAGATAGCGTTCTACCGTGTCGCGGTCTGTGGTGTAGGCGAAGCGTCCGATCAGGGAATCCTCTTCATGGATATCGTCCGGCAGCGTGACCGTGGAACGGGTTTCTTCCATCCAAGCCTGTTCTTCTTCTTCCAGCGGTTTAAAAGACGCCGGCTGTTGCCGGGTTTCCTTCATCAGTTCATCCAGAGAAATCCCCAGCAGGTCGCTGAGCTGGATCAGCTTCTCGACTTCCGGATAGCCTTGTCCGCTTTCCCATTTGGACACCGCCTGACGGGAAACGTTGAGTTCAAAAGCCAGCTGTTCCTGAGAAAAACCAACTTCTTTTCTTCTTTTTTGAAGTTTTTGCGCAAAATTCATGCGTGCTCACCAACCTTACATTGTTGCCTTCATTGTATTCGAAAATGAACAGGAAATCTACCAAGTTGTGTTTGCGTTTGCGGGCAACTTTAAGTTGCGGGCTTAAAAGCAAGGAAAACAGCGGCAAATTTGCCATATTTTCTCCCTTTGAAAATTTCTGTCTGGACAAAAGGTTCGGTTGTTTTACAATGAGGGGGTAGAGAGCGGGGGTTTTTCCATGGAGAGTTTAATTTTGTCCCTCAACGTCGTGCTGCCGTTGTTATTTCTGATCTTGGTGGGGCAGGGTGTGCGGCGGTTGAAATTGTGCGATGAACGGACGTTAAAACAAATGAATCAGCTGGTTTTTAAATTATTTCTGCCCTGTACCTTGTTTAATAATATCTTATCGACAGATTTGAAAACGGTGCTGCAGCCGCAGTTATTGATGTATGCGGCGGTCTGCGTCTTGATCGCCTGCGGTGCGGGCTGGCTGGTCATGCCGCGGATTACAGCCGATCCGCGCAAACAGGGCGTCATGATCATGAATACGTACCGGAGTAATGCCGTGTTGTTCGGCATGCCGATCGTGCAGCTGATCTATGGGGATTCGCAGTTAGGCGTCATGTCGATGTTGATCGCAGTGATTGTCCCTTTATTTAATATTCTGTCAGTGATTGTATTGGAATCCTTCCGTGGGGGGAAAGCGCGCTTATCCAGACTGGTTGGAGGGATTGTGACCAATCCGCTGATCATCGCGTCAGCGCTGGGGTTACTTTGCTTGTTTTCCGGGGTTCATCTGTGGAAGCCGATCGCGTCGGTGATCGGTGATATGGGCAAGGTATCCACGCCGCTGGCGTTGATTATTCTGGGAGCGGGCTTCCAGCCGGAACACGTCGCTGACAATCAGAAAGAACTGATCGCCTCGGTTTCCGCCCGGCTGATCTGGACGCCGCTGGCGGCGCTGGGCTGCGCGGTGCTGCTGGGGATTCGCGGAGTGGCGTTAGTCAGTCTGCTGGCGATTTTTGCCTCGCCCAATGCGGTGTCTTCCTATTCGATGGCCGAAGGAATGGGCAGCGACAGCGAACTGGCGAGTCAGGGCTTATTGTTAAGTACCGTGTTCTGCATCCCGACGATCTTTCTGTGGATTTTCTGTTTCAGTCAGTGCGGCTGGATTTAACGCGGGGAGGGAACCATTATGCGTATTTGTTTTCAGACCGATCCCCGGTTTTGTCCGGATCTTCAGCTTGAGCATCAGCGGGTGCTTGCCACAGTCCCGGCTGCCGCTTGGAAGCTAAGATTGTGGGGACTCCCCTTTAACTCTCAGGAAAGCAAATTAAAAATATTGTCCGCAGCTTTAAGACTCTTATTCAGTGTCTGGGGCTGGCTTGGCATTTTTATACAAAGAAGCAGGCGGTATAAAGTGTTATGGAAAGAAATGATACCTCCCAGAGTGATTTGGTTATTTACCTTGTCTGCTTAAGAGGGTTCATATCAGAAAGCTTTGTACTCCCTGCCTTTTTATCTTGACTGAGTTTGGAAAAGAAGCGGGTTCAGAGTGGTTCAGTCTATGCTCCAAATTTTATGGAGCAGGCTGTCTTCGCATCGGATGTCAGATATGCCCCTGTGACAGCGGGGGAAAACCCGATTCTCCGCGTCCTCCACTGCCGTTAAGCTTGTTTTTGTCGTTTTATCCCCTTACCGATCAGTTTATTGACAAAAAAGGTGGAAAAGAAAAAATCATCCGTGTTTCGGAATCCTTTTTCACATTCTTATTCAGGAAACGTTGACATAAAGCGCGGAGTTCGACTATAATGACACTGTTCATCGGAGGGGAAATCACAAATGTGGTTTGCTGGATAAGATGGCTGACTGAAACGTCAGTGTCTTATCCTTTTTTGATTGATGGGAGGTTTTAGGATGAGAGCAGAATTTACGAGCGGCAAAATTTTAGCGCCGTTGATGAAATTTACCGTACCGATCATGATCGCGCTGATCCTGCAGGCGCTCTATGGCGCGGTCGACTTGTTAGTCGTCGGCCAGTTCGCTTCGCCGGAGGCGGTCTCGGCCGTCGCGACAGGCAGTCAGGTCATGCACTCGATGATGGTGATCATCACCGGACTGGCAATGGGCATCACCGTGCTGATCGGTCAGCAGTTCGGCCGGGGTGAACCGGAAAAAGTAGGGCAGACAGTGGAAAGCGGCGTCTTTCTGTTCGGCTGTCTGGCGATCATCCTGACCGCTGTCATGTTGGCCGCGACGCCGGTATTGGTTACGTTAATGCAGGCGCCGGCTGAAGCGGTCGCGTTTACGAATCAATATGTTCTGATCTGTTCCGGAGGAATTCTGTTTATTGCCGCCTACAATACGCTGGGCAGTATCTTCCGCGGTTTGGGCGATGCACGCACGCCGTTGTTAGCGGTGGCGATTGCCTGTGCTGCGAATATCGTGCTCGATCTGTTGTTCGTCGCGGGCTTTAAAATGGGAGCGGCCGGTGCGGCGCTGGCAACGGTGATGGCACAGGCGGCCAGTGTGGTTTTGTCGCTCGCTGTGGTTGCACGTCAGGGTCTGCCGTTTCCGTTTTCATGGCGGCGGATCCGGTTTCATGGAGAAACTGTTAAAGAAATCGTCAAGCTGGGCGCACCGGTCGCGCTGCAGGATCTGTTAGTCAGCATTTCTTTTTTGGCGATCACGGCGATTGTGAATCAGCTGGGCGTCATTGCTTCGGCCGGGGTCGGCGTCGCGGAGAAGGTCTGCACATTTATCCTGTTGGTGCCTTCGGCTTATGCGCAATCCATTTCCGCTTATGTCGCGCAGAACATCGGCGCGAACCAGCCGCAGCGGGCAAAACGGGGAATGGTTTACGGAATCGCTACTTCATTGTTATTCGGTGTCTTCATGAGTTATTTTGCGTTTTTCCACGGCAATCTGCTTTCCGGATTATTTGCCCGTGATCCGCAGGTTATTCTGGCGGCTGCGGATTATTTAAAAGCCTATGCGATCGACACGCTGCTGGTGTCGTTTATGTTCTGCTTCGTCGGTTATTTCAACGGCTGCGGCAAGACGACCTTCGTCATGTTTCAGGGATTGATCGGCGCGTTCTGCGTGCGAATTCCCGTTTCCTATCTGGCAAGTAAACTGGTTCCGGTCACCTTGTTCAAGATCGGTCTGGCCACGCCGTGTTCCACCTTTGTTCAGATCATCCTGTGCGTCCTTTATTTTCTCTGGCTGGGGCGGAAAGAAAAAATGAGTTTGAAACAAGCGGAAGTCAGATAAAACTGAAAGAATTAAAGTATAAAGTCTGACTGCGCTGCAAACATAAGTCAGACTGCGGATAGATCTTACGTTCAACTGTTAAAAAAATGAAGCTTTCCGCAAGCCGCAAGCTTCATTTTTTTGTTATTCATTTCTTTATGGATGGCAGACGGGAAGTCCGGGACTTTCTCTCTGATCGAGAAGAGCCGGGTTAGCACGTTCAGCCGTTATATTTATAATCCAATAATTTTTCGGATTGAGTGATGATTTTTTCATAATGCTCGAAATCCGTCTTATACAAATTTAAGTAGATCATATCTAAAAGACAAAGTTGGGAACACCGCAGCGTCATTGCGTTAAGGCGGGTATTCGTTTCATAATTCACCGTTTTCAACACGATATCCGAGTAACCATGAAGCCGGTTCTTCTGGATTCGCGTCATTGAAATCACTGTCACGTTCTGATGGCCGGCAATCCGCGCAGCTTTTAAAATCTCCGGCGTTTCTCCTGATTCCGAGATCAAAAACAAAACATCCTGCGGCCCAAATTGACTCAGCATCGAAAAAATGATATGCGAATTGGCGCTGCAAAAAGAATCCAGACCCATTTTCAGCCACTGATTGGAAATGTACTCGGCGAATAAATTCGAGTTGCCAAACCCGAAAACAATGATTTTTCGCGCTTTTCTTAATGCGGAAACCGTCTGATCAATGACTTGCGGCGGGTTGAATTCAAGAGTCAGCTGCGCCATTTTCTGATACTGCTGGATGATCTTCTGATTGGTCGACGAAGTTCCCTCGTTGACGACAATTTCCTCTTTCACTTTTTCTTCCGTGAGTGAAGTCGACAGGTCTTCCAACAATTCCCGAAAACTGCGGTAGCCTAATTTTTTAGAAAACCGGATGATCGTGGACTGGCCGATATTCAGCCTGTCCGCAAGCTGATACGACGTAAAACTGCGGGCTTCCAGCGAATGATTCTGAAAGAAATCCGCAATGATTTTTTCGGTCTGCGTTAATTCATTCCGAACTTGTTTTAATTTTTCCTGATACATGAAATCACCTCGGTTGTATAAATCTATTATACATAACCTGGAAAAAAATAACAATTCAAAATTTCGCAAATGACTTGGCAAGTCATAACAAAATAATTTATTTTAAAATTAATGACTTAATTTTGTTGACAAAAAACAACGTTTTCTTCTATGATCTGGTTAGATTCATTCCTGTTTCTTGCGCAAGGTGATGGAATAAGAATTGATGCGAAAGATCGCAAGGAGGAGCGTTTTATGACCTTATTTCAAGCTCTGCTGATCGCCTTATTCGGCTATCTTTCTTCCAATTATTCACCCTGGTGTTTCGGCCAGCTGGGCGGCTGGTATACAATGGGGCGTCCGCTGGTTTCCGGCTTGATCATCGGCATTATTTTAGGGGACGTACGGACAGGAATCCTGATGGGTGCGGCTGTTCAGACGTTGTATATCGGTTTGGTCACACCCGGATTGTCGATGCCGGCGGATCTGAATTTTGCGGCATATATGGGAATCCCGCTGGCGATGGCGGCGGGCGCATCGACGGAATATGCATTGAGCCTGTCGGTGCCGCTAAGCTTTCTTGGTGTTTCCTTAGTCTATGTCGTGGCTTCGGTCAACGTCTGCTGGGTGCGCAAACAGGAACAATGGATTGAACAGGGAAAGATTAAAAAAGCGGCGAATGCCCCGGTTTATGCCTCGATATCTCAGTTTATCGCCCGTTTTGTTCCGATTTTTCTGGCCTGTTATTTCGGGCAGGATTTCATTATTTCCGTGGTTGAAGCAATTCCGGCGTGGCTGGGCGATACGTTTGTGATCTTCGGCAAGATGCTGCCGGCGGTCGGCTTTGCGATGCTGCTGCGGTTTGTGCTGAACAAGAATGTGGAACTGGCTTATTTCTTCGTCGGCTTTATCATGATTGCCGTGCTGAAAATGCCGATTGTGGCCGCGACGATGATCGCTTGTTTCCTGGCTTATCTGGATATCCGTTACACGGCGAAGAAAACGAACGAACTGGAGGTGGAAGTCGATGAGTAACCCTTTGAAAAAACTAACAAAGCGTGATTTATTTCATGCCTACGCATACTGGATGATGTTCGCGCTGGCCGCACAGAATATGGAACGCATGGAAGCACCGGCGTTTGCCGGGATGATGGGCAAGGTCGCGGACAAGCTGTATGACGATCCTGAAGAACAGAAGGCCCTGATGCTGCGGCATACGCAGTTCTACAACAGTCAGCCGATGGTCGGCGTGATGATCAACGGTATCGCGCTGGGGATGGAGGAACAGCGGGCCGGTGGGGAAAATGTGCCGGATGAATTGATTTCATCCACGAAGACAGCCTTGATGGGACCCTTTGCGGGCGTCGGCGATTCCTTGTTTATCGGGACTTTGATTCCCATTTTGCTGAGTATCGGTTTGGGCTTGGTGGGAGAGCAGGGCAGCCTGGCGGGACCGTTGTTTTATATCGTCGCCTGGCTGGGGATCATGCTTCCGTTTACCTGGCTGACCTTCCGGTTTGGCTACCGATCGGGCATCACCGCCATCCACACGCTGTTTGAAAGCGGAATGAAGGACGTCGCGGTCCGCTTTGCCAACATTGTCGGACTGATCATCGTCGGCTGCATCAGCGCGCAATATGTCAGCGTGAAAATCGGCTGGACGTATGTCTCCGGCGAGATGACGATGAGTATTCAGAGCGTGCTGGATGGAATTCTGCCGGGGCTGCTTCCGCTGCTCTTGACATTGGGGGCCTGGGCATTGATGGAGAAAAAGCATTGGAAAATGGGAAGGGTCTTCGTTCTGATCTTTGCGATGGCCCTGATTGGCCGGTTCTTCGGTATCCTGGCGTGAGTGATTATGCGAAAGGAACTGATTGAACAACTGCGCGGCGGATTGGTCGTTTCCTGCCAGGCGTTTGATTACGAACCCTTTTACGGCGCAGAAATGATGGTGAAAATGGCGGTTTCCGCCAAGCTGGGCGGCGCGGCTGCCATCCGGGCAAGCTGGCCGGAAAACATTCGTGCGATCAAAAAGGAAGTGGATCTGCCGATTTTCGGGATCAACAAAATCATGCCCAAGGTCTATGATAAGCTGCACGATGTGATCATTACGCCGACGCTGGCATCAGCCCGGGCTGTCATGGAAGCCGGCGCGGATATTGTGGCCGTCGACTGCACGCTGCGCCAGGGGCGCACGCCGGAAGCGATCCAGGCGTTATTGGAGGAATATAAAGCCGGGCTGAATGTGCTGATCATGGCGGAAATCAGCACTGCGGAGGAAGGCCGAATTGCCGCGGCGGGCGGCGCGGATATTTTATCAACGACCATCGCCGGATATACGCCTTATTCACGCCATCTGGAGGAGCCGGATTACCGACTGATAGAAGAACTGATCGAAACGACGCCGCTGCCCATCAATGCCGAAGGCCGTTTTTATCAGCCGGAACAGGTTGTCCGGGCTTTAAAACTCGGCGCGTGGACGGTCACCGTCGGCAGCGCGATTACCCGTCCCCATTGCATCACGCGAACGTTTACTCAGGCGATCGACCGTTTCAAAACGCAGGAAAAAGGGGCAGGATAAAAACTGGAATAAATTATTCATAAAATATTGCAAAATATGAATAAAAAGTTTACAATGAGAGCAGAAAGTGGAGGAATTGAAAATGACCAACAAAGTATTCCCAACGGTTCGTCATCTGGTTGACCAAGTCGAAGAAACGCAGCAGGAAAACATCGAAGCTGCCGCGCAGATGGTTGCAAAGTGCATCATGGACGGCGGTATTATTCAGGCCTGGGGCGGCGGCCATTCAATGGCCGGTGCAATGGAAGTCGCGCATCGCGCCGGTGGATTCATTCCGACCAAGAAAATTGTGGAGCCATCCAACAATGCGTATGAGACGGTGGAAAGAGCCGGTGAAATCTTTATGAAAAAAGTCGACGTGCGGCCGGGCGACGTCGTGTTTATCATCTCGAATTCAGGCCGCAACCCGCTGTGCATGGATATCGCGCTGGGCTGCAAGAAAAAGGGGGCGAAGCTGATCGCGATCACCGCGCTGGAGGCTTCTTCTCATCTGACTCCAAAGCATTCCTGCGGGAAAAACCTGTATGAAATTTCCGACGTCGTGCTGGACAACTGCACGCCGGAAGGGGATTCCTGCATTGATCTGGAAGGCTTTGACGGCAAGATCTGCGGCATGTCGATGATCACTACCTCGGTTCTGGTGCAGGCGGTAACCTATCGCGCTGCGGAAATCCTGATCGAAAAGGGGATCACCCCGCCGATCTACAAATCGCAGAATATCGACGGCGGCCGCGAATTCAACGAAGCGCTGGAAGCGGAGTACATCGACCGGTTGTACCGGATTTAAGCAAGAATAAGAGAAAGCATTCTGAATTTCAGGGTGCTTTTTTTAAAGCTTTGCGGCGATAGGAATTGGGAATGTTGAGCCGTTTGCGGACATCGGCGATCCGCCTGCGGGAAAGGATCAGACCTTCATTTTGAAAACGCTGCGCCAGCTGTTCGTCATCCAGCGGTGAATCCGGGTTTTCTTCTTCAATCCATCGTTTCAGCTGCGCTGCGATTTCACTGCGGCTGACGTTGTGCAGCGGCTTGCACAACAGATCGGAAAAAGGCCGGATCAATCCGTGATATTCGTAGTATTTATGAGCGCAGGCGCGGGACACGGTAGACACATGGAGTCCGGTTTCTTCCGCTACCTCTTTCAGCCGGCAGACCGCCAGCGGCGCCTCGCTCATTAAATGATTTCGCTGGCGGCGGACAAGACTTTGAAAGACCAGCTGCATCGTGAGATTGCGCTGGTCGATCTGATCCAATGTCAGCCGGGCTTCTTTTAAGTATTGCTTAAGCGGGGGACTGAGCGGTCCGGCGGGAATGTCGAGGCTGACCTGCGGCGTCAGCGGGGTGATCGTGAATTCATCGTCGGCAAGAGTAAGCAGGACGTCGGCCTGCACGCAGGAATTTTCAGTCTGACCCAGCTGGCAGGGATAAAGTTGGCAGGTGCGGATGATTTCAAGCTGGCGGTTCAGTTCCGTTTCCGTGATATTCAATTTTCGGCAGAGCGCGTTTGTGCGGTGTGTGCTCAGCTCTGCTGCTCCTTCGTTCAACACGCGTAAAGCTGTCGTTTCATTCCGGGATTTTAACTGGCAGCGGATAAAATCAAGACTGTCGCGGCAGCCGACACCGAACGGTTCCAGCTGTTGAATTACTTCCAGTGCCGCCGCGATGTCCTCCATCGGAAAACCGGGCGCCGGCTGGGCGGGATCGTAGAAACCATGATCATCCAGCGCTTCGATGATGTACTCCGCGGCGTCGATGCGGCAGCGCCAGCGGCCGGTATGCAGCTGAGTCAGCAGGTCCGCGCGCAGATCAGACTCCGGCTGGGCCTGAGCAAACAGCACTTCATCCGCGACGGTGTGCAGAAACGGATTGACGGCGATCAGCGAGCGCAGCTCGGCGGCCAGCTCCTGTCGGTTTTTTGTTAGGATTTCGATAAAACGACCGCGGGCAGGCGAGAAGGCCTGACGTTGCCGCTGGGCCTGATGCAGGCGCAGACTTTGCTTGTTTTTCATACGATGCTTCTCCTGCTTTCAGTGTAGTCTAATCTGCAAATTCTGGCAACCGCTTTCATTAACAATGCGAAAAATTGACAAACCCTTGAAAATAAAGGAATTGTAAAAATTATTGATTGAATTTACAATGGACTGGAAGAGGAGCAGAGTCATGGAAAATAAAACAAAGCGTCAGCTCTATGAAAGGATCGAAGCGCAGATGACGGGCCGGTCTGTCCGCGGACTCGATCTTGAACTGTTCTGTGCCCGAAGCTTAGCGGAGAAGCTGGACATCTCCCGCAATCTTGCGTCCCAATACCTTAACGAATTGTTTTATGAGGGGAAGCTGATTAAAATCGGGGCGCACCCCACCTGTTTTTTAGCGCGCAGTGCATTGGAGAACGACGGTTTTGCCAGCGTCTATGACAACGCCGAAGATTTATGGAATCAGGCGGATCAGCTGCAGGAGAAACGCTCGGTATTCTCCGATCTGATCGGCGGCAACGGCAGCCTGCACTACGCAATCGAGCAATGCAAGGCGGCGATGAATTATCCTGGCAGCGGACTGGCAGTTTTGCTTCATGGGCCGACCGGCAGCGGTAAGAGCCTACTGGCCGCGAAGCTGTATGACTATTGCGTACAGCGCGGGCTGATCGGCAGCGAAGGAAGGCTGATCACGGTCAACTGCGCGGAATATTCGGACAATCCGGATTTCTTTCTGACCAGCTTGTTCGGCTATGTTAAAGGTGCGTACACCGGGGCGGAAAAGGACAGCGAGGGACTTCTGGCACTGGCGGACAAAGGCATGTTATTTTTGGATGAAATCCACAGCCTGACGCCGGAATGCCAGGAAAAGTTGTTTTTGTTTATGGATAAGGGCGTCTATCACCGGGTCGGCGATAATCAGAAATGGCTTGCCAGCACGGTGCGCTTCGTGTTTGCGACGACGGAAAACCCGGATCAGGCGTTGTTGAAAACGCTGTTCCGCCGAATTCCGATCGTGATCCAGATTCCTTCACTGAAAGAACGGCCGCTGACGGAAAAGCGCGAACTGATCCGCCATATTCTTGAAACCGAACAGACCAAGTTTAAAATGCCGGTGCGGATCAGCGAATCAGCCTATCGCCTGTTGGAGCAGCATGAATTCCGCCACAACATCGGCGAGCTGAAAAACGATATTCAGGTCGGCATGGCCGGTGCGTACATGAAGGCGATCAAAAACGCCAGTCCGACGCTCGACCTGCACATCAGTGATCTGCCTTCCGGACTGGTTCGCAATCCATTACGGAATCCGTTAATGGATCAAGGCAGTGTGAGCCGGCTGCTTCCACTCGGCGAGCTGCTGCCGCGGGGCAGCGGGGAAAGCCGGTACCTGTTGTTTTATCAGGCCGCGATGCAGAATTATGAGCGTTTCCAGAAGCATGAGCTGTCGCTCGACACGTTTCTGGCCACGACGACGCTGCAGCTGGAACAATACGTCGATTTCCTGTTTTTCAACAATGAGAATTTCAGCTCGCCGCAGGAGGAGATCGTCCAGAGCCTGTTGGCGAATATCAACCGGCTGCTGAACAAGAAATACGGAATGTCCGAGCTGTCCAACAATGAAATTAAGATCCTGGCCCGCTACTTCACCGATCTGCTTCAGAATGAGCCGATCAGCGCCGTGGAGCTGCGCCGCCGCGGCCGCAGCATCAGCGATTTCCAGGAAACGTTAAAAACGGTCAATCCCAAGCTGGTTTCGATTGCCAACGAAATCCTGCCGTTGCTGCAAACCGGTCTGAATCTGCCGTTGGGCGCATTTGAGGAAATCACGACAACGTTGTTTTTTCTCTACTTTAACCGGGGATACCAGCCGGCGCCGATTCCGGTCGTCATCATGGCGCATGGGTATTCGATTGCCAGCGGGATCGCGGAGCTGGCGAATCAGCTGCTGCACCAGAATATCTTCACGGCGATCGACATGCCGGTTGAAAGTCATTTTGAAACGATCACCAACAAGCTTAAACAGTATTTGAGCGAAATCCGGAATTGTCACGAGATCATCGTCATGGTTGATATGGGCTCCCTGGAAGGCATTCAGAAATATATCGATCAGACTGCCGATCTGGATATCGGCATCATCAACAATGTCACGACCAAGCTGGCCCTGGACGTCGGCGCGATGATCATGGAAGGGGATTCGCTGGAAAATATTCTTGAACAGGCCAAGCAGCGCTCACTGCCGAATTACGTGATCATTAAGAACCGCGTCCGTCCCAAAGCGATTCTGACAGTTTGTTCCTCCGGCATTGGGATCGCGGGCAAGATTGCCGCGCTGGTGGAAAACAGCTTCCCGAAAAAAATGGATCTGACGGTCATTCCGATCGCTGCCGATACGCTTCAGCACCGTCAGGCGTCAGGGATTTTTGATAAGTACAATGTTATTCTGATTCTTGGCACGCTGAATCTGAAACCGCAGGGTATTCCGTTTATCTCGATCGAAGATATCATCAATCAAAGCGACAGCTGGGCGCTTAAAGAAAAGCTGGGAATGTTGATGAACGACGAGGAGCTGACGGTATTTACGCAGAACATGGTGCGCAACTTCTCCCTCGATAATCTGATCGACTATCTGACGATTCTCAATCCGGAGAAAATTATCGTGTATGTCGAGGAAATCCTCGAACAGATACAAAAACGGCTGGAATTCACGTTGTCCAACAACATCCTGATCGGTCTTTATCTGCATATCAGCTGTCTGATCGAGCGGCTGATCATCGACAAGCGCTTCGTCTACTATCTCAACCTGGAGAAATTTGAAGCCGAGCACGCCGATTTCATCGCGATGATCCGGGAGGTGTTCGGCCGCGTGTGCCGGGCGTATAACGTCGTCATTCCCACGGCGGAGATCGGTTATCTTTACAATTATATCGTGCAGGGGAAATCTGTCGAAAAACAGGTTGAATGTGTCGAAGAATCCAAATCGGAACTGATGGAAAGCGTCGGATTTACCGAATAACCGGAGAAAAACAAGGAAAAACGAAGAAAAAATAATGAATTTTAAGAAAGTTGCATAAAAAAACGCGCAAAAGCAGAACTTGGCGCGTTTTTTGCTGATAAGAGGGTGAAGAAACGAGGTGAAGCGGATGCGGAAGGTGATACTGACTTCCCATGGTCATTTGGCAGAAGGCATGCAAAGCGCGGTCAATATGATTCTGGGGTGTCAGGCTGATCTTGAAGTGTATGACCTGGATCATTATGACGAACCGGATATGATTCTGGAACGGGTGCGGAAAAGGGTGGAAGAACAGCCTAACGATGAATTTATCATTCTGACCGATATCAACAACGGCAGCGTTCATCATCAGATGATGCAGCTCTGCCTCTGTCCCAATGTGTACGTCCAAACGGGGATGTGCCTGTCGATGGTCCTGGAAATTCTGCTGGCCAGTCCGCAGGCGGGGATTGAGGAAACGGTAAAGCACGCCGTGGAATCGACGAAGGAAAACATGCTCGGATTCAATTTCAGATCCATCAGAGAGATGAAGGAGGATGAATTATGGTAATTCTGATGCGGATCGACGAACGAATGCTTCATGGACAGGTGGCGCTGACCTGGGTCAACGAGGTCCATCCGGAAGCGATTCTGATCGCCAATGACGAAGCGGCGGAAAACGACATGGCCAAACTGGCCTTCAAAATGGCGAAGCCTGATGGGGTGAAGCTGGCGATCAAATCGATTGACGACGGAGCGAAGCTGCTGAATCATCCGCACGCTCAGAAAATCCGGATCTTTGTTATCGTCAGGACGCTGGCCGACGCTGTGCGGTTAATCCGGCAGACAGAGGAAATCCACCGTGTGAATATCGGCGGAATCCGCAAGCGTGAAAACAGCCGTTCATTCAGCTCCGGTATCTTCTTAACGGAGGAGGATCTGGTGAATCTCAGGGAACTGCATGAAAAAGTGGATTATCTGGAATTCCGGATGATTCCCAATGAGCCTAAAGTCGATTATGAGAAGTTACTGAAATAAGAGGAGGGAAAAACTTATGTTGATTGTTCAAAGCGTCATCGTCGGGGTGATCTATCTGGTTTTAGGTTTCCTTGAAGAATATCTGTCATTTCCGATGTGCTCCCGGCCGATGGTTGTCGGTTCGGTCATTGGCTTCTTTCTGGGGGATTTGAAGACCGGCGTTATGATCGGTGCTTCCCTGGAACTGGTCTTCATGGGCGCCGTTCAGATCGGCGCGTCCACGCCGCCCGATTCATTAGTCGGTACCGCTGTCGGTACGGCGTTCGCGATCATGATGCACGCCGATGTCGAAGTCGCGCTGGCGCTGGCGGTTCCAGTCGCTCTGTTAGTGTCCATGACCAGCTCTATCTGGCTGACATTGCGTACATTCTGGCATCCGACGATTGAAAAAATGATGAACAAAGGAGATTACAAAGGTCTGGAACGGATGTTCTACGTCGTTGCCCTGACATTGTATATTCCGAAAGCACTTCTGGTTACATTTGCGATTATGGCGGGATCCACGGTGGTCGAGAAAATGATTTCGATCATTCCGGAATTCGTCACCGGCGGCCTGGGCGTTGCGGCAGGCATGATGGTCGCGGTTGGCTTCGCGATGTTGTTAAAGATGATGTGGTCCAAGAAAATGTGCGTTTACTATTTCCTGGGCTTCTTATTAGTCGCTTATCTCAACCTGCCGATTCTGGCCGTCGCCTTCTTCGGCGTCATCCTGTGCGTTATCCTGTACTTTGAGGGCAATTTCAAAATGAATAAAGCAGCCCCGGAAGCTTCAGAGGAGGAGGAATTATTCAATGATTAAAGAAAGACTGAATTTATCAGACGAAGACGTCAAGATGTGCAAACAGATCGGATTCCGGACGTTGTCGCTGTGCTCCATTATGGAAATGGAAAAAATGCAGGCGTTAGCGTATGTCCGTGTCATGATTCCGGTCATCAATCGTTACTATCATACACAGGAAGAACGGATCGAAGGGTATAAGCGGCATTGGGAACTGTTCAATACGACGCCGACGGTCGCGGGCTTTATCACCGGGTTATCCGCGGCGATGGAAAAGCAGGCGTCGGAAGATCCGACGATGGACAAGAAGTCGATCAACGCGGTCAAGGCTTCGTTAATGGGACCGTTCGCCGGCATCGGCGATTCCATCTTCTGGGGATCCTGGCGGATTGTCGCAACCGGCATCGGCTTGTCACTGGCCCTGCAGGGCAATGTTCTCGGCCCAATCTTGATGTTAGTGATCTTCAATATTCCGGCGCATATCTGCCGTTACTATGGCCCGTTCCTCGGCTTCGGTCTGGGCTCCAAGTTCTTAAGTCAGGTTTCAGAATCCGGTTTAATGCAGTTTTTGACGAAGTGCGCGACGATTGTCGGCCTGATGACCGTGGGAGCGATGACCAGCTCGATGGTTAGTCTGAACATTGCGTATGTCTTTACGATGAATGAGGTAGAAATGTCCGTTCAGTCGTTAATCGATTCGATCATGCCTTCAGCTTTACCGCTGGCGTTGGTCTTCGTCTGCTTCTATTTCCTCAAGAAAGACGTCAAGCCGATCACGATCATTCTCGGCATCATCGCGTTCAGTATTCTGGGGCGGTTTATCGGCCTGGTCTAAGTGAAGGAAGTACGAAAATACAAATAAACAAGGAGGAATTATTCTATGGTTACCATGCTTGAAGTCATCAATCGGATCCCGGCGGTCTGCACCGATATTTTAAACCATCGTGAGGAAACATTCGCAGCGCTGACGCAAGCCGTCAAAGCACATCCGGAAATCAATCAGATCTTACTGATCGGCTCCGGCACGTCCAACACCAGCGCCGTCACAGCCCGCCGGTTTATCGAGAAAACTTCGGGCCTGCAGACGATCTGCGTGCTGCCGAATGAGCTGCTTTACAACTGCTTTGCTTATAATCCGAACGCCTTCTATGTCTTTACTTCCCACTCCGGCACCTCGACGCTGACCTGCATGGCAGCGGAGAAGATCACAAAGCTGGGCTATTTGACAGCGGCGGTGACCGATGGCGAGGACAGTCCGATCACCAAGATGGTCGACGTCTTTATCAATCAGCGCAATGGGGTTGAGGAATATCTGATGCGCACGATCGGCTACTGTTCCAGCGTTTTAACTCAGATGTTGATGGGCATGGCCATCGGGAAAGCCCGCGGCGTGCTGACAGACGATCAGGCAGCGGTCTATCTTGATCAGGCGCAGGCCGGTATCGGACACCATACGGCGATTGTCAGGGAA
The DNA here is from genome assembly GCF_900120005.1 of Holdemania sp. Marseille-P2844. Taxonomy (GTDB): domain Bacteria; phylum Bacillota_I; class Bacilli_A; order Erysipelotrichales; family Erysipelotrichaceae; genus Holdemania. The sequence goes on from NZ_LT635448.1 coordinate 330,251, forward strand.
GCAATGGCCTGGTTTGATCGGAATCAGGAAAAGCTGATGGCGGCGGAAACCTTCACCCTTTACGGCGTGGATTCGCTGTGGGGTGTAGCATTAGAAGGAGCGTTAAAGATTCTGGAAATCTCGAAGCGTCGGATTGGCGTCGGCTATGAATTTGACGATGGCATGCATGGTCCGACGATGGGCTATACGCCATCCAACTGCGTCATTGTCCTGCATGACGGTGGCCGGGAAGACGTGCGCGCGCATCAGCTGGCGACGTTTGCGAAGAATGAGCTGGGTTATGGCTATCTGATCGGTGAAAATCCAATCGACGGAAGCGATCTTCCGATTCAGCTGGCGGGTGGGGAATTCATCTTTCTGGAGCTTTCCCCGGTCGTTCAGGTTCTGGCTTACCGGCTGGCGGTAGATTACGGCATTGATCTGGCGGATATGTCGTATCATTCAGAAACAAAATATTTCAACACGCATAACGAAGCGTAAGGCTTTCTTGCAAGGTTGAAGGCATCGGCAGCCGGGGCGTCGCGTCCTGGCTGTCTTTGTTTTGACGTCAAAGCGGCGGAGGACAGGAGGAAAAGTCAATGCAGAGAAGCAAGAGCCGGTGGATTGGGGACCGGCAGTTTTACAGGACGGCGCTGGCGGTGGGAATTCCGCTGATGTTTCAGCAGCTGATCACCAGCTCGGTCAATCTGGTGGATAATCTGATGGTAGGGCAGTTGGGCAACGAGGCCCACAGCGGGGTCGCGGCGGTGAACCGTTTTACGATGATTGCGATTTTCGCGGTGAATGGATTATTAGCTGCCGCGGCAATTTTTATCGCGCAGTTCTGGGGTGCGGAGGACTCTGAACGGATGAAGCAGACCTTCCGGTTTTCATTGCTTGCGGCTGGTTTTATTCTGATTCCGTTCTGGCTGGCGGAAGCCGTGGCTCCCGCGTTAATCCTGGGATTTTTTACGAATGTCCCGGAGGTTGTTGCGGCTGGAAGCCGGTATATGGCGATGGCGGCGTGGACCTTGCCCCCAACGGCGCTTTCGTTAACCGCAGCGAGCGCGATGCGGGCTGCCGGAGAACCTCGCCTGCCGTTAGTGATCAGCGCCGGCGCGGTTTTAATCAACACGCTGCTGAACTATGGGCTGATCTTTGGCCACTTTGGATTTCCTGCTCTGGGCGTGCGGGGAGCGGCGCTGGCAACAGTGATTGCCCGATTGATGGAAGCCGCGCTTTATCTTTATTTCCTGAAGCACAAGCCGTTTGCGTTTAAAACCAGCTTGCGCGATTTGTTTGCGATACCACGTTCTTTAGCGTGGACGATCTTTAAAAAAGCGCTGCCGCTGGCCTTGAACGAACTGATGTGGTCGCTGGGCATGGCAACGTTGTTTAAATTCTATTCCCAACGCGGACCTGAGGTCATGGCGGAATATTCGATTGCGAATACGATCAGTGACCTGTTCTTTGTCTTGTTTGGCGGATTGGCTACGGCAACCACGATTCTGGTTTCCAAGCCTTTAGGCGCGGATCGGATGGAAGAAGCGCGGGATCGGGCCTATCAGCTTCTGGCTTTTTCAGTCTTTCTCGCGGTTCTTTTTTCCTTTGTGATGTTTGGAACTTCGTTTGTCGTACCGTCCTGGTATCAGGTCAGTGCGCAGGCCAAACAGATTGCAGCTCAAATGCTGCGGGTCATGGCAGTGATGTTCTGGACCTATACCGCAAATACGCAATGTTATTTCATCTTACGGGCCGGCGGGGATACGCGCTCCACTCTGTTTGTGGATTCTGGGTTTATGTGGCTGGTGAATCTTCCATTGATCGGGATGCTGACGTATTTTACCGGATTGAATATCATGCAGATGTATTTGATCGGACAAATGACCGAGTTGGCAAAGTTAACGTTGGCTTATCATTTGGTCCGGAAAGAGAAGTGGCTTGTCAATCTGACGGAATGATCTACAAATTTTAAAGATCATGGACTCCTTTTCTGCTGGAAGAAAATTGGAAACACATGATCCAGACTGAGAAAAATATCGTTGTCCATAGCCGTTTTGCGTGATAAGATGAAGAAAAATAAAACTTATGAAAGAAGAGAATATCATGGATGCGCTGGAGATATTGAATGCGAACTGGAAAGCGGAAGACGGAAGCTTCCTTTATTATTTCCATGAAGAAAATAATTTTCATGAAGCGGCATTTCTGGAACTATGCGGCTGTATTTCCTCTTTATCCCGGCTTCGTCCACGTGATCAGGCAGTTTCCTCTAAAATCGTCTTTGTTTATGGGCAAGTGTTAAAACATCTTCTCTATCATTTTGATCCTCAGGATCTGAGTTCAATTTCCAATCTGCCTTCCGATAACAGTGAAAAGCTGGAACTACTTGAAAAAACTGTGTTTCATTACTTTCAATGTGATTGAGAAAAACAAAGAGCGTCGATCCGAGCTGATTGATTCGATTTTCAGATTATAGATGTGTTTGCATGAACAGGCAAGTCATTGAGGGGATGAGGAGAATATGAAGAATATTCTGACAGGCGGATTTCTAACCATCGGCGGCATACTTTTAATGCAAATCAAGCGAGTTAACGATTTATTTCTTTCGATGGGCGGTCTTCGCGGCGCGCCTGAATTTGGTCTGTTGATCAGCGGCCTGCCCGACGATGAAGAAAATCAGCGTTGTTTAAAGGTGTCATCGACTCAGAATCTCTGTTGAATTCAAGCCTTTCCGCCGTTATTGATCAATTAAAAATTCAGGAATTAAAACCGGAATACATTGTCGAAGCGTTTAGCTTCGCTAAAGCGCAAAGCATGGTATAATCAAGACATTAAGAACGAGAAAGAGAGGATCTTGATATGCATGATGCCGCAGTCCGCAAGGCGATTGAGCTGGAAACTCAGCGCCAGACCCATAACATTGAATTAATCGCTTCTGAAAACTATGTCTCCCGGGATGTTTTGGAAGCCGTCGGTTCCATCCTGACCAACAAATACGCCGAAGGTTATCCGGGACGGCGCTATTACGGCGGCTGTGTGGACGTCGATATCATTGAAAATCTGGCCCGCGACCGGCTGTGCGAATTATTTCATGCCGAACATGCCAACGTCCAGCCGCATTCCGGCTCCCAGGCCAACATGGCGGTGTATATGACAATCTTACAGCCGGGCGATAAAGTGCTGGGCATGGATTTAAGCTCCGGCGGCCATCTGACGCATGGGCATCAGCTGAATTTCTCCGGTCGGCTGTACGAGTTCCACAGCTACGGCGTGGATAAAGAAACCGAACAAATTAATTATGAGGAACTGCGCCGGATCGCTCTGGAGGTGAAGCCGAAGCTGATTGTGGCCGGCGCCAGCGCCTATCCGCGGGAGATTGACTTTAAGAAATTCCGGGAAATTGCCGATGAAGCTGGCGCGTACCTGATGGTCGATATGGCGCATATTGCCGGTTTAGTCGCGGCAGGGCTGCACATGAGCCCGGTGCCTTATGCCCATTTCGTCACGTCCACAACCCATAAAACCCTGCGCGGCCCGCGCGGCGGCATCATTCTGTGCAAACAGGAATTTGCCAGAGATCTCGACCGCAACGTCTTCCCGGGCATTCAGGGCGGCCCGCTGATGCATGTGATCGCTGGAAAAGCGGTGTGCTTCGGCGAGGCGCTGAAGTCAGAATTCACCGATTATGCCCGCCAGATCATGGCCAACTGTCAGGCTTTCTGCAAGACGCTCCAGCAGGAAGGCTTGCGGATTGTGACCGGTGGTACGGATAACCATCTGATCCTGGCTGATGTGAGATCTTCCTATGGCATCACGGGCAAGCAAGCCGAAGCCCTGCTGGATGAAATCAACATCACCTGCAATAAAAACACGATTCCCTTCGATCAGGAAAAACCGTTTGTGACCAGCGGTATCCGATTGGGCAGTGCGGCGATGACGACGCGCGGCTTTCAGGAAGAGGAATTCCGTCAGGTTGCCCGCTGGATTACGATGGTGCTCAAGCACCCGGAAGACGAAGCTTTGAAAGCGAAGCTGCGTCAGGAAGTCATTGAAATGACCTCGCGCTATCCGCTGATCCGGGAATCCTGAATGACGCGGTAGCCGAAGGGAAACAAAAAGTCCTGAGCTGTAATGGAATCATCCGATTTCCAGACAGCGCGGGACTTTTTTACAGAATTTTTGAAATTGCCGAATTCGCCTCTGCCGGAGAGAAAATCAGGCGGCGGCAGGTAAATTCAACAACAGGTTGACGGTAAACGTATCATCGTTCGGCGTGATTTTTAAAACACCGTGATATTTTGTGCATAATGTGCGGATGGAAGAAAGACCGATGCCTTCCCCTTCCCGCTTGGACGACAGGAACGTCTCATCCTGCTTCTGGATCTGACCATTATAGCTGTTGCGGCATTGCAGAACCAGTCCGTTATTTCCCTGCATCCGGCTTTTGATCTCGATGAACTGTGTTTCCCCCGCTTTTTGCCGTAAACAAGCCTCAATCGCATTTTCCAGCATGTTGCCCAGAATCACGGTTAAATCCGTATCCTTGATCGCCAATGCCGGCGGCAATACGATCGACGAAGTAAATTCAATTCCACTCTCCTCTGCCATCTCCATGTAATACCGCACGATGGCGCTGAATAACAAATTCTCGCAGACCGGCGTTTTCACCGAAGATTCAAAATTGTTGATGAACTGATTCAGTGAATCCCGCAGTTTTTCCGTTTCCCCATGATCCATATACGTCTTCAGCGTCAGCAGGTAATGATGCAGATCATGCCGCGTCTGCCGTGTAGTGGCGATGCTGGCGGCCAGCCGTTCCGCCTGCTTGTTGCGGATCAGCACCTGATACTCCTGGACCTGCAGCTGCTGCTGGAGCTGCCGTTTTTCTTCGTTGAAATTGATCATGCTGAGGGTGGCGTAATAGGAGAGAAACGTCCCCGCAGTCCAGACGATCGCCAACAACAGCGGGGATGTGATCTCGCTGTGCAGCACGGTGATCGACGAGGTAAACCCCAGCCGGTAAATAAGATAGAACGAAGCGGGAATCAGCCATAACATACTCCAGATTTCCGGCGTGTCCTCATGTTCCCAGACCGGCAGGACCTGATGGCAGAGAAAATGCGCCATTAACGGAGCACTGAGGGCAAAGACGAGAATCCGGCAGAGCGAAACCAGCCCCACTGCCGATAAACCGGTAAAAAGCGGCCCGCAATGGATCTCCAGAATTTCCGAGAACATTAAGACAATATCGGAATAATTCTCAATCAACAAGATCAGAAACAGGAGCTTGCGCATCGACGTGCGCAGGATGTGATAGGCCAGAAAGAGACAGACCCCAAGGAAGAAACAGGTAAACGGAAACATCCAGATCGAATCGATTCCATACGTTTCGCCTAAAAGATAAACGCTCAGCGTCGTTCCCAGATAAAGCAGGAATGCATACAGCACACTTTGACGGAAGGAACAGCGCAGATGATTCCGAAACGGAATTAAGATCAAAAACAAATAGGGCGCCAGCCGGGTGCCCAAGCTTAAAAAGTAATCCGGAAGCGACATAGGCTTACCCCTCGCTCAGGCGTTTAAACGAATAATCGGCATACGCCTGCCGGATTTCACTCTTGCGCGCACGGTTGATCGGGATCTGCACCTGATCCTTCATCAAAAAGTCATGATCGTCCATCTGCTGCACATAATCCATGTTGATCATGCAGTTGCGGTAGGGACTGAGAAACTGTTTGTATTTCAAAAGCAGCGGTGAAAATTCCGCGAAGGACATATAGGTTTTGATCATCCGGCCGGGCGTATGGATTTGAATGTAATGATTGTAATAGTCGGTATACATGATATCGCGGATTAAAATGCGCGACATGATCCGGCCTTCCTTGACTTCGATGTAATGATTGCGGGAACGAATCGACTTTTCGCTCAAGCGCAGAACTTCGTCAAGTTTGTCCTGCTCGATGGGCTTGACCAGATAATGAAAAGCCCGCACATCATAGCTCTCAATCGCATAGTCGCGGCTGGAGGTGGTGAACACGATTAAAGAACTGACGTTGTTTCCCCGCAGCGTCCGGGCCACGGTCATGCCGTCGATTTCGTTCATGAAAATATCCAGGAAAATGATATCCCAGTCCGTACGTGAAGCCAACAGAAATTCATTTCCTGAAGAAAATGAACGGATCTCATAGATCAGCGATTCGCGTAGGCAGAAATTTTGAATTTTTTCAGCCAGCAGCTTCCGATCTTCTGCTGAGTCGTCGATAACCGCAATTTTCATAACGATTGCTCCTTTCGATCCGCATGCAAGCCGATGCATGATCGGGATAAGGGAATGGATTGTTCGATTTCCTTTGTTTTCTTTATTATAACAGATTTTTTTTAACAATTTTTATTTTATGATTAATTTGATAATAAATTGTTAAAAAAACAGGAATGCCTAATCTGTGAAGCAACAAAAAGCCTGAATTATAAGGCAAATCTGAACTTTGAACGGCTGAGGCTGAAATCCTGTTTTATTATATCATTAGCGAAGGATTGAAAATTGTACAGCCTCAAAACTCTGAAATGTGTTGCTTTTTCTTTTCAGAGGAGTCGATCCGTTTTCGTTCCCGCGTCTAAAACACCAATGAATCCAAAGCGAACGGCCAGGGCTGAAAATCATCCTGTCCATCCGTTCTTTCTTCTGCTTTTTTCTTCAAAAAAAGTCTGGAAAAATGTTGCTTTATGATAAAAAATCTCAAGCTAATATCATAAAGTTTTGAGCCGGATCAAAAAGGAGGAGGGATGGACTTTGCCTGTTTTCCCTCTTGACGTCAGGAATATCCTTAATACAGGCTGGGGACAGATCGGAAAAGTCCGGTATCAATCCAGCTCGCCGGCTGCGGCTGTTTAACGATTTATAAAGTGATAATTAAGTGCAGTTTAAGCTTACATTCAAACCGGCAGCGGTGCAAAGACCACGGTCTCTTCGAAGTAAAAAAATGGAAAATTCTTATTGACAACTTCTCGTGGTATCGCTTACAATGACGGTGTAATTGGATTGTTATTGTTCAATAAAACAAGCAAAACCAATTTGCAAGAGGACTTTTATGTCTTCTCTGCAAATTGGTTTTTTCTTTTTTCCAAGGAGGTTTAGCGATGGAAATCTGTTATAGCCCGTTAGCGGGCAAAACGGTCAATCTGGACCATGTTGCGGATGAAATGTTTTCTCAGCGGATGCTGGGGGATGGAATTGCGGTCGAACCGGAAGCCAGTGAAATTTACAGTCCGGTCGCCGGCGAGATCACGATGGTTTATGAAACCCAGCACGCAATCGGCATTAAAACGGAGAAGGATGTTGAAATTCTGCTGCATATCGGCATCGACACCGTCATGTTGGGGGGAACGCCATTTAAAACAAAGGTGCAGGTCGGCGATCATGTGCGTCCGGGCGATCTTCTGACGCTTGTCGATTGGGATTACATCCGGAAGAAAGGCTGCGACACGATCGTTCCGATTCTGGCAATCAACCGCAAAGTAAAGCTGCTGAAAGGTGAGGAAAATGTAAAACCGGGCGAAGCTTTATTTGAAATCGAAGCATAACGTAACGCGGAAAGCGAGGTGGCTCTGTGATCATCAAACAGATTTACAATAACAATGTCATCCTCTCGGAGAATGAAGCGGGGGACGAAATCATCCTGGTCGGCCGGGGAATTGCCTTCGGCATGACCCGCGGAAGTAAAGTCGTGGAAGGCCGGATTGAAAAGAAATTTGAGCTTCAGGACGACGTCGGCCAGAAATTCAAGACGCTCGTTCAGGAAGTCCCGTATAAAACGATTCTGGTTTCAGAAGAAATTATTGATTATATCAAGACGCAGTCAACTAAACGCATCAACGATTCCATCTACGTCACGCTGACCGACCACATCGCCAACATGATCGAACGGGTCAAGATGGGAATTGTCTTTGATCCAACGCTGCTGCTCAACGTCAAATCGCTGTATAAAGAGGAATACCGGCTGGGCTTGAAAGTCACGGAGCTGCTGCGGCAGAAATTGAAAATCGACATCGACGATGGAGAGGCAAGCTTCATCGCCCTGCATATCATCAACGCCGAGCTGGATTCCAATATGCAGCAGATGTATGAAATCACAGCGGTGATTGAGGATATCCTCAACATCGTGCGCGAGGATTTTCACGTCGATACGGAAAACGGCCAGTGCGACCGCTTTATCACGCATTGCCGCTTCTTTGCCCAGCGCGTTGTCAATAACGAATATCTCAGCACCAAGTCCGACTACAATCTGAGCACCTATCAGGTGTTCGAACAAACGCATCCGCGCGAAACCGCATGTATCGAGCGGATCGCGCAGCGGATCAAGGAACAGTACAGCTATGAGGTCAGTACGGATGAAAAGCTGTATATCATGATCCATCTGATCCGCCTGACCGAATAACAGGTTATTGCCAGCCCTCATCCGAGCGGGCTGTGTAATAAAGGTTTTGAAAAAGGACTGGAAGTTTTATCAGCGCACGTTCATTTCAAACAGGCTCAGCTGGCCTGGGAAGATTACCGGCTTAAGACGGGACTTTCCATTGGAAATGAGGACGTGCCGGTCAGAAAGAAACAGAAGGGAAAAAGGACGAAAGTCGATTCCGGGCGGCCAGGAAGCCGCGCATCAGACGGCCTGTTTCCACAATGTTTCACGCTTTGCCAGGCGTCTTTCGCGAAGGTGCTGAGGCAGGCTGACCGTCAGAACTTCCAAGCTCCGTTTCAGCCAGCAAATCCAAAAAAGATTTGAAAGGAGAAATCACCAAGTATGGGGAAATATGAAGAGTTATCCAGAAAAGCACTGGAAGCTTTAGGCGGCGTGGAGAACATCACGCACGTCACGCACTGCGCAACACGTCTGCGGATCAGCTACGCCCGCAAGAGCGTCGTCAATGAGGAAGGCTTGAAAGATCTTCCGGGATCCGCCGGCATCGTCAACAAAGACAAGCAGATCCAGATCATCATCGGCCCGGGCGTTCATGACGCTTACGAAGAATTCCTGGAAATCTCCGGATGGAGAGAAGGCGGCGCCGTCGCCGCGGAGGAAGAGGAAGAAACCGGACCGAAGAACGCGATGTACTACCTGAACAAGTTCGGCAACTTCGTCGCTCCGATCTTCATGCCGGTCGTTCCGGCGATGATCACCGGCGGTATGATCCTGGCGATCAAGAACCTGTTGGTCAACTACTTCGGCATGGGCGTTGACAGCGGCACAGCACAGCTGATGCTGATGATCTTTGACGCCGGCTTTGCCTTCCTGCCGGTTTACGTCGGCTATACGTTAGCTTCCCAATTAAAGATGCAGCCGATCATGGGCGCCTTCTTAGGCGCGACGCTGATCGCTCCGCGCTTTGCGACCGGAACCGTCACCGACTTCTTCGGCATCGGCATTCCGCAGGTTTCTTACAGCTCGACCGTCATTCCGATCGTGCTGGGCGTCTTCTTCATGTACTATGTCCAGAAGGTTCTGAAGAAGATCATTCCGGAAGCGCTGACGTTCTTCTTAACGCCGCTGATCACGATGATTGTCGTCGTTCCGGTTACGTTAATCGTTTTAGGCCCGATCGGCAACCAGCTGTCCGGCTACATTGCGGCCTTCTGCATCTGGCTGACCAATACGCTCGGCTTTATCGCTCAGCCGATCCTGTCGGCGATCTATCCGTACATGGTTATGTTTGGTTTGGATAAGGGTCTGTCTCCGATCGGCATCGAACTGATCGCCAACCTCGGCTACAACTCCGTCACCGGCATTATGGGCTTCGTTTCCAACATCTGCATCGGCGGCACGGCCCTGGCAGTCGCGACGACGATCAAAGACAACAAGGCGCAGAAGGGCATGATCGCTTCCTTCGGCGTCACGGCGCTGTGCGGTGTTACTGAGCCGGCCTTCTACGGCGCGCTGCTGTCGCGGCCGAAAGCGTTGATCGGCACAGCCATCGGCGCGGTTTCCGCGGGCTTAGTCGCAGGTCTGTTCGGCTTGAGAACGTTCGTTCAGGGCGGCTGTCCGGGATATCTGACGTTGTTGTTCTTCGTTGATCAGAACGGCGGTCTGCATTATGTCTGGATCGCGATCCTGGTCGCGGCGATTGCGACGATCGTTTCCTTCACGGCGACGAAAGTCATTCTCAGCCGGGATATGAAAAAGGCAGCGAAATAAAAATCAGGCTTCACTTCACGCTGTCGGGATGCTTCATTCCGGCAGCGTTTGTTTAAACGGACCCCCAATACAGGAGTTCGCCAGATTTTAGAAGAAAGGGCGAAGCGGCAGGCTTCGCAGGGTAAAATGATGAAAGTATTAATCGGACAATTTATCAATGAGGCCAACGCCAACATTCCCGTCAAGGACGAGATCACAACCTTCGACATCGCTTTCGGCGACGAGCTGATCGAAAAAATGCAGGTCGGCGATATTTTTGAGCAGGCCGGGATTGAAATCATTCCGTCGGTGTACGCGGTATCGGGCGCCTCGGGCGTGATCAAGCGTCACACGTTCGACTACATCGAAGCGTGCTTCCTCAATGCGGTGCGCGAGCATCTGCATGAAATCGACGGGATTTATCTGATGCTTCACGGCGCGAGCGAGGTCGACGGCTTAGGCTCGGGCGACCATCACATCCTCAAGGCGATTCGTGACCTCGTCGGGCCGTACATCCCGATCACGGTGGCCTGCGATCCGCATGGCAACCTGTGTCAGGACTATGTTGAAGCGACGACCGCGATCCGCAGCTACCGCCAGTCTCCGCACACCGATTCCCGCGATACATGGCGGAAGATGGCGCAGATGGTCTGCGATCTGGTCAAGGACCGGCAGAACATTCATTCTGTGTACCGCAAGCTGCCGATGATTCTGGGTGGGGAACAGAGCGTATCGGCGGATGAGCCGGTGCGTTCGATCAATCAGTATCTTGATGAACTGGAACAGGATCCGCGGATTTTGAGCTGTTCCTGGCATGTCGGCTACATCCGTCATGACACCGATGTCGCCGGCTGCGGCATCGTCGTGGTCCCGGCCACAGAGGCAGATCAGGCGTATGCCGAAGAAGTCGCCGACAAGCTGGCGGACTATGTCTGGAACAAGCGGCATGAGTTCCATTACACCGGCACGACCGCAAAACCGGAAGACGCGCTGGCGATGGCGCTGGGCTTTGAAGGCAAACCGTTTGTCATCACCGATTCGGGCGATAACACGACCTCCGGCGCGACGGGCTGGAATACATTCATCCTGCGGCAGGCACTGGCGGCCAAGTCCGATAAGCGGATTCTGTTCGCTTCGATCTGCGATCCGAAGACATGCGATCTGCTCGATGGGCTGGATCTCGGAACGAAAACTGAGATCGAGCTGGGCGTGGGGCACGACGCGATGTCGGAGAAGGTCAAGCTGGAAGTGACCGTTTTGTCCAAGGGACAGGTCGTCCGGCCGATCGGGATCGGAACCGAAGGCATCGCCAAGACATTTGGCAAGTGCGTCGTCGTCCATGTGGAAGGCACGGCGATTGACGTCATCGTCGCCAATCACCGTCAATCCTACGCCCATGCGATTCAGTTTGAAAGCGCCGGCGTGAACTGGATGGATTACGATGTGACAGTCGTCAAGCAGGGCTATATCTTCCCATATCTGAAAGAGAACGCCGCCGGCTATGTGATGTCGCTGACCGACGGAGCGACGCCGCAGGACACCGCTTCGATTCCATTCAAGCGGATCATGCGTCCGATGTTCCCGGTCGATCAGATTTAATTTTGAACTGACGATCAAACCAGATCACAGCTTCCATAAGAAAACCGGCGTGCATTCCACGCCGGTCCTCTCTAATCTTCAGGTTCCCGGCGGTTTAACCGCCGGTGAATCTTCTCATACGTCGTCAGCTTTCGATTTAACAGCTCGTCATATTGGAGCCGGAAGTAAATCGAATACAACGTATCCAGAATATAAAGCAGCGTCATCCGCGTCGAAAACGACGAGATCTTCTGATAATGATTTTCATACGACGACATGTAAATCTTATGCAGCGCAAAGCGCGTCAGCGGATTTTTCTGGGTCGAGGTGATCAGTACGATCGGCGAATGATTGTCGCTTAAGATCTGACAGACGGTGTTCATCGAGCCGCCCCGGCCGCCGAACGAAATGACGATCGACAGATGGCTGGCGTCGGCGTTGCCGGCCGACAATTTCTGCATGTATTCCGCTTCGGGAACGTTCACGTTCACATTGATCTCCTGCATCTGGAACTGGAAGTTCCGGGCGAAAAAGAGATTGCCGGCGGAGGCGTACACGTCGATGAACGCCGCTTGTTTCATCAGCGCCGACACGTCCACCAGCACCTGCTGATCGGACAGACTCAGCGTGTCTTCAATCGTCTGGGTGTAAACGTCCTTTAAATGAAGCAAGATTTCGTTGACCGTATCGGTTGGGGAAATCGGGAAGTCAATGCTTTCCACCGGAATCTCGGTTTCCGAGCGCAGGGCATCCTGCAGCTGCAGCTTCAGGTCGTTGACGCCGCTTAAGCCCAGCTTGTTGATCAGGCGGTAGATCGTCGGTACGGAGACATAGGTCAGGGAAGCAATTTCCTTCGGCTTGGCCGCGATAAAGCTTTCCGGGTCTTTCAGGATCGCGTCGATCAGGATCCGCTCGTTGGGCGTGACATTTTCAAGATTTTCAAGTTTTTTTAACAGATTCACAACGCATCTTCCTTTTCTGCTTTAACTATACCACGATTGCAGGCAAAGCCGAAAGAGAAGCAGAAAAAGAAGCGAACCATTGATAAAGGAGAATGAAACGATGGAACAAATCAAAGCCGTTTTAAAACAGGTGAGCGCACCGCAAAAGGACTGCGCGGGCACGCCGGTCGGATTGAGCGACGAGACGATCGCCGAGCGCAAACAGAAAGTGCTGGACGCGATGAAAGCGCGTGGGTTGGATCAGCTGATCGTGTACGGCGATGTCGAGCACGGCGGAAATTTCGAGTATTTAGTCGGGTATTTCACCCGCTTTGAGGAAGCGCTGCTGGTGCTGAATGCCAACGGAAAGGCAACGCTGGTCTTGGGCAACGAAAACCTGAACAAAGTCGCCAAGGCCCGGATCGAAGCCGCGGCCGTGCATGTCTCGCTGTTCTCGCTGCCAAATCAGCCGCATCGTCAGGACAAGTCGCTGAAAACGCTGCTTCAGGAAGCGGGAATCGCCGAAGGGCAGCGCACCGGCTTAGTCGGCTGGAAACTGTTTACCAGTCCGCTGGAGGATAACCGGCAGAGCTATGATATCCCTTCTTATGTCGTCGAGGCGGTCAAGGCGATCGTCGGCGAAGCACAGTTAAGTAATGAAACCGGTCTGTTTATCGGGGAAAACGGCGTGCGTACGACCAACAACGCGAATGAAATCGCGCATTACGAATATGCGGCGGCGCTGGCTTCCGATGGCGTGCTGGACGCGATGGACAAGCTGGAACTGGGCGTCAGCGAGCTGGAGCTGGGCGACGCGTTAGTGCGCAAGGGGCAGCACACGAGCATCGTCACGATTGCCTCAAGTGGTCCGCGCTTTGTCAAAGCGAATATGTTTCCGACGGCCAACACCGTCAAGCTGGGCGATCCGATTTCCCTCACCGTCGGCTACCGCGGTGGTTCCAGCAGCCGGGCCGGCGTCGCGGTGCATAATGCGGACGAACTGCCGGAAGCCCAACGCGATTATCTCGAGCGGGTGGCTGGCCCGTATTTCAGCGCCTATGCGGCATGGCTGGAAACGATCCACATCGGTCAGACCGGCGGCGATTTGTTCAACACGGTGGAAACGGTGCTGCCGCGCGCGCAGTATGGCTGGTCGCTGTGCCCGGGTCATCTGAGCGCGGAGGAAGAATGGATGGCTTCGCCGGTTTATGAAGGCAGCACGGAAATCCTGAAAAGCGGCATGCTTTTCCAGATTGATATCATCCCGTCCGTATCCGGCTATCCGGGAACCAGCGCCGAAAGCACCGTCGTTTTGGCGGATGCGGAATTACAGCGTCAGATTCAGCAGGAATATCCGCAGATGTGGCAGCGGATGCAGGCGCGGCGGACCTACCTGAAAGAAACGCTGGGCATCCGGCTTTCCCAAGACGTGCTGCCGATGTGTTCAACGGTCGCTTATTTACGGCCATTCCTATTAAATAAGGATAGCGCGTTTGCTGCAGAACACGTGTAAGCGGGGAATTGAAGATGAAAATATTGATCGGCGGTTGGCTGGCCGAGTCCAACGCCTATGGGAATAAGCCCTGTCAAATCCAGGACTTTACGATCACAACCGGCGAAGCGATTGCGGATAAGCTGTACCTGCGCGCGCTGGCCGATGCGGAAGGGGTCGAGCTGATTCCTGCATTGCATGCCAGCTGCATGGCGGCCGGGGTGATTACTTCCCAGACGTTCGCTTATTTCTTAAACCAGTTTGTGCACGCCGTGAAGCGACATGAGCACGAGATCGACGGGATATTCTTCTTTCTGCATGGGGCAAGTTACGTCGAGGATCTGGAAGGGAGCTCCGGCGATCATAAAATTCTGCGGGAAATCCGCAAGATCGTCGGCCCGTACATGCCGATCGCGATCGCCTGTGATCCGCATGGCAATCTGTGCCAGCGCTATGTCGACGATTGCACTATCCTGCGGACGTTCCGTCATTCTCCCCATTCCGACCGCGACGTCACCAATCAGATCGTCTTTCGGGGCCTGCTCGACGTCCTCCGCCATCGCCGGCAGATTCATCCGGTATACCGCAAGGTGCCGATTCTCTTAGGCGGGGAGCGCTGTGTTTCGGCGGATGAGCCGCTTTGTTCCATCAACAAGCTCCTCGATGAAATTGAAGCGGATCCGCGGATCCTGTGCTGTTCCTATCATATCGGCTACCTGCGCCATGACAGCGAACATTGCGGCGCGGGTATCGTCGTAGTGCCGGATCGTCCGGAAGATACGGATTACGCGAAGCAGAAAGCGGATGAAATCTATGATTTTGTCTGGGCGCGGCACAGGGAATTTCATTTCACCGGCAACGCCGCCGAGCTGGACGACGCGCTGCGGACCATGCTTGAGTTTGACGGCAGCCCGTGCTTCTTAACGGATTCCGGCGACAATGTCACAGCCGGAGCGCCGGGCGTGAATACGGATGTGCTGCGGCGCTGCTTAAGCTGGGAAACGCCGCTGACCAAGTCGATTCTGTTTGCGGCGATCTGCGATCCGGCTGTGTGCGCGCAGGTGCTGGCGGAGAAACAAGCCGGTGATCGGGTCGCGCTGAACTTGGGCGTAAAGGACGACGAACATTCCCAACCCGTTGCAATTCGCGGCGTCGTGATCTCCCGCGGCGAGCTGCACCGGCGCTATGGCGACGAAGCGGTGGCCGGACAGTGCTGGACCGTGAAGCTGGACAACGTGCCGGTGAGCGTCGTGATCGCCAGCGCAGCGGTGTCGTTTTCCGAGCGTGAACAATATGAAAAGGCCAACGTCGATCTGGACGGCTATGATCTGATCATCGTCAAGCAGGGTTATTTGTATCCGGAGCTGAAAGCGATGGCCAAGCATTACGTCATGGCGCTGACCGACGGCGCGTGCATGCAGCGGACGGAACGGTTAGTCTATAAGAAAGTCAGCCGGCCGATCTACCCGCTCGATGAAATTTAAACCGGACATCATCATTTTGAAGACCGCGGTAAAAACGCGGAAGGAGGAAATCTCATGAAAATCTTAATCGGCGGCCTCGTCGCTGAATCCAACGCCTACGTGGCCAAGCCCTGCGAAATCCAGGACTTCGTCATCCAGACCGGGGAGGACATTGCCCACCGGATGTATCTGGACGAACTGCAGCCTGAGCTTCAAGCCAACGACATTGAACTGATCCCGGCGATCTTCGCCTACGGGGCGGGCGCGGGACGGGTCGCTTACGATACGTTCGATTATATCCTGAAACAATTTAAGCACGCCGTAAAAAAATATCAGGGCGAGCTGGACGGCATGTTTTTCTTTCTGCACGGCGCAAGCAATGTAATCGGTCTGGAAGGCGGCTCCGGTGACCACAAGATCATCGAGGAAATCCGCAGGATCGTCGGGCCGTACATGCCGATCGCGGTCGTCTGCGATCCGCATGGCAACGTCGATCAGGAGTATGCAAGCCGGCTGAACATCCTGCGCACCTTCCGCCACAGTCCGCATACCGACCGCAAGGAAGCGCATCAGATCGTTTTCCGCTGCCTGGTCAACCTGATCCAGAACCGGCGGGAAATTCATCCGGTGTACCGCAAGGTGCCGATTCTCTTAGGCGGGGAGCGCTGTGTTTCCACCGATGAACCGCTGGTGTCGATCAACCACCTGCTCGATGAAATCGAAGCCGATCCGCGGATTTTGTGCTGTTCCTATCACATCGGCTATCTGCGTCATGACAGCGCCAAGTGCGGCGCGTCCGTCGTGGTCGTGCCGAACCAGCCGGAGGATGAAGCGTATGCCCGGCAGAAAGCGGACGAGATCTATGATTTCGTCTGGGCGCGGCACAAGGAATTCCATTTCACCGGCTATGCGGATGAGCCGGAGGCAGCGTGGGAAGCGATGCTCAAGCATCCGGGAAAGCCGTGCTTCTTAACGGATTCCGGCGATAATGTCACGGCCGGGGCACCGGGCGGCAACACGGTTGTGCTGCGTCAGGTGCTGGCGGAAACCGACTATCACGGCAAGCAGATTCTGATCGCCGGGATTACCGACAAGAAGCTGTGCGAAAGCACGCTGGCCGGCAAGCAGGCTGGCGATCATGTGGAATTTGACGTCGGTCCGGAAATCGACGCACTGTCAGCCAAGGTTCATTTAAGCGGCACGGTGATTTCGACCGGTGATCTGCACAATCATTATCATGATCCGAAGGTGGTCGGCGTCTGTTGGACGATCAAGTTGGACGACAAACCGGTCACAGTTGTGATTCAGAGCTATTCCGTTTCATTTGCGGAGCGGGCTCAGTATGAACAGGCCAACGTCGATCTGGACGCCTATGATCTGATCATCGTCAAGCAGGGCTATCTCTATCCGGAGCTGAAAGCGATGGCGTCGCATTATGTCATGTCCTTGACCGATGGGGCGTGCATGCAGCGCACGGAGCGGCTGACATACAAGAAGGTCATTCGTCCGATCTATCCGCTCGACGAGATTTAACAAGACCGGTGTGCCGGGTTGGTGAACGCCACAATCCGGCCGCTGTTTTTGATGGAATAAAACGGGAGAGAAGACAAAGGGGGACGAGTGTTTGAATTGGGTTTTAACGCTGTTGGCGGGTATCGCCGGCTGGCAGCTGGCAGCGCGGTGGAAACTGCCGGCGCCTGCGATGTTGGGCAGTATGCTCGCCGTGGGCCTGACGAATATTTTATTGGGTTACGCCGCCTTGCCGATGGCGGTGAAGGTCTTCGCCCAGGCGATTTCCGGGGCCTTTATCGGCATGCAGATCGGGCGTAAAGATGTGGCGCGGATGCGTGGGCTGATCGTTCCGTTTCTGTTATTGGCGGTCATGCTGACGATGAATACATTTGTCGTCGGGATCGCGATCCAGAAGCTGTGCGGCTGGGACTGGATCACGGCCTTGCTTTCCTGCGTCGCCGGCGGGGTAACGGATATCTCGTTAATCGCCATGGAGATGGACGCGGATGTCGGCACCGTCGCGATGATGCAGACAGCCCGGTTAGTCGGCGTGTTGTTGTTTTTCCCATACTGGATTCAATTCGTGACCCGGCATGAGCCGAAGACCGCACCGGTGACGGAAGAAAAACCGCTGGATGCGGCCCATACGCCGCTGGACCGGCTGATTTCAACGCGGCCCTCGCGGATTGTCTTCACGCTGCTGCTCAGCATCGGGTTAGGCTATCTGGGCAATGCGAGCGGTCTGCCGGCGGCGTCGATGGTGTTTCCGATGATCGCTGTCGCGGCGCTCAACTGCACGACTTCGGTCTGCGCCGTGCCGCTGGCGATCAAAAATATCGCGCAGCTTCTGGCCGGGTCGTTAGTCGGCGTGAGCATCACGGCTGCGACCTTTAGCAGCCTGTCGTCGACGCTGGTGCCGGTCGGCCTGCTTTTGCTCAGCTACTGGACGGTCAACGGGCTTTACAGCGGAATATGCAGGCGGACAAAGCTGCTGGATCTGAAATCGGCGATGTTCGCTTCCGCTCCCGGCGGTGCGACGGACATGTCGCTGATCGCCGCCGATCTGGGCGCGGATCTCTCGCAGATCGCGCTGATCCAGGTGCTGCGCGCGGCGTATGTCGTCGCGGTGATGCCGCCGCTGATCCTCGGTTTTATCCAGGGGATCGGATAGCGGAAAGAAAGGGAAAACGATGAAGCGATATTTCTATTTGGGTCTGGGCTCGCTGGCGATGTGCGTGTTCGGCTTGATGTATAACTGGACGGTCTTTGCCGGGGCGGTCAGCGCCGAGCTGAACGTGTCGGCGGCCAGCGTCGCCAACGTGTTCTCAGTCTGCCAGATCTGTTTCTGCGCCGGCGGCGTGCTGAGCGGGTTTATCTATTACCGCGTCCGCTTCCGGGCAAGCATGATCGCGGCCAGTCTGATGATTCTGGCCGGTTTGTTTCTGACCAGCCGGGCGGAGAACGTGATGATGATTTATGTTTGTTACAGCGTGATGTTCAGCCTGGGCGCGGGGTTTGCCTACAAGGCGTTATTGACAAGCGTCATGACGTGGTTTAACGACAAGCCGGGTCTGGCCAGCGGCATTCTGGTGATGGGCGCGGGTCTGACCGCGTTTGTGTTCAATGTGCCGACCTCGCTGATCATCGAAAGCACGGGCTGGCGCACGGCGATGACCTTATTGGCGGGGATCGCGTTCGGACTGTCGCTGCTGACGGCGGTTGTCGTCCGGCCGCGCGGGGTCGTGAAGCAGGCCGGAACGCTGGCAACCGAGGAGGAAGGTCAGGTCTCCACCGGCCAGATGATGAAAAGCGCGCGCTTTTACGTTTACTTTATCTGGAGCGTGCTGGTGCTGGCGGGCTGCAGCTCACTGACCGGAACCGCGGTCAGCTGCGGAGTGTCGTTTGGGATCAGCGCGACGATGGCGGCGACGCTGTCGATGATCATCTCGCTGTTCAACTCGCTTTCGCGTGTGTTCTACGGGATTATCTACGATAAAATCGGCCGCAAGACGGCCATGGGCATCGCTACGACGCTGTTTCTGACCGCCGTTGCGATCCTGTACTGCGCCTTTACGCTGGGCAGCACAACGCTGCTGGCGGTGAGCTTTATTTTCGTCGGACTCAGCTTCGGCGCGGTGCCGACGATTTCCTCGGCCTATATTCTGACAACCTTCGGTAAGAAATATTACCCGAGCAATTTCAGCGTCCAGGGAACCTACACCCTGTTCAGCCCGTTTTTAGGCACGATGTTGTTCAGCGCGCTATTTACCGCCACCCAAAGCTATCCGGCGTCCTACAGCTATCTGATCGTCTACGCGCTGCTGGCGGCGGTGCTTTTGACGGCGCTTAACCGGCTGCTGAAGCCCGGGCGTGAAAACAATTTATCAAAGCCGCAAAGCGAATAAAACGAAGTTTTGAGAATTTTATCCAAGCGTCGCTCAGGCGCTTAAAAAACGATAAGAAATCTCTATAATGGAGATCAGAAAGAAATCAGTCGGCAAAGACTGGAAGGAGGTACCGATGAACGGTAAAGTCAAAAAGGATTTTTTATGGGGCACAGCCAGCGCGGCTTATCAATGTGAAGGCGGCTGGAACGAAGGCGGCAAAGGGGAAAGCAACTGGGATCAGTTCTGCCATGGACCGAAGAACGTCAAAGGCTTCACCGGCGACGTCGCGGCGGACTTTTACCACCGCTACAAAGAGGACATCCGGCTGTTGAAGGAAGGCGGCCACAACACGCTGCGCTTCTCGATCGCCTGGACGCGGATTCTGCCGGATCAAAGCGGCCAGGTCAATCCGGAAGGCGTCGCCTTCTACAAGGACGTTTTGAAGGAATGCCGGGAAAACGGCATCACGCCGAACGTCACGCTGCTGCACTACGACATCCCGGCCTGGCTGGAAGATCTGGGCGGGTATGCCAATCCGATTTTCCCAGATGAATTCGCAAAATACTGCAAGGTCGTCTTTGAGCAGTTCGGCAATGAAATCCCATTATATGTGACGATCAACGAATCGACGCACAACGCGTACTGTTCCTATCTGACCGGCAACTATCCGCCGAATATCCACAACGTGCAGACGCTGGTTCAGGTCTGCTACAATCTGGTCGTTGCCAACGCCAAGGCAATCCGCGAGTTCCGCAAGCTGAATCTGACGTCGCAGGTCGGCATCGTGCACACGACCAACACCGTCCAGATCCTCAAGGACACGCCGGAATACCGCGTGGCGCAGCGGCGCGGAGATCTGTTTAAAAACAAGTGGGTTACCGATCCGGCGATCCTGGGAAAATTCCCGGATGATCTGTTCCCGCTGTTAGAGGAAAGCGGCATCGACCTGTCGTTTGTCAAGGAAGAAGATCTCGAGATCATCAAGCACAACACGATCGATTTCCTCGGTCAGAACTGCTACACCCGCGCGCTGGTCAAACCGTACGAATCCGGGGAAACCAACTATTATCCGAATAATGTCGGAGCCGGGGTCAAGACGATCGAGGGCTATACCGTCAAGGGTTGGTTCCAGACCGATGTCGATCCGAACACGCCGAAAAACGCCTGGAGCCGCGAGATTTATCCCAAGACGGTATACGATATGCTGATGGGAATTAAGAAGGACTACGGCGATATTCCGGTTTACATCACGGAAAACGGCCATGCCCTCTATGAACAGCCGGATACCAACGGCGAGGTCAACGACGATGAGCGGATCGAATTTCTGAAGTCGTATCTTGAATGGCTGATCAAGGCAGAAAACGAAGGCTGCAACGTCAAGGGCTACTATGCCTGGTCGACGACCGACTGCTACTCCTGGATCAACGGCTACGAAAAGCGTTACGGCTTGATTTATGTCGATTACGCCAACGGTCTGAAGCGGATTCCAAAGAAGAGCTATCACTGGTACCGCGAGTTCATCCATGAACATACCGAGGACTGATCAATGGCTGAAAAATTTCTCTGGGGCTCCGCGACGGCAGCCTATCAATGCGAAGGCGCCTGGGACGCGGACGGCAAGGGGCCGAGCATCTGGGATCAGTTCTGCCACAGCGAAAAGAACACGACCGGGATCACCGGCGACGTGTCCTGCGATTTCTATCATCATGTCGAAGAAGATCTCCGGATGATGGCCGAGGGCGGTCAGAACACCTTCCGGTTCTCCATCAGCTGGTCACGCATTCTGCCGAAAAACGACCATGTCGTCAATCCGGCCGGTCTGGCCTTCTATGACCGCGTGCTGGACGCGTGTGAAAAATACGGCATCGTGCCCAACGTCACGCTGATCCATTATGATCTGCCGGACTATATCGGCGATCAGGGCGGCTGGTGTTATCCCGGCGTGGCCGATGAATTCGCTTATTACTGTTCCGTGGTATTCAAGCACTTCGGCGACCGGATTCCGCTGTATGTGACGATCAATGAACCGAACCACAATGCTTACTGCGATTACTGCGTCGGCAACTATCCGCCAAATGAAACCAATCTGCAGCACTATTGCCAGTGTGCTTACAACATGGCGGTCTGCACGGCCAAGGCGATCCGCGAGTTCCGCAAGCTGAATCTCAAGGCGCAGATCGGCGTGGTGCAGGGCTGCGGCCCGGCGACGGCGCTCAAGGATACGCCGGAGTACCGCGACGCGGTCAAATATTGCAACTATTTCTGCAACGACTGGATTCTCGATCCGGCGATCAAGGGCGCTTATGATCCGGAGCTGATCGCCGCTGTCAAAGCGAAGGGCATCGACCTGTCGTTTGTGAAGGAAGAGGATCTGGAAATCATGAAGCACAACACGATTGATTTCTTAGGCCAGAACATTTACAGCCGGATGCTGGTAAAACCGAACACCTCCGGCATCACTGCTTTCACCGTCAACAACGCCGGAAACAACGACGGCTCGGCGAATGCCGCGCGGGAGACCCGGGCGATTGCCGGCTGGTTTGAAAGCGACCGCGATCCCAATACCAAGCTCAATCACTGGGGCCGCGAGATCTTCCCGCAGTGCGCCTACAACACGCTGATGGAACGCAAGCGCCGCTATGGCGATATCCCGATCTACGTTACGGAAAACGGCCACGGCTGTTACGACGTCGCGGATGAAAACGGCTATGTTGAAGATGACGAGCGGATTGAATTCCTCCGCAATTATCTTCATTATATTCTGAAGGCGAAGCAGGACGGCGTGAATCTGAAGGGCTATTACGTCTGGTCGACGATGGATCTTTACAGCTGGATCAACGGCTACAAGAAGCGCTATGGTCTGGTGCGCGTGGACTATGACGATCCGCAGCGCAAGCGCACGCCGAAGAAAAGCTATTTCTGGTACAAGCAGTTTATCGCTGAGCATCAGGATCTTTAGGCTTAATTTTAAGGCATCCTTCGCGGCAACCGCCGGCCTGTGCCGCAGCTGTCCGATCCGGATGCCTTTTCTAAATGCAAGGGGGAAAACCGATGTTTGATTTGTCTGTTCTGTTGAATGTGGAAATGCAGATTCTGATCTTTTTCGGGCTTGGTCTGCTTTTGAAGAAAAGAGGAGTGACCGACGGTCCGATCGACGCGTTTCTGTCGACGTTGATTTTGAATCTGATCATGCCGGTCAATATCTTCCTTTCCTTTTACCGCAGCGTTTCCGTCGCGGTGTTAAAAGAAAGCCTCCTGTTGGTGCTGGCGGGCGTGATCGTGGTCGTGCTCGTGTTGGGAATGGCGCGGCTTTTGCCCAAGTCGATGCCGTTAGAAAAGAAGCGGATTGCGCAATATTCGATGTTGATATCCAACGGTTCGCTGATCGGTCTGCCTTTGATCGAAGGGCTGTGCGGAAGCATGGGGGTCGTGTATGCGAACATCTTTATGATTCCGACGCGGATTCTGTCGTTTTCCTCCGGGGAGAAATATTTCAATACGGAGTGGAAGCCGGCAGGGGCCCTATCCGTGATGAAGAAATTCTTTTTCAATCCGATCACGATCGCGATGATTCTGGGATTTCTGTTCAACCTGGCACGGATTCCGCTGCCGGGCGGGCTGGATGCGGTGTTCAGTTCCTTGTCCGGATGCATGAGTCCGCTGGCGCTGTTGTTAGTTGGATCGACGCTGCTGGACAGGGAATCGACAAGCGCGGGATTATCGAAGGACATCGTGCAGATCAGTCTGTTCCGGCTGATCATCGCGCCGTTCTTGACCTGGATCGTGGGTGTGGCGCTGCATTTAAGCACGCCGCAGCTGATTGCCGCCGTGCTGGTCAACGCGACGCCGGTCGCCTCCACGGCCACGATCTTCTGCCGCAAGTATAACGGCAACACCAGCTATACCAGCCGCTGCGTTTTCTTTTCCACGGTTTTTTCCCTGTTTACGTTAGTGTTGGTTTCCGCTACAATGTCGATGGGATAAGGGGGAATTTTCCATGACGCGACGTCTTCAATTCAAGGTCGATCTGATTCACGGACCGATCTTTCAAAGCTTGCTTTTCTTTGCGATACCGCTGTTTTTTTCCAATGTGTTTCAGCAGTTATACAATACCGTCGATACGATGATCGTCGGCCATGCGCTGGGCGATTTGTCACTGGCGGCGATCGGTTCCTGCGCCGCGATTTATGATTTGCTGATCGGTTTCGCGTTAGGCATCGGCAACGGTCTGGCGATCGTGACGGCGCGCAGCTACGGCGCCAACGATACGGAGCTGCTTAAAAAATCGGTGGCGGCTTCGATCGTGATCGGCCTTTTGACTTCGCTGGTGCTGACAGTAGGCGCGGAAGTGATTTTAATGCCGTTGCTGAAAATGCTGGATACGCCGCCGGAGATCATCGCCGAGGCGTTCAGCTACATTTCGGTGATCACGCGGTTCACGCTGGTCATGTTCGCGTATAATTTGTGCGCGGGTCTGCTTCGGGCGATCGGCAACAGCTTCATGCCGCTGGTCTTTTTAGTTTTATCGTCATGTCTGAACATCGGGCTGGATCTGTTTTTCATCACGCAGCTGCACATGGGCGTCGGCGGGGCGGCGGTTGCGACCGTCATCGCGCAGGGAATTTCCGTCGTCTTGTGTCTGATTTATATTTTGAAGAAAGCGCCGGTCTTAATTCCGCAGCGCCGGCACTTTAAAATCGAGCGGGGGATTTATGCGGAGATGTTAGGTCAGGGCTTGTCGATGGGCTTTATGGGCAGCATCGTTGCGGCAGGTTCCGTCGTGCTGCAGTATGGCATCAACAATCTTGGAACGCTGGTGATCGCGGGGCATACCGCGGCGCGCAAGCTGTTCATGTTCTTCAATATGCCGTTTTCCGCCATGGCGATGGCGATTTCGACGTTTGTTTCACAGAACCGGGGCGCGGATCAGCGGACGCGGATTCTCAAGGCGATGCGGTGCGCTGTGCTGTATGATATCGCGATGGCCGCAGGAGTAACCGTGATTCTGTTGTTGTTCGCGCCGGCTCTGGTTCAGCTGATTTCCGGCTCGCAGGAGGCTGTCGTGCTGAACAACGGAGCCTTGTATCTGCGGGTAGTCGGACCGTTCTATGCCGTTCTGGGCGTCTTGTTGGAAACCCGGTACGCGCTGCAGGGATTAGGCGCCAAAATGATTCCGCTGGTGTCGAGTGTAATCGAGCTGTTGGGAAAGATTGTATTCGCGTTCGTGTTCATTCCAAGGTTTCAGTATCTCGCGGTGATTTTCTGCGAACCGGTGATCTGGTGTCTGATGACGGCGCAGTTGATTTACGCTTATGCTGCCCATCCTTATATCCGAGGAGAAAAAGGAAAAGCGGAATTATCGGTTTAATCAGGATCAACGTTCGTTGAGGCAAGAGAAGGGATGAATGTTCAAGGGAGGAAAAGGGGAAAAGCATGAAACTGTTTGTATCAGATCTGGATGGGACATTGTATCCGCCTAACGTCACCGACAGCGGCGCGGAAAACCGGGCGGCAATTCAGCGCTGGCGGGCGGCAGGCAACGTGTTCGCGGTGGCGACTGCGCGGATTCATCAGGCTTATCCGAAAGTGTCGGCGGATCTGGGCTTTGCGGTCGATTATCTGGGCGGCAATGGGGCCGAGTTGATTTTCAGCGATGGAACGCGGATGACGCGCACCCTGAAGGCGGCGGTTTTTCTGGACGTAGCCGGCTGGCTGGCGCGGCATCATGTTGACACGACGGTGAAAATGAATTGTCAGGGGCAATGGATCAGCAGCGACTGCCGGCATTATCCGTATGGACATCCGCACCGGCTGCGCCGTTCCCTGCTGGATTCGGTGACGTTGGCAGAAACGACGGTCGATCCGAACGCGGAGATTTTGAATCTGGGGATCATTATCCGTCCGGATCAGCGCGACGGCGTTAAACGGGCCTTGCGGGAAAAGCTGGCGGGAACC
This sequence comes from Holdemania sp. Marseille-P2844, assembly GCF_900120005.1. Classification (GTDB taxonomy): domain Bacteria; phylum Bacillota_I; class Bacilli_A; order Erysipelotrichales; family Erysipelotrichaceae; genus Holdemania. Next base: position 355,724 of record NZ_LT635448.1, read on the forward strand.
GTGGAGATCGTCAGCTCGGATTTTGATAATCTGGATCTGGTCCGGCCGGATTGTTCCAAAGCGGCCGCGCTGGGCATTCTTGCGGAGCGGATGGATGTACCGCTGCGCGAGGTGATTGTGATCGGCGATTCGGAAAATGACGTCGGAATGTTTGACGTTGTGGAAACGAGCTACTGCATGGCGCAGGCGGAGCCGGAGGTCAGACAAAAAGCACGGTGGGTCGTGACGTCGGTGGCGGAAGCGCTGACGCGCGAGAGCGGCAGGGGTTAGGAATCTATCTTTCCTGCTTAAAAATCGCTCAGCAGATTATGAAGACTTTAAAAAGAGGCGGAATCACGAAAAGTGTTCTGCTTTTCTTTCTATTAGGAAAGTGCATTATTTAAGGATAGGGAACAAAGAACCCTGAGCAGAAAGCAAGATAAGAGCAGCAAGCTGCGTTGATTATAAAATCAAATAATTAATAGCGAAGATATTTTACCTTTTTGTCAGGTGATGTCTTATTTCATGAATATGATTATTCCAAGTTAATACTATGAATATAACTTAAAGATACTATTGGAATAATGTCCTGAATATTGTATGATATTCGGGACAAAAGGAGGAATTAACTTGGCAAATAGTTATTCCAGAAAGATTCAAGAAAGGATTCGGGATGCTGCAGAAGGAACTGTTTTCATTGGCGCAGATTTTGCTGATATTGCAGATACAGAAACGGTAAGACGAAATTTAAATCGTTTGACACAGGCAGGCTTAATCCGACGAATTCTAAAGGGAGTTTATGAAAAGCCAGAATACAGCGAAATGCTGAAGGAATATGTAGCGGCAGATCCGGAAGTCGTGGCCAAAGCGCTGGCTCGGAATTATCACTGGAGCATTGCCCCGTGCGGGAATACAGCTCTGAATTTGTTGGGACTTTCTACACAGGTAACCGCGGTTTGGTCCTATATCAGCGATGGTCCTTATAAGACCTATGAATGGGATTCCACAAAGCTGGAATTTAAGCATCGAACAAACAAAGAGATTACGGGACTTTCCTATATGACGATCCTTGTAATTCAGGCGTTGAAAACATTGGGGAAAGCAAACGTTACAGAGAAAACGATCCAGATACTTCGTTTTCGATTAAGTAAAGAGGATAAAGAGGTTATGTTAACAGAGGCGGCAGAGTCCACGGATTGGGTTTATAATACAATTCGGAAGATTGCGGAGAGGGACTGAGAAAGTGATCAATGTTGCTAGATTTTCGGACAATGATAAAAGGATACTCTTCAGAAACACAGCTCATAAAATGGGGTTGAATGATACCGTTGTAGAAAAGGACTTCTGGGTTTGCTTTACACTCGATTATTTATTTCATCGGTCTCCTTGGATGGATTTTATAACATTTAAGGGGGGGACCAGCCTTTCAAAAGCCTTCAATCTGATCAGCCGGTTTTCGGAAGATATTGATCTGATCCTGGACTGGCGGATATTAGGATATGGCAAAGACGAGCCTTGGGAACAGCGTTCAAACACAAAGCAGGATGCATTTAACAAAGAGGCCAACATCAGGGCAGAGATTTTTTTAAATGAAATTTTCTGCCCGGCAATCAGGAAGGATTTATCACAAGAGCTTGGCTGTGAAGTAAACATTAAAATGGATGAAAAAGAAAAGCAAACAGTCATTTTTTCTTATCCGAAACTGTTTACCAATACCGGAATCCTGCAGGTGATTCGTTTGGAAATTGGAGCCTTGGCGGCATGGACGCCAGCGATGACAGCCGAGATCACACCCTATGCCGCGAAGTATTATCCGGATATTTTTCGCCAGAAAAGCACCTCCATTTTGACTGTGGCTCCAGAACGGACATTTTGGGAAAAGGCTACAATCTTACATCATGAGGCGAACAGGCCGGAACATTTGGAAATGCCCCAGCGCTATTCCCGACATTATTATGACGTATATCGAATGGCTGATTCCCCAGTAAAGGAATCTGCCTTTTCGCAGCTTGATCTTCTGAAGAAGGTTGTGAACTTCAAAATGAAGTTTTATCCACGGGCTTGGGCAAAGTATCCGGAAGCTGTGCCAGGGACGTTAAAGCTTATACCAGCGGAGTATCGTTTTGCAGCTTTGAAGGCAGACTACGAGGCTATGAAAGATATGCTTTTCGGAGATGTTCCTGAGTTTGAGACAGTTATCGCTGGAGTCCGGGAATTGGAAAAAGAAATCAACATGCTCAAATAAGCATAATTCGGTGAGGATTTTGTGTTTTTAGATTATTTCCATCGTCCTGTGATGGCAACAGAAGAACGGGAAGAACGCTTTAAAACTATTATTTAAAGATCAAGGATCTGCCTCCGCTGATCCTTGATGACGAAGATCGGAATGTTTATTATGAAGCGCTGCAAGCGTATGACGAACAGGAAGATGCGGAAGCCATGCGGACGTTTATTGAATTTTCGTTGATCAAAGCATGGAAAAAAATGCATGAAAGAAAGCGCCTGAGAAATCAGTTGCTGGATCATAAACGCTGAAGACTGGAAACAGTCTTTTTTGTTGTTATTTCTTGAGCATCATAGAAAATTGAATCAAATTGAGAGAGTGAAGGGGAATGAGGGTGAGAATTTCATTCGATCTGACTGCATGGGCTTTTCTTCAATATTGAGAGACGTTAAAGTAAAAGCAGGAAGGGAACGTGATCGGAATGGAACCTGTTTTAATGGAAGATCTTGAACGTTACTGCTTTTTATCGAAGCTGACCGGAAATCACAATGAGGATCATCCGGTATTTGTCTGCGTTGTCGGACGGATGGATAAGGAAGCAAATTGTTACCGCTATACATTGAAAATGAATAAAAATGGAGAGTGGCGGACTGTCTGCGAGTTGGAAAAACCAGGCGTCCTGTTGTTTCTCGACGCGGATACGCTGTTGTTAAGCGGGGTGAAATCCACGGATGTCCCAGCTCAGCCGAATTCTGCCCAAACCCGGTTTTCCACATTCTTGTGTTCGACGGAGGAATGGAAAGAAACGTTTGCGCTGCCGCTGAAGACGGCGGATGTTCAGCGATTAACGAAAACTCAGCTGTTGATCAAGGCGGAAATTCAGCTGGAAGCCGCCGATGCTTATGCTTTTAATCCGGAACAGGCTGAGGCCTGGCAAAAAACACAGCGGGAAAACGCCGATTATACCGTGCTGGAAGAACTGCCGTGGTGCGCGGATGGCCGCGGCGTTATTCAGGGAAAACGGATGCGGTTGTTTGTTTACGACACATTAACCACAGAATTATTCCCGCTGACCGATCCGCGGATGAACTGCGGCAGCGTTTCCGCTTGTCCTGTATTGGGGAAAGCTTTGTTTACCGGGATGACCTACGAGCGGAAGGCTTCCCAACGCGAAGGCTTGTATTGCTTCGACGCTCAAACGGGAAGTATGACGACGCTGATTGAAGAAGGGGTTTACCGGCGGATCAAAGAGCCACGTTTTGTCAGCGGAACGATCGTGTTCGCAGCGACCGATGGACTGCGATATGGCAAGAATGAATCGCTGAACTTCTACACACTGAACCCGGATACCAGCGCTGTGACGCTGTTGGCAAAGCTGGATGATCCGCTGGGCAGCTCGATCGTTACCGACTGCCGGTTAAGCAGCGGCAGCGCGGTAAAAACGGACGGGACTTCGCTATACTTTACGATGACTCAAGGCTGGACGACGCCTTTATTCCAGCTTGATCTGAAAGGAAATCTCAGACGCGTGCTGGATTTCAACGGTTCTATCGACGATTTTGACGTGACAGGACAAACCGTGCGGTTTGTCGGTCAGCGGGCCCATCGGCTTCAGGAAATCGAACAGGCACAACTGCCGCAGGGCAAGCTGACTTCGCTGACGGGCTGGAACGCGGACGCGCTGGCGGATCGCGATGTCATCCAGCCGCGGTATCTGTCATTTCATTCTGGCGGAAGGCAGATCGACGGCTGGGTTCTGACGCCATGGCATTATGATTCAAGCCAACGATATCCGGCGGTATTGGAAATCCACGGCGGACCCAATACCGCTTATGGTGAAGTTTTCCACCATGAAATGCAGATGCTGGCGGGCAAGGGATATTTCGTTCTTTTCTGCAATCCGGTCGGCTCCGTCGGCCGCGGGGACGCGTTTGCGGATATCCGCGGGCGGTATGGCTGCGAGGATTATCAAAATTTGACTGATTTTCTCGACGAAGCCATTCAGGCCTATCCGGCGATCGATCCAAAACGAATCGCGGTGAGCGGGGGCAGCTACGGCGGGTTTATGGTCAACTGGATGATCGGCCATACACATCGCTTTGACTGCGCCATCAGTCAGCGCTCCATCGCCAATTTTATGACGATCTACGGTCTCAGCGACTTCGGCTATTATTTCGTGCGCGATCAGCTGAGCGCGGATCCGCTGAATGAACAGGATCAGGCCAGGCTGTGGCGCCATTCGCCGCTGCGCTATGCCGGACAGGTCAAGACGCCGACGCTGTTTCTGCATTCGGAAGACGATCATCGCTGTTCGATCAGCGAGGGCTTGCAGATGTTTACCGCTTTGAGCGATCGCGGCGTACCGACCCGGATGGTGTGCTTCAAGGGTGAACATCATGAGCTGAGCCGCAGCGGCAAGCCGCTGCACCGTCTGCGCCGGCTCGCGGAAATCCAGCGCTGGCTTGACCGCTATTGTCCAGCGAACGGATCATCGGAAGCGACGTTTTCAGGGAAAGAAGGACGTTAACCGCCTCCCTTTTTCCTTGCTGAAAAGAAAGGAAAATCCCGTCGAATCCGGTCCGAAATAAGATTGACACCTCTGACGAAATCGCTTACAATAAAAACGAAGTTGGATTGTTATTGTTTTATAAAACAAGCAAAACCAATTTGCAGGGCTTTTGTTCTGCAGATTGGTTTTTTTGTTTTTCAGGGTAGTTGTCCATAAAATTACAGTTCAGCTTGCAGGACATGGAAAGAGAGGAATTCCTTATGAAAGTCTTGATCGGCCAGTTTGTTACGGAATCCAACGCCAACATTCCCCATCAGTGTGAAATCACGGATTATGACATCGCCTTCGGCGAGGAATGTATCCAGAAGATGCAGATCCGTCCGGTTTTTGAGAAGCACGGGATCGAGCTGATTCCTTCGATTTACGCCAATGCCGGAGCGGCGGGCGTCGTCAGTCAACACGCGTTCGCTTATATTGAAAGCTGCTTTCTGAAGGCGGTACGGGAACATCTCCATGAGATCGACGGAATTTATTTCATGCTTCATGGCGCGAGCGAGGTCGCGGAGCTGGAAGGCGGATCCGGTGATCATCACATTCTTCAGGAAGTCCGCAAGCTGGTCGGCCCTTATGTTCCGATCGCGGTGGCCTGTGATCCACATGGCAATCTGAAACAGGACTATGTCGAATCGATTCAGATTCTGCGCAGCTATCGGCAGTCGCCGCATACAGATAAGGAAGAAACCTATGAAAAGGTGACGAGCTTGTTATGCGAGCTGCTGAAGCACCGCCAGGCAATTCACGCCGTGTACCGCAAGCTGCCGTTAATTCTGGGCGGGGAACAGAGCGTTTCCGCAGACGAACCGGTGCGCTCAATCAACCGGTACATGGACGAACTGGAACAGGATCCGCGGATTCAGAGCTGTTCCTGGCATGTCGGCTATATCCGCCATGACTGCGACGTCGCCGGCTGTGGCATCGTCGTGGTGCCGGCCCGGACCGAGGATCAGGCTTATGCGGAAACGATCGCCGATCAGTTGGCGGCGTATGTCTGGGACCGCCGCCATGAATTCCATTACACTGGTCTGACCGCAAAGCCCGAGGAAGCGCTGGCGATGACGCTGGAGTTTGAGGGCAGCCCGGCGGTGATCACCGATTCCGGAGATAATACGACCTCCGGCGCAACCGGCTGGAACACGTTTGTGCTGCGTCAGGTGTTAGCGGTGGAGGCACTGAAAAAAAGCTTCCTGTTCGCACCGATCTGCGATCCGAAGACCGCGGATCAGCTGAAAACCTGTCAGCCGGGCGAAACAGTCCGGATTGATCTGGGCGTGGGCTACGACGCGCTTTCAGAAAGCGTCCCGCTGGACGTCGTCGTGAAAAGCCATGGTGAAATCGCGCGTTTTGTCGGCGAGGAACTGATCAAAGTCTTCGGCAGCTGCACGCTGGTAAGCGTCAAAGACCGGCCGATTGATATTATCATTTCAAACACCAGCCAGCCGATCATCGTCAACCCGCAGCTGCGCCACCTCGGCATCGAATGGACGGATTACGACGTCACGGTCGTGAAACAAGGCTATATCTTCCCGGATTTCAAAGCGCAGGCCCAATTCTACGTCATGTCGCTGACCGACGGTGCGACCCCGCAGGACACCGCTTCGATTCCCTTCAAGCGGATCATGCGGCCGATGTTCCCGATCGATCAGATTTAAAGCCAGTAAGTTCGAATCAATGTGTTCCAAGGAGGAAATCAAGATGAAAGTTATGGTAGGCTTATTTACAACTGAATCCAACGCCAACGTGCCGGGGAAAAACGAGATCGGCAGCTACGATCTCGGCTTCGGCGACGACTGTGTCCGCAAGCTGCGGGTCGGCGAGGTATTCCAGGCCGCCGGGATCGATGTGATTCCGTCCGTGTATGCCAGCGCCGGGGCCTCCGGCGTGATCACGCGCGAAACCTTCGATTACATCGAATCGCTGTTTGTCCGCACGGTCAAGGAACATCTCCATGAGATCGACGGCATCTATCTGCATCTGCACGGCGCCAGCGAGGTGGAAGGTCTGGGTTCGGGGGATCATCACATCCTGGCCGCGATCCGCAAGCTGACCGGCCCGTATCTGCCGATCGCTGTAGCCTGTGATCCGCATGGCAACCTGTGCCAGGAATATGTGGACAACTGCACGATTCTGCGCAGCTACCGTGAATCTCCGCACACCGACGCGGATGAAACCAAACGTCAGGTCGCGCAGATGTTATGCGATCTGTTGAAGCACCGTCAGAACATTCATGCGATTTACCGCAAGCTGCCGTTAATCCTCGGCGGGGAACAGAGCGTGTCGACGGATGAGCCGGTTCGCTCGATCAATCAGTTTATGAATGAGCTGGAACAGGATCCGCGGATCTTGAGCTGTTCCTGGCATGTCGGCTACATCCGTCACGACAGCGACGTCGCCGGCTGCGGCATCGTCGTGGTGCCGGCTACGGAAAAAGACAGCGCTTATGCGGAAACGGTTGCGGATCAGCTGGCTGCCTATGTCTGGGACCGCCGGCATGAATTTCACTACACCGGCCTGACCGCGAAACCGGAAAAAGCGATGGAAATGGCGCTGGCCTTTGAAGGCAAGCCGGTATTTATCACCGATTCCGGGGATAACGTTACCTCCGGCGCGACCGGCTGGAATACGTTTATTTTACGTCAGGTGCTGGCCGTTCCGCAGCTGACCAAGCGCTTCCTGTTTTCCAATATCTGCGATCCGGATACCTGGCTGCTTCTCGATTCGCTGCCGTCCGGGACAGAAACTCAGATCACGCTGGGCGTTGGCGCTGACGCGAATTCCGCACCGGTTACGCTCGATGTGATCGTGCGAAGCAAGGGCAGTCTGCGCGGATATCTGATGCATGATCACGACGCGCATTACGGGGATGCCGTTGTCGTGTCCGTCAAGGGTCTGCCGATCGAGATCAGCGTGGCGTCCACGCGCCAGACGATGTGTGAGAAACATCAGTTTGATGCGCTGGGGATTGATTGGGATGATTACGACGTAATCGTCGTCAAACAGGGCTATATCTTCCCGGATCTCAAAGCGAAGGGCCAGTTGTGCATCATGTCGCTGACCGGCGGCGCGACGCCGCAAGATACCGCCTCAATTCCGTTCAAGCGGATTCAGCGGCCAATGTTCCCGATCGACGAGATTTAGGGGACAGAGTTCATGAAGGTTTTAATCGGCTTCTTCACCACCGAGTCCAACGCGAACATCCGGCAGAAAGCGACGCTGGCGGATTATGATCTGGCATGGGGTGAAGACTGCCTGAAAAAAAACAAAGTCAGCGACGTTTTCAGCCAGGCCGGGATTGAGATGATTCCCTCGCTGTATGCCAATGCGGCCGGGGCTGGTGTGATTGAAAGAAAGGCGTTTGAGTATATTGAAACCAATTTCTTAACGGCGGTACGGAAACATCTGCACGAGCTGGATGGGATTTATCTGCATCTGCACGGCGCCAGTACCGTGGAGGGGTTAGGCTCCGGCGATCATCACATTCTGAAAAAAATCCGGGAGCTGACCGGGCCGTATCTGCCGATTGCCGTGGTGTGCGATCCGCATGGGAATCTCACGCAGGAATATGTTGAAGCCTGTACGATTCTGCGCAGTTATCGGGAAAGTCCGCATACCGACGCGGATGAAACGAAACGGAAGGTGGCTCAACTGCTTTGCGATCTGTTGAAAAACCGCCGGAATATCCATGCGGTTTACCGCAAGCTGCCGTTAATTCTCGGTGGAGAACAGAGCTTGTCGGCGGATGAACCGGTGCGTTCGATCAATCGGTATCTGGATGAGCTGGAACAGGATCCGCGGATCTTAAGCTGTTCCTGGCATGTCGGCTATCTGCGTCACGATTGTCCGGAGGCGGGATGCGGCATCGTCGTCGTTCCGGCCAGCGGAAAGGATCAGGCGTATGCGGAGACGATCGCTGATCAGCTGGCGGAGTATGTCTGGCAGCGGCGGCATGAATTCCACTATACGGGATTGACGGCAAAGCCGCAGGAAGCTTTGCGGATGGCGCTGGAATTTGATGGCAAGCCGGTGTTTCTGACCGATTCCGGAGATAATGTGACCTCGGGCGCCAGCGGCTGGAATACCCGTGTGCTGCGGCAGTTTCTCGCTGTCGGTCATTTACAGAAACGCGTCCTGTTCGCGTCGATCTGCGATCCCAAGGCCGTTAACCAGCTGCAGGATCACGCGGTCGGCGAACGCGCGGTCTTTAATTTGGGCATGAATGCCGACGTTCATTCGGAAAGCGTCGCCTTGAACGGCACGATCATCGCGAAGGGACCGTTAATGGGCAATCTGTGGAGCGGGCGTCAGCGGGTTTGGGGACAAACCGTCACCGTCCGGCTGGAAACGAAACCGATCGACGTCTTGATCGCTTCCAAAAATAACACGCTGTGCGAACAGCACCAATACGAGGCTGCGGGCGTGGATTGGGATGATTACGACGTGATCGTCGTGAAGCAGGGCTATATCTTCCCGGAATTAAAGGCGAAAGGGAAACTGTGCGTGATGTCGCTGACCGACGGCGCGACGCCGCAGGACACCGCCTCGATTCCCTTCAAGCAGATTCAACGCCCGATATTTCCGATTGATGAGATTTAAGGAGGGAAAAAGGATGAAAGTTATGATCGGCACGTTGTATGCCGAATGCAACGATCAGATTCCAACGCGGGCCCGGCTGGAAAATTTCGATCTGGCCCGGGGCGAAGCCTGTATTGATAAAATGAAGATCCGGTCTGTCTTTGAACAAGCGCAGATCACGCTCATTCCGGCGCAGTATGCCGACGGCGGATCGACCGGTGTGATCGAGCGGTCAGCTTACGATTATATTGAATCCCAGATGCTTCAGACGTTAAAAACGCATCTTCACGAACTGGACGGAATCTATTTGTTTCTGCACGGCGCCAGTGAGGTGGAAGGGATGGGGTCTGGCGAACATCGGCTGCTGAAAAAAATCCGGGAGCTGACCGGGCCGTATCTGTCGATAGCTGTCACCGCTGACCCGCACGGCAACCTGTGCCGGGACTATGTGGAACAATGCACGATTCTGCGCAGCTACCGTGAATCACCGCACACCGACGCCGACGCGACGAAACGCCGAGTCGCGCAGATGTTGTGCGATCTGTTAAAAAAACGGCAGAATATCCATGCCCTTTACCGCAAGCTGCCGTTGATCTTAGGCGGGGAACAGAGCGTGTCGACGGATGAACCGGTGCGCTCAATCAATCAGTATATGGATGAGCTGGAACAGGATCCGCGGATTTTAAGCTGTTCCTGGCATGTCGGTTATATCCGTCACGATACCGACGTCGCCGGCTGCGGCATCGTCGTGGTGCCGGCCACGGAAAGCGACAGCGCTTATGCGGAAACGATTGCGGATCAGCTGGCGGAATACGTCTGGCAAAAACGCCATGAATTCCACTACACCGGTCTGACTGCCGGTTTGGAGGAAGCGCTGGACATGGCTGTCAATTTTGAAGGCAAACCGGTGTTTATCAGCGATTCCGGGGATAATGTCACCTCCGGGGCGACCGGTTGGAACACGTTGGTATTACGCCGTGTATTGGCGCGGAAGACGCGGACAAAATCATTTCTGTTTGCGGCAATCTGCGATCCCGGAGCATTTGGGAAGCTTAACGCCCTGGCGGTGGGATCCGCCGCGGAGTTTACGCTGGGCGTCAATCATGACGCCTGCTCAGAAAGCGTGGCGCTGCGGGGAACGGTCAAAGCCAAAGGCAAGCTGATGGGCTATGCGCTGCATGACGTCAACGCGGTGTTCGGCGAATGTGTCGTTGTATCGCTGCAGGATGAGAACATCGACGTGATTGTCAGCAGCACCCGGCAGGTGCTGTGCGAGCAGCATCAGTTTGAAAACGCCGGCGTGAACTGGGACGATTACGATGTGATCGTCGTGAAGCAGGGCTATATTTTCCCAGAGTGCAAGGCGAAGGGCAGACTGTGCGTCATGGCGCTGACCCCGGGAGCGACGCCGCAGAACACCGCGATGATTCCGTTCAAGCGGATTCAGCGCCCGATGTTTCCGATCGATCAAATATAAGGAGAACAAGAAGATGGAAATTAATGCCCAACGGTTATGGAACCGGCTTCATCAGTTAGGCCAGATCGGCGTCGATCCGCAGGGCGGCGTCACACGCTGGACCTTTACCGACGCAGACACTCAGGCGAAGAACTGGCTGATCAGCGAAATGAAGGCGGCCGGGCTGGACGTGCATGAGGATCCGGTCGGCAACGTCATCGGCGTCTACAATCCCGGCGGCAGCCCGTTAGCGCCGGTGCTGTGCGGCTCCCACTTCGACACCGTGCGCAACGCCGGCATTTTCGACGGCTGTCTGGGACTGTTGGCGGGCGTGGAAGCGGCGCAGACGTTTAAGGAAAATCAAATAGACTTGAAACGGCCGCTGTGGATTATCGGCTACCGCGATGAGGAAGGCAACCGGTTCAATTCCGGGATGATCGGAAGCAAGACGGTCACCGGAAAGGCGCTGCCTGAAGATTTCCTGGTTCAGGACGCGGCGGGCATCACGCTGAAGGAGACGATGGAACGCTGCGGATATCATCCGGAAGCGTATCGTCAGGGTCAGATCGATCCGATTTATGCCAGCGTGGAGCTGCATATCGAACAAGGCAAGGTTCTGGAACAGAATCAGTGTCCGGTTGGGATCGTCGAAGGCATTCCGTATCTGCGCTTCTATGAAGTGACGCTGAGCGGATGCAGCGGCCATGCGGGCGCGACGCCGATGAACGACCGGCAGGATCCCGTGCTGGCGATGACCGAATGGATTCGTCAAATCACGGAATCGGCCCGTCAGAAGCCCTACACCGTCGCAACAGTCGGCTGCATTCAGACCTTCCCCGGCTCCACGAACGTCATCTGCGATCACGTCACCTTCACGCTGGATATCCGCAGTCTGGATGAAGCTCAGATTGAAGCCTGTCTGCGGGAGATCGAGACGTTGGAAGCCCGCCTGGAAAGCGAGGGCATTCAGGTCCGGCGCGAACTGCGGCATATTCTGTATGGCATGGATTGCGATGAACGGCTGAAGCACCAGCTGGAAACGATTGTGGAAAAGCGGGATCTGCCGGCCTTCCGGCTGATGAGCGGCGCGGGCCATGACAGTCAGAATTTCAAGGATGTCTGCCCGTGCGCGATGATTTTCGTCCGTTCGGTCAACGGCTATTCACACCGCAAGGAAGAATATACGCCGATCGAAGACTGCGCGGCGGGCGCGAATGTGCTGATGGACATGCTTTATCAGCTGGCCAACGAAGAAGATCGTGCATCGGCATCCCCGCAAACGATCCTTTGAAACGATTGCCCGGTGATCAGCGCCGGTTCGTTTCCGAACGCCCTTGATCGAAATGGAAGAAACAAGCGTCATTGAAAAAATCCAATTAACCAATCATAAATAAGGAGAGAAGTCACTATGAAAGTTTTGATGGGAACCTTCGTCACAGAATCCAACGCCAACGTCCCGGCTAAAACCCGGATCAACCATTATGACATGGCCTTTGGCGAGGACTGTCTGCGCAAGATGAACGTTGCAGACATTTACGCCGCGGCCGGCATTGAAACGATCGGCGCGATCTACGCCGACGCCGGCGGCAACGGCGTCGTCACAAAAGACGCGTTTGATTACATCGAAGGCTGTTTCGCGGACGCGGTCCAGGCGCACCTGCAGGAGATCGACGGAATTTATCTGTTTCTGCACGGCGCCAGCGAAGTCGAGGAGATCGGCTCCGGCGATCATCACATCCTGAAAACAATCCGTGAAATAACCGGCCCGTATCTGCCGATCGCCGTGGTCTGCGATCCGCACGGCAATCTGTGTCAGGAATATGTGGACAACTGTACGATTCTGCGCAGCTACCGCGAATCTCCGCATACCGATGCCCAAGCATCCAAACGCATCGTTTCGCAGATGCTGTGCGACCTGCTTCACGACCGCCAGCACATCCACGCCGTATACCGCAAGCTGCCGCTGATCCTGGGGGGCGAACAGAGCGTATCGGCGGATGAACCGGTGCGTTCAATCAACCGCTACATGGACGAGCTGGAACATGATCCGCGGATCCGCAGCGTGTCCTGGCATGTCGGCTACATCCGGCATGACTGCGACGTGGCCGGCTGCGGGATTGTCGTCGTGCCTCAGAACACCGCCGATCAGGCCTATGCGGAAACCATCGCCGATCAGCTGGCAGAAACTGTCTGGAACAAGCGCCATGAATTCCATTATACGGGATTGACCGCCCATCCGGACGAAGCGTTGAAAATGGCGCTGGACTGCGCGGAAAAACCAGTGTTCATCACGGATTCCGGCGATAACGTCACCTCCGGCGCAACCGGCTGGAACACGTTCGTTCTGCGTCAGGTCTTAGCGGTAAAGGAGCTGAACAAACGCTTCCTGTTTGCGACGATCTGCGATCCGGACGCCTATGAAACGTTGGCAAAGCTGCCGGACGGCACGGAAACAAGCTTGAAACTGGGCGTGGGTTATGACGAATACTCCGCCCCGGTGACCCTGGAAGTCGTCGTGAAGTCAAAGGGCGAGCTGCGCGGCTTCATGTACCGCGATCATAACCGGGCTTACGGCTACTGCGTCACGGTCAGCGTGAAGGGCCTGCCTGTCGAGATCATGGTTGCCAGCAATCGTCAGGCGATGGTGGAAATTCACCAGTTTACCGATGCCGGTATTGCGTTGGACGACTACGATGTGATCGTCGTCAAGCAAGGCTATATCTTCCCGGAACTCAAGGCTGCGGGCAAGCTGTGCGTGATGTCGCTGACCGGCGGCGCGACGCCGCAGGACACCGCGTCGATTCCGTTTAAACGAATTATGCGGCCGATGTTTCCGATCGATGAAATGTGAGGTGAAGATCATGAAAATAATCGCGGCTAAATTTACCCTGGAAGCTAACGAACACGTCCCGATGTTCTGCGATCTGGAAAACACCGCCCTGAGCTTTGGCAAAGAGGCGCTGTCGCACATGCAGCTGGGTGATGTCTTTGACCGTCCGGACATCGAACTGATCCCGGTTCTCTGCGCCGACGCCGGCTGCAGCGGCGTGATGCGCAAGGGTTGTTTCAATTATCTCGAACAGCGGATTCTCAATACCGTCCGTGAACATTTGCCAGAGCTGGATGGGATCTATCTGCATCTGCACGGCGCGAGCTTCGTGGAGGAAATCGGCAGCGGCGAGCAGCATTTAGTGCGGGAAATCCGCAAGCTGACCGGGCCGTATCTGCCGCTCGCGATCGCCTGCGACCCGCACGGCAATCTGACGCGGGACTATGTGGAAAACACGACGTTTATCCGCTCTTACCGGGAAGCGCCGCACACCGATATCTCGGCGACGGTGCAGCGCACCGCCCGCACGCTGATCGAGCAGATTGAACATCCGAAGAACGCCCGGCCGGTGTACCGCAAGCTGCCGTTGATTCTGGGTGGGGAACAGAGCGTTTCGCTTGATGAACCGGTGCGCACCATCAACCAATTCATGGATCAGCTGGAACAGGATCCGCGGATCTTAAGCTGTTCGTGGCACGTCGGTTATCTGCGTCACGACTGCCCGGAGGCCGGCTGCGGGATCGTCGTGATTCCTCAGACAGAAGCCGATCAGGCATATGCCGAAACGATCGCCGATCAGCTGGCGGAATTCGTCTGGAACAAACGCCATGAATTCCACTACACCGGCACCACCGCGGCCCCGGACGAAGCGCTGGCGATGGCTCTGGCCTTTGACGGCAAGCCGGTCTTCATTACGGATTCCGGCGATAACGTTACCTCCGGCGCAATGGGCGCGAACACGTTCATTTTAAGACAGGTGCTGACTCTGCCGGCGTTGTCCAAGCGCATTCTGTTCGCCGCGATCAACGATCCAGCCGCTTGCCACCGGTTGATGGCCTGTGCGGAGAACGAACAGGTTTCGCTGCGTTTGGGGATGGGACTGGATGCATACAGCGAACCGGTCGATCTCGATGTCGTTGTGCTGCATCATGGCCGCCAGGCGGGAACGGCGATGTATGGTGAGGAAGGCGATTACGGACCGATCGTTACCGTGCGGCTGCCGGGGACACCGATTGATATCGCGGTCACCGACAACAATCATTCGTTTGTCGAAATCCGTCAGCTGACCGCCTGCGGCATTAACGTGGAAGACTATGATATTTTCGTCGTCAAGCAAGGCTACATCCATCCGGAGCTGAAGGCTCTGGGCAAGCTGTGCGTCATGTCGCTGACCGGCGGGGCGACGCCGCAGGATACCCGGCTTATTCCGTTTAAACAAATCCTGCGCCCGATGTTTCCGATCGATGAAATTTAACGCTGCCCTTGAGCGGTACATCGCCCGGCAATCCCGGAGCTTTACTGCCCTTGCTGGTCTGTGTGGGGGAAGAACGGGATGCCGCCCATGAACCCAAACGGACAATTCCCCGCGGATTTTCTGTGGTCCGCTTCCACCAGCGCCTGGCAGTTTGAAGGCGGCGCGCTGGATGAGGGCAAAGGCCCGTCCGTTCAGGATATCCGGCCGGGTCAAGGGGAAATCCTGCGGACCGCCTCCGATCATCTGCATCATCTGGAGGAAGACGTCGCACTGTTGAAAGCAATGGGATTAAAGGCTTATCGCTTTTCGATTTCGTGGTCCCGCGTGCTGCCGCAGGGGCGCGGTCAAGTCAACGCGCAGGGATTGGCGTTTTATACCCGTTTGATCAAGCTGTTGAAGGAAAATCAGATAGAACCGATCGTCACGCTTTATCATGATGATCTGCCCTGGGCGCTGGCCAGGCAGGGCGGCTGGGCATGCCGGGAAACGATCGACGCCTTTGAGGACTATTGCGGGCTGATGTTCGATCACTTCGCCGGGCAAGTCCTGTACTGGCAGCCGATTTGCGAACAAAATCTGTTGACGATCGACCGGCTGCTTTCGCCCTCCGGTTCGCTGGCGCAGGCGTTTCAGGAAAATCATCATCGGACGCTGGCGCAGGCCCGCGTCTTCCGGCGGTTTCATCAACGCGGATATCCGGGCTGGATCGGCCCGGCGCTGAACCTGGTGAAGGTTTACCCGCTGACGCCGGATCCCGAGGATGTGGAAGCTGCAATGAATATGGAATTGATCCGGAACTGGCTGGATCTCGATCTGGCTGTGAGCGGCCGGTATTCCGCCCCGGCCGCGGCGCTGTTAACCCGGCTGGGCGCGATGCCGAAGCTGGAGCCTGGGGATGCGGAAACTTTAAAAAGCGGGTTGGCGACGATGGTTTCATTCAGCAGCTATACCTCGGTCACCGTCAAAAAAGGCGCGGCCGCAAGTTTCACGGATCCCACCGGGATGAAATATGGCTTCAATCTGCCCGGAATCTTTGAAATTGTTAAAAATCCAAAGCTGGGAACGAGCGGCTTCGACTGTGAAGTCGATCCGGCGGGAACCCGCCTGATCCTGGAAGACGTGGCGCAGCGCACAGAGCTTCCGCTGTTCATCATCGAACGCGGCCTGGGATTGAAGGAAACCCCGGATACCCGGGGTGAGATCCGGGATGTCCGGCGGATTGCCTATCTGCGGAAACAGATCGAGCAGGCCCGCCTGGCGGCGCACGGCGTCCCGCTGATCGGGTACTGCACCTGGAGCGCGTTTGATCTGGCCAGTACGCAAAACGGCTATCAGAAACGATACGGTCTGATCTACGTCGACCGGGAGGATGACGATCCCAAAGACTGCCGGCGGATTCCCAAGCTGAGCTATGCCTGGTTTCAAAAGGTCATTGCCAGCAGCGGGCAGGATCTGGAACTGACGGAAGAACTCAACGGTAAATCCGAATAATTTAAAAATCAGAGAACGGAGGATAGGAAATGAAGGAAAAATTTTTATGGGGCAGTGCGACTGCCGCTTATCAATGCGAAGGCGCCTGGGATGCGGAAGGCAAAGGCCCGAGCATCTGGGATCAATTCTGCCACAGCGAGAAGAACACGACCGGGATTACCGGCGATGTATCCTGCGACTTCTATCATCATTATCAGGAAGATATCCGGATGATGGCTGAAGGCGGTCAGAACACATACCGTTTTTCCATCAGCTGGTCGCGGATCGTGCCGAAGGCGGACCGTGTGATCAATGAAAAAGGCTTTGAATTCTATGACAAGGTTCTGACGGAATGTGAAAAATACGGGATTGTACCGAATGTGACCTTAGTCCATTATGACCTGCCGGATTATGTCGGCGATCAGGGGGGCTGGTGCTGGCCGGGCATTTCCGATGAATTTGCCTATTACGCAGCGGCGGTGTTCCGCCATTTCGGCGACCGGATTCCGCTGTATGTCACGATTAATGAACCGACGCACAACGCTTCGTGCTGTTACATGGTCGGCAATTATCCGCCGAACGAACAGGTCAATATGCAGCATTTCTGCGAGTGTGCCTACAACATGATTCTGTGCAACGCCAAGGCGATCCGCGAATTCCGCAAGCTGAAGCTGAACGCCAAAATAGGGCTGGTGCACGCTTCCTGCAGCGCTGAATCCGTGCTGGATACGCCGGCGCATCGCGAGGCAGTCGAAAACGGTGATCTGTTTACCAACGACTGGGTGCTGGATCCGGCGATCAAGGGCGAAATCCCGCAGAAGCTCATTGACAAGGTGAAAGCTTCCGGCATCGATCTGTCCTTTATGAAAGCGGAAGATCAGGCGCTGATCCGGGAAAACACGATTGATTTCCTCGGTCAGAACGCGTACAGCCGGCTGCTGGTCAAGCCGTATGTATCGGGAGAAACCTGTGCGACCGTTAACAACGCCGGGAACAATGACGGTTCCGGCAAAGCGGCGAAGGAAGGCAAGACCGTTAAGGGCTGGTTCGAGTCCGATACCGATCCGCGGGTTCCGCTGAATCCATGGGGACGGGAAATCTATCCGCAGTGCATCTACAACACCTTGATCAAGCGAAAGCAGAAATATGGCGATATTCCGATCTATATTACGGAAAACGGTCACGGAGCCTATGACGTTGCGGATGAAAACGGCTGGGTTGAAGACGACGACCGGATCCAGTTCCTCCACAATTTCCTGGAACAGATCCTGAAGGCCAAAGCCGAGGGCGTGAACGTCATGGGCTATTATGTCTGGTCGACGATGGATCTTTACAGCTGGATCAACGGCTATAAGAAGCGCTATGGTCTGGTGCGTGTGGATTATGAGAAGGGGCTGAAGCGGATTCCGAAGAAAAGCTATTACTGGTATAAGCAGTTTATCGAGGAGCATCAGGATCTGTAATAAGCCAACGGAAAGCCGGCGGGCATGAAAAACAGTTCATGAACCGATAGCTAAATTCAGCTTGTGCTGAATGGAAAAGAAAAAAATCAGGAGGTGAAACGATGCAGAAATCTGAATTTTTATGGGGCAGCGCGACGGCTGCTTATCAATGCGAGGGCGCGTGGAACCTGGATGGCAAGGGCGTTGGCGAATGGGATGTGTTTTCTCATGAAAGTCCGCTTAACATCAACGGCGCGACGGGCGATGTTTCCTGCGACTTCTATCATCATTATCAGGAAGATATCCAAATGTTAAAGGCCGGAGGCCAGAACTCCTACCGTTTTTCCCTGTCGTGGTGCCGGATTCTGCCGGAAGGCCGGGGCCGGATCAATGAGGAAGGAATTGCGTTTTACAACCGGGTGATCGACTGCTGCCTGGAAAACGGCGTGGTTCCCAATGTGACGTTGTTCCACTACGATCTGCCGCAGGCGCTGGTTGCGCAGGGCGGCTGGGCGAACCGGGAAATCGTCGAGGCGTTTGCCGAATATGCCGAGGTGTGTTTCAAGGCGTTCGGCGACCGGGTCAAGTTGTGGGTGACGATCAACGAACCGAAATATTACGCCTATTGCAGCAATATCGTAGGCAATTATCCGCCGAACCACAAGCTGGATTTTGACCGTTATTTCAAGACGCTTTATCATGAAGCGCTGGCGAGTGCGAAAGCTGTCGCGGTCTACCGGAAGTTACATCAGGACGGGCGGATCGGGATTGTGCATGACAGCAGCAACGTCGAGGTCGCACCGCAGACGAAGCATCCACAGCGGATCCGGATGATCGCCGATCTGTTCTACAACAAGCTGATTCTGGACTGCGCGATCAAGGGCGAACTGCCGGGCGCGCTGCTTCCGTGGCTGAATGAAAACGGGATCGACACTTCCTATGTGCGGTTTGAGGATGCATTGACCTTGGCGGAAGGAAAAGTCGATTTCCTGGGGCTGAATGTCTACAATCGATTCTACATCACGGATTACAGCGAAGGGGAAACCGAAGTTTTCCATAATAACCGCGGCGCGGGATCGGCGGCGAAGGAAGGCATCCGGATTAAGAACTGGTATGAAACAACGATCGATCCTTCGACGAAGCGCAACCTGTGGGGGCGTGAAATTTATCCGCGCTGTATGTTGAACACCTTGCGGGAAATCCGCGAACGGTATGGCGACATTGACGTCTATATCACGGAAAACGGCCATGGCTGTTATGAAACGCCGGATGAAAATGGCGTCGTGCAGGATGAAGAGCGGATTGAGATGATGCAGGGCTATATTGATTTTATGTTCCGCGCAATGGAGGAAGGCTGTCCGGTCCGGGGGTATTATGCCTGGTCGACGATGGATTTGTACAGCTGGGTGAACGGCTATGAGAAACGGTATGGGCTGGTGCGCGTCGACTTTGAGGACAACTGCCGGCGGATTCCGAAGAAAAGCTATGGCTGGTATAAGCAGCTGATCGAAGATTTTCAAAAATAATTATTTCCTAATTGCAGCCGGAGTTGACGACAGCTCGATGCAATCGTGTTGAAAAGCACAGGGCCTCCCTTCCTGTGCTTTTTTCTGTTTTCATTTCTGATAATCGTTTGCGTGAATAATCAAAAAGTCGGCGGCACAGGACAGAAAGACATCCTGAAATATTGACAAATCCGATATTTAAAAAGAAAGGGCAGAACAGAAGCGGGTTAATTCTTATTTAATGTTGTGAGCAATCGTGACCTCCAGTCATAATTTGATCCCCATGTTGTTCAAGTTTTCAATAGAGAATCCACAGCTGCCCTCCTTTTTAATAGAGATGCCATGACAGCGGGATGTCAGGAATGAATTGACTGAGGAAGGCGAGGGGAAAGTAAATTCTGTGATCAAGATTGTATTCTGGTCAGTTTTCAATCGCTAAGCGTGCGGTGTTTTTCAACGTTCAGATTGAGGTCAATAAGAAATTTCGTTACTGCTTTTTAAGCAAATTTTAATTGAGCTTCGATTGGCTGTTATTTGTTTATAGATATAAAGAAGAAAATGGAACGATCTTTCATAGTTTATGGATTAAAAACAGTAGTCCTTTACTAAATCATGATTTACTCAATCTGGATTTGATAAAGGAACATTTCACTCATTCTCCCGCTGTTTCAGGGATAGACTTATAAAGCTGCTTCCGTTTAACCGCTCTGTCCCCGGATCGGTAAAAAGTTGAGAAAATTCAGGAGTTTCCGATGGGAACAGGGTTGTAAGATCATGAAATTCCGATATAATGAATCTGGAAAAAGAAATCAGGTGAAATTATGGAAACACAGCGTTTAACTAAGAAGGACAGTGCTCAAATTGTAGAAATTTTAAACCGCGGCGGCGTCGTGGCTTTCCCAACCGATACCGTTTACGGATTGGCCGTTCGTTATGACCTGAAAGAAGCAATCCTGAAAATGAAGGAAGCGAAACAAAGACCGGAAACCAAGCCGTTTCCGATGATGGTTTCGTCGAAAGCCCAGATCGAACGGGTTGCCGTTACCGACGCGCGGTCGCAGAAATTGATCGACCACTGGATGCCTGGGGCCTTGACGCTGGTGTTTAAGAAAAGACCGGAAGTTGACGAATTGGTGACGAATGGATTTCCGACGATTGGAATCCGGATGCCGGATGATGAGTTTGTTTTGGAAATCATCAATCGCGTCGGTGTTCCCCTGTTAGTGCCGAGCGCCAATTTAAGCGGACAACCGTCGTGTACGACGTCAGAAGAAGTGCTGAAACAGCTGGATGGCCGGATTGATGCGGTCGTCCTGGGCGAAAGCGGCGCGAGCACGGCCAGCACGGTCTGCGATACGACCGGCGATGAGCTGAAAATCTTACGGCAGGGACCAATTAAGCTGGAAGATCTGAAAGCTTCAATTTAAGGATTTAACAGGCAAAAAAATAAGAAAAGGAGCGGTGAAGATGAAAATTGCAATGGCTTGTGATCATGGCGCTTATAAAAATAAGGAAGCGCTGAAAGCAAAATTGATTCAGGAAGGTTACGAGGTTGAAGATTTCGGATGCTTCAGCGAGGAAAGCATCGACTATCCGAAAGTGGCTTATCCGTGCGCGAAAGCGGTTGCGGAGGGAAAAGCGGACCGCGGCATCGTCATGTGCGGCACAGGGATCGGCGTCAGCATCGTCGCGAATAAAGTGCCGGGCATCCGCTGCGCGCATGTGCATGATCTGGAAACCGCAAAGCTGACCCGCGAGCATAACGATTCCAATGTGCTGGCAATGGGCGGACGGATTATCAGCCAGGAGCTGATCGAACAGATTGCCGAGGTTTGGCTGACGACGCCGTTTTCCAACGAAGAGCGGCATCAGCGCCGGATTGATCAGATTGCGGAATTAGAAAAGAAAGCGTAATTTCAAGCTCAGTAAAAAACGATCGTTCATTTCTGATAAGAAAATGACAACGATCGTTTTTTTTATGATTCATATAAGTCAGACGGTTCTCATCGAAGCGCTGCTTTTTTACAATGGTCTTATTTATTCAGCGTGTCGATCACAACCGGCAGCACCTGCTTCTTCCGCGAGATGAAGCCCGGCGCAAAACCGCCCGTCAGCACCGTCTTAAACCCTTCCTCGATGACCCAGCCTTTTTTCCCCGTATACAGGAAATGCGAGCCGGAACCTTTCGGATCCGTGAATAAGATCAACAACAGATCGTAATGATGCTGCAGATTCTGCTCTTCCAGATACGCCAGAAAATCCGGCTTGATCTGTTGGTATTCATCCGGACAGCGGCACACAACCTGACCGATCGCCACCTTGCTGTCCTGAATCCGGAACTCCTTGAAATCCTCATACATCAATTCCTGAAACGATTTGTTCATCAACGAATCCGAGGTTCCGACCAGCTCCTCGGACAAGGTCTGCCGGTCAACGCCGGAAATCTGCGCCAGCTTCTCCGCGGTGATCCGGTCAATCTCGGTCGTGGTCGGCGATTTTAAATTCATGGTATCCGAAAGCAATCCGGCTAACAAAACCCCGGCGATCTGCGCGGGAATCTCAATCTGATGCTGCTCATAGAGATTGGCGACGATCGTGCAGGTGGAGCCGACGATCTGGTTCACAAACGAGATCGGACTCTGCGTTTCAATCCCGCCTAAACGATGATGATCGACAATCTCAATGATCTCCGCAAATTCCAGATCATGAATACTCTGTTCTTTTTCATTATGATCGACTAAAATCAGCTGTTTCTTCCGATAATTAAATAAGTGGTACCGGGAGATCGCTCCGATCACTTCCTCTTTTTCATTGACGACCGGATAGGTGCGGAAGCGCGTCTTCGCAATCCGCTGGCTGGCCCCGTCGACCGTCTCGCTGTTCCGGAATACGACCACATCCCGGGTCATGACCTCCTCAACGCTGGGACTCTGGAAAATGCTGTGCGCCACCGTGATCGCACTGAGCGGCGTATGCAGAATGGAAACCTGTTCCTGTTTCGCCATCTCCAATGTGATCGAATCCACCCAGTTCTCACCGCAGATCAAAATCAACGACGCTTTCTGGCGGATCGCCGAGCGCTGTACTTCCGGGTTGTTCCCGACGATCACGATCGTGCCTGCCTCGATGTTGCTGTTCTGACCTAAAGAAGGCATCAGATGAACTTTTCCATTCGGATGAAACGGCGCTTCATAAAGCAGGGAAGCCCGCGTGGTTTTCAAAATGTTGGCTAACGGCACCCGGCTCATCAGATCCTCCAACGCCTCCTCATCTGCCGTCCACAGATTCGTCAGATCAGAAACGGAGACGATGCCCTCCAGATGATGCTTCTTGTCCACGACAAAGATCCCTTTGTTTTTCCGGGACAGGATCGCATCAAGCGCTTCCTTCATCGTCGTGTCCTTGCTTAAAAGCATCGCTTCGTCCATGTCGATTTCCGCCAGCGTGCATTTGGCGCTCGTCAAAAGCATCGGCACTGGCAGCTGGAAACGGTCCAGGATGTATAAAGTTTCCTTGTTGACCGCGCTGAGCCGGGCCGCCACGGTGTTGAGGCCCAGCTTGTTTTTCAGCGCTGAATAGGCGATCGCCGCACAAATCGAGTCGGCGTCAGGATTTTTATGACCAATCACATATACAGGTTTATCCATAGTTTATCCTCACTGACTTCATCATAGCGAAGTTTTTCTGGAAAAACAAGGTCGATTTATGACCGCTTCCCTGCAGATTGCTCAAAGTTTGCGGGCATTGGCAGTTTTCTAGCACTGATCCGCAGTTTCCTTCGTCTGGAACTAGGGACTCTGGCTGCGTTCATGAGGACAAAACAGCATTCTGAAATGAAGATCAGCCTTGTTCAGACGTTGACAAAACAGGGTGGTTTGTCCGCTTTTCCGACATATTATTTTGTTTGTCTATGTTCGCAAGGCCGGGCTTTTGCGTATAATAACACCCGAAAAGGAGGTCGTGCGAAAACTCACGAGAAAGTGAGCTGGAATCCTTTGTATTTTGATCAGGGTCAATGGTATAATAACCGTGATAACGCTAACAGAATAAGGAGAGAGCTTATGTTGAAAGTATTGAATCACCCGCTGATCACACACAAGCTGGCCCAGATGCGCAAGGTGGAAACCGGAACCAAGGATTTCCGTCAGAATCTGGATGAAATCGCCGGGTTGATGGCGTATGAAATCTGCCGCGATCTGCCGACCAGACCGGTGACGATTCAAACGCCGATCTGCGAATGCCAGACGGAAGAACTATCCAAGGAAATTGTTCTGATTCCGATCCTGCGCGCCGGGCTGGGGTTAGTCAACGGTATCACCGATCTGATTCCGACCGCCAAGGTTGGATTTATCGGTCTGTACCGCGATGAAGAAACCTTGCAGCCGCACGAATATTTTGCCAAGTTCCCCAACACGATGCCGGACGCCGTGAATATGGTGCTGGATCCGATGCTGGCGACCGGCGGTTCCGCCGTTGCGGCGATCGACATGATCAAAAAACGCGGCGCCAAAACGATTAAGCTGGTCTGTCTGGTCGGCGCGCCGGAGGGCGTCAAAGCCGTTGAGGAAGCGCATCCGGACGTCGATATCTATCTGGCCGCGCTGGATGATCACTTAAATGAAAAAGGCTACATCGTTCCGGGTCTGGGCGATGCCGGCGACCGGATCTTCGGCACGCGTTAGTGAAAGGCCTTGTTCAGGCGCTGACGCTGGGCTTCACTATCGTCGTTTCCATTCTGGCGCCGACGCTGGTCGGACTGGCGCTGGATCATGTCTGCGCCGTCCGCCCCTGGGGCACGGTCGGCGGAATTGTCTGCGGCGCGTTCTGCGCGTTCGGGGCTTTGTGGCAGCTGACAAAAACAAAGTAAGGAAAACGTATGCGTAAACAAGCCATTTCTATCGCGCTGGTTGTATCGAGCCTGATCGTGCTGACCGGCGTCTTCACCGATTGGCGGATTGCGTCCGGCTACGTCTTCGGCGCAATGATTTCCGCACTGCTGTACTGGCGCACGACGATGTTCTGCGATCAGGTTCTTGATCAGCAGGCAGCCGGGAAAATCGGCCTGATCGGCCATTTCCTGTTCAGCTATCTTCTGATGGCGCTGCCGTTGTTGATCGCGGCGCTGGCGCCCGAGGTGTTCAATATCTTCGCGGCGGCCGGCGGATTGTTTCTGATGAAATTTGTTCTGATTCTTGATTCTGTTTTAGAAAGGAGGGAAAAAGATGGGTAAACCGCTGCACCTGACGATCCAATCGGATGTCTTCGTCATTCTGGGCGTCACTATCCTGTTGTGTCTGGCCGTCATCGCGCTGTCGAAGAAAATCGACAAGACCGATCCGCTGGCCAAACCGCACGGGCTGGTCCTGTTGGCAATCATGCTGGTGGAAACGCTCGATAACCAGGTGAAGGACAATGTCGGACCCCGGATCGCTAAAAATCTGTCGCCGTATGTCACGACGATTGCGATTTACATCTTTTTAAGCAATATTCTGGGCCTGTTCGGCTTCTCTTCTCCCACAGGCAATTACAGCGTCACGCTGATGCTGACGTTCATCACGTGGGTGCTCGTCCAGATCGCGCAGCTCAAAGCCGGCGGCTTCAAGGCGTACATGCATTCGTTTATCGAACCGATTCCGGTCTTTCTGCCGATGAATATCTTCGGCAAATTCTCGACGCTGCTGTCGATGTCGCTGCGTCTGTTTGGCAACGTGCTGTGCGGAGGCATTATCATGTCTCTGGTTTACAGCTTTACGTCATGGTGCTCGACCGCTTTAATCAATTTTATTGTTCCCGTCGGATCGGCGATCAACTTCATCGCTCCGATTCTGACCCCGGCGCTGCATTTCTACTTTGACTTGTTCGCCGGATTTATCCAGACCCTGATCTTCATTACCCTGACGATGGTCTTTATTGGCAATGAAGTTCCGGACGAGATGAAAAAAGCATAACTATTAGGAGGAAAAAATTATGGATATCGCAAAAGGTTTAATCGCAATCGGCGCCGGTCTGGCTGTTATGACCGGTATGATGACAGGTATTGGTGAAGGTTTCGTCGCCGGCAAGGCCGTTGAGGCGATCGGCCGCAATCCGGAAGCGGAAGGCAAAATTCGTTCGACGATGATTCTGGGTATCGCGCTGTCTGAAACCTGCGCCATTTACGGCTTGTTGGTAGCGATCCTGCTGATCTTCGTCTTCTAAACCAGACACGTGTACGAAAACGATAGAGCAGGAGGGAAGATATGATTGAGATAGATGTAATCGGCCAACTGCTTCCCAATCCGATTACGATGCTGACGCAGCTGTGCTCCACGCTGGTGCTGTTTCTGGTCATTAAGAAATTTTTGTGGAAGAGCATCACCGGTATGCTGGACCGGCGCGCCGAAAAGATGCAGGAGGAGCTGACCGCCAGCGAGCAGGCCCGCCAACAGGCGCAGCAGGATCGCGAAAACGCCCGTCAGGAATTGAAGGAAGCGGTAACCCGTTCTCAGACGATGATTGAAAAGGCGACGGTGGAAGCCAAGAGCGTGCGCGAAGAAATTGTGCGCAAAGCAAAAACGGAAGCCGATGATCAAATTATCCGGGCGCGCGGCCAGATTGAGTTGGAGCGCTCGCAGATGCAGAGTGAAATCCATCGGGAAATGGTCGAAGTCGCAATGAGCGCCGCGGAGAAGCTGATCGGAGAAAAGAGCATTGAGGCCGGCGATCGTCAGGCTGTCGATCAATTTGTAAAGGAAGTAAGCGCGTATGGCCAGTCAGGTCGCTGAACGGTATGGCGAAGCGCTGTTTGAGCTGGCAAAGGAAAGCGGCGAACTGGTCCGCTGGGGACAACAGGCCCGCTGCTTAGCGGCCGTCGTGGAAGAAAATCCGCAGCTGCTGGATTTTTTCAACGCGGTGAAGATCAGCGCGGAAGAAAAAAAACAGATGGTGAACACCCTGTTTGCCGGGCGGATCGACGTCATGTTCATTTATTTCCTCGATTTGCTGATCGACAAGAAACGAACGAAGCATGCCGTTGAGATTCTCCGCCAGTTTATCAGTCTGGAAAACGCCGAGCGCGGCGTGGCGGAAGGGGTTGTCTATTCCGCACGCAAATTGGCGAAGGAAGACGTGGAGCGCATCGAACAAGCGATGGCGAAGCGGCAGGGACAGAATCTGGAACTGACCAACCGGGTCGATCCGCGGTTGATTTCCGGCATTAAAGTGGTGATCGGCAATGAAGTGATCGACGGCTCCATGAAATCAAAAATTGAATCACTGAAAAGTGAACTGTTGAAGGAAAGCAGGTGAGAGAATGAGTTTAAGACCTGAAGAAATCAGTGCGCTGATCAAAGAACAGATCAAGCACTATGAAGATAAAATTCAGTCGAACGACGTCGGCTATGTCATTCGTGTCGGCGACGGCATCGCGCTGATTCAGGGATTGGACAAAGCGATGTCCTCCGAGCTGCTGCTGTTCCCGCATGATGTTTACGGCATGGTGCTGAACCTGGAAGAAGACCATGTGGGCGCGGTATTGCTGGGCGACGACACGCTGATTAAAGAGGGCGACGAAGTCAAACGCACCGGGCGGATCGTCGAGGTTCCGGTTGGGGACGGTATGCTGGGACGCGTCGTCAACGCATTAGGCCAGCCGATTGACGGCAAAGGCCCGATTGCCAGCGACAAGACCCGTCCGGTAGAACGGGTAGCGCCGGGCGTCATGACGCGGAAAAGCGTGCATCAGCCGTTGATGACCGGTTTGAAGATCATCGACTCCATGATCCCGATTGGCAAAGGCCAGCGTGAGCTGATCATCGGCGACCGTCAGACCGGCAAGACGGCGATCGCGGTCGATACGATTCTGAACCAGAAGGGACAGGACGTCTATTGTATTTATGTGGCGATCGGTCAGAAGGCCAGCACCGTCGCGCAGATTATGGAAAAACTCCGTCAGCACGACGCGATGGACTACACGACGATCGTCGCGGCGACGGCCAGCGAAATGGCGCCGCTGCAATATCTGGCCCCGTATGCCGGCTGCGCGATCGGCGAGGAATGGATGGAACAGGGCAAAGATGTCCTGATCATCTATGACGACCTCTCCAAACACGCGGTCGCTTACCGCACCATGTCGCTGCTGTTAAGAAGACCACCGGGACGTGAAGCGTATCCGGGCGACGTTTTCTATCTGCATTCCCGTTTGTTGGAACGGGCGGCGAAGCTGAACGACGAGCTGGGCGGCGGTTCCCTGACGGCGCTGCCGATCATCGAAACCCAGGCCGGCGATATTTCGGCATACATTCCGACCAATGTCATTTCGATTACCGATGGTCAGATTTTCTTGCAGACGGAACTGTTCAACGCCGGCGTGCGGCCGGCCGTCGACAGCGGCTTGTCCGTATCCCGTGTCGGCAGTGCGGCGCAGACCAAAGCGATGAAGCAGGTTTCCGGCTCGCTGAAGCTGGATTTGGCCCAGTATCATGAAATGCTGAGCTTCTCTCAATTCGGTTCCGACCTGGATCCGGTGACCAAAGCGACGATCGACCACGGCGCGCGGCTGACCGAGCTGTTAAAGCAGGGCCAGTATTCTCCGCTGACGATGAGCCAGCAGGTCTTGTCGCTGTTTGCCGCGAAGAACGGGTATCTCAAAAATGTACCGGTTGAACAGATCAAGGGCTTCGAGGAAGGCATGCACAAGTTCTTTGCTCAGGATAAAGCCGATCTGATCGCCCGGATTGAATCGGAAAAGAAGATCGACGCCGATCTGGAAACCGCGCTGAAACAGGCGATGGACGAATATCTGCAGCAGTTTCAGCTGATCAGTGGGATGTAACCCATGGCGCAGGGAAAGCAAGCGTTAAAGGGACGCATCCGTTCCGTCAGCGCCACCCGGAAAATCACCAGCGCGATGGAACTGATCGCCAACGCCAAGCTGCAGAAACAGCGTGTGCAGATGGAAAAGAACCGGGAATACGCGGATACACTGCGCCAGATCGTCAGTCAGATTCTGGCGAACAACCCGGAAAGCGAATGCGTTTATTTAAAGAAAAATCAATCGCCGCGCACGCTGACGTTCATGTTCACCTCGGACATGGGCTTGTGCGGGGCATACAACGCCAACCTGCTGCGGATGGCCGGCGAAGTTCTGGATCCGCAGGATCCAATGATCGTGATTGGAACCAAAGGCACAAGCACGCTGCGGCAGAAGGGATTTAATCTGATCCGCGAGCCGATCGGCTCCGATCATGTTGATTTCTATGTGTTTAACGATCTGGCGGATGAAGCGCTGAAACTGTACGTCAGCGGTGAGATTGGCAAGATTCAGATTCTCTATTGCCAGTTTGTCAACGCCGTAACGTTTACGCCGCAGCTGCTGACGCTGCTGCCGGTCAGTCCGATGGAACGCGAAGGCCGGGAGTTTAAGGTGGAAACCTTATTTGAACCGGGGCCGGACGCCATTCTGAATTCGTTAATTCCGATGTACGTCCGCTCGTTGTTATACAGCGCGCACATGCAGACCAAAACCGCGGAACAAGGTTCCCGGCGGGTGGCGATGGAAAGCGCGACGGATAACGCCGACGAGCTGATCGACAAGCTGACGCTGCAGTACAACCAGGCACGTCAGGCGGCGATCACGCAGGAAATCACAGAAATTGTCGCCGGGGCGGACGCCTCGTAGCGAAAGGAGAATTTATGGCTAAAAATATTGGAAAAATCGTACAGGTCATCGGACCGGTCGTGGATATCCGTTATGCCGCCGGTCAGCTGCCGGCCTTGAACAATGCGATCGTGGTGGAGAAAGGCGAAGGCCAGCGCATCACTGTCGAGGTGGCTCAGCATATTGGCGACGACGTCGTGCGCTGCATCGCGATGGCTTCCACCGATGGTCTGGTCCGGGGCATGGACTGCCTCGATACCGAAGCGCCGATCAGCGTGCCGGTAGGCCAGCAGGTGCTGGGCCGGATGTTCAACGTCCTGGGCGAGGAGATCGACGGTCTGGGCGAACTGCCGGAACCAAATAAAAAACTGCCGATTCACCGCGCCGCGCCCTCCTTTGAGGAACAGCTGACGTCTGCGGAAATTCTGGAAACCGGCATCAAGGTCATCGACCTGCTTTGCCCGTATGCCCGCGGCGGCAAGATCGGTCTGTTCGGCGGCGCCGGCGTTGGCAAAACCGTGCTGATGCAGGAGCTGATCCACAACATTGCCAAGGAACACGGCGGCATGTCCGTTGTCGCCGGGGTCGGCGAGCGAACCCGTGAAGGCAACGATATGTATCATGAAATGAAGGACTCCGGCGTTCTGGACAAGACCGTGCTGGTCTATGGTCAGATGAACGAAAGCCCGGGCGCGAGAATGCGCGTGGCGCTGTCCGGCTTAACGATGGCGGAATATTTCCGCGATCAGGAAGGTCAGGACGTCCTGTTGTTTATCGACAATATCTTCCGTTTTACCCAGGCGGGTTCGGAAGTTTCCGCACTGCTGGGCCGGATGCCGTCGGCGGTCGGTTATCAGCCGACGTTGGCGACGGAAATGGGTCAGCTGCAGGAACGCATCACCTCGACCAAGCGCGGTTCGATCACGTCGGTTCAGGCAATCTATGTGCCGGCGGACGATCTGACCGACCCAGCGCCGGCGACGACATTCTCCCATCTGGACGCCAAGACGGTTCTGGATCGTTCGATTGCGGCGCTGGGTATTTATCCGGCGGTGGATCCGCTGGAATCCAGCTCCCGCATGTTGGATCCGCTGGTTGTCGGCGACGAACATTACGAAGTCGCCCGCGGCGTCCAGCAGCTTCTGCAGCGGTATAAAGAACTGCAGGATATCATCGCAATCCTGGGGATGGACGAATTGTCGGATGAAGACAAGAAAATCGTCAACCGGGCGCGCCGGGCACGAAACTTCCTGTCGCAGCCATTTCATGTCGCGGAACAGTTCTCCGGGTATAAGGGGAAATATGTACCGTTGAGTGAAACGGTCCGCAGCTTCAAAGAGCTGTTGGCAGGCAAGTATGACGATCTGCCGGAACAGGCGTTTATGTTTGTTGGCACGATTGAAGAAGCGGCGGAGAAAGCCCGCCAGCTGGGGCAGTAGCATATGATCCACTGCCGCGTGGTGACGCCGGAAGGACTGGCGAAGGAAATGGATACCACCATCCTGAATGTGGTCAGCACTGTCGGTCAGCTGGGAATTTTATCCCGTCACGTACCGCTGGTCACGCCGCTGGCCATCTCCCGCATGATTACGGAAGAAAGCGACGGCCGCAAGGAATACGCGGTCGCCGGCGGTCTGTTATATTTTGAAAACGATCTGGCGACGATCCTGACCGACGCGATTGAGTCCAAAGAGGAAATCGATCTGCGCCGGGCCGAGGAAGCGAAGCAGCGCGCCGAAGCACGGCTGGATGATCCGAATATGGACATGCGCCGGGCAGAGGTGGCTTTGAAAAAAGCGATCAACCGGATCTCCGTGAAAAACGAGCTCAAATAAACCAAAGAAAACGACGATCTGATCTGAAAAGGAAAGGTCGTCGTTTTTCATGTTTTCACCGAGCTTTTAAGCAGTCTTGATAAAAAGAAGATTAAAGGGATTGAATTCCGGGGAAAGATAGAAAGAAAAATAGGCGGGAACCGGCGGCGAACTGATTTGTTTTCATGAGTTTCAGAAAAGGATCGGCAGTTATTGCCCCATTCTTCCGCAAAGCGGTTTCAATCTGAAAAAGAAACTCTTATAATGATAGGAAAGGGAAGGGTGACTTATGAAAACAGTTTATATCCATGGAATCCTGTTAGATGGTTCCGAGAACATGGAACCGCAGGTGGGGATGGCCGTGATTACCGAAGGGGAAAAAATTATCGCGATCGAGCCGCAGCAGTCCGCTTATGAAGGCGCGCAGGTCGTCGATCTGAAAGGGCAGTACATCATGCCGGGGTTGATCAATCTGCACGTTCATCTGCCGGCCAACGGCAAGCCGAAGAAGAAACAGAGCGATCCGAAGAAACTGGTCAAGCTGATGACAAGCAACAATTTCCTGCGCAAAATCATGTTGAAGATGTGCGAAGGGTACGCAAAGACACAGCTGATGAGCGGCGTGACGACGATCCGCACGGTCGGTGGCGTTGAGGACGTCGATACGAAAATCCGCGATGCGGTGCTGGCGGGCAAAATTGACGGACCGCGGATTTTGGCGGGGAATATGGCAATTTCCGTGCCGGGCGGCCACATGGCCGGATCATTGGCGTATGAGGCGACCTCTCCGGAACAGGCACGGTCTTTTGTTCGTCAGATCGCCAAGGAAAAGCCGGATCTGATCAAGCTGATGATCACTGGCGGCGTGCTGGACGCGAAGGTTAAAGGGGAGCCGGGAGAATTGAAAATGTCGCCGGAAATCGTGAAGGCGGCGTGCGAAGAAGCGCATGCTCTGGGGCTGCAGGTAGCGGCGCATGTGGAAAGTCCGCAGGGCGTACAGGTCGCGTTGGAAAACGGCGTCGATACGATCGAGCATGGCGCGATGCCGAGCGCGGAGATTATCCAGCTGTTCAAAGACCGCAAGGCCTGCCAGGTGGCAACACTGTCACCCGCCCTGCCTTATGCATTATTTGACCGGGCTGTCAGTCATGTTTCAGAAATGGAACAGTACAATGGCAAGGTCGTTTTCGACGGCATTGTCGAATGTGCGAAGGAATGTCTGGCCAACGGCATTCCGGTCGGCCTGGGCACGGATACGGGCTGTCCGTATATCACACACTACGATATGTGGCGGGAAGTCAACTACTTCCATAAGTTCTGCGGTGTTTCCAACGCTTTCGCGCTGTATACCGCGACTAAACGCAACGCCGAGCTGGTGGGAATCGGCGATCAGACAGGTTCCATCGAGGTCGGCAAGTGTGCGGATTTCATCGTCACGGAAAAGAATCCGCTGGAAGATTTAACAGCGCTGAGGAAGGTCAGCATGGTGGTCGCCCGCGGCAAGCGTTATGCGGATCCGCAGGTCAAGAAAATGCCGGAGGTCGAACAGGCGCTGGATCAGTTTATTTAGACATAGGGATATAAATACAACGATTGCCGGACTGCAGAGATACAGCCCGGCGATCGGTTTATAAAGCTTAAAGAGGGATGAATAAGCGTTCAATTTGATCATTTAGGGATTCAATGATATCAAATTTACAAAAATGATAAAATTGAATAGGGCTATTCCAGATATCATAATAGAAATCAATCCACCCATAGGAGTAATAATAGAATTATCGATTATAAAAATTGAATTCAGGCTACGATGAGAACGTATAGTGGAGGACGATCATGATAGAAAGAAAGACATACTTAGATCAGCTTTCAGCCTGGAAAGATGAAAAAGTCATCAAGGTGATCACCGGTATTCGCCGTTGCGGAAAATCGACACTATTAAAGCAAATGCAGGAACGTATGATAAAAGAAGGGATAATAGAAGATCAAATTATTTCAATCAATTTTGATGGCTTGGAAGATGAAGCTTTGTTAGATTATAAGACACTATATGCTTTATTCAAAAGCAGTTTTGTTTAAATAAAAGGACCTATATCTTTCTTGATGAAATTCAAAGAGTAGAAGCTTTTGAAAAAGTCGTCGACAGTCTCTTTTTAAAGGAAAATGTGGATATTTATATAACAGTTTCCGATACTTATTTACTTTCTGGTGATTTAGTTACTTTATTGTCAGGGCGCTATATTGAAATTACGTTGTTGCCTTTATCCTTCAAGGAAGTTGTTGAAGCGCAAAAACCAGAGAATCTCGATCAGGCATTTTTGAACTATATGCGTAACGGCGGCTTTCCTTATCTTGCCACAGTGAACAAGACATCCGAAAAAGCTCCGGATTATCTGGAAGGAATTCTGAATACAGTCGTTGTAAAAGATATCGAAGAACGTCAGAATCGAAAAAATAACGACGGGAATCAGCGAAAAACAACAGATGCGGCGTTATTGCTTACCATCGCTCGTTATTTGGCGAGTGTCGTTGGCAGTCCGGTATCCGCTAAAAAGGTAACAGATACGCTGATTTCCAGCGGCAGAAAAATTTCGCCGAATACCGTGAGCGATTACATGGAAGCTTTGTCAGAAGCGTTTATTTTTTACAAGGCAGATCGTTTTGACGTCGTAGGAAAACAATTACTGAAGGTTAATGCGAAATGGTATCTTGTGGATTTAGGACTTCGGACTGTGATGCTGCCGCGAAAGAATTATGATCTCGGTTTTTCGATTGAAAATATCGTATATTTAGAACTTCTACGAAGAAGATATCGCGTGTATATCGGTAAACTGGGAAATACAGAAATTGACTTTGTAGCTCAAAAACAGGATATAATCACGTATATTCAGGTAACAGCGAACATGACGGCGGAAGAAACGTTTAATCGTGAAATGAAGCCTCTGCAAAATATCCAGGATAATTATGAGAAAATTGTTCTTACTTTGGATCGTTTTACACCCGGAAATTACAATGGAATTAAAGTCGTGAATGTCATTGACTGGCTGCTTGAAGAATCGAATGCATAGGGGCGATATGTTCTTCGGTATTACGTGGTGTGCTCAGAATACGATCGAAAAAATCATGCAGGTCTGTAAAGCTCTGAGGACTGGTTAAAGATTTTAGTAAGTAAGCTTTAAGAATAGCCAAGGAAGGTGAGCGGAATAATGAATTATGAAATTGTAGAGGGAATTGATGAATCTTCTTATTTTGTTTTGCCCTGCCATCGTAAAGGGTAAGAAAAAAATATGCTATGATAATGTAGTGCTGAACCCGGTCAAAAAAAGTCTTTTATATACTATATGTGTGATGATCAAGATCCTGATTATGGTAATAATGATCCAGCAGCAATAAGACAACATATGAGGTGGTCATTGATTTTTATGACGGTTTGGAAAAAGACTGCGTAAAATGGTGAAAAAAACCCGAAAACCAATCTTATATCTCTATTATGAGACCTTAATTAAGTAAAGTTATGGCATGATTAAACGCAACGATGTCCTAATCTAATAATTCAAGTTCACTTTTTTAGCAATTCAATTTTATCATTTTAGATTTTAATTATATCAAAATTTTAAAAATGATAAAATTGAATTGCTTTTTGATAATATTGAATCTATAATGAAACTGTCGGAAAGCATAAATTCTAAATTCGTTTAAATAGGAATTCTGATTTCTGGACTTATTGATGTTTCTCTGCAGAAAGGAGACGGATATGAAAAAATTTGAATATAGCGAATTATCGAAAAGTTTATTGACACCTCAAATTGTTTCCTTATTGACAACTATTCATGAATATAAAGGGGAACAAAATCTGTTTATTGAATCCAATGCAGATAAATTAAGCGATCTTGTTGAAATTGCAAAGATTCAAAGCGTAGACGCGTCGAATAAGATTGAAGGCATTTATACATCTGATGAGCGATTAAAGAAAATTGTTATGGATAAAACGATGCCTAAGACCAGAAATGAGAAAGAAATAGCGGGTTATCGGGACATATTAAATATGATTCACGAAAACTATGATTACATTCCGATTCGATCAAATTACTTTTTACAGCTGCATGGAGGGATGTATAAGTTTACAGGTTTAAGCATTGGTGGAAAATATAAGAATGCCGATAATATCATCGCTGAAACGGATTCTCAAGGGAATAGTAAAATCAGATTTCGCCCCGTCGAATCATGGAGAACGCCTGAAGCTATTGATGAATTATGTGATGCATACAATCAAGCCTTGAAAGATAATGTTGATCCACTTCTTTTGATGCCCATGTTTATTTTGGATTTCCTTTGCATTCATCCGTTTAATGATGGCAACGGAAGAATGAGCCGATTACTAACATTATTACTTTTGTATAAATCAGGCTATATTGTCGGCAAATATATCAGCATCGAAAAGCTAATTGAAACTACAAAAGAAAGCTATTATGAAGCTTTGCAGCAAAGTTCGCTAGGCTGGCATGAAAATAATAATGACTATACACCCTTTGTTGAATATTATCTAGGTGCCATTGTTGCCGCATATCGCGATTTTTCTTCACGAGTCCAAATTCTGATTGAATCCGGATTTTCTAAACCTGAAAGGGTACGCGCAATTATTAAACGAAATGTGGGCAAGATTACAAAAGCGGAGATTATGAAACAATGTCCGGACATCAGTCAGATTACGATTCAAAGAGCTTTAATTGAATTAGTTGATAAAGGAGAAATCATCAAGATTAGCGGAGGAAGATATACTTCCTATATTTGGAATGAGGAGAAAGAATAATGATTACAGGTGAATTAAAAAATAAGATTGATAGTTTATGGGATATCTTTGCGGCAGGTGGCTTAACCAATCCGTTAGAAGTTATTGAGCAAATAACGTATCTAATGTTCATTCGTGATTTAGATGATGTAGATAATAAAAATGCAAAAGAAAATGCGATACTGGGTTTACCCTTTAAAAGTATTTTCTCAGAACAAGTTCAAATTGGTGAAAGGTCAATTAATGGGAATCAACTTAAATGGTCAGTCTTTCATGATTTTCCTGCCGGCAAGATGTATGAGATTATGCAAGATTGGGTTTTTCCTTTTATTAAGAATCTACATGCTGATAAGAACAGTGCGTATTCAAAATACATGGATGATGCGATATTTAAATTACCAACTCCTTTAGTTTTATCTAAGGTCATTGATTCACTGGATGATATTTATGATTCTATGAGCAAATCTGAAAAAAAAGATATCCGAGGAGATGTATACGAATATCTTTTGTCGAAGATTGCGACGGCGGGCAGGAATGGTCAGTTCAGAACACCAAGACATATTATTGAAATGATGGTCAAATTAGTAAATCCGAAACCAGAAGATACGATTTGTGATCCTGCTTGTGGAACCGCAGGATTTCTAGTTGAAGCCAGTACTTATCTTATCGACACTTATAAAAATGATATTTTAATGAATAAGGAAAATCGAGATCACTACATGAATCATATGTTTCATGGTTTTGATATGGATCGAACGATGCTTCGAATTGGAGCCATGAACATGATGACACATGGGGTAGAATCTCCTTTCATTGAGTATCGGGACAGTCTTTCGGATCAAAATTTGGATCAGGATAAATACTCGTTAGTTTTAGCAAATCCTCCGTTTAAAGGCACATTAGATGCGGAATCCGTATCATCCGATCTGTTAAAAGTCGCTAAAACAAAAAAGACTGAGTTGTTATTCTTGGCTTTATTTATAAGAATGTTAAAGATTGGCGGTCGTTGCGCTTGTATTGTTCCGGACGGAGTTTTGTTTGGATCAAGCAACGCTCATGTGCAAATCAGAAAAGCGCTTATTGAGGAGAATCGACTGGAAGCTGTCATTTCCATGCCGTCTGGCGTATTTAAGCCATATGCCGGAGTTTCTACAGGAATCCTCATTTTCACGAAGACAGGTCACGGTGGAACAGATAAAGTCTGGTTCTATGATATGAAAGCTGACGGCTTTTCATTGGATGATAAACGTTCAATAGTCAAAGAAAATGATATTCCAGATATCATTAATAGATTTAAAAACCTTGATAAAGAAATTGATAGAAAACGTACAGATCAAAGCTTCTTTGTCAATAAAGAAGAAATTGTGAATAACAACTATGATCTTTCTATTAACAAATATAAAGAAGTCGTGTATGAAAAAGTGGAGTATGCGCCAACTCATGAAATACTTGCGGATATTGTGGCATTAAACAAAGAAATAGATAAGAATTTAGAAGAACTAAAGGCTTTACTGGAAGGATAGAAAGGAGAAAAATCTGAATGATAAATTCGGATTTGTGGGGATGAATGGATGAATAAAATTAAACTTTCATCAATATGTGATATACAGTCAGGTGGAACACCTTCAAGAGGAAAAGCAGAGTTTTGGAATGGAGGAACAATTCCTTGGGT
>NZ_LT635449.1 GCF_900120005.1 Holdemania sp. Marseille-P2844
CCATTCAGTCCTTAGTGGAACGGAAAGAGGCAGTGATCAACGCCTTGACTTACTCATTTTCTAATGGCATGATTGAAGGTACGAATAATCTGATTAAGGTCATCAAGCGTCTGGCTTTCGGTTATCGTTCTTTCATTCAATTTAAGACCCGCATTTTACTTATTTCTAACACCTTAGTTCCCTGCCGTTTTCTCAATTAAAAATGAGTCCCATTTCTGGAACTCATCTGCGTCTTTCTTGTTTCGGTTTTTCTCTCACCAACACTATTTTTGAAAGAGCCTTTTTAGTTTCAAAACCCTGTTTCATTCATTTCTAAATCCGCGGCATAAAGATCGTCAATCTCGCCTCGGACTGATGCGGGAACGCGGAATACAAGAACGATACCGCGCTAAGCGGTATCGTCATGAATTCTCTGGTTTATTTTAAATGCGACTGCATCCAGTCGGTGATCTCGTTCAATCTTCTCATCCGGTGTAGCGGTTTGCCGGACCGGCTCAGTTCATGATTTTCACCCTTGAAATACACGAGCTTGGACTCGACGCCCAGATCGACCAGAGCGGTATACATCTGCAAGCCTTCCGCCATCGGACAGCGGTAATCTTCATCAGAATGGATAAACAGCGTCGGCGTCGTGCAGGCACGCGCATACTTAACTGGGGAATGCCACCACAGCTTTTCCGTATCGTCGTAGATATTGCCGCCCTGCTGGTCTGGTCCGAAGGTCATGCCGATATCGGAAACGCCGTAGAACGAAATCCAGTTGGCGATGCTGCGCTGGGAGGCCGCGGCCGCAAAGCGCGAGGTATGGCCGATGATCCAGTTGGTCATGAATCCGCCGTAGCTGCCGCCGGTTACGCCGACACGCTGCGCGTCGATCGCCGGATACTGCTTGAGCACCGCATCCGTGAAATCCATGATGTTGTTGTAATCGCAGGTGCCGTATTTGCCGCGCAGATCCGCGAATTCATTATCGCGGCCGTCGGAGCCGATCGGGTTGCAGAAGAAGACAAAATAGCCTTCGTTCGCCCAGACCTGCATCTCATGATAGAAGACCTCGCCATACACTGTCTTCGGTCCGCCATGGATATCCAGGATTGCCGGATAGCGCTTCGTTTCATCATAATCCTTCGGCAGCAGCACCCAGCCGTTGATCGTCGTGCCTTCCGACTCGACGCTTAACCGCTGCGGAACCGCGACATATTTATTCGTTAACACCGCTTCGTTGAAATCGGAAATCTGGGTGGTCGTCTTAGTCTCCGGATCATACTCATAGATTTCCTGCAGCTTCTGCCCCAGCATGCCCGCAAACAGAATCTTACCGTCGGCCAGCGCGAAATGATCGACAGAGCCTGTCAGCTCGATCACCGGCTGAATGCAGCCGCAGGCGCCCATCTTATACAAATGCGAGCTGTCCTCGCGCGTCGTCAAGAAATACAGCGCTTTTTCATCCGCCGCAAAACCGCAGCCGCCGCCATAACGGCAGTCGGAGCCGACCGAGGAGCCCATACTGTACTCGTACGGCGCCCACAGCGTCACCTCATGGCTCACCGGATCAAGCTTATAAAGATACGGATTTTCGTTATTGCCATGGCGGGTTGTCGTCGCAGCCGCCAGCACGATGGCCTCACCGAAAAACGCGGCTTCGTGAATCGAATATTCTTTTTTATCATAAACACATTCCGTCGTCCTGGTTTTGACGTCATACAGATAGACGGAAGCCTTGCGCTGCGGACGGCTTGTGTATTCCTCGCCGGTATACAGCACCTTGCCCTCCTTCACGTCGACGTCGCCGGTCATAAACAGCGGCGCGGTGATCGGCGTGCAGGTCTTCGCCTTCGCATCGACGACATACAACGTATTCCGCAGCTTGTTCGTGAATCCGCCGCCGTTGGACCAGAACGGAATTTCATCGAAAACTTCATAATCAACGTTGTCTTTCTTCGCCTTCAAAACCTGTTCGCGCTGTTCTTCGCTCATCGCCGCAAAATCGCCGATTCCGGCATCCGTGCGGGCTTTGATCAGATACAGATCCACGTCCAGCTTCCAGATCCCGATCGCCTTTAACGGTACCGTAAAGGCCTTGACCGCTTCCCCACCCGTTAACGAAATCCGGTAATACGCGGTATACGGCTCGCCGGCTTCCGCCTTCTTCTTGTCCTGGCTGTCACGGCTGGCCGCAAACAGGATTGTCGTCTCATCATCAAAGATAAAGCTGCTTTCCTTATCCATCGCCGTCAGCTGCGCAAATCCCTGATCCTTGCGGACCCAGATGTTGCTTGTGTAGCCGTTGTTCTTCGGATCCGCCTGCCAGACCGTCACAGCCGCCGCCGTTTTTTCCGGCGATACAGTCAGATTGGATAAAAAGCGGTAGTTGTAAAATTCATCACGTTGAAGTTTGTCCATTGTTTATTCCCCCTTGTTCATGAACGTTTCTATTTCTTCCGTCGTATGCGGCAGCTTTTCGCTTAAGTTGACCGCCCCGGTTTCGCTGACGAGCACATCGTCCTCGATCCGAATGCCAATCCCCTCCGCTTCCAGGTACAGTCCCGGCTCCACGGTGATCACCATCCCCGCTGCCAGCGGCAGATTCGCGATGTTGACGTCGTGAGTATCCAGACCCAGATGGTGCGACACACTGTGGAAGTAGTAATCCCGCACGGTCATGCCGTGATCTAACAGACCGATCGCGGCGAGCTGTTCGCTGTAAAAATCAACCAGCACCTGGTTCAGCTGACGCAGCGTGCGTCCCGGCCGGATGGCGGCGATCACCCGCCGCTGACCTTCCAGCACGATATCATAAATCTGTTTCTGGCGCTCTGTGAAACGGCCGTTGGCCGGATAGGTGCGCGTGATATCGGCACAGTAATGACCAACCGCACCGCCCAGATCGCACAGCACCAGACTGCCGTCTTCGATCACTTCGTCATTGCGGCTGTAATGCAGCGTCGTCGCATTGGCGCCCGAAGCGCAGATCGTCGGGAACGCATGCTCGCGCACCCCCTGCTTCATCAAAGCGAAGTCGAAGACCCCTTCCAGCTCGGTTTCATTGATGCCCGGCGCGCAATGCCGCATCATCACCTTGACGGCGGTGATCGTCGCTTCCTGCGCCTGCCGCATCAGATTCAGTTCATCCTCGTCCTTGATCATCCGCAGCTGGGCCAGGGACGCGTGGACGTTGATCAGATCGACGCTGGGATAATGCTGCCGCACATGACTGGCAAACCGATAGGCCGGATCATCCGGCTCCTCCCAGCTCTCCTTCGCCAGATCCAGCCCGACGCTCATACGGCGGTTGCCGCGGTTCAGCTTCATCTGACGATGGATGAAATCAAGCATTTCCGCATTCGGATACACTGCGTCGACATCGGCCTGCTGCTGTGCTTCCTCCGGTTTCATCCGGCCGCCGACCCAGCGGGCCTGTTCCGGATCAAACGGCTCGATAAACAGCACTGACTGCACGGAATCACCGTTTTTAATCAGCGCCAGCGTCATCGACTCCCGATCTAAACCGGTCAGATAGTAAAAATTACGGTTGACCGAGAACGGATAGGCCTCGTCCAGCGAACGGACCGGCGCTTTGCCGGAGAAGAATAATGCCAGGGAACCCTGCGGCATTGCCTCCATGACGCGGGTTCGGCGTGTTTTATAGTCCATTACAGTTCCTTTCTGCAGCGGTCGATCGCTGCGGCAATCCGCGGCAGATCCGCGGTCTCAATTCCCCAGTGCGTGACCAGCCGGTAAACGCCGTGATCCGCACCGTTGATTAAAATCCCCTGTTC
The DNA here is from genome assembly GCF_900120005.1 of Holdemania sp. Marseille-P2844. Taxonomy (GTDB): domain Bacteria; phylum Bacillota_I; class Bacilli_A; order Erysipelotrichales; family Erysipelotrichaceae; genus Holdemania. Next base: position 3,780 of record NZ_LT635449.1, read on the forward strand.
CTTTAATGCATCGACAAACCGCTCCGGCGCGGCCAGACCGTTCAGCGTCAGAAAGACCATATTGATATCCAGCTGATCCTTCGCCACCGCAACGCCGTCCAGCTCCGCCAGCATCGCCGCCAATGTTTTCGCATTGGCGTGATCCTCGCCCAGCCGCAGGCTCATCTGATTCATCGCGATCAATCCGGCCGCGGCCAGAAATCCTGCCTGACGCAAGCCGCCGCCGATCCGCTTGCGGTTGCGCCGCGCGCGGGCAATGAATTCCTTCGTTCCGCATAACATTGAACCGACCGGCGCGCATAGTCCTTTGGACAGGCAGAACGTCACGGAATCCGCACAGGCCGCCAGCTCTGCCGCATCAACGCCCAGCGCCGTCGCCGCGTTAAACAATCGTGCGCCGTCCAGATGGACGTTGAGTCCGGCTTCCTTCGCTGCGGCATAATCCTGCCGCATGAGTTCCAACGGCACCACTGTGCCGTTGGACAACGCGTTTTCCAGACAGAGCAGCGTTGTCGGCGGTTCGTGAATGTCATCCGGCCGGATCGCCTGACGGATATCGTCCGGATAAATCCGGTCGTCCGGGTTGTCGATCGTCCGCCCCATACATTGACAGATCTGAGCGAGATGGCCGACTTCATGGGTGATGATGTGGCTCCGCGCTCCGAGGATCACTTCATCCCCGCGCTGAGTCTGCGACTGAACGCCTAACAGATTCCCCATCGTTCCGCTGGAAACAAACAACGCCGCTTCCTTGCCTAAACGCTCGGCAGCCTGACGCTCCAGCTCGTTGACCGTCGGATCGTCGCCATACACATCGTCGCCGACAAGGGCGGAAGCGATTGCTTCCCGCATCTGAGGCGTCGGCTGCGTAACCGTGTCGCTGCGCAAATCGAGTATTTTCATGATTTCAACTCCAATTCTGATTTTCATTATAGAAAAAAACGCAGGTCTTTTAAAGTCTTTTCCCCGGATTCCTGAACTTCTTGATGATCTTTTTTCAATTTCTTCCTGAAACAATTTTCATTGAACTGATTCTTCCAGGTTAGTCCTGGTCTTCTTTGAAGCCGGTTTTCAAAATTCTTTATTTTTTCTGACGCTGATTTTTCGTTTTCTCTGGTATCCTAATGAATAGGAAGTGAGACTATGGTGCTTAAATTGATATTAATTCTGGTCTTGGCCGGAATTCTGGCGGGTCTGGCCGCCCAGCAGCGCCTGCTTGAGCGCAGTCATGTTTCGTTCAGCATTCGCAAAAAAATCCAGATTTTTGACGGAGTCGCGGTACTGATATTCATCGTCCGGTTCATGCCCTTACCGCTGGGCTCTACGCAATTCGTTCAGGCTCTGGCCTTGGGCGCGTTGGTTTTCCTGGCGATTTCCACACTGCTTCTGCTGCTTTTTCAGCTGCGGCACACCGGTACGCGGACCTGGCTGCTCAGCTGGCTGAGTCTCAGCGTCCTGCTGAGCGGCGGAATCAGCGTCACAGGATGGCGGCAGGCGCATACGCTTGCCGTTCACGATACCCAGCTCACGCTGAGCTCCCGGTTTCCACATGACGAACTGCAGTTCACCGTGATCTCGGATTTGCATTTGGGAACCTCCGTCAACACGAAGGAAATCAACGCCTTAATCCGCATCCTGGAACAAACGCCGGAGCAGCCGGTGATCATCGCCGGCGATCTGTTCGACGAATACACGACGCCGCAACAGCTGCAGCAATTCCTCGATGCCGTCAATCATTCCCAACTGGAAACGGTCTATCTGGCGGCGGGCAATCATGAATACCACCAACGCCGCTATGAAGCGTATTCCCAACAAATCCAGGCCAGCCGGATCGTCCTGCTTCGCGATCAAACCATCGCGATTGACGAGCATCTTCAGCTGTTGTTCCGTCAGGACCGCTCGCAGCCGCGTCTGGCGTTAAACGATTTGATCGGCAATCTGAACGCCGACTGGATCGTCGTCGATCATCAGCCTAAACTGAAAGAGAAAAACCCGGCGGTGCTTTTACAGGTGTCCGGCCATACCCACGCGGGACAGGTTGCGCCGTTCTCCCTGATTGTTGGACTGGCTTATCCGTGCGTCGCCGGCCACTGCGATACCCAGCCGCAAGCGCTGGTCACCAGTGGAATGGGCGTCTGGGGATTACCGTTTCGTTTCGGCACTGTGAGTGAAATTCTGCGGGTCACGCTGCATTTTCAGGCACAGTCAGGAATTCCTGCCGATAATGCCTGAAGACCTGCATCCTATTTCTTAGTCAGATGTCCTTTTTCTTAGTCTAGATGTCCTTGAATTTAATCATTCCTGCTCAGATTCCTCGGGGCAGTTTTTTTATGTTTCGCAAGGTTACTTTCCCCTCATTCGCAGAAATCATCGTTAAAGCTATACTCAAAATCAAAAAGTACGTTCGACAGGAAAGCCTTGCATTTCCGCCTTGCTTGTTTTAAAAAATGAGAAAAGCTGCGCTTCTCTCAACCTGCGCAGCTCTTCAAGATTTTACAATTATGCTTTGTTCGGCGTCAACGCCTTGATAATCGAGGCGGCCGCTTTCTTCCCCGCGCCTAACGCCAGGATGACCGTCGCCGCGCCGCTGACTGCGTCGCCGCCGGCGTAGACGTTCTTCATCGTCGTTTCCTGTTCTTCGTTGACGACCAGACACCCGCGGGCATTGGTCTGTAAGCGAGGTTCACTGCGGACAAGCAGCGGATTGCTGGAAGTGCCTAAAGCCATGATCACGCAGTCGCAGACCAAATCGATCATTTCTCCAGTCGGCACCGGCGAACGCCGGCCGCGCTCATCCGGCTCGCCCAGCTCCATCTTCTCCAGCTTCACGCCTTTGACGAAGCCTTTCTCATCCTTGTAGATTTCAACCGGATTGTGCAGCGTCATAAACGTGATGTCCTCGTCCATCGCATGTTCGACTTCTTCCTTGCGCGCCGGCATTTCCGCCAGCGACCGGCGGTAGACGATTGTAACTTTCTTCCCCAGCCGGCGGGCGCAGCGTGCGGCATCCATCGCGACGTTGCCGCCGCCCACGACGATCGTGTGATTGCTTTGATAATACGGCGTCAGATGATCCTCGCGATAGGCCTTCATCAGATTGACGCGGGTCAGCACTTCGTTAGCGCTGAAGACCCCGGCCGCAGTTTCTCCCGGAATGCCCATGAACTTCGGTAAACCGGCGCCGCTGCCGATAAAGACCGCCTGGAAGCCTTCGTCTTCCAACTCCTGCATCGTCAAGGTCTTGCCGATAATGACGTTGGTTTCAATCGCAACGCCCAGGTGTTTCAGTTGATCGAGCTGTTCGTCGACGATTCGCTTCGGCAGACGAAATTCCGGAATACCGTAGCGCAAGACGCCGCCCGCCTCATGCAAAGCTTCATAGATCGTCACCGCAAACCCTTCCTTCGCCAAATCCGCCGCACAGGCCAGCCCGGCCGGACCGGAGCCGACAATCGCAACCTTCATTCCGTTGGGCTGCGGCTTTTCCGGGTAAACTGGCGTGTGATGGTCGGCGACATAGCGTTCCAGCCGGCCGATCGCCACGGCTTCCCCGCGGATTCCGCGGACACAGTTCTTTTCACACTGGTTTTCCTGCGGACAGACGCGCCCGCAGATTGTCGGGAAACTGTTGGTCCTGGTAATGATGCCGTAAGCCTCGTCGATCTTGCCCTGCTTCAGCGCCTGGATAAAATCCGGAATCATGACGGAAACCGGGCAGCCCGCTGTGCATGGATGATTGACGCAGTGCAGACAACGATCTGCCTCGTTGATCATCTGTTCCTCAGTATAACCTAACGCAACTTCCTCAAAGTTTGTAATCCGCACCAGGCCCTCCTGCAAAGGCATCGGCGTTTTTTCATTCTGCATATTCGGCATGTTATTTCGCCTCCTCAAGATGACAGCGATGATCTTCCATATACGTGCGGTTACGCTGCATTAGCTCGTCGAAATCAACCTGATGGCCGTCGAAATCCGGGCCGTCGACACAGGCGAACTTCACCTTGCCGCCAACGGTGACGCGGCATCCGCCGCACATGCCGGTGCCGTCGATCATGATCGGATTCAGGCTGACCAGCGTCTTGATGCCGGCCGCTTCCGTCACCTTGCAAACCATCTTCATCATGATGATCGGTCCGATGGCGATGACTAAATCATATTTCTTTCCCTGTTCCAGCTTTTCTTTCAGCGCATCGGTGACAAAGCCCTGCTTGCCGGTGCTGCCATCGTCGCTGATCAGCGTAAACTCGTCCGCGATCGCCGTCATTTCCTCTTTCAAAATAACCAGCGATTCATTTTTAAAGCCGGCGATCAAATCGACATGCGCGCCCCGCTGGTGGCAGGCCTTCGCACTTGGATACGCGATCGCGCAGCCGACGCCGCCGCCGATCACGCAGATATTCTGTGCTTCGCCAAAATCAGTAGCCTGACCTAATGGCCCGACGACATCGCGAATCGAATCACCGGTCTTTAAGGCGCAAAGCCGCTTCGTCGATTCGCCCGCGGCTTGTACGATCACGGTGATCGTGCCCTCCTGCGGATCGGAATCCGCAATCGTTAACGGGATCCTTTCTGCTTTTTCATCTTGATGAAGAATCACAAACTGTCCTGGCTGAACCTTCTTCGCGATCCGCTCTGCTTTTAACTTCAGCAACGTGATCTGCGGGTTCAGGACACGAGCTTCTAAAATTTCAACCATGTTCTCTCATCCTTTCTGCAATCCCTTTCATAAATTAAGTATATAGCGAACACCTTGTGAATTCAACAAGTTAAATTAATTTCATTATTCACAATCTCCATTAACAGGAAAGTGTCTGAATTCTGATGCTTTCTGCTTGACAAAACAAAAAAAAGAACCTTTACGGTTCTTTTAAATCAGCCGGACTCCGCCTTCCGGACGTATGGATAAAACATGACAGCTGCCTGAGCCGAAGCAGTCGTCCATGACCTTCTGATACGAGTCAAGCAACGCCAGCGGCACAAACGCCTGAATCGTTCCTGCCAGACCGCCGCCGTGGACGCGCCATGCGCCATGGCCCTTCAGCACGTTTTCCGACAAGGCCAGCGCCAGCGCCAGCGACTGATGCCGGATATCGCTCGGACTGGTTACGTTCTGTAAATACATGAAGCTGGAATGCCCCGATTCGATCACCAGTTCAAAGAAACGCTTCAGATCGTGATCCTTCAGCGCCTGCACCTGCAGCGGCACCCGCGCGTCTTCCTCAAAGAAATGAATCGCCCGCAGAATTGCACGATCGTTCTGAACCTTCTCCCGCACCTCGCGCAGCCGGCGGTAGAACTCAGCCGGCTCCACCTGACGCAGCACCTCGGCGCCGAAATACGCGGCAACCTGACGCATTTCTGAAGGCATCAGACCGTATTCATCCGACAGATCGGCGTGATCCTGGCGCGTATCGACCAGACACAACGCGATCTGACTGTGATTGAAATCAAAATCAACCTGTTCCACAAGCACATTCTGCGGATCCTTGAAATCAATCGTCACAAAATTGCCGACGGAACAAGCCATCTGGTCGAGCAGCCCGCTCGGCTTGCCAAAATACACGTTTTCTGCATACTGACCGATCTTGGCGATTTCCTGCGCGGAAACCTGTCCGTCATTATACAAATGCGATAAAATCGTGCCGACCAGCACTTCAAAAGCAGCGGAGGAAGAAATTCCCGAGCCTTTCAGCACCGTGCTGTTGGAAACGGCCTGAAATCCGCCGATCTTGTAGCCGCGCTGGACAAATCCGGCCAGCACGCCGCGGATCAGTGCTTCCGAGGTGTTTTTTTCTTCCGGATGGACAAACAGATCCGCTAACGACACTGGTTTGATCTCAAAGCCTTCCGAGTAAAAGACGACCTCGCCTTCCCGCCTGCCGGCCGCCGCTGCCGCATCCATATTGACGCTGGCTGCCAAAACGCGGCCATGTTGGTGGTCGGTATGGTTGCCGCCGACCTCGGTTCGTCCCGGAGCCGAAAACAAAGCGCAGTCCGTATTTCCAAACGCTCTTTCGTAATCGTCGATCAACTGGCCGTAGCGTGCGATCTGACGCTCAGCCTGTCCCTCTCCATACAGACTGGTGAACCGCGGCCGCTGTTCATTTAACGCCGCTTTAAGCTCTGTCTTGTTCATGCCTGATCCTCCTGATCAAATTCAAATGCCGTGCAATGCTCCATCGTTTCACCCGGGTTCAGAATGCAGGAAATCTTCGATGGATCATTGACGCTGTTGGGATAATACTGCGTTTCAAAACAAACTGCGCAATGCGGCGTATACCGCACCCCGCCGCGGCCAACCTCGCTGTTTAAGAAGTTGGCGGTGTAGACATGCATGTCCGGCATATCGCTCAGCACCCGCATCGTCAGTCCGCCTTTGATCAGGCTGGCGACCGGTCGGAAGCCAACGCCGTTGAGCACATAATTATGATCCAGGCCGCCGGCGATTTCCAGCTGGCTGTGATGTTGGTTTAAGACCTCGGTCAGTTTTTTCGGCTGGCGCAGATCGAAGGCCGTGCCTTCGACCTCCAGCGTTTCCGGACGCGTGCAGCCATTGGGATCAAGCAAACCGATTTCATCGGCGTCCACCTGAATCCAATGTTCGTCTAACGACGGAATCTGTCCGTTCAGCGAGAAATAGGCGTGATTGGTCAGCGATACCGGCGTCGCGGCGGTCGTGCGGGTGCGGGTCGTAATCGACAGCCGGTTGCCTGCCAGAGCATAGGTCACCGTGACCGTCAGCTCACCGGGAAAGCCTTCGTCGCCCGCCGGCGATACCAGCTCCAGCGTGACCGTCTGGGAAGTATGTTCCCGCACCGTCCACAGCTTCGCGTCAAACCCTTCCTGACCACCGTGCAGCGTATTGCCTTTATCGTTGCGGTAAAGCGTGTAAGCCTGTCCATCGAGCGTGAACTGCCCGTCCTTAATGCGGTTAGCGACGCGCCCGATCATCGCGCCCATGTATTTGACGGATTGCTGATAGCCGCCGACCTGATCGAAGCCCAGCACTGCGTCCAACTGTGCGTCCTTGACCCACAGTGAAACCAGCGTGGCGCCGTAATCGCTGACGCGCACCCGCAGCTTATCGTTTTCAATTTCTAACCACTGCGCAGACCGGCCGTCCTGCAGCGTTCCGAAGTTTCCTTTGTTCATCTTCACAGCACCATCTTTTCAAACGCGTTCTGAGCGGCTTTTTGTTCCGCCTTTTTCTTGGAGTTGCCCTTGCCTGTGCCCAGAATAATCCCGTCCAGTTTAACCTGCACTTCAAACTCCGGTTTATTGGAAGGCCCCGTCGTATTGATGACTTCATAGGTCACGGTTTTGCGGGAATCCGATTGGACATATTCCTGCAGCTTCGTCTTATAATCGACGATGATCGGTTCCTCCGGATGGCTTAAATGCGGCACGATTACCTCGGTCAGGATATTGTCGATCGGTCCCATACCGCCATCCTCATACAGTGCGCCCAGCATCGCTTCAAACATATCGGCGATGATCGAATCGCGCTCGCGGCCGCCGGTTTTTTCCTCGCCCACGCCCAGCTTCAAGAAGGAATTCAGCTGCAGCTGCCGGGCATAGATCGCCAACGCCTCCTCGCACACCAGCTGCGCGCGGAAGGTCGTCATATGCCCTTCGTCCAGCGGCGGATCCAGGCGGAACAATTTATCCGAAACCCACAGCTGCAGCACCGCGTCGCCCATGAATTCCAGGCGCTCGTTATCATGTTTCAGCTGCTTATGTTCATTGACATACGAGGAATGCACAAAAGCCTGCTCGATCAACCGGCTGTCTTTGCAATGAATTCCTCGTGCTTCAAGCCATTCGCATATTTTCATTTTTTTCTTCCTTTCTGATTCTCTTATTTTATTATATCGTGATTAATCCATATAAGAAATAGCGGATTCATTTTCTTTCCGGATTTTAGTTAACAACGGCTGAAACTCCGTGTTGTCCGGATCGTTCAGGATCCGCGCCGCGTCCTGACGGGCAGTCTGGATGATTCTGGTATCGGCGATAAGATCGCCTAAAATCAATCCCGGCACCCCGCTTTGACGGGTACCCAGCAGCTCGCCTGGTCCGCGTTGTTCCAGATCCTTCATCGCGATCTCGAAACCATCTGTCGTCTGTTCCATGATTTTCAAACGGGCCAGACTTTCCGGATCCTTGCTTGCGGTCAGTAAAAAACAATAGCCCTGCCGGCGTCCGCGGCCAACCCGGCCGCGCAGCTGATGGAGCTGCGACAGACCGAAGCGGTGCGCGTCGTAAATCACCATGCAGCAGGCGTTAACGACGTTGACGCCGACCTCGATGACCGTCGTCGACACTAAGATCTGCGTCTTATTGGCCTCAAAATCATGCATCGCCTGTTCCTTTTCCTCGCTGCTCATGCGCCCATGCATCAGGCCCAGCTTGGCCTTGCCTGAAAAGGCTTCGCTTAAGCTTTCAAAAATATCAAGCACGTTGCGGCCGTCGAAGTTTTCATTTTCCTCGATCGCGCTGCAGACGATGTAAATCTGACCGCCCTGCTCCAGCTGGTCCAACAGCTGCGGCATGATCGTGCGCAGGCTGTTTTCCTCCACTAACCGAGTCTGAATCGGTTTGCGGCCCGGCGGCATCGTCATGATCGTCGAGATATCCATGTCGCCGTAGAGCGTCGCGGCCAGCGTCCGCGGGATCGGCGTCGCGCTCATCAACAGAAAGTCGACCTTCTCGCCCTTTTCCTTTAACGCGCGGCGTTGTTCCACACCGAAGCGATGCTGCTCGTCAGCGACGACCAGCCCCAATTTGGCAAACTCCACTTCCTTTTGAAAGAGCGCGTGCGTGCCGGCGACCAGATTCAGCGTTCCGTCCTTCATCGCCTGCAGCACTTCTTTTTTCTTTGCCGAAGGCAGCGACGAACAAAGCACGTCGATCTTGATCGGCAGACCGGCGAAAAGCTTCTTTAAGGAAACGGCATGCTGACGGGCAAGGATTTCCGTTGGGGCCATGATCGCGCCCTGATGGCCGCTGAGCACGCAGGCATACAAAGCCAGCGAAGCGACCAGAGTTTTGCCGCAGCCGACGTCGCCCTGGATTAACCGATACATGATTTTATCGCTGCCCATGTCGGCCAGAATATCCCGCACCGCTTTGAACTGATCCGGGGTCATCGCGAAGGAGAGGTGATTCGCCAGCGCGTACACCTGTTCAGCATCGAATTGCTTGGCTTTCTTCGTCACGGTTTCGGTCTGTTGCCGGTGGATCATCTCCAGTACAAGATGAAATTTCAGAAACTCCTCGTATTTCAGCGTCCGCGTGGCCTGGTAGACCTCGTCCATGGAGCGTGGGAAATGCAGGCAGCGCAGCGCCGTCTTTTTCGGCAGCAGGCGGTATTGTGCCTGAAGCGAAGGCGGTACGAGCTCTTCAATATGCGATTGAGCGGTGATGAAGGTTTTTTTGATAATTTCCTGCATCATCTTCTGCGTCATGCCTTCCTTTAAAGGATAGACCGGCGTGACGCCCAGCTGTTCCTGCAGCGGCTGCGAGTTATACGTCGAAGCTGTGATCTTGTTTCCGCCCTGGTAATAGCCGATCACCGTCACGCGCTGGCCCACCGTCAGATTACTGGCCCAGGGGCGGTTGAATATCGTGATCTCAAAGCAATCGTCGTCATTTTCCAGCTGGAACTTCGTCATCGTCTTGCCGCCGCGAATCCGCATCGTCCGCGCCGGCCGCACAATCTGCCCTTCCAGAATAACCTCGCTTTTCACCTGCCATTGATCATAAGGAATCACCTCACGGCTTTGATAGCGCAGCGGCACGCACATCAGAATCGCGTCGCTGTCGGTCAGTCCCATTTTTTCCAACAGCTCGGTCCGCTTCGGGGTCATTTTCAACTGTTTTAACGTCAGCGCCATCGGTTCTTCCTCCTTTCAAACAAGAATAGCTTTATTATACCTTATTTTTCAAGTCAGCGCCAAGCGAACTTGAAAATCTCCGGCAGAGATCTCTGCTTTTGCGTTTGATTTATGCCCATGGCAGAATCCGGATCTTCATTCGCAGACAAAACAAAAACGGAATGCAGAGATTTTCGGTTCTATAAATTTTGGTGTTGGTGGAAACCAAAGCCTTTTTTTCTTGAGCATAAAAAAAGAGACATAGGTAAGAATTTCCGTTACAATAAAATCACCACAAATTACAGAAAGGAAATCTCACTATGTCCATTACTCATTCTATCGTATCTGTTCTCAATTTAAAAGACCCTCATCTTCATTTCTCTGAGGATTGTGTCTCTTCTCAGTCGATTCGTGGTGTTGACTCCCTTGTCTTTTCCGGCTCGCTTTCTTATGACCCTCCCTCTTCCTGTCCTCTCTGCGGGTCCTCCAACCCCGGCTCGGCTATCATCAAACATGGTACGAAATCCTCCCTCATCACCCTGCCTTCCGTTTCCCGCCGCCCCGCTTATCTCCGCCTCAAAAAACAACGCTTCCTTTGTAAACATTGCGGCCATACTTTTACGGCTTCGACTTCCATCGTTCTCCCTCATTGTTTCATTTCCAATAACACTCGTCTCTCCATTGCCCTCGACGCCAAGATGAAGACTTCTGAAAAAGATATCGCTTTCCGTCACTCTGTTTCTCATGCTACGGTGAATTCCCTTCTTCAACAGCTCTATCAGGATTTTAAAGTCCAGCGGAATTTTCTTCCCCCTCATCTCTGTTTTGACGAGTTTCGCTCTGTCAAAGGGGTTGATGCTTCAATGTCTTTTCTCTTTCTTAACGCGGAATCCGGTCAGATCCTCAATATCCTTCCTGATCGCAGAATGCCCGCTCTCATCCGCTATTTCATGAGCTATTCCAGGAAAGCCCGCGAAGCCGTTAAAACCGTTTGTATGGATATGTATTCCCCTTACTTCTCTGTCGTTCACCACTGTTTCCCTCACGCCAAGATCATTCTTGACCGCTTCCACATCGTTCAGCTGCTCAGCCGCGCTCTCAATAAGACCCGCGTCAATTTCATGAATCAGAGTAAGCCTCATTACAATAAGCTCAAACGCTATTGGAAACTCCTTCTTAAATTTGAAGATGACCTGAATGATCAGGACTTCAAAAAATGGGTTTGCTTTCCATCTCTGATGCGCGAAATTGACCTTGTCCACTTCTTAGTTGAACTGGATCCCGAGCTCAAGGCGACTTATGAGCTCTATCAGAGTCTCCTTACCGCGCTCAACCGGAAAGATCCTGACGCCTTCCTCCAAGCTTGTCTGAATCCTGATCCTTTGATCTCCAAGCCCATGAATACCGCCATTCAGTCCTTAGTGGAACGGAAAGAGGCAGTGATCAACGCCTTGACTTACTCATTTTCCAATGGCATGATTGAAGGTACGAATAATCTGATTAAGGTCATCAAGCGTCTGGCTTTCGGTTATCGTTCTTTCATTCAATTTAAGACCCGCATTTTACTTATTTCTAACACCTTAGTTCCCTGCCATTTTCTCAATTAAAAATGAGCCCCATTTCTGGAACTCATCTGCGTCTTTCTTGTTTCGGTTTTTCTCTCACCAACACTATTTTTGAAAGAGCCAGATTTTCCGCATTCCGTCGATTTTCTGTTTCTGTCAAGTTCAAACTTCAGACTTGCAATATTTACAACGTTGTCCCTTTGACTTATTCGACACCAAAGATAAACGAGTAGACAGGCTGACCTCCGGCCTGGATATCCGTTTCCACGCCGAACTGATCTTCGATGTACCGGGCGATCTGGGACGTTTCTTCCTCGCTGGCGTCTTCACCCGCAAGCACCGTCACGATCTCCGAATCCCCGTCGATCAGGCTGTCCAGTAACCGCAGGCACGCATCCATTTTATTCGGCGTTGAAATCACGATCGACTTCTCGGCGATGCCCATGTAATCCCCGGCTACGATCTCCATGCCGTCGAAGGTTGTATCCTTGATCGCATAGGTGATCTGCCCCGTTTTGACATGCTGCAGCGCGGCTGTCATTTCCGCTTCGTTTTCTTCCGCGGAGACTTCCGGATTGAACATGATGCAGGCGGATAAGCCCTGTGGGATCGATTTTGTCTGCAGAACCCGGATATCCTGGTCTTCCATCACTGCCGCGGCCTGCTGCGCCGCCAGGATGATGTTGGAGTTATTCGGCAGGATGAAGATATGCTTCGCCTTGACCTTCTTGATCGCCGCGACAAAATCCTCAGTCGACGGATTCATCGTCTGCCCGCCGGAAATCACGACGTCGACGCGGTATTCCTCAAACAGCTTCTTCAAGCCGTCCCCGGCCGCAACCGCAATCAGAGCGTAATCTTTTTCTTCCACCGGGGCTTCCGCTTTTTCCGGCAGCGATTCGTTCATGATCGTGTTGTGCTGTTCCTGCATGTTTTCAATTTTCAGTTTGACGAATTCGCCATAGCGCTGCGCATAGTTCAGCGCGTCGCCCGGGGTCAGGGTATGCACGTGCACCTTGACCAGATCGTCATCCTGAACGACGACGATCGATTCGCCCAAGCGAGCCAGCGCCTTCTTCATCTTCTCTTCGGTGAATGTGACCTGTCCCTGCTCGCTTAAACGCAGAATAAATTCCGTGCAGTAGCCGAATTCTTCATTTTCCAGCTCCATCGCCGCTTTAGCGGTGGTGCTTTCCTTTTCTTCCATGACGAACGGATGACCATCCATCGCCGCTTTAAAGCCTTCTAAAATAACGACCAATCCGGTTCCGCCGCTGTCGACGACGCCGACTTCCTTTAATACCGGAAGCAGTTCCGGCGTATTGGCCAGTGAAATCCGCGATTCGTCGAGAATGCAGTTAAACACATCGTCGATCGTCGCTTCCGGATGTTCCTTCATGTATTGCTCGCCGGCCGCGCTGGCTTCGCGGACAACCGTTAAAATTGTCCCTTCCACCGGGCGCATAACCGCCTTGTAGGCAACCTTGCTGCCATTGACGAACGCCGCCGCCAAATCCGCCGGAGTCAGCTCGCTCTTGCCTTCAATCGACTGGTAAAAACCTCTGAAAATCTGCGACAGAATGACGCCGGAATTTCCCCGTGCTCCCATCAACAGCCCCTTCGACAAGGTCTTCGCCAACAAGCTGAGATCCTCAGTGCACGCCTGCATCGCTTCCTTCACGCCCGAGGTGAACGTCATCGACATGTTCGTGCCGGTGTCGCCGTCCGGGACTGGGAAAACATTCAGCGCGTCAATCGCGTCGTGGCGGTTGCTCAAATGAGCCGCTCCGCTGAGCAGCATCTCTTTAAAATCCGTTCCGTTAATTCTATTCATGATACCCTCCGATTAACCAATAACCCGGACACCCTGCACATAGACATTGACGGCCGCAAAATCCTGCTCCAGAGTTTTCTCAAGGACATACTTCACTTTCTTCTGTACTTCACTGACGACTTCGGACACTTTAACGCCGAAACCGATGACGATATATAGATCCAGTTCCATTCCCCTGTCGGTCTTTCTGACGACAACCCCGCGGGAATAGTTTTCTTTTTTCAATAATTCAGCCCAGCCATCCTTCACTAACTTCTGGGAAGCCATCCCGACGACGCCGTAGCATTCGCTGACGACACCTCCGGCCAACGTTGCGATCGCTTCCTGCGAGATGTTGATATTTCCGTAGCTGGTTACCCGTTCTATGGACATGAACGATTCCTCCTTCGCTTTATTTATTATATCAAACTATTTGTACTTTTCAAATTTTACTCGGTTTCTGCGCCGTTTGTGTCAGAATTTTCATCTGATTCTCCCTCTGCGGGCGCGTTGGGATCCGCTTCGCCCGGACACAGCTGGGTGTAGGCGGACTTGGACATTTCATCGACGTAGATGCACGAGTTCGGCTTGTTGAGATTGGAAACGATGCTGTTGTACTCGCTGAGCACGTCCATCGAATAGTAGCTGGAAAAAAACTGGTTGCCGTCATGCATGATCAGCCGGATCATGTTGGGATCGTAGGAAACCTCATATTGCTGGATCTCCGAAATCAACGAAATCATCGCTGCGGGCACATGGCGGAACGCCATCGCCAGATCGGCGCTCTGTTCCTCGCTTTGAAAGCCGACGATCAGCGGAATTCTTGCAATCAGGCCGGTCATCCGTTCATCCATCTTGACGACGGTTCCGTCCTTGAATAAAATTTCCGGTTCTTCGATGTAGCGGTAGCCGACCGGCTCCCGTTCTTCAATTTCAATCACGATCTGGTTGCCGCGCTCATGCCGCACTGAAGCCGAGACGATCAGCGGGTACTGCTGCAGGGCATTTTTCACCTGCGGTGCAAATACCGTCAGCCAGCGCGACTGAGCTGTGATTCCCGCCAGTTCCAGCACATCGGCACGGCTTAGACTGACGTTGCCTTTAACGCTGACGGTTTTGATTAACGAAGCGTCGCTTGAATAATACGCCAGTCCCATCACGATCAGCGCGCAGACTAACGACGCCTTGAACAGCCGGCGTTTCTGATGGCGGAAGTTTTTTTGTTCGGCCTGACGCCGCCGTTGTTCGATCAACAGATCTACCGAGTTTTTGTTTTCGTCCGGTTTGACCGGCGATGGTTTGCGGATCACCAGTTAAACTTCTCCACTTCCAGAATCAGTTCCTCACCATAATGACGGCGCACCTGTTCCTGAATTTCCTCGACCAGTTCAATAAAATCCCGGGCCTTTCCCTGTTGATCGTTGACGATGAAATTGACGTGCTTCTCGCTGACGGAAACCCCGCCGACACGGCGGCCGCGGTAGCCCAGCTCGTCGATCATCTGCCAAGCCTGGCGATCCTTGGGATTGCGGAACACGCTGCCGGCGCTCGGCTTATCCAACGGCTGCGATTCCATCCGCCGCTGACGCCGGCGGTCCATCAGATCGCGGATCTCCGTCTGATCCTGTTTTGTCAAATGAAACCGGACGGCCAGAATCACCCAGTCGGGATGACTTTGGAAAATCGAAGTCCGATAGCCAAAGCCGCACTCAGCCGGACTTAACCATTCGCAGCGTCCTTGCCGCAGCACGAACACCTCGCTGACGACCTCAGCCATGCAGCTCTTGTACGCGCCGGCATTCATAAATGTCGCGCCCCCGACCGTGCCGGGAATGCCGCTGGCAAATTCCAGTCCGGACAGCGAATGCTTCATCGCTTCATACGACAAAGCGATAATCGAACAGCCGGCCTCCGCCACTACCGTCTGGCCGTCGAAATAAAAGTCGCCGTGATAGCGGTCAAGCTTGAGTATCACGCCTTCGTAATCGTTGTCGGAGCATAACAGATTGCTCCCCTTGCCGAAGATTTTATACGGAATCCCCTGCTTGGCTAACAGCCGCAGCACCTGCGTCAGCGCCAGCATTGTCTTGGGATAGACGACCGCGCGGGCATTGCCGCCGATGCGCAGTGTCGTCAGCGTCGACATCGGAACATTTTCCGTCACATCGCCATAGCACCGCAGTCTTTCCAAGCTGTTTCTCATTGTTAAAATCACCTTTTATCCTTGTTGGATCCAGTTGTATATCTGTTCGCTGGCATCCGGATGTCCCAGCCGCTTCGCAGCCGTCCGCATGCTTTCCAAACGGATCGGATCAAAAACAACACTCTCTATTTTTGCGGTTATTTCCCCTTCTGTCAAGTCTTTTTCTTCGATCATGAGCGCCGCCCCCGCGCTCTGCAGCGCTTTCGCGTTGAGCACCTGATGGTTGTTGGGAACGTAAGGGCTGGGAATGATGATCGCCGGCAGCCCTAAAACCGTGATCTCCGCGGCCGTTGTCGCTCCCCCGCGCACCACCGCCAGATCGGCGTTGACCATGACCTTGACCCCGTCGATATACGGGACTACCTTGATATTGGCACATTCCAGATGCTGCGCGCGGACTTCCTCATAAGCCGCCCGGCCGGTAACATACAATACCTGATAAGATTGGCCGGCCATCTGCTTCAGCGCCTTGACCATGACGGCATTGACGCTTTCCGAGCCCAGCGAGCCCATCACAACAACGACTAACGGCCTGGCCGGATCCAGACCCAGCTGCCGCACCACGTTGGGATCGCGCTGCGCCCGGGCCGCCACACTGGCCCGCGGATTGCCGAGGATCCGGGTTTTCTGCGGCGGAAACTGGTCTAAGTTTTCAGGATAGCAGCCGACGATCTGATCGGCATATTTCGCCAGAAAGCGGTTCGCTTTGCCGGCATAGGAATTTTGTTCGTGAAGCATCGTCGGCACATGCGCGAAGTGCGCGGCCAGAATCACCGGCGCGCTGATATAGTTGCCAAAGCCGATCGCGTAATCCGGACGGAACTGCCGCACAATCTTCCGGCAGGCGAAATACGCCTGAGCCAGCTGCATGACGGCCTGAACCTTCGCCAGGGCGGAACCGTTCAGCCCTTTGGCCTTAATCGCTTCAAACGCATAGCCGGCCTTGGGAATCTCCGTCGACTCCATCCGTTCCGCCGTGCCGACAAACAGGATTTCCGTTTGCGGATCTTTTTCCTTCATGGCGTCGGCCAGCGCCAGCGCCGGATAGATATGACCGCCGGTGCCGCCGGTCGCAATTAATACGCGCATTGCGTTTCACTCCTTTTTCATTTGCTTTTTTGCCTGCCTTATTATAGCATACATCGTCCGCCGCGCCCACCCGCATCTTGCCTTTAGGCCTTGGCGATACTCATTAAGATGCCCAGCGAGGCCATGATCATCACTAACGAGCTGCCGCCGTAGGACATCAAGGGCAGCGTAATCCCGGTGACCGGAAACAAACCGACGACGACGCCGAGATTGATCATGACCTGAATCGCGAACAAACTGACGATGCCGACCGCGACATAGCACAGAAACGGATCGTGAGCGTTCTTGGCGATCCGGACACCCTCCAGGATGATCAGCAGATAAATAATAATGATCAGCGAAGCGCCGATCCAGCCCAACTCCTCCGCTGTGATCGCGAAGATGAAATCGGTCTGCGGTTCCGGCAGATAAAAGTGCTTCTGCATCGACCGGTTCAGTCCGGCTCCCAGCAAGCCGCCCGGGGCGATCGCAAACAGCGACTGGATAATCTGGAAGCCGCTGCCTAACGGATCCTGCCACGGATCAAGAAAGGAAACGATCCGCGCCATCCGGTACGGGGCTGCCAGAATCAAGCCGGTCAAGCCTGCCGCGCCCAGCAGTCCCAGACGGATAAAATACTTAAACGGCGCGTCCGCCGCCAGCACGATCACAACGATGCTGCAGACCATGACCAATCCGCTGCCGAAATCCGGCTGCAGAAGAATCAATCCGAAACCCAGCATGGTTAAAAACAGCGGCACTAACAAATCCCGGCGCAGACTTTTAATCCGGTCTTTGGAAGCCAGATAATCCGACACCGAGAGAATCAGCGCCAGCTTGAAAAACTCCGAGGGCTGGATCAAAAAGCTGCCGACGCCGAACCAGCTGCGCGAGCCGTTGCGCTGCACGCCCAGTCCCGGAATCAGCACCAGCGCCAGCGCGATATAACAGCCGATCAGAATCGGCTTCTGTTTTTCCCGCAGCTTTTGAATATTCAGCCGGCTGGTCAAATTCATCGCGACTAAGCCCAGCCCGGCAAACAGCGCCTGACGCTGGACAAAATACCAGGGGTTGTGATATTTGAACTCCGCCCAGTACACCGAGCTGGAGGCGATCATGATCAACCCGGCGGCCACCAGCGTCAGCACTTCGATCAAAAGCAGCCTGTTTTTTCGATGGAACATAAAAAAGTCTCACCTCCCATACAGCGTATGCGCAGAGAAAGTGAAACTTGATGTCAAATCAGGAAGCGGGCGTCAGCCGGCGGGAAATCCGGTTGCCGAAAATCCAGGTCAGCTGCGGATTGGGAAACAGGAGGAACAGACCCAGGACGACCCATTCGACCCCAATCCAGCCTGAGGGCAGGCACAGTTCCAGCACCGGCGGCACGATCTGGCATTCCGCCCAGAACAGGCCGATATAAATCGCCATGCAGCTGACAAAATAAATCGCATGATGAATCAGCTTCATCGTCCTTCACCTCTTTCTTTTCATTTTCCGTTTTCGTTTCCGCCAAAAACGTTTTCAGCGTATCGAAACCTGCGCCGTTATTATATAATACATAAAGATAGAAAACAATCGAACGGGAGGAACAGATCATGAAAACGGCATGGGTATTGTGCGGCGGCGGTTCGCGGGGCGCCTATGAAATCGGAGTGTGGCAGGCGTTAAGCGCGGCCGGCCTGGCCCCGGACATCGTGACGGGAACTTCGATCGGCGCGTTAAACGGCGCGTTGATCGTCCAGCAGGATTATGCGGCGGCGCTGGATCTGTGGGCGAATCTCAGGATTGAAGACGTGATGCAGGATGGTTTTGATTTAGAGCTCAGCGCGATCATGGAAAACAAACAGAAAATCGCCCCTTTCCTAAAAAAATACATCAACACCAAAGGGGCGGACAACACGCCGTTAAAAGAAATGATCGCCCGGCTGGTCGACGAAGAGAAGCTGCGCCGCTCGCCGATTGATTTCGGACTGGTCACCGTGCGTTATCCTTCGCTTCAGGCGGTGGAGCTGACGAAAGCGCAGATTCCCGAAGGCCGGATCAAGGATTATCTGATCGCGACTGCTTCGTGTTTTCCGGCCTTTCCGGTTTACGAGTTCGACGGGCAGCAGTATATCGACGGCGGATATCAGGACAACCTGCCGATCGCACTGGCGCTGAGGATGGGTGCGGACCGGGTGATCGCCGTGAATCTGCATTATCAAAGTCCGATCCATCCGACGCTGGAAAAGCTGCCGCAGGTCGCCGTGATTTCCCCTTCCCGCGAGCTGGGTTCGTTCCTTTCGTTTGATCCGGAGCTTTTAAAGCGCAACCGCGAGCTGGGGCTGCTGGACGCGAAGAAATTTCTCGGTCAGCTGATCGGAGAGCGTTTCGTCTTTTCTCCGCTGAACGCTTCGCTGCGTGCTCTGGCAGAGCGGATGCTGCGCGAGCTGACCTTATTCCAATGTCAGCTGGACGATTCCGATCATCCGTTCATCGACACGCTGTGGCCGCAGAACGTGCTGCTGGACAGAGTGCTGAAAATCAAGGGCGACACCGCAGAAACGGTGTTGGTGCGGATGATGGAAAACGGCGCGGAATTCATGAAAAAAGATCCCCAGGTCATTCTCGATCCGCAGGCTTTCCTGATCGAGCTGGCCGGCTATTTCAACGCCGGATCGCCAGCCTTGGAAACCGAACGCTCGCTGTATCAGAGCCTGCTGCAGCAGACCACGAAACAATCGTTATTGACGCTGATCGGCAAAGCGGACCGGATTACGCTGTGCCGCAGTTTGTGCGATCAGATGCTTCATCAACAGACCGCACTGCTTCAGCAGCTGCACTGGCTTGCCCCGATGATGCCGCAGGAAGTGCTCATCAGCTGGTTCGCGGCGTTTCTCGTGCGGGAATTCAGACTCGATCCTATCTGCCAAGAGGCCTGACATCCAACATAGCTCTGGCCGGCGTTAAATCTTAACCGTTCGGAAAGCGAATTGCTTATTCTTACAGAACGGAAACTTTCCGTTTCATCGCGATATCACAATCTATTGAAAAAGTCTGACAGCCGGAATGATTCCGGATTCTGCCAGACTTCTTTTTTATCTTACCAAGCTTGTTTTTTCGTCAGCCGTTGCGCTCCGGCAGCGGGATCCGGGTATAAAATTCCACCTCGTCCTCATGATCGATCCGCGCCTGATTTTTAAGCTGAACCCGCAGCGAAGCCGGATTGTCTTTATGGCAGGACAGATAGACCTCCTCCTCCCGGATCAGCTTCGCGGCTTCCTTGACCGCCAGCGCCAAGCCGCGCGTCGCATAGCCTTTTCCCCGATAAGCAGGATGGATACCATATCCGACATGACCCGCACCCTGCGCCAAGGCCTCGGTGAGGTAATGCCGGATCCGGAACAAACCGACCATCTGATCGTCATCCCACAGAAAGAACCAGGTTTCCGGCACGTAATTTTCCTTCAGCATTTTTCCTTCGGCGTGTGCCAGAATCCGCGGCAGCTCCTGCGTTAAAAACTGATCTTTCGGACAGCCGCGGTAAGGATTCATAAAGCCGTTTTCGTCCGGAGCGAAGGCTTGCAGAAAGGCGTACGCTTGTTCGCCGTCCGCCGCCGTGAAGCGTTTTAATTGAAGCATTTTGATCACCTCGTCAAAACGTGCCGCCGTTTCTGACGGCCCGCATTTTCACTTTCTTTTTTGTTCATCGTTATTCTTCTCTTTTGCACTCGTAATCCGGGTATTCTATTTGCGCTTCGCTCTCTTTTCACGATTTGGAAACGCGCTCAACCTGTCCCAGCCAGTCCTCTGCCTGACGGTGCGAGCGCAACCGGATGATGGTCAGATCAGGAAATTCACGCTGCAGCGCGCTCAGATCCTCGCGTTTGAATTTTAAGATGTACCCCACAAACTCCCAATCCAGCTTCTCCGCGCAGCCCGGCGTCATATCAGGCCGGGATTGGCCGCGGTAGCGCCGCAGCCGTTTAAAATAGCCCAGCAAACTGCGCCATTTGGGCAGATCGTAAACGACCAGGGTATCCGCGAAGCCTAACCTTAACGGCAGCGTGCGGGCAAAGTTCCCGTCCATGATCCAGCGGCTTTGCTTGAGTGCTTCCGCCAACAGCTCGTCAAATTCCGCAGCTGTGCGCTGAACCCAGTTTTCCTTCCAGAACAGCTGATCCAGATGCACTGCCGGAATGCCTGTTTGCGACGCGAGGCGCGCTGCCAGCGTACTCTTGCCGCTGCCGGGACAACCGATAATACAAATCCGTTCCATTGTTTCCCCCCTGTCCTAATCCCGGCATGCCGGCGACCACTCCGCCTCAAAGATCCCGCCGTTGGAGATTGTTTTTTCCGCGCCAAAGGCTTGCATCAACAACCCGTGACAGACGACGATCAGGCAGTCATAGCCGGCATACCGCGCTAACGCCCGTTCCGCGCGCGTGCGCATCTGTTCCCACGTCTCCCAGGCCTGTTTTCTTTCCGGACCGGCGACGCCGTTCATCGCGTCAAATTCCGCCCGGGCCCGCTCAACCGTTTCCACGTCGGTATGCGAATACGTGAGATCCGGCAGCCACTCGTGCAGCCCCACTTCTACACGCAGTTCCAGATCCAGCCGGTGCGAGAGGACCGCCGCCGTCTGCAATGCCCGCGTAAACGGCGAAGCGACGATCAGCTGGCCTTGCTTCAGCCGCGGATCCCGCGCCGTCTGTTCCGCCTGCGAACGTCCCAGCGCGTCCAACGGCGCCAGGTCGTTGCCAAAGCCCGGATAACCCAGCGCTTTCGGTTCGGTATAATCCGGATGACCGTGCCTGACAAAAAAGATTTTCATAAGGTTTGCCCGCCGATCAAAAATCCTTTATCCGTGATGACAATCTGTTCCAGCTGATCGACCCGCATGTCCGCCTTCGACAAGTCCTGACCAAAGTACGGATCATCCAGTCCGATCACCGTCATGCCTGCCCGTTTCCCCGCCGTCACGCCGTTCAACGAATCCTCGATCACGACACATTCCGCCGGTATGCAGCCCAGCTGCTTCGCGCATTGCAGAAAGATCGCCGGATCCGGCTTGCTGACGGGCAGATCGCAGCCGCTGACGACTAAATCAAACTGTCCCTCAAGTTTACAATCGCATAAAACCGTCTGGATATTGTCCATCGGCGAGCTTGAAGCCAGCGCGGTCAAAATCCCGCAGCGGCGGCATTGATCGATCAGCGTCTGGACGTAGGGACGGTAAATTTTTTCATAATTGACGCGCACGTCCTTGCAGAACGCGCGGTATTTGTGGAACGTGGCGGCGATATCCAGCTCCGGATTCCAGCGGGCGATCATGCCCCAGTTCACATCGTCCGTGCAGCCCAGGCACTGGCGCAGCGCGATTCGGTCCGTCTTAATGCCGTTGTCCGCAAACCATTGCTGATCTGCCTGCTCATACACTTTTTCACTGTCGATAATGACGCCGTCCATATCGAAGATTAATGCTTTCATTGCTTATCCCCCTGTTTTCTTTTATTTTACCCGCCGGCTTCAGTCAGCGCCAAAGCTCATCAGCGCCGCGCAGAACGAACAGCGCTGCCACTGCAGCTGTTGTGCGAAGACGGGTTTTAGCTGTTCCCGGGTCAGATAGATTTCGTCTGCGTCCCATCGCTTTCCCGCCTGATCGCGGCATGCGTACAGCGCCGCGGCGTTGTCAAACGCGACGTCGCCGATCAGCACCCTTCCGCCGGGCTTGAGATGGCCGAGCATTTCCTGAATCCAGGCGATTTGTCCGGCCACGCTGAGATGATGCAGCGCATACGTGGACACGATAAAATCAAACTGTTTTTCCGCCAGCACTGCCGGCCAGCCGTCATTAAAATCATGCACGAACAATTCTGCCTGCGGCAGTTGGCGCCGGACAGTTTCAACCATTGCCAAAGCAAAATCAAAACCGGTGATCTGAGCGCCCCGCTCAGCCAGCCGCCGGGTCAGAACACCGGTGCCAAAGCCCGCGTCCAGCACCTCCGGCTGCGGCTTTGCGGCAACGATCATTTCAATCGCCTGCAGCACGGCATCGTAGCCGGCAAATGGATACTGGCTGTCAGCCTGAGTTTGAGCGACGGTTTGATCATACTGTGCCGCCCATCGATTAAAGCCTTCTTTATCTAATACCATGAATGAGTCCAATTCTCCTGTTCTTTGTTTATTTCCGGATTCCCTTTAAGCCTCAGGATGATATTGGCAGCAGCATGCCACGGCCTGCTGCCAGCGGCGGTAATCTTCGTCCGCCTGGCCCTGTTCTATCTGCGGCTCAAACCGGCGGTCGAGCTGCAGCCCGGCCAGCGCCTCCTGCCGGTCTTTCCAGAAACCGACGGCCAGTCCGGCTAACAGAGCCGCGCCCAGCGCTGTCGTTTCATTGATTTTCCCCCGTTCCACCGGTGTCTGAAGCAGATCGCTCTGAAACTGCATCAGATAATTATTGCGCACGGCGCCGCCGTCAACCTTCAATGTTTTTAAGCGGATGCCGGAATCCTTCTGCATCGCTTCCAATACGTCGCGGGTCTGGAATGCCAGCGATTCCAGCGTTGCCCGCGCTAAATGAGCCTGCGTTGTGCCGCGGGTCAGGCCAAAGATCGCCCCGCGGGCTTTATCATCCCAATACGGCGCGCCCAATCCGACAAATGCCGGAACGACGATCACGCCTTCACTGCTGGATACCGAGGTCGCCAGCGCTTCGCTCTCCGGTGCGGTGCGGATCATTTTCAAGCCGTCCCGCAGCCATTGGATTGCGCTGCCGGCGACGAAAATACTGCCTTCCAGCGCGTAATTCACCTTGCCGTCCACCCCCCAGGCCAACGTCGTCACCAAGCCATGACGGGAAACGACCGGCTTCTCACCGGTGTTCATCAACAGGAAGCATCCGGTGCCGTAGGTGTTTTTTGCCATACCTTCCTCAAAGCAGCCCTGGCCGAACAAGGCCGCCTGCTGATCGCCTGCGACCCCGGCAATCGGGACTTCCCGGTTGAAAAAATGCACCGGCGCCGTCGTCGCGACAATCTGACTGGACGGCTGAACCTGCGGAAGCATGCTTGCGGGGATATCCAGCTTTGCCAGGATCTCCGCATCCCACTTCAAATCGAAGATATTATACATCATCGTCCGCGAAGCGTTGGAGTAATCCGTGCTGTGACAGCGTCCTTCACTGAGCTTCCACACCAGCCACGTATCGATCGTCCCCATCAACAGCTCGCCGTTTTCTGCCCGCTTCCGCGCGCCCGGGACATGATCAAGAATCCATTTGACTTTCGTCGCTGAGAAATACGGATCGATGACCAGTCCGGTCTTCCCGCGAATCCAGTCTTCCAGCCCTTCTTTCTTCAGCTGGTCGCAGAGCTTGTCCGTCTGCCGCGACTGCCACACGATCGCGTGATAGATCGGCAGACCGGTCGTTTTATCCCAGACGACTGTCGTTTCGCGCTGGTTGGTAATCCCGATCCCCGTTACCTGCACGGGGTCGATGCCGCTGGCCATCACAACTTCCGCCATCACGGCCAGCACGCTCAGCCAGATCTCCGTTGCGTCATGCTCAACCCAGCCGGGCTTGGGGAAATACTGTGTAAATTCCTTCTGTGCCTGTGCGCGGATCTGACATTGCTGATCAAATAAAATCGCCCGGGTGCTGGTCGTTCCCTGGTCGATCGCCATAATATATTTTTCCATGCTTCCACCTTCATTTCTTGTATAAGTTTACCTTGAAACCGCTGTCATTGCAACAAAACCCAAACGAAAAGACCGTTCAGTTTTCAATACAAACCCGTTCACGGTCTTTCCTTTTTCTTTCAGATTATCCCCGCTTTTGATGTTAATAGCGGATCTTGTTGTGAACCAGCCGGCCCAGTATCTGCACGCGGCGGTCCATGACGTCTTTTAACGGCACGACGATCGGTTCGTAAGCGTCGTTCTCCGGCTGCAGGATCATATCGCCGTCTTTATAGAACACACGTTTAAGCGTTACTTCGTCGTTTTCCAGCAAGACGACGGCGATCTGCCCGTTATCCACGGAATTCTGACGATGGATATACACGCGGTCGCCTTCCTCAATCCGGGCGTTTTTCATCGAATCCCCGACGACATCGAGATAAAAATATTCGCCGCCCCGGGCTTCATCCGGGCTGACCCATTCATAATCCTCAACAATCTGTTCTGCCAGATGATCATAGCCCGCCTTGACGCTGCCCAGCACCGGTACCCGCACGCCCGACATTTCATCGCGTGTCAGATCCTGGTTGATCAGCCGTTCGATCGTCAGGTTAAAAAAGTCCGCCAGCTGCTGCAGGATGCTCATTTTCGGCATTGAGGTGCCGTCTTCCCATTTCTGAATCGTCGTAAATGATTTATAGCCGAATTTCTCCGCCAGGTCATTCTGTGTAATATGATACTTCTTTCTGAGATATCTCAGGTTTTCCTTAAAATACATCGGAATCACCACCCTGGCTTCATTGTAACGGAATCTTCCCGTTTTTTCAACGACTAATCGGAACTTTTTTCAAGTATTCCAGGTATATCCTTTAAATTTGTTCATGTTATCTGAAAATTATTCATGATCATTTAAGCAATGACCAACCCTGTCCCAGTAAAATCATCATTGAAACTTTCCAGAAAAAAGAAAGCGTGGTTCCATACTTTGTTTCGCCTAAGAACTTACGCTTTCCTGAATGATTATTCTAATTGATTTATTGAAGTTGGTTTAACGCGTTTTTAACGGCCTCTTTCAGCGCGTTACTGGTCACTGTTGCCTTGCTGACATGATCGATAGCGTCGATTTCCTCTGCTGACGCACAGCCAATAAACTGATCTGGTAATGTGGCGAACGCCGGATCGCTAATCCCTTGCGTTTCATTATTCTCCAGAATTCTGATTCTGGCGACCGCTCCGTTTTCAATTTTCACTGCAACGACAACATCGCCGCCCATCCCTGCGCCAACACCCAGCACTTCGTTTTCCTCCAGTTCATATTCACTCGTTTTTTCATCCGTTGTACCCTGGGTGTACGTGAGTTTTGATTCAACTGCCGGAGCCAGCGTATAACTTGGTAAAGCTTCTTTCACAGTTGCTGCATTTTCGCCTGCAATCCTTCCAAACACCAGACACTCCGACAAATTGGTCGCCCCTTGATAATTTTTTGCCGTCAAACCACCGAATTCACCTGCTGAATATAAATGAGGGATGGCATTACCGGCCGGATCCAGTACCTCGGCCCGGGCATTTCTACGCGCTCCTCCCTGCGTATTCAAAATTCGCGGGACAAGCCGCAGCGCATACCACGTCTTTCCTGCCAGTTCCCGCATCGTTTGGGGATCGCGTTCAAATTCAAGATCCTCACCTGCACTGGCAAAGCGGTTAAATTTTTTGATAGTCCGCGATAAGACTGCAGCTTCCATCTTTAATGCCGCCGCCAGTTCCAGAACGGATTCCGCAGCGATGATCTGCCCTTGAACGAAAGCTGGCCAGCTGAGGGTTTCATATTGATTCTGATCAAAAATTAACCAGGCGTTCTGCGGATGTCCTGGCATAACGTACTCACCGCCGCGCCGGATATGTCCATGTCTGGCTTCCGCTGTTTCATTAAAATAACGTCGACCATCTAAGCCTGTGATCAAAAAACTTCCGGCTGAAAATCCGGTAAGATCGATTCCTCGTTCACCCGCACCATAATCCGGTCCCAAACCGCCTAGGGTGTTGCTGCCTTCGAAACAGTTCATATGCCATAAATCCGCTCCGGCCTCCAAGCAAAGATGAATCCCATCCCCCTGATTATAAGTCGATCCAATGACATTATAGTGAGCATAGCCGATATAATCCTGAACGATTTTTGAATTATTCTCAAACCCGCCGCAGGCTAGAACAACACCGTTCGCCGCCCGAATATTCACCATTTTCCCATCCCGCTCAAATGTGACGCCGATGATCGTTTTCGTCTGAGGTTCCTGGATTAAATGAGCCGCCCGGGAATTGAACCAGATATCAATTTTATCTTTTTCTTCGACCACTTTTTGCCGCAGCAGTTTCCACAAAGCGGAATCTTTTGCACCGGCGTGAACGGTAAACGCGTTGATCGCCTCGCCGCCTTCCAATTCCGGGAATTCCGGAATTGCCCAAGCCACTGCCGGCACGCCTTTCCAATACATTACGTCCGCGCCGTAATCGGACGCCATCCGGTCACCCAGTGTCACCATATTCTCAGTATACACTTTAATGACCTCCTCGTCGTATTCCAATCCCCCGGCTAATTCATGGTAATATGTCTGTAACTTTTCCGGATTATCGCCGCAAACAATAAACTGTTGGGCATATCGGGTATTGCCGCCTTCATGACCTTTGGGCGCCGCATCGGCAATCAGGACGTTAGCACCACTGGCGGCCGCATAGTGCGCTGCCGTAGCGCCGGCTCCGCCAAAGCCGACAACGACCACATCATATTGTCCATCCCAGGCAATGGTTTCCGCGTAAGTATAGTCTCCAGCTGCAGAACTGGTTGACGTCTGGCATCCACCCAGCAGAGACATCCCGGCAAGCCCGAGCGCCCCGGCCGCTGCGTCTTTCAAAAAATCTCTTCGTGACAGTTTGTTCATTTTCTCCTCTTTGCATGATCTTTGATTCATGCTATCCTTTCTATGCTTACAGCATTTAATCTCTGCTGTTTTCGCAATTGTGATATAATTCATTTACATATTTATTATAGAAAAGAAGAAACGGTATGCCTATGTTGCGGCCACTAAACATTCGCTTCCATCTTTAATGCAAAATCACAAAATTGATGTGTCCTTGTGCGGTGTCACATTGAATCCTTATCGTAATTATCCGTTTAACTAAAAGGAGAAATAATTATGTCTTATCTATCCGTAAAAGCTGAGTCGATTCTCTTCCCGATGCTCTATGACAATACTGATTTACAAGTTCTTGTCGATACCGCATCGGAACTTCTAAATGCTCCCGTCAGGTTTTCCCCTGACAATCGAATTGAACTAGCAATCTGCTCCAAGAATTATCCAGAAGGTGAAATGATCCGGATTAAAAAGATGCTTTCCAAAGACAGCCATGGGTTTAATACGTTTATGGGGGTTCTCAGCAAACGCAAAGAAAATCTGATTCCATTTTATTCTCCGGCTACGGAAGATGATTATGCCCGAGTTTTTTCTAACGTTTATATTGGTGAACGCTATTTTGGCAATATTACAATTCCAGGAACAAACCAGGAATTAGAAAATATGGATATGGAGTTAGTTCAAACGATTGCCAGAATTATTGCAATTTCCTGTTCCATTGATGGTGTTTGGGGATACAATCTCAACGAACAAAATTTATTTAAAATGATTTTATGCGGGAAAATCAAAACTTTGATGGAATTATCGGTAATGGTTTCCGACAGCGAGAAATACCACGGTAAACAATATCGTCTGCTTGCCGCCAAAGGAAGAAAATCTGAAGAAAACGCTTTGATTACATCTGCTTTACTGCGAATTTTTCCTGACTCTCTAACCGCTGAAGAACAAGGAATCATTTATACGCTTGTTGACCTCACAGAAAAGGAAATCAGAACTTACCAGATCGAGAATCTAAAAGAATCAGCGAAGGTTCTGCAGGCTGACATTTTAATCGGCTGCCGTTTTTGCAACATCTTGAACTCCAACATACAGCGGAGCTATTTATGCTCTCATCCGATCTTTAAGAAACAACCTCGAGGCACTTTGTTCTATTTTGACGATCACCGGGAATATGCGTTATTTCTGCGCAGCAATCTTGAAACTGATGGTTACCTTGATTACTGTAATCCGGCGTTAATTGAAATGATTCGCTGGGATCAGCAGCAGAATTCTGAATATTATAAAACGTTAAAGCAATATATCAAAAATAATTTTGAAATTGGAAAAACAGCAGAAGCCTTAGCTACACATAAAAATACCATTCTTTACAGATTGAAAAAAATCGAAGAAAAATGGAATTTATCCTGCCGCGATGCTAATCAGCTATTTTCCATCCAACTGACGATGCGTTTGCTGAAATATTTTGAACAAGATGATTAACTATTATTCTTAATTCCTTGAGCTTGGGGCAATCCATGCAATTAAGATTCATGGCGTACTCAGCTTTAAATTCTTTTCAAATCCTGCATACCCAAAATTATCCTTTCCTTTTTCTAATATAAGCTTGAAATTGAATTATTTTCAAGTAAAATATAAGACAGAGAGGAGCGAGGATTTCATGGAAAAGCAGTATGTTCGGGTGAACGGCAACTGGGAAGACGACGGCAGTTTCATTCCCTTGTTTATTCTTTGGGAAAACGGGTTAAAATATAAGATAGAGAAAATTGTTCAGCGTTGTCCTGCGGCTTCCTTAAAAAGCGGCGGCGCGGGTCTGCGCTATACCTGCCTGTTTTCCCACGGGCAGCGGCGGTATCTGTACTTTTGTGAAAACCGCTGGTTTATCGAGAAATGAGGGTGAAACGATGTGCGGACGTTATTTATTCTTTGATCAGAACAACGCGCGGATCCGCTCGCTGCTGGCTTTGCTTGAGCGGCAGCTGGGCGACGAACCGCTATCGGAATTGAGTCTGGGCGAGGTTTTTCCATCGCAGCGGACGCCGGTTTGCCTGTTGTCTGAGCAGGGAGATGAACTGGTTCCGGCCGCCATGCGCTGGGGATTTACCCATCCGACGCAGAAACGGCTGGTGATCAACGCCCGCTCGGAAACCGCACCGCGCTCGCGGATGTTCGGCGAAAGCCTGCGTCAGCGCCGCTGCGTCATCTGCGCCAGCGGTTATTATGAATGGGAGAAGCCCAGCCGGAAAAAGATGTTGTTCACCCTTCCGGATCAGGCGATGCTGTGCATGGCCGGTTTCTACCGTCTGGAAGCGGATGGTCCGCACTTCGTCATTATGACCCGTCCGGCGCTGCCGGAACTCTCCGCCATCCACGACCGGATGCCGGTGGTGCTGAACGAGGAAGGCGCGCTGCGCTATTGTCAGGGCGAAGATCGGCTGCACTGTGCTTCCCGCCTGCAGGTCAGACCGGCGGATCGGATTTAACGGGGAGCAGCGCACTGTAAAATCATTGAAATTCATCTGGATCTTTGCAGACGGCAAACGCCGGAAGCGGGGATCCTTTTTTATTGGTCTCCTCGTCTGCTTTTTTGTATTCTCAACAAGACGAAAGAATTCAATTTCCGCAAACGCAGTCAGATTCTGCCTTGCGAAGATAGAGATCCCCGTTCGAAATCAATGAAAACAGAATAAGATTGAAGATCGGATCCAAACCGAAGCAGAATCCCATCAACAACAAAAGGACGCGGTCATTGCGTCCTTTTGTTCAACGAATCTTCTTTTCCCTTTGATTTTCTGCTTACAGATCGAACAGCTGATCGTGATAAGCAATCTTCAGATGCTCATAAGCCTTCGGCGTCGCGACCCGGCCGCGCGGCGTCCGGTTGATAAAGCCGATCTGAATCAGATATGGCTCATACACGTCTTCCAGCGTCATCGGTTCCTCAGAGATACTGGAAGCCAGCGCTTCCAAGCCGACCGGACCGCCGCGGAAACGTTCGATAATCCCCCGCAGATAGCGGATATCGACGTCGTCCAGGCCGAGCGAATCGACCCGCAGCCGATCCAACGCTGTCTGCGCGACGTCCAGACTGATCACGCCGTCGTTGAGCACTTGCGCAAAATCCCGCACACGGCGCAGCAGACGATTCGCAATTCGCGGCGTACCGCGGGAGCGCTTGGCGATTTCCCTGACCGCTTCCGGGGCCGCGGCCACATTGAGCACCCGCGACGTCCGCGAAACGATCTGCGAAAGCTGATCCTCGTCATAATATTCCAGCTTATTGACGATGCCGAAGCGATCGCGCAGCGGCGCTGTCAGATCGCCCGCCCGCGTCGTCGCGCCGACCAGCGTAAACGGCGGCAGATCCAGGCGGATCGAACGCACGCCGGAATCCTTGCCGACAACGATATCAATGCAGAAATCCTCCATTGCCGGATACAGCACTTCCTCGACCATCTTCGGCAGCCGGTGGATTTCATCGATAAACAACACGTCGCCCGGCTCCAGCGTCGACAAGATCGCCGCCAGATCGCCGCTGCGTTCAATGCTCGGGCCGCTGGCTGTGCGCACCTTGCCGCCCATTTCATTGGCCAGAATGTAGGCCAGCGTCGTCTTGCCCAATCCCGGAGGTCCGTACAACAGGACATGATCGAGCGTTTCATTGCGCTGCAGCGCCGCCTGGATAAAAACCTTCAGGTTTTCTTTCAGCTGGGTCTGACCGATATAATCCGTCAGCCGCTGCGGCCGCAGCGATGATTCGTCATCCCCCGCTTCCGGCAGTGCAGAAAGCAGCCGTTCCTCGTCCATCCCTTATCCCCCTCTTTTCCGCTGCAGCAGATGCTGCAGACCTAATTTCACATATTCGTCTGTCGTCTTATCCGGATGCTCGCGCATCATTTTCGATAACCCGCTCAATTCGCTTTGCTTGTAGCCCAATGCTTTGAGCGCTTCCAGCGCGTCTTCGATTGCCTGACTGGACTTGCCTTCAGCGGTTTCTTCGCGAACCAGCTTGCCCTTCAGATCCAAAATGATCTGCGATGCGGTTTTCGCACCGATGCCCGGCATCTTTTTTAACGCCGCAACATCGCCCTGCTCAATCATCTGCACCATCTGCTGATACGTCGCCGCCGCCAGCATATTCATCGCCGTCTTCGGGCCCAGACCCTTGACGGAAATCAGCTTGACGAACAGATCCTGTTCCTCCATCGACAAAAAGCCGAACAGACTGAACTCATCTTCGCGCACGTGCTGGTAGGTAAAGACTCGCACTTCCTGATTCAGCCGGACCGCTTCCGGACGGGAAAAGAACACTTTATATCCGATACCTTGGTTTTCGATTATGATCCAATCCAAACCCACGGCAAAAACCGTTCCTTTAATCATTGCTATCATGTTATCACCTGCCGTTTATTTTACCATAAAACAAGCGCAAACGAAACAGCCAATCAGGAAACTGACGAAGGCTTGCCTCAGGCTTAACCAACACTTGTCTGTTTCCCGGCGTTTCCGCTCCTCCGTTTGACGTCTTGAAAGAAAATACCAATGAAGAAGTAAAAAACGAGGAAATAAAAAATTTCGCGTCCGGCTTAGAGGCAGGATCCGTTTACAGCCAGCGCACAAAGGCGGTTTTATCCTGATCATTAAATCCCGCTTCACGGTAAAAACGCAGCGTACTTTCCCGCTTGGAGCCCGTTGTCAGCAGCACTTTGTAACAATGATTCTCGCAGGTGATCCGCACCGCTTCCTCCAAGACCCTCCGGCCTAAGCCCTGACACCGATACCGCGGATCCGTCACCACATTTTCGATGATCCCGCAGGGCCGCTGATCATGCGTCAGATTGCGGATGATCGTCAGTGTGCAGGTTGAGATTCCATGGCCTTGACTCTCAGCCACGATTATCGCTGTCTGCGGATCGTTCAGCAGCGTTTGCCACAGCCGCATGAGTTTGGCATCCAACTCTGGAATAGGGTTATCGCCCAAAAACGTATAAAGCTGAAGTAAATCCGGTAAATCCTGTCGCTGAGCCAACCGCATGGTCATCATCATTTCATTCTCCTTCACACTCAAAAACTGATCGTTTATTTAAGTCTTTTTTCAAGCCAGAAATCCCATTTCCCTCTGGTCCACTCCATGGCCAACGAAAAAGAGGCGCAAACGGCCTCTGATTGCTTATTCGACAAATTCAAATTGGAAATCGTTGATGAAGACGAGATCGCCGTCCTCCGCGCCCTTCTGCCGCAGCGCCTCATCGACGCCCAGCTTGCGCAGCGACTGGCCGAACCGATACACCTGCGATTCAACCTCAAAATCAGTCATCTTGAACAGTTTCTCGACCTTCGGACCTTCCAGCCGCCACTGGTGATTGCCCAGATTGGTAACGGTGAAATCCGGCGCCTTCGGTACAAACTTATACAATACGCCTTCCTCAACTTCAGTTTCACCTGTCATCGGGAATTCCGGCGTCGTTTCCAACAGATCCGCGACTTTGTAAAGAACCTCGTCCAGCCCTTCCGCGATCAGCGTGATCACCGGATATACCGGAATGTCCGGATAAGTTTCCTTAAAACGCTTCAGATTCTCTTCCGCGCCCTCCAGATCCATCTTGTTCGCCAGCACGACCTGCGGCCGTTCCATTAAGCGCAGTTCGTATTGTTCCAGCTCCTTGTTGATGATTCTGTAATCTTCAATCGGATCGCGGCCGTCGTTGGCGCCCATGTCCACGACGTGCACAATAACCCGGCAGCGCTCGATGTGACGCAGAAACTGATGTCCCAGTCCCTTGCCTTCGCTGGCGCCTTCGATCAGACCCGGTAAATCCGCCATGACAAACGAACGGCTATCCGGGACCTGAACCATGCCCAGATTCGGCGTGATCGTCGTGAACGGATAATCCGCGATTTCCGGGCGAGCCTTGGAGACAACGGATAATAACGTTGACTTGCCGACCGAGGGAAAGCCGACCAGCCCGACGTCCGCCAGCAATTTCAGTTCAACCTGAATTTCCTTGGCTTCGCCGTCTTCACCCTGCTCACAATATTCCGGCGCAGAGTTGCGGGCGGAAGCAAAATGCCAGTTGCCGCGGCCGCCCTTGCCGCCTTTGGCAATGACTGCGCGCTGGCCGGGTTTCGTTAAATCGGCGATCAGTCCGCCGGTCGCCAGATCCTTGACTAACGTACCCAGCGGGACCTTGACCAAGACGTCGTCGCCATCCGCGCCGTGCATTTTCTTCGGCTTGCCGACACCGCCGTTGCCCGCGGTCAGCTGCTTGGAATAGCGCAGATCCAGTAGGGTTGACTTGTTGCTGTCAGCTTCAAAAATAATATCGCCGCCGTCGCCGCCGTCCCCTCCTGCCGGTCCTCCCAGGGGTACATATTTTTCACGCCGGAACGCAACCAATCCGTTGCCGCCATTACCGGCCTTGAGTTTCATTTTAACACGATCAATAAACATGGAAAACGCCTCCTTTCCTCTTAGAATAACCTCGATCGTACTTCTTCAAACAAAAATCCCCAACCGGGGATTTTGTTAACTTACGCTGCTGGATAGACAGAAACTCTCTTCTTGTCCTTGCCTACGCGCTCGAATTTTACAGTTCCGTCGACTTTTGCGAATAAGGTATCATCGCCGCCGCGTCCGACATTCACACCCGGATGAATCTTTGTGCCGCGCTGACGGTATAAGATTGAACCGGCTGTCGCAAACTGTCCGTCCGCCTTCTTGGCTCCCAGTCTTTTGGAATGAGAATCACGGCCGTTCTTTGTAGAACCGACACCCTTTTTGGAAGCGAACAACTGAATGTTCAATACTAACTTCATGGCTTACACCTCCTGTTTTTTGAGTTTTATAAATTCTGGATAACTCTCTGCAATGGTCTGCAGCTGAATCCAGGCTGTTCGGAGAATCAGCTGGGCGGTCGGATCGTCCGGATTCAGAATCCGGATTTTCAGATATCCCTCCCGGGTTTCCGTTTGAAACGTTCCGGGCGCTAATTCATCCAAAGCATTATTGGTTCCGATCGTAATGCAGCTGACGCCGGCGCAGACAAGATCTTGTCCCATTTCAGCGTAGCCCGCATGACCCTCCGCCAGTAAGGTTTCCGCCTTTCCCTGACGTTCAGTCAGCTTGATCCGAATCATGAGACTTAAGCTTCGATGGCTTCAACGGTCAGCTTTGTATACGGCTGTCTGTGGCCCTGTTTGCGGTGAGAAGAACCGTCCTTGGCTTTGTACTTGAAGATCGTGACCTTCTTTTCCTTGCCCTGCTTCTCAACTTTGCAGGTGACCTTAGCACCCTTGACATACGGCGTACCGATTTTTGTTGTTCTGTTGGCATAGAGCACAACGGTGTTGAAGACGACTTCTTCACCCGGCTGAACGTCCAGCTTTTCTACATAGATCGACTGGCCGACTTCAACGCGCAGCTGCTTTCCGCCTGTTTCAATTACTGCGTACATGACTTGCACCTCCGTTCATATTCTCATGTATTTCTGAAAGAGACTCGCCAGCGCAGGGGACGATTTCCCGTCTTAAAACCCTGTTATGAGCGGTTGCAGCCATCAGAGGGGCATACAACGTGATAATAATAGCACAACAGCTATTTCCAGTCAATGTAATTTTACCAATCTGTCCGCTTGTTTTCAATCATTTTTCTTCTGTTTTATAGTTTTTATCCCACCAGGAATTATCAGAACAGGTGATTATTTCTTAACTGGATTGTCGTTGATCACGCTGGATATCATCGTCAATATCCTCTATGATGCAGGAATCTCTTATGGTATGCAGGACGTCAAAATACTGAGAAGGATTCCCATAGATGCAAAAGCTTTAAATTTTGTTCGCCTCTTCTATTTTTATAAACCGAGACGGCGGATCAGCTGCGGCAGCACGCGTTCAAAATTCACGCCGTATTTCTTTTCAGCGTCGTGTTCCATCGTTTCGCGGATACAAGCGACGGTGTAGTCGGCCGCAATCTCCAGCGCTTCCTGCAAGCTTTTTCCCAGTGCCAGAGCGCCGACAGTCGTGCTTGAGAAAATATCCCCGGTTCCATGGTAGCTGACAGGGATCCGGTCATGCACATAGCGGATTTTCTTCCCGCTTACAAGATCCCGGCCGGCGACGCCGGTCTTGCCGGGTTCCAAAGCCACACCGGTCAAAACGACCGCACGTTTTGTTCCCAAAGCGGCCAGCTTATCCAGCAGCGTTTCGATGTACTGCTCGTCATAGTGTTCGCGGTATTCCATCCCCGTCAGAAAGCATGCTTCCGTCAGATTCGGCACGATGATATCCGCCTTGGCGCACAGCCTGGCCATCTGGGCGGCAAAGTCCAGGTCAAACAGTGGATAAAGCTTGCCGTTATCCGCCATGACCGGATCCACAAAGATAAAATTATCCTCAGATTTGAATTGATCAAAGAAATCGGAAATCAGCTGAACTTGCCGTTTCGATCCTAAATATCCCGTATAGATCGCCGCAAAATCAATCTGTTCCTGCTGCCAATGCCGTGCGATCGGCGCGATTTCGTCGGTCAGGTCATGAAATGTATAGTTCTGAAACATTGTATGGGTCGACAACACCGCCGTCGGGATGATCGCTGTTTCCACACCCATCGCCGAAATGATCGGCAGCGCCACGGTCAGCGAACATTTACCGACGCAGGAAATATCCTGAATGGTTACGATTCTCTGCATTGTTCAATTCCTCCTTCAAGTCCGATGACTTCAATCCGATTATAAACATCTCTCACGGCAAACACAAGCCCCGCCCGCACTTGGGGAAAGGCTTCGCTTGCTTTTTCAGACAGAATGCCAAAGTTTTCAGCCTTTCAAAGAGTCTGTTAAAAAAGCCGCTTCCCGCGGCTCTTGGTTTTATTTCGTCGTTTGTTTTGGAAATTTCTGAATCCCGCTGATTGCTGAGCGTTGGGAACGCTTTACAGTCCGCCTTTTAACAGCTCCGGGTTCAGAAAAACCTGCAGCGCGCTGAAGGCCATCGCTTTAATCGCTGTGTGCAGCGAATGATCGGCGGCATGACCATGAACATAGTCCAGAAAATCTTCGTTGTGCGCATACACCGGCGGACAAGCGTCGGTTTCAATTTCGCAATACACCGTCGGACAAACATGCGAGACATTGCCGATATCGGTCGAGCCGGAGGCTTCGTTGGACTGCGGCACAAAATGAGTCACGCCCAGCGCTTCCAGATTTTCCTTCAACAGCTTCCGTAACGGCTCGCTGTAAACCAGATCGTCATACGAGTTCTCAAAGTTATGATAAGCTAACGACGCACCCGTCATCAGCGCCGCGCCCTTGGCACAGTTGATGATCCGCTGTGTCAATTCTTCCAGATAAGCGCGGGATTTCGCCCGGATATAGAACTGACAGGACGCGCTTTCCGGCACAATGTTGGCGGCCGCTCCGCCGTTGGTTACAATCCCATGCACCCTTGCGTCGCTCTGCATGTGCTGGCGCAGGGCGTTGATCCCGGCAAACGTGAGCTGGACAGCATCCAGAGCATTGATGCCTAAATGCGGATATGCCGCGGCGTGCGCCGCTTTCCCGGTGAAGTCAAACTGCAGGGAATCCATCGCCAGCGACACGACATGAATGTTGTTTTCCGCGCCTAAATGCATCTGAAATGCCGCGTCAATATCGTCAAAGCAGCCCGCGTCAACCAGGTCGCACTTGCCGCCCAGCGTTTCTTCCGCCGGCGTTCCGATCAAAACGATTGTACCGCTGAATTCTTCGCTGATCTGCGCCAGCAAGACAGCTGCGCCCAGCGTTGAAGCTGCGATCCAGTTATGACCGCAGGCATGGGCGTTCTGGTTATGCTCAGGGCCATAGCCCGGCAGCGCGTCATATTCCGCCAAGAAAGCAATTTTCGGACCATCGCCGCAGTTCAGCTCAGCGCGAAACGCCGTTGCCAGACCGCCGTAAGGCTGCGTAACCGCAAAACCATAGCCGCGCATTTTTTCACACAAATACTGCGACGACCAGACCTCATCACACCCCAGTTCCGGATGGGCGTAGATTTCATCGCGGACCCTTTCAAACTGTTCAGCCATTTCCGCTTCCCGCGCAAACAGCGCCTCGCGCAGCGTCGCCAAGTTCTTTTCCATCGTGATTTCCTCCCGTCTAGTATCCGATCAGCACGGCGATCGTCAAGAGCACAATTTCCGCGATAAACAACAAACCGAACAACGGCGTCACAAACTTATACCACTTGTTGACGGGCAGGCCCATAATTCCGCACATCATAAAGACGGAGGTCGGCCAGAAAATATTGGAGAACCCGTCGCCGAACTGGAAAGCCAGAACTGCGATCTGCCGGCTCAAGCCGACCATTTCAGAAACCGGCGCTAAAATCGGCATCGTGACGACCGCCTGTCCGCCGCCGGACGGAATGAAGAAGTTAATGATATTCTGCACAAACAACATGCCCATCGCGCTCGCAATGCCCTGAAACTGCGCCAAGCCGGTCGACAGCCAGTACACAATCGTGTCGATGATGTGCGCATTGTCCATGATGACCGGAATCGCCCGGCTCAGTCCGACAATCAATGCACCGAACATCATATCCTTCGCCGCTTCGATGAAATACTGCGCGATCTGACTCGGCGTAAACCGGGACACCAGACCGATCACAAGCATCATGATGATGAACAGCGCCGCGATTTCATTGATATACCAGCCCAGCTTGATCGTGCCGATCAAAAGCATGACCACGGTGAAAATGAAGCACAGCCCGGAAATTTTCTGCGTCAGCGTAAAATCACGCTTCATCAACTCTTCCTTGGTACCGACTTCGCGGAAATTCAGATTTTCACCGGCCAGAATTGATTTTTCCGGATGCTTTCTGACCTTCTCCGCATAGCGCCAGACATAAATGATCGAGATGCCCATGAAAATAACAAAGCAGAAGACCCGGTAACCCAGGCCAGAAAACAGCGGAACCTGAGATACTTCCTGCGCGATGCCGATCGTGAACGGATTGATCGTCGCCGCCGCAAAGCCGACCGCGACCGCGATATAGACGATCGAACCGCCGACGATGGCGTCAAAGCCCAGCGCAATCGCAATTGAAATGAAGATCGGAAGCAGGCCGTAGGTTTCCTCAAACAGACCGATGGTTGAGCCGAGGATCCCGAAGGCGATCATGCAGATCGGAATCAACAGGTGTACGCGGTTGCCGATCTTTCGCAAAACGGCGCCGACGACCGCATCGAACGTTCCGTTTTTCAATAACATATAAACAAAGGCGTAAGCAAAGACGATGAAGAAAATAATCTGAGCACCGTCAATGAAGCCTAACTGAATCGAAGTGAAAATTTCAAACAGACTGCAGCCGGTTTTCGGCAGGTAATGGAACGAATCGGCGACGACGACCATCTTGCCGCTGGCTTCGTCCAGGACACGGGTGAATTCCCCGGCCGGCACAATGTTCGCCAACAGCGCGGTCAGCAGGACCATGCCGAAGATAATGACATAGGTATGGGGCATTTTGAATGATGTGGCAGTTTTCTTGCGCATACAATTTCCTCCTTAACAAAAAAAATCTTTACATCCTAAAACATGTAAAGATCAATGGAAATCATCATTCATCCCTATATGCCTTAAGATAGTGCTCCTTTGTAAAATGGCATCTTTACAAAGACAGTGACCTACCTGTTCGATAGGTCCCCAGCCGCTTTTATGACAAAGCGACTTCGGCGGATCATCCTTTCCGGCTGACTTCTCAGGCTTTCGGCCTCCATCAGCGTACTCTTAATCTCCGCGCCTCTAGCTGTGCTTTCACACAAGCATGTTTAGATTACCATATTCAATTTTACATTTCAACCGGAAAACACAAGAAAAAAGGAAATTCTGACAGAATTTCCCAAGGACTTGAAAAACAGATCAAACGGCGGACGACAGCGGATCTTTGGTATCGTAATCCTCCAATTTTAATAAGGAATAAAGTATGGCACGGAACGGTTTGGCATCATAGGTGAAGCGCTGCAGCCGATCGGCATAACGCATCGCATAGCTGTTGAGCAGACAATGAACGACGTTCGCCCGGGTCCGGGCTTCGCTTTCACTTAAGTCGGGATCATGGCGCTGGATGTATTCCTGAAGCTGACGCCGGTAACGCATCGACCACTCCGCGATCGCCGGAAAATTATCGACCCGGTGGGAGCTGATCAAGGAAGCCTGCGTCGAATAGAGCGCCGCCGTGACCGGATCATCCGCGAACAGTTCGTTTTCCTGCATCAGAATATCCAGAAACGATTTCAGATCCCCGGCCGCTTCCGCCTTCTTCAACGTTTCACGGATATTCTTTGCCGCATATTCGTCCCAAATCTCGACAAAAATCTCCTCCTTGCATGGAAAATGCCGGTAAAAGGAACCGACCGCTAACCCGGCGCGTTCCGTGATTTCCTGAATGCTCGTCTGTTCATAGCCTTTTTCAAGGAACAACGCCAGCGCCTGTTTCTTAAGCAGATCATGCGTTGTCGTAAAGCGTGCGGATCGCGGCATACTATCCCTCTTTTCTGTGCTTAACTATAGCCCAGCCCACCGGTGGTGTCAAGATTGCGTCAGAAGAGAGCGCTTTGTTTAAAGTTTTTGTGAATCTAATTCACTTTCATATTGATAAAATTTGCACATACCCGTATAATAGAAGCAACAATGTGAATCACATTCACAAGAAAGGAGAATTTTATGTCTGATTTATTTCCAATCCTCACCTCGCCGGGCAAAATTGGCACACTGGAACTGAAAAACCGCATCGTCCTGCCGCCAATGGGGACCGATGCCGGACGAGATGGCTTCGTCACGGATGCGATCGTCAACCGCTACGCCGAAAACGCCAAAGGCGGCACCGGCCTGATCATCACCGAGGTCACCTGCGTCGATCCGCCGCTGGGCATCAACACCGCCCAATACATCGCACTGAGCGACGACAAGTACATTCCGGGCTTTCGCCGGATCACCGACGTCATTCATCAATATGGTTCCAAGTGTGCGATCCAGCTCAGCCATGCCGGACGCGGCGCCAATCTGGATGTACTGCACAAGCTGAACCAGCCGGCTGTTGCCCCTTCCGCAGTCGCGATGCCGTATAGTTTTCTGACCGGGCTGACCGGAGAAACGCCGCGGGCTTTTGAGCACGATGAAATCGTTGCACTGGAGGATAAATTTGCGGATGCCGCCTACCGTGCCAAGCAGGCCGGCTACGACGCCGTAGAGGTGCATGGGGCCGGGTATTATCTGGTCGCTCAGTTCTTCTCCGCCACCGCGAATCTGCGGACTGACGAATATGGCGGCAGCGCGGAGAACCGGGCGCGTTTCGCCTGCAACATCATCCGCAAGATCAAAGCTCGCTGCGGAGCTGACTTCCCGGTTCTGATCAAGATGAACGTCATCGACGGCGGCCTCAACGGCGGTGTCAGCGTCATGGACGGCTTGTTGAATTGTTATCTTGTGCAGCAGGCCGGCGCGGATGCGATCGAGGTCATCGCCTGCAACTGGAGCGATGTGGCGACGTTGAAGGATATTCCAGCCGGTGGTCAGCCGAAAGGCATGACCTTCCCGTTAGCGGGTATGATCCGCAAAGCGATGATCGCGGAAAACGAAGACCGGCCGAATCTGGAAGGCCGCGGCCGGCCGGCGATCACGATTCCGCTGATTTCCGGCGGCCGAACCTATGATCCGGAATTGGCGGAAGGCGCGCTGGCCCAGGGAGTCTGCGATTTCATCCACATGGGACGCGGCTTATTGACAGAACCGAACCGGCCGAACATGATCCTCAACGGCACATGGAAATATGCCCGGCCGTGCATCGGCTGCCAGAAGTGCATGGACAACCAGCTGCACCATGACGGAGAACTGATTTGCAGCGGCAACGCCGTATTCGGCCACGATGATAACGACGCGTCGCTGCCGGAACCGGAAACGATTAAAAACGTGATGGTGGTCGGCGGTGGGCCGGCTGGCATCGAAGCCGCTCGAGTGGCAGCGATCCGCGGACATCATGTCACCGTTTACGAAGCGGCAGACCGGTTAGGCGGTCAGCTGATCCCGGCCATCGTTCCGCCTTATAAGCAGAATCTTGCCGATTATATTCCTTATATGGAAGGCCAGGCCGAATACCGCGGCTTCACGGTCGAACTCAATCATCCGATCACCCGCGAGGAAGTCGAGCGTCTGAAACCGGACGTCGTCATCGTCGCGACCGGCGTTCTGCCGGCAGTTCTGCCGATTCCGGGCTTTGACAAACCGCTGGTCATGAACGCCAAAGAAGCGCTGCTGGGCAAGTCGACAGGCAAAAACATTGTGATCATCGGCGGCGGCACGGTCGGCTGCGAAACGGCGGAATGGATGCTGGACGCGGGCAAATCCGTCACGATCGTGGAAATGAGCGACCGGCTGATGGGCAAGATGGTGGAAACGACGCGGTTTGTCCTCAAAGCACATCTGCGCGAGCTGAACTGCCGCGAATTATTGAATACCCGCTGCGTGGAAATTCAGGATCAGGCCGTCGTCGTCGAATCGGCCGAAGGACAACAGACAATTCCGGCAGACAATGTCATCATCGCAGTCGGCGACCGGCCGAACAACGCATTAGCAAACCAGATTCAGGATCTGTGCCCTGAGGTCATCACGATCGGCGACGCCCAGGGGATCGG
Source organism: Holdemania sp. Marseille-P2844 (assembly GCF_900120005.1). Taxonomy (GTDB): domain Bacteria; phylum Bacillota_I; class Bacilli_A; order Erysipelotrichales; family Erysipelotrichaceae; genus Holdemania. Next base: position 45,528 of record NZ_LT635449.1, read on the forward strand.
CAGTGTCCTGGAAGCCGTGCGGACCGGTTATGTCGCGGGGAAATCAATCTAACTTTCTCCAATCAGGATGTTCTAAAGCTCTTGGGGAAAGCATGGACGAAATTGTCTTCTGCCCCAGATTCTGACATAGACAACAAAGAGGAGTGTATGCTCCTCTTTTAGTATCCTAATCAACTTTTCTTTCTTACTTTGATATTTCCGTTCTATTCCGCGGATGCCTGACTTACGGCTTCAATCCATTTCTTTAAGATTGGATCCTCCCCGTGCAGTCCAAAATCAGCCTGATCCAGAAATTTCTCAATCGCCGCGGCCAGTTCCGGGGAAAGTTCCCGGCGGATTGCTTCCAGCAGAGCTGCCGTGGACTTAACCGTCAGGTTCGCTAACAAGGAAAGGATTTGATCGACGACCGTCATTCCATGATCAAACGCCAGTTTTAAAAACAAAGCCGTTCCTTTTTGATGGATGCTTTTTGCATCGTTCTTCCCTTCCGGCGTGCGGATCGGCCGCAGCGGTGCACAAGTGGAAACGAGCATGTTCAATTTTTGCTTAAGCAGCCATGTCGGGCCGTGTTTCATCAAGTAACGCAGGCAAGCCCATTCCGCCCCTGTTTCATTCAGCCAGTCCTCCCAGGAAGAAACGTCGGCGCCGGTAAACCAGAGATGACCCAGTTCATGCGCCATCAAGCCAATCATCCGATCGGCATGTTCCTGGATTTGAGAACAATCTTCCGGCAGAATCCGCGTGTAAAACGTCCACTCCCCACGCTGGAAAGCGCCGGCATTTTGATAGTCGGGAATATCCAAAGATATCATTTTTCGCTGCGGCAGCTTCCGCGCGCCATAGGCTGTCTGATATTCCATCAGAATTTGTTCAACTTCCTCGACCATGCGGGAAATGATTTCCGTTTCATCCGGATTGAAATAGATAAACTGCACTGCGGCATTTTCCTGCGTCAGTTTGCTTTCCGGCTTATAGATCACGACATTGCCGGAATCCCCGGCCAGCCCTGAAGAAAACCAGGCCTTCTGAGCTTCATCCCATTGTCCCTCCAGCATGACCTGTCCTGGCCGGCCTCGATATGTCAGTAGAAACGGAATGAGGGACAAGGTCTTCGGCTGCGGATAGTAAACGGAATAAACGTTAAGGGCCAATAAATCGGAGCGGTTGACATTCCCCCATCCAACCGGCTGTCCTTGATATTCGATCACGATTTCCCCTGCCTGAACGATCTGCGGCGTAATCTTGCGGGCAGCCGAGCGGAATAGCATCGGTTCTGAGGGACCTGCTTCGAAGGCAATTTCTTGATCCTGGCTCACGATGCGATGGAGAGTCAGCTGATCGGAAAGCCAGAAGCTTTCATCCTTTTCCAAATACAGCTGACAGCGAAACAACAGGTCCGAGGCTTGTTCAAATAGTTGCAGGTGAATGATTTTCATCGCTGAGTCCCTCCTTGTTTATCGGTTATCTATAATTTAACATATACTATATAGTTTTACAATATAGTTGCTATGAAATAATAAAATCAACGTTGATTTACAGGATCGCGCTTTTCCTGATAAAAAAAGCCGGAAACCCCAGCTCCCGACTTTAAAGTTAAAACCGTTGAAAACGCTTATTCTTCATCCTATATTTGAAATTTAGAACTCAAAATACCGAACGGCGTTGTCGTAACAAATATCTCTGACCATTTTCTCCAGCTGCGTCCAATCCTGCGGCGCTTCCCCATTTTCAACCCAGGTTCCTAACTTATTGCAGAGAATCCGTCGGAAATATTCATGACGTGGAAACGACAGGAAGCTGCGCGAATCCGTCAGCATCCCGACAAACCGGGATAACAAGCCGACCTCCGCCAGCGTATCCAGCTGCTTTTCCATTCCGCGCTTCTGGTCGCAGAACCACCAAGCCGAACCGAGCTGGATCTTGCCAGGAAGGCTTCCATCCTGAAAATTCCCGGCGGCGGTGGCCAACACTTCATAATCCTTGGAGTTCAGACTGTACAGAATCAGCTTCGGTACGCCTGCGTTTTGTTCCATCGCGTCCAACAGCGAATTCAGCTGACCCGCGATCATCGGATCATCCGTGCTGTCATATCCGGTATCCGCCCCCAGTTTGGCAAACATTCGTGAATTGTTATTGCGCAGCGCGCCGATATGCAGCTGCATCGCCCATCCCCGCTTCACATATTCACTGGCTAAAAAAACAAGCACTGCGCCGCGGTATTGACGCAGCTGTGAGATCGTAAGGGGCTGGCCGGCTTTCTTCTGGTCCAGCAGTTTTTGAATCTGAGCCTCATCCGCCGGCGCATAAAAATCTCCGTTTAACGCATGATCGCTCAATTTACAACCCTGTTCGGCAAAATGATCCATACGTTTTTTCAACGCAGCCTTCAGCCCTTCCCAGCTGCCGCAGTCTTCGCCTGTCAGCTCAGCTAACTTTCCAAGATACTCCAGATAACCCTCTTTCTCAATGTTTAAAACAGGATCCGGACGGAAGGCCGGCAGCACCCGGATTTCAAAGTCAGCCTTCAACAATTTATGCCAGCGCAGATCATCCAGCGGATCATCCGTTGTACACAGCGTCTTAACATTCATTTTCCGAAGCAGGTTCCGCACCGAATATTCCGGCGTGTTCAGCATCGCGTTGGTTTGTTCCCAAATCTGATCGGCATTCTCCGGACAGATAATCGTATCCATGCCGAAATATCGTTTTAATTCCAGATGTGTCCAATGATACAGCGGGTTGCCGATCAAATCCGGCATCACCGCGCACCAGGCATCAAATTTTTCCCGGCCGCTAGCCTTGCCTGTGATCTTATCCTCGCCGATGCCGTCAGCCCGCATCGCCCGCCATTTATAATGGTCGCGGCCCAGCCAGACTTCCGCAATATCCGGATAACAGCGGTCTTCGTAAATAACCTGCGGTTCCAGATGATTGTGATAGTCCAGGATTGGCATCGTCTCCGCCGCCTGATGATATAATTGTTTCGCCGTATCATTTTGAAGCAGAAAATCTTCGTCCATAAATTTTTTCATCTTCTCGCCCTTCCCTCTTTTCATCAGTATACCGCGTTTTGCGAATCCGCGGATTCTGAAATTCTTAGTTTTCCCATTTTTAAATCTCTTTTTTTATGAGTCTTCCGTCTAATCGCCTTTATTATCCAGTTGTCTTTTATACAGCTGCGCATCTTCGCTTTCATAGCAGCAGAAAATGACGTCGATCTCCTTTTCAGCCTGCAGCTCGCTTAACGTATCCCGCACCGTGTCCACAGCGATTGAACAGGCCAGCGCTTTAGGGAAATGATAGATGCCTGTGCTGATGCACGGAAACACAATCGTCAACGAGGACAGTCTGTATTCCTTTTGCAGCTGACGAGCCAGGCGCAGCGACTGCCGGTAACAGCTTGCCAACAAATCCACTTCCTGATGTCGTCCTCCGCTCCACACTGGACCGACAGTATGGATAATCCAGCGGCATGACAGATCATAAGCTTTTGTCACTTTCGCCTGACCGGTTTCACAGCCATGCAGAGTCCGGCATTCCGCCAACAGCTGCGGACCCGCTTTCTGGTGGATTGCCCCGTCGACGCCTCCGCCGCCCAACAATGAGCGGTTCGCAGCATTGACGATGATCTCGGCCGGCACTGAAGTGATATCCCCCTGAATAAAAGTAATCATATTCTTGCCCTCTTTTCATTGACAGCGATCTGCTTCTTTTCTATTCTATAACTAAGAAGAAGTGGAAAGCAAGGTGAATCCGGTATGAAACGAAGTCAGATCCAGCTGATCAGCGCGATGTTGATTTTCGGCAGTCTGGGATTGTTTGTCCGCCAGCTCACTCTGTCCTCAGCGCTTATCGCTTTTTTCCGTGCCGCGATCGGCGGTTGTTTTTTATTCCTGTATCAATGCCTTCGCCGCAAACCGCCGCACCTTCCGCAAAGCCGCAAATCCCGGATCGCCTTGTTGATATCCGGCATTTTATTAGGCTCCAACTGGGTCTTCCTGTTTGAAGCTTACCGGCTGACGACGGTCTCGATCGCCACTTTATGTTATTATCTGGCGCCGATTCTCGTTGCTTTGTTTGTGCTGTTTCGTTCCCATCGTTTTTCCGGAAAAGCCGCGCTGCTTTTAGTTCTGGGACTGACGGGTCTTTGTCTGTTGATCAATCCCGGTTCCGCTCTGGGAATCCATCCAGGACTGGGCATCGGGCTTGGCCTCATCGCCGCGCTCATGTATGCTGGGATTATTTTGATCAACCCCTATTTCAAAGAGGTCGACGGCCTGGACAGCTCCTGCCTTCAGCTTTTGATCGCGGCCGCGGTTTTATTCAGTTATCTTTTAACTCAGCCGATGTTGTGGAACGGCCTTAAAATATCGCTTTTGCAATGGGGTCTTCTATTATTGCTTGGCATCGTGCACACCGGATTGGCTTACGCCTTGTACTTTAGCGCGCTGCCGCGTTTAGACAGCACCACGGCCGCATTTTCCAGTTATCTGGATCCCGTCAGTGCGATTTTCTTTTCTGTTATCTTCCTTCACGAACAGCTTAACGCCATTCAGCTTGTTGGCGCGGTCTTGATTCTGGGAACCTCCTGGCGCTTAAGCCGGCTGGAGAAAGAAGCGGGACTGCCTGAAAAGACTTCTTCATAAAGAAAGATTTTTCAAAGATAATGTTTTGTTTTTTCAATTTGTTCTTTTCATTTTTTCTTTCCTGCGGTACACTTAAAAGCAAATAGAAAGAAGGCATCAGCCATGACCCAAACAATTACTTTGATCGAAGGCGACGGGATCGGCCCGGAAATCACCGCTCAGGTTGTCCGCGTCTTACAAGCGCTCCAGCTCCCCCTGACCTTTGACCGCCAAACGCTCGGACAGACCGCGCTGGAACAAACCGGCAGTCTGATTCCGGAAGCCACGCTGCAGTCGATCCGCAAAAATCACATTGCGCTTAAAGCGCCATGCACGACGCCGGTTGGTCAGGGCTTCCGCAGCGTCAACGTCCAGCTGCGCCTGGCGTTTGACCTGTACGCGAACATCCGGCCAGCCCGTTCACTGGAAGGTGTGAAAACCCGGTATGAGAATGTCGATCTGATTATCTTCCGGGAAAATACCGAAGATCTGTATATCGGCGAGGAACGGAAGATCGACGAGGATACGATAGAAGCGATCAAGCGGATCACCCGTCCCGCTTCACAGCGAATCATCCAGGCGGCATTTGAATACGCGGCAGCTCATCAGCGGAAGAAAGTTACATGCGTGCATAAAGCGAACATCTTAAAACAAAGCGACGGCCTGTTTCTGCGGATCTTCCGGGAGATCGCCGCGCAGTATCCGCAGATCGAAGCCACTGATCTGATTGTCGACAACGCGTGTATGCAGATGGTCATGCATCCGGAGCAATTTGACGTCATGGTCATGCCGAATTTATACGGTGATATCCTTTCTGATCTGTCCAGCGGTTTGATCGGCGGACTGGGGCTGCTTCCCGGTGTGAATCGGAATGAGGAAATCGCAATCTTTGAAGCCGTGCATGGCTCTGCCCCGGATATCGCGGGAAAGAACCTGGCGAATCCAACTGCCCTGCTTCAATCCGCCTGCATGATGCTGGACTATTTAGGTTATGGAGACGCGGCTCAGCGGATTCACAAGGCGTTGGTTTCCGTTTTGTGCGACACTCCGGTCCGCACGCGCGATTTAGGCGGAACCGCGACGACCACCGCGTTTACCGACGCTTTGATCGCTCGGCTTTAAGCTGTCCGAGAAATTCTGATCTCAGCTTGCTTTCATTACAGTCAATTAAAAAGAGAAATTCCGCTTTCGGCTTCCAACGCCAAACTGGAATTTCTCTTTTTTTCTGGTTAAAACTCATCCGGTTTCTGATCAAGATCGATCCGCCGCTGCACCCGGCACGGATTTCCATAGGCGATGACATTCGCCGGCATGGACTTCGTGACGACGCTGCCGGCTCCGATCACCGTATTATCCCCGATGGTCACCCCCGGACAAACGATCGCCCCGCCGCCAATCCAGACATTTCGGCCGATTGTGATCGGTTTTCCGAATTCCACATCTTGTTCGCGCAGCTTGGGATCCAGCGAATGACAGGCCGTCAGCAGCTGAACGTTCGGACCGATCAGCGTTTTATCGCCGATTATGATCGGACAGACGTCCAACAGTACGCAGCCATAGTTCAACATCACATCGTTTCCCAATGTAATATTAAAACCGTAATCGCAATAGAACGGCGGCTTTACCCAGAAGTTGCCCTCAGTCCGCAGCAGCTTCCGCAACAGGCGGCTGCGCAGATTCACTTCATGAAAGGTTTTCTTGTTATAGCGATGACAGAGCCGGGAAGCCCGGTCACGAAGCAGAATCAGCTGCGGATCCAGCGGATTATAGTTCATGCCGGCAATCATTTTTTCTTTTTCATTCATTCCGGTCTATTTTCTCCCAGCTCGCCCATCATTCTTTCCAGCAGAGTCAGCGCCTGAAGCGCGGCCCAGGAAGAATTCTGATGATATGCTTTTGAACCGCTTTGATGCGGCGTGTCGGAAATTGCGCGCAATGCTAAAAACGGAATCTGGTTGACATAACAAACATGGGCTGCCGCGGCGCTCTCCATATCGACGCAATCCGGATTGAATTTTTCAATTATTGATGAGCGTCCCGCCTGATCAATGAACTGATCTCCGCTGACGCTCCGGCCTGTCCGGATTTTTCCTTCTCCGTTTCCCTGACCGGCAGCGCGTTCTGCCAGATGAACCAAGTCCGGATCGCTGAGAAACCACAGGTCTTTCATATAGGGGTGATAATGAATCAAAACACCCGAATGATCAACATCGTGATAGGTGCATCGCTCGATAATGATCACGTCCCCGATCCTTAAGTTCGGATCCAACGCCCCCGCCGTTCCGATCATGATCACAACGGATACCTGCTTATCGATCAGCAGCTGAGTTGCTAAAGCTGCATTCACTTTACCGACGCCGCAGCGTACCGCAGTGATGGATTGTCCCTGCCATGTCCCCTCGATGAGTTTCAGCATCGCGGCTGCTTCTGTTTTCTCGATTCGCATCTGCGCGATCAACGGTTGAATTTCATCGTCGGCCTCCGCGATAATTCCGATTTTTTGTTTCATAGGTTTCTCCTTTGTCACGGGTAAACACAAAATTATGATCATTCGAAAGTTTGGCTTGATAACGATAACCACGCCGATTGAACGTTTTCAGCTGTTCTGGATTGTCCGCTCGGATTTCCGCTAAATAGCGGATCATTTCACCCCGTGCGATCTTTACATAAACACCCTTCTCCCGCAGCCCCATCCCGGTTTCTTCATAGAACCAGCATTTAATATACCGGACAGGCGAAGCCGCATATCGGCTGACGCTGCGAGCATGCTGAGCGCTGGCTAAGTCGATTAAAACAGAATCTGACTGAGCCAGGTGCTGATATAAACGATCGCCCCAAAATTCATAAAGACTGCGAAACGCGGGTGTTCTTAATGGAGAATCCATTTCCAGGCGATGCGGATGGATACCATCCAGCGGCCGCAGCAGACCGTAAAATCCGGAGAGAATCCGGACGTGGCGTTCCACGTAGTCCAGCTGCTCATCCGTAAATACATGCGGCGCCATCGTCTGGTACTGAATACCGTCATAGCTCAGAATCGCGGGTGTCCCTTCCTTATTCAGATCCAGGATTTGATACTGCTTTCTTGCTTCTTCGGCAATCTGCGGACTGCATTTCAATAGTCTGCGCAGTTGTTCCTGATTGAGCGCTTTGAGGGTTGGCAGCAATTTCCGACTGTCTTCAAGAAAGAAAGGCTGATGTCTGGGCGATATAAAAACTTCGTCTGTTTTAATGCGCTTTGCCGGCGCGATGATACACAACATCGTTTAGCCTCCTTTTTCTTTGTTCACACTTCCAGCGCAACTTTTTGGGATATCGCTTCTCTATTTTTAGTTTTTTTCCTAGATTCTCTGTTTCGATGATATATTTCAGAGATAGAAAACAGGTAAACATAGGGCCAGAAATTCAAAAGTATTCTTCTACTTTTCTTAGCCTTAATTCTGAAAGTTTAATTATTTGCACTCTGCACAAACAGGCGGAATCTCCGCCGACGGCCGCCGCTGGCTTAACGGCGCCGAGGTTTTACTGCTCGGCCGGGTTTTGACTAACAAACAAATTGTCTCCACGTGTGATGTCATCGGAAAGAGATCGACCGGTACGATCGAACGCACCTGATACCCCTCATGCGTCAGATGCCGTAAATCCCGTGCCTGCGTCGACGGATTACACGAGATATACACGATCCGATCCGGATTTAACCGGCATAACGACTTCAGGAAACGCTCATCCGCACCGGCGCGCGGCGGATCCATAAACACAACATCGTAAGCCTGCCCTTCCCGGGCTGCCTGTTCCATAAACAAACCGGCATCCGCTTCCACAAACCAGGCGTTGCGAAGATGGTTCATGCGCGCGTTTTCAATCGCGTTTTTGACCGATACCGGATTGACTTCCACGCCGACGACCTCCTTCGCCGCCTTCGCCGCGACCAGGCTGATCGCCCCGATTCCGCAATACGCGTCCAGCACCCGTTCCTTGCCGGTCAGATTGGCCAGCTCCATCGCTTTCCCATAGAGAACCTCGGTCTGAACTGAGTTAATCTGATAAAACGACTTCGCGGCGATCGAAAACTTCAGTCCGCAAAGCTCGTCCTGGATTTTTCCGGTCCCCACGAGCACTCGCTCCTGCGATCCCAGAACGACGCTGGTATTGCGGGAATTCACGTTCATGACGATAGTCGTAATTTCCGGATGCCGCTGGCGCAGCCGCTGAATCAGCTGCTTGCGGGCCGGAAAGATCGGCGAAGCGCAGACCAGACACACCAGCACCTCGCGGCTCACATGCCCAACGCGAATCAAACAATGCCTGACCAACCCTGTCCGCTGATCCTCGTCATACGGTTCGATCCGCAATTCCGTCATCAGCTCGCATACCGTGGCGAGAATTTTCTCCGCGATCGGATCCTGGATCCAGCATGACGAATACGGTACCAGCTGATGGCTGTCCTCCTCGTAAATCCCGGCGATGACTTTTCCTTTTTTACTGAGTGAAAACGTCGCGATCACCTTGTTGCGATAAGCCCACGGTTCTGCCATGCCCAAAACATCATGCACCCGGCCATACCGTCCTAAAAGCTGCTGGACCTTTTCCTTCTTCCAATCCAGCTGGGCAGGATAATCGACATGCTGAAGCTGGCATCCACCGCAGCGATCAAACACCCGGCAGCGCGGCTTCACCCGCAGCGGACTGTCCGTCAGCCGGACCGCGGATACGACTCGAATGCCCCTTCCCCGTGTATATTCCAACTCAACTTCCTCGCCCTGAAGCAGATTCTCGATCAAAACCTTTTCGTCCTTTATTTTAACAAGCCCTTTGCCGGAAGCATCAAGCTGAATGCACTTTGTCCGAACTGATAATATCGGATCCTTTTTCTTTTCTTTCATTTCTATCACCGTTACCATCATATCATAAAATAACCGCGGGCGGCAGTGCTTTGTTTCTGACCGCCGCATTGCGGGCATGGTATTTTCACAAAGAAAGTGCTATCATGAACTTAGAGATGAACTGATTCATCCCGGGCAAGAGAAAAGGAGGGTTTCGCATGAATCAAGAACAACTGAACCGAATGCATTCCGCCAAAGGCTTTATCGCCGCTCTGGACCAAAGTGGAGGAAGTACGCCGAAAGCTCTTCGGCTGTATGGAATCGAGGAAGATCAGTACAACGGCGAGGAAGCGATGTTCGATCTGATCCATCAGATGCGCTCACGAATCATCACCAGTCCGGCTTTCACCAGCGAGCATATCCTGGCAGCCATCCTGTTTGAAATGACGATGGACCGTCAGATTGAAGGCCAGTACACCGCCGACTATCTGTGGGAAAAGAAAGGCATTCTTCCGATTCTCAAGGTTGACAAAGGCCTGGCCCCGTTAGAGAACGACGTTCAGCTGATGAAGCCGATCGGCAATCTGAAGGAATTGCTGGAGAGAGCAGGTCAGCGGCATATCTTCGGCACAAAGATGCGCTCCGTGATCAAAGGTGCAAATCCGGACGGCATCCGCGCGATTGTCGATCAACAATTTGAAATCGGTCTTGAAATCGCAAAAGCCGGCTTCGTTCCGATTTTGGAGCCGGAAGTCGACATCACCCTGCCGGACAAGGAAAAATGCGAAATCCTGCTGAAAGCGGAAATTGAACGTCATCTGAAAACGTTGAAGGACAATGTTCGTTTGATGTTTAAGCTTTCGATTCCGACAGTTGATGGTTTCTACAGTGATCTGATGAACGATCCGCATGTCGTCCGTGTCGTCGCGTTATCCGGCGGCTACTCCCGCAAGGAAGCCAACGAAAAACTGGCGCGCAATCCAGGCTTAATCGCCAGCTTCTCCCGCGCGTTGACCGAAGGGCTTAAGGCGCAGCAGACTGACGATGAATTCAATGCGCTGCTGCAGGAATCGATCCAGACTATTTACGACGCATCCATCCGATAAGCAAACGAAGTTTAACCCGTACAAACAGGACGAACTTGGGATATTCTCTGATTTCGCCCTGTTTTTTCAATTCTTCCCGCCGCTTTTTGCCTCTGTTTGTTTTCTTTTCTAACGACAGGCCGGTCATTTCGATATTTTTTTCCAGTCTTCGCGTTTATAATTAAACCATTACATCAAGGAGAAAACTATGCGATTAAAAGACAAAGTAGTATTGGTTACCGCTTCGACGCGGGGCATCGGCTTAGCGACGGTACAGGCATGCGCAAAGGAAGGCGCAATCGTTTACATGGCCGCGCGGAATTTGGAACGGGCCAGCCAGCGGGCTGAGGAATTGAATGCGATGGGTTACCGCGTCCGCACTGTTTATAACGACGCGACCGATTTAGAATCCTACCGCACGATGATCGAAGAAGTCTTCAAGCTGGAGGGCCGGATCGACGTGCTGGTCAACAATTTCGGCACCTCCGATCCCAAGACAGATTTAGACATTGAACACACGCGCTGGGAGGATTTCCAGGCCACGGTCGATATCAATCTGGCCAGCGTTTTCGTCAGCAGCCAGGCGGTCATTCCGCACATGAAGAAACAAGGCGGCGGCAGCATTGTCAACATCAGCTCCATCGGCGGACTGACGCCTGATATCGCGCGGATTGGTTATGCCGTCAGCAAGGACGCAATCATCTACTTATCAAAAAATATCGCCGTGCAGACCGCCCGCAGCAACATCCGCGTCAACGTCGTCTGCCCGGGCCAGACCGCAACCGATGCGGTGATGAACAACATGTCTAAAGAATTCCAGGACTTCTTCCTGCGGCATACGCCGATCCAGCGCATGGGCAAACCGGAAGAAATCGCAGCAGCCGTGGTTTATTTCGCCAGCGACGATGCGGCCTACACGACCGGTCAGGTCATGGCGGTGCATGGCGGATTCGGCTTGCCGACACCGGTCTATGCCGACATGATCGACTTGAGCGCCGATCGGAAACACTGATCCGAACACACAATAACAGAAAAACGCTGAAGCCGTACAGGAGTATTCCTGTTCGCCTCAGCGTTTTCTTTTCAATTCGAGTATGCGCCTAATTCATTAACACGGCTTTGGCATGGCCAGAATCTGTTCACGCAGCTGACGGTAGCGTTTCGTTGCTTCCGGGCGCATCTGCGCCTCGCGCACATCGTTACCAAACGCGCCGCGGCTGATCAAAATTAGCGGCGGGAACTGGATTCGTTTGAACACCGCGCCCTGCATTGTGCGCAGCACCCATTCCAGATCCTGAATAAAAGCTTCCGGCTCGTCCAGCCCATAGTATCGCAGCCACTGTCCGATCTCGCTGGTCTGCAGCCGCCCCTGCAAATAGTCGTCCATGATTTCCTCAACCCGGCCGCCCGGATACTCCGTCAGCTGGTTAATCAACCAATCATGATAAAACCACTTCATCGGATCGCGCTGATCATCTTTCAGCTCAGCTGACGGCGGGAATTCCCAGATCAGGCGGTCGCCGTCCATTTCCGGAAGCAGGTTGGCCGGAATGATCTCGCGGCCAAACGCCGCGTTAATCTGCTTCGCCAGGTCAAACAGCTGGACCTTCGTACAGTCGGCAATCGGCGACAGCGCGCCGATCGCGTCGCCATACAGCGTGCAGTACCCCAGCGCCGCTTCCACCTTATTGCCATTGTTGACGATCACGCCGCCTTCCATCGAAGCAAAGCTTGACAACAAATGACCGCGCAGCCGGGCCTGAATATTTTCCAGCGCCAGCCCTTCCGCCTGCGGATAGCCATAATCCTGCAGCGTATCGACCGTCGCGTCGACGATCTTTTCAATGCTACCCTCGCGGATCAAAATCCCCAGGCGTTCCGCCAGCGCCTTCGCGTTGTTTTTCGTCGTCAGGCTGTTATACCGGCTGGCCATGTTGTAGCCGACAACCCGCTGAGCGCCCAGCGCGTAAACCAGAAGCGCCGAAGTGATGCTGCTGTCAAGCCCGCCGGACAAACCGACGATCCATTTCATCTTCGGTGAAAACATCTGCTTGTCAAACTCCCGGATCGCGCTGACCAACGCGCGCATCAGCTTGGTTTCCGGCTGGCGCGTAAGAACTCCGCGCTCATGCAGATCGACGATCCGGCACTCCGGCTCAAACTGATCGTTCAGCGAAAGCTGGCGTTCGCCCTGTTCATCATAAATCGTGCTGTCGCCGTCAAACACCATTACATTTTTGCCATTGTTCTGCATCCCGCAGGCATTGACATAAACCAGCGGCACAAAGGCTCCCTGCGCCAAAGCGGCATGCTGGCGCACCCGTTTATCCCGCGAGCGTTCTTTATTCAGCGTCCAGGGGGAACAGGACAGATTCACGATCAGATCGACGTCCTGCTTTAAATAAGCATCCGTCACATCCAGCGCGTAATCCTCGCTCCACAGATCCTCGCAAATCTCAACGCCGATCCGCCAGGTCTGACCGTCTTTCTCAAACAGAAACGGCCGCAGCCCTTCCTCAACCGGCGTTTGATTCCGCATTGCGATTTCCATTCCGGACAGGAAATAACGGGAATCGTCGAACACCCGGTAATCTGGATTGAGATGCTTGATATACATCCCATCCAGACTGCTGTTTTCCCGTTTCACCCACTGACCGTCAGCGCAGAAGTAAGCGGCATTGTAGCGCACCGGGCGTCCGTCGCGCCCACGCTGGGCCTGACCGATCGGCCGGGTTCCCAGATTGCCATAGAGGATCCCGATCCCCTGCGACAACGCCAGAAGCTCGTCGTTCAGACTTTCCAGATACGCGCACCAATCCTGATCCAGCCATTTGTCCTGCAGACAGTAGCCGCTCAGCGCCATCTCCGGAAAGACGATCAAATCTGCCTTCTCCGCTTTCGCCTGTGCGATCATTTCACGCATGGCCGCCAGATTTTCCGTCGGCTGGCCCTGCTTAACGTTGATTTGTCCTAACGCGATTTTCATGTTTCTGCCCCCGCTGCTTCTTTTTTAACAGATCGTTCCGCCGGTGATCTTCACATCTTCCTGATGCTCGATCATCGCTTCGATCGCCACGGTCAGACCCTTCACAATCGTATCCAGCTCCATCGACGGCATGCCTTTTTTCGTCGCCGCCTGCGATGGCAGATACGGAATGTGAATGAAACCGGAGCGTTTGCCCGGAAATTCCGTCTCGATCAGATAACGCACGCCATAGGTCACATGGTTGCAGACAAACGTCCCGGCGCTGTTGGATACGGAAGCCGGAATCCCAGCTTCCTGCATCGCCTTGACCATCGCCTTGATCGGCAGCGTAACAAAATACGCGTCCGGGCCCTCCGGATAAATCGGTTCGTCCACCGGCTGATTGCCCGCGTTATCCGCGATCCGGCAGTCGTCGACATTAATACCGACTCGCTCCACTGTGATATCCGGCCGGCCGCCGGCCTGACCGATCGAAAGAATCATATCCGGGTCTTCCTTCCGGATTGCTTCCCGGATCACGGCCAGCGATTGATGAACAACCGTTGGGATTTCCAGCTTGACGATCTGCGCACCGCCGATAACCTCCGGCAGCCGTTTTACCGACTCAATGGCCGGATTGATTTTCTCACCGCCAAACGGATCAAAACCTGTCACTAATATTTTCATCACAACGTCCTCCTTTTTATTTATCCGCGGACCAGGGGAATCCGCTTGCGCCCTTTCCCCTGATCTTAATTTATTAAGCTTAGAAAGCCAATACGAGCATCAGCACGACGTGAACGACGATCATGATCAGCGCCATCGGCAGCTGCGCCTTGATCACCGTGTATTTGTTTTTCGTTTCGAGTACCGCCGCCGGCACAATATTGAAGTTCGCCGCCATCGGTGTCATCAGGGTGCCGCAGAAACCGGCCGTCATTCCCAGTGCGCCGACGATTGCCGGATCTCCACCCTGCAGGATCACAAACGGAACACCAATCCCCACGGTGATGACGGAGAACGCCGCAAACGCGTTGCCCATAACCATCGTAAACAGAACCATCCCGGCGACATAAACGATCACGCCCAATACCACGCTGCCCTGCGGCACGACGTTCGCCATAATGCTGGAAATCACCGCTCCGACGCCAGCCTCCGTAAAGACGGATCCCAATGCCCCTAACAGCTGCGGCAGCAGGCTCGCCGCGCCGACCGTCATCAATAACCGCGCCGTATCGTCACGCGTTTCCGCAAACTTCGGCCGGGTGATCGCCACGCCGATCAAGTACGCCAGGATCGAAGCCAGACCGATTGCCAGCGCTGACGGGAAAGTCACGCCGCCCTCGGCCACTTTAAACTTCAGCTGCGCTAAAATCACCGTGATCACCGCTAAGATACCACCCGCGATGGCCCATTGTACCGCTTGCCGCTGGGCGCGTTTCTTTTCCTCAGGCGTCAGCTTTCTCGCCTGGATTCCTTTCGCAGCCGCCAAGATCACAAACACAGCCGCGGGAATCAAGCCCAATAACAATGGAAAAGTAATCACCGGCGTCTTATCTGAAAATTTCAGCATTGACAAAGCCAGGGCGACAACGCCGATCGTGATCGCCGGCAGGAAAATCTTATTACCCAGCTTGTCCGCCTGCGCCTTGCGGAACGACGCCTCCGACGGCACAAACTTGCCCATCTGCACCTGCTTGGTCGCCGTCAGGCAGCCCAGCACCAGAAGCAGCGCACCGGTCAGCGCATACGGAATATACGGGCCTAAAATAAAGATCAATCCGAGAATCGTCCAGAACACAAACGTGCCGATCCGGCATTTTTCATTCTGAAGACCGCGCCAGGCCGCGTTGAAGCTGACCAGACCGCACAGGCAGAACACAATCTCGCTGCCCCAGTTTAACAGTGTTTTTAAATCCATTACGCCTGCGCCTCCTTTTTCAGCTTGCGGTCCGCTAACAGAACCTGAATGATCGTAAAGATCGTCACAATGATGCCGACCGGAATCGACGCCTGCGCGATTGAGCCGAGCGTGACCTCATAACCGGCCGCCGCCAGCGTCCCCTGGATCAACAGCACGCCGCTGTTGCCTAAAAAGATATTCTGACCGAAGAAGTTGCCGTAGTTTTCAACCGCGGCCGCCAAGCCTTTAATCCGCTCGCTCTGTTTTTCGTTCAGCGGTTTTTTAATCGACGTTTCCCCAGCCGCCTCGCTCATCGGCAGGATCAGCGGACGCACAAACTGCACGTGGCCGCCCAGCCGGATCGACATCGCCGAAGCCAGAATCCGCACGACCATATAGATGGATAAGACCTTGCCTGCCGTCGCATTTTTGATCTTGCCGATCAATTCCGCCGCGCGCTCTTTCATGCCGTAGCGCTCAATCAGCGCGATCGCTGGAAAGCTGATCAAAAAGATCGACATCAGGCGGTTATCGACAAACGCCTTGCCCATAATCTCCAGAATCTGAATAAAGTTCAGGCCGGACACCAGACCGGTGACCAGACCGGAAATCAGGACGACCGCAATGACGTCCCATTTTAAGGCAAATCCGACTACGATGATCAGAATGCCGATAAGTTTCAAATATTCCATAACTGAGTTCCTTTCCCTTTTTGAGTATTCCCATTATACCAGATTTTCACCAGGGCTTGAATGGAAAATTTTCAAGCCCTGTTCCCTCGATTTCCGCGTCCCTCTTTTTACAGACTACCGGAAAATCTGCTGGACAAGAACCATATAGAACAGCGTGCCGCAGCCGATGCTGAGCAGACTGTTGCGCTTCCAGCCATGAATAACGCCGGTCACCGCCAGCGCCAAAAGCTCCGGCAGGCCGTGATTGGATCCCAGCCAGTCCGTAGAGCGCAGACCGTACACCACCAGCATCGCCATCATCGCTAACGGCAGCACCTGCCCCAGGTATGCGATGGTCTTCGGGATCGGCTGCCCGGGTCGAAACGCCGCAAACGGCAGCCAGCGCGTAAGAAACGTCACCCCCGCCATCAACAGAATCGCTAAAAACATTGACGAATTCATGCCTTCAGCCCCCTTCTTTCCAAAACCGGGCGCAGGCCGAGCAGACCTGCGGCAATCATCACCAGCGCCGGCAGAATCATCCCGTCCGCGCCGAACAGGACCAGCGCCGCGACTGCGCTGATCAAACCCACCAGCGTCGGAATCGGAGTGACCGCTGATTTCAGCTGATCCAGACAGGTGACAAAAAACAGCGCCGTCATCGCAAAATCAATCCCGGTCGTATCAAAGGGAATGACGGCCCCGGCAGCCGCGCCGATCAGCGTGCCGAGAATCCACCACAGCTGATCCAGAAGCGTAATCCAGAAATACAGCCGCTGCGGCTCCGCTTTGTTCTCCAGCTTCTTCTGACATAACAAACCATACGTTTCATCCGTCAGTCCGAAGATCAGATACAAGCGGCGCACTCCCTGTTCGCCGAACTCCCGCAGAAACGAAAAACCGTAAAACAGATGCCGCAGATTCACCGCCAGCGTCATCAGGATGACCTGCAGCGGACTGGCCGCCTGCGCGAGCAGCTGAATTCCGACAAACTGCATCGAACCGGCATACACCAGTACGCTCATCATCAGCGCCCAGCCCCAGCCGATCTGATGTTGCTGAGCGAGCAGCCCGAACGCGATGCCGACGACCAGATAGCCGGGAAACACCGCCAGCGAAGATGTCAGCGCCTCTTTTTTTGTTTGATCCATACCTTGCTTCCCCCTTATCAAACTCTTGCATTCCGTCGTCTCCCTCTCCTTATCCAGATTCCTGTCGGGGGATACGATAGAGAAAAGCGGAAGTTCCGCATTGTCCTTCCGCTTCCTGATTCATTGTTAGCTTCTATTCCCGCCCGGGCTTTCACCGCGCAGCCTTTTATGAGCGACCTGATTGACTGTCCTTAACGATTAGAACATCAGGATGGTATTCAGGATCATCATCAGACAGATGAAGCTGACCAGGCCGATCACCAAGATTTTCTGAAATGTTTTCTTGGGTTTCGTCATGACACCCTCCTATCCGTATCGCTAGTTTACCGCAAAGAGCGGGCTCTGTCAACTAATCCGCCAGTCCCCGCGCGCCAATATCATGACGATAAAACAGCGCGTCGCAGTCGATTTTCGCGATCTCGGCATACGCCGCGGCCTGCGCTTCCTTCAGCGTCGGCCTCTGGGCGGCGACAAACAAGACGCGGCCCCCGGCGGTAACCAGCTGACCGTCCTTTTCCGCTGTTCCCATGTGGAACACCGTTGTGTTTACCGTTTCCAGATTCCGGATCAGCGCGCCTTTGGTCGAGCTTTCCGGATAGCCCTGGCTGGCCAGAACGACGCCCAGGACTGGTTCCGATGACCAATGCAGCGGCATTTCCTGATGCTTCAGCACCTGCGTGCAGATTTCATACAGGTCGTCCTGCAGCGCGATCATCAGCACTTCCGTTTCCGGATCGCCGAAGCGCACATTGTATTCGATCGTCTTCACCCCGCGCGCGGTTGCCATGCAGCCGGCGTAGAGAATTCCGGTGAACGGACAGCCTTCCGCCACCATCGCCGCAGCCATCGGCCGGACGATCTTGTCGATCGCTTCCCTCACGACTTCCCGGGATAAATGCGACACCGGCGTGTAAGCGCCCATGCCGCCGGTATTGAGGCCTTCGTCATGGTCGAAAGCCCGCTTGTGATCCTGCGCGATCTCCATCGGGATCACGGTCGTCCCGTTGACAAACGCCAACTGCGAGAACTCCTCGCCTTCTAAGTATTCCTCAATGACCACCGAAGATCCGGCCTGATCGAACAGACCCTCGCACATCATTTCTTTCAGCGCGGCCTGGGCCTGTTCCTGCGTCTGGGCGATGATGACGCCCTTGCCCGCAGCCAGGCCGTCCGCCTTTAAAACAACCGGAACCGGCTGCTTCTCTAAATACGTTTTCGCTTCTTCATAATCGGAAAAGCTGGCATACGCCGCGGTCGGGATGTTGTATTTATGCATCATTGCTTTGGAAAACACCTTACTGCCTTCCAGCCGGGCCGCCGCCTTGCTTGGCCCAAACACAGCCAGCCCCGCGGCCGCAAACGCGTCCTGAATTCCTTCGCAGAGCGGAACTTCCGGGCCGACGAACGTCAGGTCGATCGCCTTTTCTTTAACAAACGCGATCAGCTTGTCAAATTCCAGCACACCAATGGCTACGCATTCGGCTACCGCCGCCATGCCGGGATTTCCCGGCGCCGCATAGACTTTTTCCACCTGCGGGCTCTGCGCGAATTTCCAGGCCAGCGCATGTTCGCGCCCGCCGCCGCCAATCACCAATACTTTTGCCATAGCTTCTTTATTCCTCCACCAGCGTTTTTAACGTTTCCGGATACAGGACATGCTCGATCGCATGCACCTGCGCTTCAATTTCTTCCTTGCTCCACTGCGGCTGCACCGCGAAGGCACGCTGAGCGATGATCCGTCCCCCGTCCATCGACGCGTCGACATAATGGATCGTCACGCCCATCACCTTAACGCCGTATTCAATCGCCTGCCCGATCGCGTCCTTGCCTTTAAACGCCGGCAAGAGCGAGGGATGGATATTCACAATCCGCTGATCATACGCTTCCAGCATCACCGGCGACAACAGCCGCATATACCCGGCCAGCGCGATCCACTCCACGCCGTGAGCCTGACAGCGGGCGATGATCTCACGTTCGTAATCCGGCTTGGACGGATAGTCCTTCGGATTAAACGCGAACACGTCAATGCCGCGATTCTGCGCTTTTTCAATGACCGGCGCATTTGGCTTATCGACGACGACCAACGTGATTTCCGCGTTCAGCTGACCGGCTTCGATCGCGTCGGCGATCGCTTCAAAGTTCGTGCCGGTGCCGGAAGCGAAGACGGCGATGCGCTTCATTGAATGTCAATCCCTTCTTGATCGGTCACCACACCGATGACCGTGGCCTTTTCACCCTGAGCTTTTAAGATTTCCAACGCCGCGTCCGCATCTGCCAGATCGACGACCAGAATCATGCCGATCCCCATGTTGAAGACGTTGTACATTTCTTTTTCTTCCATGCCGGAAAGCTGCTGCAGAACATGGAAGATCGGCAGCACTTCCCACGTGCCGCGATGAATCTCAATGCCTAAGCCCGGGTTCAGGCAGCGCGGCATGTTCTCGTAAAATCCGCCGCCGGTGATGTGCGCGACGCCGTGGACATCGACCTGCTTCAGCACCTCCAGCACCGGACGGACGTAAATCCGTGTCGGCGTCAGCAGCGTATTTCCCAGGGAGTCCTGCAATTCGTCAAACTTCGTGTTCAAATCAAGGTGGTTATCTTTCAGAACAATCTTGCGGACTAACGAGAAGCCGTTGGAGTGCACGCCGCTGGAAGCCAGACCGATCACCACATCGCCCGCTTTGGTTTTCTCTCCGGTGATCATTTTGGATTTTTCCACCGCACCGACCGTAAAGCCCGCGATATCGTAATCCTCTTCATCATACATATCCGGCATCTCCGCCGTTTCCCCGCCGACTAACGCGCAGTTGGCCAGCACGCAGCCCTCGGCTACACCCTTGACGATCTGCTCGATTTTCTCCGGATGGTTTTTACCCACCGCGATGTAATCGAGGAAGAATAACGGTTCGGCGCCCTGCGCGATGATGTCGTTGACGCACATTGCGACGACGTCCTGTCCGACCGTGTCGTGTTTATCCATCATAAAGGCCAGCTTCAGCTTGGTGCCGACGCCGTCGGTACCGCTGACCAGCACCGGTTCCTTCATGTTCAGCGCGCTTAAATCAAACATGCCGCCGAAGCTGCCGATGCCGCCCATCATGCCGAAGCGGCGGGTTTTCTCAATGTGTTTCTTAATCAGCCGTACTGATTCATACCCTGCTTCCAGGGATACCCCGGCCTTTTCGTACTGTGTGCTCATGCTTTTCCTCCCTTGCCCCGGATGTAATTTACCCCGTTGGCGAAAATATTCTGTTTCTTTTCTCCGTCAATATTTTTAAAGACATCCGTGAAGTAACGCTCGGAATGACCCATTTTTCCCAAAACCTTGCCATCCGGGGAAACCAGACCCTCGATCGCCCAGTCGGAACCATTGAGGTTGGCTGTCGGATCCATCGTCGGCGTGCCGGTTTCATCGCAATACTGGAACGCGACCTGACCGTTGGCAAACAGCTGCTCGATCATCGCCTCATCCGCGACCAGCCGGCCCTCGCCGTGGCTCACCGGTATCGAATAGACTTCGCCGCATTCCAGGCCCTGCAGCCATGGGGAGCAGGTGCTGGCGACGCGGGTTCTGACGACGCTGGAGATATGCCGGTTGATGTGGTTGCGGGTCAGCGTCGGACTGGTTTCGTCCAGCGTGCGGATTTCGCCATACGGCAGCAGTCCGGATTTGATCAGCGCCTGGAAGCCGTTGCAGATGCCTAAGATCAGACCATCACGGTCCAGCAGGCGGGTTACCGCCGCTTTGATCTTCTCATTCTGCAGGATGTTGACGATAAACTTCGCCGAACCGTCAGGCTCGTCGCCGGCGGAGAAGCCGCCCGGAATCGCCAGGATGTGACTGTTGTCCAGCAGCGCGGCCATCTGATCGATGGAATCGAAGATCGCCTGTTCGTTCTGATTGCGGAACACAAAGATCGTAACCTTCGCGCCTTCTTCCTCAAACGCCCGGCGGGTGTCGTATTCGCAGTTGCTGCCCGGAAAAACCGGAATCAGGACGCGGACCTCCGCGCTGGATTGGCGGCAGAGGTAATCCTGCTTACGCTTTTGATCGCGGATCGGCAGCGTCTGCGCTTCGCCCTTGCTGTAAACCGGATAGAGCGAACCGAGCGTCCCCATCCAGGCGGCCAGCACTTCGTCCTGGCTCAGCTTCAATTCATTGATGAGGTATTGCGGCTCGGCCTTCACTTCACCGATCACCGCCGCGCGCTCATCCGCAAACTGCGGCGTAACTTCCGCGACGATCAATCCCGGCTGCAGCTGCAGAAGCTCCTGACCGCCCTCGATGGCAAAGCCCAGGCGGTTGCCGAAGCTCATCTTGAACAAGGCTGCCAGCGCGCCGCCTTCTTCCCCGACATAGGCGGAAACGATCGTGCCCTGACGGATCCCTTCGCTGACCGCCGCAAACATCGTCTTATAGCTGGACAGCTCCGGCAGTCCCTCCTCGCTGATCTGTGGCTTGAAGACAACCAGACGGTTGCCCGGAGTTTTCAGCTGCGGGGTAATGATATTGTTTGTCTTCGCATCGCTGCAGGCAAAGGAAATCAACGTCGGCACGACGTGCTTGTCGTTAAACGTGCCGGACATGCTGTCCTTGCCGCCGATCGCGGCCTTCTGGAAATAGTCCTGCACCTGCATTGCGCCCAGCAGCGCTTCAGTCACCTTACCCCAGCGCTGCGGATCCTGATTCAGCCGTTCAAAATATTCCTGGAACGAGAAATGGATCCGTTCCCAATCGCCGCCGCAGGCCACCGTTTTGGCCATGGATTCCAGCACGCTGTCCATCGCTCCGACATAGGTCGAGTATTCCATGATTCGCGGATTAAAGCCGTAGGTCAGCACGCTGCAGGTCGTCGTCTTGCCGTCCAGAACCGGCAGCTTCTGAACAGACGCCTGAGCCGGCGTCAGCTGCGTCTTGCCGCCGTAAGGCATTAAGACCGTCGTCGAGCCGATCGACGCGTCAAACATTTCGCCCAAGCCCTTCTGGCAGCAGACGTTCGGTTCCGCCATTGTCGCCAGGATTGCCTCTTTGGTTAACGGCTTATCACAGCCAAATGGATTGGCGCCTTCCAGCGTGGCAATCTCCACGTCGGCTTCCTGACGCACGCCGCTGGTGTCGATAAACCGGCGTGCCAGATCGACGACCGTCTGATCGTTCATCTTCATGACTAAACGGGCGGTATCGGTGACTTCCGCCACACGGTAAGCTTCGAGATTTTCTTCCGCGGCCAGCTGAATGAACTTCGCTTCATCCGCCGCCCGGACGACAACGGCCATCCGTTCCTGACTTTCGCTGATCGCAATTTCCGTTGCGTTTAAGCCGGCATATTTCGTGCGGACCTGATCGAGATGGATTTCCAATCCGTCAGCCAGTTCGCCGATCGCAACACAGACGCCGCCGGCGCCGAAGTCGTTGCATTTCTTGATCAGACGGGTGCATTGCGGATTGCGGAACAGCCGCTGGATCTTGCGTTCTTCCGGAGCGTTGCCCTTCTGGACTTCGCTGGCGCAGACTTCTAAGGATTTTAAATTGTGTTCCTTCGAGGACCCGGTCGCCCCGCCGATGCCGTCGCGGCCGGTCTTGCCGCCCAACAGAATGACGACGTCGCCTGCTTCCGGAGACTGGCGCACAACGTTTTCCGCCTTCGCCGCCCCGACGACCGCGCCGACTTCCATGTGCTTGGCGACATAGCTCGGATGGATGATTTCACGGACATGCGTCGTCGGCAGACCGATCTGGTTGCCGTATGAAGAATTGCCGTGCGTCGCTTTCTTGGAGATCACTTTCTGCGGCAGCTTGCCCGGAATCGTGTCTTCCAGTTTCTCTAAAATATTGCCGCAGCCGCTGACGCGCATCGCCTGATAGACGTAGCTGCGTCCGCTTAATGGATCGCGGATTGCCCCGCCGATGCAGGTGGAAGCACCGCCGAATGGTTCGATCTCAGTCGGGTGGTTATGTGTTTCATTCTTGAACATCAGCAGCCATTTTTCAGTCTGACCGTCGTGATCGACGTCGATAAAAACGCTGCAGGCATTGATTTCCTCGCTGACCTCAACCTCCGGCGATTTTCCCTGACGGCGCAGGTCGCGCGCGTTGATCGTCGCCATGTCCATTAACGTCTGCGGCTTCTCATCCCGATTGCACCCATGCCGCAGCTGCAGATAGCGGTCATAGGCCTGCTGAATCTGCTCGCCAAAGCGGTCGGTCGTGATCGTCACGTTCTTCAAGCAGGTTTCAAACGTCGTATGCCGGCAATGATCGGACCAATAGGTATCGAGCACGCGGATTTCTGTTTCCGTCGGATTTCGCTTTTCTTCTTCGAGGAAATAGCGCTGAACCAACGCCAGATCAGCTTCGCTCATCGCTAAGCCGTGTTCTTTCACAAACGCCTGAATCTGTGCGGCGTCCATCTCAATGAAATGCGGGAATTGTTCCAACGGCTTGACGTCGACATTCTGATCGACCGCCAGGCGGGACAGATCCTTGACACGGGATTCGATCGGATTGATGACGTAGGCTTCGATTTTCTTCAGCATTTCGCCGTCGACCTCCCCTTCCAGCATCATCAGCTTTCCGGTCGTAATCCGGCAGGCGGAAGCGGGATTGAGCAGCTTGATGCACTGCATCGCGCTGTCGGCGCGCTGATCATATTGACCCGGCAGAGTTTCCCAGACGACGACCGTCTTGCCCTGACAATCCAGTGTTTCGTAAAGCGTGTCGGTCATGACCTCGGTAAAGACGGTTTTCTTAGCCTTTTCATAATCTTCGCTGTCAATATCGAAGATATCGTAAATGTTGAACAGCCGCAGACCTTCGGCGCTCAGCTGCAGATTTTCCTTTAATTCGTTATACAGATCCTGGGCCTCCGTGCGGAAGCGGTCTTTCTTTTCTACAAAGATGCGCTTGTTTATCAAACTCATGGTATTCTCCATTTCTAGAATTTCATATTTTCTAAGACGTTTTTCTTCATGTCCGCTTTGTGCGCTTCGATCTTCTTGTGCATTTCCGGATCAAACGCCCCCAGCATCGTCGCCGCCAGCACAGCCGCGTTTTTGCATCCGGCCTTGCCGATCGCAACAGTCGCTACTGGAACCCCGGCCGGCATCTGAACGATGGAAAGCAGGCTGTCCAGACCATCGAGCGTACTGGTCTTCATCGGGATGCCGATTACCGGCAGTGTTGAGCAGCCGGCGATCACACCCGCCAGGTGCGCCGCGCCTCCGGCAGCCGCGATGATCACCTTTAATCCGCGGTCATATGCCGTTTTTGCATATTCGATCGTTTCATCCGGTGTGCGGTGCGCACTCAGCACGATCTTTTCATACGGAATACCGAAGGATTCCAGTGTTTCACAGGTGAATGAAACGTTTCCCTCATAATCGCTCATTGAACCCATGACGATCCCAACTACTGCTTTTTCTTCCATTTTCATACTCCTCCTTGAATTTAGAAATAGAAAAAGACATCAGAGAACCTCCAATGTCTACAAAACAAAAACAAAAAAGTCTTCGTTTTGTAGTCTTGCCGTTTACGGCAGCAAGGTAGAAACTTGTGAGCCTTATTCCCACGATTATACAAAATCACCAAGACGTCAAAAAGAAAACACAGGTGCAAAACACCCATGCTTAATTTTGATTTTTATGAAAAGTATCCTCCATGGAAATGCTCATCGTTGTCATTGCTCACCAGTCACCTTTCACGCGGATATAATACCATAAACACGCAGGCAAAAAAAGGCTTTTTCTTCGGTTTTGTTGAGATTTTACCTAAAATTGAGGCAAGCTTCGGGGCGCTGCTGCCTCAGCGTCGGCAAAGCTGGCGTTGATCTTTCCCTTTTCCAGCGTCATCGAAAGAAACGTACTGTGGTTGGAGGCTACCGCGATGCTGCCGGCGGAGACGGCTTTGTCTGCCGCAGGGTAAGCTGTCTTATAATATTTCGCTGTCTTATAATATAAGGATGAAAATATCGAAGCCGGAAAGCTCAGACGACAGAGCCGCAATACCCACAGAAAAAAAGAAGCAAGAGCCTTAACGCTCCAGCTTCATCCGGCGGTATTTTTTGCCGATCGCCGCTTTTAAACGATTGGCGACCTCGTCCTTCTGTTCTTTCTTAAAGTCAAACGTCAGCTGTGTCAACGAGGTTTTGCCCTTCTTGTCCACTTCCTTGACCGTCATCACAACCTTGCATTTATTCTTGACTTCCTTCACATCATATTCAGTAATCGCGTCAAACGGCACCGCGCTGCCCATATACATGAAGCCGTCGCTGCCTAAGCCGTCGCTGATCAGCGCGAACATGATGATGACCACCGCCATTAAGACCGAGCGCAGCACCGTCATCGGACTGAAGTCCAGCGCCAGAAACGGCAGAAAGCAAAGTGAAGCGGCGATCAGGATCATAATCCGCGACGCCGTCCAGAAGCAGCAGTAAATCTGAATCGCTTTCTTCTGCCGCAGCAGAATCCGGATCAGCCAGACGCACGCACCGGCAAAAAACAGGAGTAAAATAAGATTAAAAATTTCCATAGGGTTCCTTCCTTGTGTTGTAATTGAATTGAATGGCCGCGGCTTTATTAAAGCAGCTCGATTCCGTTATCGTGGCACAGCTTGCGCATGATCGGCGGCCACAGCGAAGCCTGGACTTCGCCGATGTGCGCCTTATGCAAAAGAAGCATACAGATCCGGCTCTGACCGATGCCGCCGCCCATCGTTAACGGCAGATCCCCCGCCAATAACGCGCGGTGAAACGGCAGCACCGAGCGTTCGGGACAGCCGGCCTTGTTCAACTGATCGATCATGCTGGCCTCATCGACACGGATGCCCATGGATGAGATTTCCATCGCCCTATTCAAAACGGCGTCCCAGATCAGCAAGTCGCCGTTGAGCTGCCAGTCGTCATAGTCCGGCGCCCGCCCGTCATGCGGCTGACCATTGCTCAGCAGTCCGCCGATCTGTTCAATAAAGACCGTGCCGTATTCTTTCGTGACCGCGTCTTCCCGCTGCTTCGCCGTCAACGACGGATAGCGGTCCAACAGTTCCTGCGCGGTAATAAACTTGACTTTTTCTTCAATGATCGGCGTGATCTGCGGCACATTGGCGCACAGCACCTCGTCGGTTTCCTTTAAGCTGCGCACGATCAGGCGGACGGTTTCTTCCAGCTGCTCCAGCGTCCGCTGAGGCCGCAGGATGATTTTTTCCCAATCCCACTGATCGACGTAAATCGAATGCAGATTGTCCAGATCTTCGTCGCGGCGAATCGCGTTCATATCGGTATATAAGCCCTCGCCGGGACCAAAGTCATATTGTTTTAACGCCAGCCGTTTCCATTTCGCCAGCGAATGAACGATTTCCGCTTCCGTCTGCGTTTCCTTGACGTCAAAGTGGACCGGGCGCTCCACGCCGTTGAGGTTGTCGTTAAGACCGCTGGCGGCTTCAACAAACAGCGGGGCGCTGACGCGGATCAGGCGCAGGTTGTCCGCCAGCTTGCGTTCAAAGGTATCCTTGACAAGCTTGATCGCCATCTGGGTTTCTTTCTGGTTAAGCAGCGAGCGGTAATGCTCAGGCAGTATGCAGTGTTCGATCGACATGGTATCCCCCATTTCAAAACTGTCTTTTATTATACCAGCATCCTCGTCATAACAAAAGTAAAAGACAGGAATTTCTCCTGCCCTTAATCAATCTTTTGAACAATTTCCAGCGAAACGCTGACGCGCGTCGGCTGACCGCAAAGCTCCAGTTCCAGCACTGCTCTCCGCTTATGCCGGTCGATCTTCACGATCTGCGACTCGAAGCCTTGCAGCGGGCCTTCGGTAATGATGACCTGATTGCCCTGAATCAGACCGGTGGAGTGTTCCAGCTCCTTATTTTTGCCCAGCAGCCGCTCGAGATAGTCCTTCTCCTCGCTGCGCAGCGCCGGGGTTCCTTCTTTATCGAATTTCAGCAGCTTGACGATTCCCGTTTTCTGCATCCGCAGTTCTTTAATCTGTTCATCCATCGCCGCCTGTTCCAGCTCGCTTTCAATGAACAGATAGCCGGGGAACATAATCTTTTCGACGAGTTCGGAGATTCCCTGTTTTCTGAAGACGACCTTCATCTTCGGAATGAAGGCATGCAGTCCCTGGCTGAGAAAAAAATCGCGGATTTTTTCTTCCATGCCGCCGCGGACAAACAGTACATACCAGTTCATTCGATCTCCCCTTTCGACAAGAATCGTTTAAAGGATACAAAGTTCACCCGGAAATGTCAAGAAACAAACGGGATTGTTTCTACTTTCACATAGCGTTACTGAAAGGAAGTGACTTCGTTTCCACTTTTCAAGGGTCGATTCTCAGCCAGTCTGACAAACTTCTGTCGCCTTCTTTATGCGGATGGATTGTCATAAAAAAGCGGCCGAAATCGACCGCCTGAAAAATATTGAATTAGTAACCGAGATCTTCGTTGATCAACAAGACATGAATGCGTCCTGGAACATGACTGCGCTGCAGCGTAACCGCGGCGGAACAAATCCGGGTCGGTAATTGGCAATCGGCGCAATACCCGATCTTTGTGCACGGATTATCCTTATTTAAACGAACACAGTTGGCCGGAGCCGCAAGGGTCTTTACACGATCCTGAGCTGCCTGCAGATCCTTGACGATCTTGTTGGCGCCGGCGATGACCAACACGTGTTCCGGCCCATAAATCATGGCCGCAACGCGGTTTCCATTGCCGTCCACATTGTATAATTCACCTGTCATCGTAACGGCGTTGGTGCTGGTCAGAAAATAATCGCAGGACAGCGCCGCGTGATAAATCTCGTGCGGATGATCGCTGTGATAACGATCCAGATATTGTATGTCCTGATTGTTTTCCAGAAAATCAAGAATGCCGGTTTCAAATAACGTCATGGACCCGCCAACGCTGACCGATACCTGATCTTTCAGCAGCCCCTTCAAATATTCAAGGCATTCTTTTTGTGTCGGAAACAGATCGACTTGAAACTGATGGTCTTCGAGCTTTTTCTTCGCCTGCAGCATCTGCGTCCACCGCAGCGTTTGCGTATGCTTATCCATTTTCACTCCACCCTTTCCCGCAATGATTCTTTCAATACTTCTATTTTAGCATCACTGAGGCCGATCTGTCTTAAATATTTTTCAGCCGATCCATACGTTTTCCGCAAATGGTCCAATGTGCGGATCATGTTGGATTTCGGCGATCCCAAAACGGCGTCCGGATCCTTGATTCCCATCTTTTTCAGCATTGCCAGCTGATCCTTCAAATGTGGATTCAGATACAAAGCGGTTGCCGCGTAATCCTCAACGATCAGGTCTTCCTCTGCCCCGACCAAGTCCAGCAGCAGCATTGCCGTAACGCCTGTGCGGTCCTTGCCTGCCGTGCAATGGAACAGAATACACCCTGCGGTGTCCGCCATCGCTTCAAATACTCTTTTTATCGTATTCTGACTGTGATCCAGTAAGCCGATATAAACCTGACCCATATCGGAGGGAAAACCCGAGGCGCTCATCCCGGAATTCACCTGGTCCAACAGCGGAAAGCTCAGATGCTCTACGCCCAGCTTCGGATCCGGCGCTTGTTCCTGTTCAAACTCAGAGCGTAAATCAACGACTAACGATAATCCTTTTTCCTTTAAAACTTGCCGGTCTTCCAGCGTTAAACCGCATAAAGAATCGCTGCGAAGGAACCGATTTCTCTTTGTCTGTCCACCATCCTTAAGCGGATAGCCCCCTAACTCGCGGGTGTTGTGCGTTCCTTGCAGGATCGGTTTATTTACCATATTGCCATCCCTTTCTGTATCTAGGGAATATTGTAACGTAATTTTAGAAATAATGCTATGGCCTAGCCCTTCTGCAATTCCTTGATTCGTGATGAAAATCAGGTTGTTAAAAAAGGAACTCCGCGGAGTTCCTTAACTTATTGCTTAGAAATGTTTTACGCGGTCTTCGTACTTCGCGTAGATCGCATCGTTGTTGAAGCCATCGACGTTCTGGCTCTGGAAAACAGGCAGTTCGCAGCCTTCTGCCGCCAGGATCTTTAACGCTTCGTTTACGATCGTATCCAGAACGAAGATGCTGGAAATCGTGCTGCCCGGGCCCGTCGCTACGCCGCCGACATTCATCAGCGCGTCGCCGTCAGGTACGCAGTTGTCCAGAATGCAGTCAACACATTCAAACAGACGCTTGCCGCTTGGATGACGGCTGGTCGTGTTCTGCGACTGATGCAGGTTCGTCAGCGCGATCGTGTAGACGCCTTCCTTCTGGCAGCGCATGGCCATTTCAACCGGAACCGCGTTACGGCCAGAGTTGGAAATGATGATCATGATGTCGTTTTTGTCAATCTTGTACTGATCAAAAATAACATCCGCCAAACCGGAAACCTTTTCCATCGCACCGCTGCGGCGAGCGCCGAAGTTCGTCAGTGCATCCGGATCCAGAATCGCGTTGACATTGCCCAGTCCGCCGGCACGGCAGAACAGTTCGATGCCGATCATGTGCGAATGACCTGTACCAAAGACATGGATGATGTGATTGTTCTTGATGTTGTCGGCGAACTTGACAGCCAGCTCCTGGATTTTTTCCTTGTTGGTATCATCCACTTTGTGCAGCAGTTCTTCGACCTTGTTCATGTATTCAAAATTGTACATATTTAGTACCTCCCTTTTCCTTTATTAAATACGGCCCACGTATTTCTGTCTTAATTCTGCGTTATGCCTGCGGTTTTCTTCGCTGTCTTCGCTCAGCAGCAGCGGCAGCTCCACGCCTCTCTCGCTTAACAGACGGCAGGTTTCCGTCGTAATCGACTGCGCGATAAACGCGCCGGTGATCGAAGAAATCGAACAGATCTTTTCGATCTTGCCTGTTTCAATCAACGCGTCGCCCTGCGGCCCGCAGTTGTCGATGACCACGTCGCCCATCTCATAAAGCTTCTTGCCGCTTGGATGACGGCTGGCTTCCGCACTGGTATGCTGCCAGCTGGTCGCAACGATGACCTTATGGCCTTCCTGCTTTGCCTTGATCGCAAAGTCGATGACAACGCCGTTAATCCCGGAGTTGGATATAATGATAAAGCTGTCCTGCGGGCGGATGTCGTATAAATCATACAGCCGGTCCGCAATATCCGCACGACGTTCAAAAATGTTGTCCGGATCCTTAAATTCCGCTAACGAAACCTTGCCATGCAGAACGAAATCGCTGGTCACAATCGTATGAAACGGCACTAACGAACCCGGCCGGCCGGCCAGCTCCATCCCGAAGCCCACGGAATGACCAGAACCAAAGACATGCACAACGCCGCCCTGGGCGATCGTTTCAGCGCAAACCTCGGAAGCCTTGCGGATGTTGTCCATTTCCTTGCCTTCCAGAACATCGACAACCTTCAGCATTTCTTCATAGAATAAATCCATATTAATTTCTCTCATGAGCGCACCTCCTAGGAATTCCAGCGTCCCAGATATACGTCTGAGATTTCGCGGTTATGGACATCGGCACCCTTGACATTGGCGCTCAGCAGAACCGGGCAGTCATGGCCCAGTCCGGTCAGATAACGATACGTTTCAGCACACAGCATCTGCGCGATCACGTTGCCGGTGACCGTCGAGACCTGGTTGATCTTCTGACCGTTTTCCAGCGTGACCACCATATCCGGGCTCGGCGCACAATTATCCAGAATCAAATCGGCATAATCAGTCAGTTTTTTGCCGGACGGATGACGTGAAACCGAAGTCTCCGCTTCCGCCTTGGAGGTCACAACAATCAGCTTGCGGCCTTTTTCTTTTACTTTCTTTGCGAATTCGACGATGACGCCGTTGTTGGCTGGATTGGAAATCAGGATGAACATGTCATGATCGTCAATATTGTACATGTTCCACAATTTATCCGCTAAATCCGTGCGGTCGTTGAAATCAGGCTGGTTCGCTTCTTCCGGGGAAACGACGCCGCGCAGCAGCAAATCCTCCATTTTGATCTGGTGGAACGGCATCAACCCGCCGGCACGATACCCCAGTTCCATGGAAAACGCCAGTCCATGTCCCAATCCGAACAACTGGACAAGACCGTTTTCCAGCATGCAGTCGCCCATCATTTTCGCCGCTTCGTAAACCGCTTCTCTCTGAGTGTTTTTAACCTCTTGAAGAGCGTGCTTGGCGGCTGAGAAAAACTCTTTTGCTTCAGCCATACTGAAACCTCCCTTTCACGCAGAATCACTCCCGCGAATGACCCTTTACGCTGACTTTATGATAGCTATTTTCGCTTTCAGTGTCAACCGCTTTCACGATGTTTTTGAATAATTTAATCAAATTGTCATATTGCTTAAAGAATAAATAATTTGCATGCGCCGGCGATCAAAATAAAAGAAGAACCGTGTCTTTCGGTTCCTCTATTCCATGTGTCGTTTTATGATTAAAGAAATGATCGACGCCGCCAGCTTCGGGTCTTCGTTGCAGACGATGAACTTGTACTGATCGACCAGCTCCATCTCCCGGCTCGCCTTGCTCAAGCGCTGCTGCACGATCTCCTCCGGCTCGGTTCCCCGCCCGCGGATCCGCTTTTCCAGCTCATCCATGCTCGGCGGGATAATGAAAATCGTCAGCGCGTCCGGACATTTCTCCATGACCTGCTGGCAGCCCTGCACCTCGATTTCCAGCAGCACATTCTTCCCCTCAGCGCGCAGCTTTTCGACGTTTTTCAGCGGCGTGCCGTAATAATTCCCGACAAACTCCGCATATTCCAGCAGCTCGCCCTCGCGGATCGCCTGTTCAAAGGCCGGCCGGTCGACAAAGTTATAATTTACGCCTTCGACTTCCCCCGGACGCATTTTGCGGGTCGTCATGGAAACCGAATACGCCAGGTTTAATTCCGGATCATTCACGAACTCCTTCAGAATCGTCCCCTTCCCGACTCCGCTCGGTCCGCTCAGCACGATCAGCAACCCCTTTTTCATGCTTCCTTCCTCCTTTTGTCCTGGTTTAATAATACAAAGCTTCCCCAGGATTGTCAACGAATTCCACGGCCGGTCCGGTTTGGGATTTTATCAGAATCATGGTATAATAGGAACACATTTTGGAAAGGTTGATCACCATGGCTTTAGACGGACTCCTGCTGCACGCGCTGTGCCGGCAGTTTCAGGAAATACTTCCCTGCAAAATCAATAAAATCCATCAGATCTCCAATACGGAGCTGTTGTTTCACCTGCGTACCCAGCGTGAGAAAAAGAATTTACTGATTTCCTGTCATTCGCAATACAACCGCATCAATCTCACCGACTGCACCTATCCGACCCCGGAGGAGCCGTCGCATTTCGTCATGCTTCTGCGCAAGCATCTGGAGGGCGGCTTAATTCTCTCTGTCCAACAGGGCGGGCTGGATCGCTGGCTTGTGATGGAGGTTTCGCTGCGCAATGAAATCGGCGATAAGGTCTTCCGCAAGCTGTACGTTGAATTGATGGGCAAATATGCCAACGTCATCCTCGTCGATGAAAACAACCGGATTCTCGATGCGCTCAAGCGGATTCCGCCGTTTGAAAACACCAAGCGAACGATTCAGCCGGGCGCGCAGTTCACACTCCCGGAACAGCCGGTGAAACAGGATCCATTTACAGCGCAGACCGTCGATCCGCAACAGCCGCTGCACCAGCAGTTTGACGGCTTCTCTCCGCTGCTTGGGCGGGAGGTCGAAACGCGGATGCGCCGGGGCGAAACCTTCCCGGCGATCATGAAGCAGATCGAAAGCAGCGATTCGCTGTTCATCACTAACACGCCTAAGGAAACACAGTTTCATCTGATTCCGCTGACCCAGTATGAACAGCCGGCCAAGGAATATCCGCTGATGGAGGGCATGGACGTCCTGTATTATCATAAGGAAGAAAAAGACCGCATCCGGCAGATGACCGGCGATCTGTTCAAGTTTGTCCGCAAGCAGCTCAAGCATTACCGCCAGAAGCTGCCGAAGCTGCTCGACGCGATGCAGGAAGCGCTGGATTGCGAAAAGTGGCGGGAATACGGCGATCTGTTATATGCGTATGGGCAAAATATTCCCAAAGGCACGCCGTCGGCAACCTTGACCACCTTCGATCAGAGCGGGCAGGTCAAAATCGATCTGGACGTCCGCTTCGACGGACGCGGCAATGCGAAAAAGTGTTTTCAGAAATACAACAAAGGAAAAAAGGGTCAGGAGCATTTATTGGAACAGATCGGCCTGTGCGAGAAAGAGATCGAGTATTTCGAGGGTCTTGAGCAGCAGCTGGAACTGGCCAATTTTGAAGATGCCCGCGAAATCCGCGAGGAGCTGGCGGCGTTAGGCTACATGAAGCCGATCCAGTCGAAAATCCGCCGCAACCGCAAAAAGGCGAAGGCCCTGCCGGCGATCACGGCGATCCCTCTGGCAAACGGCGTCACGTTATATTTCGGCAAGAATAACCTTCAGAACGAAGCGCTGACGTTCAAGCTGGCGCGCAAAAACGACCTGTGGTTCCATGCCAAGGATTTCCATGGTTCGCATGTCGTGCTGGATTGCGAACAGCCTGACGAGGAAACGCTGCGGCTGGCCGCGATGGTGGCAGCCTATTACTCCAAAGGCCGCTATTCCAGCAGCGTCCCGGTCAACTATTGCCCAATCCGAAATCTCAAGCGGGTTCCCGGCGCCAAACCGGGCTTCGTCTCGCTGACCAGTTACAAAACGATCTATATTGATCCGGAAGAAGCCGTGATCGGCGATCTGTTGAAAGAAAACGCATGAAAACGACGCGTTACTGCTTAACCCTGCCCTATCTGGAGGTCGTAAAGAAGTTAAAATATGAGCTGCGCTGGGGTTGCATCCGCGGCACGCTGTTAAGTCAGGCCGAGGTCAGTCCTCAGGTGACGGTGCTGCTTTTACAGGTTGAAAATCAACCGGAAAACACCATGCTGATCATTGATCATCTGCGTACGGAAACGCAGCTGCGGATCATCGAGCCGGAGGATCAGGGATGGGATCAGATTTTGGGCAAGCTGTTTCTGTCCTTCCGGCTTCCGCCTAAAAAGGACATTCTGTAACTTGACTGCGACACGCATTGTCTGGCCGGGGATCTCGCTGATTAAAAAGAAGACTTCTCAGAGGTTTCACTCTGCCAAAGTCTTCTTTTTTTATTCTGGTTTTTCAATTTGTCTTTTAAACGTTCAGATCTCTTTTCCTTCGTTTCAGGATCAAACGTCTTCCTGCTTCCCGTTTTTCCAGATCATCAGCGCTTCTTTTCGCCAAACTGGTATCAATTATTTTCCCGCCAAATGCTTTGCCGCAACATAGGCCATGACGCAGCCCTGCGAAATGCAGGCTCCCCCTGCCCAATAACCGGCAACACCGGTGGAACAGGTGCCCGCGGCATATAAGCCTTCAATCACGTTGTTGTCCTGATCCAGCACCTGCGCGTTGCCGTCGGTCAACAAACCACCGCGCGTTCCGCAGGTTCCCGGCACATACCGGCAGCAATAGAACGGCGCCTTTTCAATTTTCCCCAAGGTTGCCGTCAGCGTCGTAAACTGAGAGAAATCGGCCTCCGGCAGCGCTACATAAGTATTCGACTGCAGCGTCCGCAGTGCGTTTTCACTTTCGCCGCGGTGCCATTGCGGATCAACCCCGGCGTCCACATACCCGTTAAACGCTTCGACTTGCTTTAACAACCCTTCTTTGTCGATGCCCATACCTTCAGCCAGAGCTTCCAGAGTGTCATAGCGGGTGATGTAGTCCGGCAGCGCGTCGATCGTTGCCCCGCCCGGCAGTTTAAACTGCGATGTATAATCCGCATCGCAAATGAAGTATCCCGGAATATTCGCATACTTCAGCGTTCCTGTGTCGTAGGCGCTGAAGGCCCGGCTGAACACATCATATTCGCGGCTTTCATCCGCAAAACGTTCGCCTCTGGCATTGACGCAGATGGCATGCGGAAATTTCAGATAACACGCCCAATCCGCCAGCGCGGACGTCGCCATAATTCCGTAGTTGCGGTCGTCGCCTTCGTTCCACACCGGGTTGTCGTAAACAAACGGCACGCCCAGATAACGGTCCATCAGCGCCAGCTGTGCGCCCAATCGAGCGCCCATCTTCTGACCGTCGCCGGTGTTGTTAGGACTGGAACAGGAACGATACAACGGGAAGGACAGATGATTCCGGCGCATCGCTTCATTGTAGTCAAATCCGCCGGTGCCTAAAATCACACCCTTATTCGCTTTGATCCGCAGCGTTTTTTCGCCCTGCCGCGCCACCAGACCGATGACCTTGTGGTTCTCATCGGCGATCAGCTCCTCTGCCGCAGTGCCCATCATCAGCTGAATTTGATCATGCGTTTCAACATATTCCCGATATTGCTTCCATTGTGCGCCGGCCATCATCATCTGGTTGTCCGCGTCCAACGGAAATGCCGAACCGCGTCCGACGACGATGCTGTCAGGGTAGCGGTCGTAATAATCATTATGCGCGCCGGAATGGATAAACCGCGACCACCCCAGTGTCTGTTTTGTCCAGTCGCAATATTCCTGAGCGTGATCAACAAATGATTCCATTACCGTCAGGCTCATCCGGTCCTCGCCGACGGCCTGCATGTAGGACAGACATTTCTCCCGGCTGTCGCCGTTGTTTTCTTCCTTAAAATCATTCAGGAATCCCGGCAGCGCATAACCGCCCCCGGAGGTAGTCGAAGTGCCGCCGAAGATATTTTCATCCTTCTCCAATACGGTAATCGAAGTAATCCCCATTTCACAAGCCGCAATCGCGGCGGTAATCACCGTGCCCGTTCCGACAACAATGATGTCCGTTTCCTGATCCCAGCTCAGTTCTTGATTCTGAGGGGCAGCGGCGGGCGTCGTGCCGCAGCCGCTGATGAGCGATAAGCCGGCTAATCCGGCAGCGCCGGCCGCAGCGCCTTTGATGAACTCTCTGCGTGAATATTCTTTCATTTCTTTCTCTCCTTTTTGATAATATTTTATCAAGCTCGCAAAAAAAGAAACAGAAGCAAAAACAACCAGTGTCTGTCATCCGAATTTATCAGTTCATAAATTTTGTTTCAGGTAGCGGATCAATTCCCGGGCTACCTCGTCATATTGGCGTTTCCGCATCGTCGCGGAGGACGTCCGCAGAAAATAAGGGAAGGTAAAACCATCGGAAAAAGGAATCAGGCGGATATCCCGCATCTGATTGATCAGCGTATTCTGCCCATGGCAGGCCATAACCCCGCGGTTAATCGCCAACAGCGAATACAGGTAGAGCGGATCTTCCGAGCAGATCTGGCGCTGCTCAAACTCAAACGGCATCCATTTCTGACCGGTATATTCCAGCTTGCCATAGCCCAGCGTCGTCGTCAGAATCGTCTGGGTGTGAAAATCCTGCGCGGTGACGACGGTCTTCTGCGCTAAAGGATTGGCTTTATGCACGGCAAGCATCAGCGGATATTCCGCGACTTGTTCGCTGGTAAAGTCCAGATTGGCCTCGCTGGGCATGGTTGTCAGACAGAAATGCAGCTGGCCCTGTTTGAGCATCGCGTTGCTTTGCTTTCCGCTCAGAAACAAAATCTCTGCCTGAACTTCGGGATGTTCCTGAATCCAGTTTTCAAAAATGGCGACTTCCCGCTGATCCGCCCAGCTGACGATCCCCAGTTTGATCGGCAGCCGGTACTGACTGGAAAACTCCCTCATTTCCTTTTCAATTTGGTTGAATTCATCAAACTGACGGGCGATCCGATCGTAAAAAAGCCGTCCCTCATTCGTCAATTCGACGCCGTTCTTTCCCCTTTCTAAAAGACTGAAACCCAGTTCGTTTTCCAGCTGCGTCAGCGCGGCGCTGATCGTCTGCCGGGTGATGAACAAGGCTTGCGACGCCTTGACGATACTGCCATATTCAACGGCGCTGACAAAATATTTCAACTGCTGGATTTCCATGTTTCCGCCCTCCATCTGTCAGTTTTTTTAACATTATGCGCAAAATCATCAGACACATCCAACCAGCTGATGATTTCCCCGATCCTTAAGACTGATTTTCTTTCCCCTTGAGATTCAAATTAAATCCTTAAAAAAACTTTACCCAATTTCTTGAACCGGGTCAAGTCCGGATTCAGAAAGTCCTGTTTTCCGCACAAAAAAACGAACTTCTGCCGGCTTGAACCAGACACAAAGTCCGTTGTTAACTCTCTTTTTATCGTTATAAGATTTCCAACAGCTGATCCAGCGCGTCGATCTGCCAGGTTGGCTGTTGCTTTAACGTCAGCGGCAGATGCTTCGGATTGAACCAACAAGTATCCAATCCCGCCGCCTGACCGCCGGCGATATCCGAGCTTAGCGAGTCGCCGATCACCAGAATCTGCCGCGGATCTTTTTCCGCGATGGTTCGCAGCACCGGCGCAAAGAATTCCGCCTGCGGCTTCTGCACACCTAGCTCATCCGAAATGAACAGATGTGTAAAATACTTCGCCATGTCCGCGCCCGCTAACCGCTGCCGCTGGGTCGGACCGTCGCCGTTAGTGATGACGTCCATTTCCACTTTTCCCTGCAGTGCTTCCATGATTTCACGCGCGCCCGCAAGCAGATCGTAGCCCTGCATCAGCAGTTTGCGGTAAGCCCGGGAAGCCGCCAGACCGTCGGCGGCAACGCCCAGTTCGTCAAACGTCCGCTGAAAGCGGGTATCCTCGATCACCTGCTTGCCGATCAGCCCCTGCTCGTAATCCGACCACAGCTGATGATTAATCCGCAGATAACACGCCACATTTTCCTCGCTGGCGTCTACGCCGAATTCCTCCAGGATCCGCCGCAGCGACCGCTCCTGATTTTTTTCAAAATCATACAGCGTGCCGTCCAGATCCCACAACAATGTACTGTACCGCATTATTTCAGCCGGCCCTCGTTCGCCAGCCGGCGCAGCTGCTTAACCTCAAACGGTTTCATCAGCCGATATTCGCCAGGATTCAAGCCGCGGACCGTGATCGGGCCCAACGAGCGCCGATGCAGCCGGCGCACCTCGTAGCCAAAGACTTCCAGCATCCGCTTGATCTGACGGTTGCGGCCTTCCTGAATCGTCAATTCAAACATCGTCTGTTCATGTGCGAAATCCTTGTTCGTCACCCACAGCTTCGCCGGCAGCGTCTTGATTCCATCATCCAGCACGACGCCCTGTTCCAGCTGTTTGATTTCTTCCGTTTTCAAAATCCCGTTGATCGTCACCTCGTATACCTTGGCGATGTGATAGCGGGGATGAATAATTTCATTCGCGAATTCTCCGTCGTTCGTCATGATCAGTACGCCGGTCGTGTCGTAGTCCAGCCGGCCGACCGGAAACACCCGCTGCGGCACATCCGTCATCAAATCCACAACCGTCCGCCGGTCATGCTCGTCATTGAGCGTACACAGCACCTTCTTCGGCTTGTTCATGACATAATAGACTTTATCTTCACGCGCGATGGCTTTGCCGTCAACTTCGATCAAAGCCCCTTTGCGCGGTTTTACACCCAGCTCCGTTACGACCTGTCCGTCGACCTTGACGCGTCCCTGCAGAATCCATTCTTCTGCCTTGCGCCGGGAGGTCAGACCGCTGGCCGCAATAATTTTTTGTAATCGATCCATCGTTTATCTCCATCCTTTGCCTTCTTATTTTACCAGACAAGACCGGGAAAGAACAGAGAAATCGGCGTTAAACAAGGAATTGCAGCGTCAGCCAGATACCTACACCAATGCCGATCACATCCGCAAACAAACCGATTGGCAGCGAATTTTTGATTTTCTTCACCCCCACCGAGGAGAAATAGAGCGTAATGACATAGAGCGTCGTATCCGTCGAGCCCTGAATGACGCTTGCCATTTTGCCGGCCAGCGAGTCCGGTCCCAGCGTTTTCAAGATATCAACGAGAATTGCCAGCGACGCGCTGCCGGAGATCGGACGGAAGAAGGCCAGCGCGAAGATATCCGAAGGAATCGCGGGAAACACGTTGCCCAGCTGTCGGGCCATCACGGTAAACAGCCCGCTTTCCCGCAGCAGCGACACCGCAAACATCATCGCCAGCAAGCTCGGAAACAGCGTGACAAACAACGACAGTCCCTCTTTTGCGCCACTGACAAACGCATCATAGGCGTTGAACTTCCGCAGCAGGGCGAACGCGAAGATCAAAAGGATTAAGATCGGCAGAATATACAGGCTACTTTCCACGGTAATTCACCCACCGATCCAGCGCCAGGCCGCCGATCGACGCACAGCTGGTCGCAATGATCGCCAGCGGCATGAAATCGGTCGGATTCAGCGCGCCGAACTGCGCGCGCAGCGAAACGATCGTCGTTGACAAGATGGTCACGCCGGCGGTGTTCAGCACTAAAAACGTGACCATCGCACGGCTGGCGGTTTTCTTATCCGGATTGTGCCGCTGCATGCACTCCATCGCCTTAAGGCCGCTGGGCGTTGCGGCCGAGCCCAGTCCGAATACATTAATTGTAATGTTGGCGGCAATGTAGCCCAGCGCTTCCGGATCGTCGCGCAGATCCGGAAACAGAAACCGCAGCAACGGAGACAACAGCTTTTGCAGCATATTCAGCAGACCGACCTCCCGTGCGATATTGAGAATTCCGCTCCAGAAACAGGTCGCCGCCACCAACGGCAGCGCCAGCTCGAGCGTCTCGCGGCCGACGTTGACGATTACCTGATTCACAGAACTGACTGATCCGGTCAACAGACCATACGTCAGTGAAGCCAGAATCAACAGGATCCAGATCAGATTCATACGCACCACCTCCAGAAACAGAACTTCCGCGGCGGCTTAACGGCCGGGAGTGTCTTGACCACCGTGTGCGAAGGATCGGTCCAGCACAGCGTCAGCTCATTTTTACTTTTATCGAGCGTCATTGTGTACTGTCCCTGTCCCGCTTCTTCCTTTTTAACGACGACTTCAAACGGCTGGTCCAGCTGAGCGATATAGCCTTCCTGTTCGATCGAACCGGCCGGCTGCAGCGTGATCAGCTCGCACATTTCCATCGCTTTCCGATACTTTTGTTCGTGAAACGTCCAGCGGTCCGGCACGGCCAGCGTCACGACGATGTATTCCAGCTCGCCGTTCTGCGCTGCGGTGACCAGCGTTTCCCCGGCCTTGTTGGTGAAACCGGTCTTGCCGCCGGTACAGAATTCAAAATTACTCAGCAGCTTGTTGGAATTTTTCCAGCGTGAGCCCCATTCGCTTGTGTAAAACTGCGTCGCAACGATCTCCCGAAACTGCGGCAGCGTCATCGCGTACTGCATCAAAAGCGCCATATCATACGCCGTGGAATAATTGCCTTCCTCCTCAACGTCCATGCCGTTGGGGTTATGGAATTCTGTATCCTTCATCCCCAGCGCCGCCGCTTTTTCATTCATCATCTGAATGAATTTTTCAACCGATCCGCCCCCGACCCGGTGGGCGATCGCAACCGCCGCATCGTTGCCGCTCTTTAACATCATGCCGTAAAGCAGCGAACGCATCGAAACCTGCTGCCCTTTCTGAATCCAGATCATACTGCCTGTCACATTCGTCACTTCGTCGCCGATAATCCACTGGTCGATGTAATCCCCGTTTTCCAGCGCGACCACCGCGGTCATGATTTTTGAGATCGAGGCGATCGAGCGAACTTCGTGTTCATTTTCAGCTTCCAGAACATTGCCGTCGTTGCCGCTGATCACAATATACGAACCATCCGCGTGCAGCGGCGTCCAGAACAACGTCAGCGTCAGAAAAAATACCGCAATCTTTTTCATACAGCGCCTCCTGTTTGACAGTGTATGTTCCAGCCCGCCGATCAAGAATCAGGTCTTTTTCACAGGGTTAACAGTATTCGATTGCCATTCTTTTTCAAAATCCGGACTGAATTTGCTAAACGTTTGCGCCAAAGCCATTCCGGCAGGATTTGCGAACGGATTCTCCTCGCTGGTTTCCCGGATCAAAAAAACGCTGTTCAGGCAGTTTCTTTTTGATGCCGCCGCGCTTTTCCTGTCCGTGGTCTTAATAAAAAAAAAGATTCGTTTTTCAGTTAAACTCGTCGGATTGTTCCAAATTCATTGCCAGCGCCTCACACCAGTTTGACCACCCGCGGCGCTTCCAGACGGTCAAAGCCAGGTGAATATGGCTTGAGGGCCAGGATCGGCATGCCGTCATGGGTGACGATATACGTGCGCTACACGATGCCTTCCTTTCGTGTGATCTCACGATAAACCCTGACACGTTGTGAGAGTCAAGTGAAAAATAAAATTCCTCCTGTTCTTGAGCCAGGAGGAACTTCAATTTCATTGCGGACCGGGATCTGAATCTCAGTCAGATATCGCTGCGAATCCGTTTCATTCCAAAGTCCGTACTGTATGATTTGACGATCGGGGCCGTTGAGATGCATTCCGTTTTCTTCCAGTCCCCGGACAACCAGCAGCGGAGCTTGCGGATCAAGATCGGCTTCAGTTTGGAAAATTCGCCGATTTTTAACGTTGTTCAGTCCTTCTTTCCGGTAATCCGATCAAGCTGCAATGGATGTCCTGACGTCGTCTGATTTTTCTCACAGCGCCCGCAGTGGGTGCAGCCGTTGCAGGTCAGCTGTCCGCCGCAGCGCTGGCAATGGGATCCAAAATAAGGCTGATATAACCGTTCCGGCGGAATTGGGCCATATTCGTCTTCCAGATGAAAGACCTGCGGACGGCCGCGGAAGCTGAGTCCGGATTTCCATGCCATTTCACTTTGCAGACGCTTGGACGGCATGCGGTACGTTTTCCCGTCTTTGACAAAAACCGAGCCGGTTTCGATGAAATTAAAAGTCACCCCGGCCCGGCGGCATTGCGCCCCCAGAGCTTGAACCCAGCGATAATCGCAAGGCCGCGCGCCATCGTAATTTTCCCCGCCGCAGATCACCTGTTCGATCTGGCCGCTGGCGAGCCATGGCGACAAGTCGACAGGACCGATCAAGGGTGCGCACATCACCCCTTTATGTTGAAACGGCAGCTTCAATAACCAGTCCATCCGCGATTCCGCCCGTTTCTGATTCTCCACAGTCACATTAAAAAAGATGTTTTCCCAACCCGTTCCCCAATCCGCCGGAAGACACGCCGCCACACGCTCAGGACGTTTTGTCAGCAGGAAAAAGATAACGTCCGAACGTTTTTTCATGATCTGCCAGGCTTCCTTTCGCCAGAGGTCAGCCTCAGCCAGGAAAAAATCAGAGTTCATGCATACGCGCACCCGCTCGCCGCTTAGAATCTTATAATATCCGCGCCGGTCTTTCTTTACCGGCATGTCGAAGCCACTTGCAACCCGCCGGATCTGGGCTCCGTCCTGCCCCCGCTGGCGGTCGAGAAAATACATATAACAATGCTCGCAGCCCTCGCTGATCTTCGTGCAGCCATGCCATGGATTCCAGATATCATGCATCGGGATCGCCACCCTTCTTTTTCCTGTTTTCTTCATTGTAGCGAAACATTGAATTATTTTCAAGTTTTTTAGAATGATTCCTGAGGAAACGGACCACAGAAAAAGAAAAGAATCCTGCGCTCTGTCAGAATTCTTCAATTTCCCCTTGGTCTTGATAAATCAGCTCGATTAAGCGGCCCTGCGTGCCGATCGTAAACGTCAGCTTGCTGCGGATCACGATCAGCCAATCCCGTCCTGAAGCTCAAAGACTTTCAGAAAAGCAGGATTCCGCTTCAGCAATGTTGACGGTGTGATCAGATCCGACAATATTGCCGGCCCTTATGCCGAGCAACCATCCCCGCCGTCAGCTGAAATTGCGCCAGCTTGGGATACTCGTCAAAAATCGGCTGAAGCATGAGAACCTTCCAACAGTCCTTTGGGCACACGACATTCCTGCCGCTTTCCCGGCTGTCCCTACTTCAGATACCGGCTTCAGCCTTCGATCAGCTGACGGCGGGTCCAGCGGTCGCCGCGGAAGCGGACCGCAAAGAAAGCGGAACGCACAAACCAGTCGCAAATCATCGCCAGCCAGACACCGACAACGCCCAGCTTGAAAACCAGTCCGAACACATAGCTCAGACCGATCCGGCAGATCCACATCGACGCAATAGAAACGCTCATCGTAAAACGCGCGTCGTTGGCTGCCCGCAGCGCATTGGGCAGCGTGAAGGAAACCGGCCAGATCACCATCACGAAGAAGCCGTGGATAAACAACAGCTTAAACGCGATGTCCAGCGTTTCCGGCGACAGATTATACAGCTTCAGTAAGACGTTCGCTCCCAGCAGAATGCAGACGTTCAAAGCGATCGAAGCCATATACGCCCATTTCATCAGCTTCTTCGTATAATATCGCGCTTCCTCGATCTTCCCGGCGCCGACGCACTGGCCGACCACCGTGACCAAGCCCAGACCGATTGCCGCGGCGGGAATGACTTCCATCGACGCGAAGTTGTTGGCGACGGCGTTGGCCGCGATCGAAGCGGTGCCGAACATCGCGACTAAGCTCTGTACCAGAATCTTGCCGATCTGAAACATGCCGTTTTCTAATCCGTTCGGGACACCGATCTGTAAGATCCGTTTGATCATCGTCCAGTCAAAGCCCAGATGGAAATACGAATCCAAACGGATCTGATCCTGCCGATGCCGGAGCATCACGACGATCAGCACCGCGCAGACGATCCGCGAAATCAGCGTCGGGATCGCCGCACCTTCCACGCCCATGCCCAAACCGTAAATCAGAATCGCGTTGCCGACGATATTGAGCGAATTCATGATCAGCGACGTCACCATTGAAATCCGTGAATTGCCCATCGCCCGGTATAACGCCGCGCAGGAATTATACAACGCGATAAACGGATAGGACATCGACGTGATAAACAGGTAGGTCTGCGCACTGGCAAGCACCTCCGGATCCACCTTGCCGAAGATCAGGGAAATCAGCTGATGACCGAAAAT
Source organism: Holdemania sp. Marseille-P2844 (assembly GCF_900120005.1). Classification (GTDB taxonomy): domain Bacteria; phylum Bacillota_I; class Bacilli_A; order Erysipelotrichales; family Erysipelotrichaceae; genus Holdemania. The sequence continues at coordinate 89,620 of NZ_LT635449.1, forward strand.
CAGAAACATCACCATGATCACCGCGGAAATCGCCGTCGTACACAAGATCAGCTGCTTCGCGGAGAAGCACGCCTGTTCCTCTTCCCGCCGGCCGAGATACTGCGCCGCGACAACCGCGCCCCCGGTGGCCAGCGCCGCAAAGATATTGATGATCAGAATGCTGATCGAATCGACCAGCGATACGCCCGAAACCGCAGCCTCAGAAACGCTGCTGACCATCATGATATCTGCCATGCCGACCAACACCGCCAGGATCTGTTCGATCACTAACGGTATGATCAGCTGTTTTAACTTTTGATTGGTAAACATTGTCTTCCCCCATTTCTCTGAACTTGTCTGATTATACGCTTTCTTATCGGGAAGTTCAATTTTGTTTTTCTGTTAATAAGCGCGATCTGCCAATGAAAGCATTGGCCTAAGCATTTCAAAGTTGAAGAAAACATCAAGAAAGCTGACTTGCGTCAGCTTTCAGGTTATGCTTCAGTTTTCTGGTTCTTGATTTTAATCAGGTTCAGCAGACCGCCGGCCCGCAGAATTTCCAGCTCCCGCGCAGTGCAATGATGCTGGACCGTGAAGGAGAAGCCCTTCGCGTCCGTAATCGTCAGCGGCTGGCCTTCCGCCAGCTTGCCGCAGTCCAGCGCCAGCGTATCGAGCATCGCAATTCGCTCATAGTCGTCCGGATGCTCAAAGACCAGCGGCACAATTCCGGCGTTGATCAAATTCTGGCGATGAATCCGGGCATAGCTCTTGGCGATTACCGCCTGAATCTTCAGATACATCGGCGCCAGCGCGGCATGTTCGCGCGAGCTGCCCTGCCCGTAGTTCTCCCCGGCGATAATCCACCCGCCCCCATACTGCAGACAGCGATCGTGGAATTGCGGATCGATCTGGCTGTAACAGAACTCGCTGATCTTTTCGATGTTGCTGCGGTATGGCAAAATTTTGGCTCCGGCCGGCATGATGTGATCGGTTGTGATGTTATCCCCAACCTTGATCATGACCTGCGCTTCAATCGTTTCCGCTAACGGAGCCTTGGCCGGATACGGCTTAATGTTCGGGCCGCGTTTTATTTCTACCGCCGGATCACAGCTGGGCTGGATCAGCATCGTGTCGTCGATCAGATAAGCGTCCGGCATCTCCGGCTTGGCATAGTCGATTGTTTCCGCGCTGCACAGAACGCCGGCGATCGCGCTGGCGGCCGCGGTGGCTGGGGAAACAAGATAGATCCCCGCGCTCAGCGTGCCGCTGCGGCCATAGAAGTTGCGGTTGAACGTGCGCAGCGAGACGCCGTTTGACTGCGGACTCTGTCCCATTCCGATACACGGTCCGCACGTCGCTTCCAGCACCCGCGCTCCCGCCGCGATCAGATCATCCAGCGCCCCGCAGCGGCTGAGCATCCGCAGCACCTGCTTGGAGCCGAAGGAAATCACCAGTGAAACTTCCGGATGAACGGTCTTGCCTTTGAGAATCCGGGCCACCTCCAGCAAATCGGTAAACGAGGAATTCGTACAGGAACCGATCGCGACCTGATCGACCTTCAACCCCGCCAGCTCCTCGACCGGCTTGACTAAATCCGGGGAGTGCGGACAAGCGACCAGCGGTTTCAGCGCGGCGCAGTCAATTTCGATCACTTCGTCATACACAGCGTCCGCATCGGGCTTCAGCTCGATAAAGTCAGCGGCACGGCCCTGCTTGGTTAAAAACTCACGGGTATTCTCATCGCTGGGAAACAGCGACGTCGTCGCGCCCAGCTCCGCGCCCATGTTGCAGATCGTGCTGCGCTCCGGCACGCTTAAATCAAGCAGACCTTCACCGGTATATTCCAGGATCTTGCCGACGCCGCCTTTGACGCTCATCAGCGACAGAACCTTCAGGATGATATCCTTTGCCCCGACGCCATGCGGCAGCCGGTGGATCAGCCGCACGTTGACGATCTTCGGCATCGTTAAGGAAAACGGCATACCCGCCATCGCGCAGGCCACGTCCAGTCCGCCCGCGCCGATTGCGATCATTCCCATCGCCCCGGCGGTCGGCGTATGGGAATCCGAACCCAGCAGCGTCTTGCCCGGTTTGTCAAACCGCTCCAACTGCACCTGATGACAGATCCCGTTGCCCGGCCGGGAGAACAGAATGCCGTAACGATCCGCGACCGTGCGCAGATATTGATGATCATCGGCATTTTCAAAGCCGTTCTGCAGCGTATTGTGATCGACATAGCTCACTGAGCATTCCGTCTTGACCCGCTCGCATCCCATCGCCTCAAATTGTAAATAAGCCATCGTCCCCGTCGCATCCTGCGTCAGCGTCTGATCAATCTTGATTTCGATCGGCATGCCCGCCTTCAGCTCACCCGCCACGCAATGCGCCGCTAAAATTTTTTCCGCCAGTGTCTTCATCCAACCCCTTCTTTCATAGACTTTATTATATCAGCTCGTTTCCGCTTTTGAAAGTCTTTACACAGAAAAGTAAATTGTTTTCTTTTTTGTGTCATTTCTTTCATTTTTGTAGTAAACTAGAACCATTGAGGTGAAATCATGAACAATCAGCTGCAGAAGATCTTCCAGGAATCGATCCCGAAAAATAAAATCGACAATGAATTATACACAAAATATGACGTAAAGAAAGGTCTTCGCAATGAAGACGGCACCGGCGTCTTGATCGGTCTGACCCGGATCGCGGACGTCGTCGGCTACAAGCTGGTCGACGGGAAAAAGGTGGACGATCGCGGTGAGCTGTACTATCGGGGGATTCCGATCACCCAGCTGTGCCGGAATCTCGATCAAGATCAGATCTGCGGTTATGAGGAAACGTGCTTTCTGATTTTGTTCGGCCATCTGCCAAGCCGGTCGGAGCTGGATCTGTTTACCGCTGAACTGCGCGGACGCTACACGCTGCCGGAGGGCTTTCTGGCGACCAACATCCTGCGTTATCCCAGCATGAACGTAATGAACCAGATCCAGAAGGCCTTGTTGATGTTGTATGGGGAGGATCCTGTGGCCGACGATATCTCTGTTGCCAACACGCTGGACCAGGGGTTGTCGATCCTGGCGAAAATGCCGGCGATCCTTTGCTACTCGATGGCCGCAAAAGCGCATTTCTTTGAAAACAAGAGCCTGATCGTCCATCCGGTGAAGCCTGAACTGTCGATCGCGGAGAACATCCTGTCCTTATTAAGACCCGATCAACAGTTCACCCCGCAGGAAGCGAAGATTCTGGATCTGATGATGGTGCTGCACGCCGATCATGGCTCCGGCAACAATTCCACATTTACCAATATCGTCGTCGCTTCCACCGGTACGGATATTTATTCCGCGATGGCGGCTTCCGTCGGCTCGCTGAAGGGTCCGCGCCATGGCGGAGCGAACATCTCCGCCCGGCGGATGATGGACGCAATGCTGAAGCAGCTGGGGCTGGACGCCAGCGACGCACAGATCACCCGGATTTTAGAACAGATCATGAATAAGCAGTTCTTCGACGGCAAAGGCTTGATCTACGGCATGGGGCATGCCGTCTACACCCTTTCCGATCCGCGCAGCGAAATCTTAAAAGCGCAGATTGAAATTCTGGCGCAGGAGAAAAACCGTTCCCGCTTATATCAGTTCTACCGCCGCACTGAAGAATTGGCGAAGCAGGTCATCTTGCGCCGCAAAGGGATTCATGTCAGCAGCAACATCGACTTTTACAGCGGGCTGGTTTATTCCATGCTGGACATCCCGGAAGATTGTTACTCGCCGCTGTTCGCCGCCAGCCGGATGGTCGGCTGGCTTGCCCACAACATTGAAAACAAGCTGTATTGCGACAAGATCGTTCGGCCAGCCGGCAAATACGTCGGTGACTTAGCCGATTACATCCCGCTTGCACAACGCCAAAACCGCTAAATCCCAGCGGTTTTTTTGACAAATCAACAGCTTTGTCAACAAGCACAGACAGTTTTTCTTGACATTCGTTCTCCGCTCTTTATAATTTATAAATAGTTTACAAATAAACTATTTAAAGGAGCTGAATTGATGAATTTGACTATTTTGATCGTCACGATGATCGCAGGATTAGGCGCGGGCATTGCGACCGGACTGGCGGGCTTGTCGGCAGCCGCGGTCATCACGCCGATGTTGGTCACCTTATTGGGCTTCAACGCTTATGAAGCCGTCGGCATCTCGCTGGCCTCCGACGTGCTGGCCTCGGCTGTTTCAGCCTTCACCTATTACAAGCACAAGAATCTGGACATCCGCAACGGCTTGATCATGATGATTTCGACGGTGATCTTTACGATGGTCGGCAGCTGGCTGGGCTCGTTAGTGCCGCAGACGACGCTGGGCAGCTTCTCCGTCTGGATCACGATGATCCTCGGTATCCGCTTTATCGTCAAGCCGGTCATGAGCGCCAGCTCTAAAAATCAGACCCGCACCGCAAAACAGAAAGCGTTGTTATCACTGGCCTGCGGCGTCCTGATCGGTTTGATCTGCGGCTTTATCGGCGCCGGCGGCGGCATGATGATGCTGCTGGTCTTAGTCAGCGTGCTGGGTTATGATTTAAAAACAGCGGTCGGCACCAGCGTGTTCATCATGACGTTTACCGCCTTAACCGGCGCTCTCAGTCATTTTGCGATCAGCGGCACGATCCAGTGGTTCCCGTTGATCAGCAGCGTCTTCTTCACCTATCTGGGCGCGATGATCGCCGCGCGCTTCGCCAACAAGGCGGAACCGAAAAAGCTCAATCAGGTCACCGGCGTCGTCCTGTTTATTCTGGGCGTATTCATGTTGGCGATCAAATATCTTGGCTGAATTTTTACAAAACACTCCGTTTCGTGCGGAGTGTTTTTAATCTGCGATTTACTTTCTTTGTTTAAATGAAAATCGAAAGAAACTGAAATTGCATAATCGTGTAAAGGGTAATCGCTTAGCGAACATCTAATATTGAATGTCATTCAAATCATTAATAAAGCTATCCATAAAAGCTGCACGAACAGAAAGTTTGTGCAGCTTTTTAGCTAAGTTCAAAATTAAATGATCAGTTAAATCTTATGATTGTTTCGGTTCATTGTGGCAGACAACCTTCTGGCAGATTTTGATTGTAAAACAGCTGGACAACTTTATCATCGGACAAGGATTCCAATGAAATCGTCTTATGATACGCCATATTCCCCGCAAACGCATAGACATCCAGCGACTTCGCAGCTTCACTGATGTCCATGGTTTGCGTATTGAAGTCATGATTCTGATAAAATTCGTCCAGTTCAGATCTCATATCCTTACGAATTTCGTTTAAAACAGCTGCATCGTGAACAGATTCGATGTCTGCCCGGCAGACGGGATTCACCCCTTCTCCACGCGGTTCGTTATACTGCAGAAAGATCATATCCACTTCGCTGATTTTCTCGATTTGCTGAACTTGAACTCGATAACAGAGTGTATGAATTCCCTGATTGATTCCCCAGGCGGTTAATCCCAAAACGAGAAAACCAAGGATTTGCTTCAGCGATACCTTCTTACTCTGCCGGTACAGCATCATCCCGCCGAAATAAATAACGATGAGCAACAACACTTTAAACGGCTGGCTTCGATATCCTGATATGTCGCTCGTGCAGTTCAGCATCAGTAAAAAGGAATATACTGATAAGAAAATCGGCAGAATCAGCTTCGATTGAAAGTTTCTGCCAACATCTTCGTTTCGTTGCCGCAGGCTGATCCGCAGGGTCAGCAACAGCGCTGCAACACTGATCAGAAAGACAATGCCGAATTCAATCCAGTTCCCGTTTATCCGGATAATTCCGGCAGTGAAAAGCGGATCAAAATCTTCTGACATTCTGTTAAAAGCATACTGCCACGGCGAGAAAAATTCGGGCATGAATGAACGATTGTCAAACAAAAGATGCCGGCTCAGAATCTCAGTACCATCGTTAACGATGGCGATCGGCAGCATGATTGCTCCAGCCAGCGCGATCATGCCCTCAACGGCAGAGCGGCAACAGCTCAGAATGAATAGATTTACCGAAGTCATCAGAAGCAAACCGCCGCACTCATTCAGCAACAGCGCCGTCATGGCGGCAAACGAAAGGTTTTCCCTTACGGCAACAACGAACAGGAGGAGACATGCTGGAACCAGAACCAAAAACAAGATAACGCCAAAGCGCACGAGGATCAACGTTTCCCGCCGGATCGGCAGCGCTCCATACGTATAAGCCGCTTTTCGTCTAAACTGCCAGAACTGAAACACAAATGGAATGATCAGCGACATCGCGGTAAGAACCATCGGCAGGGCTTCGATGTTGATAAAATCAAACGCAAACAACAACTCAAACCCTGAAATCATCAGAAAAAGCGGCAGCGATTGCTTCATCAGATATCTAAAATATTTTTTCGTCATCTTCCCATCCTCTTTCTATGCAGATGCGTTCTTAATCCAGCTTGACGAGCTTCCGCTGATCATCGCGGCTGGCAGCCTTCCGGCAGATCCTGTTGATAAAACAGCTGGACAACTTTGCTGCCGGACATTAAATCTACCGGGATATTCTTATAATAAGTTAAATTTTTATAATCGTGAAAACGCACCTGCATTGCCCGCGAAGCATCATCGTTCCAGTCATCATATTCGTAATAGCTGGCATCTTGATAAATTCCTTCCAGCGAAGTTTTCATCCACCCCCGCAATTCGTTCAGCACTAACGGATCCTTTACCTGATCAACTTCGACCTTGCATAGCAGATTTTCGGGGATCATCCGCTTGTCGTTATATAAATAATATTCCATGGATACTTCGTTCATTTTTTGAATTTCCCGTTTATCAAGACGGTAACAGAGCGGACGAATCCCCAGGTTAATCCCCCACGCGATCAATCCCATCGCCAGAAAACCAACGACCTCTTTACGCGACGGTCTTAAGCTTTGCCGGTAAAGCATCAGCCCGCCGAAATAAACAAGAATCATCAGAAGCGCCATTAAAATCCAGCTGCGGTTGCGCGGCAAACCCTGCGTGCAGTTCATCATCAACAGAAACGCATAAGCCAAGGATAAAACCGGCAGCACCCGTGCTGAGCGGAAGCCTTTCCCGGCCTCCTCATTACGGAATTTCCGACTTAAATGCAGGGTCAGCGTCAGGGCCGCCGCACCGATCAGAAAGACAAGCCCTAATTCCATCCCATCCCAGCGCTCTCCCGTGAAAACACCGGTTAAAAACGCCTGAAAATCGCCGCTCATCTTACTGAATCCATAGGTCCAGGGTGATAGAAAGTCCAGCCATCGGGGGCTGTTAAACCCAAACAGAAGATGCTGACGAAGGATATCGGACAGATTATTAAGGATCGTCATCGGCAACAAGAGATATCCAGCTAACGCAATGATCCCTTCCGCAGCTGAATGGCAGACACTCAGAATCAACAGATTCAGCGAAGTCATCAGAAACAGATAGCAGATCCAGTTCAACATCAGCGAGATCATCGAGGTAAAAGAGATGCTCTCGCGAACGACCACCGCGAACAGAAGAAGGATCGCCGGAACCAGCACCAGAAACAGAACGACGCCGAGCCGGGCAATGACAAATTTCTTTCGATCCATTGGCAGCGCCCCACAGGTGTACGCCGTTTTTCGCCGGAACTGCCAGAACTGAAACAGAAACGGAATCGCCAGCGATACGATGGCCAAATAGGCCGGAAGATTATCCGGATTGATAAAACCGAGCGAGAACAACAGCCCAAAAGCCAAAATCAACGCAAACAGCGGCAGCGATTGTTTCATCAAATATTTAAAATACTTCTCCGTCATTCTCCTCATCCCCCTTCCAAGTCGAATCTGTCATCAGGCTGAAATAATCCTCCAGACTGAGCGGCTGAACGTCGGCCAACGCCGGGGACAGCCCGGCAATTACGCCGCGGATCGCCTGTTCCTCTCCGCGCACAACGGCATTCCAGCACTTTCCGATTCGCTCAGCCTGCACGATTTCCAGCGTCTTCAAATCCAGCTCACACTCCTTAAGAAACACCAGCTGCACGCGAAACAGATGATTCTCCAGCAGATCCTGCTGAGCGACGATCGTCTGATCCTTCATCAAGAAACAATGATCGCAAATTCCCTTGATCTCTTTTAAACTGTGCGAGACCAGCAGCACGCCCATGGATTCATCGCTGATCTTATCCGTCAGACACCGCATGAGATACCGCCGGACGTTCCAATCCAGGCCGTCGAACACTTCGTCGATCATCAATAACCGCAGATCCAGACTCAGCGCGATGGAAAACAACGCCTGACGTTTCTGACCTTTCGACAGACTGTTGATCCGCAGCTTTTCTTCCAGCTGAAAATGCTTTAAATGCTGCGCGAACACCTCCTCATCGAGCGGATAAAACATGCTGTAAAATTCTTTCATCTGACGAATCGTGAAAAACTGACCTTCGTCAAAGTCCTCGCTGATCAAAAACAGCGCTTTCCGGTTCAGCGGTTCATGAATCAGATCTTTACCATCCAGTTCAATCCGTCCCGCTTCCGGTACCAACACGCCCGCGATGCAGTTGAGCAGCGTCGTTTTCCCGGCACCGTTAGGTCCCGCCAGCCCGCAGATCTGACCGGCCTGCACGCTCAGGCTGCAATCCTTGACGATTGCCTTCGATTGAATCGACTTTGTTATGTTATCAACAATCAACATTATTTTCCCCTTCCTTCCTTATGATTTCGATCAACTCGTCCGTGCTGATCTTCAGGGTGCGGCATAACTTCAGCAGCTGCCGGACTTCCGTTTCCACACCGCAAACTTTTCCATTCGCAGGCCGGCCGCGGACAAACACCCCTTTTTTCGGCAGCGTATACAGCACGCCTTCCGCTTCCAATTCCTGATAGGCTTTCTGCACCGTGTTGGGATTGATATTTAATTGCTGAGCCAGCGAGCGCACCGAAATCAATTTTTCATCCGGCTGCAGCACGCCGGCTTCCACGAACCGCACGATCTGACGTTTAATCTGTTCGTAAATCGGTTCGTTGCTTTGCGTATTGATCAGAAACAAGCTTCCGCCTCCAATCTGTATCATCTGTACTATCTGTATTAACTGTATTACTAAAAGGTAAAAATGTCAATCCTGAATTGACGCTTTTCCCCCTCCCTCCTCTTTTCTTTTTTCATCAGCCTTGTATAATCTAAACAGAAGGAGAGATCGGATTATGAAAATATTTGCCAATCATGCGCATGTGTTCCGCCGGGATCAGCGGGCAGACGGAACGGTCAGCGCTCTGCTTGAAGTCATGGATAAAACAGGAATTGAGAAATGCGTCTGTTTCGCGCCGTTTTACGAATGGGGTCTGGACTATAACCCAAACCTGTGGATGGCGGAAGAACTGAAAGCCCATCCGGAGCTGACGGGCTTCGGCGTCGTGGACATCCACGGGCAGGATCTGGCCGGTCAGGTCAGACAGATCCGCGAACTGGGATTGAAAGGCATCAAGCTGCATCCGGCTTTCCAGAAATTTGCGATCGACGGACCGGAAGCGTTTCAGGTTTACGCGGCCGCGCAAGAAGCGGGATTATTTCTGTCGTTTCATACCGGCGTACACTGGCATCGGATCAAGGATTATCAGCCGCTGCTGTTTGACGAAGTCGCCTGGCATTTTCCGGACTTGAAATTCTCGATGGAACACGTCGGCGGGTATTGCTTCTTTAACGAAGCGCTGGCTGTGATCCTGAACAACCGCGCGGAAGAAACCGGCAAGTGCAACGTCTACGCCGGATTAACGAGCGTGTTTGACAACGACCGCAACCGCTTCTGGTATTTGGGTCAGGAGAGAGTGCGGACGCTGCTGCACATGACCAGCGATGAGCTGTGTCTGTTCGGATTGGATTTTCCTTACAACAACGCTGAAAAAATCACGGAAGCGATCAATGAAATCCTGCGTCTGCCGATTGATGAAGACGCAAAGCAGCGGATCCTGGGCGGCAACCTGGCGCGGGTTCTGGGCGTCGATCTCTGATACAATTTTGAAATTATAAAAGTCTTAAAAAGCCAATAAAAAAAACTTGGTCTGCAGGCTGCCTTTCCGGGTTGAAAGGCAATCTGTCCTTGCCAAGTTTTTTTGCTTCCGCGCTGTTCCAGTTTGAAAAACAATCTGTCCTCGCCACGTTTTCTTTTTACTCTTACGCTATGGTTCGATGATCGCGAAGCGTTTGTCAAAATCGGTGATGGCCTCCGTCAGCTCCGCGATACAATTCGGATCGCCGTCGATCTGAATCAGCTTTGCCTGCAGATCCCCATTGCGGGAAAGTATGGCCGCCAGCCCCATTCGCGGCATTGTCAGCGTCGCCCGCGCGTCCTTTTCGTGAATCTTTGGATAAACTAACAGAGCGCCGTGAATCAGATGCACGCAAAACTTTTCCTGAGTGTCCGTGATTGTCAAGTTCAGCTTGATATCCTTGTCCTCCGCCTGTTCGCCGTCGATCAGAATGCCCAGATAGTCCAGCATCATGCGGCTGTCCATACAGCGGGCCAGATCCCCGGAGTTTCTCGCCTGACGGCCTGTTTTTACCCCATGGCGGAGTTCGTCCGCGCCGTTAAGATAACAGTTGCGCCAAGGTCCGGATTCAGCCTGATAGCCCAGTTGTTCCAAGGCATCCGCACAGAGATAGCGGGCTTTCTGATGGTCAGGATGGACAAAGACAACGGCGTTGGCCAGCTGCGCCGCCCATTGATATTCACCCTTTTCCAGTGCTTTTTCCGCTTGTTCCAACACAGGCTCAAGGCCGCCGGCCAACTCGATCAGCTTCTGCCCCTGCTCGGATGGGGTCAGCGGATTCAGATTGACCGGATTGCCGTCATACCAGCCCAGATAACGCTGATAGACCGCTTTGGCATTGTGCGACGGCGTACCGTAATAAGGCCGGATCGTCCACACGCTTTCCAACGACTTCGGCAGCCGGATCGTATGGGAAATTTCATTCGGCGTCAGGCCCTTATTCATATACAGCAGCGTCTGATCGTTAATGAACTTGTACACCGCCGCGGTTTCCTCCAGAATTTCGTTGACTTCCTGATTTCCCCAGTGCGGCCAGTTATGCGCCTGAAATAGCACTTCGGCCTCGCTGCCAAACAGCGCCCTGGCCTGCGTGATCGCGAACGCCCACGCATTGCCGTCGCGGATCTGCGTGCCGCGCAGCGTATATAAATTATGCATCGTCGCATTGCACAGTTCGGCCATCCATAAGGCCTTGAACTGCGGCAGATACCAACACATTTCCGCCGGGGATTCTGTTTCCGGCGTCATCTGGAAAATAAATTCCACGCCGTCGATGATCCGTCTTTCCCCCGTCTGCCGGATTTCATCCGTAGGCCGGATAAACGTGACCGTCCCGCGCGACTGCCCCATCCCGATCCCCATCGCGATCGCGCCGGTTTCGCCAAAATCCAGCGCTGTTCCATACTGGTAACAGGCCCGCCGCTGCATCGCGTTCATCGCATAGACATTCTCGCTTGCGGCGTAATCGGTATAATGCTCGGGCACAATGATTGGAACCGAACCGTTTTGAACCGCTTCTTCGCTGACAATGCCCTTGATTCCGCCGAAATGATCAAGATGCGGATGTGAAATTACAACCGCGGAAACCGGCCGCGTTCCAAGCACGGCATTGACTAAGGCCAGCGCCGCGGCTGAGCATTCACAGCTGATCAGCGGATCGCAGACGATCCAGCCGGTTTCCCCGGCGATGACGGTCAGATTGGACATATCGTAGCCGCGGACCTGAAAAATTCCGTCGACAACCTTGAACAAACCGGTCTGATGATTCAGCCAGGCGTTGCGGTACAGGCTCGGATTGATCGTTTCCACTTCCTGTTCCTGATCCAGACAGGCGATTTTCTGACTCCAGATCACTTCGCCTTCCGCGTTTTTGATTTCCAGATTTTCTACTTTTTTCAGACAGTTGCGCAGCGCGCATTCTTTCTCATGCGGATCGTCAAAATCCAGCAGCGTCTTCATCGCTTGATGAATCTGGCGGGTCGCCTCGCTTGCGGGTTTTGGCAAATCGTTGTATTCCATAACTTATCCCTCCGTGCTTGATGATAAGAAACGGATCGCCGCTTGTCCATGGGCACTCTCCTGTTCTGTTCGATTTTTGGGCAATTTCTCAATTTGTCCAAAAGAATTTGGACAGCGGAACCGGGGTTTGTTACAATAATGAAAAAGGAGTGAGACTGATGGCGACTTCCGAACTGACCCGGCAGGCGCTCTTCAACGCCGTAGAAAACTTGATGCGCAAGAAATCGCTGGATGATCTGCAAATCGGACAGATCAGCGATGTGGCCGGCGTCAGCCGCAATACGCTTTATTATCATTTTTCCGATAAGTACGAAATTCTGGACGCTCTGTTAAAAAGCCAGCTGGTCCCCGTTGTCCAACCGCTATTGACGCGGGAGAGTTGGGCGCGGTCGCTGGAAGCGGCGGCAGCCCAGCTGCGGCAGGATCCGGCGTTTACGATTCACGCCCTGCACACTTACGGACGGGTCAATTTAGGCACGGTCCTGCGCGAGATTTACGAAGGCTTCCTGCGTCAGCAGCTGCAGCTCAGCCATCCGGATTTAAGCGCCAAGGAACAGGGGCTGATCGTGCGGTTTTATACGCATGCGATCGTCGGCTTGCTTCAGGATTGGATCAATCTGGGGATGAAGCAGGACGTCGGCGAAGCGATTGCCGTGATCACCCGGGCGATTCATGAAAACATCTTTCAATCCCGCAAAAAATAAAAATCCGCAGCGAATGAACTTCTGAAATTCATCCGTCACGGATTTTTTTAATTATCGGCGGCGGGTGCGCTGGTGTTTCGCTCTTTTCGCCAGGGCCCGGCGGCGTTTTTTATCCGCCCGCCGTTGTAAAACAAGGACGGTGATAAACAGGACTAACAACACGATCACGGCTGCCAGCGCCTTGATCATCAGCTGCGGCCAGTCTAAACCGTTCTGGGCGATCGTCATGACCTCAACCGGCGCCGCGTCTTCATATTGGTTAACCGTCTGACGGCTGACGAGCACAAACTGACCTAAGGCTTCCGTCGAGAAGGTCAGCGTCGAAGCGCTCTGGGTCGTCGGCATCTGGATGACGTCGCCGGCCTCCAGCCGCCACACCGTTACCTTCTTTGAGCTGTTCCAGCCCTCCGGCAGACTCATCGTCACGCACAGAGGCGTGCGCAGCGTCAGCGTCTTGTCATAGTTCTTCTGTCCCGACACGCTGAACCATTGTTCAATCTCCGCGCCATTGCCGCTGGCAATCGTCTTCACCTGCACCTGGACCTCCGCCTCCGGCACGGTTTCTTTCAACGTCAGCTTGTAAGTGTCCGGGATGCCTTTTTTCTGTCCCGGATTTTTCTGCGGCAATGCCAGACTCAGTCCGGAAACCGCGAACTGGCTGTCTTTGGATTTCAGGATCAGCGAGCGCTGGCCGTCCAGCAGTGGTTTCAGCAGCGCGTCCAGCGAACGGATCTGGACGATCGTCCAGGCCGAAATCTCCGTCGTGTCCAGTCGCTGCTTCAGCTGGATCAGATCGCTCTTCTGCTGCTCCGTGACCGCCGCCGGATCAATCGCGTCGATCAACGCCTGAAGATCCTCCTTGAACGCATCCTGGGCTTGGGTCAGCGGCTCGGACACCTCAATGTCGTAACTGGTCGCCGCCGTGCCGACAGTCACCGTGACCGTCTGCGGCCCGTCGGCGTTCATATCAAATCCGCTCACCATGGAACTGGTCAGCGGTTTCTCTTCCTGCGTTCCATCAGCATACTGAACCAGGACTGATCCCTCTTTAAGATCAATACGCGAACCGCTCGCAAATTGTTGCTTCGGCAGCGAAATCATCGAAATGGATTGGATTTCCTTATATTCAGCCGTATAAACGCCGTTGTTTTCCTGCCAGCCGACAAAGACGCCGCCTTCCCGGGTCGGCTCCGGCGCATACGGCTCGCTGTTTTCCAACAGATCGATTTCGATCCGGCTGCCGCCCTGCGGGAATGTTCCTTCACCCGCGTCAAAGACCGCGGATTTCAGCTGCAGCGTATTCAATCGGTCCGCGTTTAAAATCAGCTGGAAGCTGGATGATGGCAGATAACCGATGCAGTCTTCAAAGCGATAGGTAAAATCTTCCGCCACCGCGGCTTCGCTCTGCACCTTATACCATGTGCCTTCCCCATTCTCAAGCTTTTCCAATAATACCAGCGCCAGCGGCGCCGTCTTTCCTGTCGTGTAGAGTACTTCAGCGGAAGCGGCGGGTTCGCTCAGAATTTTAAGACTGGTGTTTTCCGTATGAATGCCCAGCGTCAGCTGGTTCAGATCTTTCAATCCCATCGCTTCGTCCAGCTGCATATAATAGGAAGCCGCTTTCTCACCCCAATACGGATCGGAGGCATAGCTGACGTTCATCCCGCTGGCCTTGTCGCCGAAGAATCCGCCATGATACTGGAACTTCTTCGGATTGAGATAACTGGCGGAAACATAGGTTTTGGCATGCGATAAAATGGAGCTGCTTAACTTGAAATAGCGCTTGGCGTTGGCCTCGACGTCGCTGTCATACGCCGCGTGGCCGAACAGATTGTTGCGCGTAAAGCTCAGGGAACTGCGGCCGCTGGCCGATTCGTTCATCGACAGCGCCAGCATCATTAACGCATTGGATCCATACAGCGACTGCGCCTGCAGGAACGCGCCTTCCTCGCTATAATACAGCGACTGGTTCAGCGTATCGTGAACGGAATTGCGGTCGCGGTCCTGATAGGAAACGATCGACTGATCGATCCCCAGCGTCTTCTGGAAATAATCCGTCAGTTCCGCTTCCGTGTAAAAGGACAAGGACCGATGGGATAAATATTGATAATAAAAATAAAAGGGTTCCGCGGGATTGACTGACAACGCGGTGCTTCCGTTGTGATAATCCTGCAGCATCACCGCCGGATCTTCATAGAAGTAGTGGCCGTCATAGCTGTAAAGCTGAGCAGCACTGCTCAAATATGCCGGTACCGGCCCCAGATCGATCATCGTCGCATAGCGCGAGGACGACTGACTTTGACGGATCTGATGATACAGCCGGCCGTCGCGGATCGTATAGCTGCTTAAATTGCCAGCCTGATCCAGCGGAACCAACATCACCTCCGCCAGCTTCACCCGGCCGCGCACGCCGGAAATCTTGAAATCCACCTGCATGCGCGTGAAATCGGTGTCCAGCGCCGCACCGTCGGCGCCGTAGCATCCGTTGAGATAGCCGTCGTTGCCCGTGTCGGCATCCTTGTATTCCGTGTTGACCTTGCAGCCTTCCGAGGCGAAGAAGACGATCCCCTGATCCACGGCGATCAGCTTCCCATCCTGCCGCACGCCCAGATTGGCGACACTGGTGTCATCCCGGTGCTTGGCATAATAATCCGCCGCACTTTTCACGGTGCCAAACGTCTGCAGGACAGTTTCCTGTCCATCGCGGTAATCGACAATTTCGATCACCGTCGTTTCCGCTTTGACCGGCGTTACCGGCAGCAACAGACAGCACAAAAGAAACGTCGCCCATTTTTTTCCTTGTTTTCTCATTTTTGACCTCCTGAAAGCTGGGGGGAACTCGCTTAGATTCATTGTAAAAGTTTTAGCGTCTGAAATCAACTCCGACCGGGTTGCCATTTCTTTCAATTTCAGGTCGGAATGAACGGATTTTTGTTTCTTAATTCGCTTCCTCCAATGAAGATGTGATGAAGGAAAACGCGATTCTGCCCGCTAACCAACAGGAACCCGCCGCATTCCTTATGTTTCATCCGAACTCCTTTCAAGCTTTTGTACTGAGATCATTTCAGAGATTATTTTTTCCTGCTTACCTTCCTCATTCTTATCGTTTCTTTTTTCGATCTTTCCGGATTTGAGCGATGTTCAGGCAATGCAGGGACGCGATCCTTTCCAGAAACAAAAAACGCCGGCTTTTTTCAGCTGACGTTCTTTCCTTATTCCTGATCGGGTTCCGGCCGCCACAATGGTTCGCGGAAACGCACCGGGCCGAGCTTTCCCTTGCGCAGCTCAGCGATCACCGCCGTGGCCTGACGGGTACGGCGGTCAAAGACCAGCGTCGCTTCGCGCAGCGTTAACGGCGAGTTCTGCAGCGCCGCGATGATCTGCGCCAGCCGGTCTGCGCGGTGAACCAGATAGAACCGGCCCTTGTCTTTCTTTCTCTTTTTCACATCTAGATGTGTATAAAAGAAAGCCATGGAAATTGTCCACGGGTTTTCTTTCTGCGTTCCCTCCGCCTACTGTAACCAGGATGATCCCTCTTTTAGATCAATACCCCAAACCCCCCCTTGCCCCGCCCCGGCCTCCCCCGCCGGGGCCGGGGGGGTACGGCGGAAAAAGCCCGGCGCCGCTCCGCGCGGGTTTACGGGGGGGTTCGGCGCCCCCGGGATGTTCGGCCCCAGCCGGTCTGCGCGGTGAACCAGATAGACCCGGCCCTTGTCTTTTAACAATCGGCCGCCCGCCGCAAACAGCGTTTCCAGCGTGCAGCCCGCTTCATGCCGGGCTGTCGCTAAAAAAGGATTGCGGTTGACGGAAGCCGGATCCGGCGTCGCGAAATACGGCGGGTTACAGACGATCACATCAAACGGCAGATGACGAAACTCCGCCAGATCCGCGCAGATCAGTTCCGCTTCCAGACCGTTGATCCGCATGTTTTCCGCCGCCAAGGCCAGCGCTTGGGGAAGCAGGTCGACGCCGGTTAAGGAACCCGGCGAAAAACGCGAGGCGTACAGCAGCAGCGCGCCGTTGTTGCAGCCCAGATCGAGCACACTCTCGCCTTTTCGAACAACCATCTGCTCGCCCAAAAGCACGGTGTCCGTGTTCATGCAGAACATGTCCTTGCGCTGCCACAGCGGCAGTCTCAGCTTGGGCAGATAATCCAGACGCAGGTTCTGCCGTGCTTCTTCAGTTAGATTTTGATTTTCCATTCTGCCGAGCGCCGGATCCTGAACCAGAACCGGGAGCCCTTGCCCTCCTCGCTTTCTACCGCGTACTCCGCGTGATGACTGTCCAGGATCGCCTTGACGATCGCCAGGCCCAGCCCGGTGCTGCCGCCGGTTGCCCGCTGATATTTTTTATCAATCTTGTAATAACGGTCCCAGATGTACGGCAGATCTTCTTTCTTGATCCCCTCGCCCTCGTCTTCCACCTCAACCTGAATCCAGTCGTTTTTTTCAAACGCGCGGATCGTGATCTTCTTTCCATCCGGCGTATGCTTGAAAGCGTTGGACAGGAAATTATAGATAACCTGGCTGATTTTGACCTCGTCGGCCGTCATCATCAAACTCCGCGGACATTCGATCACCAGCTGATAATGATGCTCGTCGATCATGACCTGGCACAGCGTGACGATATTCTGGATTTTCTGACTTAAGTTAAACGTACCGAGCTTCAGCTGATAGCTGCCCGACTGCATCTTCGAGAGCTCCGCCATGTCGGTCACCAGATGATCGAGATAATCGACCTCGCGCACGATGACGTCCAGATGCTCGTCGCGCTTGGCCGGAATATCGCCGGAGATATCATGGATCATTTCGGCATACGCCTTGATCATCGTCAGCGGCGTCTTGATGTCGTGCGAGACGTTGGCGATCAGATCCCGCCGCAGCTCGTCAACCTTGCTCAGCTTGTGTGTGGCATCGTTCAGCGTATCCGCCAGCTGGTCGATCTCGCTGAAATAGCTGCCTTCGAAATGAATATCGTAATGCCCCTTGGCCAGCTCGTTGGCGGAGTGCTTCATCTGCACGATTGGCCGCGACAGCTTTGTCGATATAAATAGAGAGATCACAATGGATAAAATCAGCGCGAAAAAAGCCAGAAAGAAAAACTGATCCTGAAAAATCGTCAGCGTGGAATCCAGCGGTTCCAGCGGACTGTTGACAAACAGATAAAAATTCGCCAGATTGGCCTGCACCATTTTCCCATACAGAATCATTTCCTGGTCGCTGCGCTGATTCGCCAGCACTTCCGAAAGCTCCCCGTCGCTTAACAGCAGCAGCTCGCGCATCGCTTTTCCGTTGGTCAGGGGCTGCAGCTGCGTCGAGCCGACGGTAATCGTCTGGTTGAAAATACACGAATCCCCCAGCGAATCAGAATTGTAGACCACGTTGCCGCTGTCGTTGTAAACGACAGCGCAGACATTGTTGTTGATCGCAAACTGCGAAGCTTTCTTGATCGTCGCCTCGTCCAGCCATTGATTGTCAATGACGTACTCCTGAATCGTCGCTGCCACCTCTTTGATCGCCGAAATCTTATTGCTTCGATAATACGGCTTGATCAAAAGCAGCTGCGCCCCGCCGACCAAAGCTAAAAGTCCGGCCGCAAACAACATGAAATACAGCCAGATATTAAACTTTATACCATGAAAATCAAGCTTCAAACTTATACCCCATTCCGCGGACGGTAACGATGAACTTGCGGTAGTCTTTTAAATTATGCCGCAGCATTTTAATGTGCGTATCGACCGTCCGGTCGTCGCCGAAATAGTCGTAATCCCAGACTTCTTCCAGCAGCTTCATCCGCGATAAGGCGATATTCTTGTTTTTAACCATGTATAACAACAGATCGATTTCCTTCGGCGTCAGATTCGCTTTCTCCCCATCCACCGTGACGGAGCGGCCCTCGATGTTGATCTGCAGCCCTTCAAAGCGCAGAACTTCGGTATCCTTGGTTTTAAAGCGTTCCAGAATGACCTTGACGCGGGCCATCAGCTCCTTCGGCGAGAAAGGCTTGACGACGTAATCATCCACGCCCAGCTCAAAGCCGAACAGCTTGTCGTATTCCTCCTGACGGGCCGAAAGCATGATGATCGGAATCGGCTTGATCTTTTTAATCTGCTTGCACGCGGAAAAGCCGTCGAGCTTCGGCATCATGATATCGAGGATCACGCAGTCGAAATCTTCCTTCTCCACTAACTCCAGCGCCTCCAGTCCGTCGCTGGCTTCCGCGACTTCATAGCCGTTGATCAGCGCGTATTCCCGGACGACCTCGCGGATCATCTGTTCGTCGTCAACAATGAGTATTCTGGCCATGTGCATCATCCTTCCTTATGGTCAACAGTGTATCGTTTTATTGTGAATTCTGCGTGAAATCCGTGTTCAGCGGCTGCAGCCGGTTGACAAGACAGGAATCTTCCTTGTCCATCTTGCCCTGGAAGTACACGTACTGGCCTTTGTTCAAAAAGGCCGTGCTGCGGGCGTAAATGCTCGGCATGACGACTAAGTCGATCTGCGCGGTTTCATCCACGCCGACCGCAAACGCCATCAGATCGCCTTTTTTTGTGCGATGCTGGCGCACCCGCTGCAGGTAAACGAAGCCTTCGATAAAACCGCCCTTCGCCATTAACCGGACTAACGGTTCGGTCTGGATCTGAAATTTCTTTTTGACCTGCAGGATCGGATGCGAGCAGAGATAAAAGCCCAGCGCTTCCCGCTCGCGTTCGCTGCGTTCAATCGGATCTTCCTTCGCCATCACCATCACCGGCTTGGATACCAGGCCTAAATCAATCCGCACCTGACCGCCGACCTCAATCCGCACTAAATCGCCATAGCTGATCGCTTCTTCCAGCGACAGACGCAGACTTTGACGGTTGGCGTGGAACTCGTCCAGCGCCCCGGCGTCGATCAGCGCTTCGATCATTTTCCGGTTAAGTCTGCGCGTCAGCATCCGCGTGACAAAATCGTAGTAATCCTGAAACGGCCCGTTTTCCTGCCGCTCCGCCAACAGCTGCATGCAGGCGGCCGAGCCGATATTCTTAATCCCGAGCAGCGGATAGCGGATCGCTTCGCCCTCGATTAAATAACGCACGTCGCTGGCATTGACCGACGGACCCAGAATTTGAACCTGATGCCGGCGGCATTCGTCGATGTATTCGGCCGTCTTGCCTTCCGCGCCGATCACGCTGTTAAGCAGCGAAGTATAAAATTCCAACGGGAAATTGGCCTTCAAATAGCTCAGCTGATAGGCAAGCAGACCATACGCTACGGAATGGGATTTATTGAAGCCATAATTGGCGAACTTCAGAATCAACGCATAAACCTCATTCGCCAGCTTTTCATCATAGCCCTGCTGGATACAGCCGCCGATGAATTCCTTCTGCAGCGACTGCAGCTCCTTGAGCTTTTTCTTGGACATCGCCCGCCGCAACACATCCGCGCGGGCAAGCGAGAAACCGGCCATCTTCTGCGCCGTCTGCATGATCTGTTCCTGATAGATCATTACGCCATAGGTACTTTCCAAAATCGGCTTGAGATCCGGATGCAGGTAATGCACAGCTGACGGATCCTTCCGGCAGCGCAGATATTCCGGGATGTTTTCCATCGGCCCGGGGCGAAACAGCGCGATCGTCGCGACGATGTCGTCGAAACAGGCCGGCTGCATCTTGCGGATCAGATTTTTCATACCTTCCGATTCCAGCTGGAAGATGCCGACGGTATCGACTTTTCTTAACAGCGCGTAGGTTTTCGCGTCGTCCAGCGGAATTTTCATAATATCGAGCGGCTGGCGCTGCTGCACGCGCTGAACGATATCGTCGATGATCGTCAAGTTGCGCAGTCCCAGAAAGTCCATCTTGATCAGTCCCAGTTCCTCCAGATGCTCCATCGTATACTGCGTGGAAAGCAGATCGTTTTCAATCCGGATTGTCGGGCAGACCTGCTCCAGCTCGGCGCGGGAAAAGACAATTCCGGCCGCATGGGTGGAAACGTGCCGCGGCAGACCCTCGATCCGCAAGGCGGTTTCATACAGCTCCTGATACCGCCGGTCGGCATAGACCATCTGGTGAAACCGCGGATTCTGCTGAATCGCCGTCTGCAGCGTCATCTTAATTCCAAACGGCACAGCTTTGCAAAGCATGTCAACCTCACGCAGCGGAATCTCCAGAACCCGGCCGACGTCGCGCAGCACCTGCTTGGCGCCCAGCGTACCGAACGTCGCGATATGCGCGACATGTTTTTCGCCATACTTTTCAGCGACATACTGAATCACTTCGTCGCGCCGGTTATCCGGAAAGTCGGTATCAATATCCGGCATGGAAATCCGCTCCGGATTTAAAAATCGTTCAAAAAGCAATCCGTATTCCAGCGGATCCACGTGCGTGATTCCCAACACATACGCGACTAACGAGCCCGCCGCGCTGCCCCGGCCCGGTCCGACATAAATTCCCGCCTTGCGGGCAAACCGGATGAAATCCCAGACGATCAGAAAATAATCCTCAAAGTGCATCGTTAAAATGACGTCCAGCTCATATTTTAACCGCCGCCGATACGCCGGATCCTCCGGCTGTCCCTGCCGCCGTTTCTTCAAGCCGGCCAGACACAGCTGGGTTAAATATTGTTTTGAGGATACACCCTGCGGACAGGGAAACGCCGGCAGCGTCGTCTTCGCCAGCTCCATCGTCACATTGCAGATCGAAGCGATGTGATCGCTCGCCTGCAGATCCTCGGCGTCATACAGCTGTTCCATTTCCGCCGGGGTGCGCAGATAGCGGCCGTTGACCGACGGCAGCGTTTTATCATTGATCGTCTTGGACAACCGGATCCCGTTGACAATTTTAAACAGCTGGGCATCCTCTGCTTTGCCATAATAAATCTTCGACAGGGCGACAGTCGGAATTTCCTGCGCCGCGCACACCTGCTTTAATAAAATATTCTTCAATTTCCAGAACGACGCGTCGTTAAACGAGACCGCCATATAAAACAACGGCAGCTGCGTCTTCAGCCAGCCCAGCTTATCGCTCAAGCCGCGGCGGTCCTCCTGAATCAATTCACTTTCGACAAAACCGCCCTCGCCATAAACGATCAGCACCCAGTGTTCCAGATGCGCTCGGATCTGATCCAGCGTCAGCGTATTCTGCCCGTCGCACAATCGGCTGGAAGCTTCCATCAGACCGACATAACCTTCATTATCCCGCGCCAGCACGGTCATCGCAACGATCTCTTCTTCAATTTGAATCTGTACTTCCAAACCGAAAATCGGTTTAATCTGTTCCCTCTGGCAGCACTTCCAGAATTCCATCGCACCGTGCATCACTTTTTCGTCGGTGCAGGCGATCGCCTCATAGCCCGCCTGTTTGGCCTGAGCTACCAACTGCGGTACCGTCAGGGTGCTGTTTAATAAAGTATAACAACTTCGCGCATGCAGATGAACACTCATTTTTCAGCACTCCCTTCTTTTTTATTTTACCATAAAGCGGCCGGATCAGCCACTGCTTCACTCAACCGAAGGCTTCCCTTCCGGCTTATTTCCATGCCTGTTCCGCTCCGTCAGGGCAGCGCCGCTTCCATTTTGCGTCATCATTTCTTTTGAGTGAATTATACGAAATTCTTCAGACTCCGTCAATTTCAAATTGAATTTTTTTCTAGTTTGATCGAAACATCCCTCTTTCCGTTTTTTCCAGATTTATTTTTGCTTTTCCAAACTGTCCTTCTTTATTTTTAACCCTTGATTCAGCCCTTTGATTCATCAATTCGATTTCAATGAAGATCTGTGCTTTCGCACAAAGTCGACAAACCGTCTTTTCTGTAAGTGGATATTAGTTTACTTCTAAATCAGATCGCGTTAAAATGAAACATATAAGGAGTGAAAAACTATGAAAATAGCCTTTGTTACCGACAGCGGCATCGGGAAAACCGCGGCTGAAATGGCAGCGGACGGCATCGTCAGTCTGCCGCTTCAGATCAGCGTCGACGGCCGCAGTCTTCAGGATATGGAAGACATTGATCAGGACCAGCTGATCACGCTGCTTCAGCAGCAGAAGGTTATGGCGACATCCCTGCCGTCGTTAGGCCGGATTCAGGAATGTTTTGAACAATTAAAAGCTGAGGGCGTGGAACTGATCTTCGCTGTGCCGATCTGCAGCGGTCTGTCCGGCACAATCAGTGCGATGCAGACGGCGGCTTCCCAAATCGGGCTGCCGATCATCACGATTGATACGCATGTCACGGCCGTCGTTCAGGAATACCTGATCCGCACCGCCAGGCAAATGGCCGAGACCGGCGCCTCCATGGAAGAAATCCAGGCCGCCTGCCAGCAGGTGATCGACACGACCAACACCCTGATTCTGCCCAGCGACATGCAGCATTTAAAACGCGGCGGACGGCTGACGCCGCTGGCCGCCACGTTAGCGGGCTTATTAAAGATCAAACCGATTCTGGAAATCAACCGGCGTACCCAGGGACGGATCGACGTCAAGGAAAAGGTCAGAACCTATACCCGCGCGCTGGAACGGGCCGTACAGATCATGAAGGAAGACAACATCGACGAACATTACTCGATTACCATCGCGCACGTCGACGCACCGCAGACCGCCGAGCAGCTGGCCGCCATCCTGCGCCGCACCTTCCCGAAAACCGAAATTCAGATCATCAAGCTCGTCAACGTCGTCGCCGTTCACACCGGACTGAACACGCAGGCGATTCAATATTTCAGAAAGCTGGATTAGCCGTCAATCGCGACGGCTTTTCTGTTGCTTCAGAAAGTGAAGACTGTGTGAACATTTCATGTGAAATCATGTGAAGTCTGTAAACACGTGTTTACAAGATTGCGAAAATCGGTATAATAGTTTGCATGAGGTGATGATGATGGAAGATGCAATCCGCAAGGTCCTCGAAGATTTATTCAATCTGCAGCCGCTGATGCTCAACCGGTCCATGGGAATCGCGCAGAACGAGAATTTCAGCCCTGTTCAATTATATGTTTTATTCACGCTGCAGTGCCGTGAGGAAATGACGCTGGCCGACTGCTGCCGGCAGACATTGATTTCCAAGCAGCAGCTGTCCAAGCTGATCGACGGTTTAGTCACACGCGGGATCGTCGACCGCAAGCCCAACCCCAACAACCGCCGCAGCATTCTGATTTCGATCAGTCCCCAGGGCGGCGAAATCCTGCGCCAGTATAAAGAAAAGCAAATCCGGCATCTGACGCCGTATTTCGCCCAGCTCAGCGCAGACGAACTGGCGACGCTGCACCACAGCTTCCAGGAGATTACGCAGATCATGCGCAAGCTACATTATAAGGAGAACGATAACCATGCTTGAAAAAATTAAAAACGCGCTGTTTCGCTTTATGAACGGCCGCTACGGCACCGATGCGCTGAACAACTTCCTGTTGTTCGCATCCCTGGCCGTCCTGCTTGTCAACACGCTGACGTTTAAGAGCGTATTCCTCGGCCTGCTGGGCGACGTACTGATCTTCGCCTCCCTGTTCCGCACGCTTTCCCGCAACCTCTGGAAACGCCGGAAAGAAAACATCAAATTCATGGAACTGACCCGGCCGGTCCGCTCCGCCTTCTCACTGATCAAAAAGAACGCCAGTGATAAAGAGCACAAATATTTCAGCTGCCCGCATTGCCATCAAACGGTCCGCGTGCCGCGGGGACACGGGAAGATTGAAATCACCTGTCCGCGCTGCAAGACGACCTTCGAGAGAAAGTCGTAGGGCGCGATGATGGGATCCTTTGTTTATTTTTTCATTCTGTTAATTATTCTGCAGGTGCTCTCGCCGCTGCTTTACGCCTATCCGCTGGTCGGACTGCTGTTATGGGTCGGGATCATCGGCTGGTTTCTGTACCGCAATAAAAAACAGCGCGAAGCTTTCTACAAAGCGCAGCAGCAGCAACAAGATTATTACCAGCAGCAACAGCAGGACGCCGGTTATTCACAAACTCAATCCCGTCCGCACGTCGATGAAAAAGATGTGATCGACGCGGAATATACCGAGCATGAAATCAAATAGCGCAGCCCTTAGGCAAGGAAGGTTGGTCTTCTTGTGGATCAATCCGATTTAAATCCATCGTGAAAAGACAATCCGCTGATCCGGGTTGTTTTTTTCTGCGATCACGGCCTTCGTTTTCCTGTTTCTCATGCGTGTCCCCCCGCGGTTCCTCTTTTGATCGCCGCCGATTCCCTTCCGCCCGGCAGATTTCCACTTATTTTTCACATTGCGCTGGCATAGAGCCCTGGGCAAATTCATACACTTCAAATAGCTAAGGGAGGAAGTTATGGAAACGACAGAAATTTTGAAAAACATCGGTGAAAGAACTGGCGGCGATATATATTTAGGCATTGTCGGACCAGTACGGGTAGGCAAATCCACTTTCATCAAAAAGTTCATGGAGCAGGCCGTCATTCCGTATGTCGAAGACGAATACGAAAAAGGACGGATGATTGATGAACTCCCGCAATCCGGAGAAGGCAAGACGATCATGACGACGGAGCCGAAATTTGTCCCGAACAACGCCGCGACGATCGCTTTCGACGACGGCTTTACGGTCAAGGTCCGGTTAGTTGACTGCGTCGGTTTTGTCATTCCGGAAGCCAAAGGCTACAAAGATGAAAACGGCATGCGGATGGTGCGCACGCCGTGGTATGACGAAGCGATTCCATTTAATGAAGCGGCCAAGACCGGCACGCAGAAGGTCATTCAGGATCATTCCACGATCGGCATCGTGATCACCACCGACGGCTCGATCGCGGATCTGCCGCGCGACTCGTATATCGAGGCGGAAGCCGAGGTCATCGACGAACTGACCCAGATCGGCAAGCCGTTCATCATCATCGTCAACTCCAAGGATCCTTCATCCATTCAATGCCGCAGCGTCGTCGACAAGTTAAAGGAAAAGACTCAGGTTCCGGTTCTTCCGATGGCAGTCAACCGCCTGGACGAAAACGATATTCACGCGCTGCTGCGGGAAGCGCTATACGAATTCCCGGTTTCGGAAATTAACGTTCAGATGCCGAAGTGGGTCTCCGTTTTGAGCGACGAGCATTGGCTCAAACAGAGTCTTAACGGTTCGATTGAGGAAAGCATGAAGGCGATCACCAAGCTGCGCGAGGTCGAAGGCATCGTCGATATCCTCAATGAGAACGAATACGTCGAGAAAGCCAACCTGGCGACCGTCGATACCGGCAAGGGCGTCGCCGTCGTCGATCTGGAGGTCAAAAGCGGACTCTACAATCAGGTCTTAAAGGAAATCATCGGTCAGGACATCACCGACAAAGCCCAGCTGATGCAGCTGATGCAGGAATTTGCCGAAGCCAAGCGGGAATACGACGCCATCAGCAGCGCTCTGAAGATGGTCAAGCAGACCGGCTATGGCTTCGCTTCCGCCTCCCTGCATGACATCCAGCTCTCCACTCCGGAAATCGTCAAGCAAGGCGGCCGCTACGGCGTGCGCATCAAAGCCGTCGCCCCATCCATTCACATGATCAAGGTCGATGTTGAAAGCACGTTTGAGCCGATCATCGGATCGAAAGAACAGAGCGAGGAACTGGTCAGCTATCTGCTTCGCGATCAGGAAAGCGATCCGCAGGCCATCTGGGAATCGGATATCTTCGGGCGCAAGCTGGCCGACATCATTAAGGACGGCATGAACTCAAAGCTGTCGATGATTCCGGAAACCGCGCGGGTCCGCCTGCAGGGTATCCTGACCAAATTGATTAACCGTGGCAAAGGCAACGTCATCGCGATTGTTCTCTAACTGGCAGCTGTACTCAAAGAAGCCCGGAGGTTCCGGCGCTTCTTTTTGCCTGTTCGCTACCTTCTGAAAGTCTTCGCTGGATATGCTTTTCACCCTCAGGTCAACCAGTTTTTTTCACCTTCTCTACAAAGTGAACATCAGTTTACCCAAGCCTTCACACAATCTTCATATTTCAGTCAATATGAAGTCACATCCCCGGACTAGAATAAGACTCGTAAAAAGAAAGAGGTGTGATGATGATGAATGAAAATCATGAAAATCGAATCCCAGAAGAAAATCACTGTGAAAATGAAGCCGGCATGACCGCTGCCTCACAGGAACATACAAGCGCGAATGCCCAGGCAAAAGCTCAGGAACAAACCCGCTGCGAGCGAATCCATGTCCAGCCCGAACCCGATCCGGTGCTGAAAGAACTGGCAAAGCAGCGCAAGTCGATGAAGCGCACGATGGTCACCGGCTTTCTCTGCTGCGGACTGTTGGCCGGAGGCATCGGTTTCGGCGGCGGCCTGCTGGCCAACCCGATGAACGGCTCCTCCACAACGCTGTACCGTTCGACCTCCGGCAAGGTGGAAGTCCAGCCGGTTGCGGCCGGCAGCGAGATGAGCGTCGAGCAGGTCGCTGCGCTGAATCAGCCGAGCGTCGTGGAAATTAAGACGGAAAAAGTCACCAACAGCAGCTTCCTGCAGCAATACGTGCAGACCGGAGCCGGCAGCGGCGTGATCATCTCCGAAGACGGCTATCTGATCACCAACAACCACGTGATCGACGGTGCTTCCACCATTCAAGTCCGTACCAGCGACGGAACAACCTATGACGCGGTGCTGGTCGGCACCGACAGTAAGACCGACGTCGCGGTGCTGAAGATCAATGCCAGCGGCCTGACGCCGGTCACCTTCGGTGATTCAGACACCCTGAACGTCGGCGAAACCGCCGTCGCAATCGGCAATCCGTTAGGTGAGCTGGGCGGTACCGTAACCAACGGCATCATCAGCGCCAAGGATCGCTCGATCACGCTGGATAATCAGCAGATGACGCTGCTTCAGACCAACGCGGCAATTAATCCGGGCAACTCCGGCGGCGGGCTGTTCAACTCCCGCGGCGAACTGATCGGCATGGTCGTCGCCAAATCCAGCGGCAGCGACGTCGAGGGCCTGGGCTTTGCGATTCCGTCCAATCTTGTCAGCAGGATCGCACAGGAGCTGATCGCCAACGGTTATGTCACCGGCCGGCCAGCGCTGGGCGTTACCGTGTTGAGCATTGAAAACGCTCAGACTGCGATGCAGTACGGCGTCAACAGCTTAGGTGTTTACATCACGGATGTGGAAAGCGGCAGCGCAGCGGATAAAGCCGGCATGCAGGCGGGCGACCGGATCATTTCGATCAACAATCAGGTTGTGGAATCCTTCGCGGATCTCAGCGCGGCGTTAGACAATTACGCTGTCGGCGATACCGTGGAAATCATGGTCAGCCGCGGCGGATCCACGGTTACCCTGTCCCTGACGCTGCAGGAAAAGAAAAACACCACCCTTCCGCAGAATGAAAACGGCGAAACGCAGACCAATCCGCAAGTCCCGTTAAATTAATCCCTGAATTCTCCACAGCATAGTTTCTGACCTTCCGCAAACCGCGGAAGGTTTTTTTCTACCGTCCGCTGTTTTAAACTGATCCGTTTTTTTGTCTGCTTTTCCCCAAGGAATTCATAACAGCGGATGAACCCGCAACAAAAAGGTTGAACCTTAATCAGGGACGTTCTGGTTATGACGTTAGCAGACTGGCTTTAAGCCTTAGCCGATGTTCCGTTTTTTTCATTTCATCCTTAAAAGAATCGGATGCCTCTTGGCTTACTATCGAAACAGAGTAAAAAAGTTAAATTCACTTCCAAGATGTAAATGTTTTCAGGCAAAAAACGAATTTTTAGAAAAAAATTTAACTTTTTTTATATTTCAGCAAGGCTTTTTGAAAAAAAACGCAATATTAAAGGTAGAAAGCGAGGAACAAACTATGCCGGAACCATCACTCAACGAGTATTTTAACCTGACCAACGATCTGCTTTTCAAATTAATCATCTCCAGCCTGCCCCATTCCATGAATAAAAACGTCGGATCCACGATGGTTTTTACCGTCGATTCCGAAACTTTGAATTCTGAATATTCGATTGGCATCGGCGTCCAGGTCGGTGATTTCATGGTGCTGGGCGTTCAGACCGTTACGGCCTGGCGGACTGCGTCTATCCGGACGAAAGCGCTGGTCAGCGAATTGCTTGCCGCTCAATCCCCTGACATCAAGGAAATCGAAGAAGCACAGCCGATCGTGGCCGTTTCGTTTGTCCTGAATCCTGCCTCGTACCGGAAATGGAAAGCGCCGCAGACCTTGCGTTTATCTGATTTCGGTTTGTTTACGCCGTTTGAGGATAAGGTCACAATGGTCGTCATTCCGCTGCCGGCACAGGATGAAAGCTTCACCCCGCCGCTTTCTCAGGAAGATCAATGGCGCTGGTTCATCAAAGAAGCCCGCCCGCACAGTCAGTCCCCGATCGTCGAAGCGTTAATTAAAATGGATCCGGTCTTCGAAGTCATGCAGCGGAATCTGGACAGGCTCAGCGATCAAAAACCGATCTGCGAAGTGATGAAAAAGCGTTATCTGCGGATGCAGGAAATTATTCAGGAGGAAGAAAAAGCCGCGATGCGAGCCTAAGCTCCAACCGCGGCAGATGATCTGATTTTCAGCAAACTGTCTTTTTTGTTTTAACGGCAGTTTGCTTCTTTCTTTGTTTATGACAATCCTTGTCCCTGAATCAATGTAAAATACAAGATGATCAAAATTACGATCGGCGCGACATAGCGCACGATAAAACTCCAGTATTTTTCCAGTTTAAACGGCTTCTGCGCCGCGCCGCTGATTTCCTTTGCCGCTTTCCGCGAACCCCAGATCCAGCCGACAAACACGCAGAACAACAACGCGCCTAACGGAATCATCAGATTATCGGTGAACTTTTCCATGACCGCATTCATCGGCAGCCATTGCAGCCCATGCTTCCAATCCAGCCATGGCAGGTTCAGCGAGCGTTCCGCGCTCTGCGACAGCGAATAACCAACGCTTAACAAACTCATCGGCGCCGCCAGAAACAACGTCGACTTCAATCGGCTCCAATGCAGCTCTTCGTTCAGAAAAGCCGTGCAGCTTTCCAGAATACTGATCGCGCTGGTCAGCGCCGCCAGAAACAGAAGCAGAAAGAACGCCAGACCGAACAGCACGCCGCCCGGCATCATCGCAAACACCTCCGGCAGCGCCATAAACGCAAAACCGCCGCCCATGCCCAGCCCTTCAGCGCCCATCGTGACAAACACGACCGGCACAATCGCCAATGCCGCCAGCACCGCGACCAGCGTATCGAGAATGCAGATCATCACCGCGCTGCGCAGCAGATTTTCTTTTTTCGGCACATACGATCCATACGTCACCATAATGCCCATCCCGACCGACAGCGAGAAAAAAGCCTGACCCAAAGCCGCCACCAGCGTATCGCCGTTAAGGGCTTCCGGCCGGATTTCAAACAGATATTTTACGCCTTCCCAGGCCCCCGGCAGCGTGACTGCCCGGAACACGATCGCAATCAGAAGCAAAAACAAACACGGCATCAGAAACTTACTGAATTTTTCGATGCCGCTGGAAACTCCGCGCACGACGACGAAGATGCACAAGCCGAAAAACAACGCGCCCCAGATCAAAGGCTCGACCGGCGCACTGATAAACTGCACGAAGAAATCCTGAAACGGCGCGGCCGCAGCCGGGAAATGCGCGCCCGTTAAATACACGAAAACATACTTCGTCACCCAGCCCCCGACAATACAGTAATACGATAAAATCACAAATAACGTGATGACCCCCAGACCGCCGCAGAAGGTCCAGCGCCGGTTCAGGCTGTGAAACGCGCCGACGACGTTTTTCTGTGTGGCCCGGCCGATGGATAATTCCGCCAACATCACCGGTAAACCGATCAGCGCGACGATCAGCACATACAAAAGCAGAAACGCTCCGCCGCCATACGCCGCGATCTTGCCTGGAAACTTCCAGATATTGCCCAAGCCGACGGCGCTGCCCGCCGCGGCCAGAATAAAGCCCAGATTACTGGCCCATTGTCCTCGTTTTGAATTCATTTCCTGTTCCCCTTTTTTAAACCTTGTTTTTCATTATATCAAACCCCGGCTTAAATTTGAATGAAAACTTTTCTTTTCCTCCGCATTTCTTTCCTTGTTCTGTTTCATCTTTTCACCGTTTCAGCATTCATCCTTTTCAGCCTCTTTTCCTTCCCTGAATTTAACCGTTTGACCCGCAAAACCGACCGTCTGTCGGAAAGCGGATGTATCCTGCCGGGATTTCCGCTATACTAGGGTCAGATCAAGAAAACAGCCAAAGGAAGTGATGAACATGAAGGTTGAGATTCAAATCGACGAGAACTGCGGCGAACCCCGGCTCATCGTCCTCACCCGCCAGGTCACTGACGAAATCCAGACGCTGATTCAATCCTTATCCAATACGCCCGCCGCGTTTCTTGCGGGGTTTCAGGAGGATGAACTCGTCCTGCTTCAGCCCCGGGAAATCATCCGCATCTATGCCCAGGAAAAGAAAACGATTGCGGAAGCCGAGAAAGGCCGGTTTATCGTCCGGCTGAGTCTGCAGGAAGTCCAGACCCGGCTAAGTCCGGGGAATTTCGTCCGGATTTCCCATTCGGAAATCATCAATCTGAGCAAGGTGAACCATTTTGACTTAAGCTTTTCCGGTACGATCTGCGTAACGCTGACCAACGGCGCGCAGACTTACGTTTCCCGGCGCTACGTTTCCAAAATCAAACAAGCATGTGGAATATGAGGTGAAACCATGAAAAAGAAAATGATCCTGACCGGTCTGTTCGGAGCGCTTGCCGGTGTGGCCCTTTCCACGCTGATCACGCTGGCGATCTCGCTGATGCACAACAACGGGCACTATTACGCGGTGGTTCCGGAGCTGATCGTCTTCTGCGGCTCGGAGGTCAGCGCGATGCTCCTGCAAACGCTCTGTTCGATGCTTTACGGCGCGATCTGGGCGGCTGCCAGTCAGATCTGGTCCATCGAAAGCTGGAGCTTACTCAAGCAAACGCTTGTTCATTTGATCGTCTGTTCTTCCGGAACGCTGCCGATCGCCTACTTCATGTGGTGGATGCCGCACACGCTGATCGGTTTCGGTTGTTATTTCGGCCTGTTCTTCACAATTTACGCCATGATCTGGCTGATTGAATACAGCCTGATGAAGCGCCGGGTGAACCTGCTGAACCGGCAGCTGAAAGCGCACAATCAAGCCTGAATCCAAGCTGTAAAATTGGACTTAAACAAACGGAAACACTGCAAAAACAAGAAAAACCGGCCTGTGCAAAGTTGGAAACAAAACCTTGCACGGCCAGTTTTTATGTTGTGATCATGGGAGTCTCCGCCGGATTTTCTTTCTTGTTGTTTGTGAGTTTCTCACGCTTTTCTTAAGCAACGCTGGTTTTCAAAAAATCCGGGTTGACCGTCAGGACGTCGCCTTTTTGATAAGCGCAGCGACCTTCGATAAAGGTTTTCATCAGCTGAAAATCAGCGTCGACAACGATCAGATCCGCGTCCTTGCCCGCGGCAATCGAGCCTTTATGCGGCAGGCTGAACAAGACCGCCGGATTTTCCGAGGTCATTTTAACGATCTCCGTGATCGGTTTATGCGGCATTTCCGCCAGATTCCGAACGCCGTAAAGCATGTTTTTGGAGCTGCCCGCAATCGTTCCGTCTTCCAGCAGCACCAGCCCTGCTTCGCTGATCGTCCGTTTATGTCCGCGGATCGTATAAACGCCCGCCGGCAGTCCGCTCATCGGCCCGGAATCGGAAATCATGATAAAGCGCGACATCGGTTTGATCCGGAACATGATTTCCAGCATTGGCTGACTGATATGAAACAGATCGCAGATGACCTCGCTGAAGATTTGATCGGAAAGCAGCGCCGCACCATACGCGCCGGGTTCGCGCCGGTCCATTTGCCGCATCGCGTTGCCGGTATGGGTTGAACACGCCAGCCCCTGTTCGATCGCCCGATTATATTCCGCAAACGTCGCGACGGTATGCCCGCCGCTGAGCAAGACGTTCTGACTGCGGCAGAAACGGATCAGTTCGCCCTGCGGATCCAGCTCCGGCGCCATCGTCATATATTGGATCTGACCCTGGCTGGCTTCAATATATGCCCGCATTTTCTCAACGGAGGGCCCAAGCAGCTCTTCCGGCTGAAATGCACCGCGCCGGTTTGGATTGAGGAACGGTCCTTCCATGTGAATGCCGAGCATCCGCGCTTCCCCGTTTAAGCCCTGCTTTTGTTCGCCGATCGCCTGCGCGATCGCCGCCAGATTTTCCATTTCCGTCTCATTGTGATCACCCGCCGTCACCAGATAGCTCGTCACGCCGACCGCCGCCATCTGTTTGGACAGCGCATGAAAATCTTCCGGTTTCGTCGACAAGGCCGAATAGCCGTAATAACCATGCGTATGAATGTCGATCAGTCCCGGCAGCAGCTTGTACCCGCGCCAGTCCTCATCCCACGCTTCCTCCTTTAACTCATCCGCCGGCACAAGCTGAGCGATCTTTCCATCCTCCACGATGACCAGTCCGTCGATCACGCCCGCCGGGGTTACGATTTCATTGCAGCGTATTTTCATGAATTTCTTTCTCCTTTTCGTTTAGTCCAGCTTCTGACAGAACTGTGAAAAATGCTCGTTGGTCAAAATCGGATCCGCGGACGTATAGACCCGCCGCCCCTCGACCCATGTTTCCTGAACCTCGTAGCGGTCGTTGATTATGAAGAAATCCGCGTCTTTCCCCGGAGCGATCGAACCCTTCTGCGCTTCGATCCCCAACAGCCGGGCCGGATTCAGCGACGCCATCCGGCTGACCCGCTGCGGCGCCAGCCCCAGTTTTTCGATCAGGTTTTCCATCCCGTAGAGAACATATTTTGAGCTGCCGGAAATCGTGCCGTCATCCAGCAGAATCCGCCCGTCGGAATGTACGTGGACGCGCTTGCCATAAGCGAAATAGGTGCCCGGTTCCACCCCGGAGAGCGTGTCGGAGTCGGAAATCATGATGAACTTGTCAAAATTATGCTTTATTCGGAACATGATTTCCAGCATCCGCGGCGCGAGATGATAGAAATCACAGATGATTTCACAGACGACCTCCGGATCCAGCAGCGCCGCGCCCAAAGCGCCGATATCACGCCGGTCGATCTGGCGCATCGCATTGCCGGTATGGATCGATACCTGGATACCGTCCCGAACTGCCTGACACATCTGTTCGTCATCCGCCAGGGTATGACCGGCCCCCGCGACAATCCCGTGTTCCCGCAGCCAGTGAATCGTTTCCGCCGCGCCCGGCATTTCCGGTGCCAGCGTCATATACTTGATCTTCCCGCGGGCCGCCTGCCAATACGCCTCGCACTTTTCCACGCTTGGCAGAATGACTTCTTCCCGCGGCGTCGCGTTGTGCTTGTCCGGATTGAAAAACGGCCCTTCCATGTGAATGCCTAAAATCCGCGCCCCCATCACGCCTTCGTCCAATGCCTCCGCGATCGCGCTGAGCATCTCCATCTCATGCGCCTTCCAGCCCGAGGTTGTCGCCAGCGTCGCCGTGACTCCAATCGAAGGCAGAATTTTCGATAAGCCCTGGATTTCCGCCTTGTCGATCGTTTTGGCTGACCAGCTGCGATAACCGTGGCTGTGCAGGTCGATGATGCCCGCAAAGATCCGCTGATCCGCAAAATCCCGGGCCGCCGCGATCTGCGCCGGATTTGGATTTTCGATCAGACCCGCAAACTTCCCGTCTGCGACCTGCAGCACCCCTTCCACCATGCCCTGCTCCGTCAGGATCCGGCGGCTGTAAAATGAAACTGTTTCGTTGCCCAATGTCGTCAACTCCTTTCCCAGTTGAAGAAGCGGCCCTGTTGAAACAAGCCGCTTCGGGTTAACCCTATTATAACAGACCGATCAGCGTTCCGATCAAACCGAACGCAAAGATTGCCAGAATCACCGTATTGACCTTGACGCCCTTGCGGATCGCACCGAAGGCTCCCAGCGTCAATAAGAGCGGCAGAATCTTCGGCATGATCTGATCGAAGACCTCCTGCAGCACCAGCGTTGTTTCGCCGATCTGCGCTGTAAACCCAACGTTGAACGTCACCATCGTCGCGATCATCGCACCGACCGTCGTCAAGCCGATCACCGTCGCCAGCTTGGTCATGTGCTGAATCAGACCGTTTTCATACGAAGTCTGAATAAACTTCGAGCCCAGCTGATAGCCCCAGATCGTGCAGTAATACCGGATGATCAGATGCGGCACGTTGAACAGAAGCAAGAACAGGATTGGGCCGAGAATGCTGCCCTGCTGCGCCAGCGAAATCCCGACGCCCGCCGCAATGACGCGGAAAGTTCCCCAGAAAAACGAGTCCCCGATGCCCGAAAGCGGCCCCATCAGGGAAACCTTGACCGCATTGATCGTCGAAGGATCCATATCTTTTTTCTCGGCGTATTCTTTTTCCATCGACGCGGCCATGCCTAACGAGAACGTGCAGATGTTCGGTGTGATATTGAAGAACGCGGTATGCCGTTTCAGCGCTTCGACTTGTTCCTGCGGCGTTTTGCAATAGAGCTTGATCGCCGGGAACATCGCCCAGGCAAAGCCCAGCGCCTGCATCTTTTCATAGTTGAACGAGCCTTCCAAAGCGAAGGAGCGCCAAAACAGCTGGCTGATCAGTTTTTTCTCATCGGATTTCATCACGTTACTCATTGAAGAACGCCTCCTCTTCACTTTGGGCATCCGGCTGCGCCGCCATCCGCGGAGTGCGGGATGCGCTGATATCCTGAACGATCATGACGATCCCGATCGTCGCCGCAATGCCGGCAATCGCGATAATCGGCAGATTCAGATAGACTGATAAAATGAAGCCGAAGAACAGAAAGACGCACAGCCGGTTATCCCAAAGCATGTTCATCAACAACGCGAAGCCGACAGCCGGCAGCATCTGGCTGGCCGCGCCCAGGCCGGTGATGATGATCGCCGGGATTTTTTTGACCAGCGCCTGCATCGCTCCAGCTCCAAACTGCAGCGAAACAAACGCGATCAGGCCGTACAGCGCGGCATACAGCGCACAGTGACCGAAATGGAAGCGCGTGATCTTCCCAAAATCGCCCGCTTCGGCGAATTCCTCGACCTTGTGCATCGTCGTCGCACGGAAGAAATAAACGAGATATTTGACCATCTGCTGAAGAATTCCGATCGGAACCGCCAGCGCCAGCGCGATCTCTACGCCCTGATGCATGCTCATGGCGAAGGCCGTGCCCAGCACCGACCCCATGTTGGAATCCGACGGTGTTGCGCCGCCGATCGACACCACGCCTAAGAAGATCAGTTCCAGCGCCGCGCCCATGATTAACCCTTGTTGTAAATCGCCGAGGATCGCACCAACTAACGGAGCCAGAACAATCGGCCGGTTAACCATGACGTTGCCGCCGATATCCCCCGCCGCCTGACCGGCTGCCGCCACCAGGGCGATCAGAAGTGCTTGAACCAGTGTCATAAACAGTCCTCCCTATTTCCGGACGTTTTTCAACGCCTCTTTGACCTGAACCTTGTTGCTCGTCGGGATCATCTGAATTTCAAACGGCAGACCGGCCGCCAGAATTTCTTCGATCGCCGCGATGTCCGCGTCGTCGACATAGACTTCCTTGGTCATCATCATCCGGTCCCCTTTGTCGATCCGCCCGCTGTTGCCGATGTTGACCCGTTCGATGACCGACTTGTCTTCAATCTTTTGCAGCAAACGCGCCGCATCGACCGGATTTTTCATCACGACCAGAATGTTCATGCCCGCCGCACGGGGATCGTTGATCAGCTTGGCCGCCTCGTCGATCGTCTTGATCAGCAGCTTCAGATGCTCCGGCACCGCCAGCTTCATCGCCAGGCTCTGGATCGGATCCGTCACCAGCTCATCGTTGGCCACAATGATGCCCTTAATGTTCAGCTGTTTCGTCCACATAAACACCACCTGTCCATGCAGCAGCCGATCGTCAATCCGCAGCATTTTAATCATTGTCACGCCTCCTTTCTTTTTTATCCTCCGGATCGCTCCGGTGAATTTCCTTGTTGTTTCCGGAATGTTTCTGCCGCGTCAGAACAGTTCGTCTTCCGTTTGCGGACAAGCCAGGACGACATTGCCGTAGATCATCCCCTGCCGGGCTTCCGCCAGCGCCGCAGGGATCGCCTGGGCCAGCGGTTCAGGGCTCAGACACAGCTGCAGCACCAGATTCAGATTCATCCCCGCGACGATGTGCACGCGCGGATCCTGCGCCAGGGCAAGCAAGGCGTTGTTGACGCTGCCGCCCCACAGATCGGTCAGAATCAGAAATTCGTCAGCCGTCCCTGCCGTCAGCCGTTCTTCGATCTGACGCTTTAAGCAATCGGGATGACTGCCGGGCAATAAGGCCAGCGTACTCAGATGCGGATCATCGCCGATGATCATCCGCGCGGTATCCGCCATGCCCGATGCCAGCGCGCCGTGCGAAGCCAGAATGATTTCTCTCATCATTTTTCCTCCTGAAAATTAAACCCCTGAAGGGTCCTGTCGGTCGTTTTCGATATAGTCGTAAAGATAGGAAATCTCGTCGATCGGAACGGTGACGTTGTAATTCTTAAGCAGCGGTGCAAAGCTGGCGTTGACCTGTTCAATGAAATCGCGGTGAGTCTGGACAAACGGCGTCAGATCTGCCAGCGATTCAATCGCCGTGCGGGTCACTAACCGTTCGATCAGAAAGCTGACATGAATATAGATGCCGACTAGCGTCCGGCTTTGAAAGCGCCGGTTCATCTGCCGCTGCAGCGCGCTGACCGCTTCGTATACGCAGTCCAACAGACGCGCGGGATTGAGGATCGTCAAATTTTCCATCAAGCTCTGCAATGAGAAGTTCTTTAGCAGCTGCTGCTGAAACAATTCCAGCTCCGCCGCATCCAGTTCGCCTTCCAAGGCCTGATTGAGCGGCTCCATTGAGCGGAAGCTGACGATATCCTCCAGCGCCATCGTATTGACGTTTTCCGGATGAAAACCTAACGGCCCGATCAGAATCAGAACCTCGTAGCGGTCGAATAAGACCTGCCGTTCTTGCGGCGACTGCAGCGTCGCGTAATCAGCTTCAATAAACCGGATATTTAATGGACGGGGCAGCGACCGGGCGAACAGCTCCGCCAGCTTGCCGCTGATCTTCACCGAAATATCGCTGGTAAAGAGAATCGCCCGTTCTTTTTGCTTGCGCGCCAGAATCCGGTACCGGCATTGATAACTCTCGCACGCTGATTTCAAAATCATTTCCAGCGGTTCGCACCGGCTTAAGCGCATTCCGATATCCAGCGCGAGTCCGGTTGAGATGTTGTTGATCACGCCGACTTCCATCGGACAGTCAAGATGCTCAGCAATCCCTTCCAGCGATCCCATATCAACTAACAGGATCATCGAACGGAGATAGGAATGGAAGCGGATAAATTCGTTCAGTTTTTTCTCGATCTCGCCAACCTCCGTATCTAACGGCATATCCAGCGCGTCGAAAATTCGTTTTCCCAACAGCTGATTCGCCGCGTCCGCGATGCTGGACGCCGTCGAATAGCCGTGGCTGATGATGATGCCGCAGTTTTGCCGGCGTATCGGCTCCTGATTATAAAAGCGGATGTTGAGCGTCAGAAAGATCGTGTTTAACGGCTGGGAACGCAATTCAAGCGAA
Source organism: Holdemania sp. Marseille-P2844 (assembly GCF_900120005.1). Taxonomy (GTDB): domain Bacteria; phylum Bacillota_I; class Bacilli_A; order Erysipelotrichales; family Erysipelotrichaceae; genus Holdemania. The sequence continues at coordinate 127,891 of NZ_LT635449.1, forward strand.
CCGCATATTTTCTCAGTCAGCGACTCTGCTAACGCCGTTGCCTCCGGAAGCTGCTGACGCAAGGTGTTCAGACAGCCCTGAATCGCTTCCTGCCGCTGACTTTCCCAGACGGCCAGACTGGAATGGATTCGCGCCAGCGCGCACGTCATCCGGGCCAGCACAAAGCTGCAGTTCGGCGGCAGCGTCAGCCGCTGATCCAGATCCAGCGTTTCCAGTTCACGGCGGATCTGAGCTTCGATGACCGCCAGCCGGCTGTCCTCCTCCTTTGCCGTGAAGATAATCGTATCGTAATATTCCCGCATCCGCGTCAGCCCCTGCTCCAGAAATTGGGCAAAGACGCGGTGCTCGTTATAATAGTGCCGGTGACTTTCCAGCAGATGATCGAACAGCTTTAAAATCTGATCGCTGCCATCCTGACGGCGGAATTGTTCGATCGGCAATGGCGTTGACTCCGACGGCTTGCGGATTTGGCTTAACGGTAAGCGGCCCAGCAGCTCCGGCGGCAGATCCATCGCTTTTAACACGATGACCGGCTCCTGCGGATGTTGGGAATAGGCGGCCGCGCACATTGTTTTTAAACCATTATTCAGCTCCGCTAAATTCAGTCCCGGCAGATCGGCGCACAGCGCTCCAAACAGCCGCGCGGACATTTTAATCTCCCGGTTCAGCTTGCGTTGTTCCTTCAAAAGCAGCTGGATCACCAGTTCTTCCCGCTCCTGAACCGGACGGCGGGAAAAGGCGGGAACCTGGCAGTGAACCGGGATGCTGAGCAGCAGCTCCGGCTGCAGCGCCTGCGCAGACCGGCTGGCCAGCGATAGAATAAAGCGGGCGTTATTCGTCAAGACCGGCTGCGTTTGGCGAGCCCGGGTATAGGTGCCCGAGCGGATCAATTCAGCCAGCTTCAGCTGACATTCCGCACTCAGCTGATCGGCTTCCGTCAGGTACACGACACCCTCCCCGGCTTTTTCAATCAAGCCTGAGCGCACCGTGCCCTCCTGTTCCTCACCGAACAGCTCGGCAAGCTGGCGTTCAGGAGTCATTTCCGCACTGACGCTCCAGCGCACAAACCGGGCGGCGGCTGAATTCAGATGTTGATCCGTGAGAAATTCAAACGCCGACTGCGCAAGAAACCGCCGTCCGCTGCCGCGTTCGCCTTCCAGAAGCACCGCCAGACCGCTGGGGTATTGCATCGCCGACTTGAGCTGCGCGATGCAGCCGGCCAGAGAGCCGTCGGCCCCGACTACGTTTTCAAAGTTTCGCGCCGGAAACGGCTTCCGGGAAAGTGCCTGAACCAGATCGGCGACATTGAAATATTCCTCGTCGGTCAACGTCACCTGATATTTTGTTTCCAACTCCTGCCTCGCCAGATAGTAAACCGGACGGGAGCTGATTTTGACGCACGCGTTTTCCTTGCACAGCTCGTTGAGATACTGACTTACCAAGGTGCGCGACAGATTCAGCTGCGCGGCGATATTCCGGGTCGTCATCCGTTCCAGCTGCGTCAAACCGTAAATCCGGGTCTGGTTTTTCAGCCAGATGAGAATTTCTTCTTTTGTTTTATTCATCCCATTCACCTCGTTCAGATCGGCTGATGGCTTCATTATAGGATATTCACCCGATTTGTCTTTACATTCATCAAGTTTCAACACTGACTGCCTAAATTCAGATCGTTTTGGCACTGGCAGCTACGCTTTTCATCAGTGACGAATAGCTCAGATTGGTGACGACAACGCTCATCTCCATGAAAGCTCAGCCCTTTTTCATTTCCATTGTACGTGAATCTCCCCGCTCTGTCGCTGTGCGGCCTGAGTTTAACATTTGAAAAAAACTGGTTTCCATGACGGATTTACCAGTTTTCAATTCGATCTCAGTTTAAATAAGTTCATGATCTCCGCAAATTAAAAAACTGAAATCGGCCTTCCTCTTCAGCCTGATTTCAGTTTTTGAAGAAATCAACAGAGCTATCCATTATCCTTTTTCAGCGGCGCAGTCATACTGCTTCACTATTTCAGAATGAAACAAAATAAATCCCGAGAAACGCCTCTGCCAAAGCAAGATTACAGCGGCGTCTCATTGTAACTGATCTATGAACCGCGGATTAACCGTGGCTTCCTGATGATAATCATATACGCATACGCCGTTCACATAGGTCTGGATCAGACGATCCTCGTCATCCAGAATGATGAAATCGGCGTCCATTCCCGGAAGCAGCTTCCCTTTTGTCGTTAAACCGAATAATGCCGCCGGATTCTCAGATGTCATTTTCAGAATTTCAGGAATTGACTTGTGGAGCTTTCGATAACAATTACGAACACCCTGAAGCATATTGGTTACACTTCCCGCCAAAACGCCATCGTCAAGCACGAGCTTCCCTTCCTCCGTCACAGTATAATGCCGCCCCTTTTCATAGTAATTTCCTTGCGGGAGTCCGGACAGGGATTCTGAATCGGAAATCATGATAAATTTTCCCATTCCTCCTTTTTTAATTCTGAACATCATTTCCAGCACTACCTGCGATACATGCACAAAGTCGCAGATGACCTCGTTATACAAAGCCTCTGAAAGCAATGCGGCGCCGAAAGCTCCGCCATCCCGGCGGTCAATCGGAGACATCGCATTCCCCGTATGCGTTGAGGTAGATAAGCCTAAAACAATCCCTTTGTTATAGGCTTCAAAGGTAGCGGTCGTATGACCGCCTGATAACAGAATATGATGATTCTGACATTCGCGCATCAAGCTTCCTTCAGGATCCATTTCAGGCGAGATGGTCATATACTTCAGATGCCCGCCGGCTGCAGAAATATAAGAACGGAGTTTATCGACAGAAGGCTCGCATAATTGACTCAGTGCGAAACCACCTTTTTTTGCCGGATTCAGAAAAGGCCCTTCCATATGGATTCCAAAGATCTGCGCCTCATCCTTAATCTCCGTCCGCCTCTGTTCATCAATAACGCTTGCCAAAGCAGAAAGATTCTCATACTCCTTATCAAAATGTTCGCCGGCTGTCGGAAAAAATCCAGTAACCCCGATTGAGGTCATTGCCCTGGCTAAACCATGCAATTCTTCAGGATCCGCAGACTGAGCGGAATAACCCAAATAACCATGCGTATGAATGTCAATCAGTCCCGGCAAAATCTTATTTCGCTTGAAATGATCTTCGCCTGACTGTAAATCTGGATAAAGGCCAACAATTTTCCCATCCTTGATTTCCAGCGTTCCCTTTACCGCTCCCTGGGGCGTCCAGATTTCACAGTTTTCAAATTTCATAAGTCATTGTCCTTACAACAGACCGATAAAAGTACCTAACAATCCGATAACAAAGATCGCGATGATCAGGGTATTCACCTTAATTCCTTTCCGGATCGCATAGAAGACAGCCATCGTTAAAGATAGCGGCAGTAAATTCGGCATGATTTGATCGAAGATCTCCTGAACTACCAATTCCATTTCGCCAATTTGAACGGTCAAACCGACATTAAGGCTCACCATTGTGGCAATCATGGCGCCCACGGTCGTCAAACCGATGACGGTCGCCAGCTTGGTCATGTGATGAATCAGACCATTTTCATAGGATGTCTGAATAAATTTTGACCCCAGGACATAGCCCCAGATCGTGCAATAGTAGCGCAGCACTAAATGCGGCACATTAAACAATATTAAGAACAGAATCGGGCCCAAGACATTGCCCTGCTGAGCCAGCGAGATGCCCACGCCCGCCGCGATGACGCGGAAAGTTCCCCAGAAAAAGGAATCGCCGATTCCGGAGAGCGGCCCCATCAAGGAAACCTTGATCGCATTGATCGCAGCGGGATCCATCGTTTTTTTCTCAGCAGCCTCTTTTTCCATGGACGCCGCCATGCCGAGTAAAAACGTGCTGATATGCGGAGTGATATTGAAAAAAGCGGTATGTCTCTTTAAAGCTTCGACCTGTTCCTCCTGAGTCCCGCAAAATTCATGGATCGCCGGAAACATCGCCCAGGCAAACCCCAAAGCCTGCATTTTTTCAAAGTTAAACGAACATTCCAAAGCAAATGAGCGGTAAAACAACTGACGGGTTAGCTTCTTCTCCTGCGGAGTGATTTCAAATTTACTCATTAAAGAATTCCTCCTCTGCCTGATCCTGGCCCTGCGGCAAACTGATCTCCGGTTGTTTACGGTTATGGCTCATATCCTGAACCACCAGCAGAACGCCGATCGTTAAAGCGATACCGGCGATCGCGATGATCGGCAGATTGAGATAAGTCGCTAAAATAAAGCCTAAGAACAACAAAACACAGAGCCGATTATCCCAAAGCATGTTCATCAGCAGCGCAAATCCGACAGCCGGAAGCATCATGCTTGCCGCATCCAGCCCATCCAATATAACCTGAGGAATCTGATCGACAAGATTCCGCATCAATTCAACGCCGAATTGCAGGGAAGCAAAGGCGATGAAACCATAAATAATCGCAAAAATCAGAATGCTTCCAAAATGCAGCCGCGTAATCTTATTGAATTGCCCCTGTTCAGCATAAACCTCGACTTTCGACATCTGGGTAGCACGGATGAAATAAACTAAATACTGCACCATTTGCATTAATAACCCGATCGGTACCGCCAGCGCTAAAGCAATTTCCACGCCCTGATTCATACTGATCGCAAACGCTGTGCCCAATATGGAGCCCATCGTTGAATCCGAAGGCGTCGATCCGCCGATTGAAACAACGCCTAAGAAAATCAATTCCAAGGCAGCTCCCATAATTAACCCTTCATACAAATCACCGAGAATAAACCCCACGATCGGCGCCAAGACAATCGGCCGGTTTAACATCAGCCCGCAGCCGCTTTCAGTTATTAATAAGCCGCCAAAAGCAACGAATCCAATCAAAATAGCCTGGAATAGTGTCATTGTTTCTCCTCCTCACTTCCGGATGCTTCTTAAAGCATCTTTAACATTGACTTTGTTGTTTGTTGGAATCATCTGGATATCAAACGGCAGTTCATAGCTCAGAATTTCCTGAATCGCTTCAATATCGGTTTCATCAACATAGACTTCCCGGGTCATCATCTCTTTGTTTCCCTTGTCAATCCGGCCGCTGTTTCCGATATTAATTCGCTCGATCAAGGTTTTATCCGGCAGTAATCGAAGCAATCTCGCCGCGTCGGCCGGACTTTTCATCACCAGCAGAATGTTCATTTTAGCGGAACGTGGATCCTGAATCAGCCGGGAGGCTTCTTCAACGGATTTGATCAACAGTTTAATTTGTTCTGGCACTGCTAATTTCATGGCCAGACTCTGGATTGGATCCTGGACCAGCTCGTCGTTGGCCACGATAATCCCTTTGATGTTAAGCTGTTTCGTCCACATGAATACGACTTGTCCATGCAGCAGCCGATCGTCAATCCGCAGCATTTTGATCATCAATTTCCCTCCTTTCTCATTTGAAGTTCACTGGAAAATATCCAGTTCATTCCTTTTTAAAACCAGGATTCCTCTTGCGGAATCTCGTTTAATTTAGCGTTGCCGTAGACCATTGACTTCTGCGCTTCATTCAGAATGGATTCGATGGCCATGCCGCCGGTTTCCACATCGCTCAAGCACAGCTGCAAGACTAAATTCAGATTCATCCCGGCAATCAAATGAACATTGGCATCCGCGCAGAGAGGAAGCAAGGCGGTATTGACGCTGCCTCCCCAAAGGTCGGTTAGAATTACCGTTAATTCGCCAGGCCAGGATTTGATCATTCCTTCCACTTTTGTTTTGAGCAGTTCCGGCTGCATTCCCGAAACCAGGGACAGCGGAATCAGCTCTGTCTGATCTCCAACGATCATTCTGGCCGTATCGGCCATGCCTTCGGCTAACCGGCCATGTGAAGCTAAAATCAATCTTTTCATTCTGCCTCTCCTTCCAACTCTTTTTTATTAAAGGCTTCATCATTCGCGATATAATCATACAAATAAGATATTTCATCAATCGGAACGGTAACGTTATAGCTTTTCAATATCCGTTGGAAACTGATATGGACTTGATCAATAAAATCCTGATGTTCTTTTTGAAAACGCGTTAAATCCGCCTGGGACTCAATCGCGGTTCTTGTCACAAGCCGCTCAATGAGAAAACTGACATGGATGTAAATTCCCACAAGCGTCCGGCTTTGAAACCGGCAATGACGCTGCCGTTGAAGCTCGCTGACAGCTTCATAAACTGAATCCAGCAAATGTGCAGGATTGAGAATCGTGAGGTTTTCCATCAGACTTTGCAAAGAAAAATTCTTTAATAACTGCTGATGAAATTGATCCAGTTCCTCCTCGTTTAATTCATCCTGAAAGGCTTCCGATAAGGGCTGCAGGTTTCTGAATCCTACGATATCTTCTAAGGTTACTGAATTCACGCCATCCAGTTTCAAGCCTAACGGTTTAATTAAGAGGACGACATGATATTGCTGAAAGCAATCGTCATTTTCCAATGTCGTCTTCAGTCTCGAATATTCGACCTCAATAAATTTGATATTGACCGGGCGCGGCAAAGAACTGCGGAACAGTTCTGCCAATTTTCCGCTGACGCGGATTGAGATATCATTTGTGAATATAATAGCTTTAGGTTTTTCTGTTTGCCGCAGCAGTCGGTAATGGCATTGATGGCTTTGACAAGCAGCGATGAGAATCGCTTCCATTTCTTCATTTTGTTTAATCCGATTCCCGACATCCAGTGCTAATCCTGTTGATATATTGTTAATAATTCCAATATCCATCTTTGAATTTAAGTGCTGGGCCATCGCTTCCAGTGAGCCCATGTCGACAAGAACCAACATTCCTTGATAATAAGAATGCATCTGCAGGAATCGATCCAGTTGCTTTTCAATCGCGGCGACTTCAGTATCCAGCGGCATGTCAATGGCATCAAAAACCTGACTTTGCAATAACTGATTCGCGGCATCCGCAATACTGGACGCCGTGGAATAACCATGACTGATTATAATTCCGCATAACTGCCGGCCTTTTTCCTGCTGATTATAAAAACAGATATTCAAGGTAAGAAAGATAACGTTCAGCGGCTGTGTTTTGATTTCCAATGTAGTGCATAGCCGGGAAATCAATTCGTCGGCAAGTGAGAACGCCTGCGGCAGCTCCTGTTTCAAAGAATTCAGACAAGACTGGATCGAATCTCTCTGTTCGCTCTCCCAAACGGAAGCGCTGGTTTTCATTTGATGAAGAGAATCGATCATTCTTGCTAAAACAAAACTGCAGTTTAAGGGCAAGGTTAGCCTGGCATTGTCTTTCGCTTGATCAATCAACGTTTGAATTATATTTTCAATCGAACTGATCCGCGGATTCTCTTCTTTTTGTTCAAAAACAATCATGTCATAATACTTCCGCATGATCTCCAACCCGTCCTTCAGAAAAGAATTGAAATGATGATGATTAAAAAAGTAATCCCGATGTGCTTCCAGCAACAGATCAAACAGATCGAAAATCTGATGACTGTCATTCTCAGGAACCAGTTCGTTGATCGTTAAAAAGACAAGTTCCTCTTTCAAGCCTTTCCATTCCAAAGGAATTTTCGATAACAAAGGTTCCGGCAAATAAACTCGCTTCAAGCACAGGCTTTGTGTCTTCTCCTGTTCAAAAAAGCATTGGCACACATCGTCCGAATACAATTTTTCAACTCATGAATATTCAGCCCCAACGTATTACTTCCTAACAAGGTAAATAGAGATTGCGAAAGTCGTATTTCGCAGTTTAATCTTTTTTGTTCCTGATTCAGAAGTACCCTTACTAATTGTTCCCGTTCTTCAGCCGGACGCTTTGTTAACGGCGGAATGCTGCAATGAACTGGTATGCTTAATAATAAATCCTGTCCCAAACATTCTAACGAAGGCGTATCCACCCCAAGGATTACCCGCGTTTGACTGCTGATGGGATGTTCTGAATCTCCCATGCGGGTAAACTGTCCAGTGTTGATATAATCAGCGATCCTCTGCTGACATTCCAGGCTCATTTTATCGGCCTGTGAAAGATAAAGAAGACCGTTATGACATTTTTCGATAAAGCCTGTTTGTTTTTTAACAGAGCTGTGGATTCCGAAAAGATCTTCCAGCATTTTATCCGAGGTTTGTTCTGAATTAAATTGATATGCGATAAAACAAGCTTTATCCATGACGCGATGTTGATTTTTTAAGAATTCAAAAGCAAGCCGGGCTAAAAATGTTTTTCCGCTTCCTCTTTCACCCTGGAGGATCACGGGCAACCCATGCGGATAAAGCATCGCAGCTTTTAACTGCGAAATACAATAGCCTAACGAACCATCCTCACCCACCGCGTTAAAAAAATCCTGCGGCTCTTTCTGCTTCTGCTTTAACGCTTCAATTAAATCCGGCATATTGTAATATTCGTTATAGGTTAACGTCACGTTATACTTTTTCTCCAACTGTGTTTTATCGAAATAATAAACGGGTCTGGAGTTAATTTTGATACATCGCCCCAGTTTACACAATTCATTCAAATATTGGCTGGCTAAAGAACGGCTGATATTTAAAGTATTGGCAATATTGCCGGTGGACATCGCTTTTAAAAAGTCAACGCCATGACGGCAGGTTAGATCTTCTACGATTTTCTGAATTTCTTTCTGCGTTTTTTTCATGGACTCACCACAGCTCTCTAAGGTTGACTTCTGTCTTCATTATAAGCGTTGGAATAAAATTGTCTGAAACACCAGAGAACTTCAACACTGTTTAACAATTTTCATTTGTTTTCAACACTATTTGTCCTTTTTAACAATACGATTCTCCAAGTTATTCATTTCCGAAAATCTTACATTAACTACAAATGAATCAGAGTCACCTCTGCCATGATACCGCTCGAAAGCGATTTAATCTATCATTCAATAACTTTGGCAAATTTTACCTGTTTGTCAAAGTACCAAAAAAAAAACTGCCAAGCTTACGCTTAACAGTCTGCCTGACGCAGATAGGCGATTGCACTGACGCCCGGCCCGGTATGCGTGCCGATTACGCTGCCGACGCCGCATACCTGCGAACTGACGATTGCTTTTTCTTCTAAGAAGGCGATCAGGTCGCTGACCGCTTCACGGTTTCCTGTATAACCAAAGATCGGTTCCACCTGAGGATCCGGCATTCCCAGCTTTTCCATCTGCTGCCAAAACAGCTGCAGTGTTGCTTTCTTGCCGCGGGCTTTGCCTAAGACGCTCAGCTTGCCCTCCTCCAGGGTGATCATCGGATGGATGCCCAACAACGAACCCGCAAATCCGGCGGCCTTGGACAACCGGCCGCCTTTTACCAGAAATTCCAGCGTGTCCACAGCGGCCAGAACGACGATGCGCGATTTCAGCTGATCTAACTGCGCCGCGATCTGCCTGGCGGACTGTCCGGCATCGCGCAGCCGGATCGCTTCGCGCAGAAGCAGCTGGGTGCCGATCGTCGCCGATAAACTGTCGACAATATAAATCGGTTCGTATTCACAATAATCCTTCGCCAGCTGCGCCGATTGACAGGTTCCGCTTAACTGGCTGGACAACGTCAGAACGAGGATCTCCTCGCCTGCCGCTTTTGCTTTCTCATATTCCGTCAGAAAGTCGTTCGGCGAGGGCTGGGAGGTTGTCGGCAGCTGACCACTGCCCGTCAGCTTGGCATAAAATTCTTCGATGTTCAAATCAATGCCGTCGCGGTATTCTTCATGGCCGAACAGCACCTTCAGCGCAACAACGCCAATATTGAGCTGCCGGGCTGCCTCCGGGGTCACATCGGCCGTGGAATCAGTGATAATACGAACTGTCATATCGTGTCTCCTCCTTGAGATAGTTTGAATATCAATATAAAAATCTAACCCATTATAACAGCGTATTCTCCCCTTGGCAACCCTTTTTCGCAAAATAAAAACGGCATTTCAAACAATCACTTGAATGAAAGCCGTATCATTTAAAATTCAGTCTCAAACAGCTCGAGAATTTCCTCACGGCTCATCGCGGCGATCGAGCCGTCGGAACCTTCGATGACCGATTGCGACAGCTGCTGCTTCTGCTGCTGAAGCTTGCTGATCTTCTCCTCTACCGTGCCTTCGACGATCAGCTTGACAACCTGGACGTTGCGCGTCTGGCCGATCCGGTAAGCGCGGTCGGTCGCCTGATTCTCCGCCGACAGATTCCACCATGGATCGTAATGAATGACGATCTCCGCGCCGGTCAGGTTCAATCCTGTGCCGCCGGCTTTCAGCGAGATCAGAAAGACCGGCGTCTTGTCACGGTTGAAGCTTTCCATTAAATCAAAACGCTGCTGCTTCGGTGTTGCGCCGGTCAGCAGATAGGTTCCGATCCTGCGCTTCTCGCATTCATCCCGCAGCTTGTCCAGAATCGTCGTAAACTGGGAGAATACCAGAATCTTCTTGCCCGACTCCACCGCATTTTCAATCAGCTCCATGCAGGCAGTCAGCTTGCTCCGCTCGCCCCCGTAACCATCAAATACCAGCCCCGGGTCGCAGCAGATCTGCCGCAGCCGCGTCAGCATCGCCAAAATCATGATCTTGGAGCTGCCGGCGTTGGTTTGCTGATCCAGCGTCTGCGTCAGCTGTGTCTGGATCTGCTGCAGCGACGCCTGGTAGAGCTTCTTTTCCGCTTCGCTGAATTCGATCTGCAGCACGCTTTCCGTCTTTTCCGGCAGTTCCTTCAAGACGTCCTGTTTCACGCGCCGCAGAATAAACGGCGATACCAGCTTCTTTAATAACGTCAGCCGTTCTTCGTCGTCATACCGCACGATCGGCAGCTCGTAATTTTCCTTAAACTGTGCGTAACTGAACAAATAGCCCGGCATTAAGAAATCGAAGATCGACCACAGCTCGGCTAATGAATTCTCAATCGGCGTACCGGTTAAGGCAAAGCGGTGGCGGGCCTGGATCTGCTTGACGGCCTGGGCGCTCTTGGTCCGCTGATTCTTGATCGCCTGCGCCTCATCGAGCACCAGATACTGAAACGCCAGCGGCTGGTATAACGCCTCGTCGCGCTTGACGTAATCGTAAGACGTGATGAGGACGTCAAAATCGTTTGCGGAAGCCAGCGTATTCTGACGTTCTTTCAGCGTGCCGTGCACGCAGCCGCATTTCAGCTGCGGCGCGAAGCGACGGATTTCCGCCTGCCAGTTGAGGATCAGCGAAGCCGGAGTGACAACCAGACTGCAGCCGCCCTCCCCCTGCAGCCGCGCATCCTCCAGCACGGCGATCATCTGCAAAGTCTTGCCGATGCCCATATCGTCGGCCAGAATCCCGCCGAAGCCATAGTGAGCGATCGTTTTCAGCCAGCGGAAGCCTTCCTTTTGATAGGTGCGCAGAATCTTGCGCATCGAGGGCGGCACGTCGAATTTGCTTTCCTCAATATTCTTAAAGTCGCGGATCATCGTTTTGAACTCCTGATTCCGCTCGACCTTGATCTCCGGCGTACTCATCAGCCGTTCGTTCAGCGCCAGCGCCCGATAGTTTTCCAGCGTCACCGGCCCGGCGCCCAGCTGCTTCGGATCAACCTGCAGTGCGTCCAGCATCGCCAGCATTTCTTCGGTTTCGCCCTCGCCAATCGCGAAGTAGTCGCCATTTTTCAATCGCACATATTTTTTCTTCTGCTGATAGCCGCGGAAAATTTCTTCCAGTTCCTGCGGCGTCAGCTGCGGACTGTCAAGTTGCAGCTCCAGCAGGCCGGAGGTCAGCCTTACGCCGACGGAGAACGAAGCCCGCGAACGGATCTGAACATTTTTCAGCGATTCGCAGATATAGACCTCCGCCAGATCCATCAGCTTGCCTACCCCTTCCGCCAGGAAGCTGAATTCCTTGGTTTCGTTTTTCTCAATCCAGGCGATCTGGGTCAGCGTGTCAATCCGAGTCACATACTGCCGGATGATCGCGCGCACTTTCTGTTCCTTGCGCAGGTTGCGGTTATCGCGGTTGGTCAGCGTATCGAAGCCGATGTATTCGTTGGGGCCGTAACAGAAGCGGATCGTGATCATGATCGTATGCGGTGCCGGCTCGTCGATATACACCCGCGTGACCAGCGGATCCAGCCGGACCGGCAGCTCGTCCATACCCAGCACCGGAATCAGCTCGCTGACCGGCTGCAGGACGTTGTAATAGAAATTCTTGATCTGTTCGTGACTGACGAGTAGCTTGCCGCCCTGCTGCAGCCGTTTTAATAAGGGTCCGCACAGGATCCGGTACCGCGGAAGCAGCCGGATCAGCGTGCCGCCGACATAGACATAATCGGCCTCATTGCTGGACAGATAGCGATATTCGTGCGGCGTGACCGCAAGCTGGTAATCCTGTCCCTGCCCTTCGACCTGAAGCGTAAACTGCGGATTTTCCTCGATCATCACCATCGGCCGGCCATCCGCCATCATCACCGGATGATTCCAAAACAGCTCATAAAAATCATCGACGCTGCTGCCGCTCAGCTTGACATAGCGCGCGCTAGTATCAAAATTGGTCTGGGATGAATAGTTGCGGCGGATAAAGCGCAGAATTTTCTGCGAAACTTCATCGAACGACTCCGGAACATGCAGAAACTGCAGTTCCTTGCCATAGCTGACAATCGCCGCCTCGTTCATCCGCGTCATAAATTCGCCAAGATTTTTCAAAATGTATTTTTTCTTGCGGCCGATCCGGAAACTGACCAGCAGCTCGGAATTGGAAAACATGACCTCCGGCTGCAATTCGACCGGATCGTTCTGCAGCATCACCGGGTCGTCCAGCACCGCGGAATTGACATACGCCTCGATCAGCTGCTCGCTTTGCGAAAACATCTGCCGGCGGCGCATCTGCTGGATATAGTCAGCGGCGTTCTCCCGGTAATAAAAAGGAAAATGGTCGATCGTCCGTTCTTTCAAAAACATCAAAACCGCGCCGATGTGGGCGCAGGCTTTTTCATCGTGGACACAGTACGGGCATTCACAGGAAAAATGAAGCAGCTCGCCGGTCACAGAATGCAGCGACAGCTTGACATGCTGCAGATATGGATAAACGACCGCTTCGACCTCGATCAGCTGCAGCGTTTTATACTCGACGGCCGACAGCGACTGGATGATCGAGCGTTCCTGATGATAACGCCGCGCCAGATTCCACGTCCGCTCGTCAAAATAAGTACTCAGATTCGTTTCGTCCAGAATCATTGGCACCGGTTCCTCCTTTCCGATTGTTCCATCAGAAAAAGCCCCGCGACGGGCTTTTATTCTGATTTCAGCTCCCGGGCCATCAACAGCTTGATCGCCTGGGACGGCTTTTCGCCTTCGTACAGCACGCGGTAAACCTGTTCGGTGATCGGCATGCTGATGTGCTTCTTAATTGATTCTTCATAGATGACCTTGGCCGCTTTTACGCCCTCGACCGTCTTCTTATTGGTTTTCCAGAAAATCTCCGCGCTGTCCTGACGGCCGATCTGCATGCCGGCCTGGAAGTTGCGGGAATGCGGGGAGGTGCAGGTGACGATCAGATCGCCGACCCCGGTTAATCCCAGATAAGTTTCGGCCCGTCCGCCCTGCGCGATGCCGTAGCGGGACATTTCCGCCAGACCGCGGGTCATCAGCGCCGCCCGGGCGTTGTCGCCTTCGCCCAGTCCGGTAATGATGCCGCTGGCAATCGCCATGATGTTTTTGATCGCCACGCCGGTTTCCGAACCGATCACGTCGGTTCCGCGGTAAACGCGGAAATAATCGTTGGAGAACAGCTCCTGAATCTTTCTTGCTGATGCTTCGTTTTCACAGACCGCATTGACCGAGGTCAGCTTGCGGAGAATGACCTCTTCGGCGTGTGAAGGGCCGATCAGAGAAACGACGTCCGTCAGTGTTTCCGGCGTGAAGCATTCCTTGATCACTTCGCTGAGCCGCTGGTGGGTCGTCGGATGGAATCCCTTGGCGACGTTGATCACAATCACCGGATGATCCAGCGCCGCCGCAGCCCGGCGGCTGACTTCCTCCACCGCGCCGGTCGGCACCGCGAAAAGCAGGATATCGGCGGTTTTGACCGTATCGAACTCCAGCGTCGCTTCGATGTCCGGATTGACCAGTACCTCCGGAAAGTATTTCGTGTTGCGATGGAGCTTCAGGTCGGCAATTTCCTCAGGGCTCTTGCCCCAGATGACGACCTCATGATGATTGTCCGCCAGCACCTGCGCCAGCGCCGTGCCCCAGCTTCCGCTGCCCAATACGCAAATTCTCATATTGCGCCTCCTTTAGTCCTTACTGCGGGCGATGATCCGGATCGGCGATCCGTCAAAACCAAACGCTTCCCGCAGACGGTTCTCAATATAACGGCGGTAGGAAAAGTGCAGCAGCTGCGGATCGTTGACGAACAAAACAAACGTCGGCGGCGCGACCGCTACCTGCGAAGCATACAAAATCTTTAAGCGCTGACCGTTATGCGTCGGCGCCGGAGTTGTCAGCTGAGCGTCCATCACGACTTCGTTGAGCACGTTGGTCGCGATTCTTAATTGGGAATAGTGATAGACGTCTTCGATCATCGGCAGCAGCGTATTGACGCGCTGATGGGTTTTCGCCGAGACGAACAGCACCGGAGCGTAACTGAGATACACAAACTGCGCGCGGATCTGTTCCGTCACCCGGTTCATCGTCTTCTCATCTTTTTCCACGGCATCCCACTTGTTGTATACGATAATGATCGGCTTGCCAGCTTCATGCGCATACCCGGCAACATGCTTGTCCTGTTCGCGGATTCCGCTTTCCCCGTCGATCACAAACAGCACGACGTCACAGCGTTCAATCGCGCTCATCGCGCGCAGCACCGAGTATTTTTCAATATTTTCATAGACCTTGCCGCGCTTGCGGATCCCGGCCGTATCGACGACGACGTAATGCTTGCCGTCATGTTCAAACGGAGTATCGACCGCGTCGCGGGTCGTGCCTTCAATATCGGAAACAATTACGCGTTCTTCTTTTAACAGCGCGTTGACCAGACTGGACTTGCCGACATTCGGCCGGCCGATGACCGCGAAGCGGATGCCTTCCAGCTCCGGCTGCTGCTTTTCGGGAAATGCCCCGACCAAGGCGTCCATGACGTCGCCGATGCCGATGCCGTGCGATCCGCTGACCGCAATCGGTTCCGAAAGCCCCAGCGCATAGAACTCATAAATATTTCCCTGCAGCGTCGTGTCGTCAATTTTATTGACGGCCAGAACGACCGGCTTGCCGCTGCGCCGCAGCATCCGCGCGATGAACTCGTCGTCGCCGGTTACGCCATCGCGGCCGTTGACGACAAACAAAATGACGTCGGCTTCCTCGATCGCAATTTCGACCTGGGCTTTAATTTCTTCCTGAAACGGCTGGTTTTCCAGCTGAATTCCGCCAGTGTCAATGACGCGGAAATCCTGAGTCAGCCACGTTCCTTTTCCGTAAATCCGGTCCCGGGTCACGCCCGGGGTATCCTCGACGATGGAAACCCGTTCGCCCAGGATCCGATTAAAAATCGTTGACTTTCCGACATTCGGACGGCCAACGATGGCAACCACACCTTTAATCATGGTTTCCCTCCTTACTCTTTTCAGCAGCCAGCTGCTTGATCGCCGCAACGACCTCCTCGATCGTCATGTCCGAGGTATCGACGCAGACGGCGTCCTCCGCCTGCCGCAGCGGCGAATGGATCCGCTCCATATCCTGCCGGTCGCGCTGTGCGATTTCCGCGACGAGCTGATCATAGTCTGAACAGATTCCCTTCTGCTGATTCTCCAGAAACCGCCGTTTCGCACGGGCCTGGGGCGAAGCGGTCAGAAAGATCTTCACTTCCGCCTCCGGCAAAACAACCGTTCCGATATCCCGGCCATCCATGACGACGCCTTTGTCCGCCGCCATTTTCTGCTGCCGCTCGACCAGTTTCTGACGCACTGTTTTCAGTGAAGAAACCCGGGACGCCGCCATCGACACGGCGTTGGATCGGATTTCATCCTGCATCTCCACACCGTCCAGGAACACCTGTCCCTGCGGAGTCAGACAAATTTCAGTCCGGTCGATCATCGCGCCCAGCGCAACTTCATCATCCAGCGCCAGCTTTTCGTTCAGCGCTTTGTAGGCGATACAGCGGTACATCGCCCCGGTATCTAAATGGATATAGCCACATTCGTGAGCCAGCCGCCGGGCAATCGTACTTTTCCCCGCGGCGCTGGGCCCATCAATCGCAATGTTCAATTTCATTAAATAATTCCTTTCTGAAGCAGGATCCAGTACACGACGATCCCCAGTACCACTAACAGCGCCAGGATCAGCAGGACCAGAATGAAGTTTAACAGACGATTCGTATAGGATACGGAATCGTTCATATCGTTCAGCTCGTCTTCATAGTCGTCCATCTGCGCCCGCAGCTGTACCGTCTCGCTCATCAGCTTTTCACGCAGTTCTTTTTCTTCCTGCATGTGGGAGCGCAGTTTGCCGAAGAAGCGATGCGGCTGGGTCTCGTCCTCTTCCCAATCCTCGTCTTCCTCGTCCTGATCTTCCTCTTCTTCCTCATCGTCATCCTCATCCCGATGCCGGCCGAACAGTTTCCAACGCGGCTTTTTCGTTTCTTCTTCGTCCTCGTCGTCCCATTCGTCATCCTCTTCCTCATCGTCTTCGTCCTCGGCAAGGACCGGCTGGATGTCCGTGGTTTCTTCTTCAACCGGCGGTTTCATCCGGCGTGATTTCTTGATTTCCGGGGTTGGCGCCGGTTCCAGCGTCTTTAACATTTCGCCGCTGTTGCCGCTCTGATCAAGCAGCTGCTTGACCTCCATTGAGATCGTGTTGCGCAGCGTGTCGTCCTCCGGCAGCACAAACGACGGGATATCCATGTCATCCAACAGGTTATCCTTGCTCGTGCTGACCATTTTTTCCTCAAACGGCCGGATTGAGCTCTGTTCGCGCAGCTGCTTCAAAATGTTGACCTGCGTGTCCTCACTGGCTAACAAACCGCGCTGCTTGTTGTACTCCTTTACTTCGCTGATGTACTCGTCAAGATATTCATTATTAAAAGAAGAGGCTGCCGGACTCGCCTTCTCTTTCTGCGTTTCATCCGCAAAATAAGCTTCGCGGCGCAGATGGATCGGATCGTGGTTTTCTTCTTCTTTAACTTCCAGCTGTTCCGTTGCAGTCGTATCCAAACGGCTTAGCCGTTCGGCATAGGCGGAGATCCCCTTCGTGCTGATCTGCGATTCCGCATCGTTCTGCAATTCCTGCCTCAGTTTTTCATATTTAGCCTTACGCGACATATTCTGCATACACAGTGCCTCCTAATCTTTTTCATTATATCAAAAATTGACTCCAGTTGCGAAGAAAACTGACGGTTTGCCCGGATTCTTTTGTGAAAGCGGCCGGTCAGCTTTTATTCCTGCGGCCTCACTTGGAATCATGTCCACGATCATTTTCCAATTTTCTTCATCCTGCCGCCGATGAAAGCGAGGATCAATCAAGAATTAAAAAAGCTGGCGATTGATTCTGAGCGCTGATTTGCCAAAGCAGATCGCAACCCGAATATCAAAATCCCAGCCCAGAAGCTTCTTTTTTATTTCGTCCTATTTCGCGGCCGATTTTCTTCAGCGGTGCAGAATCGGCGAAATGTGCTTATATAACAGGAACACCATCAACGACGTCACAATTCCTTTAATTAAATTGAACGGCGTCGTGCAGAACAATACGAGCGTGAACGCGTTATCGACAAACGGAACAACCTTGGCGCCCATCAAAATAATCGCTTCCAGCGGCATATTGAAGAAGAACGAATACGCCGGAAGCATCACGAAATAATTTGTCAAACCGCCGACCAACATCAGGCTCACCGTGCCCAGAATCATGCCGATCAGCGCGCTTTTCAGATTTTTATGCCGCCGATAAAGCCAGGCGGCCGGCAGAATAAATGCGCAGCCCATTACAAAGTTGGCCAGCTCCCCGACATACGCCGTACCGGAACCAAAAAACAGACAGCTTAGAAAGACCTTCATCGCTTCGATCGCAACGCCGGCCAGCGGTCCCATCGCAAAACCGCCGATCAGGACTGCGACCTCACTGAAATCCAGTTTGTAAAACGGCGGAGCGATAAAGGGAATCGGAAAATCAAATTCCATCAGGATAAACGCGATCGCCGCTAAGATGCTGACTTTGGCCATGGTTTTAATGTTGAAAAATTTTCTGTTTGTCATCTTTTTTCCTCCACTTCTGACAACGCTGACTTTTCCTGTCCTGGCGACAAAAAAAGGTTTCAACAAAACCTTCGGGGTAGCTCTATGAAAAAGAAAAAAACATTCTTTCATCCAGACTTTACTGTCGCCACTGGAATTCCACCAGTTCGGCCGAGAATCGGCTCGCGGGGTTTACCGCCGGTCGGGAATTGCACCCTGCCCTGAAGTTTTATCGCCTTTATCATAACCTTCACAAATGAATTTGTAAAGACCTTGACAAGAAAAAGAAAAAAGATTTGATCTGAATTCGACCAAATCTTCAGTTTAGACTTATGCGCGTCCGGAATATTTGCCGTCAGCCGTGTTGATGACGACCATTTCATCCTGTTCGATAAACAGCGGAACACGGATTTCCAGACCGGTTTCCAGCTTCGCCATCTTGGAAGCGGAAGTCGCCGTATCACCCTTCACCGCCGGTTCGCATTCAACGATCCGCAGCTCGACTTTATCCGGCAGAATAATTCCCAGAATTTCGCCTTCATACATCGAAATTGTGACGTTATCGTTCGGTTTCATGAACTTCATTTCCCATTCCAGATGATCCTTCTGGATTTCAATCTGGTCATAGGTTTCGTTATCCATGAAGACCAAAGCGTCGTCGGTATCATACAGATACTGCATTTCGCGCTTGTCGATGTGCGCCTGTTCCACCTTGTCGCCGCCCGTGAAAGAGATTTCGTTGATAACTCCGGTACGCAGATTTTTAACCTTGACCTTGACGATCATCTGGCGCATCGCAGTTTTGTTGTGCTGAATATCCAGAACGACAAAAATATTACCTTCATTTTCAAATGTTGTTCCTGGTTTTAAGTCATTTACAATAATCATTCCTATTCACCATCCTACCTAGTATATTTTATAGGAATAGCCGATTTTGTCAATGATTTCCCGGCTGTGCATGACTATTTTCCCAATGAATCCGGTTGCCGAAGCGGCGGTTGCAGCCGAAACTGATCGTCGCGGCGATCGTCGCAAAGCCCAGATAGCACCATTGGTCAAAATTCAGCCGGCTGCCCAGGATCAGAAACTGCACGCCCAGGATCACGGCGCTGACAAAGAAGTCCAGCAGTTCCACCGTATTTTTGGAGCGGTACATCAAAACCCATGAAATAAAGAACAGCTCGGCGCCATAGATGATGGTCAGAAACGGCGTGCTTCCCGAGGGCAGAAACTGCAGCGTTTCCCCTAACAACATCAAAATCAGAAAGAAGACCGAAGCGACCACGCTGTCCATGAATTGTTTCATCGTTTCACCTCATCTCTATCTCATAGTTTGTCACTTTCCGGTTGGTTTCATCCAGCTTTAGCACAATTTTTTCATAGGCGGTCATCACTTCTGCCGTATCGCCGCGCCATTGTACCTCAGCCTGAATTTCCGCCCGCCAGCCGCCGCAGCGATATTCATGGTTCAGCTGACAGCGTACCCAGCGAAAAATGGGGATTAAGCGCAGATCCTGCCGCTGACTGGCTTCCAGCTGTTCGGCAACGGCGATCTCCGCGTTGAGTTGAAGATAGCCCAATGCCGTCCAGGCGCTCAAGATCAGAAACCAGGCCAGAAAGAACAAGCTGACAAATCCCCGTTTATCCGGCATCGCCCACCACTGCCTCCCATTCACCATCCATGCTGACAAGATGCATCCAGATCTGCGACTGCCGCTGATCAAACCAAACTGTTTCAACCTGATCGAAGAAAATCCAGGTTCCCGGCTGGACCAACAGCCAGTTTCCACTCTGAACAAGACGGCGATTTTGACCTTCGGCATAAAACGTCAGCTGATCGCGGCTCACCTCAATTTCTCCGCTGCTCAAAAGCAGCCGGCGCAGCTGCTGCAGCTGAATTTGATCCTGAGCGGAACGCATCAGCCAGTCCTGTCTGGCGAGAAGCCTGACGAGGGTCGGAATCATCGGCAGAAACAACGTGACAATCCACAATCCCAAAAGCAGATCGATCAGAATGTTTCCGCCGCTTGTTCTGCAGGGTCGCTCGTTTCGATTGGAAGCGGCGTGCATACCGGACATTCCCCCTTTGCTTCAAGCGCTTCCGCCAAGCGCTGGCTACTCTCCTGCTGCCTGCGCTTGGCGATCTCATTGAGATGATAACGGCTGTCCAGCAGACCTCCGGTTAACAGAATACAGGCAGTGCACAGCGCAATCGCGATCAACGCGTCGCTCAGCAAAAAACCGCGATTATTTTCCAACGATGCGCCCCCCTGCCAGCTCCATCACCAGACAGCGCCGGCTGAAGCAGAACGTACGGGCCTGATCAATCCGGCCTTTCCTATTGTAATGTATGCGGATGCGGCCGGTCTGGTCCGCATCAATTTGGGCGATTTGTTCCTGACCTTCGCCCATCGCCCGGGCCTGAAGCGGCAGCACCTGTGCGATAAACCGGCCGGGACTCAAGTCCGGCTGGATGACAAACGGAATCGTCAGCAGCTCGCAAGCCGCCACAATCATCAACGCCAATAACATTTCCGTCAGCGTCGTCCCGGCTTTAGCGGACATAAGCCTGACCCTCGCGGATTTCCAGTTGCTCGCCGCCGGAACATTCCGTCTGCTGCTTCGTCAGCAAGCCTGCCGACACCAGATCATTGATTCTTAACGGCAGCTGACCGGTATCCAGCTTGTATTGGAGAATTGCCGAGTCGATCACCTTCAGCTGCGCCGCGCAGCCCTTTTCATCGACAATTTTCATAACCCGCTGAATATTCGGTACCGACAGCAGAAACAAGATTGCCAGCACGCTGACGACGATGATCATTTCCAATAGTGTAAAGCCCCTTTTCATACGTTTCTTCTCCTCTCTTATTACATCTGACTCATGATTGAAAGCGGCAGCAGCAGGATCTGATAAACGATCAGAATCATCGCTGCAATCGTTCCGTAGGCAAACAGCTGCAGACCTCGCGCTGCCCATCGCAGCTGATCGAACAGTTGTCCCTGACGCACCTCGACATAACTTTCCAACAAGGGTTGAACCTGACCGCTGCGGGAAGCGGTGCGCATCAGCTGCATCAGCGAAGGATCGAGATACTCCGTGCCTAACGCCGTTTCCAGACTTTCTCCTGCCAGCAGCGCCTGTTCCACATGCCAGCTCATGAGTTTCAGAAACGGCTTTTTCGGCAGTTTCTGCAATAACGTCAAGGTTGTCTGCGTCGGACAGCCTTCCCTGAGACAACAGGAAAAATAACGCGAGAAATCCAATCCCAGCCAGCGTCTTAAAAACTTGCCACGGCGTTTTTGAATCAACAGCACATACGCACTTAACCGTGCCGTCGGTTTGCGCAGCCAGATTGCCAAAGCGCCGGATGCCGCCCCCAGCAGCGTCAGAATGAAAAACATTGTGCCCAAGCCGTGATGCAGCAGCACCATCCCCGCCGGGTTTCGCTCAAAGGACTGAATCAGGCTGATCAGCACCGGGAAACAGACATGGTTGAACAAGGCCAGACCTCCCAGACTGCCGGCAGCTAAAAGCATTGGGTAGCCTAACAGCTTGCGGATCTGGCTGCGGTTTTCGGTATATAACCGATGCAGTCTCAGTGCCAAGGTCAGCGCCTGCTGAGGCGGCATGACCTGCGCCATCGTCTCAAAATCAGCGGCGATACCTTTCGGCAGGGCCAAAGCCAATACGGCCGCAAAGTCCGCCCCTTCCAGCATTCGCCCACGCAGCGCGGCGATGATGGAATGGTTCTTCGGCGTTTCAATAAAGGTCATGCTTGTCTGCCAGCTCATCGCGCTGCCCAGAAGAATCGCAAGCTGCTGACATTCAGAGACCGACAGCCTCCCGTTGTTTCTGTGTGATGCGATTTTTGAACAGCAGATCGTCCAGCCGCTGCGGCAGCGGGATAAAATTATCCGGCGCCTGTCCCTGGCGCAGCTGCGCAAGCTGGTCAGGCAGAAGCACTTCATAGACACACATCCTTCCCTTTTGATTTTTTAAGGACACCAACCGCTGACAGCTGACTCCAGCCAGCATCTCCATCAGCTGAGTTTCACTGACTCCCAGTTCGATCATCCGTGTGATCGCCGATTGTGCTGATGAAGCATGAATACTGGTCAGAACCAGATGTCCGGTCAGTGCGCAGCGCAGCGCCATCGCCGCCGCCACCGGCTCGCGGATTTCGCCGATCATGATGACGTCCGGATCATGCCGCAGCAGTTGGCTGATCCCTTCGTCATAACCCAGATGCTGACGCTCGTTGATCTGGATCTGAATGAAACGGTCCGAATAAATTTCAATCGGATCCTCGAGCGTGAAGATCTTGGCCGGGCTTAATTCGTTAAGCATGGCGTACAACGTTGTCGTCTTGCCGCTGCCGGTAGGGCCGCTGACGAGGAATAAGCCGCTGCGTCGTTTCAGCACTTGCTTCAGCAGATCGGTCTGCTTTTTATCCGGACAACAATCGGTCAGCGTCCAGTCCAGCGTTCCGTTGAGAATTCGCAGCACTCCGCTGGTCAGCATCAGACTGTGCATGACCGCAAACCGCAGCGCCAGCACCCTACCATCCACGTCGATCTCAAACCGACCGGTTTGCGGCCGGCTGCCATCGCTCAGCTCCAGGTTGGCCCGGTATTGAAGATAACGGAACAATTTCAGGTCCTGCGCCTCAGTCTCAATGTCCTTAATCTGAAGTCCGCAGCGCATCTGCAGCGTCACTGTTTCATTGCGGATGGAAAAATGCAGATCGGTGGCGTGCTGTTTTAAAGCCATCCGCAGTAAAGCAAGTAATCGTTCTTCCATATTCTCTCGCCCCCTACACCTTCAATATTGCGCATTTTTGAAAAAAGCCCCCTCAATATTTAAAAAAAACTGAATTTCTATCATTTTTTACCAAAACTGGATAATAAAAAGAGCTGACGGCACAGTCCGGGTTAACCTTGCACCGTCAGCTTGTTTCAATTAGAGCCTTGAATTTTTGCCTAATCGAACAGATTTTTTCTTTTACCTGCAGTTTACTTTCGCCAATAAGCGCTGCCGTTGGCTGTTCTTTCCAGAAAACCGTATTCAATTAACACTCGGCGCAGATAGACGTGATCCGGCCAGATCCGTTTAAGCATTGTGTTGATTTGCTTTTCAGTATATTGAACTTCCGGTTTGAAATTCTCGGCAATTTGTGCCAATACCGCCAGCTTCCGTTTTGCTTTCGCCGGCATTTCCTTCAACGCACCCTGCGCGTCAAAATAAGTTTTCAGAATTGTCTCGCGTTCTTTTTCCGTTAATTCATATCGCTCGTCGCGCATTACTGCCGCCGCATGCGCATCGACCAGCTCCGTATCGTTTAACTGTTGGATAGAACGGCCGGTGTTTTCGTTAAGCAGATTCATCATCATGACGAACAACTGCGCCTGTTTCTGTTTTTCCCGCAGCTTAAACCGGTAATTGCGAATTGTTGATAACGTGACGCCCTTTTCCTTCGCAATCTCCTGATCGCTTTGTCCCGACGCAAACGCCTGCAGCATTTCCAGCTGCATCGCGCTGACGCCCAGCGGTTCCGGCCCCAACCGCAGCAACATCGTTAAGGACGACCCATGCGCGTTTTTAACGTGCAGCTTCATCTTCCGCTCGCCCAGCACCCAGCGCTCATCCTGGGCATAGATTTCCTGAAGATGATAACGCTGCCGGCAGAACAAACACTCGGCTTCCTCATCTACAATCCGATATCCCCGACGGATTTCTTCCGCGCTGGCGTCCCACAGCTCCTGTTTTTCCATTTCATCTCTCCCCATTCCATTTTATACAAACATTATAAAATAAAATCTACTTATTTCATAGATGTTTATTTGATTATCTACCATAATTTAATCTTATTCTAATTTCCAGCCAATTTATTATGGCCCAGTCCGATATATCTGTGGGTTCTATCCGCCAAGCTTCATCCAGCTTTGCTTTTTGTTCAAAAAAAAGCACCGGCCGCACAGCCTGATGCTTGTTCCACTTTATCCGCGGCGAGTCCGCAGAAAGGAATTATCGTTGAATTCTTTCTCCAGCGTCGTCGCCGGTCCATGACCGGGATACAGTCTTAACTGCGGATCCAGCGTTCGAATCATTTTCAACGTCTGGCGCATCTGCGAATCATTGCCTAAGGGCAGATCCGTCCGCCCCACACTGCCTTCAAAAACGACATCGCCGCAGAAACAGTCCTGACCGATCACAATCAGTACGCTGCCCGGCGTATGGCCCGGCGCTTCCAGAATTTGCAGCTGAATCGTGCCCAACTTCATCAGCCCTTCCGTTAACGGACGAGTCTGACTGCGGACATGAGCCGTCATTCCGGCCATTCCATTGAGGGTTTCATCTTCAAGCAAAACCTGATCCGCAGGATGTACATACACTGGACAATGAAACTGCCGGACCAGTTCGTCAACGGCGCCGATATGATCGAAATGTCCATGCGTCAGCACAATCGCCGCCGGCACGCGTCCCTGCAAATGATCCAGAATCCGCTGAGCTTTGCCCGTCGGATCCAGAATCAGCACTGTCCCCGAATCTTCAAGAATATAAGTGTTAGTCGCAAACGCGCCGGAGGGAATTGATTCAATTCTCATCTACTTTTCCTTCTTTCTCACATCTGATTGAAAACTTTCATTTTTTTAACCGATCGCTGAAAATTAAACGAAATAAAAAAAGCCAGGATCCGGCTTCTTTTATTTTTTCTCCTTGTGAGTCGTTTTCTTATTGCAGCGTGGGCAGTATTTCTTGATTTCCATCTTTTCAGGGTGTTTTCTCTTGTTTCTTGTCCCAATGTAATTTTCTTCGCCGCATTCAGAACATTTGAAAGTAATTGCGTCTCTCATGAATATTCCTCCTAATAATGCTAAACAAGTATAACATAGTTTTTTTTAAATTACTATATTTTTTGAAAAACCTGTTAATTCTTGTGATTTTCGTTTACTGTGCCGGATCGGACGATGCTTGCGGTTCAACAGGATCCTGCGCTGGCGGCAATGCCGGAGTATCCGTCGGGATTTCCGCGCCCGGATCCGTATCCGCTGGCAGATTGGCATTTTCCGCGACGTCATTCGGATTGTATATCGCTTTGGTCAGCTCGTTGGTGATCCGCAGACAGAGATTGCTTTGCGATCCGCCGCCGGTGATCCAGGCGTTCGGAATCATGCATGCCATCGCAAATTCCGGATTTTCCGCCGGCGCGTAAGCGACGACGCTGTTGTTGGTCGTATCATAGCGGGTCGTCGTCCCGTCTTCGCTGGTCACATTGATAAACGATTCCGCCGTGCCGGTTTTGGCGGACATGGTAACCGGCACATCCGTTAAGCCATAACAGATTCCCCCGTAAACGCAGGCGTTGAAGCCCTGCCGCACCCGCTCCAGCGCGGATGGATTTTCCAGTGTTGACAGCACGTTGACATAGTTCTCATAAACGACGTTCTGCGTGCCCGGATCAAACGCCCGGCGCACCAGGCGCGGCTGGATTTTCTTGCCCCCATTGGCAATCGTTGAAACATACTGCGCCAGTTCAATCGTCGTATAGTTATCCAGCTGACCGATCGCAAAGTCCAGCGTGTTGCCGGCGTTGGCCAGCTTGCCCGGCATATAGCCGACCGCTTCATTCGGCACGTCGATGCCCGTTAATACACCCAGACCAAACTGACTGTAATAGCTGCGCATCAGCAGATAGGTATTCGCGTCGATCTGCAGCGGATTGTTTTCAATATACGTGCCGCCGCCCAAACGAATCGCAACGTTGAACATGAACACGTTGGACGACTGCGCCAGTGCCTGCACGTCATCAACCCAGCCCAGCGTCTTCCAGGATTTCTTGATCGGCGTGTCCTTGATTTTAATATAGTTGTCCAAAATCTTCTCGCCCGGCTGAATTACGCCCTGATCCAGTCCCATATAGACCGTCGCCCCCTTGACGACCGAGCCAGGCGCATAAGCGTCGGTGTAGATGCTTGTCGGACTGGCGCTGATCGAGCCGTCAGCATTGCGGATCATGCATGACATCGCCAGGATATCGCCGGTATTCGGATCCTGCAGCACATACATGATCCGGTCCATAAACGGACGCCACGGATCATCTTTATATTCCGTCAGCACCTGGGTTAAAATCTCGTCCAGCTTCTGCTGCAGCCGCGCATCAATCGACAATTCCAGATCGTAGCCCTTGGATCCCTCATTGACCTCGCTCAGATAACCCGTGCCGTTTTCATCATAAGCCAGATCATAGACTGACCGCTTCCCGCTGAGCAGACCCTCATATTGCTTTTCCAGACCGGAACGTCCGACTTTCTCATTGCGGGAATAATCCAGCGCCAGATAGTAATCCAGATCCTCCGATGGCAGCCCCTGCTTGGAGGTCGTCACGGTGCCCAGTACTGATTTCAGCATCGTCCCGAACGGATACTCGCGGTCCCAGTCGAAGTCGACGTTAAAGCCCTGGTAATCTTCCATGTGTTCGATTAAAAATGCCGCTTCCTCCACAGTGACGTCGCTTTTGATAATCTTGGTCTGACCGCTGGAAGGCATATCCATCGCCTGCTTGACGACATATGCCTTGCGCAGATCGGTATCCAGCGTCTGTAAATCCTCCTCGGTAATCCGTGCCAGCTCCAGATAATAAATGTCGTTGTCATTCAGATCACCTTTATAATACGCCGCCATTTCTTCTTCGGTGATCCGTTCGGCGTCGATTTCCTTTTTATGCAGACTCAGATACAAATCTTTCAAATCCCGCGTGCCCAGCTGGGTTTCATCCACTTCATAATCCGTTGAAAAACGCCGCGCCAGCTCCCATTCTTTTTCATCTGAGATTCCCTGAGGCGGGAAATAGGTAATATTCAAACGTTGTTTATTACCGACCAGCACCTGGCCGTTGCGGTCCAGCATCTCACCGCGCGGGGTTGTCACCGTCTGATAACGGCGGGTATAGGTCGCCAGCTTCTGCGCGTAATCATCAGTCTTGAGCATCTGAATCGAATACAGCCGGACGACGATCGCCGCCATGCCCACGCATACCGCCAGCGCGACCAGCTGAAAACGCCGGGTGACAATCTTGCTTAAATCCAGCGCTTTGCGCAGGTGTTCGCTGCTGCCTTCCCAATGCAGTTTCTTATCATCTTTAGTTTTTCTTGGTCCAAGTAACGGTTTATTTGTCATGCACGATCTCCTCGTATGCCTTATTATACCTTATTTTTTTCTGATTGAAGCTAAAACTTGCAGCAACCGGATGAAAACCTGTTCACGCAAACCATGATAAGCTCAGCTTGCAAAGGATTCAGAAGTCGCAAACGGAAATTCAACTTACGCAGATCATCTTCTATGATTTAAAGTTTGCCGCTTCCCGCTTTTATCCCCCTTTTCAAGATACCCATCTCCGTTTTCAAGCTTGTTAATCCTTTATATTTCCTTTTTATCTGCCCTGCATGGCAAATACGCCGCATGCAGAAAATGGAGAAAGCCGCTTTGTCTTTGCGATTTTTTAAAGTTGATTTTCCGCCTTTTTTACCAGTGAAAAAGGGAAATGCTTTCATGTTGATTGTTTGTAAAACGAAGCTTTTGCACGTTTGACAAAATTCTGATATTTTGCTTTCAGCGTATAGATACCCGCCTGTTCCACGTGAGTTTGATCTCCTGCTTTGACCAGAATCCCGTCGTTGACCGACATTGCCAGTCCTCCATTCAGGTCTGCCTTTTTCCTTTTCTTTCTCCTGTCCGCCCGCTTTCATATTTATGCTATAATGGTTACTGAGGTGAATTTCATGAGAAAAAGAACGGAAACCCGTCCGATCCAGGTTGGAAACTTGCAGATCGGCGGTCAAAATCAAGTGATCATTCAGTCGATGACCAATACCAAGACAAAAAACGTCGCGGCGACCGTGGAACAAATCCGCCAGCTGACGGACGCCGGCTGCCAGATCGTCCGGATGGCGGTCTATGATCAGGAAGACGCGCGGGCGATCCGGGAAATCAAGGCTCAGGTCAGCGTCCCGCTGGTTGCCGATATCCATTTCGATTATAAATTGGCCCTGACCGCGATTGAATCCGGCGTCGATAAGATTCGCATCAATCCCGGCAATATCGGCGCCCGGGAAAACGTCATCGCTGTCGTCGAGGCCTGCAAGCAGCATCACGTTCCGATCCGGATCGGCATCAACAGCGGATCCCTGGAAAAAGCGGTGCTGGAGAAATATGGCCGGCCGTGCGCGGAAGCGATGATCGAAAGTGCCCGCAAGCATGTTGAAATTCTTGAGGAACTGGACTTCCATGACATCTGTTTATCGTTTAAATCCAGCGACGTCATGCTGACGATCGAGGCGTACCGCCTGGCTTCCGAGGTCTTCCCCTATCCGCTGCACTTGGGTGTGACCGAAGCCGGAACCTTTACATCCAGCGCGATTAAATCCAGCGCGGCGCTGGGCGCGCTTCTGATGGACGGGCTGGGCGACACCATCCGCGTTTCCGTCAGTGCGGATCCGGTTGAGGAATTGCGCATCTGCAAGCAGCTGCTGCGCTGTTTCAATCTGATCGACAACGTCCCGAATCTGGTCAGCTGCCCGACCTGCGGGCGGATTCAGTACAATATGATTCCGATTGCCGAAGAAGTCGAACGCTTCCTGGCGACGATTGACGCCAACATCACGGTTGCGGTCATGGGCTGCGCGGTCAACGGACCGCAGGAAGCCAGCCGGGCCGACATCGGCATCGCCGGCGGCAAAGAGGAAGGCTTATTGTTCAAGAAAGGCCAGCTGATCCGCAAAATTCCACAGGATCAGATCGTGGAAGTCTTAAAAGAAGAAATTTTGAAAATGATTTAACATTCCGGCTGCCGCAGCTTGTTTCCTGCGGCAGTTTTTCGATCGAAGAAGACAATGGCCAACGTTTAAGGAGGAATGGATTATGACGGATCTATTATGTTTCGGCAGCTGCGTGCTGGATCTTTATGCGGATGGGCAAAAGCCTGCGGTCGGCGGGGATGCGGCGAATCAGGCGATCTTGTTATCCAAACTCGGCTTCTCCACGGCCTGCAGCGCCCGGCTGGGGCAGGATCAGGAAGCGGATCTGATCCTCGCTCAGCTTCAGGCGCATAACGTCAAGATTGACTGGCTGCGCCGGCATGCCGGCGAGATCACAACACATTCCCGTATTCAGCTGGACGCGCAGGGTGAACGGCGCTTCACCGTTACCGGCGAAGCGCACCGCCATTTCACGCTGGCTGATTTTCCGATGGAGGCGCTGCCTTCTCTTCGCGCCTTGTCGTTAGGCTCGCTGTTTACGCTGCATGAGCTGGAAATTTCCGGCATGGAACTGATTTTTAGCCGCGCGCGGGATTTTGGCCTTCCGATTTACAGCGATACGACCCGCGACCGGCATCACAAAGGGTTGTCCGGCGTGGCGCATCTGCTTCCTTACATCGACGTTTTCATGCCCTCGCTTGAGGAAATCCGTCCGCTGTGCTCACGCTTCCAGCCGGATGAAATCGCGGAAGAATTACTCCGGTTCGGCATAAACACCGTGGTCCTGAAAATGGGGTCTAACGGCGCCAACGCCTATCGAGCAACGCAAGTCTGGCGCTGCTGCGGCTATCCCGCCAAGGTTGTCGACACAACCGGCGCGGGCGACAGCTTCTGCGCCGGCTTCATCGCCAGCTCGCTGACCGGCCTTCCCATTCCTCATGCTTTGGAAAACGGCTGTTGGTGCGGGGCGCAGGCCGTCCAGACAAAAGGAGCGAACACCGCTGGGCTCGATCCATTCCGCCTGCCCTGGCCGCTGCGTTAAACTGCCGATTCAGCCATAAAAAAGACAGAAATCCAAGCTGAAAAGATATCCTGTTTCAGCTTGGATTTCTGTCTTTTTAATTTAGGGTTTCCGTGCGAGATACAGATCGAGCGTATCATAGATCCGAATCTGGTCTCCGGTTTCCTGTAAACGTTGGGCCATTGTCTGTTCAAAAGCCCGGCGACGAGCTTCCGGCAGCGCCCGATGATCAGAATACGTATTCAGCAACCCCAGATACGCTTCGGTATTCAGCGTCCGCACGCGCTGGTACAAATGCGTTTGAACGGATGCGAAGCCCGCCTCGATAAGCCGGTCTTTCCATACCGCCAGATCCGTTTCATCAAATTCCTTCAAAGCCTGATCCGACGGACAAAATTGTTGATAAACCTCGCGGTTGATCCGGTTCGACGGATCTTCCAGCCGGTTTGGATAAGGATGATTCCAGAATAAGGCCAGGCAGCCCTGCGGCTTCAACAAGCGCAGCACTTTCTCTAATGCCTCTCTCTGCGGCAGCCAGTGAAAAGCCGTCGCGCAATAAATCCCATCCCAGCTGTTTTCGGCCAGCTCCAGTTCCATAAAATCTCCCAGAATCACCTGAAACCGTGATCTCTGCTTAAACTTATCGCGGACAAATCGAGCCAGATTCTCCCCCAGCTCCACCGCCGTCAGATCACAGCCGGTGTCCAGGATTGGCTGGGTAGCCTGTCCTGTGCCGATTCCGATTTCCAAGATCCGGCTTTGCCCTCCGGCATGAAAGCTTTCGATCACATCCTGCATCAGCGCATCGGGATACCCCGGACGAAAGCGATCATAATTCTGTTCGTCTTCATTGAATTTCAAACGCAGCTCCACGTTCTTCCCCTCCTTCAATCCTTCTTAATTTAAGTTTATCACAAAATCAATTTCAACGTCTTTCAAAGCGGAGATTTTTATCACTTCCCCTCGCGCCGCGCTGCGATCAAAGCTTTTTGTTAAGCGTCCTTTCCCGACGTTGCCCAGAACGCATCCCAGTCAGTCGTAAACATGCGGGAAGTCGATAACTGCGTATTTACAGGAATCAGATAAACAAAATCGCTGATTTCACGTCCGCAGACTGCCGGACGTTCGAAACGGAATGTATTCTTTGTCATATAATCGCGGTAGTCGTCTAAAACAAACGCCTCGCCATTATAGTTCGCTTCCGGATTCGCGGTCAGCGGACGCCCTTCGATCAAGGCCGGGCGCAGCGCTTCCACATCGATATAATTTCCCTGTTCGTCCATTAACATTAAATTGTAGGTCGGATCCAGGAAGATCCACTGATCCAGCTGTTCGCTGTACGCCTGCACGACGACATGACACTCCTGATCCCATTGACTTGCCGAAAGACACCAGACCGGCACCGCCTTCACCCCATAGCTGCGCAGGATCCCGCTTAACAGCACCGAAAGGTTGTTGCAATTCAAGCCGCCTCCCTCGTCGCCATAGACGCCGACGCTGTCAAACGCAATATCGCCGCGATATTGCGAATAAGAGCTGTGATCATATTCCTCGCAGACCCAGAACAATCCGGCTTTCATCAGCTCCACGTCAGTTTTTCCGCCCAAAACCTCATCCAGATGATGTTTGTCCAGCCACGATGCTGCCTGCGAATCTTTTCCCAGCTCAAATTGATAGGCCGGGACTTTGCCGTCAGGCGCATAGTCCTGATATTTTACCAACAGTTCCAGCCGCTCCCGGGTTGAAGCATTGAGGCTGAAATTCAACAGATCGTCGGCTTCGGGTTCATTCCATTTCAGCGTTACGTCCAGTGTCTGCCCATTGTTATTCAGACTTCCCTGATAGTCGTCCTCTCCCTGGGAGAGGGTCAGCGTAAACGGTTCATTTTCATAAATGAACAGGAGCTTTCCCGCCTCTTCCTCCAATCTTTGAAGCGGCGATTGCACGCCGATCTGGCCAAGCCACCCCCGACCGGTGTTGATCAGAACCAGCCGCCGGTCATGGTCGATGAAAAACCCGCTGCCTTCATAAAATCCAATCGGCAGGGATTCCAGGGATTCAGTCGCAGTTGTTTTTACCGCGCAGCCGCTCAGCAGGCAGAGTAAACCAAACATGATTTTGATTGTTTTTATCATTTCGATTTCCCCCATTCATTTTGATTTTAAACAATCTGTACTATTTATAATAATACAGTATCATTAAAAATTCAAAAAGACAAGAACGACTTGATCCGACTTTATCTGACAACCAGAATCCCCGCGGAAGTGACGCTCAATCAGGAAGGATTGGAAACAGTTGATCCCGGCTTCTAAAAAGGAAGATAACAAAAAAACGAACCATTCGCAAACAGCGAACAGTCCGTCATCTGAAGTGAAAGAATTCCAGATTTCTTTACTCAGCGCATCCTCGAATCATCCGCGCGAGTATGGTTCTTTTTTTCCAATTTTAACCGCTCAATCAGGAAAGATTACTTTGCAAGTGTTTTCCGCCATTCGTTTTCCATGGCCTGTGAAATATGATAGCTTTCATATTCCGGCATAAACCCTTCGTGCCAGATATGAAATTTCAAACCGTCAAACTGAGTGAAAATCTGCCGTGCTCTTTCCAAGCCGGAAGGGCAGTATTTGAAATTGACAACCGCGGTGGTCCAGCGCTTCCCGCTAAGGATGGTCGGTTCTTCGTCAACAAAACGACTATACAGTTGATTCTCTTTTATTTTCCATGTCATCAGATCATCCTGACCACAAAATAATGTCCAAACCCCGTCGCCGCCGGAAACGTTCGGAAAATATTTTTGCTTTATGAGTTCCAGAAAAAGTTCGCTGAACTTCGTAGAGGCGTCGATCGTGTAGGTAAGGGTATGATCGTCGACGTCATCTCCCATACAAACATGTTGACGGCTGATCGTTATATCCACTTTTTATTCCTCCCTGTTTGCTTTTATCCTGCGCTTTTATTCTACTATAATTTTCAAAGGACGGAAATAGTTTTTCCCCAGCCTGAATTTCAACGATAAAAGGCATAGCCCGCAAAAGGCCATGCCCTGCCATGGATTCAATTTTATCAGATTTCCCTCAAGCTATTTTTCCGCTTTCAGGCAATCCAGCTTCCGGGGATCGAAAGCGCCGCTTCGCAGCATTTCGATTTCCAGCCCATACGGCGCGTGATCGTCGACATACGGCGTCTCCAGAATTTTAACGACATCCCCCAGCCGCGGATCCGCAAATACCCGGTACAGCGAATCAAAACCGATTTCACCATGACCTAAATTGGCGTGGCGGTCCTTGCGTGCACCGCGGACGTTTTTGGAATCATTGAGATGGATGACCTTTAATAAGGACAGCCCGATCATGTCGTCCCATTGCTTTAACACTGTATCCAGCTCAGCCACCGGGTAGCCGGCATCATGGATATGACAGGTATCCAGACAGAACGCGATCCGCTCTTTCTTCATCACACCCTCGCGCATCGCCTTTAGCTGTTCAAAGTTCCAGCCCAGCTCACTGCCCTTGCCCGCCATTGTTTCCAGACAGATCAGCATATCGTGATCATCCTGAGCGAGCGCCTGATTCAAACCTTCGATGATCTGCGCCAGACCTTCTTCCGCCGTCGCCTTGACGCTGCTGCCGGGATGCAGAACAAGATACCGCGCGCCGATTGCCGCCGTCCGGGCCAGTTCCTGCTTCAGGAAGCGGACGCCCAATTCAAAGGTATCCGGATTCTGAACGTTGCCCAGATTGATGATATAGGGCGCGTGCACGATCACGTTTTCTAACGGAATCCCGTGTTCCTTTAACAAACTCTGTGCTTCTTCAATCCGCAGCTGTTCCACCGGCTTGCGCAGAGTGTTCTGCGGCGGCCCGGTATAAATCATCAAAGCATTGGCTTTGTAAGACAACGCTTCTTTGACCGCGCCCGCAAAATAGTCCGGCGCTTTCATCGAAACATGACAGCCGATCTTATTCATCGCTTCCCTCCTGTCGTTTCTGGCGCTGCAGCGCCTTGTAGCGTTCCTTGCGCTGTGCCTGGATTTCGCTCTGGATCATCGCCCGGCGTTCCTTGCGCTGGATCTGCTTGACTAAAGCGGCCTTTTTCTTCTTATATCCCGGTTTGACCTTTTCCTTCTTCCGGTTCAGCGACCGTGCGATTTCCTTTTCGCGCTGCTGCCCCGGCGACATTCTGCGGCGATCGGCCTGCCGCTGCGCCTGCCACGCGCCGTTTTTAAACGAGCGGACTTCAAAATGCACGCCGCGTTCTTTCAAGGATCGAATTGCACGTTCATCCTGTTCCTGATATAACGCGAAGCACGTTCCCTCACGGCCTGCCCGGCCGGTCCGGCCCGCACGGTGGATATAAAAATCCAGTTCGTTCGGGAATCCCAGCGAAACAACATGCGTAATCCCGTCGATGTCAATTCCGCGCGCGGCGATATCCGTTGCCACGATGTAGCGGTGATCCGCCTGTTCCAGCTGCTTCATCGCCTGCCGGCGCTGACGCGGCTGCAGACCGCCGTGGATTTCGATCACCGGCACATCCGCCTCGCGCAAGGCGTTGGCGGTCGCAGCTGCTTCTTCGCGGGTATTCGCGAAAATCAGGCAGACATACGGCATAAAGCCCGGTAAAATCTGCAGCAGCGTTTCGGCATAGCTGCGATGCTTGCATGGAACCAGAATGTGCTCAATCTTCGGATCCATTTTCGTTTCCTGCTCGATTTTGATCGTCTGCGGCGTCTGCATATACTTCTTTAAGAACGGCTTGAGACCTTGGGGAATCGTCGCGCTGAACGCCATCATCTGTAAATGATTCCCCATTCGGGAAGCGATTGCGTCGATATCCTCCAGAAAGCCGAATTCCAGCGTCATATCCGCTTCATCGACAATCAGGATCGAAGCGGTATCGACCCGCAATACTTCCTGATCCAAAAATAAATCCTTGATCCGGCCCGGCGTGCCGATGACCAAATGCGGCTGGGTCTTCACGGAATCCGCCATTTTTTCCCGGTCCAGCCCGCCGGTAATCAGCCGTACACGCAGCCTTGGATCCGCCTGCGTCATCGTTTTGGCCCGGTTGTAGATCTGCATGGCCAGCTCGCGGGTCGGCGCGGTAATGACGGCCTGAACCTGCGGCAGCTCAGGTTTGATTTTTTCCATCAGCGGAATCAGAAAAGCATGGGTCTTGCCGGTGCCGGTTTCAGAAATGCCGATGATGTCCCGGCCTTTTAACGCGACCGGGATGACGGCGGCCTGAATCGCTGTCGGTTCTTGAAAGCCTTCCAGCTTGATCAATTTCTGCGTGCTCTCACGCAACGCGAAGTCGTTGAATTGTGTCATAAAAATCCTCCTTTACGGGGTGAAAACTTGTTTATTATCGAATCGGTTCCGATCGTTAAACTTCTCACTTTGCCCATCAATTATACAGATTTTAAGCTTTTTATGCAATTCTCACACCGCTTTTCCTGCATCTTTTTCCATGATCTTGCCCAGTCTTCCCGTTTTCAAGTCAATTTGTTTATTTTTTCAGAACAATCCGCCTGAAGGAGAGCATCTTACGGTTTTTTCGACGGACTCGCTGGATTTTATTTCACTTGCGCACAAATCGGCGTTCACGGTATAATGATTTCAGGAAAAAGGAGTGTTTCATTTATGGAAATCATCCCCGTCATTCCCCGCGGTTATTGCAAAGGGGTTACGCAGGCCATCGCGCTGGCCCGCAAAACAGCGCGGGAAAATCCGGGCGTGCCGATTACGATGCTCGGTATGATCGTGCATAACCGCTATGTCGTCGACGCCCTGCAGCTCGATCATATCCGCTGCGTGGAACAGGCAGGCAAAACCCGGCTGGAGCTGCTGGATGAAGTAAACGAAGGCATCGTGATCTTTACGGCCCATGGGATCAGCGAGGAAGTCGCCAAGAAAGCGCGGCAAAAAGGATTGATCTGCGTCGACGCTTCCTGTTCCGACGTCAAGGAAACCCAGCGCTTAGTCCGTCAGGCGATTGCCGAGGGTGCGGATGTGCTGTATATCGGCAAGCGCAATCATCCGGAGGCGGAGGCCGTGCTGGCGATCAGCCCGCGCGTGCATCCGGTGTATGATCTGGATTCGTTAGCCGCCCTCTCCCTTGACAATCCCAAAATTCTGGTCACCAACCAGACGACGATGAGCGTTCTGGAAATCGGCCGGCTGATGGATCAGATCCGCGCACGTTATCCGCATGCCCGCTTTGAAAGAGAGATCTGCAACGCTACCCGGATTCGTCAGGAAGCGATCCAGAAGCTAAAAAACGTCGACCTGTTGATCGTCGTCGGCGATCCGCAGTCCAACAATTCCAACAAACTGAAGGACATTGCGATTCAAAGCGGAATCCCGGAGGTGCTGCTGATCGAAACCGTGCGGCAGCTGAAGCCGCAGGACTACCTGGGCCGCGAGCGCATCGCCGTGACCAGCGGCGCTTCAACTCCGACCTACCTGACGCAGCAGGTAATCGGCTATCTCAACGAAGCTGCGCAAGGCAACACCCCGGAATATCCGGCCATTGAACTGGATCATCTGTTATAAAGACAACGCCGTTTTCACGGCGTTGCTTTTTCGTTTACGCGGGCAGTCAACCTTTCCGCGAATCACTGGATCGTGCGCTCACCTGCCTTTTCCAGCAAAATCTGACCGTCATAAAACGGCGCGGCAAAATCATATTCAAACGGAATCAAAATCGAACCATCCATCCCCAACACGCCATAGCGGCCGCTTTGATCCTGCGCAACGATTCGTCCATGATCCAAAGGATACGCCGCCCAGCGATCACGATCCGGATCGATTGGCAGCGGCGCCAAATATTGGCATGGAATAATTTCTTCTCCCGCGGCATTGACATACCCCCATAAGCCATCCCGCGCCACCGGAATCAGATCACCATTGATCGCCAGACCTTGATCATAGATTGCTCCGGTGATCAGCTCGCCTTTCTGGTTCACGACGCCGACGCGATCCAGCCATTCATATTCGGGCAGGCCCTCCGGCGTTTCAGAGTAGCCGCTGACAGCGTGATACAAGCCCAGCTCGCCGCTCATCCGCGACCCGTCGAAGGGATGAAAGATGCCCGGCCCATCATGGCCATACTGCACCAAGTATGCAGTGCCGGTGGCCACATCGCCATAGATCGCTTTCGCACTGATCCCATGTTCACCCCAACAGAGATGATAGGGCGTGTCAAGCAACAGTGAAAAATCATAAGCCTGAGCGTCGCAATGCAAGTCAAGACTGTCTAAAACAGGCGCCCGGCGGCCTGTGATTGGGACGATCACCTCTTCATGAGGGCCGGCTACTCCCCACAGGCCAGCTTTTTCCAGGATGAAGTATCCCTCAACAAGCTCCAATTCAGCCTCCGACTGAGGAAATTGCTGGATCAAAGGATAAATCGCATCAAAACTGATCTCAGTAAGCAGATCACGGTCCGGGTAAACGGGTTCCATGGCTTCAATCTCGTAGTCATTCAAGACTACAAGATCATTCTCATAGTTAAATTCAGGCTGATAAATAACGCGCAGTGCTGCCTGTTCAATCTCTTGCCGACCTCTTAGAATTACTAAGGAACCTGTCTTCAGGCGATCATCGCCCTCCACGACATAGTAAATATTATCTTCTAAATAGCGAGAACCCGCCGTGGTAGAATACAGAGCCACTTCAATTTCACCTTCCACCGCCGGGGTGGACGCCGGTGTTGCTTCCACGCAGGGTATCGTCTTGGGTTTGAACGTGGAGGAACTTTGTGGTTTAGTCTTTGTGCTGCAGCCAATCATTAAAAATAATCCCAAGATCAACAGACTGAATCGCCGCATCGTTTTTCTCCTTCCTTTTCTTCTATTATAAAGAAACGATCAGGATTATAAATAATTCGATTCACAATTTCATGGAAATGTAAGAAATGGCGTTGTCATGAGATCGACGGGGCCTTATTCCCTACCGTCTGCCAGGATAAACGACAGCAGGATGTCAAAACGTTAATTTGTTGACGGATCACACAAGTTTCCACAAATGTTGCGGTTAGGAATTTCTCTGCCTCGTTCAGGAAAATTGAGCCTGAGTCCTCACGGATGGACGTGCGCACAACGATTCAATTCAGCTGGTTCGTGTTGAAAAATGAATTGGGCAAAGGCTTCAGCGCTGATTCAACGAGGACAAGAAAAGGACTGGAATTGTTCTCCGGTCCCTTTTACTGTTCTGCTTTTTTATGTTTTTTCAAGGCTTCGATTTCCTGCGGCGTACAGTTCCGCCACGCTCCCGGCTGCAGCGTTTCATCCAGCTTCAGCGGGCCCATCGTCAGCCGTTTTAAATATACGACCTCGTTATCGCAGGCGTGCATCATCCGTTTCACCTGATGAAATTTACCTTCCTGAATTGTCAGCAGAATGATGTGCTTTGCCGTCTGCCGAAGCGTCGCCGGAAGGCAGACTTCCTCATCGCTGATCCGGATTCCCGTTTGGATGGCCGCTTCATACTGCGGATCCCAGGGTCTTTCCAAATGCACCTCATAAGTCTTATCGACATGCTTTTTCGGCGAAAGCAGATCATGCGCCAAAGCGCCGTCGTTGGTGATCAGCAGCAAACCTTCGGTATCAATATCCAGCCGCCCGACCGGAAATAAGTCGGAGCGGTTCGTTTTCAGACAATCCAGCACGGTTTCATAACGGCTGTCCTCCGTAGCGCTGATGACCCCCTGCGGTTTGTTCAGCATGATGTAAACTTCGGTTTCATAAGTGACGATCCGGCCGTCGACCTGGATCTGATCCTGCCGTTCGTCAATTTTCTGATCATCCTTTTTTACCCGCTGGCCATTGACCACAACCCGGCCCTTACGGACCAGCTCCTTAACCTCTTTGCGGGTGCCGAAGCCGGCATGCGCCAGGAATTTATCCAGCCGCATCATCGCACAAACCGCCTTGTCATCCGACGGACCATCGCCGGCAGGCTCATGTGGAACAGATGCTGCGGCAGCCGGAAGAACGCCGTTGTGATGACGTATGTCAACATGCCCAAAATGCCATAGGCCGCTAACTGCAATACGCCGACGACCCGGGATGTGTTCACCACGGTCAACCCTACCCAGCGCAGCAGAACAAAACAGCCGTTCATCGCGATCAAGCCGATCGCAATCGCGCCCAAGCGCCGCCAGACACGCGCATACTGGACTTTGTATTTCTTCTTGATCAGATTCAGGTTCAGGAAAATGATGACCAGCGACGTCACGACGCTCGAGGTGATCGCGCCGCTGAAGCCGGTATATTTCACTAACGGAAAGAACGTGATCAGCTTGACGACAAAGCCGATGATCAGATACAGGATGCTCTGGCGGCGAAAGCGCAGCGACATCATTAACGAGCTGCAAATCGGCGACAAAGTGCCGGTTAACGCCAATAATGAGCTCCATGCCAGCATTTCGCTGCCCAGGCTGAGATTTCCTTTGCCATACATGATGTAATAGATCGGCGAAGCCAGCGCGAACAGGCAGAAGCACAGCGGCGCGCCGATATACAAAACGGTGTCCAGACAATCCAGAACATTCCGCCGCAGTTCTTTAAAGTTGCGGTTTTCCAGCGAAATTGTAACATACGGAACAATCCCGGTCGAAAAGCCTAAAGCCAGCACCTGCGGAATCGAGGTCAGCTTGTTGCACTGCACCTGAATGATGCCCAGCGCCAGCTTGGCGTCCTCATAACTGCTTCCGGCGGACGTCGCCGTATTGATAAAAAAGTTATTGTTGACAATATTCATACTGTTACCCAATAACGCCGTGATCAGATACGGTAAGCCAAACAGAAGCAGCTCCTGAAACAGCTCGCCGACTTCCTTCGGCCGGCTTGTCTGATGCCGCGCCAGCTCCTTGATCGGCTGGTAATGCTTGCGGTCGTAGATCAGGTAATACGCGATCGCCGCGATCGCCGCCAGCGAAGTGGACAACACCGCCATATATACGGCGAAAATATTGTTCATATCCAGAATATAAACAAAAAAAGCACCCAGCGCCAGGAGGGAAACAACCCGGGTCAGCTGTTCCAGCACCTGCGAGAACGCGTAAGATTTCAAATCTTTTAAACCCTGGTAAAACCCGCGGAATGAGCTGAGAAATGGCACGCAGACAACAGCCAGCGACAGGATCATGAAGACATTGCGCAGAATTGCGACATCCTCCGGGGTTTTCTTCGCCCCCAGCACCGAAGCCGCCAGCGGCCCGGATACCATGATGAACAAGACCGCCATGACAAATCCGCTTAAAAGCATCAGCGCCATCGACAGCTTGCGCACCAGAATGACGGTTTTATAATCCTCATTATTGGAATATTTTGCGACCATCGCCGCGACCGCAAATGGAATCCCGGCTGAACAGATACTTAACAGGATATCGTAATACGTATAGGCGACGCTGTAAAACGACATATTCGCTTCCCCGGCGATCGCTGTAAACGGGACGACATAAAGAAGTCCCAGTGCTTTGGAAATAAAGATCCCGGCCGAGCTGGTTAACGCCCCGGCGATCAACGATTGTTTTTTACCCTTGGTCATGATTACTCACTGTCGTCCTCATCCTCCGCCGGCAGATCGTCGTGCGTCTCTTCCGGCTCTGGCTGCGGGGTTTCGTTCTGATTTTCAAAATCCCCTGTCAGCTGCAGGTATTCACGAGTTTCCTTCAATTTGGCGTAATCCTTCCACAGCACCAGCACATTCAAATTCACAGTCGGCGAAGCACTCTCTCCGCTGGCCATCAAGCCCTTCACATAGCCCAGCTTGGGATAGACCTGATGGGGAATCAGCGAATATTCTTCATTTTCCAACAAGCCGACCGACGGCGCGATCACTGCGGTTTGGGAATAATCCACCGCCTCGTCGATCACCAGCATCTCCACGTCAACCATGGCGACCTGCGGATTATCGAGAATGACATAATACCGGTAAGTACCGTCAGGAAGCTGGTTCATGACGACTTCGAGATCATAAAAATCCGATTTTTCCTGAAATCGGTCCATCTCCATAATGGATTTATAGTAAGCAGTATACAGCTGCATTTTTTCCGTACTGATTTGATTCGGATCCTTTTTAGAACAACCGCCGATCACAAACAAGGCAGCGGCCATCAGGCAAAGTATCTGTCTGCGCATAAACAACACCTCCAGAGTATTATAACATAAGACGTTAAGCTTACAAAAGGATTAATTCCCGCTTTTGTCTCCATCCCGCCAAAATTCGTCCGGCCGCGCTTCAAAGTCCTGACTTAATACAACCCTCAAAGAGAAAAACTGAAGCAGATAGACGACCCTGGGGAACGACTTTCTCCCTGATGGTCTTTTCACTTCGCAAGATGGAAAGAAAAAGAAACTGCTTCTTTTCCCCAGCAGCCTGTGGAAGAATCAGTTTCTCCTTTGCTTTAGCGCTCGGCCTTTTTCTTGAAGGTCCGGCACAGCGTTTCATGATCGCAGCATGGCTGAATGCATTCGTCGCAGCCAACTTCAATCTTTTCAGCGGTGCATTCGCATTGCGTGTTGTATACGCAGGTCTTGACGTTGCACCCGATCCGGTTCTTATTCATCGTCATCGCCTCCCGCATTTATCCTTCCCGTTTCCGCCGATTTTATCCGGTAGACGATCATCCCGCTGAAGCTGTACAGCTGTTCGGGTATCACGGAGAAATGCGAGGTTGCCAGCTGGACCGACAGGACGTCGTTTTCACTCAGCTCCGCCAGAAATTCGTTCAGGCTGTCGGTCAGGTCATCCTCATGCTGCTCGTCAAAGACTTTCACCTGGATCATGTTTCTCACCCTGCTTCAGCATACCCGCAGGCCCTGGGCGAAATTTGTCTAAAGCAGGGCGTGCTGCTGCATAAAATCATGCAGCGCCTGTTTTTCCGACGGATCCAGCGGCACTAACGGCAGCCGCACTACGTCTGTGCACCAGCCCTGCAGCGCGAGCATCGCTTTGATATCTGAAGGCGAGGAAACTTTGAAGATCTGATTGCTGACCTGCTTCAGGCACTGATCCAGTTCGGTGTTCTCCACGCCGTATTGGTAATCTTCCCAGATCTTGACGATCATCCCCATGACGCAATGACCGGCGACCGAAACGATCCCGCTGATCCCCTCGCGCAAGCCTTCCAGAAAGTAGCCGTCTTCCCCGCTGAGAATCTGCACCTGATCATTGGCCATCAAGATTGCCCTGACCATCTCCATGTCGTGGCACGCCTGCTTCAAAGCCCGGATCTGGGGATAATCCTGAGCCAGACGGATCACGGTTTCCGCGCTTAACGCCACGCCGGAGCGCTTGGGTACATTGTAAAGCATGAGCGGTTTCTCACTGACGCGGGCGCACGCCGCGAAATGGGCGTATAACCCCTGCTGGGACGGCCGGACATAATACGGACACACAAGCATGATCCCGTCGACCGGTTCCGTATTGACCCAGCGGATGAGATCCAGCGTCTCTGCAGTGTTGTTGGTCCCGCATCCCATCCAGACGCAAACCCGCCGATCACTCTGCTTCAGCACGCAGCGCAGCACCTGTTGTTTTTCTTCCCGGGTTAAGGCGCTGGCCTCCGCCGTCGTTCCGCATACGACAAACCCGTCGCAGCCCTCCGCGATCAGCTTTTCGACGAGGTTGCTTAACGCGGTTAAATCAACCTCCCCGGATTCCGTCATCGGCGTGATCAGCGCCGTCATGCAATGGCCCAGCTTCATTGTGATCCCTTCCCTTCCAATAACAGCGGCTGAATCTGGCGGTCTTCCAGCGCGGCCTGCAGCGTGGCTTCGATCAAGCGCCAGTCGCTGACCAGACTGTTCGGTTTATGCACGTAGTCATCCTGTCCAAACGGCACGAAAAACAGATGCCGCAGCTGTTTCAGTCGCAGCAGGTTAACCCCCGAAAGACCGAGAAAATCATTGGACGCAATGCCCAGCACCAGCGGTTTCTGATTGCGCAGTAACGCTTTGGCCGCCAGGGTGACGGGCGTATCGTAAATTCCCAGCGCCAGCTTGTTCAGCTCGGTGGCCGTTATCGGCGCGATGACCATCGCGTCAAAATGGTCGATCGGACCGGTGCGCTCGGCTTCCTGCAGCGTCGTCATCACCGGCTTGCCCGTCAGACTCTCCAGCTGTTTTACCCGCGCGGCGGCCGTGCCGAAACGGGTATCCAGACGCGCGGTATTCTCGCTTAAAATCATCGTAACAGGCCAGCGTTCAACCATGTCCGTCAGCTGTTCGATGACTGCGGCATGATTGCAGAAGGATCCGCACATTCCCCATAGAAGCTTCATCGTTTCACCTCTTTCAAAATCACGTCGGCCAGGATTTCACCAGCGCTCTGCCACGCCACGATCCCCGGCAGCGGCGGCGCGGCGATGACGTGCGTATCCTTGCGCTTATACACGCGTTCGCTGACGCCGACCGCCCGCGAAGCGATATCAATGATCAACGGCTGTGTCTGCCAGCCGGCCACCATCGCCTCGCTGATCACCTCGATGGGCGCGGTGTTGATCACGACCGGCCACGGCTGCTGAAACTGCCATTCCTGCAAAGGGATAAAGGCGTACGGCAGCAGCGAGGATTCAGGATGCGCATGCGCGGAAACAATCCTGACTTTTAGCCCCAGCTGATGAAACAGTCCGGCAATCGCCCGGCCGCAGTGCCCGAAGCCGATCACATCGTAACGATATTCCGCCAGCGAGCGCGGCGTATTCTGGATCACCATCGCCAAAATTCCCTCCGCCGTTAACGCCGCGTTGGCCGCAACGACCTCCTCCCGTGCTAAAAGTGAGATCACCGTCTGCGGCAGCTTCTTAATGTACGGCGTGATCACTCCCGTAAAAATCAACGTTTCCTTGCGCAGCGACGCAAAGAAATCCTTCATGCAATACCCTCGTTTTTTGAGTTCGATAAATCCGTCGTCGCTGACGCCCTGAATCGGCAGGATGACCAGATCCATTCTGTTCGCCATCCGTTCGATCTGTTCCATGTCTTTTTCACACCGGCCTTCCTGGACCTGAATCCCGGCCGACCGTAAACGCTGAATGATAATTTCCATTCGCTGGTCATTCACAAACACGACCGCTTTCATGGATGCACCTCCTCTTGTATCCCATTCTATGACAAAAAAAAAGAAGGGTTCCTGTCCCTTCGGTCCTTGCCGAGGGAAACAAACCCTTCCTGATCTTTCAACGCTTTTTCAGCCCGATGATCGCTCGCCCTTTCCCATCTTGTTCTTAATGACAATCTTCTCTTTTTGGCGCGGGATTGCGATTATTGGAAGTCGCAGACAAAATAGTTCTTCTTGCCTTTGCGCAGAATCGTAAATTCCTGATTAAATGCCTCGCTGCGGCAGACCGGCGTCATCGGATCCGTCACCTTTTCACCGTTGACCTGAATGGAACCGCCCACGATCCACTCGCGGCCTTCGCGCTTGCTTTTCGCGATGCCGCTCGCCACCAGCACGTCCAGTAACGGCTGCTTGTCCTCAATCGTAAAGCGCGGCATGTCGGAAATCCCCTGCTTCAGTTCCTCGACCGTCAGATCCCTGAGATTGCCGCCAAACAGCGTCTGCGCGATTTTAATCGCAGTGTTGTACGCTTCTTCGCCATGGATGAACGTGATGACTTCCTTCGCCAGCGTCTTATGCGCTTCGCGTAAATGCGGTTCCGTCCGGTTCTTTTCTTCCAGTGCTTCGATTTCCTCCCGGCTTAAGAAAGTTAAAAACTTCAGGTAATCAATGACCTTGCTGTCCTCGGAGTTGATGAAGAACTGGTACATTTCATAAGCCGACGTCTTGTTGATATCCAGCCAGATCGCATGACCGTTGGTCTTGCCGAACTTCGTGCCGTCCGACTTGGTCAACAGCGGCATCGTAAAGCCATAAGCTTCCTGTCCCGTCTTCTTGCGGATCAGCTCAATCCCGGCCGTGATGTTGCCCCACTGGTCCTGACCGGCCACCTGCAGCGTGCAGCCCTTATTTTCATGCAGCCACCAGAAATCCATCGCCTGCAT
Source organism: Holdemania sp. Marseille-P2844 (assembly GCF_900120005.1). Classification (GTDB taxonomy): domain Bacteria; phylum Bacillota_I; class Bacilli_A; order Erysipelotrichales; family Erysipelotrichaceae; genus Holdemania. Next base: position 172,798 of record NZ_LT635449.1, read on the forward strand.
CAACATGTAAGAGAACTCGGTATAGGTGATGCCGGCGTCCAGACGGCGGCGTACGATATCCTTGTTCAGCATGTAATTGATATTGAAGTATTTCCCATAATCCCGCAGAAAGTCAATGAAGTTGATGTCCTTGTACCAGTCGTAATTGTTGACGACCTCAAAGCCGAAGACTTTCTCCGCCTGCTTTTTCAGGCATTCATAGTTGTGATTGACTTCTTCTTTTGTGACCATCGGCCGTTCCGCATCCGGCTTCGGATCGCCGATCAGCCCGGTGCCGCCGCCGACCAACAAGATTGGATTGTGTCCGGCGTCTTTTAAACGCTTGCTGATGAGAAACGATGAGAAATGCCCGATGTGCAGACTATCCCCGGTCGGATCTGTCCCAATATAAAACGTCATGCCTCCGGCGTTCAATTTCTCCCGCAACTCCGGCGAGCTGACATCTTTGATCAATCCCCGCCATTCCAGTTCTTCATAGATACCCATTTGATTTTTCCTCCTTCAAAATAAAAAGACGCCCCCATAAGGACGTCTTTGCGCGGTACCACCTTAATTCATATCCCTTGGTTTCTCAGGATATGCTCTTCTTCATAACGCCGAAGTCCGCGTCCTATCTTTGCCATAGGAGGCTCCGAGGTGTATTCCCCTTTTCCTGCTGCCTTTTCGCACCACCCAAAGGCTCTCTTCCAGCATTCCAAGGCTACTCTTTCTCTTCCCAGCCTGTTAGAGCTATTATAGCCGCAGACCGGTGAAGATGTCAATCACAAAGTCGACTGCCGCGGTGTAAACAGATAGCTCAATTCAATTTCTTTGTCGATATCGTCGGTATTTTCCTGCAGCATCTTCGTCATGACGCGCATCGAAACCGCGCCCAGATCATAGGACGGAATCGCAAAGCTGGAAATCTGCGGCCGCATCATCGAATTGTATTTCGTGTCGATGACGCAGACAATTTCCATTTCCTTCGGAATGTCGATGCCGTTTTCCTTGGCCGCGTTGACGACTGCGATCGCCTGCGAATCCCGGTTGGCGATAATCAGGTCATGCTTGTGATCCTGCAGATAATCCTTCATGAAGTCATACGACGTGCGGTACTGACCCGGAATCTCCAGATAGCCGTTGAATTCCAGACCTTTGGTTGCATACGCTTTCTTCGCGCCGTTGATCATCTGATCAATGGAATAGCCGTTTTTGCGGTCCTGAATAATTGCGATGTCACGCTTGCCGCCTTCCAAATACTTCATGACCAGCTCATAAACGGCGTTCTCAATGTCGACGTAGACCGAGCTGATCTTGGCGTCGGACACCTTGTTGCCGATAATCACGATCGGTACGTTGTATTTGGTCAGCGTATTCAGTTCTTCGCGCATCAGCTTGTCGTTATAAATGACGACGCCGTCGACCCGGGACTTAATGATATTTTCAATGATATCGTTGATCTCGTTGATGCCTTCGGTCGTCGTGTGAAGCATGATGTTGTATTTATAGATTTTCGCGACGTCCAACAGTCCGTTGATGATCTGGCCGGTATACGTGAAGCTGGCCTCCGGAATCACCAGCGCGATCGTCGTCGTCTTCTGCAGAGCCAGCCCCTGCGCAATCGCGTTCGGCTTGTAGCCCAGTTTTTCAATCGCTTCCTCGACCTTTTGCTTGGTTCCGCCCTTAACGACGTTGCTCCCGTTGATGACGCGGGATACCGTGGCCAGGGAAACGCCGGCTTCGTTAGCTACATCATAGATTGTTACTCTCTTCATGCTCTGCACTGTTCTCCTTTTCTTCTTCGTTTTCCGGTTTGGCTTCCGGTTCAGCTTCCGCGGCCGGCTGCGGTCTTAACCAGTTTTTCAGCGCGTCGACCGTCTTTTCCGCGACGTCGATCGTCACATCCTTGGCTTTTTCAATATTCTGCTGCACTTCCGGCTTGCTTGTAAAGTCCTTCACAGCACGCTGTCCTTTTTCAACCAGAGCGGCTGTGCCGTCTTTGATCTGATCGACTTTTTCCATCAGATCTTCATTGTTTTTCAGCTCGTCCAGTCCGCTCTTAACGCAGCAGGATACCTTTTCACTGACGTCGCTGACTGATTTTTTGATATCCTCAACGGCTTTGTTCAGCTTCGGATCCGTCTTGATGTCGTTAAACAGCCGCTGAGATTCCGCTACGGCCTTATCGGTCGTGGCTTTGACCTGGCTCATCGTTTTGCGGTAGGTGTCGCTGTCCTGAACCTGAGCCGTTAACAATTTCAGCTGATCGATACCCTGATTCAGAATTTCGATGGCTTTCTTCGCCGCTGCCTGGATCTTTTCCTTGACTTCCGACGACTGCTGACTGCCGGCGTCTTCCGCCTCACGGTTGATTTCTTCGATCTGTTTTTTCAGATCCTCTACCGTTTTTTCCACTTCTTCGTCCACTCGTTTGTTTTCGTCACTCATGTTCTGTTCCTCCTTCACTCTGAGTTTTAGGTTCGTCGCTTTCCGTCGGGACTACTGCCGCGGGTTCCGGCTGCGGCGCCGGTTTCTTCTTCGCTGAGCGCGCGGCGGCCGCCTCCCTGGCGCTGTCGAGATTCCCGGCCATAAAACCAGCCATATTTTTGACAGCTCCCACAGCACTTTCCTGAACCTGGTCAATCGTTGAAGATAGCCGGACCACTGTGTCCAAGGGCGCCTGAAGCTTGTCAATGCTTTTATCTACCCCCTCCATCGCGGAACCCGCCTTCTGAACCATGACCGTTAATTCCTTAATAAATGTGACGCAATGGCGCAATAAATAAATAAGAAAACAAAGTACAGCGACCCCCAGAATCGGGACCAGCTGTACTGAAACTTTATACATGGCCGCCAATAGTTCGTCCATCAAAATCACCTCAAGTGTATTATACTCAATTATGAAAAGATTTTCAATAAATTTGATAGCGCTTAACCTTGCGATTGTTCAGAAAATTGTATTGAAGCTGATAAAAGATGGAAATGACGGGCTTTTCTCACGTTTCGACAGATATCCGGAATGTGAAGATTCGGCGAAACTTTTGCACGGATTTGTTTTCTACCCTGTTTCGTTCCCTTTTTGAACTTCGTCAAAGCATGCTCAACAGCCAATATAATAAAGATCCCGACTCGCTGGAATCAGGATCTTGTATGCTGTTTCGGATTGATTTAAATCAGATGATATTCTTCCAGCAGTTCTTCGATCACCGTGCCCTGGATTTTTTTCAGACCTTTCTTTTCAAGCCAGTGAACCAGCCACGGCACCTTGATGTCTTCCAGCTTGCGGCCATCCAGCATCTTATAGGTCGAATCCATCAGAACGCGGACATCGTACACCGAGTTGAAGACCTCCGGCACGCCGCGATCAACATTTAAGAGCGTATAGACCGCTTCCATGCCGGTGCGGACAGAGTATTCCGTGGTGAACACCGTATCGCGGACGGTATCGGCAAACTGTCCGATGAATGCAAAGTTCACGCAGCCCTCCGGGACAACCTTCGGGCGATCGCCTGCTGTGCGCGGCATGAAGAAGGCGGTGATATACGGCATCATGCATGGGATGCAGCGGGCGGAATTAACCGCCATGTCATGAATCTGATCCTCTGGCACGCCCAGATGATACAGCCATTCCTCCGTGATTTCCGTACCGGTGCACTCGCGCATCGGCTTCTTCACGTAGTTGCCCGGAACATCGCCGAACAGGCCGTAAACCCAGACGACCAGCTGGTCCTTCGGCTGATCCTTGAAATGCGGCTGGCGGTTCAGCGTGTAGCTCATCAGCCAGTTGGAATCCTTGACGGTGATGATACCGCCGGTGACGACCTTGCCGCTGAACGGATCACGCTTGCAGATCTTCTGGATATACGGCGGGATGCGGTCGTCCAGCGTGGTGACGGTCGCAGATTCCCAATAGGTCTTATCGGTCTGCGTGCAGAATTTATCCGGATGTCCAAACGCCGGATCCTGCGCCGCGATGTTGCGCCACAGCTGCCAGCAGCCGCCGTTTTCAGTGTTGAACTGCGGTGCGTGGTCATTGTCGCCCAGACTGGAATTTTCCGTGCAGCTGCCGTTGGTCACGAAGACAAGATCGTTTTCCGTCAGCGGGATCGTGATTTCCCGGCCTTCCCTGACGCAGACGATTCGGCGGGCCACCTTCTTTTCCCCGGTGATCTCAAATTCCACATTGGTCACGCGCGTCTCATAGTCAAACTGCACATGATGCTCTTCCAGATATTTTACCATCGGCAGGATCAGGGATTCGTACTGATTGTACTTCGTAAATTTCAGCGCGGAGAAATCCGGCAGGCCGCCGACGTGATGGATGAAGCGCTGGATATACAGCTTCATTTCCAGGGCTGAATGCCAGTCCTCAAACGCGAACATCGTGCGCCAGTACAGCCAGAAATTACTGGAGAAGAATTCGTCGTCGAAGACGTCGGTAATCTTTTTGTCATAGAGATCCTCGTCCTTCGTGAAGAACAGCTTCATGATCTCCATCGCCGCTTTGTCGCTCAGACCGAATTTGCCGTCAGTATGCGCATCTTCGCCGCGGTTGATCGTCGCACGCATCAGCGAATAGTTCGGGTCGTCCTTGTTGAGCCAGTAGTATTCGTCCAGTACGGAAACGCCTTCGGTTTCTAAGGACGGAATGGAACGGAACAGATCCCACAGACATTCAAAGTGATTTTCCATTTCCCGGCCGCCGCGGATGATGAAGCCCTTCTGCGGATCCTTGATCCCATCGCAGGCGCCGCCGGGCAGCTTGCCTTCCTCCAGAATATGGATGTGCTCGCCCTTCATCTGGCCATCGCGGACCAGGAAACATGCCGCGGACAAGGCCGCCAGTCCCGAGCCGACCAGATATGCGGACTTGTTGTCAACCCCTTCCGGCTTGCGCGGATGTGCAAATGCTTCGTAGTTACCATTGCTGTAATACATTCTCTATCTTCCTCCTGTTTGTTTTTTTCTAACCGTCTTCAGCTTACTTCTTCCTGACCTCTGCCGCCATAGACACCGCCAAGAGCCTGTATAAAATTCCGACAGACAAAAAAATCTGTCCTGATTTTAGCCAAAAACGAACAAATGTCAAAAAACAGGAAAGTCAGAACGGGCTTGTAGAAAAACATCTCTGTTTCTTTCCCTATTTTCAAAATCGGCTATTCTCCTTCTCTTTTTACGTTTCCTTCACACCGAACAAAGTTAGCACAAAAAAAAGGTTCTATAAATTTTGGTGTTGGTGGAAACCAAAGCCTTTTTTTCTTGAGCATAAAAAAAGAGACATAGGTAAGAATTTCCGTTACAATAAAATCACCACAAATTACAGAAAGGAAATCTCACTATGTCCATTACTCATTCTATCGTATCTGTTCTCAATTTAAAAGACCCTCATCTTCATTTCTCTGAGGATTGTGTCTCTTCTCAGTCGATTCGTGGTGTTGACTCCCTTGTCTTTTCCGGCTCGCTTTCTTATGCCCCTCCCTCTTCCTGTCCTCTCTGCGGGTCCTCCAACCCCGGCTCGGCTATCATCAAACATGGTACGAAATCCTCCCTCATCACCCTGCCTTCCGTTTCCCGCCGCCCCGCTTATCTCCGCCTCAAAAAACAACGCTTCCTTTGTAAACATTGCGGCCATACTTTTACGGCTTCGACTTCCATCGTTCTCCCTCATTGTTTCATTTCCAATAACACTCGTCTCTCCATTGCCCTCGACGCCAAGATGAAGACTTCTGAAAAAGATATCGCTTTCCGTCACTCTGTTTCTCATGCCACGGTGAATTCCCTTCTTCAACAGCTCTATCAGGATTTTAAAGTCCAGCGGAATTTTCTTCCCCCTCATCTCTGTTTTGACGAGTTTCGCTCTGTCAAAGGGGTTGATGCTTCAATGTCTTTTCTCTTTCTTAACGCAGAATCCGGTCAGATCCTCAATATCCTTCCTGATCGCAGAATGCCCGCTCTCATCCGCTATTTCATGAGCTATTCCAGGAAAGCCCGCGAAGCCGTTAAAACCGTTTGTATGGATATGTATTCCCCTTACTTCTCTGTCGTTCACCACTGTTTCCCTCACGCCAAGATCATTCTTGACCGCTTCCACATCGTTCAGCTGCTCAGCCGCGCTCTCAATAAGACCCGCGTCAATTTCATGAATCAGAGTAAGCCTCATTACAATAAGCTCAAACGCTATTGGAAACTCCTTCTTAAATTTGAAGATGACCTGAATGATCAGGACTTCAAAAAATGGGTTTGCTTTCCATCTCTGATGCGCGAAATTGACATTGTCCACTTCTTAGTTGAACTGGATCCCGAGCTCAAGGCGACTTATGAGCTCTATCAGAGTCTCCTTACCGCGCTCAACCGGAAAGATCCTGACGCCTTCCTCCAAGCTTGTCTGAATCCTGATCCTTTGATCTCCAAGCCCATGAATACCGCCATTCAGTCCTTAGTGGAACGGAAAGAGGCAGTGATCAACGCCTTGACTTACTCATTTTCCAATGGCATGATTGAAGGTACGAATAATCTGATTAAGGTCATCAAGCGTCTGGCTTTCGGTTATCGTTCTTTCATTCAATTTAAGACCCGCATTTTACTTATTTCTAACACCTTAGTTCCCTGCCATTTTCTCAATTAAAAATGAGCCCCATTTCTGGAACTCATCTGCGTCTTTCTTGTTTCGGTTTTTCTCTCACCAACACTATTTTTGAAAGAGCCAAAAAAAATCAGGAACGCATTGCCGCAGCGATGCGTTCCTGATTTGTTCGTTCATCAAATTTTATTACAATTTCTGTTTAACCAGCCCGCTTAAGCCGTAGATGTCCTTGCTGGACATAAACAGATAAACCGCCGGTGCCAGTTTGGCCAGCTCCGCAGCGCCCTGTTCATCTTCGCTTAAGATTTTAGAGCCGGGAATCCGTTCCTGAAGATAGGTAATGTCGATATCAATGCCGTCTTCCTTATCATCAATACTCGTAAAATCACACAGGTAAACCTCATCCGCCTTTTTCAAGGCCGCTGCGAAATCATCGGCAAAATGAAAAACGCGGGAGACGCGGTGCGGCTTAAAGATCGCGATCAGCCGCTTGCCCGGAAAACGTTTGCGGGCAGCGTCAATCGTAATCGACACCTCGGTCGGATGATGGGCGTAGTCGTCGACAAAGACGTTCTCGCCATGCTTCTCAATCGTGAAGCGGCGTTTTGTCCCCTTAAACGATGCCAAGCCCGGCTCGATCTGTTCAGCGGTATACCCCTCTAACAATCCCAGCGCGATCACGCCCAGGCTGTTCCACAACAGATGCCGGCCGACAAACGGCAGATCGAAATGTCCCTGCAGCTGGCCTTGAAACAGCACGTCAAAATGCATGTCCTCGCTGGTTTCCACGATATTGACCGCCTGAAAATCGTTGCCGTCTTCAACGCCGTAATAATAATGCGTCACCGCCGGATCAATCCGCAGTGCTCTGACCTTCGGATCATCGCCGAACAGAACCAGACCTTTTTTTACCTGGCAGGCGAATTCCTCATAGGCTTTGGCGTAATCCGCTTCGGTTTTAAAATAATCGACGTGATCCAGATCAGCATTGGTAATGATCGCGTAATCCGGATGATACGCCAGAAAATGCCGCCGGTACTCACAGGCTTCAACCGCCAGATATTGGCTGTCCGGATGAATTTCCCCGGAACCATCGCCGATCAGATGTCCGGTCGGCGCGATTTCATCCATCATCGCCGCCAGCATCCCGGTCGTCGTCGTCTTGCCATGGCTGCCCGCCACGCACAGACTCGTATAGTCTTTCATCAAGGCGCCTAAATACTCATGATACCGATAACAGGTCACAGTCGGATTGGACCGCGCCGCCGCGACCTCCGGAAAATCTTCTTTGAAGGCGTTGCCGATAATCACCGTCATTCCATCCTGAATATTCGCCGGATCAAACGGCAGGATCGGAATACGCCGTGCGATCAACGGATCCTCTGTGAAGAAATGCTTCGTCAAATCCGAGCCGGAAACTTCCATGCCCAAATCGTTGAGAATGCAGGCCAGCGCCGCCATGCCCGTTCCCTTGATGCCGATAAAAAAGACCATAACAACACCCTTTCTACGAATTCAGATCGTCGTCAAACAAACTCAGGTTCTGCGAAACAACCGTCTTGTCAGAGCCTTCCTCCTCATTCTTACGATCAGCTTCTGCTTCCTGCGGTTTCTGAAGCAGCTCGTCCAGCGACACGTTGATCAGCGGTTCTTCTTTGACGGCGGCCGCGGGTTTATCCAGACGCTCCGCAATCTCTTCGACCTTATCTTCCTGCGGTTTATCCATGCCATAAATCGGTGAAATTACGGTTCCCAGCGAGCTTTTAACCGGGCTGACCTTCTTCGCCGCCGGCGTCTTGGCCGGCTGGCTCTTTTCCCCGAGCACGCCGAAAATCGGCGAGATCACCGGCGTAAATTCATAATCTTCCTTCGGTTCCACGCGGACCGGCTTCTTCTTCACCGGCTTGTCTTCCGCAATCGTCATTTTTCCCAGCTTGCTGGAAGGTTCCTTTTTGACCGCGGGTTCCTTTTCTTTTTCTTTCCTGGTATCCAGATATACTGCCTTGACTTCCTGCGGAAGCGGAACCGCCGGCTTGGCCTCAGGCTTGACCGCGGGTTTGGCTGGATTGCTGCGGCGAACCGGAACCGGTTCTTCCTCAACCTCGTCAACGACTTCTTCTTCAAAAATCAACGACATTAATTTTTTTATCATACGGGATCATCCTGCCTTTTCATTCTATTCATCCTTGCGGATATTGTTGCCTATTCGCCATCCGACGGCGTTTGAATATCGTCGTCGTTTTCATTCAGCGGCAGATCGTCGGCGCTGGTGCCGTCGTCGAAGGTTTCGCCGCTCTGATCAATATCGCCGCCGGTATGCGCCGGTTTGTTCGGCATCATTTCCTCCAGCCGGCCGTTTTCCGGAATTTCATCTTCAAACAGATTCAGGTTTTCTTTGACGTAATTAATTTTTGTCCGTGAGGAATAAGTTTTGAGTACGGCATCCTCGTCGACTTCAGCTGTACGGGCGATCTTGATCATTTCTTTCGCCAGCGCCGGCGCGCCTGTCTCATTGCTTAATCCGGTAAAGGTAAAATACGGGGTTTTGACCATGACCAGCAGCTGACCGTTCGCCGAAGGCAGCAGCCCTGCGATATATTTCTGCGTTCGCCCCTGGATATCGGTGAACTCGCCTTCGCTGACGCTTATCCACGCCTCGCTCTGGGGCAGGATCACACTTTCAGATTGATCATAGAGCTTGACGTTGACGATTTCGGCAACGTTGAGATTCATAATGAATTCCTGGTTATCAAGAACGAAGACGTTGGAGGAGGCCGTCGAGCTTCGGCGTCCCACACCCGGTTCGGCATAATAACTGTACAGATCTTTCACGTTATCCGCATGGACGTTGATCGTCAGCGTGCTGGCTTGCATGCAGGCCGCCTGCAGCCGGCTGTCCAATCCTCCCTGAGCGCTGCAGCCGCACAAACACAGGCAAAACAGAAGCAGCGTGATTTTGCGCATGAGAGTCCTCCCTTCGTTTTGTTTATTCTATCATGTTTCCCTGTTTTTTTAAATGGCTTTCTTCTGCCAAACTGCGCGGTAAATCGGCTGGCCCAGGTCCATGAATTTTTGTTCGTACTCCGTAATCGCGTCTTCCGGATGGGGCTGACGGCGGAAATCGACGCTGACCTCGCACAGCCGCCAGTTTTCTTTGGAAAATTCTGTCAGGGAAAACTCAAACAGTTTCGGGTTGTCGGTTTTCATGATCACCTGGCCGTTTTCATTCAGCAGGGTTTCATATTGCTTTAAAAACCGGGCGTGCGACAGCCGCCGCTTGGCATAACCGCTTTTCGGCCACGGATCGGAAAAGTTCAGATGGATGACGTCGACCTCGCCCGGGGCAAACCAGGCGCTGATCTGATCGGCATCCTGAGCGATGAACGCCATGTGTTCATGCGGCTGGGCCAACGCTTTTTTTACGGCCACCGCGGCGACGTTATGTTCTTTCTCAATCCCGATCCAGCCTTCTTCGGGGTTCATCGCAGCCATTCTGGTAAAATAATCGCCCTTGCCGCTGCCGATCTCAATTCGCAATCGGGAACAGTCCAGCAGTTTGTGCCACTGACCAGCCCGTTCTTCCGGTTTTTCGATAACAAAATCAGTATTTTCCTTTAAAAAGGGTTCTGCCCAGGATTTTTTTCGCATTCTCATTGTCGGATCCTCCTTTGGAATAAAACAGCGGATCAGATTTGACCCGCTGTCAGCTTATTGTTCTCGCTTCCGGAACACGCGTTTTTCGCCATCCCGGCGATCGCGCGCAGCCCGTTTCGCCCGCTGTTCTTCGTCCCAGCCTTCCGGCTTTTCCATCAAGTCGCGATGGGAAACGTTGACGCGGCCTTTCTCGTCAATCTCGGTGACGACGACCTTGATGACGTCGCCCAGTTTCAGCACGTCTTCCGGTTTTTCAATCCGCTTGTAATCAATCTTCGATACATGAAGCAGACCGTCGGTGCCCGGGAACAGCTCGACAAACGCGCCGAACTTCTCCAGCCGGACGACCTTGCCGTCGTAAATTTCCCCGACTTTGGCCTCGCGGATAATCTGGTTGATCGTATCTGCGGCCTTCATGATCGCATTCTTATCGCTGTGATAGATGACAACCGAGCCATCGTCTTCAATATCAATCTTGACATTGTCGCAGTCCGCGATGATCTGATTGATCATCTTGCCGCCGGTGCCGATGACTTCGCGGATCTTATCGACCGGAATCATCATGCGGTACATCTTCGGTGCGTACGGGCTGACCTCCGGACGCGGTTCGCTGATCGCCGCCATCATGTTCGCCATGATTTCAGCGCGGCCTTTTTTGGCCTGCGCCAGCGCTTCCTCCAAAATCGCGCGGTTGATGCCGTCGATCTTGATGTCCATCTGCAGCGCGGTAATCCCCTTCGGCGTACCCGCCACCTTGAAGTCCATATCGCCATAGTGATCTTCCATGCCCTGAATATCCGTCAATACGGTGTAATGCTCGTCACTGGTCTTGATCAGACCCATCGCCACGCCCGCGACCGGCGCCTTGATCGGAACGCCCGCGGACATCAGCGCCATCGTGCCGGCGCAGATCGAAGCCTGGGAGGAGGAACCGTTGGATTCCAGCACTTCCGCGACTAACCGGATCGTGTATGGGAATTCTTCCTCGCTTGGAATGACCGCCGACAGCGCTCTTTCACCTAGGGCGCCATGCCCGATTTCACGCCGTCCCGGAGAGCCCATCCGGCCCGTTTCCCCGACGGAATACGGCGGGAAGTTATAGTGATGCATGAACCGCTTGGTTTCAATTTCCGTCAGATCGTCGATGATCTGGTTGTCGCCCAGCGCGCCTAAGGTACAAGCCGAGAGCACCTGCGTTTCACCGCGGGTAAACATCGCCGAGCCATGCACGCGCGGAAGCAGATCGACTTGCGAATTCAACGGACGCAGTTCGTCGACAGCACGGCCGTCCGGACGGATCTTTTCTTCGGAAATTAAACGCCGGACTTCATTCGCCACGATTTCCGTGCAGTAAGCGCGGACCTGCTTGACTGTTTTATCCTTCAGTTTTTCGCTTGCGTATTCGCGAGCTTCAAACAGCGCCGCCATCTCGTCGGTAATCTCGTCGATCTTGCCATAGCGTTCCAGCTTTAGCTTGATCGAAACCGCTTCGATCAGACGTGCTTTCGCCAGTTCGTCGATCTCCGCCTTGATTTCTTCCGGCACGACGTCCAGCTTGATTTCCATCTTCGGCTTCGCACACTTTGCAATGATCTGTTCCTGGAATTCGCACAGCATCTTGATGTGATCGTGACCGAACATCAGCGCGTCGATCATCTCTTCTTCGCTGACTTCCTTCGCCCCGGCCTCGACCATATTGATCGCGTCCTTGGTTCCGGCAACCGTCAGATGAATGTCGGATCTTTCTGATTCCTCAACGGAAGGATTGATCACGAACTTGCCGTCAACGCGACCGACGATGACCCCGGCAATCGGACCGTTGAACGGAATATCGGAAATGCACAGCGCACAGGAAGCGCCGAACATCGCGGCCATTTCCGCCGAGCAGTCCTGGTCGACGGACAACACCGTGTTGACGACCTGCACTTCGTTGCGGAAGCCTTCCGCAAACAGCGGACGGATCGGACGGTCGATCATCCGGGCGGTCAGCGTCGCATGTTCGCTCGGCCGGCCCTCGCGGCGTAAAAAGCCGCCTGGAATCTTACCGACGGAATACAGCTTTTCTTCAAAGCTGACCGTCAGCGGGAAGAAGTCTGAATCTTTCGGAGTATGGTTGGCAGTAGCGGTTGACAACACTACTGTATCTTGGTAACGGACTACGACAGCTCCACCTGCCTGTTTTGCGATTTCTCCGGTTTCAATCGTCAGATTGCGGCCGCAGAAGTCGAATGTAAATACCTCTTTCGCCATTTGTTCACCTCATTAAATGTTAACCTTTACAATTTTATCACAGTTTCTGCGTAAATCATAGAATAGTTTAAGACAAAATACCGCCATTTTTTGAGGTTTTCCCAACCGGGGAAATATGGCTGACGCCAAAACAAAGAAAAAGCCCCCCTTGCGGGGAGCGATTCCTGCGTTATTTTTAAAGTTCAGTCTTCCACAGACCGTGCAGGTTGCAGTATTCGTAAACCGCCAGCGGCTTGCCTTCACCGATCTCAAAGACAGCCTTCGGTGCATCGGACGGGGTCAGATGCCGGATCTGTACGCCTTTGTCCGTTTCCAGCAGAATCCATTCGATATAATGCGCATCGGTCATCGGATGCTCAACGCTGCCGACAACGACTTCGATCTTGCCTTCGTTCACAGTGACCGCCGGCAGATGTTTCTCCAGCGCCGCTTCCGTGGTGTTGGCGATCAGCTCGTGCATTTCCTCGCCGCAGCAGATCATCGGTACATATGAATCGTGCAGAACATAGGTCATATTTCCGCAGTGGTTGCATCGTAAAATTTTCATTCAACAGTCCTCCTTTTGACTTGATGAGTTCATTGTACTAAGAAAGGCTCAGACGTGCAACGAATATGCCCGCGATCTTTCGGATCCGAACAAAAGCAGGTTTCATCGCCAGCTTGAATCTTCCCCGCTGTCAAGTAAAAAAAGGACCTTCCCCAAAGGGAAAGTCCGCGGTTTTCCTTATGCGCCAGCGATCTGGTAATTATCGTCCTGAATCTGAATCTGATCGTCGCCTAGAATGAAATAATGCGGGTAATGATAAAGCAGATTCTGATTGACGAAAGAAATGCCGCCGATCAGCTGATTGACCTGTTCGATCGAAGTCCGGCGCATCAGATCGGCAATGTAATTGAAGTCGGTCTTCTGCGTCTTGTATTCCTCATCCGCAAACGTATAAATCTTCTCTTCCGGGATAAAATGCGTCAGCCGGCTCAGCGGTTTGACGACGTTGCGGGCGTATGCCGGGGCGCTGACTGCGTAGCCGTTCATGCTTAACGGAGTGCCGATCTCAACGACCGCTTTCAAGATTCTGGCATTGCCGATGACTTTTTGAAAGTCCTCGTCGTTGACGTTGATGACAAACTTTCTCCCTTCCGCAAACTGACGGATATGATATTCATTCTGGAAAAACAGATACAGATGATGATTCAGGACGTCTGCCAGCTCCTGCTTGACAGGCTCATAGCCAATCCAACCGCCGAAATCGTTGACATCCACGATTTTAATGCCGTACATGACCTGTTTCATCGAACTTCCTCCTTTGCGACCTTCTGTCAGAAGATCTCTTTCTGTCTTCATTATAGTCCTTTTCAACCGCTTTTCCAGTCAGTTTGATAAACATTTCACATTATTTGTCAATTTTTTAACATGAGAAAGAGAACAGGAAACGCGCGCAATCTCTTTCCTGTCATTCAAAACTGGCAAGGCTCACCCCACAGCCTCGGCAGCCGGCATTGCCTATTTTTCTGACTCGGCTTCCGCGATCAGCGCCGCTTTTTGCGCCCGCGTCAGCTTCTTGATCGCCGCTTCCTGTTTCAGCGCGGCGGATTTATCAATAAACGCTTTCGCATAGGCCACCCGCACTGGCGGGTGGGAACGGGTATATTTGGCGCCCCGGCCCGCGCAATGCGCCGCGAAGCGTTTTTCGACGTCGTTGGTCCAGCCGGTGTAATAGCTGCCGTCCGCACATTCCAGAATATAGACCCAGGCGCTCATCATTCCACCGATTTCAGCGATTCCACCATCGGGATCGCGCGCAGCTTGGACTTCATGACCTGATTGACGATCACTGCGAACAGCATCGTGATGAGGACGGAAATCACATAGCTCTGCGGCAGGATGACGCGGCCGAACATGATGTTGTCCAGCTCGACCACGACCATGATCGTCAAATGCAGAATCTTGCCCAGCCCCAACCCGAGCAGAGAACCGATCAGGGTCAGGATGATATTTTCTTTATAAACATAGGTGTTGACTTCCTTGTTATAAAAGCCCAGCACTTTCAGCGTCGCAATTTCGCGCAGCCGTTCGCTGATGTTGACATTAGTCAGATTGTACAATACGACAAACGCCAGCATCCCCGCGGAGATGATCAGCACCAGCACGATATAATTCAGACTGCGGATCATGTTGTTGAAGTTATCCTTGATCCCGGTATAAAACGACAGCGAGCTGATCTTCTCATTCTTTAACAGTTCCTGACCGCTGCGCTGCTCCGCGTCGTCAATCTGGGGGTTGAATTTCAGGAAAACGGCGTTGCTTTGGGCACGCAGATCGTAGGTTTCTTTATAGGCGTTGGCGTTCATGTACACGTAATGGTTGAGATAGTTTTCCGCGATCCCGGTAATTTCGACATTCCGGCGCAGTTCCTTCTCATTTTCCAGCTCGATCGTGTCGCCGATATGCAGATTCATGTCGTTCGCCATTTTCTCCGTGATCACCACGCCGCTATCCTTCAGCCGCAGCTCTTCCTGCGGCTGTTTGCGGGGATGCAGCGACACGAAATCGCGGAACCGCTCCGGATCGGAGGTCACGACCAGCGTCACCTCCGTGCTGTCATTGCCCTGGTAGACGACAGCGTTGGACTGGTACACATCCAGCGAATCGTCGATCATGTCCAGGCTGGAAATCTGATCGAAGACCTGTTGCTTCTCAGTCTCATCCAGATCTTTTTGCAGCGATGCGATCCCCTGATATTGGAAGATTTCGCCGAATTGGGAATTGACAATCCGGCTGATCGAATCCTTGATGCCAAAGCCGGCGACCAACAGCGCCGTACATCCGGAAATGCCCAGCACCGTCATGAAGAAGCGTTTTTTGTACCGGAACAGATTGCGCGCGGTGACCTTGGAAGTGAAGGAGAAGCGCTTCCATACAAACGTCATCCGCTCGATCAGGATCTTCTTGCCCAGCTTTGGGGCTTTCGGCCGCATCAGCAGCGCCGGAGTTTCGATCAATTCCTTATAACAGGCCGCAAACGCCGCCAGCGTCGTCACCAGTACCGACGCCGTGGTAGAGCCGATCATCAGCGACAGCTGCGGCGTAAAGCTGACCGGGGGCAGCACGTACATCATAAGCCAGGCAGTATAGATGATCGCCGGGAAAGCAAACAACCCGACAGCCAGCCCGACCAGACTTCCGGTCAGACTCGCAAAGGCGGCGTAGAACACATACTTGAACGCGATCTGCCCGGTCGTATAGCCCAGCGCCTTCATCGTCCCGATCTGCGAGCGCTGTTCGTCGACCATCCGGGTCATCGTCGTCAGACAGACCAACGCCGCGACTAAAAAGAAGAACACCGGGAACACCTTGGCGATCGCGGCCATCCGGTCGGCGGCGCCCTTGTAATCCATATAGCTGTAATGCGACTGGCGGTCGAGGATATACCACTTGCCCTGTTCGATCTGTTCGATCTTATTCTTCGCCAGCACCAGCTCCTCGCGCGCATCCTCCAGCTTCGCTTCGCCTTCCGCTTTGTTAAGCGCCAGATCAATTTCACCCTGGGCGACTTCTTTCTGACCTTGCTTCAGCTTGGCTTCTCCTTCAGCAATCTGCTTATCGGCTTCCGCCTTAGCCTGCACCAGCGTCTGGCGCTGCTGCTCGATCTGGGCATTGGCCGAGACGATCTGTTCGTCGATCGTCTTGAGCACTGTTTCGGAGACTTCCAGTCCCTGATTGATCAGATCCAGCTGCGCCTGCGCCGTCGTAATTTCGGTTTCCAGCTGGGTTAACACGGCCAGTTCACCCTGCAGTTCCGTGATCCGGGCATTGACCAGAATCAGCTCACCGGGGATTTTTTCCAGCTCAGCCGCTTCCTCTTCACTCAGCGCCGGATATTTCTCCGGATCCGTCTGATTGAGCGCTTTTTTGGTTTCCAGCTCCACCTGACGGGTAGTTAAGTCGAGTTGTTTCTGCGTCTGCTCGTTTAGTTCCTGCTCAGCCGGAGCCAGCTCGGTCTGCTTGTCCGCCAGATTTTTCTGTTTTTCAGCGATCTGACTTTCCAGCGCCGCTTTCTGTTCCAGTGCCTGAGCGTTAGTGGTTTCATATTCTTTTTTCTTTTCATCATAGGTGGCGACCAGCGTATCAATTTGTTTCTGGATCATCTCGATCTGCGCTTCACCCTGTTTCAGCTGCGCTTCGGCCATCGCCTTGCTTGAAGTCAGCGTCGCCTGACCGACTAACAGCTCGTCCTTGCCCTCCTGCAGCTTTTTCTCCGCTTTTTCAATCTCGGAATTAAACGTCGCCA
The DNA here is from genome assembly GCF_900120005.1 of Holdemania sp. Marseille-P2844. Classification (GTDB taxonomy): domain Bacteria; phylum Bacillota_I; class Bacilli_A; order Erysipelotrichales; family Erysipelotrichaceae; genus Holdemania. The sequence continues at coordinate 189,553 of NZ_LT635449.1, forward strand.
GCGCTTGGTCATATTCCGCCTGTCCATCCGTATATTCCTTCATCGCCTCATCGACAATCGACTGCCGGCGCAGCTCTGCTCGTTCGCTGCCCAGCGTCGTCAGCGTTTCGCTTAACGGCTCCAGATAGTCGAAATAGTCCTGATTGTAGCTGTTGTATGGTTTCGCTCCGCGGGCGGTCAGATAGACGTCGGTATAAACCTCCATCGTGAAATCGTTTTTCGGCACGTACACATAGGTATCGACGCTGCCGGAGCCGATCGTACTTGTGCCCTTTTCGTAGGAAAGGTAGTACGGCGTGTTGACTGTTCCGACAATCGTGAACGTATCGCGGCTGAAGCTGTCATCCAGCGGATTGGAAGTGCCGCTTTCGATCTTGATCGTATCGCCGATCTTCATGCCGGACACGACGATCTTGCCATCCTCAATAACGCATTCGCCGCTTTTTTCCGGCAGCCGCCCGCTTGTCACGACCAGCTGGTTGATATAATCCGGATCCTGCGGATCAAGATGCTCCAAATCCAGCGCGTGAACTTTCAGCACCAGCTCCTTTGAGCCGATCCGGGTGATCACATCCTGCGTATAACTGGCCTGAACGCCTTGAACGCCCGCAACCTGACGCAGCTGGCGCACGTCGTCTTCGGTAATGCCGAAATTGGAAACGACGCGGTAATCCATTAAATTGTAATCGTCAAAATAGCGGTCGGCCGTGTATTTCATATCCGGCGCGGAAGCCAGAACGCCGGCGAAAAATGCGACGCCGATCGCGACGATGCCGAAGATCGAGAAAAACCGGCCCCTGGTTTTCCGGATCTCCCGCAACGTGTCTTTCAATAGAGGACTGCGCATGCCTACCACTCGATCTCCTGAATCGGCTTCGGATGCTCGTTGACTTCAATCGAGCGGATCTTGCCGCTTTTAACGCGGATGACTTTGTCGCCCATCGGCGTCAGGGCCAGGTTGTGCGTGATGACGATGACGGTCATCTGTTGCTCGCGGCAGGTGTCCTGCAAAAGCTTCAGGATTGCCTTGCCGGTTTGATAATCCAGCGCGCCGGTCGGTTCGTCGCATAACAACAGCTTCGGATTTTTCGCCAGCGCCCGGGCAATCGCAACCCGCTGCTGCTCGCCGCCGGAAAGCTGGGAGGGAAAATTGTTGCGCCGCTCCCGCAGGCCGACCGCCTCGATCGTCTGATCGACGTCCAGCGGATTCTTGCAGATCTGCACGGCCAGCTCAACGTTCTCGCGGGCAGTCAGATTCTGCACCAGATTGTAAAACTGGAAGACAAAACCAATGTCGTAGCGCCGGTAGGTCGTCAGCTGGCGGGCATCCATCTTGGACACTTCCTCGCCGTCGACTAGAATCTCGCCGCTGGTGCAGGTATCCATACCGCCCAGAATATTCAAAATCGTGCTCTTGCCCGCGCCGGAAGCGCCGGCAATCACGACAAATTCACCTTTTTTAATCTGAAAGCTGACGCCGTCCAGCGCCGGAATCTCCACTTCCCCCATCTTATACACTTTCCGGACGTCCCGGAACTCAATAAACTCGCTCATTGTTGATCTCCTTTCACAGCCGGACTGAACATGCTCAAAAACAAACCGAAGTAAATCCGCAGCACCTCGCAAAGCTGGTTTTGATCCAGTTCGCCAGCTTGGGAAAAGACTTCGCGCACGCCTTGAAACAACGACGCGGAAAACATCCGGCACAGCGCGTGAAACTCAGCGTCCCGGTTGAATGGAAACAGCGCCCACTCTTTAGCCAGCACTTCCAATAAGGAAACAAGCCAGCTTGAAATCTGTTCGCTCAGATCGCTGTGCAGCATTAAAATCCGCATCTCCTGCGGCATCCGCACCGACAGCTCAGCCAGATCCAAAGCCAGCCGGTCAATTTTCGGCCGCAGCTCGCCGATGGATAAACCGACCGCCGTATTGGTCTGGTTCAGCGAAATCCGATCATCCGTCAAACTGCGCACCAACTGATCCAGCTGTGTCAGCGCCGGCGAGGTGATCGCCTGAATAAGCTGATCCTTGCTTTCAAAATAGCGGTATAAATTGCCGACCGTCATCTTGGCCTGCGCGGCGATCCGGCGCATCGAAGCATCCCGATAGCCATATTGCAGCAGCTCCTGTTTGGCGGCTTCCAGAATTTTATCCCGCTGGATTTCTTTCAATACCTGCGCCATAGTAAACCTCCGTTCATTATTCCAGTTACTAATAATATACGGTTGTTCACTGGCTTTGTCAATCGTTTAAAAATAGACAGATCTTTCCGGGTGTCCAAATTCAAAATTTTCTGAAATTTTGATCCTGACCCTTTTAGTTTATGCTCCTTGTTTTAGTCCAGATCGCCGATTCTGTCCCGACTTATTTTTTTAAATCGCCCCCGGTATTGCTCAGCACCGGCTTGTTTCAGCCAATGAATAAGACAGAGGACTCGCCTTATTCAAAATCCGGATTTCAGACTTTCTTCATCCTTAGAAACTTTTAAATGAAAAATCCCGCGGGATGCTTCATCCTGCGGGAGATCTTCTTTCCCTGATTCTTGAACGTTAAATCAAGCTTGCAAAATGATTCTTGCGAACAGGCGGCTCTGCGTTTCGCGCCCCTTCAGCATCGGACCATCCGGTTTATTCGCCCGCGAACTGACTGTTATAGAGCTGACTGTAAAAGCTGCCCTGCTTCAATAATTCGTGATGGCTGCCCTGTTCCAGAATCTGACCGTGATTCATCACAAGAATCCGATCGGCCTGTTCGATCGTCGATAAGCGGTGAGCGACGATGAAGCTTGTGCGGCCCTGCATCATCTGATCGAACGCCGACTGCACCAACAGCTCCGTCCGGGTATCAATCGAACTGGTCGCTTCATCTAAAATCAGGATTTGCGGATCGCAAAGCAGCACCCGCGCGATACACAGCAGCTGCTTCTGTCCCTGCGACAACGAAACGGTTTCATCCAGCAGCGTATCATAGCCCTGCGGCAGCTGATGGATAAAGTAATCAAGATGCGCCTGCCGGGCGGCCTTCTCCACATCCGCAAGCGAAGCGTCAGGCCGGCCGTAAGCGATGTTCTCACGGATTGTGCCGCGGAAGATCCAGGAGTCCTGCAGCACCATCCCAAAATGGGCGCGCAGCTCATGGCGGCTGAGCGTGCGGGTGTCCACGCCGTCCAGCCGGATCACCCCGCCGCCAATCTCGTAGAAGCGCATCAACAAGTTGATCAACGTCGTCTTGCCGCAGCCGGTCGGGCCGACGATCGCAATTTTCTGACCCGGCTTGACCGTGAGATTGAAATCCTCGATCAGCGGCTCGTTTGCCTGATAACGAAACGACACATGCTCCAGCCGCAGCTCGCCGCGGCCCTGTTTTCCTGACCCCTGATCTGCCTGATCGCTTTCCTGCGGCTGATCAAGCAGATGGAAAACCCGCTCGCAGCTGCTTAAGGAGGCCTGCAGCTCGGTAACGACGCCGCTGATTTCATTAAACGGCTTGGTATATTGCGAAGCGTAGCTTAAAAACGAAGTCAGCTGACCGACGCTCATGCCGCCGCCCAGCGCCGTCAGGGCGCCGATGATGCCGACAGCCGCATAGGCCAGATTGTTGACGAACCGCGTGCACGGATTGGTCAGGGAAGAAATGAACTGCACCTGCGTGCCAACCTGGTTAAGCCGCTGATTGATTTCATCAAAGGCCGCTTCTGAAACTGCCTGCTGATTGTAGGCTGCGACCAGACTCTGCCCATTGACCCGTTCCTCGGCAAAACCGGACAGCTCGCCCTTAATCCGCGCCTGCTGCTTAAACAAGCGCGAGCTGCGGGAAGCGATGAATGAAGCGACGCCAAAGGACAGCGGCGTGATGAGCACGACGGCCAGCGTGATTCCCGGATGGATCGAAAGCATGAAGCCCAGCGTGCCGACAATCGTGATCACGCCGGTAAACAGCTGTGTGAAGCCTTGCAGAAGACCGTCGGAGATCACGTCGATATCGTTGACCAGCGTGTTCATAAAATCTCCCTGCTGCGTTTTATCCAGCGTCGCCAGAGGCAGCGCGTGAAACTGCGCGAAGCATTGCATGCGCAGATCCCGGATCGTCCGGTAGCAGCAGACATTGGTGCAGCAGGTCATCAACAGCTGAAAGAGCGCGGCCAGAATCACAACGGCCGCCAGCGCGGTCAGTGTCTGAGTGACCCGGATAAAATCAACCTGCCCCGCCGCTACGATCGCATCGACCGCCTGACCGATGATCACCGGCGCGCTCAGCGTCATCGCAACCTGCAGCAGCGCGAAGACCAGCGCCATTGCCAAAAGCAAGCTATAAGGTTTTACATAGCGCAGTAAGCGCCGCAATAAAGCTGACTGACTCATCGTTGATCCTCCCTCGTCTGTGAACGGACGATTTCCTGATACACCGCACAGGTGTCCAGCAATTCTTCATGCGTCCCCTGGCCGACCAGCCGGCCCTGATCCATCACCAGAATGAAATCCGCGTGCCGGATCGAGGCGATCCGCTGAGATACGATCAGCACCGCGGGACTGCCCTCAATCTTTTTTAACGACTGCCGCAGCCGGGCGTCGGTTTGATAATCAAGCGCGCTGGTGCTGTCGTCCAGCACTAACAGAGATGGCCGGCCCACGAGCGCGCGGGCAATGCACAACCGCTGCCGCTGACCGCCGGAACAATTTTTGCCCCCCTGTACCAGCAGCGTATCCAGTCTCTGCGGCATAGCTTCGACAAAATCTCTGGCCTGCGCCAGCGTCAGCGCCTGCCATAACGCCGCGTCATCGGCGTCTTGATTGCCCCAGCGAAGATTCTCGCGGATCGTCCCGGAAAACAGCACCGCCTTCTGCGGCACAATCCGGATCTGACGGCGCAGGTCCGCTAATGAAAATTCCCTCAGCGGCACTCCACCCAGCCGGATCTCGCCCGCTGTCGGATCGATCAGCCGCGGCAGAAGCTGCACGATTGTGCTTTTGCCGCAGCCCGTTCCGCCGATCAGTCCGACGGTCTGGCGCGGCTGAATTGTAAAGCTGATCTGTTCGATCGCGCTTTCCCCTTCGCTGTAACCAAAGCTGACCTTATCCATCTCCAGCACAGCATCCTTATCCTTTGACAGTTCCGTGATTCCGCCAATGATCGCCGGCTCTGTTTTCAAGACCGCTTCAATCCGGCCGGCTGAGGCGGCGGCTTTCGTGAAGATTACAAACAAATTGGCCAGAACGACCAAGGCCAGAAACATCTGCGTCATGTAATTGACCAGCGCAACCAGGTTGCCCTGACTCAAAGCGCCGCCGTTGACTTGAAAGCTGCCGCAGTAAAGCAGCGCGACAATACCCAAATTGATGACAATCTGCGTCGCCGGGTTAAACAAACCGCTGATCCAGCCGACGCGCATCGACGCTTGATAGCTCGCCTGGGCAGCTTCGTCAAACCGATGCGTTTCCAACCGCTGCCGCGAGAATGCGCGGATGACGCGCTGACCTTCGAGGTTCTCCTGCGTAATCTGCGAAATCCGGTCCAGCTGCCGCTGCACAGCTCTGAAAAAATGCGAGGAACACGTCATCAATACGCTCAAAACCAAAGCGATCACTACGATCGCCGCCAGAAAGATCAGCGCCATCGTCCGATCGATCACCATCGCCATCGTCAACGACCCCAGCACCAGAAACGGCGCCCGGATCGCCAGCCGGATCAACATCGCGACGGCCTGCTGGACCTGATTGACGTCGTTGGTTAAACGCGTGATCAGCGACGAAGAAGAAAACTGACTGACCTGCTGGGCCGAGAATAAATTGATCTGATGATACACAGCCCGCCGCAGCTCCGTGCCCATCCCCTGCGAACACCGTGCCGCAAAATACTGACACGTCAGGGAACAGGCGATGCCGACCAGTGCGAAGCCGACGATCACCCCACCCTGGCGCAATATATAAGCCAGATCTTTCTGCGCGATGCCAACGTCGATGATCCGGGCCATCACCAACGGCACCAACAATTCAAAAATTGCTTCCGCCAGCTTGAACAACGGGCCGAACACAAGTTCTTTTTTAAAATATCGGAAATACGAAACAATCGTTTTCATACAAACTTCTTCCTTTCAGACTTCACTTATTATACCAGCGCCCTTGATATAGAAAAAATATTGGTTTACTATATAAACTATACTTAAATCATATAGGAGGATCACGATGGAACTGCGTCAGCTCGAATATTATGTCGCTGTTGTCCAGCATGGCAGCATCTTACAGGCCGCTTCCGCGCTGAACTTATCCCAGCCGCCGCTCAGCGTGGCGATGAAGCAGCTGGAACAGGAGCTCGGAACGCCGCTGTTTTTCCGCGGAGCACGGCGGATCCAACTCACCGCGGCCGGCGAGCGCTTTTATCAGCGGGCCCTGGACATTCTCAGCCTGACGGAAGACACGCGCCGGGAGATCACCGGCTATGCCCAGGGACAGGGGGGCGTCCTGCGCCTGGGCGCGGTCTCCTCCTCTGCCGCTTCCTTATTATATCCAAGACTTTTCCGTTTCGCTGCACGGCATCCGAAAATGCGATATCAGATCGACGAAGGCAATACGTTTGAACAGTTGAACAAACTGGCGGCAGGCCTGATTGAAGCCGCGATCGTGCGCACGCCCTTTTACGACGCTTCGGTTCACGTCCTGGAGCTGGACGCCGATCCGCTGGCCGTCGTCGTCCGGCGGGAAACGGATCAATTTCCAGACGATCAGATCACAATCCGGCAGTTAAAGGATCAGCCGCTGGTTTATTACCGCCGCTTCGCGGCCCTGTTAGCGGAGGAATGCGAAAAGGAAGGCTTCACGCCTTCCCCGCTTTGTCTTAATGACGATGCCCGGACTTCGATCCAATGGGCGCAGGCCGGACTGGGCACGGCTATCGTGCCCTATTCCTCCGCCGGCTTCATTGATCTGACGCAGATGTCCGTCAAGCCGATCGCCTGCGAACGGCTGGTCACCAAAACGTGTCTGATCTGGTCGAAAAAGCGGCCGCTTTCCGCCGCGACCGCGTTGTTTCTGGATTTTCTCCGTCAGGATTCCAAGGTTGACGTATAGATCGCCTGGATATCGCGCAGGATTTCCGGATGCCGGAATTCCCGGTAATACACCATGTTGATTTCACGCACCATCGTCATGTTTTCAATCGGCAGCGTCACCAGCTTTTTCTTCTGCACCTCACTGCGGCAGGCATTTTTCGAGATGATCGTAACGCCCATGTTGGAAGCGACGAGTTCTTTGATCACGACGACGCTGTCGATCTCCATGATCACGTTGAAATCATGGATGCTTAAATTTTGTGAGATCAGATGACTTTCAAACAGACTGCGGGTACCGGCGCTGGAGGAACGCAGAATGAAGTTTTCATTCCGCAGCTCGCTCAGCGATACACTTTGCTTTTTGGCCAGCGGATGATTGACCGAAACGGCTACGCACAGCGAATCGGTGTCCAGCAGGATGGAAGTGAAATGCGGGGCGGTGATATTGCCCTCGATGATCGCCAGATCCGCTTCGTACATTTTGAGTTTATTATAAATATTATTTATGTTATCCGTAATAATATTAATATGAACGTTAGGATGCTCGTTGCAGTATTTTGCGAATAAATGCGGCACGATGTTGTTCTGGGCGGTCGGCGTGATGGCCAGCGTCAGGCTTTTCACCTGGCTGCGGACGTCGCTTAACGCCTGGCGCAGATTCTCGGAAAGCGCGTAAGCCCGCCGTGCATACTTGATCAGCACCTCGCCTTCCGGGGTCGGAACCAGCTGACGGCGGTTTTTATAAAAAATCTTAATGCCGAATTCCTCCTCCAGCAGTTTGATGTGATGGGTGATCGCCGGCTGCGTTAAAGCCAGCTGTTTCGCCGTTTTGGTATAATTGCCGCATTCCACTAACGCCAGCAATGTTTTAATCTTGGGATCAATCATCAGGTCATCCTCCTATTATTAAATATATTTATAATATACAAAATATTCATAATTTGATTTTATCCTCTTTGATCCATATAATCAAGTAGGAAACGACAAGGGGGAATTCAAACGATGTTAAGTTCATTTAATTTACAGCCCAATTCCGAGCTGGGGCTGTGTCTGGCGATTATTTTGTTAAGCGGGTTTCTGTTAACCCGGATCACAAAGCTGCTGAAGCTGCCCAATGTGACAGCTTATATTTTGACCGGCGTGCTGTTAGGGCCGTTCTGCTTCAACGTGATCCCGACGGAAATCATCAACAGCCTCGGTTTTGTCACCGACGTGGCGCTGGGCTTTATCGCTTTCGGCGTCGGCCGCTACTTTCTGTTTCATGAGTTGAAGCGCAACGGCATCAATATTCTGATCCTGACGTGCTGCGAAGCGTTGATCGCCGCGGTGGTCATCATCTTCGTGATGGTTGTGATCTTCCGCCAGCCGCTGGCCTTCGCGCTCTTGTTGGGGGCGATCGGATCGGCGACCGCGCCGGCTTCCACAATCATGACGATCCGGCAGTATCAGGCCAAGGGCGATTTCGTCAATTTAATCCTGCAGGTCGTCGCGCTGGACGATGCGGTATCCATTCTTGCCTTCAGCGTCTGCGCGGCGATCGCGGAAGCGCTGGTTCAGCACTCGGCGATGAATCTTATGGTGTTTATCGAGCCGGTCTTAACCAACGGTTTAGCGGTGGTCATGGGCATCGGCTGCGGTCTGATCATGCATAAGATGATTACGGAAAAACGTTCCGACGATAACCGTCTGATCATCGCGGTGTCGATGATCTTAATTATGAGCGCGCTGTGCACCGCGTTGGATGTCTCGCCGCTGTTGTGCTGCATGGCGATGGGCGCGGCTTATCTGAATTTATCCAAGGATATTCAGCTGTTTGATCAGGTCAGCAGCTTCACCCCGCCGATCATGACGATCTTCTTCGTCGTCAGCGGCATGAATCTGAATATTCCGGCGCTGCGCTATGTCGGCTTGATTGGTCTGGGGTTCTTCTTCTTCCGCATTGTCGGCAAGCTGATCGGTTCGTGGATCGGTTGTACCCTGATCCAGGCGCCGGCCACAACGCGAAATAATTTCGGCCTGGCACTGGTGCCGTCAGCCGGCGTCGCGATTGGTTTAGCGGCCCTGGGCCAGCGGATCTTACCCGGCGAATATGGAACGTTGTTGTCAACGGTCATCCTGTCAACGGCGATCCTGTATGAAATCATTGGTCCGCTGTGTGCGAAGACCTCGCTAATCTTATCCGGATCCATTCCCAAAGAAAATCTGCATCCTGCCCATCACAAGCATTCTCATCAGGCCGCGGTCTGACTCTCTTAACCAGAAACGAGTGGAAACGTCTGGGGTTATCCCCTTCGCTTCCACCCGTTTTCTTTTGCCTTGTTTTCAGCGCCCTCTTCCGTGAAAAATACAACCCCTCGCAATCGGGTGGCACCAATCCAATCAGACAGAAAGCATAAAAAAAACAGCGTCGTGAAACGCTGTCTTCATCCTTACTTTCTCAGGCCCAAGCGCTGAATCAGATCACGGTAACGGTTGATATCCGTGTCGCGCAGATAAGCTAAGAACTTTCTTCTGCGGCCGACCATCATCATCAGACCCCGTGTGGAATGGTAATCCTTCTTGTGTTCCTTTAAATGTTCTGTCAGACGGTTGATCTGCGCTGTCAGAACGGCAACCTGAACCTCAACGGAACCGGTATCGCCTTCAAAACGAGCGTATTCTTTAATGATCGCGGTCTTTTCTGCTTTACTTAACATGTGTTTTCCTCCTATATCGTTAAGACCTGATGGACCGAGCGTGCCGACGGAGTCATCGTGCATCCCAGTTCAACAGCGTGTTAATCATAGCATAAACATCCCCTGCTTGACAAGTCTTATTTTCATCTGATCCTGCTTTATGAAGCGGTTTAGGAGCCAGAGGGCGCAGTCAGGACACAGGGAGCAATGCTTGTGTTTTGCCCCCGGATGAAGGTATAATAGGACAAGAGGTGATACGATGAGTAAAATTGCATGGATCGGAACCGGGGTCATGGGTAAGTCTATGGTTTCCCATTTATTGAATCAGGGCGATGAGGTCACCGTCTACAACCGGACGGCCGCCAAAGCGGAAGCATTAAAGGAAAAAGGCGCGCAGGTCGCTTATTCCGTGGCCGAGGCCGTCAAGGATGCGGACTTGATCTTCACGATCGTCGGTTTCCCGAAAGATGTCGAAGAAGTTTATGATGAAATCTTCAAAGCGGCCAAGCCGGGGGCCATCGCGGTCGATATGACGACATCCTCCCCTTCGCTGGCGGTGAAGCTTCATCAACAGGGAAAAGAGCATCAGATCCGCGTATTGGACGCGCCGGTTTCCGGCGGGGACAGCGGCGCGGCGGCGGGCACGTTGTCGATCATGGTCGGCGGCGAGGAAGCGGATTTTAACGCCTGTCTGCCGTATTTCAACAAGATGGGCAAATCGGTGCTGCGGATGGGACAGGCAGGCTGCGGCCAGCATACCAAAATGGCGAATCAGATCGCAATCGCCGGCACGGTCAGCGCAGTGGCGGAAGCGATCGTTTATGCCAAGGCGAACGGTTTGGATCCGGAAAAACTGCTCGGCGCCATCAGCAAGGGCGCGGCCGGCAGCTGGCAGATGAGCAACAACGGCGTCAAGATGCTGCAGCAGGATTATAATCCGGGTTTCTTCATCAAGCATTTCATCAAGGATATGCGGCTGGCTAAGGAAGCGGCAAAAGCGCAGAACGTGGAGCTGCCGGTGCTGGAAATCGTGCTTTCCATGTACGAACAGATGCAGGATGAGGGCGAGGGCGATCTGGGTACTCAGGCCATCATCAAGCATTACGAAAAATAGCTTCTTTTCGACCTTCGGATGTTTCCGGAGGTTTTTTAGTGGATCATCTTGACCTCAATGGAAAAGAAGTTTCTTAATCCAGAAACTCCTCCAGTACCGTATTTAGAAGCGCCATACCGGCTTCGGTCGGCATCAGGCGGTTCTCCGTCATTCTGAGCCAGCCCTGCCTGATTCCTTTCTGCACCGCATCCGGGTAGACCTCGCTCAGCGGCAACCCGAACTTCTGTTCAAAGTCAGCCAGCGATAACCCCCATGCGGTGCGCAGATTCATCATCACCATTTCGAACATCTGATCCCGCCGCGACAGTTCGATCGTTTCCCCGATCCAGTTTCCTTTAAAATATTCCTGAAAATTGCACGTGTTGTCATAACGAAAAGAACTCAGCTTCCCGCTGGCGCCCAGCCCAACGCCGTAAAAATCATCATAGTTCCAATAATGCAGATTATGCCGCGACGCATAGCCCGGCTTCGCGAAATTGGATATTTCATAATGTTGATAGCCGGCCTCGGTTAAAAACCGGACCGCTTCAAAATACATGCTGGCTTCGGTGTCCTCGTCCAATGGCCGCTGGCCGGTTCGGCCGAATTCGCTGTGTTCCTCAATCGTCAGCGCATACAGCGAGCAATGCGGAATGTTCAGCGACAGGACGTCCTGGAGTGTTTTTTTCCATTGTGTCCTCGTCTGACGAGGAAGGCTGTAAATCAAATCGCAGGAAATATTCGTCAAGCCGGCCTGCTGAAGCAGCCGCACTGCCTGACGCGCCTGAGCGAACGTATGCCGCCGGCCGATCTGTTTCAGAATTTCATCGTCGCAGGATTGCAGGCCGAGCGATATCCGGTTGATCCCGCCCTTTACCAAAATTTCGATCAGTTCTGTGCTGATCGCTTCCGGATTGGCTTCGATCGTGACCTCCGTCGCCCCTTGAAGATAAGGCTGAAGCAAGTCCAGCAGCCGCCGCAGCTGATCGAGCGATAAAGCGGTCGGCGTCCCCCCGCCGATGTAGACTGTTTCCATGCCTTTGCAGGGCACCCGTTCTTCCAGTTCTCTGGCCAGCTGCGTCAAATACTGATCAGCCAGTCCGGTCTGGTAGCGCACGCGGGTGAAATCGCAGTACGCGCAGATTCCCTGACAAAAGGGAATGTGAACATACAGCGCGCGATTCTCAAAGGTAGCGGCGGCGCACATCGGCAAACTTCTCCCGGATGACTTCCTCGGCGTCCCATCCTTGATCGATGCAGATCGACATCGCATACATCAAAACATCGGCGACCTCGCTTTTCACCGCGTCCCAGTCCGGTGTTTCTTCGGTTTGAATAAAGCATTCCAGCAGCTCCCCGGCTTCGGCAAAGACCGACTTGGCTAAAATCGCCGGTGTGTCGGTTTGATCCCAGCCGCAGTCGATCCGCAGCTGTTGGATTTCATCTGATATTGCCATAACTTATCCCTGACCTTTCTTCGCTCGTTCCTATTTTTAAACTCGTCAATCAAAAAAACAGGCGCGGCACTGAAACCTGTGAAAGGATGATCCAATCGCTGAGGTTCGCCTGCCACCGGCCTGTTTTTATTTATCGTCGTCCATCGACAGGACAGCCATGAACGCTTCCTGCGGAATTTCTACAGATCCGACCGCCTTCATCCGCTTTTTGCCTTCCTTCTGTTTTTCCAGCAGCTTCTTCTTTCGTGAAATATCGCCGCCGTAACACTTGGCCAGAACGTTTTTGCGGAGCGACTTGATATTGGTCCGCGCGATAATCTTCCCGTTCACCGCCGCCTGCACCGGAATTTCAAACTGCTGCTTCGGGATCAGTTCCTTCAGCTTCACAGTAATGGAATTGCCGCGGGCATAAGCGAAATCGCGGTGCACGATGATCGACAAGGCGTCGATCAATTCGCCGTTGAGCAGAATGTCCATCTTGACCAGATCGCTCTTTCTGTATTCGCTGATTTCATAGTCCAGCGACGCATAGCCCTTCGTACAGCTTTTCAGCTTATCAAAGAAATCAAATACGATTTCGCCTAATGGAATTTCATATTCCAGCGTATTGCGGTTTGCGTCAATGTAATGCATGTCCTTATAGATTCCGCGCTTGTTCTGACACAGCTCCATAACTGCACCGATGTATTCGTTGGGCACCATGATGTTCGCGGTGACATACGGTTCTTCCAGCCGTTCAATCCGCTGGACTTCCGGCAGATGCGCCGGGTTGTCGATCTTGACCATCGAGCCGTCGGTCAGGTAGCAATGATAGATAACGCTGGGCGCCGTCGCGATCAGCGACAGGTTATACTCCCGTTCCAGCCGTTCCTGAACGACGTCCATGTGCAGCAGGCCGAGAAAGCCGCAGCGGAAGCCGAAGCCCAGAGCTTGGGACGTTTCCGCCTCAAACTGCAGCGAAGCATCGTTCAGCTTGAGCTTTTCAAGCGCGTCGCGCAGATCGTTGTATTTCGCGGAATCCGTCGGATACAGACCGCAGTAAACCATCGGATTCATCTTCCGGTAGCCCGGCAGCGCTTCGTTCGCCGGATTGTCTGCCTTCGTGACGGTCGCGCCGACGCTGACATCCTGCACGGATTTGATGCTCGCCGCAAACCAGCCAACTTCGCCGCACTCCAAAGCGTCTAGCTTGACTTCCTTCGGATTGCGCACGCCGCATTCCAGCACTTCATATTCAGCCTGATTATTCATGAAACGGATTTTATCGCCGACCTGAATCCGGCCGTCCTTGACACGGACAAAGACGATAACGCCGCGATAGGAGTCATAGACTGAATCAAACACCAGCGCTTTTAACGGCGCTTGCGGATCGCCGGCAGGCGCCGGAATCTTCTTCACGACTTCCTCCAGCACATCCTGGACATTGAGTCCGGTCTTCGCTGAAATCAACGGCGCTTCCGTACAATCCAGCCCGATGACGCTTTCAATTTCTTCCTTGACGACTTCCGGCTGCGCGCTCGGCAAATCAATTTTATTGATGACCGGCACGATCTCCAAATCGTTGTCCAGCGCTAAATAGACATTCGCCAGCGTCTGCGCCTCAATTCCCTGCGCCGCGTCCACGACCAGCACCGCGCCTTCGCATGCCGCCAGTGAACGTGAAACCTCATACGTAAAATCGACGTGCCCCGGGGTGTCGATCAGATGGAATATGTATTCCTCGCCATCTTTCGCTTTATATTTCAGCTGAACCGCGTTCAGTTTGATCGTAATGCCGCGTTCCCGTTCCAGATCCAGAGAATCCAGGATCTGATCAACCATTTCCCGATGCTGAACCGTTTCCGTCATTTCCAGAATCCGGTCCGCCAATGTGGATTTGCCATGGTCGATGTGGGCAATGATCGAAAAGTTCCTGATCTTCGACTGATCCATTGTCCTTCCTCCTTAAACTTCTGTCCTATTATATCAAAAGCCGACCTCAAAGAAAAGCAGAACCGCGCCTCCGTCGCCGGGAAACAAGCCTGAATAGACGATTTTCGGTCTGTTTTCTTCATCGTCTGCAAGCTTATTGTCTGCTTGGCTCCGTCAGGGACACTCCCATTAAAAAACACAAGAATCCGAAAGCTGTAAAAAACAATTCGGTATTCCCGATCGATTCAGGCAGAAATCGCCGCCATTCCGTTGCCATTTATCAGAAAGTCCGGATGCATAACCATCCAATCTGAATAATCTTGGCCGCAACCAACAAGACAAAACCCCAGGCCAGTTTTCCAACTGACATGGGGTTGTCGGCAATCCTTCGATGAGAACGTTTTCTTTGGAACAGGATGCGAATCACGATCTGCCTATTTTTCAGATACGGATCATCCGCAGGTTCCCTTCCAACTCATTTTTTTGTCGGCGCCAAACAGACTTGAGCCAACTAAGCTTCGCTTTATTGCGAATCAGTCAACGCTTCAAACTGGCAGCCGATCAGCTGCTTGCCTTTGCCATTGTAGAAATCCCTGGCGCTGACCCGTTTTTTGCCTTCCATCTGCAGCTCGGTTACGATAAGCATCCCCTCGCCCGCGGCGACCTGCATCCCGGTTTCATCAAAACCGAGAATGGTGCCGCTCGGCTTTCCGGACTTTTCGTCGCGATAGCGCACGCCCCAGAACTTCATTTTCTGTCCCGCGATCACGCCATAGCCTACCGGCCAGGAGATCAGCCCGCGGATCTGATTATAGATCTGCCAGCCTGATTTAGAAAAATCAATCCGCTCCTGTTCTTTCGTGATATTCCAGGCGAAGCTGACCTGCGATTCATCCTGGGGAACCGGCGTAATCCGGCCTTCGATATAGTCCAGCAGACATTCCTTCAGCAAGGCCGCGCCTGCCGCCATCAGCTTGTCATGCAGGATTTCCGTCGTATCTTCCGCTTCAATCGCTACCTTTTTGACCGCCAGCATATCCCCGGCGTCCATTTTCTTTACCATCTGCATGATCGTCACGCCGCTTTCCGTTTCGCCCTGAATGATTGCGGTATGCATCGGTGAGCCGCCGCGGTATTTCGGCAGCAGCGAAGCATGAACGTTGATGCAGCCGTATTTCGGAGCGTTCAGCACGGCCTCCGGGACCATCTGACCATACGCGCAGGTGACGATCAGCTCCGGGTTTAACGCCAGCACTTCCGCATACTCCGTGCGGATCTTCTCCGGCTGCAGCACCGGCAGCGCCAGCTGCTGCGCCAGGGCATGCACCGGCGTCGGCTGCAGCTTCTGCTGCCGCCCGACCTTCTTGTCCGGCTGCGATACGACCCCGACCAGTTCAACAAACGGCAGCTCGGCCAGCGCCTGTAAAATCCCGCAGGCAAAGTCCGGCGTTCCCATAAATAAGACTCTTGTTTTCAAGAGGCATCCCTCCTTTTCGTTTACGTCAACGATTATACCATAAACAAAAGGAAGATGCGCGGTTCATTGGCCGAAAGCCGAGGCGATCATGCGCACGGAACCATCGACGACGCGGATGACCATCTCGGAAATATTCGCCCCCAGCTGACCGGCAGCGTTCTCCTGAATCTGATACATCGAGGCCCGGTGGACGGGCGGCTCAATCACTTCTTCCTGTTCAATCTGACGGTTGAATTCGTCGATCCGCTGCTGGATCGTGGATTCCGGCTGCTGCTGATTGAGCGTACTGCCGATGCTGACGACGATTAAAATCAAAAAGGCGTCCAGAATAAACCGTTTCATTCGATCCCTCCGTTCGTTAACGCTTCGACTAAGATTCGTAAGGAGTGGCGGACTTCCTCCGTGCTGTTCTGGTCCGTTCCCAATTCCAGCAGCACCATGTTCTCCGCCATATCCTGGTTGTAAACCGACTGCCGTTCAAAAACTGATCTCATTATACCCGGCATCACCTGGTTGATTTTGTCGGTTAATTGCCGGGAATGTTCCATGACGTGAGCGGCATTGGAAGATTTCATGCCGACGACAAACATCATCTTCGCATAAGTGACCCCGTCGCTCTCCAGAATGGAAGCAGAACGCGGCGCGGAGTCGCGGTGCAGGTCGATGACCAGATCAAAGCCGCCGTGTTCGGCAAACGTATCGTTGATATGACGGCGGGAAATCGTATATAATTGGTTGTATTTCAGCCCTTCCTCCTCTGCTTCACGCAGGAAATTCCCGGTCTGAAAATAAACATAATACCCCTCTTCTTCTAACATTTTCGCCAGCTCCATGCCGATTTCATATGTCGTCGTGCCGTCGCTGTACGTTTCCGACTGATGGGTGTTATAGATGTAAACGGATTTTTTCTCCGGTTTTTCTTCCTTTTCAAATTTCGGTACAAACGGCTCGTTGATCACAACCTCATCAATCCGTTCCACCGCCTGTTTGAAGTCCGGCAGCAGCGCCAGCTGTTCCTTGATCGAGATGCGGTCCAGATCGATTACCGGATGCAGGATCGACTCCAGCACCGAGGTTTTATTCTGCGAAAGTAAATCGCGGAAGCCGGTAAAGAATGACGTCATGACGAGAAAGGCCAGGATCAGCAGACATTTGAGTGTGATTTTCAGCTTTGTTTTCAAGGAAAAAGCCCCCTCTCTTTCCGCAGTTTATGCGGGGCAAGGGGGGCTCATGACTACATCTGGGAGTAGCGGGGATGAAGCACCTGATTGATCGCCGTTGATATCACTTCCGTCAAATGCTTGACTTCCTCGTCCATTTCTTTGGGCGTCACGACCATCTGGTAGGATTCCTGATAATGGATATGTTCCATCACCTTTTCATAATCGTCGCATTGAATCGTCGAAAGAACCTGATCGATCAGCGCTTCAATACTGACGACCGTTGCGACGCCGATCGCGACGACGGGCGCCTGCACCAGTTCCTCGTTGAGCACTTTGCGGTGATTGCCGACCCCGCCGCCAGGCTGAATCCCAGTATCGCTGATCTGAATCACCCGGTTGATCCGTTCGATGGAACGGGTTGCCAGCGCGTCGATCGCGATCACAAAGTCGGGCTTAAACTGCCGGGCTACCGCCTGGACAAATTCCGCGGTTTCCAGACCGGTCTGTCCCATCACGCCGGGAACGATGACCGCGACCTCGCTGGTTCCCTGCGCCAGTTCTGCTTCATTCAGCCGGTGCAGATGGGCGGTGACGATCACCTCGCGGGCCGCCATCGGGCCTAAGGAATCCGCTGTGATCTCCTGGTTGCCCAACCCGACGATTAACGCCCGGGTTCCCTGCGTGGGAAGTCCGCTGATGATTTGTTTAAGACAATCCGACGTCACGGCAATCGCCTCTTCCCGTTGGGATGCATCGTTCAGATCGTCCAGCTCGATCGTGACATACTCACCCGGCTGCTTGTCAATTTCCTCGCACGGATGATGGATTGAAATATGATGGGTTGTAATGCCCCGGTACGCTTTCTTCGTATGGGTAAAATTCTCATTGTCCTGTAAATCCAGCACTTCTTCATAGGCCAGATCGGTTCTGTGTTTGCGCATACGCTCACCTCGGACTTAGTATGCGCGGATCTTCTGCCGGTTATGCGCGGGTTTTAATCGGAATCAACCTTTATTTTTGTCATTCCCGCTTCGTTTCTTGTCACCTTTTTCCATTAGTGTTTGCATTTTCACCTTCCTTTTGTTATAATTCTTAAGGTATAAATGCGGAGGAGGTGTCAGAATGCCAAACATCAAGTCTCAGAAGAAACGTTCGATTACTAATTTAAAGAGAAATGCAGCGAAAACTGCGGAAAAATCCGCGCTGAAGACAGCGATCAAGGAAGTCCTGGTTGCGGTTGAAGCGAAGGATAAGGAAAAGGCAGTTGCAGCGTACAACACTGCAAATTCTTTATTAGATAAAGCCGTTACCAGCCATCTGAAGCACAAGAACTACACAGCACGTCAGAAGGCTCGCTTAGCGAAAGCGGTCAACTCTCTGTAAGATGCGAAAAAGATCCGGGTTCCGGATCTTTTTTTATGGTTTGCTGCACTCGGTACAAGTCGGAGACCTCCGCTCCGTCCCTGTCCGGCTTCTAAGCGCAAGGAAAATCCGCGGACTGATCCTGATCGATCACCAGCTCTCCTTCTCCCTGCGGCGCTTCAACGTCCTGAAGATATCCGTTGAGAATATCGCCGGTGATTTCAAACGCGGCATTGGCGTCGCGGCGCTGAGCCCGCTGACGCAGACGGCGGCGCAGACATTCCGGACTGGCTTTTAAATAGAGCAGCCGGGCCTGACCGCCGGCCGCGGCAATCCGCTGGCGGTAAGCATCGCGTTTCTTCCGGCTCCAGAAACTAAAATCAATGACCACCGGCCGATGTTCTTGAATCGCTTTCACCAGCTGATCTTGCAGCTGGGCCTCAACCGCGGCTGAATACGCAGCATAGGCTGAGGGTGGATAATCCACGCCATACCGGCCATATTGCCGCCATACCTCCTCGTCAATTGACAAGCGCAGATACCCCGCGGCTTCCAGCTGCTTCGCCAGCGTCGTCTTCCCGGCTCCGGCCACGCCGCACATCATCACGACGAGCGGTTTCTGCGGATCCGCTTCCTGATGAAGCCATGCAAGAATCGCTTCCCCTTTCATTGGTTTCCCTTCTTCCTTTTCTGAATTCTTTTCAGCACTTTCCGGTCGTGGATGAATCCTTATTTTCTTCCGCGAGCCGCTGTTTAAAGTGATCAAGGGCCAGCGAATATTGGCGCAGCGATCGGGTCAGCCGGATCATCGGCACGCCCAGCGCGATCAGAAGAAGAAAGCGTTCCAGCGTAAAATGACTGAAAACCACCAGCGCGATCAGCACCAGGCTTCCGCCCGTGATCCAAGGCTGTCCTTTGCGCAGCGACTGCATCCAGATCCGGTAGCTTTCCAAAAACAGCGCGTAGCCAATGCCGGTCAGTACAATCCAGATTCCATCCGGCGACGCCGCGCGGGGATTGAAGAAACTGGCCGTCAGGGGAATCGCCATCCCGATCAGGATTTGATAGAGCCATCGTTCGATCATCGTTTTCCCTCCATTCCAATCGCTTTGCGGAAATGCGGCGCATAGCTGCGGCTGACCTCCAGCTGCACGCCTCCGCTTAACACCAGCGTCAGCCGGCCGTTAAAGCTTGGGGCAATTTGTTCGACCTTCGCGAGGTTAACAAGATACGACTTGCTGATACGGATAAACTGACGCGGATACAGCTCCTCCTGCAGCTGATACAGCTTGCGGTTGAGCTGCAGACACAGGCTGGCGGTATAAGCGAACGTTTCCCGCTGCAGCCCTTCGATATACAGCACGTCCGCCAGCGCGACGACATAGGTCCGCCCCTCATGCTGCCCGGTCAGTGTCTGCCGCTTTTCCTGCAGAAAATGGTGATTGAGGAATGCGGTCAGTTCCGCCAGATCCTCCATCTGAAACAGAATTCCAATCGAGTCATAATCAACCCCTTTTTCGACCAGTGTCAGATCCAGCGCGTCAAAGGGCTTCAGCTTTTCCCGCAGCTGGGCCTCATGCTCGGGCAAACAGATCAGTTTGATCATGGCTGCTTCACCAGCTCTATCGTTTCCTCATAGAACTTTTTCCCCTTCGCGTCGCTGACCCAGATTGTGATTGCTCCGCGGACCACTTCCTCATCATCAAAGTTTACGCCCCATCCTGAGTTACTTTGGCTTAACGTCAGACTGCCGCGGATCGTTCCGTTGCTGGAGCTTTCAATAACCGGCTGATCCTGCGCGTCAAACATGGTCATCTGATATCCCAGATTCCGAAACCGCAGCAGATTGATCCGCAGCGTGTTTTTGGCCTGCACATCCGGGGAAGAGAAGTAACCATAGCCTGCGGTCAGATTGCGGATTTGAAAATATTGGCCCTCGCCCGCAAAGACCGGAAGCCTAAGCGGCTCGCAGCTCAACGTCTGGGTTTCAAGGACCGTTTCGTTCTTGAGAACAGACCAGGTCACCGTCCAGGGAACCGGCCGGCGGGCGCTGAGATTCGTTCCCGGCAATTCGCTGATGATCCAATAACTGCCCGGTTCGGTTCGTTGATCATCCAGCGCTTCCTCCGTTTCATAAACGACTTCGCCGCTTTCCGTCTCCGTGATCCGCAGCTTTATTCGCGTATCCGCATAAGCGTCGCTGACCGGATAAGCCAGGTTCAGTTTCAGTTTTTCCCCCTCGATCACGATCAGGTTGCTAAGATGTTCGTCCTCTGTCCGGTATACCCAGACCAGGGGCCGGGCATTTTTACTTTCAGATCGCACCAGCCCTGCCTGCACCCCTGCTAACAAAAGCGCTGAGATCATGACCAGCATGCCTGCCTGAATCGGTTTTAACTGCCGAATCCCCCGCTGCTTCTGCACAAAATAGAATTGTTCGCGGAAATCCAGCGCCCGGGAATAAACCTTATAGGCACAAATCAGCTGTAACAACGACTGCAGCGGCAGCCACTGTGCGTTATTGCGGCCTAAAAACGCGACCCCAAACAACAACGCCTGCCACCCCATCAAGCTCTCAAGCCGCCGGCGCACTCCGGCTTCCGTGGAATGGACCATAAACCCGGCCGCCGCACATTCATAGCTGATCAAAAAGACAAGCGGCAGCAGCTGTTTCATCACTTCATCGTCCCAAACCAGTTTCATCAACATTCCCGCCAGCAGCAGTAAGGCCGCTCCGGCGAACAAGCCCTGGCGCAAACTGCGCGCCAATAAAACGAGACCCGCGGCGGCGGCCGCAAACATCAGCCATTGCAGCGGAGAGGCTGGCGAATCCCATTGAAAAAGTAAAAGTGCCAGACCCGCGCCAGCCATCACGATGGACTGCGGACTTCCGTCCAGCGGCGTTTCCTTGCCGCACATCCCCAGCCGCCGACGCCGGGAAAAGGTTAAAAACAAAAACAAGCTCAAGCCGAAGATGACCAACGAGATCATCAGCATCATTCCAACGCCTGCCATGATATCCCCTCCTTTAATTCATTTTTATTGTACCCGAAAGGGAAATTGTCCGCTACAAATCCAGCGTAAGCGGCCGATATTGATACCTAAGTGGCAGAACAGCTCCCTGACGGCTAAAGGCTGGATCTCAAGATAACCCGATCCCATCCTTTCACAATCATTTCAGATCGCTGAAATAATGACAAGTAATCTTACGCCGCAGAAACTTTTTCGAATTCTGTTTGCGTTTTATTCAGCAGCACTTCGGCCACCAGGCGTGAGCCTTCCTTCTCCCACTGGGCCTGACCCTGATACTTTTCAGCAATCTGCGTGATGATCTTCGTTCCATTGCCCTGAATCAGCTTCTTTTTCGGCCGCGGCTGACCGCAGGAATTCACACAGCGGATAAATAACATCTGTTTTTGTTGGGTGATCGTTAAACAAACCTCCGGCTTCGCCGCACTCTCAGCGGCTTCCAGCGCATTTTTTAACAGGTTGGACAACAGCGTGTTCATGTCGAAATCATCGATACCTGAAAGTAAGGAAGCTTCAATCGTAATCTGAAAAGAGACAGCTTGTCTGGCAAATTGTCG
The DNA here is from genome assembly GCF_900120005.1 of Holdemania sp. Marseille-P2844. Lineage (GTDB taxonomy): Bacteria > Bacillota_I > Bacilli_A > Erysipelotrichales > Erysipelotrichaceae > Holdemania. The sequence continues at coordinate 211,323 of NZ_LT635449.1, forward strand.
TTCAAATGAGGCCAGCATCGTGTTGACTGACGGATTATCGCAGTAAATCAGGTTGCGGATAGCGCCGATCTGATCCTGCGCAGAGCGGAGTTGCTCCACATCAACCTGCCCGATCTGGTTCTTTACCGTCTGCCAAACCTCATCCATCACGTCCTGCTTTTCATACAACGTCAGGATCTGCGCCTGAATGCGCTCGTTATTTTCCCGTTTTTGTTCGGCATTTTTACGCGCTGCCTTCATTCGCAGCAGGCTGCGGATCAGGAAAAATGCCGATCCCTGCAGACACAGCCAGGATCCAATGAAAAAAGCGGTCAGATTCATCGTAATTTGATAAGCGTAGATCAATTTATAGGAAAGCAGATAAATCCACAGCCCATGTACGACGATCAGCGGAATCAAGCGCGCCTGTTTCTGCCAGTCAATCGCGGGAAATACCTTGCGTTTCAATAAAATAACGAGACTGAAGAACAAGGCATTCCAAAAGTCCATCACCAGAAAACCTGCCGTGCTAAAGAACGAAGCATCCTGAAACGCCGCCTGATCAAAACCGCTGGCCGCAACCATGACCAGAATGGCCAGCATCTCGGAAAACAGGATGCATACTGTGTGAAAGATCATAGCGAACACCGTATTCATCCACGAGTCCTTCACCACGAATTTCACGACCAGAAGCATGAACATGATCGTCGTCAGCGTCCGCAGACTGTTGACCGCAAAGAACTCGTCAAAGACCAAAAACAGAATAAAATTAAAAATAAAGTTGATGACAATTGCCAGATACAGCTTGGGAAACAGCGTTTTTAACGGCTCCCGGTGATTGAGAAAAGCGCAGTGAAAAGCAGCCCAGATCAGAAACAGGATCAAATGATTGAAATAGAAAAAAGGTTCGTTGTTTAACATGACTTCGCCGGCTTTCCCCGTTCCACAACGATCTCTGCCGTCGCGATATCCTGATCCAGACTGAAGCGGCGCACGCCAAGGCAGCGGTGCAGAATTGCGTCCATGATCGCCGTTCCCTGACCGCTGATTTTTTTCTTTGGCTGCAGCCCGTTTTTTGCCACGCGGTTGCGGCAGCGGATCAGCAGCAGTCCGGCTTTTTCCGCCGCCTGAAAATCAATAAACGGAGAATCGCTGAATTCCGCGGCTTCCACCGCATTCTTTAACAGATTGGACAACAGCGTATTCAAATCGTACTCGTCCAAAATCCCGCTGAGACTGGATTCAATCTCAAAGGTGACGGCGATCTGCTTCTGATCGCACAGCTGACGATAGTAATTAAATAATGCGTTGGCATACGGATTTTCACAATACAGTTCTTCACGCAGCTTTCGCAGTCGTCCCCGGAGTACCTGCAGATGATCGATCTGCGCATCCGGGTCGTGCATTTCATGGAAAACCGTTTCGAGCCCCGCCTGCTTCTCCGCCAGTTTTTCCAGCTGCGTTGCCAGTTCCGCATTCATTTGCGTGCGGGTGTCCAGCTCTTGTTTTTTTCGCTTCTGCCGGATAATCCGGACAGCGCTGAAAAAGACGACAACGTCAGTCACAATCAGAAACCCCAGCGCCTGCGTCAACAATCCCAGACTGGCTTCCTTGATGTAAATCAGTTTATAGGACAAGATATACAGCCACAAAAACTGACAGGTGAAAAGCAGCGTACCGATCGTATAGTATTCTCCTTCGATCGAGCGCCTGCGTTTTTTTCCCAAGCTCAGTGCGGCTTTGAAAAACAACAGGCTCATTCCGTCCAGCAGCAGATAGGAAAACACATTCATATAGAAGGCGCTCTCATACGCGCTGCGGCTGAACTGCACGCCGATCAGCGTGATCAGCATCGTCACCATTTCCGCGGTGATCGAAAGCAGCTGCTGAGCAAACAGCGCAAATAACGTTGCTTTTAACCCCGGGCGCTTCACAAGGTAAATCACAACCCCGATCACCGACGCGGACACCGTCATGCGGACAACCGCATTGTCCTGCACCGATCCGGGAAGCGCGTAGATATGCAGCAGGAGGAACACCGCCAGTGTGATGCTCAGATCCAACGTTAGATAATCGCGCCAGTAGCTCTTGCGGACCGGCAGGATTTCATTGTAACAATAAGCCCAGGTCATCATCAGCGGAATATGATTCAAAGAATAGTAAATGGAATTCGTCATTCTGCCGTCACCCCGATAATGTCCAACAAGCTGTTTTCCTGTTTCAGCGTTTCGATTTCCTTTTGTTTCTGCGCGAACTCCGCCGCCGGCAGCTCCACACGCAGCGCCGGCTCAAAGCACAAGGTTACCGGCGTTCCCGGACAGATTTCCGCCAGTTTCTGCAATCCATGCAGCAGTGCTGAGAAATCGAATTGTTCCGGAACCGCACCACGGACGGTCAGCGGGCAGGCCGGCTCATGAAGCTGATTGTACTGGATTAAGATATCGAGCATGACGTTGCCGGTCTTGTAGGCGGGCAGCTGGTGCTCAAATTGTGTCTTCAGCTTTTCCGCATACGCGTTCAGCTCCTCCGTCTTACCCTGTTCCTTCAGGATTTCCAGGGTAATCAGATGATTCGACAGGTCATGATAAAAATAACGGATATTCTGCTGCTGCATCACGGCGAATTGATAGAACTGATAGTTCCGCTGGTTCAGTTCGGTGAGCCGGCGCAGCTCCAGTTCTTCTTCGTTATACCGCATCACGCTGCGGATAATTCCGAAGATGCAGAAATCGCCGACCAGCGTGATCGCAATGGCCAGCGAGAGAATGATAAAAATCTGAACGATCGCCATCTCTTTCCGCACGCCGAAAACCGCGACGACCAAAACGAGCTGGCTTATAAAGAAGCCCGCCAGATAAAGCATTGTTTTCTTATTGCTCATGACTATCCCCTTCAGCGTCAACGGCCCCCAATGCCGTCCGCTGTCCCTTCCAAGCTGAATGATCGTCAGTATCAGGAACTGACTTTGTTTTTTCATTGTAGCGCAGTTTGAAATCAAAGTCCAGACCCCTGTCCTTTCAGAGCGGGTTCGCCGGCGGGAGGACTGGCCAAGGAACAACGTCTGACTTCGATCATCCTCGCTTTCGAAATCCCGTCGCAGTACAAGAAAAGAAGGACTTTACGGTCCTTCCCTCTGCTTATTTAGGTTTAGCGGTTTAAAATCACCGCATTCATATCCTCGATCTGTCGCAGGATCTCGCTGCGTTTGTCCGGATCCTCAATCTGACGGGCAATCCGTTCCAGCTTGGCTTTCCGGTAGTGATAATATTCGATGAAGACCGGTTCCCGGCGCGCTAACAGAAACGGGCCGTACTGCAGCTGGGCTTCGGTATAAACTACCGGCTGAGATGCCTTACGGAAACCGACGATCTGATAGTAATGCCGGTCGTGCACCAGCTTCTCCGTGACAATTTCAAACCCGTGATCCATGATCCAGCGACGCAGTGAAGCCACCTCGCGGTTGACCTGCACAAGAATCCGCTGAAACTGTCCCAGCCGTTCAAAATCGTTTTCCAGAATTTCCCTGGCTGTCATCCAGCCCATCCCGGCAATCACGGCGACCTGTGCATCCTGCGGCACTTTCTCCAGGCCCGGCGTCAGAATCAACGAAATCTGCGCCTGCAGCCCGGCTTCCGCCACCGTCGCGCGGGCATGCTCCAACGGTCCGGTTCCGATATCGCAGGCATACGCTCTTTCAATCTTTCCGGAGGCAATCAGTTCCACCGGCAGAAAGGCGTGATCCGTTCCGATATCGGCGACGATCGTCCCTTCCGGAACGCAGTCGGCAATCGCTTTAAGTCGGACGCTCAGCATAACCCTTAGTTCTTATCGACGAAATCCCGCAGCCGCTTGGAGCGGGTCGGATGTTTCAGCTTGCGCAGCGCCTTGGCTTCAATCTGACGGATACGTTCACGCGTAACGTTGAATTCCTTACCGACTTCTTCCAAAGTGCGTGTCCGGCCGTCATACAGCCCGAAGCGCAGCCGCAGCACCTTTTCCTCCCGTTCCGTCAGCCCCTGCAGGACATTGTTGATCTCATCCTTCAGCAGCTGATTGTTGGCGTACTGATCCGGCGACATCGCGTCTTTATCCTCGATGAAATCACCCAGGTGGGAATCGTCTTCCTCGCCGATCGGCGTTTCCAGCGAAACCGGCTCCAGCGCGATTTTCTGGATCTCGCGAACCTTGTCCGGCGTAATGTTTTCCATCTTTTCCGCGATTTCCTCAGCCGTCGGTTCCCGGCCCAGATCCTGCACAAGCTGCCGCTGAACACGAGTCAATTTGTTAATCGTTTCTACCATATGTACCGGGATTCGGATTGTCCGGGCCTGGTCGGCAATCGCACGGGTGATCGCCTGGCGGATCCACCATGTCGCATACGTTGAAAATTTAAAACCTTTGGTGTAGTCGAACTTCTCAACCGCCTTGACCAATCCCATGTTGCCTTCCTGGATCAGATCCAGAAACAACATGCCGCGGCCGACGTATTTCTTCGCGATCGAAACGACCAGACGCAGGTTGGATGAAATCAGAATCCGCTTGGCTTCCTCATCCCCGGCCTGAATCCGGCGAGCGATTTCCGGTTCATCTTCCGGATTCAGCAGCGGTACCCGTCCGATTTCTTTCAGATACATCTTCACCGGATCGTTGATCCGCACATAAGGAGAGCTGCTGTAAGTTTCGCTGAGATCGATCGGGACTTCCACATCCTCGACTTCCTCGTCAAAATCTTCCCCGGCGTCTTCCGCCAGGAATTCCAGATCGTCGCCGATATCCTGGGTCATCGCTCCTGCTTCCGGAATTTCGATATTTTCCAGTTCTTCGATATCGTCGTCCTCGCTGATGTCGATGCCTTCCGCGGCGAACCATTCGTACAGGTCGTCCATGTCGTTATCCGTCAGATCGAGATGTTCCAGGGCATCCATGACATCCTTCTGATAAACGACCTTATCCGCAAGATAGGTCTTTTTGAATTCTTCCTTTAATTGGTCCAACGTTTTGTAAACTGGCATTTTTGTCTCCTTAGTCTTGGTGTTTTTCTTCATCAAGGTACCCCCTTAATTCTCTTTGCAGCTGCATCCGTTCATTGAGAAGGGCAGCCTGGCTTTCCGGATTGCTGATGCGCAGGATCTGTTGTTTCAGATCATTTATTCTTTCTTCCAGCATACACCGCTGCAGGCGGCGGATCGCTCCGTCCATGACCTCCGGCGTAAATTGTGGACACTCCCATTCTGAAAGATCCAGAACCTTTTGTCTCAGCGTTTCCTCGTCGATCGTACTGATGAAATCCGCAATCTGCAGCTGCGGATGAGACCGGCTGTAATCCAGAATCATCATCGCAAGCTGCTGATTTTCTTCATTCAGCAGAAAACCGAGTTTTTCTTTGAACATTTCTACCGCTTCGCGGCGGGTAAGCATTAGCGCAAGAATCAGGTGTTCTGCATTAGTCTTACCATCTCGCGACGGATTTAAACGAATCGGAACTGTTTTTACCCGGCCGGCACCGGAATTGTCCGGTTTCGGAGCGGGGGCTGCGCCCAGATCGAGATGAAATCCGGTCAGCTGCTCCAGCTGATGGGCAAAATTCTGACGGTCGAATTCATCACTCAACTGTTTGATTTCGTCTTCCACCTTAAGCGTGAATTCTTTTTTTTCGGAATAGTTTTCCAGATCATAACGCGTCGATAGATACTGAAAGACAAATTCCATCCACGTCAGCTCTTTGCGGACCATTGCTCGAAGTTCTTCCGCACCGTGCTGGCGCAAAATTTCATCCGGATCCAGTCCGGTCGGATTGCTGACGATGCCGACCTCAAAGCCGGCCTCGCGGGCCAGCTTCGCCGCCTTGTAGGTCGCGTTCTGCCCGGCCTTATCGCCATCATAACAAAATGTCAGATGCAGCGAGCATTGCCGCAGTAAGCGCAGCTGTTCCTTGGTGCACGCCGTGCCCAGCGTCGCCACGACGTTGTCCATTCCCGCCCGGGAAAAGGCCAGCACATCCGTGACACCCTCGCATAAAAGCACCCGCCCTTCCTGACGGGAGGGCTGTTTGGCGCGGTGATAATTGAAGACCGTATGACCTTTGACATAGACGTCGGTCTCGGTCGTGTTGATATATTTGCTCTGCGCTTCGGGATCCATACTGCGGGCCGTAAAGCCGATCGGATTGCCGAGCGAGTCGTGGATCGGAAACGTAATCCGGCTGGCGAACACATCGTGCAGACCGCTCTCGTTCAGCCGAACGACATTCGCCGCCACCATGTCCTGCTCGTTGTAGCCTTTAGCCTGCAGAAACCGCAGCAGCTCGTCGCCCGGACCGTTCCAGCCGATCTCAAACTTTTCGATCGTCGCCTCGTCGATCCCGCGGTTGGCCAAATACTCGCGCACCGGCGTTCCCGCCTGCGCTCCCAGCTGATAATGCGTGTAGCGGATCGTTTCCGCCAACACCTTATATAATGCGTCTTTCCTCGGATCGACCGGCGCTTTTAAGGCAGAAGGATCAAACGAAAGCTTGTAGCCGCTGATTTCCGCAACTTTCGCTACGGCCTCCGGGAAACTGACTTTTTCATAATTCTGAACGAAGGTAAACACGTTGCCGCCGGCTCCGCAGACGAAGCATTTATAAATCTGCTTATCCTGGGAGATCGAAAGCGACGGGTCGTGATCGTCGTGGAAGGGACAGACACAGGCCATGGAACGGCCTTTTTTGACTAACGGCACATAGTGGCCGATGACTTCCGCGATATCCGCGCTGTTTCTGACCGCGGTGATTTCTTCATCGCTCAGACGCATTCGTCATCCCCCCTGTTCGTACCGAACGGATTCTGATCAGAACTTCAGCGACGCTTCAATATGCGCCTGCAATTCGCTGATCGGCAGCCGCACCTGCTCCATGCTGTCGCGTTCGCGCACGGTGACGCAGCCGTCCTTCTCGGTATCGAAGTCGATCGTGACGCAGAACGGCGTGCCGATAGCGTCCTGACGGCGGTAACGCTTGCCGATACTGCCGGCTTCGTCATATTCGCATACAAAGCTGTCAGCCAGCTGAGCATAGATTTCCTTCGCCGAAGCGGAAAGCTGCTTCGACAGCGGCAGGATGCAGGCCTTGACCGGAGCCAGCGCCGGATGCAGGTGCAGCACGACGCGGGTGTCCTTTTCATTGAGAACTTCCTCGTCGTAAGCGTCGCATAAGAACGCCAGCATCAGCCGTTCCACACCGACGGCCGGTTCTACGCAGTACGGCAGATATTTTTCATTGGTCTGCGGATCAAGGTATTCCAGCGATTCGCCGGAATGCTCCTGATGCGTTTTCAAGTCGTAATCCGTGCGGTCGGCAATGCCCCACAGCTCGCCCCAGCCGAACGGGAACAGATATTCAATATCGCTGGTGCCCTTCGAATAGAACGCCAGCTCCTCCGGCGTATGCTCGCGGAAGCGCAGACTTTCAGCAGTCAGGCCCAGGTTCGTCAGCCAGTTCATGCAGAAGTTTTTCCAGTATTCGTACCACTGCAAATCCTCGCCCGGCTTGCAGAAGAATTCCATTTCCATCTGCTCGAATTCCCGGGTACGGAAAATGAAGTTGCCCGGCGTGATCTCGTTGCGGAAGCTCTTGCCGATCTGGCCGATGCCAAAGGGCAGCTTGCGGCGCATGGAGCGCTGGACGTTCTTGAAGTTGACGAACATGCCCTGGGCCGTTTCCGGCCGCAGGTAAATCGTGCTCTTTGCGTCTTCCAGAATTCCCTGGAACGTTTTAAACATCAGGTTGAACTGACGGATATCGGTAAAGTCATGACTGCCGCAGTTCGGGCAGGCGATGTGGTTTTCCTTGATGAAATCCATCATTTTTTCGTTGCTCCAGCCCTCCGGCACAACCTTGCCTTCCGTCGCCTCCTCGATCAGATGATCGGCGCGGTGGCGGGTCTTGCAGTGACGGCAGTCCATCAGCGGATCCGAGAAGCCCTTCAAGTGGCCGCTGGCCTCCCAAACCTTCGGATTCATTAAGATTGCGGCCTGGATGCCGACGTTATTCGGATGGGACTGAATGAACTTCTTCCACCAGGCCCGTTTGATATTGTCTTTAAGCTCAACGCCGAGCGGACCAAAATCCCAGGTGTTGCTCAAGCCGCCGTAAATTTCGGAGCCCTGGAACACAAAACCGGAGTTTTTTGCGTGCGCGACGATCGTGTCAAATTGTTTCACTGCCATGATCAATTCCCCATTTCTTTATTTTTATAGACAAAGTTTATTATAGTACAAATCAGCGCTTTTCGTCAATTGGCTAAACGGTCCAGAAAGCGCCAACTTTCCAGCTTTACACCGCTGTGTAGCATTAAAAATTCGACCAGCAATTCCGCGTCTTTTTTTGTCCACGGGCCATACGGCCGCAGCTGGGCAAAATGAACGAGCTGCGCCTTGTTGATCAGACGGAAACGTTTCAGCGCTCCGACCTCCATCGGCCGGGCATGCACCATCGCCGCACACTCCGCGCACAGAAAACCGCCGTCTTCAACAGAAATCGTCTGCACCTGAGTGTTGGAGCACAGCACGCACTCGTCGACGACCGGCTCGATCCCTTCGGTTTTTAAGGCCAGCGCGGTAAACTGCGCTAAAATCAGATAGCTGTCGGTCTCGCTGTCCAGCCGGTCCAGACTGACGCTCAGCAGCTCATAAACTTCGCCAGCCGCTTCCAGATCGCTTTCTCCCTGTTCCAGGAGCTTGTCGGCAATCTCGCACATCACCTGGGCAATTGTCATTTTTTCCAAATCTTCGCGGATATGCCGGTGCGCCGCCAGAACGCGCGCGCTCTTTAGTGAAAACAGCGTGGCTTGTTCCTTGTAGTCAAACATCAGCTCCGACAGCACAAACGGCATGCACGAAACGGCATTCTTGCTCGCCATCTTGCGGATGCCCCGGCATACGAAGCCCAGCTTGCCATAGTCCTTTGACAGCACCGTAATCAGCGCGTCGTTTTCACGATAGTCCTGCTGCTTGAGGATCACCGCCTCAATCCGGGCTTTACTCATCCTCCAGCTCCGTCTGGATATACCCCAGCTGCTGCAGCTTGGCCTTCTTGTTGCGCCAGTCTTTTTCCACCCGGACAAACAATTCAAGGAAAATCGGTTCGCCCAACAGCCCCTGCAGTTCTTCCCGCGCCAGCGTGCCGATCTGCTTGATCATCCGACCCTGCTTGCCGATGATGATACCCTTTTGGGAATCCCGTTCGACCAGAATCATCGCGTTGATGATCAGATGCTCGCGGTTCTTGCGGATTCTTTCAATCACGACCGCGACGGAATGCGGCACTTCTTCTTCCGTCAGCAGCAGCACCTTTTCCCGGATAATTTCCGCCATGATGAACTGTTCCGGATAGTCGCAGATCTGGTCAGCCGGATAATACTGGACGCCGTCTGTCAAATCATTCTTGGTGACTTCGATCAGCTGATCCAGATTGTTCTGCGTCTTCGCGCTGATCGGAATGATCTCTTTGAAATCCATCCGCCGCTGCCACGCTAACAACAGATCGATCAGCTGTTCTTTTTCCAGCAGATCAATTTTATTGAGAATCAGATACACCGGCAGATGCATCTGCCGCAGCGTATTCAAAACGAATTCATCGCCGCTGCCAAACGGCACTGAGCCGTCGACAAGGTAGTAGATCAAATCGACGCCCGACGCCGCGGAGTAGGCTTCCTTATTCATCTGGGTGCCCAGCTCATGCTTCGGCTTATGAATTCCCGGCGTATCGACGAAAATGATCTGCGAATCGGCATCGGTGCGGATCGCCCGGATGGAATTGCGGGTTGTCTGCGGCTTGGGGGAAATGATCGCGACCTTCTGCTGGACCAGAGCGTTCAGCAGTGTGCTTTTGCCGGCATTGGGCCGGCCGATCAAAGCGACAAAGCCGCTCTTCACGCCAGATCCTCCATGCCGAAGCTCATCGGAAGCAGCTCGGCTATCGTTGTTTCCATCGTTTCTTTCCCGTTGGACAGGATGATCGGCGTATCGCTTTCCAGCAATTCGCTGAGCACCTGGCGGCAGATGCCGCACGGCGTTCCGATGCGGGCGCCGTCGCTGACGATCGCAATCGCCGCGATGTCCGCCTTGCGGTAACCGTAGGAATACGCGCCGAACACCGCGCTGCGCTCGGCACAGTTCGTCGCCCCGTAGGATGCGTTTTCAATGTTCACGCCGCGAAAGGTGCGGCCGTCCTTGCATAACACGCAGGCGCCGACATGATAGTTGGAATACGGTGCATACGCGGATTTCATCGCCTCAAAGGCTTCGCTGACTAAGTTTTCGTACATCGTTGTTTCTCCTGTTCTATCTTATTAGATGGCGGATGACGATCATCCCCCCGACGATCAGCGCCGCCAGGGATGCGCACAGCACAGCGCCCGCCGCCAGATCTTTTATCGTTTTAATGCGGGCATCCTGCTTGGGCTGAACAAAGTCGCACAGCCGCTCGATCGCGGTGTTCAAAATCTCCGCTGTGATGACCAGGGCCGCCAGCGTAATCACAAGCGCCCATTCCCAAAAGACGAAGCCCAGTCCCATCCCGGCCAGTCCGGCCAGCACCGCAAAGCCCAGCTGAATCGCCACGCTGCGGTCCTGCGCCGCCAGAATCAGTCCGTTCAGCGCCGGCTTGAATTTTTTGATCAGCGCGCGCATTTACGCCCTCGGCACCAGCGGATCCAGAATTTCATGCTGCAGATCGAACATGACCTTTTCCTCATCCGGCTGCATGTGGTCGTAGCCGAAGCAGTGCAGCAGCCCGTGCGTAAACAGGAAACAAATTTCCCGCCGCAGCGAATGGCCATATTCCTCGGCCTGACTGATCGCGGCTTCCACGTTGATAAAAATATCGCCCAGTTCGACTTCCGCTTCCTCGATCAGCTCAAATTCATCCTGATCATCACATGCCGCAAACGAAATCACGTCCGTCGGCCGGTCGACCTGCCGGTAATCGCGGTTGATCTCATGGATTTTGCGGGACTTCACGAAAATCACTGAAATGGTATAGTCGCCCTGCTTGTTTAAGACCTCCAGCGCATGCTCGGCGATCCGCTGGAAATCCGGATAGTTTTCTTTCCATTGCTTTTCCCTTGTCTTGTTGACAAACGTACAGGTTATCATCATCTTCACCTCTTGATTTTGCATTGCTATTATAGCATATTCTGCCTCTTTTCGACCGAAAACAAACGGCTTTTCCCGTTTTCTTTCACAAGTTGGGAAGCGCTGAAATCGCAAGTTTGTCAGATTTTGTCTGGAAATGTTAAATTTGTGTTAAAACTTCGTAATGATTCTGTTAAAATAAACGTGAATCAAGAGAAGAAAAGAGAAGAAACAGGAGAGAGAGAAAAACAAATGAATATCGTAGCGACGGAAATGATCACGCTGGGAGATATCTCGTGGGACATGATCCTCGGCGGATTTGCGCTGTTTTTGTTTGGCATCAAGTTTATGGGCGACGGCTTGAAAAATGTCGCAGGTCATAAGCTCCGGGAATACATCGACAAATATACGTCCAATCCAATAATGGCGGTGCTGGTCGGCATTGTCGTGACCATCGTCGTGCAGTCTTCCTCAGCCGCGACCGCGATCACCATCGGTCTGGTCCGCGCGGGATTAATGAAGCTGGAACAGGCGGCCGGGGTCGTCGTGGGCGCCAACATCGGAACGACGATGACGGCGTTTCTGATCGGCTTGAAGGTCGAGCAGTTCGCAATGTACTTCGTGTTCATCGGCGGCATGATCATCTCGTTTGGCAAGAAAAAGAAAACCCGCTACATCGGCGACATCATCCTCGGCTTCGGTCTGATGTTCTATGGTCTGAAGATCATGGGCGACTCGCTGAAAATGCTGAAGGATCTGCCAGCCTTCATCGAATTTGCCAAGGTGATGTCGGAAAAACCGCTGCTGGGCTTACTGGCCGGCACGGTGCTGACCGGACTGATCCAGGGCTCGGCCGCGACGATCGGCGTCGTCCAGAAATTATATGAATCCGGGGCGATGACCCTGAACGCGGCGATGCCGTTTGTCTTCGGAGCCTGCATCGGTACGACCGTCACCGGCGTGTTTGCGGCGATCGGCGGCAGTCTGGCGGCGAAACGAACCGCCGGTCTGCATACGCTGTTCAACGTGATCGCGGCGACGATCGGCATGATCTTCCTGCCGTTTTACATTCAGTTCATCACCTGGATCTCCGATCTGCTGCTGATCCCGCCAATGATGCAGATCGCCGTCGTGCATATCTTATTTAAGATCGTCGGCGTCATCGTTTATCTGCCGCTGCTGAACGTCATGTGCAATTTCATCAAGAAGCTGATTCCGGGCAACGAACCGGAGCGGATTGAAATCAACCTCGACGACATGGACGCCGGGATCGCGCATCAGATGCCGACCGCTGCGCTGGCCATTGCCAAACAGGCCGTTCTGAAAATGAGCACAGTCGTCGATGCCGCGGTCGACAAAGCCCGCGACTTCATGAATACGCGCGGCGGTTCCGATGAGAAGGAACTCGTCAATCAGACCGAGGATCTGATCAATTCCATCGACACCAAGATCACCAATTACCTGATGAGCGTTTCCAAGGAAGACCTGAACGACCGGGATATGCAGGATTTCAACCTGCACCTGCAGGTCATCAAAAATCTGGAGCGCATCGGCGACCTGTCGGTCAACCTCGTCGAATTCTTCGACATGGTGCATGAAGATAAAAACGACTTCAGCGACGGTGCGAAAAAAGACGTGCTGGAAATGTTTGAGCTGTTCAAGCACATGCTGAACACGTCGATCGGAATTTACCGCGATGAAGACTACGCGCAGTATTCCGCGTTGATGGAAGATGAGAATTACATGGATTTACTGGAATACAAAGCCCGGCAGAAACATTTCGACCGGATGGCCCGCAACGAATGCGCGACGGCTGTCGGCGGCAGCGTCTACTGCGATATTCTGGGAAACCTGGAACGTATGGCCGACCATTGCTGCAACATCGCCCGCTGTTCGATCGAAGCCTCCTCCAGCAAGGAAGCACCGGTGCTCGAGCATCACTGATCCCGTCGATAAAACAAACAAAAGAAGCTGCCTTGACCGGATCGTTCCGGAAAATCAGCTTCTTTTTTTCATACCTTTCCAGTTTCTTTTTATAACGGCCAGACCCGCTCAGATCCTGCGCTTCCTACAATGCACCGGTTATGAATGCCGGCCAGAACGTGCCATCAGCCATCCAACTGCGGCGCAGAGTCCAAAGCCCGCCGCAATCCAGCCATACAGATGAAACAAATCGGTATACAGGAAATTCGTGTAGTAATTCCAGGCTACCCCCTGCAGCCGGTTGATCAGGATGATCAGAACCGGAATTTCAAGCACCGCGATCAGACCGGTCATACCGCAGCTGCGCCCCAGAATATTCAGGGCGGAAGCCGCAGGCGTCTGTTTTTTCTGCCGGCGCACTTCGTGCAGCGTCAACGCCAGCGCGGCCAGGGTGCTCCCGACGGCAATCCCGAAAATCTGTCCTGACCGCTGATTCGCCAACGTATCGGAAACCGTGCTGTCCACGGCGATCGGCTGCTTGATGAATGTCATGTCCGGAAATTCCTGACGCAGCTGATAAATCAAGGCGATCCAATCCGACGGCTGTTCCGCAAAGAACCACAGCGTTGCGGTAGTCCCGGTCTGTTCCACGCTGTTGTAAAACGGTTCGACCCGAACGTCCGCGCTTTGAATCATCGTCATGTGCGGCGCCGATAAATCCTTTCGGTCAGCCGTATAATACACCGGCCGCGCCTGGTTGAAGCTGATCTGCGGCGTTCCGGAAACCGGAAACAAATCATGCAGCGGATTTTTCATCCCGCCGTAATAAAAGCTCAGCCCGGATTCAGCGTCCGGCTTGACCTCCATTACCGCCAGCTTGCGGGCATTCAGCCGGTCTTCCTCGCTGGCTTCACTTTCCTGACCGACCGCGATCAATTCCGCGATCCGCTCGCGCTGACGCGCCTGCTGCCCCGCGGTAAACTGAACTTCGTAACAAGCCGACGCATACCCCGCTGACGCCCATTTTAAACGCGGCATTTCCGCCATCATCTGCTTTTGCGCACTGGACTGGAACCCCTCAATCGTCGCGATCAGCGCCAACGTCAGTCCCAGCAGAAAGAGTTTTTTCATGTCTTCACCTCTTGAGTTTACCCTCAGTATAGCGAACCCGACCCGCGGATGTCAATGTTCTGCGAAGAAATTCCCACGAAGACCCGGAAGCCCGTTCCCCGTAAGACATGATCTCAAAATCCCACTTGACGCGGGGTTATCCTTTGCTGAAAGCAAAAAAATCCCGCGCTTTGGCGGCCGGGATTCCTTGCGGGCCTTCATCCGAAATCAATGTGCTGCCCTTTTACCTGATAGATCAGGTGCTCGCAGATATTTTTAGTATGATCGCCGGCCCGTTCAAAGTTGCGCAGCATCGCGACTAACGGCACGACATGTTCCAGCTGCATTCCCTGCATAACGGCGGTTTCAATCTGTCCGGACAGCTCGGCAAACTGATCGTTAATCTGTTCGTCCTGCTGCGGAATCCGATACGCCTGCGCGACATCCTCCTTCTGATAGGCGTCCATCGCCGCGTCCAGCATCGCCAGAAACAACCGCCCGATCGCTTCCGCCTGTTCGCCGACAAACGGAGGTTCCGCCGGGCCTTTTTTGATGACGTAGTCCGCGATGTTCTTAGCGTAGTCGCCGATCCGTTCCAAATCCGAAGCGATTTTAATCCCGGCGATCACTTTGCGCAGATCCGTGGCCACCGGGGAAAGCAGCGCCAGCACCGTCTGCGCCTGATCGTTGATTTCCTCCTCCAGATGATTGACGAAGTCATCCATGTAGATTAACTGCAGCGCTTTCTCCTTATCGCCGCTTCGAAGAATGTCCAGCGCCAGCTCGTGCATCGTTTTCACCTTGCGGTACATCTGCAGGATCAAAGCCTGGAATGCGGCGAGCGATTCATCCATTTTCATAACTTATTCCTCCTGATTCCTAGCCGAACCGGCCGGTGATATAATCCTCAGTCCGCTGATCTGCCGGTTTGGAAAAGAGCTTGCGGGTCGTGTCGGCCTCTACGATTTCACCGAGCAGAAAGAACGCCGTATCATCGGAAACCCGGGAAGCCTGCTGCATCGAGTGCGTTACGATGACGATCGTATAGGTTGTCTTCAGCTGCTCGATCAGCTCTTCGATCTTCGCTGTCGCAATCGGATCCAGCGCAGAGGTCGGCTCATCCATCAGAATGACCTCCGGTTCCATCGCGATCGCCCGGGCGATGCACAACCGCTGCTGCTGACCGCCCGAGAGCGCCAGCGCCGAGTCGTGCAGACGGTCCTTGACCTCCTCCCACAGCGCCGCCGATTTCAGCGAGTGTTCCACAACGCCGTCCAGCACTTTCTTATCGCGGATTCCCTGACAACGGGGACCGTAAGCGATGTTGTCATAGATCGACATCGGAAACGGGTTTGGCTTCTGAAACACCATTCCGACCTCCGTGCGCAGCTGGACGACGTTGGTTTTTGAATCATAAATATTCTCGCCTAACAGGCGGATTTCACCGCTGATCCGGCAATTTTCAATCAGATCGTTCATCCGGTTCAGACACCGCAGAAACGTCGATTTGCCACACCCCGAAGGACCGATCAGCGCGGTGACCCGGTTCTTGCCGATCGTCAGATTCAGCTGTTTCAGCGCCTGTTTTTCACCATAATATAAATTCAAATCTTTTACTTCAAAACAAGTTTCCATAACGATTCCTTTCTAGCGGAAGCTTTTCTGCAGCCGCCGCGAAAGCAGCTTGACCGTCAGATTCAAGATCAGCACAAAGATCAGAATGATGATTGAAATCGCGCAGGCCAGTTCAAAGTTAGGCTGCTCGCCCGACATCACCGACCAGATGTGAACGGCCAGCGAAGTACCTTGCTTCAATAAGCCCGGCTGATCGTTAATAAAGGTACCCATCGTATAGATCAGCGCCGCCGATTCGCCGACCACCCGGCCGATGCTTAACAGAATCCCGCTGAGAATACCCGGCATCGCGCAGGGCAGTGTGATCTTGAATATCGTTTGGGTCTGGCTTGCGCCTAACGACAACGACGCGTCGCGCAGACCCTGAGGCACAACCCGCAGCGCTTCTTCAGTTGAGCGGATGATCGTCGGCAAGAGGATGATCGCCATCGTCAGCGCGCCCAGCAGAATATTCGTCGTCTTTGCCCCCATGGCCGCGGTAATCGGAAACAGCACGCTGACGCCCATTAAACCATAAACGATCGAAGGAACGCCGGTCAGCGTTTCAATCCCGGTGCGGATCGCGGCGTTCACTTTGTTTTTTTTAGCCATTTCGCTTAAATAGACAGCGCTGGCAATGCCGATCGGCAGCGCGATCAGCAGCGATACCAGAATTAAGTACGCGGTGCTCACCAGCGATCCGCGGATGCCCCCGCCCGGCGTCTTGATAAACATCGACGTCAGCTTCGCCGCTGACTGATCCAATGTTTCCGCCACTTCAGCAGCCCTTGCGGAAGCGAGCATCCCGGTGAAGTCCGCTGTTCCGGAAGCGTCGGTAAAATCAATTTTTTCCACCTGCAGTCCGGCGCTCATCGCGACCGGTTTCCCCTGGTTCGCCCCGGAGCTGGTATCCACAGCTGATGCCAGCGGCGAATTCTCCGCCACGGCTTCGATCAGGACAAGCTGCTTCTTTTCATGGGAAAGATGGTCGACAAAGCCCACACCCCACTTTTCGCTCCACGCCACCTCAGCACCGAGATTTTCCGGACGCGGATAGCTCCCGGGCTGATTGCGTGTTTCATCCAGGGCCACGATCTTGCTGAGGGACCAGTAATCGCTGCGCAGCAGATCCGCGTTGATCAAGGACAGACCATGACTGAAAATATACACGAACAGACTGGTCAGCACCACAACGGCCAGCGCTGCGCTCAGCACCGTCAGCAGCTGCAGAAAACGATCGCTGATCACACGCGGCATTCGATTGGTTTTCACTGTCCATTCCCCACTTTCTTCTTTACCCAGTTCAGACTGAGATTCGACAAAAGGATCACGACCATCAGCAACAGACCGACGGAGAACCGGATATCGTAATCCAGTCCGGTTGTTTCCTTCAATCCCGCCAGCATCGTCGAGGTCAGCGTGCGGGTGATGTCGAACAGATTGAACGTCGGGCCGAACAGCTTGTTGCCGGCCACCATCGCAACCGCTGTCGCTTCGCCAAACGCCCGGCCCAGTCCCAGAATCGCTCCGGCGAAAATCCCTGACTTGGCGCTGGCCAGGACAACTTTGAAATGGGTCTGCGTCGCACTCGCCCCCAAAGCCAGTGAACCCAGCTCCAGATCCGGATCGACCGCTTCGATGGCCGTCACCGCCAGCGAGGTGATCGTCGGGAAGATCATGATCGCCAATAACAGAATCACCGCAAGCAGCGAACTGCCCCCGGCCGTACTGACCCCCGCCAGCGACGCCAGCCCTTTCACCAGCGACGTAATCACCCCTGCCGCAAAGACGCCGTAGACGACGCTGGGAATCGACGCGAGCAATTCCACCACCGTTTTCATCAGCGGTTTAACCGGCTTGGGCGCGATCTTGACGATGAACAGCGCCGTCAGCACCGCGATGGGAAAGGCCAGCAGCAGCGCTCCAAAAGCGGAGATCAGCGTATTGATCACGATAAATCCAACGCCGTAGACGCCCTGATCCTGCCGCCACAGCGTTCCTAACAGGAAATCTTTCAGCGATACAGAGCCATAGGCATAGCCGGGTAAAAACGGCTGGATTCCTTTCATCAGAATAAACAGCGTGATCAGCACGATACAACTGCCGGAAATCAGCGCCGCCAGAAAGAAAACGGCTCTGACCGTCCGGTCCGTTCTCTGCTTGCGCCGGGCCTGGCCGGGGCGGATTCTCGCTTTCAGATTGCTTTCCATAACCTCATCCTTCCTTCGAAACGAAACCGCTCCGCCGGCAAATCCGCCGGGGAAGCGGTCGCATCCCGTTTACAAATTACTGAATCTGATCCCAGGACGTTACCGTGCCGGTAAAGATATCGTGAACCTGAGCCTGCGTCAGATTGGCAACGGCCGTATTCGCTTCATTGACAATCGTTACCACCGCATCAATGCAATACTGACCTGAAGCCATCGCCGATGATGTGTCTTCCTCGCCGCTTTTGAAAGCCCGCGAAGCAAAGCCGATATCCGCGCGGTTAGCACCGTCTTTTTCTGAACCGAGGACGCGCTTGTAGCCGTCGCCCGAACCGGTCTGGTTCATCGTGAACTGGAAGTTGCCCGCCAACGGCTGGAATGCTTCCAGCGCGGCTTTCAGCGTTTTCTCCACGGATGTCGAACCGCAGGTCGCGATCGTAATCGCCGAGTTGTCTTCGTTGACGATCGGATGATTCGCCGCCAGTTCAGCCCAGGCTTTCCCCTGGCTCTTATCGACAACGCCGCCGGCCTTTTCCACCACCAGCATGCCTTCTGTGGAATTCTGCAGGAAGTCTAAGAACGCTGCGATCAGCTGTTCTTTCTCCGCACTTTCATAGTCACCGGCCGCCCGGGTTGTGAAGGCAAACGGACGCTGCATCCCGTAGGTTCCGTCCAGAACTGTCGCTTCGCTCGGCGCCACGCCTTCAAAGTTCAGCGGCTTCACGCCGTTGGCCGCAAAATCGGTGGACAGCGACACATAACCGATGCCGTTTACATCCGCTCCGACCTTGGTCGCCATATCGCCGTTGCTGGAAACTTCAATCGCGGAGGACGTCAGCTGTTCCGCAAAATCTCCAGCTTTTTCAAACGCTTCCCGCGTACCGGAAGTCGCGTCGCGGGTATAGACGTTGATGGCTGCGGACGCTGACGGCGTAGCTGTTCCTCCCTCTGTTGGATCTGTCTTGGGTGCTGTGCTGCAGCCAGCGACAAGCAGCGCTGTCAGTACGAATACAAATAATTTCTTCATTTCATTCATCCCTTTCTTGAACAGTTCCCAGTTTACCGCGCTACGATTAACAGAAAATGAAGCTTGCGTTAAGAAACGGTTAAAAAATAAATTACCCAAAGCATTGTCCTTTCTCTGTTCCCCCACATGGAAAAACATCTTTCAGCCGGCAGGCTGGCTGCCAAATCATGAATCAAGGCTGAAAAACGGAGGCTTCCTGTCAGGACATTCCTTTTTTTCCCATCCACCGCTCCCAACGAAAAACAAGCACAAAAAAAAGCCAGGGAATCCCTGACTGAGGACGATCTTTCTGGCTGGCTTTCAGCTTGAAGCGCCGGCGTTTGTATTCTGCGGCGAAGGTTCTGGAGGGCGTGAGGAATGTTCCGCAGGCGAAGGGTGATCCGCCGCGTCAGAACGAACCGGCAGCCGGATGACGAAGCGGCTTCCGCGGCCAACCTCGCTGTCAACCTCAATCTCGCCCTGATGCGCGCTCACGATTGCCTTGACGATCGCCAACCCCAAACCGCTGCCCCCGCTGGCTCGGGACCGGGATTTATCTACCCGGTAAAAACGCTCAAAAATCCGATCCAGATGTTTGGCGTCGATCCCGCAGCCGTCATCGCTGACCATCAGCACCAGCCAACTGTCCTGACGCCGCGCCTGCATGCGGATATGCTCTGGCTGGCTGTGCGCCAGCGCATTGTTCAATAAATTCGCCAGCGCCTGATGGATTTTCTGTTCATCCAGCCAGAACGTTTCGTGCGTTTGATCCTCCGCCTCCACGATCACACCCTGACTTTTTGCCTGCGGCGCAGCCTCCTTGATCAGACTGTCAAACAGTCCGCTGATCTCACAGGGCGACAGCTCCAGCGCCAGCGTGCTCATGGATAAGCGCGACAGCTTTAACAGATCGGCGACAATCATTTCCAGCCGTTTTGTTTCCTTTTCAATCTGGATATGAAAGTCCTTCATCGTCTTGGGATCATCAAAATCATCCCGGTTCAGAATTTCAATCATTCCCTTGATCGCCGCAATCGGTGTTTTCAGCTCATGCGACGCGTCGGCGATGAAGCGTTTCTGCATCCGTTCCTTTTCCATCGCCTGCGTAATATCCTGAAACACCAACAGACATCCGGTAAACCGACCGTTCTCCTGAATCGGCACGGACAGGCACTGGAAGTCGACATTGTTATAGCACAGATTGCGCACGATCGCATTCTCGCTCAAATACGCTTCCTTCAGAAACAACTGCACCTCAGGAGCAATCCGCTCGTCGCGATACGTGAATTCTTCCTCACCCTCTTCGCTCAGAAACCGGCTGAATCCTTCATTGTATAAAATCAGATGACCATAGGAATCCATCATGGCTAAGGGGGAGGGGATATTCGTCAGGATCGTCATGATCTGCTGCTGCTTCAGCGAAGCATCCTTGGCCGAGCTGCGAACCTGCGTTTTTAACGTCTGTTCTTTCGTCCGCATCGTTTCGCGCAATGTGTCCTGACTGTGCCACAGCAGCGCCATCGCGACCAGTCCGAGCAAGACCAGCGCGCTCCAGGCTTCCAATAAGCCCTGGGCGCAGAACAGCGCCAGACCCGCGACGGTGACAATCAGAATTAGAGCTTCACTCGTTTTCATGCCTGTCCCCGCCGTTTATGCCTGGACTTCAAGTTTATAGCCGACCCCGCGCAGGGAGGCAATCTTCACACCGCTGCCCTGCAGCTTATTGCGCAGCTTGAAAATGTGGACGTCAACGATCCGGGTATCCCCGTCGTAATCAAAATCCCAGATCTCGTTGAGAATGTTATCGCGGGATAAGACGATCTGCGGATTGCGAAGCAGATATTCCAGCAGCTCAAATTCCTTTTTCGTCAGGCTGACCGGCTGACCGTTGACCGACACTTCCCGGCTTCCCAGATCCATCGTCAGACCACCCATTTCCAGCACCCGCCGGCTTGTCTTGACGATCCGTTTGACATGGGCCTGGATCCGCGCCAGAAGCTCGCGCGGGGAAAATGGTTTAGTGATGTAATCGTCGACGCCGGCCTCGAAGGCTTCCAGAATGTCTTCTTCCTCATCCTTCGCCGTCAGCATCATCATGACGCTGTCAATACCTTTGCCGCGGAACAGCCGCACCAGCTCAATCCCGCTGATTTCCGGCAGCATCCAGTCGATGATCATGATATCAAAGCTTTCGTTCAGCCCCTTTTCCCGGGCGCTGGCGCCGTCTGAGCAGCCGGTGACGTCAAACCCGGCGTTTTTCAAATCGTAGCTGATCAGGTGGCGGATGCTGTCCTCATCCTCAATTAAAAGAATCCGCGGCATGCTCTATTCCCCCTTTTCACCATAGCGGTCAATGATTTTCTGCACCAGCGGATGCCGTACGACATCGTCGCTGGACAGCTGCAGTACGCCGATTTCCTCAATTCCTTTCAACAGGCCGACGGCGTCCATCAGACCGCTGCGCTGGGATTTCGGCAGATCCACCTGCGTCACATCGCCGGTGATGATCATCCGCGACTGAAAGCCCAGCCGGGTTAAAAACATTTTCATCTGGGCCGGCGTCGTGTTCTGCGCTTCGTCCAGAATAATCACGGCATCATCCAGCGTCCGCCCGCGCATATAAGCCAGCGGTGCGATCTCAATCGTGCCTTTTTCGATCAGCTTCTCTGTCGTTTCCGCACCCATCAGATCATGCAGCGCGTCATACAGCGGGCGTAAATACGGATCGACTTTTTCCTTCAGATCGCCGGGCAGAAATCCCAGGCTCTCCCCCGCTTCCACTGCGGGCCGGGTCAGAATGATCCGGTGAATCTCACCTTTCTTCAGCATACTGACGGCGTAGGCCACAGCTAAATAGGTCTTGCCCGTGCCGGCGGGGCCGACCGCGAAGACAATCGTTTTCTTTTCCATCGCTTCGATAAAGCTGCGTTGACCCTCGGTTTTCGGCGATATCGCCTTGCCGCTATGGGTGCGGGCCAGCACCTTGGACTTCAGATCGCCCAGATCGACCGCCTGCTGCTTGCGCTGCGTGCGGACTAAGTATCGGATTTCCTGCTCGCTGATCTGTTGGGAACGCCGGATCATCTTCAGCATTTCCTGCAGAATCTCCGCCACCGCTTCGGGATCCTGGCAGCGGATCGTAAACTGATTGTCGCGGAAGACAATCTCCGCCCCATACAGTTCGCATAAGCAGTTCAGGTTGCGGTCCTGGTAGCCGATCAAATCAGCCGCTTCCGACGCGCTCAGATGTTCCATCGACAGGACATAGGTCATGGTTTTCCTCCTCGAATTTAAGGTCGTGTCAGATCCTCCAGTAACGTATAGTGGATCTTCATCGTTATTGTACCCGCATTCCTGTCAAAAAGTAAAACATTTTCTTTGATAATTTTCTCATCCTCCTGCAGCTGCTCAGCGATCTGACTGCGGCAGTCCATCAACAGACGAAAAAACGCCAGCGCGTCATGCAGCGGGAAATCCGGTGCATCTGACAGCGAGCTTTCCACGGTGTACCAGGTGTAGCCGTAAACCTTGCCCTTGACATAGAGCGGTTGAGGCACCTCAAAGGCATCTTTCAGTTCATTGTCGATCAACAGATCCCCGGGGTGAACGATCTGGTTGATTTTTACCTTTTTCTCCCCATGCTGAACGTCAAAACGCACAACCATGCCTTCCTTCTGCGCATAAATCGGATCGTTGGTCAGCTGCGGAGTTTCAACGTATTCCTTATCCGTAAACTGAAGCTGCAGCCGCGAGCCTGTGCGAATGACCTCAGTCCAGCCCAACCGGTCCTCAAAGCTTTCCTTGATCAGAAATTCAATCGTTTCCGCCAGATTCTGATCGGCGGTGAAAAACGGCGCGGCATAGCCGTTCTCCGCCAGCTGCTGCTCGATCTGGCGCTGCAGGGTTGGATCCGTTCCGGTTACGCTGACCTGAACAATGCAATGGGAATAAAACATCCACAGCGCCGCCGCCAGCGCAACAGAAAACAACCGCAGCGGCTGCTGGAACTGGTGCAGCAAAAAACCGGTGACGCCGCTGGTCCGCAAACATTCCGCGTCCTGAAACAAACCGGTGATCCGCCGCCGGCTCGTCACCGGCGTCCAGAAAACCAGCCCTTCCGGGGTCTGCTTGAGTTCCATGACCTCGATATCCTGGCGCAGACATTGATTGAGAAAAAACGTCAGCGGTATTTTCAGCCGCCAGCAGTCCATGCCGAACAGAAAAGGCAGTCTATTCCGCATCGAACTTCACCCGCCTGATCTGCCCGGAAAGAATGATTTCGTCGGCGCTGAACACCCGGATATGAAGGCCGCTGCCTTCGACGATCATTCTGCCCTGTTTGGACTCGGTGATAATTTGTTCGGGGCTGACGAGGATCAGCCGCTCGAAGTCTTCGATCATGGCCTGTTTTTCACTGACTGTGATCATCGCGCACACTCCTTCCTCTGATGTAGGTTATGCGCCAGCACAGGCAAACATGAAAAAAGCGTCCGCAAAGGGACGCTGAGGCGTTATGATCCTGTCAGATCAAAATGACAACGAGGCGAAAGCGCGCTAATTCATTGACTCGGGAGTTGTCAGCGGCGACAGGGCGGCCGCCAGTTCTTCGCTGAGCTGTTCCGTCAGAATCAGATTCTCCACATGAACGATCCGGATTCCCAGCCGCTGCGCCAGATCGGCCAGAATGAATTCATACAGCCCGTGGTTGACCTGCAGGCGGGCAGGAATCCCGGCGATCAGGATAAATTCACGCAGGGCTTCTACCAATGCTGTGCACAAATCTTCCCGTTTGCGGAAACTGAATTCAATATGTGTCTGATGCCGGTTGGAGCACACCAGCACCAACATCCGAAACGCCACCGCAGTGCCATGTTCCGCTTCCAGCGGATCGAGCAGGCTGACCACATCCAGCTGCGCGGTTTCCCGCGTATGCTTGAGCTGACTGAGCTTGTCGGCTGCCGCTTCGTCGATCATACAGGCTGGACCTTCGATCCGCACAGCGCCCTCTTTCGGCACTAAACGCCAGCTCTGATCACTTAATCGTGCCGCTTCCACCCATTGTTCATCCGTCGTTTCCGGACCGTTGTACGCTGCCAGGATTTCGCTCAGCGCTTCAACGAGCAGCCGGGTTTCCTCAATCCAGCGGGAGGAAGGACGCACCTCCAGCAGACCGCAGTGAATATCGTTGATAAAAACCTGCAGTCCATCCTGCTGAAATAAAGCAACCTCCGCTTCCTCCGCGCAAAACGGCCGCCACATGATCCGCCGCGACGCCTGAACCGCCATGTGGTAGGAATCCTCCTGGGCCAGCGAATTGCCGACCAGCTGATCCCAGTCGTCATCACAGATTTCCAGCACCGTTTCCTCGCCCATCTGTAAAAACGAAGCGCATACCGGCGCGTCAAACAGCGGCAGCTCCAATTTGATGTTCATCATTTCCCATTGCTTATCCCGCCACTGCTGATAAACCTGTGCTAAGGCCCGCTTAAACTGCTGGAGTGCTTGTGTTGAACTTTGCATTGTGACCGTCTCCTCCTTCATTCTGATGCTTTCCTGCATCATCGCGCTGATCGCTTTTTCCGATCCGCTTTGATTTCAGTCTGTTCTTTAATTTACTGCTTTCGGATTTCCCTTTGATCCTTCGCTGGCCGTTACTGAGGATTCAAGGATTCAGCGATCATCCGCCTGTCCTCATTTCAGCCAGAAAAGCTCATCCTACGAAAAAAGAAGCTTGCGCTTCTTTATTTTGAACGTCTAGCCTTTCTTGCAGCCTCCGACTTCAATTTACGACGGACGCCTGGTTTTACATAAAACTCTCTTTTGCGAGCCTCAGCAAGGGTTCCGTTGCGAGAAACCTGACGCTTGAAACGACGTAATGCGTCATCCAATACTTCGTTCTCTTTTAAGACAACTCTTGGCATACTTACCCTCCCTTCTGATGCAAGCAGATATATTATAACCAAACCATCCGAAAAAAGCAACCTTTTCGGAACGATTTGAGGAATGTTTTTCAAGAATTTTCATTCGTTATTTCTTACAGGAAGACTGCACTGCACAGCTGCGAAATTGACAGCGCTTTCATTCGGACAGATCCCACTTTTTATTCATCCTGTTAAAAAAGAGCCCAATCTCAAAAGAACCCGATGAAACAGAAGCCGGGATGAATCATGCTCGATCTTTTAAAAAGAGGAACGTCGCTTTAATTCAATGTTATTCAGAATGTAGTACCCACTTTCTCTCTTCTCCAGAATTCCATCGCGGCAAAGCTTGCCTAAAATACGGAACAAATGCCGATAACTCATCCCCACTGAGGCAGAAACATCAGTAAGAATATCACTAAATACATTTTTATGCGAATTTTGCAGGATGTACGTACATAGACGATGCTCGCCGGAACATAGCGCTGATAATGTATAATTATCTGAACTTTTAGACAACTTGGCTGCCAGTTCGCCGCCTAAAAAATTAAGAAATCGAAGATTTACTGATAATTCGTCAGCACATGTCGGATAATTCACGGCGATACAGTCCAGGGCGGTGATCGCTTTAACCGTCGTTGTGGCATTTTTCTGTCTCATCATGAGTTCAATATCACCAATCAGACCGGAAGAAATGTAATAACACAAAATCAAGCTTTTTCCGTCGGGCGTTGTCCGGCAAACCTTCGCACTGCCGCTGATCACAATGAGGATCCATGGCATGGAAACACCTTCTTGACAAACATTTTCCCCGGGCGCAAAACGCAGGCAGCCGCAAGATTGAAGCGGAACATTTTCCAGGCCATATTCTGCGAGCTTATTTTCATGGGCTTTAGTAAGGGGTATATTCTCCATATCAATCACCTCAAATCAATTATATACGAATGCGTTTGAAAGCACTATGACCTATGTCCTATGCAGGATAAACAGAATTTTGTTATTCTCGAAGTAAAGAGGTGGTCTGAATTGTATCCGATTTTAGCGCTGGTTAACGGTATACTATTAGCCATTATGGTTTCAATAAACGGAGAATTATCGAAACAATATGGCGTATTCTCAGCATCCATATTGATTCATATCGCAGGCACGGCTTCCGCATCTCTCTGCCTTTTGAAAAAAGGAAAAAAGCCACTGTGGACGCATCATCCAAAATGGATTTATCTGGGCGGAGCGATCGGGGTCTGCACTACTGTATTTCAATGTATTGCGGCAGAGTCGATGAGTATAACCAGCGTCGTTGCACTGGGATTGCTGGGGCAGACAATTGCCTCCTTGTTCATTGATAAACTGGGTTTGTTGGGGATGAAGAAAAGACCGTTTCCACAATCAGCACTGATCAGTCTGTGTCTTTCAGTTCTCGGAATCTTCATGATGTTGGATGATGAAAATGCAGTCGTTGCGATTGGAATTGCGTGTGCCGCAGGCATATCCGTGGTCTTATCCAGAACCATCAACGCATATCTGGCAGAAAAAACAGGAGCGCTGCAGGGCGCGCTGATCAACCATCTGATCGGACTTCCTATTACAATACTGCTCGCCGCAGCCACCGTGAAATGGAGTGATCTTGTCCAAAGAGCACCGTTAAGCGGAACGTCTCAACCCT
This sequence comes from Holdemania sp. Marseille-P2844, assembly GCF_900120005.1. Lineage (GTDB taxonomy): Bacteria > Bacillota_I > Bacilli_A > Erysipelotrichales > Erysipelotrichaceae > Holdemania. Next base: position 237,855 of record NZ_LT635449.1, read on the forward strand.
GGATTTATTTTGGCGGAGTCCTGGGTGTGGGGGTTGTGATGTTATTTAACATCATTGTTCCCAAACTCTCTTCATTTTTGCTGACCTCACTGGTCTTTATTGCGCAGATATTTACGGGAATTATCTTAGACAGTATGCAGGGGCTCTCCTGTTCTGATGCCTCTCTTTACGGTGGGCTTGTCATTGCTTTCGGCGTTGTTGTCTACATGGCCGCGGATCGCATTAACCCTTGCAAAAGAACAAAAGCGTCAGGAAAGTGTGGCAGAAACAAAACGGATTGAAGAAGAATACCAGAATGGCTTAAAAGAGAAACAGGTTAAAAATTGATTTATTTCATGGAACAACTCGAGATTTTATGCTGGATGATATAATCAGACACCTCTAAAATCTTCTTTGCATGCAAAAAGAGGAAGTTTTCAGCTTCCTCTTCGTTGACCGGCAGTGCCGGTTTTTTATTTTTCTTTTTTACGAATTCCAAGAGCAGCGGTTAATACCCCGCGGCTTCCTGGCCCGCCAGCAACGCGACGCCGCTGGAGGTTCCGATCCGGTCGGCTCCCGCTTCGATCATTGCCTTTAAATCATCAAAGCTGCGCACGCCGCCGGCCGCTTTCACCTGGCAGACATCGCCGACCGTCTGTTTCATCAGACGCACGTCTTCCACCGTTGCGCCGCTGGTAGAAAATCCTGTCGAGGTTTTTACGAAATCCGCGCCGGCTTCCATGCAGGCCTTGCAGGCGAAGACCTTTTCTTCATCGCTCAGCAGGCAGGTTTCAATGATGACTTTCAGCGTATGTGCGCCCGCCGCTTCCCGGACCATTTTGATATCCCGGACAACGCCGTCATGATCGCCGTCCTTCACGCCGCCGATGTTGATGACCATGTCAATTTCATCCGCGCCTTTTTCAATCGCGTCGCGGCATTCAAACGCCTTGGCTTCGCTGGTCATCGCGCCCAGCGGAAAGCCGATGACGGTGCAGACCTTGACGTCGCTGCCTGCCAGCTGCTGCTTGCAGAAGGGAATCCAGCAGGGATTGACGCAGACGGTCGCGAAATCATGTTCGCGGGCTTCGGAACACAGCTTTTCCAGCTGGCTGCGGGTACTGGCAGGTTTTAGCAGAGTGTGATCAATGTACTTATTCAACGGTTTCATCTTCATCTTCCTCCTCCGTTTCAAAATAATACTTGCGCAGGGCGTCGCGGACCGCCGCCGGATCGCTCATCCACGGTTCCCGGCCGAATTCCCGGTAAATAAAGGTTTCGTCGCCCTTGCCTAAAATCAGGATCGTATCTCCGACATTGGCCACTTCCACCGCCTGACGGATTGCGTCATAGCGGCTTTCAATGATAATGCGGTTGGTCTTCTGAATACCCGAAGCAATTTCTTCAGCGATCTGAATCGGATCCTCGTCGCGCGGATCGTCTTCGGTTAAGATAATCAGGTCGCAATATTTATCCGCAAGCTGACCGAAAACCGGTCGTTTCTTCGTATCCCGCTTCCCCGCGGAGCCAAACACGGAAATGATTCGTTTCTCCTTCGGCGTGATCGCGGACGCGAACTTGAAGATCTGTTCCAGGCCGTCCGGAGTATGCGCGAAGTCAACGATGATATTGAACGGCTGGCCTTCTTCAATCCGTTCCATCCGGCCTTCGATCTGCGGAATCGTATTGAGCTGTTCCAGAATCTGTTCCATGGGCAAACCGCCCTCATGCAGCGCGGCGATCACCGCCAACAGGTTATACAGATTGAACATCGCAACCAGATTGGTCTGGACCGGGTATTCATGGCCATTATAAACTAAGGTAAAGATGGTTTTGTCCGCGTTGAGCTGGATATCCTTCGCTTCATAATCCGCTTTTTCCAGCACGCCATAGGTCACAACACGGGCGGGGCAATCGGCGACGATCGCCATGCCGTGAGGATCATCCTTGTTGGTAATCGCTGTGCCATCCGGCTTCAGCTGGTCGAACAGGCGTTTCTTCGCTTCAAAGTAATTCTCCATCGTCCCGTGATAATCGAGATGATCATGCGTCAGATTCGTAAAAATCGCGATGTCGACGTCCACGCCGTCCGTGCGGTGCTGTTCCAGACCGATGCTGCTGATCTCCAGCGCGCAGGCTTTCATCCCGTCTTCCGCCATATCATGCAGAATCTGCTGCAGCGGCACGATGTCCGGGGTCGTCAGTAACGGCGGCAGCTTCGTGTCGCCATACTCAATCGAAATGGTACCGATGTAGCCGCAGGCATAGATCGGATCCAGCAGGTTGCGGATCATGCAGGCGATTGACGACTTGCCATTAGTACCGGTCACGCCGTAGACCACCATCTTCTTTGACGGATAGCCATAGAAGCAGGCCGCGACCTGATTGAGTGCGGCGGTGACGTCGCGCACCTTGATGTAAACGACATTCGCGTTGTTGCGCTTGATATCCTCGCTGTGAACGACGCAGACCGCGCCGTTTTTCACGGCCGCGTTGACGTAGCGGTGACCATCATGGATCATCCCTTTAATACAGAAGAAGATGGAATTGGGCAGCACATCGCGGCTGTCCACCATCAGATTTTCAATTTCAATGTCCGGAGCGTTGTCAAACAATGCGGATAATTTCATTTTTCCTGACCTCCTTGTGCCTGCGCTGCCAGCTGATCCCCGATCATATGTGTACAGCGGGCCACAATCCGTTGTCCGCTGGCAAACTCGCCTTCAATTTGCACCGGCAGATACTCGCTGCTGTGTCCGAACGCAGCGCCGTTTTCACAGGTTTCGATAATTACGTCGACGTCCTTACCGATCCAGCTGCTTTTTACCGCGTAATAACTGTTGCGGGAGAATTCGCCAACCTGATGGGCCCGCTGCTTCTTCACCTCCGATGAAACCTGACCGCTCATCCGCTGCGCCGGGGTTCCGGTTTTCGGGGAGAAAGGGAAGACGTGGATGAAGCTGAAGTGGATCTGCTTCAGAAAGGCCATCGTTGCGGCAAATTCCGCCTCGCTTTCCTGCGGAAAACCAACGATCAGATCGGTGCTGATCGAAATTCCGTCAATCCGGCTGCGGATTTCTTCCACCCGCGCCAGAAACTGCGCCGTCGTATACGGCCGGCCCATCCGTTTCAGCGTGGCGTCGCAGCCCGCCTGCAGCGGAATATGCAGATGCCGGGCGATCTTCGGCTGCGTTTCCATCAGCGTCAGCAGCTCATCAGTGATCTCTGTAATCTCGATCGACGAAATCCGGATTCGCTCCAGCGGTTCAATCTGACACATCCCGCGGATCAATTCGCACAGGCTGGTGTCTCTATCTTTCCCATACCGGCCGGTATGTATCCCGGCCAGAACAATTTCCTTATGCTTCTGCGCCAGCCGCCGCGCTTCCTTCAGCGCTTCGTCCAACGGCAGCGAGCGCTCCCGGCCGCGGGCATACGGGATGATGCAGTAAGCGCAGAACTGGTTGCATCCATCCTGCACCTTTAAGTACGCGCGCGTCTGATGTTCAAATTCATCCAGCGGCAGCATTTCAAACTCGGCGGACGTCCGCACGTCATGCAGCTCGACAATCGGCTCGCGGCGCTGGCGCAGCGCTTCGTCGATCAGCTGCGGCAATTTGTCCTTGCCGCTGGAACCGACCAGAATGTCGATCTTTTCCTGCTCACACATCTGTTCCGCCTGAATCTGGACGTAACAGCCCACAGCGCACACCAGGGCGTCCGGGTTCTGCCTGCGGGCCTGATGGATTTTCTGCCGGCTCTTGCTGGCGGCGGTATTGGTCACCGCACAGGTAAATATGATGTAAACGTCGGCTTTCTCCTTGAAGTCCACCGTCTGATAGCCACGCTGCCGCAGCGCCTGAGCGGTACTTTCCGACTCGTAGGCGTTGACTTTGCAGCCCAACGTTGAAATTGCGACACTCGCCATGAATTCGTCCCCTTCCATGATGGATATTATACCAAACTTTTAACCCCGGAGGTAGTCTTTTAGCGGTCATTCTCACCCTGCCAAAGGAAAAGGCCTTACGGCCTTGAAATGCGGGCGATTTTTGATTTCAGTTTCGGCAGGATATAGCCGCTGGCGCAGCACGCATCGCGGATCTGAAGCGGATCCTGACTCAGCACCGCGGCCGCCAGCGGCGCGCCCTGAGCGGGATCAAGCTTTTCGCCGGTACAGACCAGCGAAAGCGGCAGCTCGGTTTCCGTGCCGTCAAACGCAAAAACTTCCAGACAGTGCACGCGGCCCTCGTAAACCGCGAAACCCTGCTCATTCTGAAAAATCACCTGCGGCGAGGCAAAGCCCGCGTCGTAGGGCAGTCGTCCATAGATTAACGGATCAACGATCTTATCCGCAAAGCTTTTGACCATTTTGAAAAACTGCGGCAGTTCCAGCACCGCGGTTTCGTGATCGTACAGCGCGTTGATCAGCGGATCGAAGAATGGGATCATCACCAGCTTGTCCTCAACCGTAAACTTCTTCATGTCCGCAATCGCGGCCTGAATTTTTGGCCGTACAAATTCATTGCGTTTGGGATAATCGATGATCTCCCAGATATCCAGCATTTCCGTCCGCGTCTGTTCGTACAGTTCCTCAATCTTCTGCTTGTTTTTCAAGCCCTCTTCCAGAATGCTCAGCGTATACACATCCCGCGCCGTTTTTACCGGACGATCGAGCTGATAGGGTTTCAGCCGGGCGTTGATGCGCGCGGTTTCCTTGCGGACCTCATTCAGTTTCAGAAATTCCCGATCGTTGCCTTTGCGCAGAATTTTAATCATTTTCGGATTCATCATTTAACCCTCCAGCACGGCTCCAGCCAGACAGACCGCCGCCACTGCCGCCGTTTCCGCCCGCAGAATCCGTTTGCCCAGCGAGCAGCAGCGATAGCCCTGTGCCTGCAGCCTTTCAATCTCAGCCGGACTGAAACCGCCTTCCGGGCCGATCACCAGCGTCACGCTGCGGCCCTTTTCCAGCTGAGCGCTCAGCAAACCACCGTGCAAAGCTTCATCTTCATACGCCACGAAGTTCTGCTCGCTCCGCCACGCGCCGGCGTCGGCCAATTCGATCGGTGCGCACACCTGCGGCCTTTGCGTACGCTTGCATTGTTGGCTGGCTTCCTGAACAATCTTCTGCCAGCGCTCTAATTTTTTATCTATTTTATCCTGTTCCAGCTTCACGACCGTGCGGCTGGATTGAAACGGAACGATCCGGCTGACGCCCAGCTCCGTGCATTTCTGCAGCAGCCAGTCCCAGCGCTCGCCTTTGATCAGACCGGCGACTAATGTCAGCGTTACCGGAAGCTCGCGGTCCTCGTCCAGCAGTTCTGTGATCTGAATCTGACCCGCGCCGTCCAGCACGCCGCAAAAAACGGTGCCTTCCGCGTCGATCACGCGCAGCGTTTCCCCTTCCTTCATCCGCAGGACACGCTGTAAATGATGGCGCTGCTGCGGATCCGGTTCGATCACGCTTCCGACGTGGGTTTTCTGTTGTATAAATATCTGCTGCATGTTATCACCGTGCTTTATTTTACCAGAAAACAGGCCGGAAGGGAATGAAAATCCCGCCTGGCAATCAGGAAAGCCGTTCCGGGCTAAAAAAGCAACGAAACGACCCAGCTCTTGTGAACCAATCCGAAACTTGGAATTGATCCCTCTTCGCCGTCAGAAAAAAAGCAGCGGCATGCTGCTTTCTGAGTGAGATCTGAGATTTATTTTGATTTTTCCGCAGTTTGTTTCTCCCGCGGCAGGATCAGGTTCAGCACAATGCCCACAGTCGCCGACAACGCGGTGCCCGACAGGGTGACCAGTTTGCCTAACGGCAGAACCGCGCCGCCCAAGCCGATGACCAGCATGGCCGAAGCGATGATCAGATTGCGCTGCTGCCCAAAATCGACCTGATTGTCGATCAGAACCCGCAGACCGTTGGAAGCAATGACGCCGTACAGAATGATCGACATTCCGCCTAATACGGCGTTGGGAATCGTTGAGATGAACGCCGATACAATCGGGACGCAGCTCAGCACGATCGCGATGCAGGCCGCACCGACAGTCACGTACACCGAGGACACCTTCGTCATCCCGATGACGCCCGTATTTTCGCCATAGGTCGTATTCGCCGGTCCGCCCAGCAGCGCCGAAATGGACGTCGCGATGCCATCGCCCATTAACGTCTTATCCAAGCCCGGTTCCTTCAGGAAATTGCGGCCGCAGATCTTGCCCAGCACGGTATGATCGCCGATATGCTCGGAAATGGTCACCAGCGCCACCGGCAGGATCGCGAACGTTTCCGGTCCGAAATACAGGTGATAGCTCTTAAACCCCGGAATAGCAATCGGCAGAATGAATTCCGGCAGCGATAAGAACCGCCCCGACTGCAGGACTTCCTGCAGCGGCGCAAAGTCCACGATGCCTAAAGCCAGCGCAAACACATACCCACCCAAGATTCCGCAAAGGAATGGAATGATTTTGAAAAAGCCTTTTGCCTTCGTGGAGATCAGAGCAGTGAGAATAAAGGTAAAGACCGCTGTCAGCATGACTTTCCAATCCCCGCCGGTCACAAAGCCGGCGTTGCCGACCGCATTGGCCGCCAGGCCCAGACCGATAACGGCGATCATCGGGCCGATGACAATCGGCGGAAGCAGCTTGTCAATCCAGTCCTTGCCGATGAAACGGACAAGAATCGAAACGACGACATAGACCAGACCGATCAGGATTAACCCGGTCTGCGCTGCGCTGACATCGCCGCTCATCGCGGCGACCGCAATCTGGACGGCGCTGATGTAGGCAAAGGAAGAACCTAAGTAGACCGGAACCTGAAACCGGGTGATGCAGCTGTAAATAATCGTTCCGATGCCGGAAGCAAACAAGGCGACGGAAATCGGAAAGCCGGTCAGCACCGGGACCAGGATGGTGGCGCCAAACATCGCAAAGACATGTTGGAAACTTAACAGAATCCATTGAGTCGGTTTTGGTTTTTCGTTGACGTCGAGGATCATTTCTACTCGCTGTGACATAAATACCCCTTTCCGGGCTTAAATAAAAAGCCCTTTTGATTTTGTGCAAAAGGACTTTCCCCTTAATGTAGTTCAGCCTTGCGATCTCTCTGGATCCGCTTAAAAGCCCTATGCGGTTTTCATTATAACATAACTAAGCGGCGATTTCATCCACTTCCGGTAAAAAGCCTGAAATGAATTTTCTGACATTCCCGAACATCTTTAATTTCAAACTGGATTCAGCGATGCCAAACAAGGGCGGACTAGTCAGAAATCCCGGCAGAGAGCCTGACCGGCAGTTGATCGTCAGTTTGTCAGAAGGCGAACTTCTGAATCAATAATTTTCCAGCATAGAATAAAACTCGTCGCGACCGTCTTTTTTCGCCTGCGTTCTGAATTTAGCGATATCCGCCGAATTCAATTCACAGACCACCATCTCGAAATAACGGACTTGCTGATCATCGTAGGCCTTCTGCGCCAGCGAAAGAACCTGATCGTGCGGAAGATCGTAAATCAGGTTTGACAGAATATCCAGATTCTGATTCTCATACGCCTGATTGGCATATTCTGCCTTTTGTTCGCTGGTCAAATCATTGCACAAATTCATAAACACATCCGTGCGATGATCGTTAAAGGCTTGATCAACCAGCGCCTTCAGGGTTTCGTTATCAACTTTGGAATAGAGCCGGTAAAGCACTTCTGTCCGATTGTCGGCATACGCCCGCTCAAGCAGCGTCTTCGCGGTTTCCTTGGAAAGGCCCCAGATAATTCGGTCAAACAGCTCATCCTGCTTTTCATCATAAGCCTGGATCGCCAGCTTATCCATCAGCTCGCCAGGCAGATCCCCGTCAAAGACAAACAGATAATCCCGGCAACGCTGATCGTCGATCACTCGCTGAGCATACGCCGCGACGCTCTCTTGTGGCAAATCATAGAAAGCTTCTTTAAAATATTCGACGCGGTTATCGGCATAGGCCTTTTCTGCCAAAGCTTTCCGCTGCCTGGAATTCAGCGAACTTGCAATCTCTTCAAAGAATTCAAGACGCTGATCAGCATAAACCCGGTCGGCCCACGCACCGAGCTGATCGGTTGTCAAATCGCGGATCGTTTCCATAAAATACGCCAACTGGTTATCCGCATAGGCTTTCTCCGCCCATTCAGACCGCTGCGGAGCCGGCAGGGAAAGCAGCGCGATTTCAAAATCATCAAGCCGCATATCCGCATAAGCCTGCTGCGCCAACGTCTCAATCTGATCCTGCGGCAGCTTCGGTACCAACAGATCAAACGCATCCTCATATCGACTCTGATAAGCCTGCCGGCTCAAATTGAGAATTTCGGATTCCGGAAGCGCGTCGGCCAGCACCGCAAAATAATCCATTTCCTTCGATGCATAGAAGGTGCGGGCCATGTTTACAGCCGCTTCCTCGTTCAGCTTCGCAGCCACGGCTCTGAACTGCGACATTTTCTTTTCCTTATGAAAGCGGACAGCCAGTTCCTCCGCAGATTCGGTGTAGGGACCTTCGATCGAGGTTAAAAGCGGCGTACGCGAAGCCAGTGAGCTGTTGTTGCGGACTAACCGCGCATGTTGTTCGGAAACCGCCTGACGGACGGCTTCCATCTGTTCCTCATTGTCCATGACCGCTTTCATGCTTTCGTCAAAGGCGACGCTGATCAGCGAATCCTGATACACGCTGCCCTCCTCCGACCGGTCGGCTCCCGCCCAGTTCAGCGTCACGATGTAGCCCTGCGTATAGACGCTGCCGGAAAAATAGAAGGTTCTCTGGTTTGTCGAGGTCGTGGCCGTCATCACCGGCGCCGCGGCCGGCGTCGGCGTTTTCCAGCTCAACGTAGAACCGCACAGAATACCGCTGGCAAACAATACAGCCCCGGCAGCCATCGAGATCAACGCCCGTGCAGTTCCTGACTTTTGTTCATCCATAATTGCACTCAGCCTTTCTTTTAACAAGCTCAAGTTTTCATTCAACGTAATTGATACGATGATATCGCCATAGGTTCCCTTATCCTTTAACGTGTGGATCAACGTGTCGCCGTAGCAGCGTTTTTCCCGCGCCGAGAGAGACCGCAGCACCTGTTCATCGCAGGCCAGCTCACACAGACTTTCCATATGGCGGCCGATCAGGCGAACAACAGGATTAAACCAGTGAATGCAGACCGCCAGCTGAACCAGCCATTTTGTAAAGATATCTTTGCGCTGATAATGCGTGAGTTCGTGGCGCAGAATCATTTGCATTTCCTCAGGGCCGCAATCCTCCGTAGTCAGAATGATCATCGGATGAAAGACACCGGGCAGCATCGGCGATACTGCCAGCTTGTTAATCCAGACTGGCAGCTGGCGGCGGATGCCCATTTTCTGGCGAACCTCGTCCAGACATTGCCGGGTCTTCGGGCTGGATGGAAAACTGCCGGCTTTAATAAACCGCAGAAATCCTTGATAGCTCGTGATCCGACGAACCATCAGCACCACGGCAACGCTTAACCACAGCACCCAGGCTGATCGGATCAGATCGTCCAGCCAGGCGGGCTGATCAACCTGGCAGGTTGATCGGGAAGGCTCCGGTGTTGGAAGGAATCGGATATCCTGAACCGGATCACTCTGGACTTCCTGTTCAGGATGTTTTGTTTGTTGATCCGCAACAGGATTCCTGATGGTTTCCGGCGTCCTTGCCGCAAGCTGAGCTTGCGGCTGCGGGTTCCAGGTTTCCTCAGAAAACAAAGTACCGACAACCCCGGCTACCGGCGATACCGGAATTAAAAGCCGCAGAATCACAACCAGCCAGAGTCCGTAGCGAAAACGGAAACTCAAATGATTTTTCAGCAGCTTTTCCAGCAGTACAACGATGCCGGCCATCCATAACGCGGAAACCGAAACTGAAAGGAAACCGATCATGAAGGTGTTCATTTCAATTTCTCCTTCCCCTGCTCCCAAAATTTTTCCAGTTCTTCAATGTCTTTGGATTCCAGGCATTGCTGCCCGAACAGCGACGTCAGCAGCGTACTGACATTTCCGCCAAACACCTGATTCACAAACTGAACCGACTGAGTTTTTAAATATTCTTCCTCGCTGATGCGCGCAACGTACAGCGCGCCCCGGCCTTCCTTCTGGCTGATCAGCATTCCTTTGTCGATCAATCTGGAGATAAAGGTCCGCACTGTCGTGCGTTTCCAATCATGGTCAGTTTGTTCTATCTGGTCCAGCAATTCACTGATCGTCATCGTACCCCCATGATCCCAGATCAATCTCATGATTTCCTTTTCAGAATCAGACATCAGTTCCATGTTCTCTTCTCCCTCCCTTTTTATTACATCTTGTAGTCAATTATCATACTACACTTCGTAGTCATTAATTGCAAGCTCTTTTGTTCAATTTCCAACTTATTTTCTCATTCTTCGAAAAATTTCTAACTTTTCTTGTTTTCACCCTTTATTTGGTCTTTTGCTTCAGTTCAAGGCAGCAACAAAAAAAACGAATTCTGACAGAGCGTGATCGTCCTGTCAAAATTCGTGGGCATGGCAGTTTAGTTCGATTGCCAGCGTTCCTCAAACCATTCCGGTTTTTTTAACCGTTGGAAGTCGCCGGATTCAAAAAGCGCATGGAAATGGCATGTCTGCGAAGAAGTTAACGTTTTCAAGCTGATCGTTCTGGTTTTCCAATTTAGAGATTCAGTTAACCCAAAATGATCCAGAATAGCGATCACGTCTTCCTTTTTCGGATCAAAGTCGGAAGCCTCAAAGTTAAAGTTATAGAAAACCACTCCGCCTTTTCCCGGATCCGTATAATGGACTAGAAAAAACGTTTCGGGATGTTCTCCGATTTCAAAGTAATCGCCGACGTCCAGCCCTTCCAGCCATGCCTTCTCCTTGTTGAGCTTCACAGCTTCCGACGGACTTACATTGGTAATAATAAGCATCCGTTGGACTTTTCCAGCTTTGACGCTGAGTTTTATGGAAGATTCCGACTGCGTATACCAGTAATAATGGATCGAAGCGCAGCTGACGAGGGACAGAGCGCAAAGAAACATCAAAGTTATCGCGGTTCCCTTTCTCTGCCATTTTCTTTTTATCATCGTTCAGTCCCCCTTTCTTCTATGACATCCCGGATTTTGACCTCTATATTCGTCATTCCTGTTTGTTGATTTTTATTTACTTCTTTGATTCTCTTCCTGATGATCCCGCTTTCTGCTTCGCCTGCAGCGTTTCCCGCCTGACTATCCAAATATCATCACCGGTAAAACCGCATTTTCGATAAAACAGCTCTGGGGAGCAGGGGCCATCCGCCCTGCCGCTGACTGTGGCGAAGCGTGCCCTGTCCTTCATGTTGGACAACAGCTGCATGACTAAACTTCTGCCGATCCCGCGGCCGCGCTTCCCGGGCAAAACCTGAATCCATTCCAGACTGATTTCCTGCATCTGCCGATCCAACGCCGCAATTCCGCAGGCCAGCGGTTTGCCGCTCTGGCGATCAAGAGCTACAACCCAACCCTCAGGGCTGAAACAGGCCTGCGCCTGTAATTGAAGCAGCTGCGCTTCGCTGACCCGCAGATCCGGATATGACGCATTGATGATTTCCGCGAATACGTTTACTTCTTTCCAAGCCGTCTGCAGCACAATTTCTGAATGAGAGTCTATGGACAAAGTATCGAGATGATGAAAAAGCCGGAAATAGCATTCAACCGCAGTGCTGACGTCTCCGATCCTTTTTCCAGCTTCTTTTTCGTGAATGACCTCAACACCTTCCGGCAGATTTCCAGCACAAAGTTTCCAATAGGGAAGCGCCGAAGCCCGGCATGGATTTTGAAGATATTCCTGCCTTGTCAACATCCTGCGTCCCTCCTTCTCGCTCTATGTTTTTATTGTAAAGGAGAGTCTAAGAATGGGCAAGTTTATTATTCTGATCCGCGCTCTGCTTGTTTTGATACATTGCCTGATCAGCCAATGTAAACCAGGTTTCCCAATCCTGAATTTCCGGTTTGTATTCTACGATGCCTACGCTGATCGACATGTGATAGTCTCGCGCCGCTTCGCTGAATTGAAGCTGCGCCATTTCCTGACGGAATGCCTGAATTACCTGCGCTGCCTGTTCTTGATTTAAACCGTTAAACGTAATCAGGAATTCGTCGCCGCCAACTCGGCAGGCCCAGCCGCCATGGCTCTCCGCACAGGTTTTCAATGCCTGCGACAGAGCTAAAATAACCCGGTCGCCCATCAAATGTCCGTACGTATCGTTGACCGCCTTGAACTGGTCAATATCTAGCAAGGCGATCGTCAGCGGCTTCTCTTCTTTCCACTCTGAAATATCCCGGTTCAGCTCATGTTCCATAAAACGCTTATTGTACAGTCCCGTATAGGAATCATGCGTCGAGAGTTCGTTCATTTTGTAAATAATGTCTGTCAACATGACGTTGTTTTTATGATCAGGATCGGTGAACAACAGATTATCTGTAACTTCACGGATCAATTCCAGCGCGTAATGATCACCCAGTTCAGTCAGCGGCACTGATTCAATCAGAAAAATCCGGTTATCCTGCGTCGTCTCCATTTTGATTATCGGCCGGTTTTCATCTACAGCCAAACGGGATACACAGTTGCGGCAGGCACAATTACGACTCCACACCTGAAAACAATGTTCGCCGTTCGCGACCAACTGTGACTTTCTCCATTCATGAACCTCATACGTATTCACGTCGACAATCCGGTAAAATTCAAATAACGGATGTGTCTGAATTTGTTTTTGTATAAACTGATCTGCTTTTTCCAAATCAAACATCGTATTTACTTCCTTTCCTTGAAACTTCCTGTGTTTCAGCATTCCACCCACAGTAAATCAATTTATTCATTTCAATCTCATCGTTTATGCGAATAACCTTTTCTGATCTTAAAATTCAGCTTTTAATCCTCAGTTATCAACAAGGTCAAAATATAATACCTCTTGGTTCTCATTATATCATTAAATTAATCGTGAAAGTTAAAAATTATCGCTTAATTTTCCTTTGCTTCGGAATAAGAAAAAGGATGAGCGTTTTGTCGCGCATCATCCTGATTTTCTATGTTTAGTTAGGTGAATAAATCTTGAATACTATTTCAGTTGATATATCTACCTCAGAACCAAATGCTACAGAAACATCTTCAAGAACACCATTTATTTTATCTGGATTATCAATTTCGCCCGAAATTTTAATAAAGGTCAAATTATAAAAACCAGCATTATTGAACGAAAATTTAATATTTTGTACTGTTTCATCATAACTGGCACCATTATAAATTGTTTTTGGCCCATCCGGAACCTTCGCCGTTGTAACCGGCTTCGGTCCTTTCGACAAAGTCAATGTAATTTCCGTTCCCGAAGAAACAACAGTACCGGCGCCAACCGACTGATCGACAACCTGTCCTGCAGGAACATCGCTGTAATCCGACTGATAAACCTGCTTAATCGTTACGCCGTCGACAGAACAGCTGTTTGTGGAACATGGCGCGGAACCGCCAACATAATTCTTAACCGTAATCCCTTTTCCTTTAGAAACCTTACAGGTTACCGTTTTACCCGAAATGGAACAGCCGAAGGTATTGCCGGAAGCAACGCTGTCGTTAAACTCGCTGGCACCTTCTGAGAAACTCCAGCCGGCCCCGGAATTATTGGCATTTTCAATAATCTTCCGGGCTTCCGCAACCGATTTATTTTCAAAGTCGCCGGCCACCGGACTGAACTGACCTAACGATACCTTGTACCAAACCGTAGATCCTGCGGCTTTCTTGCCGGTTTCATTTTCAAGAATCGTCCCGGCCGCCTTATCGGAATACGCCGTGGAACGGGTACCCAGACTTAAACCCAAGCCGCTGATATATTTCTTGAATTCATCTTCACTGACACCGGCTTTGTTTTCAACGGTGATTGATTTTCCCTTGGAAATCTGGAAGTTAACCGTTGTTCCCGGAGCCAGATAAGTTCCCCCGTCATATCCCTGGGAAACGATTGTTCCAACAGGCTCTGTGCTTTCTACTTCGCTGTACGTAAAGGTAAGATTGCCTTCCAGGTTATTGATCTTCTTTTTATAGCTTTCGGCATCTTCTTTCTTCTTGCCGACAAACGATTCCAGCTTGATCTTACCCAGCGAAATCTTGACTTTCACCGTGCTTCCCTGTTTCACGTCGCCCTTTTCCGGCGCGTTGGAAATGACATAGCCATATTCAATGGAGCCGCTGTACGCTTCGCTGAACTCACCGACAAGACCATTGTCATTCAGCCACTTCTTCGCTTCATCCTTGCTCATTTTCGCTAACGACTTCATCGTTACCGTTTTCCCTAACGACATCGTTACCGTGATCTTATCGCCGGTCTTGATCGTTTCCCCAGCCTTTGGATCCTGGGAAATCACTTTGTCTTTCGCAATCTTATCACTGGCTTCTTCCTTCCAGTTGATCGTCACTTTATTCGCTTTCGCCCAGTTTGTGATCTTCGCTTTGGTATAATCGCTGAAATCCGGGACGATGATCTGTTCACCCGTTCCGTCTTTTCCCTGGGAAATCGTAAACACCAGCATCGTACTGCGCTTGATTACGGTATCGGTCACATTGACCTTGATGAATTTTCCCTTCTCGATCTTTTCATCGACAGCGTATTCATACGTGACATCCAACAGTTTATTCGTTTCCACGAATTTCTCAATTTCTTCTTCGGTCATATCTTTGAAATCCGGCAGCGTTACTTCGACATCCGGATTCGGACCTTTCGAGAAGACAACCGTCAGAACGCTGTCTTTGTTCAGCTTCTGTTCTGAGGCAATACTCTGCGAAATCAGCTTGTCCTTATCAATGGTATCGCTGTATTCGTACTCGACTACCAACTGACTGTCACCCAGCTTATTCTCAGTCGCCCATTTTTTGATTTCTTCGACGGTCTTCCCTGAGAAATCTTCTACCTGAATCGCTTTGCCAGGCAGCGTCAACAAAACGACTACGGCTGCGATTGTCGCGATAGCTAATACACCGACGGCACTGAGCAGCGCAATCGTCTTTTTATTCGAAAAATCTATATTCATATTGCCCTCCTGTACTTTAACAAGTATATCATATTTCCAATCCCTAAAAAACGGCGTTTGTAGACTTTCTTTGGAAGTTACTGGTCTGAATTCTTACAAATTTTTGAAGCTATGAAAAGATTTTCGTGTTATGATAAAAATCATCACGAGGAGGAATGAATATGGAAACTGAACAGCTGATTCAGCCGGTGGCGGCTTCGCTCAACATTGAGCCAGCCCAGGTGCGAAATACATTAAAGCTTTTGGAAGAAGGCAACACAGTTCCTTTCATCGCGCGTTACCGCAAAGAAATGACAAAAGGATTGGATGAAGAACAAATTTTGTTCATTCAGCAGCAGGTCCAGTATTTAAGCAATCTGGAAAAGCGCAAAGAAGACGTACTGCGGATTATTGAAACTCAAGGCAAGCTGACCGAAGAACTGCGTCAGCAGGTTTTAGCCTGCACCAAGCTTTCGCAGGTTGACGATATTTACCGGCCATATCAACAAAAGCGCAAGACTCGCGCGACGGATGCTGCGGGCAAAGGGCTGACGCCGCTGGCAGATTGGATTGCTTCCTGCCCGCGTTCGGGCGATCCAACTCTTCAGGCGGAAAAATATCTGAACGATCAGGTCCCGACAGTGGAAGAAGCGCTACAGGGAGCGAAGGATATCCTGGCTGAGCGCATCAGCGACCAGGCAAAGCTGCGCTGGAAGATCAAGGAACAAATTGAAAAATACGGCTTTATTCTCTGTAAGGAAAAGAAAAAGCACGAAGATGAAAACAAAGTTTATAAGATGTATTACGATTACAAAGAAAAGATCAGCACGCTGGCAAATCATCGGGTTATGGCAATCGACCGGGCTGAAAAAGAAATTAGATAATAAAAAACAAGAGTTTTTTGCGTGAATTTGAAAAATCTCAAAATCTCAAAAAACATCAATACAAAAAGATTGAATCTCTTCAACTTTTTGTAATTTGAGATATAATATAGGTGGTTAGCTGGTGAACACAGTACCCGTCTTGCACATCCCATGGATTGTGCGAATTAGCTTGGTGATACAAGCTACCTTGGCAGCTTTCGACTTTAGTGGGGTTGATTGTTGCCTTTTCTTTTGATAGAAAGCGTTAATGGGATTCTCTTTCCTTGATCGTATACTACAGGTTACCGCTAAATATAAAATGCATCTTAATCGTTTATTCCCTTTTTTGGAAATCGATAAATGATAGCCTTCTATGTCCCCTGATTCTGCTCTGTTGGGATCATTCCCCACATAGGCCACCATTGCACCTCTGGTTTTGAATTTGCTTATATCGCCAAACTCTGCGATGATTCTTGATGCCAGATTGGGACCGATACCATCAATACTTAAAATAATAGAGTAGTAGGGCGTTGCTTTCGCAAGCTCTATAATTTTATCGAGCTTCGCCTCTGCCTCTTCCATCGTATCCTGGAGATGATGAATGTCATCGACCAACACCGCAACCCAAGCATCCTCTTTATCACAGCCCGGATACGTTTTGTTCGCAAACTCAATCACCTTCTCTGCCGTTTTCAAACAAACTTCAAAACTATGATCAGTGTGCTTATTCAGTTTTTTTGCCACTTTCTCTGGCTGCTTGTTCTTCAACCTATCGGGATGGGGATACATTTCCAGTAACTGCAGCGAGATTTGACTGTATCCGTCTTGAAAGAGCTTCATATAGCCTGGAAACACGATACTCAGGTGACTTTGAAAGGTGACTTTATACTTTCTTAAATGAACAAGACAGTCTTCATATACACGATTGGCAGTACGCAATTCATGATAGAGATCCGCTTCTTTTTCATTCTCTCGGAGCTCTTTAATATAATAGACTTCCGCGATGGATTCTGGGTCTTTTTTATCTGTTTTCTTATTATGTATTTCTGTTTTCCTTTGTTTCGCTGACTGTAACGGCGAGATGGAGTATTGTTTGATTTCGTTCTTTTCTAAAAATCTTTCTAATGGCTTCGTATACACGCCGGTTGCTTCATAGACCGCAACCACTTCTTCGTTTGTTTTCTTCTCCAGTTCTTCTATTTTTGATTTTAAGAAGTTAAAGCCTTCTACGGTGTGAGAAATCCGATGCACCTTTCCCATTTTAGTGCCTCTTTGTGTAAAACATTGGAAGTGACTGTTTCCGTTGGATACATCAATACTAACGATAGGCCCTTTCATTGACAAAACCTCCTTTCACAAATAAGAGAGAGAATACTTCCATATTCAATTCAACTTTGTTTCGTAAGAAATCCAGACGATTCCACTCTTGTGGCGGATGCCTTTTTAGATTTAAACAAGCTTATGAATTTGAATAGGAAGAATGGCATTTTCTTTTACGAACTAGATTGTTCCAAAAAGTGCCAAGCCATTTCTTCTCTATGAGCTTCTCAACTTAGGTTGGCCCACAAAAGAAAAGAAGCTAAGAATATTATATCCTAACTTCTGATACCCTTGATGAGATACTAAGATTAACTGAACATCACCTGTATGATTTCTTCTCAATTTCAATATTTTATACTCATCTAATTCTATTTCGAGTAGGATACTTTATTCCTACTTTTATAATACGAAAAAGTCATCACGGTAACCCTGGACTACAACCAGACGTTTCTGATCAATTACGCGATCCGCGGTGTGACGCATGACCGCCCAACCATCTGTCAGAGTCTGATTGAGGAAGCGGCGCAGGATGGGTTAAAGCGGCTGGCATTTCCTAGCGTTGAGCGTGAAGTCCGCGGGGAACTGAGCGAAAAAGCGCAGGCGCAGTCGATTGAGATTTTCTCAATGAACGTTGAACGTCTGCTTCTGCAGCCGCCGCTGGAAGGCAAAATGATCCTCGGCGTCGATCCGGCGTTTAGGACCGGCTGCAAGCTGGCTGTCATTGATTCCACGGGTAAGATGCTGAAAATCGACGTTTTCTATCCGCATCCGCCGGTAAACAAAAAAACCGAAGCCAAAGCCAAACTTCTGTCGATTTTGAAAGAATATCCAATCGAAGTCATCGCGATCGGCAACGGTACAGCCAGCCGTGAAACTGAAAGCTTCATTGCCGAGATCATTCAAAAAGAAAACCTGAACGTCGATTACACACTGGTTTCCGAGGCTGGCGCTTCGGTATATTCCGCCAGCGAATTAGCGCGGAAGGAATTTCCGGATCTGCACGTCGAGCAGCGCTCCGCCGTTTCGATCGCAAGACGAATTCTGGACCCGTTGTCTGAACTGATTAAAATTGATCCGAAAAGTATCGGTGTAGGTCAGTATCAGCACGATCTGCCCGCAAAGGCTTTAAATGAGCGGCTTGATTTTGCGATTTTAAAAAGCGTCAACCGCGTCGGCGTCGACGTCAATACGGCTTCCAGCGAGCTTTTATGTCATGTTTCAGGTCTGACAAAAGCCTCCGCCAACGCGATCGTCGCCTACCGCAACGAACACGGCCGCTTTGAAAACCGGCGGCAGTTATTGGAAGTGCCGAAGCTGGGCGCGAAGTCTTTCCAGCAGGCGGCGGGCTTTCTGCGGATTCACGATGGAGAGGAACCGCTGGATCAAACGCCGATCCATCCGGAAAGCTACCAGGCCGCTCACCGCTTATGCCAACTGTTAGGCATCAGCCAGTTCGGCAGCGATGAATGCCGCGAAAAACTGAGCCAGTTAAATCTGGAAAAAACCGCCGAACAGCTGGACACGGACGTGTATACGCTTCAAGACATGATTGAAGCGATCTCCCAGCCGCTGCGCGATTACCGTGAACAATTCGACGGACCGATGCTGCGGCATGACGTCCTCACGCTGGAAGATCTGCATCCGGGCGATGAGTTGGAAGGCGTCGTCCGCAACGTCGTTGATTTCGGCGCTTTCGTTGATATCGGTCTGCATGAGGATGGTCTGGTCCATGTTTCCAAGATGGTACAGGGCCGGATCTCCCACCCCAGCGAAGTCGTATCCATTGGCGACATCCTCAAGGTCTGGGTTTACGGGATCGACGCAGAACGTCACCGGGTTCAGCTGACCATGATTGATCCGCATCATTAATCAATAGAACTGTCTTGACGGGTTCCCAATTCAGAAACAAGTCCAGGACAGTTCTTTTATGTTTAAAAAGATGAAATTAAATTAAAGCTACAATTTTCATTCCCGACGACTTTAACTTGACGCGGTTAACAATCCCAGATAAGATATATACAGACCAACCGTCGGTTTATAAGGAGAAGCTATGGCAAGAAATAAACATCCGGAACAAACGTTAGAAAAAATCATCGTTACCGCGGCCAGACTTTTTGTTGAAAAGGGCTATGAACAAACCAGCGTTCAAGACATTCTTGACGCGACCGGATTATCCAAGGGCGGACTTTATCATCATTTCAAATCCAAAGAACAGATCCTGAACGCGGTGATGCAGCGGCGAATTCAATACGTGAACAAGCGGTTTCAGGAACTGATCCGTGATACGCCGGGTAAAAACGCCAAAGAAAAACTGAAGAAGATCCTGGGACAACTGGCGGCGGATGCCGAAACACATGCGCTGGATCAGGCTTTAGCATCCCAGCTCGATCCGCATTTTGTCGTCAATGGAATTCAGACCTGCGTTCAACAAGATGCGCCGATCGTTGCCGGACTCATCCGGGAAGGCAACGATGATGGTTCGCTGCACGTCCAGCAGCCTGAGCTTTGTGCAGAAGTCTTCTTAATGCTGCTGAACTACTGGGCCAATCCCGTTTTATTTCATCGAAACAGCGAAGAAACTGAAATCCGGCTGCGCTATCTGCAATCGGTGATGATTCAGCTAGGCTTAGATTTAATTGATGATTCGCTTATCGCTGATTTGATCCAAGCCTATGTCCAGTAATCTGACTTCCCTGTGAAATTCGATCCAAGTAGCTTATAAACAGGCTGTAAAATGGCAGCCTGTTTCTTAGCAAGAATAAAGACCGACGGTCGGTTTTATACTTTGAAATCACTCTTCTCCGCTTCCATCTAAACCACGATCGTCCATTTAAAAAACAAAAAATCAGGAGGTATTTATGAATCAAGAAAAATCACCGAACACAGTCAGAAATTCCATCCCCTCGCCGACCGATCTGACTCAGACCGCCATGGAGCGAACACAAAAAGCGACGGCTAAAACATCCGTAATAACCCAATCCTTGATCGAGAAATCAAAGGCGCTGCGCACCCCTTCTCCGGCAGCGGATAAAATCGGAACGATGATCGGCGGTATTGCCAGCGTAGTTTTTCTTTTCGGCGGTGCAAGCCAGCTGATTCTGGGTTATACCTTAACGGGTATCGGCACAGCAGCCTTTGGCGCTGTCGCCTTGTTGTCCAACCGTTACCATTACCAGAAAATCAAAAAACGGGAATAAACAGACGGTCATTTTTTCTCTAAGACAATAATCAACCTGGAAAGACGTGCGATATCGCTATCATCCGACTTCATAAAATGAAAATGCAGAATCAGATTTTACTCTGTTTCTGCATTTTTTTATTTATTCAGCAGGTGTTTCGTCTTCGTTGTTTTCCCCGTCCGGTGTAGCGCTCGGGGTTGGAACAACCAGCGAACTTGGCCTCGGAGCTTCAACCGGCTGATCTTCAACCGGCAGCTCTGACGCCTGTACGGCATTCGCTGGCGGTGTATCGCCTTTATCGTCACCGCCGTCAGTGTTCGGTCCATTCTGTGTGATGCTCAGCACCATCCGATAGCGAACCCGAGAAATAAACAGAGCATAACTGCGATCGTCCACAGTAACCGTTTCAATCGCTCGTGAGTAAATGTCCGTCATTTCATAAATATCCCGATATCCTTCCGCACTGATATCCAAATACAGCCGGTAATTTCCTTCCGGCAGCTGACTTAAATCCGCAGCGCTGGTAAAGCAGGCATTCTTCATACTGAATTTCGATCCCAGCATCTCCGCATAGTCAACCGAGCAAGCCTGATTTTGCGCTTCCAACGGATAAGACACGCCATTTTCATCGACGGCGATCAAGGCATGAGAAGCTTGTGATTCTGCTTTGAACTGTGCGTTGTAAATCCAGGCCATACCGTTGAGATTCAGACGGCCGCCTTCCAGCGAAAGCTTCGTGTAATCAAACGCCGAATTGCGCTTTGTCGGTTTGTTAATCAGCGAATAATCCAGATCTGATTTTTCAATGTTGATCTCATACCGGTAGTTATACAGCTGATTTTGGACAATCTGCACGTGGTAATCCCCCAACGTCTTCATTTCCGGCAGAAAATTGGAATCAAAACTGGTCAGATTCGCGTACATCTTCACTTCGCCGTTGCGGATCTGAATTTTAACCGAATAGCTGCCCGGCGTCAGCGCCGCCAGATCGACGGAAGCGCTGAAATTAATCTTGCTGTAAGTAAATCCGTCGTACAAGTTGATCGGATTTGGCGCCAGCAACGTGACCGCTTCAATCGTTGTAACTTCACCGGTTTCCAGATTCGTCAGAAGTAATTGATGCGAAACCTCGGAATCCTCCTTGAAATCATAACCATTGATAAACGCTGTCCCTTCGATAAGCAGTGTATGCTCATCCGCATATTCAAATTTGGACAGTGCCTGGCGTACAGTGCTCTTGAGATGATCGCCGGACTCGCCGCCCTCTTCACTGCCGCTCAACATGACTGACATGAACAGGACATTGTCCTTTACGCTGAAGCTGAAAGTCTTATTGCCCACTTTCTTTGTCTCCGGCAACGTCTCCAACGCGCCGATATAGAAGCTGTTGTTGTAATCGCTCAGCTCGCTGTATTCCGTTTGGATTTCAAAGAAGTAACTGCCTTCCGCCAGGGTCGTGAAGTCCAGTGCCTCCGTTTTAAAGCTGACCTGTTCCTTCTCAGCGACGGTACTTGTCAATTCAAATTCTTTCGTATCATAATACTGGTTATAAACAACCAGCTTCTGCGTCACTTTATTGGAATCTGTAACATAAATTCCCGGACGGTAGGCCTGTCCGTTCAAGGCAATCAGATTGTCCTTCCACGCCATCGCAGCTACTTTTTGCACCACATCCCCGGTCGGCACTTTACCGATCTGACTGTTGTCAAAGATTCCGGCGGACAGCTTGGAAATCTTTGAACTTTGCAGATAACCGACGCTGTTCTGCCAGTTATAAGCTTCGTAACCATTGCCCTTATGCGGCACTAACGCTCCATCCGAGCGGACGCCGTTGGTTGTCGGAAAACCCGTCCAGCCATTGCTTTCCGACTGCAGAATCACGGTGAAGTCATTCTGATAGGTTGCGCCATAGCGCGTTGTATACAGCGTCTGTGAATTTGCGTCGGCATAACGCTTAACCGCGGCGTCATATTGGTTGATAACGCCTAACGAATAGGTGCCGTAATCCGTCAGCGAACCATCGTTGCCGGAAACATATTTATCGACCTGATAAGCCAGTGCCGAAATTTTTAATCCCCAATATGGGTCAGACGCGTATTTGACGTTAAACCCGCTGCCCTTGTTGCCCAGATGAGAACCGAAGAATCGGGCGTCGTTAATATCCAGATACCCGCGCAGATTCACCGCCATGTGCTGCGTGACCGCAGATTCGATATTGTCATATTTATCAGCGCTGCCGCTTGGATTGGAATCCACAGCATTCCAGCCGAACAGATTGTTTTTATTGATCGCAATGGAAGAACGGCCCCAGCCGGATTCCAAAAGCCCCATACAGAAGGCCAAAAGCGCGTTGACACCGTAGGTTTCCTGCGCGTTGACAAAGAACCAGCCGGAATTCACCATCTTGGATTGATTGCTCTGAAGATGGTCATAATCATAAGCCACTTCGTTATAACCGCGGCTGTTCAGGAAGCCGTTGAGCTGATCGCCGTTGAATTTCGTACGGCTGCGCAGCGGCAGAAATTCGTAGTAGTTATAATACTTCGCCGGACTGCCTTCAACCATCACCGGATTCTGGAAATACCGATCCGTATACAAAGCATGCATATCATTCGTGTAATAAACTGCGCCGACGTTCATCCAGCTTTCAGCCGGTCCGATTGTCTGTGAATAATCCTGCGGCGTATCCGACTTGGCCCAATACGACCAGCAGTGATAGATCAGTTCTTTATAATTCCCGTTTTGTACGACCTCATAATAGCTTTGCCGCGGCCGCACCCAGAACGGCGATTCCCACGGACTGCCGTCGTTGTTGCCGCCTAACAAAATCCGCATGTTGTTAGTCAGGAATTTCGTCGGAATCAGATCGACCTGATCCAGATTGGTATACCCGTCAAAGCCAGTCAGATTCACGGCGATCCGGCCGGAACCATTGCCCGTATTGTAAGAATAAGTTCCTTTATAGATCATTTCACGGTGGCTGGTAACGTATGTCGTCTTTTCATTCGTTGTCGTCGACAGATACTGCGTAATATCCATCGTGGCGTAGGCCCGCCGCGAACTGCCGTCGGCATACCCGCGCCGGTAAGAATAGCTGGCCGCTACGCCTGAGGTCATCGCAATAATCTTTGTCGGTGATTTGCTGGAATTATGACGAACGACGGCGTCGTTGCCGTGCGCGTACATTTCATTTTTAGCCTGCGTAAAGTCATTATAGCAGCCAATCGTGCTGAAACCGCCGTTATCCGTAACATAAGCGACCTCGAAATTACCGCAGCCCATCGGATAAGTTTCATCTGCTTTCACATCCATTTTTCCATTAGCCGAGGGATAACCCTGAACCAACGTGACGGCCATTGCCAAAGCCAAAGCCATTTTCCAGATTTGTTTCATCGTCTTCCCCCTTTGTTATAAACTGACGGTAATTTCAATCCAGTTTTCCTGTCCCCTGATCTTCAGCTTCAGCTTGCCTTGATAAGTGATCGGTTCCTTCTCCGGATTATACGTAATGAAGAATAAAACGCCGCTGTCTTTTTCCTTGATCGTTTTACCCAGGATGTTATCATATTTTTCTGAATGGAAATTCGAGGAAAGCGCCTGGAATGTATTCCCGCTGCCCTCGACCTGATAAACCGCATCTTCAACGACCAGTTCGTCGCCCCAAAGGCTGACCGCGTCCAGGCGGAACACATAGACTTCAGCCGTTGACGGCAGACCCGCGGTCTCCACACTGCCATCGTCGAAGGTCCGATACATTTCCTCGCTGGCGATCTGGAAAGCGACGCCGACCAGCATCTGATATGTCTTGCCATCGGTGATCACGTCCTCCGCGACGTACCCCAGCATCTCGCGGGTGCCCGTCGCTTCCTTCAGATTTAGCTGGATCGGCGCGTTATCGCCGAAATCCACGTTAATCGCCGCCGACTGCGCCGTTTTATCCTTAATCGGCACAAAGATATTGGCAACGTAGCTGTTTTCCCTGGACACCAATTCAAACCAGACATTCTGCTTGCCGATATATAAACCATTCTTATCCAGCTGATCGAGATAGCTGTCGATTTCATTCAGCTTGACGCCTTCGGACGTTGCGAAATGCTCAAGCGAAATATTAATCGGTTCTTCCGCCTTCACCCGGATCTTCGCGATCGCAAACTGGAAGTCCAGTTCATCGAAGCGATAGACCGTCGCGTTGACCAGATCGACCTCGACGGCGTCCAGTCCCTGCGTTTCCTGCGGTTTTTCCTGACCGCCTTGCTCGACCATCACCGGCTTTTCCGTTTCTTCAGGCAGCTGCGATCCGGAACGATCTTTCACAATCATTCCGAAGTAAATTGCCGCTGCGGCAAAGAGAATCAAGACGACAGCCAGGCCGCCGGCCAGCAGCATCGTCGTTTTATTCTTTGTTTTTCTCATAAGTAACATTACCCCAGTCTAAAGGTATTCTACCATAAACCGGGGCGCGTTAAAACCTGTTTTTCCTTACCAATATTAACCTTTCATCAAATCGACAAATAAATGCCGGCATAAGAAGATCACCATCAGGATCGTCAGATAATCGGCGCAGGGCTGAGCCATGAAAATACCCAGTTTGCCCAACAGCGTTGGCAGAATCCAAATGATCGGAATATAAAACAAACCCTGGCGGGCGATCGACAGAAAGAACGCAGAACGCTTCTCTCCCAGCGCCTGCAGCAGCACCGCCGCGATATTATAAGCTCCGACCACCGGCATCGAAACCGCATAGCCATAAAGCATCATCCGGCCCATTTCGATGACCGCCGCCTCGCGGGAGAAGATCTGCACGATCTGCGGCGCCAGCGTGATATAGAAGACCGCCGCAAAACAGCCGTATACCGTTACCCACGTCAAGGCGCTTTTCAGCGCCTGCTTCAGCCGCGGCCGGTTGCCGGCGCCGTAATTATACGCCGCAAACGGCTGGAACCCCTGCGCAAAGCCGATGATCGCGAACATGACTAAATTCAGACATTTCTTGGCGATGCCGATCCCTGCCAGAAAATCGGTTCCATACACGCTGGCCTGCATTGCCAGACAGCTGTAAGTGACGCTCGGCAGCGCCTGCCGGGCAAACACTGCCACCCCCAGGCTCAGAATCTCCTGCACCGCCGTCTTATCCAGCATCCATACCCGCGGATTCCAGCGCACAGCCTCCGCTTTAAACAACAACCTCCCCATCAACATGACCAACGACAGACACTGGGCCGCAGCCGTCGCCCACGCCGCGCCGGCGATCCCTAAATTTAAGCCCCAGTCGAACATGAAAATCGGATCAAGGATCAGATTCGCCACCACCCCGGCAAAGATCGCGGCCATGGGAAAATTCACGTCGCCCTCCGCTCTTAACAGCTGGACAATCGTCAGCTTGATGATCTGCGAAAACGCAAAGACCAGTAAAATCGTCACATACTGAGCCGCATACATCGTGACATCACCTTCCGCCCCGAACATGCCCAACAACGGACCTAGGAAAGTAATAAACAAAATGGGCAGCACGATGGAGATCAAAACGACCAGCGTCATCGTCGTCTGAACAATCCGGCTGACCTGATCCCGATGGCCCGCCCCCAGCTGCCGCGAAATATAGCTGCCGGCGCTGACGCCGATCGACTCGCCGAACGCGTGCGTCAGCATCATGATCGGCATCGCGACCGTTGTCGCCGCAATCATCGCCGTGTTGTGCAGCTGACCGATGAAAAACGTATCCGCGATATTATAGATTGTTGTGACCATCGAGGCCAGGATGGAAGGAACCGCCAGGCGGATTAAAGCCTGCTTTACCGGCATGGAATCGAGAATCAGCGACCTGTCGGCATTTTTATTCATCGTCATAATATCATCACCGAATCAATTATCATGCAATCACTTCAGAAAGTCAAACTTTGTCGAAACTTCCAGGACAAACTTTTGAATACTAATTTACTCCAATAAACTATTGTGATAAGATATTCACAGATAAATTATTTTACTATGGTAAATATTTTATCTGATTAAATTATTATGAGGAAGGAGAACTTATGAGTTACAAAAAAGGAATTTCCCGTCGTGATTTCATTAAAGGCGCCGCTGCCAGTGCGTTTGGCGTCGCCGCCGCAGGTCTGTTAGCCGGCTGCAGCACGGAACCCACGACCCCTACCGCATCCCCGGACGCCTCGGCCACACCGTCCACGCCAACCGGTCGGATCACCGGTTATTCAGGCCCGGGCGACTGGCTCGGCGAAGCTCCGGTCATCAGCGATTATGCTAAGGAAGTCAATGTCGACGTCGTCGTTGTCGGCGGCGGTCACGCCGGCGTACAGGCGGCCTTAGCTGCTGCGGAAGCGGGATTGAAAGTCGCAGTCTTAGAGCGGATGGAGGAAGACCTGTTTACCTGGTATGGCGAAGATATCGGCGCGTTCAACTCCAAGCTCCAGCAGGAGATCGGCTTCGGCACCTATGATCTGGGCGAAGTCGTCAACGAATTCGTCACCCGTTCCGGCGGCCGCTGCTTCCCGGCGATCGTCAAGTCTTACGTCCACAATTCCGGCCCAACCCTCGATCACATGCTGGAAGTCGCCAAGGAAATGGGCGTTGATCCCAAGGCCTACACGTATGACAATACGCCAGAGGGCTGGCTGATCATGCAGGCGAACATGGATTATGAGAAAATTCAGGCCGGCAACGACATGTACGACTGCCTGCGCTACGATTACCCGATGACCCCGGGCACCAAAACCTGGGCGGCCACAGCGCAGTTTATGGGGCAGTACAACGACCAGCCGATCCAGGGCGTCGCGGCAAACTCGGTGCTGCCGCTGATCAACCAGGCCTGCATCGACAAGGCAAAGCAGCTGGGGGCTGAGTGGTACTACGGTACGGAAGCCATCGTCCTGCTTCAAAACGAGGCGAAAGACATCATCGGCGTCGCGGGCAAAGCGAGCGACGGCAGCTATATTAAATTCAATACGACCAAAGGCGCGATCCTGTGCGGCGGCGATTATGCCGGCAACGCGGATATGTGCTGGGCCTTATTGAACGAATACATGGAACGCTTTGAGCGGGCCGGCGGCGAACAGCCGGACTTCTTCTCCTTCATGGGCGGACGCAAGGGTGAAGCGGTCAAGATGGGCTGCTGGGCCGGCGGCATGATCGAACCGGCGCCGCGCGGAAGCATGCTTTTAGGCGGCGGTCCGAGCGGTCCTTGGGGCTGCAACGCGATGCTGTGGCTCAACAGCGAGGGCGAGCGCTTTACCAATGAAGGCAACCTCTCCGCGGCGCAAACCGCCTGCGCCCGTCAGCCGGAGGGCACCTTGTGCTTAGTTACCGATAAGAAATGGCTGAAATCGGTCTGTGCTTCGGGGCTGGAGCACGGCGGACCGAACGCCGGCCGGCCGCAGTATTACATTGATCTGATCAACGATATGGATGCGTTGGTCAGCGGACCGGAAGGCGGCACCATCCGCGGCTGCACCGTCGCTGAACGTATGGAATCAACCGTCATCAAGGCGGACACGCTGGAGGAGCTGGCGGACTACTTGGGCTATGCCGGGGCGGCGAAAGAAACCTTCCTGGCCTCGATCGAAGCCTATAACCAGCTTTGTTACGCGGGCAAGGACACCGATTACGGCAAAGACGCCTCCTGCATGATTCCAGTCGACGAAGCCCCGTTCTACGCGGTCAAGAGCGAGAAGAACGACAAGCCGACGCCGATGATGGTCACGATGTCCGGTCTGGTCACCGACAAACGCCAGAACGTGCTGGACATGAGCGGCAAGAAGATCAAAGGGCTGTATGCCGCGGGCAACTGCCTGGGCGGACGCTACGGCTTAGGCTACTCCACGCCATGCGCAGGCAACTCGATTGGCATGGCGGTGACGCATGGCCGGCTGGCAGGTCAGTTCATCAGCGAGGAATAAAATCTGGACGACGGAACAACGTGAACGGTTCCGGCGTCTTTTTATACAGAAAAAAGCCGGAAGCTGTGAAACGGGAATCCCGCCGCAGCCGCTGGCTTTTGTATTTTCTCCTGATTTATCTTCTCCTGTTCAATTTTCTCCTGTTGAATTTTCTCCTGTTTTAAAATTTTTTTAATTGTCCGTATCCTTGGCAGCCGCTTTGGCTTTGATCATCAGAAGATCTTCATCACATTCCCGCGGCGTCCATTCGATTTCAATATCGCAAGGCACGCCCGCCGGCTGATCTCTTGTCCACGCTTGGCGGCGGCTGATCGGATAATCCAGCTGAAACAAATCGTCAAATACGACGGAGATCAGATTGCAGGTTTGATAACGGCCGCTGCTTTGTCTTCCGACGAGAGTGCAGCGTGATGAACGGGAGGCCAGATCGGCCAGCTCTTCCGCGACCCCGGCGGTAAACAGATCGGTGATCAGCACCGTTCTGCGCTCCGGCTTAACCGGCTGAATCAGCGCGTCTTCCTCTGCGCCCCAATCAGCTTCTGTTTCCAGAACCCAGCCCAGATCCGCTTTCGCTTCCAGTTCTTCGATCATTTCGGATGCGATGGGAGCCAGATCCGGGTCCGTCATCATCGTCTTCAGCTGATCAATCCGGCGATGGCAATTTTTCCCGGTATAATGGGTCAGAAGTCCCTGCCCTTCCATGACCTCGCACACCGGTACCGGTTGATCCAAAATATACGGCAGCAGGCAGAACATCGACGATTCCCACCCTTCCTCACAGCGCCTGAGATCCAGAATGATCGAATCCGCCTTCGTCAGCAGCTCTCTGTTTTCTTCCACCAGTCGTTCCAGGGTTTCGTCGATCCGCTCGATTTTAAGCACCGCACTCCCCTCTTCAACGACTATCGTATTTGTTTTCAGCACTTCTGTCCTGGCAAAACGACGCAGCGGCATAACCCAGGTCTGTCCGTTCCGGCGCACCGTAATCTGATCGGCCATTTTCAAAAACCCCGTCCAGATCTGACGGTCATTCTGATCAGAATAGAACACCCGCTTTTTCAATGTTTCCGTATAAAAACACAGCGGCTGGCCGTTGATCGCGATAATCTCGTCCTTTGGCTGCAGCTGATCTTCCTGATGCACCTCGCTGACCATTAGTACCTCGCCTTTGCGTCGGGTGAAAAAGCCGTTGGTAAAGGGTTGGTAATCCGGGCCGGGATGCCGCAAAAAACGCAGGTTGCGGTCGCCGGTTTCCGCAAGATATTGATTGACCTGACGGAAAAACAAATCCGCATCCAATTCTTTTTTCATAAACGCCGTCCCGATGGTATGGACGTAAGGACGTGGATCGTGGTGATCCCGGCACATCGCAAAGCCGGCGTAATCTTCTTTGATCGTGTGGACAATTTCCTGAAACAACTGATCGTATCGGGGCATAAAACTCCTCCTTTGCCACTGGTATCATTGTACCATAGTCCTCATTTGGCAACAAGGTTTACTATGGTAAATTATTCATCTCGACACCGCCTTGTTTTTCTCTCCCCTTGTTTTTCTCTCCCCTTGTTTCTTTCCTCTTTGGATTTAAAAAAGCTTGCAAATCTGTTTCTTCATAAAATGAAAACGGTCAAAAAGACCGCCTTCTATGGAAAAAATGCCGATAACCTCCGTTTTTCAGTTCAAAATGTTCTGAGAAATTCTGAACTCGTCAACCTTTACCGCAAGCTTGATCTGACCATTTTTTCCGCTTATCCCTATTGCGCCGGGCCAGCTCATTTCAATTCCCTGCCCTTTTCCAGAATGATGGTATCAACACTTAACGTCGGTATTGATGAAAAAGCATTGCAGCAGCTCTTGCTTCAGCTGTTGAATCGCCTTATTTTTGCGCTGCCTGGGATGAATTAAAAGATTGATCTGACAGGTCGTCTTCTGATCCAGCACGGGAATCACCTTGTATTCTCCAATGGACTCCGTCGGATAACACAGATTGTTGGAAATCCCGATCGCCTTCCTGTCCTGATAACCGAACAGCGTCGCGGTTAAATTTACGGTATTCAACACAATTCTCGGCTTAAAGCCGCAGCTTTGACAGGCCTGCATCAAAATATCATAATTTCGGAAGTAACGGTTTACGGTGATGATCTTTTGATCCGCTAAATCCTGAATCCGCAGGCTTTTTCTATTTGAGAGAACGTTTTCCGGATGCACCAGGGCCGCCAGTGTTCCCTGATGCAGCACCGTGCAGTCGAAACGCACGTCATCCACCGGCCCGAACGTGATTGCGATATCCAGTTCTCCGCTTTCAATCTTTTCCTCACAATAGGAATCCCAGGCGTCGATCATGACGACGTTGCCATGCTTTCTCAGAAACTGATCGAGCTGGCTGCGAAAATTGACGAACGGCGTGTCGACGCCCATCGCCACACCGATGTGATAAAACTGATGGCGGCGGCGCTGGATCTGGTTTAAGGAAAGCTGGAGCGTCTCCCATTCGCTGACGATCCGCTTTGCGGCAGGATACAGTTCGTCGCCATATTCCGTCAGTTTGTAACCACTCCCCAGCTTTTCAAACAAGGGACAATCCAGCTCCGTTTCCAGGTTCTTGATCGACTTCGACAGACCTTGATAGGAGATATACAATTCATTGGCCGCTCTGGATAAGCTTCCTTGATCCGCGACCTTAATAAAATATTTCAGCTCATTAATATTCATGATTTCATTGTAACAAGAAAACGGCGCGAAAGCAAAGCGCCGTTTTCTGTTATTCTCCGCAGGCGGCCGCTGCCGCGTTGCGGGCCATGTGAATTGAATTGCCGATCGCCAAACCGCAGCTTGGATACACGTTGGCAAACACGCCGGTCAGCGCGACTTCTCCTGCCGCGTACAGACCGGAGATCGCCTGATTCTCCTGATTCAGGACATGCCCGGTTTCGTCAATAACCAACCCTCCGAAGGTCGCCGCCGCAACCGGATAGCGGGCAAAGGCATAGTAGGTATCACCTTCGACTGGAATCAGATAGTCGGAAGGCTTGCCAAAATCATCATCCGTTCCTTTTTCGCATAACTCGTTATAGCGCGCGACAGTGGCTTTCAGCGTTTCCGGATCGGCTTTGATCAAGGCTGCCAGCTCATCGAGGCTGGATGCTTTGACCGCGTTTTCCAGCGTGACGCCATACTGGACAGTAGGATAGCTTTCCGCGCAGACGCCGTCCCGCGTCGCTGTGATATAGTAATTCACCGCATTGTTTTCACGCTTAAAGGCTTCTGCGGAAACAGATTGATAACTGTGTTCGTTCGCCAGCCGGTTTCCCTTCATATCGACCACCAGTCCGGAGGCGGTACTGCCGGTTTCACCAGTATTGAAGTCGACATACTGCAGCTGCATGCCGTCGGACTCAAAGATCTGTGCGCCGACCTTGCCGGCCATCGTCAGACCATCGCCGGTGCTGCTGGCGGCAGAGTTGAAAATTGGATTAAACGCCGCGAACCGCGCTGTCATCTCTGGGTTTGAGCCATAGCCGCCAGTTGTCAGAATCACCGCTTTGGCTTTCACCGTTACGGTTTCGCCCGCCTGATTCACCGCCTGAACGCCGATGACTTCTCCCTGTTCATTCGTCAGAAGTGTTTCTGCGCGAGTCTCCAGCAGTAAAGTTCCGCCCTTTTCCAGCATTGACTTTGTCAGCGGCACGGTAATCCCGCCGCCAATCCCGGAAGCAATTTCATTCTTCGGGCTTGTCAAATGCAGGCGGTTCGGCGTCAGCGTCGGCTGGGCGGTGGTCACATAGGTAACGGCAACGCCGTTATCGGCCAGATAATCCAAGTCCTTGCCGATACCATAGGCATAGTCATGAATCATCTTTTCATTCAACAGATGGTCCTCATCATAGCTCATTAAAAACTGATAAAGCTCCTCAGCGCTGTCTTCCACGCCGTTTGCCTTCTGCGCCGCTGTCTCGGCAGCGAAAATATTGCCGCCGCTTTGCACGGTGGATCCTCCAGTGATTCCCGTTTTTTCAACCAGGAGCACCGATTTTCCTTCATCCAGCGCCGTATTGGCTGCCGTAAGTCCCGCAGCTCCCCCGCCGACGACCGCGATATCTACGGTATATTCGCTTTCCGTCGGATTCGCAATCGGTGCCGGTTCGCTGAACGCCGTTTCCTCAGCCCCGGCCTGAGTGAGACAGTCCCGGACGCCGGCCTTAATTGCGGAAGACGTCACGGTCGCCGCCGAGACGTTATCAACGCTGACTGTCTGATGTTTTACGATCCGCTCCGACAAGACTTCAACCGGCGTCATCACGGATCCATAGCCAATGCCAAACGTTTCTGTGTGCTCGATCACCCTGACTTCCTTGATCGACGTTTCATCAACGGTCGTTTCAATTGTCATTTCACCATTGTGACCTGTGACAACTGCGGAATAGGTGCCGGCATTCAAATGAACCGCCGTTTCCGTTTGTCCGTTTTTCTTGTTTACCGCCTGGCGCACGGCAGACTGGATCGCTTTGGATGTCATCGTCGCGCCGGCGACAACGTCCACGTCCGCGCTGTTGGCCGCAACAATTTTCTCCGGCAGTTCTTCGGCTGCCCGGGATCCGACGCCTTCGGTTTCATCCGGCGCCTTGACTTCAACCGCGATAATCTTGTCGGCTTTGAACGTAACCTTGGCAGTCACGGTTCCGCCGTATCCCTGCGCTGAGCCTTCAAAGGTTTCTTCCTTGGCTGACGAACACGCTGTGAGCGACACGGCCATCAATAAAGACAGAATACTAATGATCAATTTTTTCATTTTCCTTCCCTCCGTCTTCATGATAACATTTTCACATGATGTTATCCATCAACGAAAAGTTCAATTTCTTAAACTTTCTGATGAACCGGCAATCCTCAGGCGCTGCTCCCCCTTATTCCTCCCGAATTTTTTCTGACCTCCCTTCAGACCTACCGATCGTCTTCACCGCCAATTATCAAAAAAAAGCGGTCGTTTTGACCGCTTCCTCGCTCCTGTCTTGTTATTCGGTGATACCGTCCGGATTCTGCTGCTGGAAATACCAGGAATCCTGACACATTTCATCAATGCCATACTGGGCGCTCCAGCCCAGCAGTTTCTTCGCCTTGGTCGTATCGGCGTAACAGGTTGCGATATCCCCCGGCCGGCGCGGCATGATCTTGAACGGAATTTCTTTGCCGCTCGCTTTGACGAAGGCGTCCTTGACCTGCAGCACGGAATAGCCGTGGCCGGTTCCCAGGTTGACCGCTTCCACGCCCTTGTTTTTCAGCACGTATTCCACGGCTTTGATGTGGCCCAGCGCCAGATCGACGACATGGATGTAATCGCGCACGCCGGTTCCGTCGACCGTATTGTAATCATTGCCCCAGACCCGCAGGAATTCACGCTTGCCAGTCGCGACCTGGGCGATGTACGGCACTAAATTGTTCGGAATGCCGTTTGGCGTTTCTCCCAGCAGCCCGCTCTTATGCGCGCCGATCGGATTGAAGTAGCGCAGCAGCATGATGCTCCATTCCGTATCGGAAACGAACACGTCGCTTAAGATCCGTTCGATCATCAGCTTCGTCGACCCGTACGGATTGGTCGTCGACAGCGGGAAGTCCTCTGTGATCGGCACCTTATGCGGATCGCCGTAGACCGTAGCGCTGGACGAGAATACGATCTTCTTGCAGTTATGCGCCTTCATGACCTCGCACAGAATCAGCGTACCGGTCAGATTGTTATGATAATACGTCAGCGGAATCGTCACCGATTCGCCCACCGCTTTTAATCCGGCGAAATGAATGACCGCTTCGATTTCATTTTCTTCAAATACCTTTTCGACCGCGGCTTTGTCCAACAGATCGTTTTCATAAAAGCGCGGACGCTTGCCTGTGATCTTCTCAATCCGATCGATCACGCCTTTGCAGGAATTGACCAGGTTGTCGATGATGACAACGTCGTAGCCGGCGTTGATCAGTTCCACCGTTGTGTGGCTGCCGATGAAGCCGGTGCCGCCTGTGACTAAAATACTCATGTTCGTTCCTCCTGTTTATTTCTATGCCTTCCTCGCCTTTGAGGAAATGAAGCTATCAGATAAACAACCGCATCAGATCCTGCCATGTGACGTAGACCATCAAAAGCAGCACCAGCGCGACGCCGACCGCCGTGATTCCGGCTTCCAGCTTTTGATTCAGCGGCTTGCCGATAATCATCTCAACGATCACCAGCAGAATCCGTCCGCCGTCTAAGATCGGCAGCGGCAGCAAATTGAAGACGCCGACGTTCAGCGACAACAGCGCGATCAGCAGAATGTAGTTCTGTAATCCCAGACTGGCCTGCTGCTCAGTCACCTGATAAATTCCGACCGGCCCGGACAGGTCTTCAAAGCCGATCCCCTTGACTAAGCGGGTCAGAGCGGTGACCAGTTCTTTCACGGTCTGCCCCATATACTGAGCGCCGTAATAACCGCTGTTGAGCAGCGTGGTCTTGACCTGCGTCGCCGGCGGAATTTTGATTCCGACCAGCCACGATTGTTCTTGTTCGTTATACACCGGCGTCACCGTTTTTTCAAGCGTTTCATCGCCGCGCTTCAGCGTGTAGGTCACCGGCTCGGTATTGTCCATCGAATACGTCAGGATCTCATAAAAGTTGGACGGCTTGACGACGGTTCCGTCAGCGAACACGACCTTGGT
Organism: Holdemania sp. Marseille-P2844; assembly: GCF_900120005.1. Classification (GTDB taxonomy): domain Bacteria; phylum Bacillota_I; class Bacilli_A; order Erysipelotrichales; family Erysipelotrichaceae; genus Holdemania. Next base: position 272,806 of record NZ_LT635449.1, read on the forward strand.
GATCACATCGCCCTCGACAAAGCCCGCGGCTTCCGCCGGCGATCCTTCGACCACGCCGCCGACCACCGCTTTGGGCGCGATGTTGTAGCTGCCGTTGATCAGGATGATCGAAGCGAAGATCAGCCAGGCCAGCACGAAGTTCATGATCACACCCGCAAGCATGATGACAATCTGCTTCCAATGCGACACGCCCTTGATCGTCCGCTCGTGCGGCACGCCTTCAAACTCGCTGCCTTCCTCGCCTGCCATCGCGACGTAACCGCCGATTGGCAGCGCGCGCAGCGTGAAAGTCGTTTCCTTGCCCTTCCAGGCCCACAGCTTCGGTCCCATACCGATTGAAAACTCTCCGCAATAAACATGGAAACACTTCGCAGCGATCAGATGACCGCATTCATGCACGATGATAATGACGGAAAGCAGGATGATAAAATACAAAATTGCCATTGCTTAGGCTCCTTTCAGATGTGATTTCACAAATTCACGGGCCTGGCGGTCCGCCTCAAAAATCGCATCCAGGGATGGTGTTTCCGTGAAAGCGAGTGTGCGGCAGGCGTCGATCACCAGCTCCTCAATGTCTAAAAATGAAATTTTCCCCTCACGGAATGCAGCGTTGGCTTCCTCATTGGCGGCATTCATTACCGCCGGCATCGTTCCTTGTTTTCTTCCTGCTTCATATGCTAACCCCAAAAGCGGATAGCGGGCAAAATCGGCAGGGGCAAAATGCAGGGTTCCGACCGCGGCCAGATCCAGCGGCTGACTGTTGAACAGCTCCAGCCGTTCAGGGTAGCTCAGGGCATACTGAATCGGCAGCCGCATGTCAGCCGTGCCCAGCTGGGCGATCACAGCGTGATCCTGGTATTCGACCAGCGAATGGATCACGCTTTCTTTATGAATCAGCACGTCGATATGATCAAAATCGACGTCGAACAGCCAGTGCGCTTCAATGACCTCAAACCCCTTATTCATCATCGTCGCGCTGTCGATCGTAATTTTAGCGCCCATCGACCAGTTCGGATGCGCCAGCGCCTGAGCGACCGTCACCCCCCGCAGTTCTTCGCGCGTCTTATCGCGGAAGCTGCCGCCGGAGGCCGTGATGATCAGCCGGCTCAGCTGTTCCCTGCGGCTGCCCTGCAGACATTGGAAAATCGCGGAATGCTCGCTGTCGATCGGCAGCAGCGTCACGTGATGCTTACGGCAGGCAGCGTTGACAAAGGCTCCGGCCACGACCAGCGTTTCCTTATTCGCCAACGCGATATCGTGCCCGGCTTCAATCGCCTGCAGCGTCGGCTTCAGGCCGACAAAACCGACCAGCGCGTTGACCAGCACGTCGTAATCGTCGCGTTCGCTTAAGCGCAGCAGCCCGGTTTCTCCCCAGACCCATTCCAGATCAGGATATTCCTGAGCCAGGCGCTGACAATCCGCTTCCTCCTGCACGCAGACCGCCTTTAACTGCGGCAGCTGCGCGATCAGTTTTTTCAGCTGCGGGATGTTGCGGCCCGCGCTGATCGACGTGATTTGAAAGGCTTCAGGATGCGCTGTGCAGACGTCAACCGTCTGCACACCGATCGAGCCGGTCACGCCCAATACACAACAACGTTTCATATTACACCACCATCGCTAAAATCAGCGTAAAATACAATAAGTTAAACAGTAAGCTGTCGATCCGGTCCAAAATCCCCCCGTGTCCGGGAAGGAACGAACCGAAGTCCTTGATTCCGACATGCCGCTTGATCAGGCTGAACGCCAGATCGCCCAGCTGTCCGACAACCGCCATCGTCGCCGCTCCAAACAGGGCCAAGCCCAACGGCAGCTCCGGCAGCATCGCCCAGGCGAAGATAAACGCTCCTGCCGTCCCGCACAGCCAGCCGCCGATCGCGCCTTCAACCGTCTTCTTTGGGGAAATCCGTTCGATCAGCTTATGCTTGCCGAAGAAATAACCGCAGAAGTAAGCGCCGGTATCGGTCAGATAGGTTGCCAGAATCACATACATCATCAGCCACGAGTTCCGGTCATAAATCGAAATGATCGAGCGCACAGCCATGACGAACACCGTCAGCATCGCGAAAACCAGCGTGATATCGTTCAGATTCAGCTGCGGATCCGCAATGGACGCCGCAAACAGCAGCACCAGCGTCAGCGCCAGACCGGCACCCAGCCACTCCGGGCCGACTAACGCCAAACCGATCATGACCGCGATCATTGCGATCATCAATCCATTTTTCCGCGGTGTCTTCAGACAATGCGTGATTTCATACGCCCCCGTGACCAGACAGAACAACATCAACAGGTCGATCAGCGCCCCGCCCAGAATTAACGGCGGCAAAACGACCGCGATGATCAGCGCCGCCGTCAGGATGCGCTGTTTCACTTGACGCCTCCAAACCGCCGGTCACGCTGCCTGAACTGATCCAGACATTGCTTGAGCAGCTCCGGCGTGAATTCCGGCCAGGCTTCATCGACAAAGATCATTTCGGCATACGCAATTTCCCAAAGCAGGAAATTAGAAATCCGGTATTCCCCACTGGTGCGGATCAACAGATCCAGCGGCGGAAACTGCGCGCCCATTAAATACTGGCCGAACTGCTCATCGCTGATCGTATCGCTGGCCTTGCCGTCGCGCACGTCGCGGGCATACGCCTGGGCGGCTAACACAATTTCCCGCCGGCCGCCGTAATTCATCGCGAAGTTCAGGATCATGCCGGTATTGGCCTTCGTATCGTCGATCGCCGCCTGGAGCACCCTGGCGGTCTCCTTCGGGATCTGATCCATTTCACCGATCATCGTGATCCGGATGTTCTTTTCCATCAGTTCCTTAAGGAACCGTTTAAAGAAGACCGACGGCAGCTTCATCAGATAGCTGACTTCTTCCTCCGGGCGCTTCCAGTTCTCCGTCGAAAAGGCGAACACCGTCAGCACTTCCACTCCCAGATCGTTGGCAGCGATCGCGATGTTGCGCACATTTTCCACGCCCTGGTAATGACCGGCCGTGCGGACCTTGCCCTGCTTTTTCGCCCAGCGTCCGTTGCCGTCCATAATAATCGCTACATGTCTAATTTTTTCTTCCATACCGTTGCTCCTTATCAAAGAAGCTCACTACAAGGTGAGCTTTGCCGTTACACTGTCATGATTTCTTTTTCTTTTTCAGCCGCGATGGAATCAACTTTCTTAATCATTTCATCCGTCAGCTTCTGAATCTTTTCAAGACATTCTTTTTCTGCGTCTTCCGTCAGCGTGTCGTCTTTCTTCGCGATTTCATTCGCATCCCGGCGCAGGTTGCGGACCGCGATCTTCGCTTCTTCCGACAGCTTGGAAACCTTCTTGCATAATTCCTTGCGGGTTTCTTCCGTCAGAGCTGGAACGTTAATGCGGATGACAGAACCATCGTTCTGCGGATTTAATCCCAGATCCGACTTGTTGATCGCATGTTCGATCGCTTTTAACGAGCTCGAGTCGTACGGCTTGACGACCAGCTGGCGGCCTTCAACCACGGTGATCGAGCTGATCTGATTGATCGGCGTCGGACAGCCGTAGTAATCGGCTTCCACCCCCGCAAGCATGCCGGCGTTGGCGCGGCCGGTGCGGATGGTTTCCAGATGTTCGCTGAACGTGTCGATCGCTTTCTGCATTTTAGAACGGCTGTTATCCAGTATTTCTTTCATCATCGTATGATTCCTCCCTGTTTATTCTACGATTGTGCCGATGCTTTCGCCCATGACGGCGCGCTTGATGTTGCCTTCCTGATTCATATTGAAGACGATCAGGTCGATGTGGTTGTCCATGCACATGGAGGTCGCAGTCGTGTCCATGACCGCCAGTCCCTTCTGAATCAGATCCATATACGTCAGGCGATCATATTTAACCGCATTGGGATCCAGCTTCGGATCCGCGGAATACACGCCGTCAACGCCGTTTTTCGCCATCAGAATAACGTCCGCTTTAATCTCGGAAGCCCGCAGCGCCGCAGTCGTATCGGTCGAGAAGAACGGACTGCCAGTGCCGGCGCCGAAAATCACGACGCGGCCCTTTTCCAGATGCCGGATCGCCCGGCGGGCAATAAACGGTTCGGCGACCTTGTTCATCTCAATCGCGGTCTGCACACGCGTCGGCACTTCGATCTGTTCCAGCGAACTCTGAATCGCCAGCGCGTTGATCACTGTTGCCAACATGCCCATGTAGTCGGCCTGAACACGCTCAATCCCCATTTTTTCCGCCATTTTGCCGCGGATGAAGTTGCCCCCGCCGACGACGATCGCAATTTCAACACCCAGATCCTGAATTTCCTTGATCTGGCTGGCCAGCGATTTCAGAATTTCGGGATCGAAATTGGTTCCCTGTCCGGACAGAGCTTCTCCGCTGAGTTTGAGCAGGATGCGCTTGTACATAGTTATCTCTCCTTTTTCATCAGAAATTGATTCTGTGATTGCTTCTTTTTCAGTCGTTATTTTATCATATTCGCCTGTGTTTTCCTAGAGTCTGACGCCAAGTTCATCAAATTTAAGGAATCGCGCTCCCGCATAGAAAGTGTATGTCGCAAAACGGCGCTTTACATCCTTTTTCAAACCCCTGCGCAAATTTTTATTTTTCCTGCTTATCTTTATTGTAGGCGATTTCCTGCAGTTTGAAAAGCAGAACGCAGAATTTGTTGACAATCTTTCAGATTTGTTGTGTCTTTCGTTTCTTTCGCAAAACAACCGGCGCTTTTTCAAATAGAACGATCGAAAAGGCGGCATGCGCCGCCTCCGGCTTATTCTTCCTTCAAAGCCTGAATTTGGGAAAATATCGCGATCGTGGAGGAAACCGTGAACGTGGCGTTCAGCTCGCCGGACGAATCGTCGGCATGGTTCTGTGGCCCCCGGCCGTCTTCCGGTTTGCCGCCCATCGGACCTTCCTGATCCGCCGGCGGTCCGGCTTCCCGATCCGCTTCGTCAGCCGGGGATTCTCCTTGCGGGAATTCTCCTTGCGGCATCTCGCCCTGCGGGCCTTCGCCTTCCTGACGCTGACCAGGTTTTCGGCCTTCGTCTTCCGGAAATTCACCTCCCTGCGGGCGCATCCCCATGCCCCTGCTTAGCGCAGTTTTGGTATAGCTCAGCTCCGTCAGCCCCACCGCTGAGGTAACGGGAGTGATCAGACCGCCAAGGTCTTCGCCTTCGACGGTTTCCGCCTGAGCCAGCGTATAGTCCTGTTCGCTGAGCTGCGGACTGGAATAGACCAGCACTGTGTAGTCATTGGCGGCAGCCAAGCCGGCGACCGGCTGTCCCGCGTTGTCAGAAAGCACAAGCTTCCCGCCGGCATTCTGCGTCTGAGCGAAGCTGAATACCATCACATTCTGCGTGGACGCGGAATCCACGTCATCAAACATATTCCCGCTGGCCAGTACCGTGCCGCCATGAATCAAAATCCCGTTGTCAGAGTCCAAGCCGCTGTCCATGCTTACCGGGTTCGCCGCGGCGATGACCGTGCCGCCGTTGATGACAATCCAGCCGTTGGAATCAATGCCGTCGCCTTCCTGACCAGCGCCGGCATCACACCGCACAGTTCCGCCGTTGATCGTGATCACGGAAATACCGTCTTCATTGGCATTCAAACTGTCGTCAGCGGAATGAATGATCCAGCTGCCGCTGTTGATCGTCATGTGCATGGAAGTCTCAATGCCTTCGTTGCTTGCTTCGACCCGCAGGATACCGGTGCCCGCGGTTTCCCCGCTGAGGTTCAGCGAAACCTTGGATTCGATCGCGGCGTCGTACTTATGCAGCTTTTTCGTCGTGCCTTCCTTATAGATTCTGGCAACGTAAGCACCTGATACATAGTTCTCTGTTCCATCCGCGACAATCAGGTTAAAGCCGGCCGTTCGGGTATCCACCGTGCTGAGCGCTTCTTCCCCAGCACATTCATAGGCGTTATACACAATGATCGCCGGGGCGACGGTACAGGTAATCTCAGCCTGATCAAGAATCAGATTGACCACGGCGTTGGGATCGTCTTTGGCGTCCTCGCCTAAATCAATCGCGATCTGGCCGGCGCTGAGTTTTCCGCTGACGCGGTAGGTTCCCGGTTCGCGGATCGTGATTACGGTATGCGCCTGCGCTTCCTCCGCGCTGTGTTCATCTTCCGCACCCCCTTCGCCATAATCAGCGCCCTGACCGGCTTGATAATAGACAATGTCGTGCGAAAGCTGCACCGCACCGGTTTGATCAGCCGGCTGAGCGTTGATGAGAATCTGATCGTCGCTCAGCTGAATAAGCGTCGCTTCTGTTTGGGATACCGGAGTCTCTGTTGAAGAAGCGGAGGGAAAGGCGCTGCATCCGCTTAGGATCAAACTGAAGCCCAGCAGCGCCGCAAAATAATTTCGTTTCATGGGTTCACCTCATTTTCAGACGAAAATAGTATATTCCTTGAACACGAACGCTGCGTGAACAACAGGAGGTGTTTCTCTGAATTTTATCATTCCGCTTTGATTGGATCCGGGGAACGAAGAGTTTCTTTTTCAAAAAAAAGCGACTGATTGCTCAATCGCTTTTTAGACTCACTTATTTGCCGATCTGCTTGGCAACTTCTTCTGCGAAGTTTTCTTCGCGCTTTTCCAGACCTTCGCCGACAGCGTAACGAACGAAGCTTTCGACTTCCGTGTTCGCAGCCTTCAGGATCTGAGAAACCTTCTGGTTCGGATCCTTGAAGAACGGCTGGTCAACCAGGCACATTTCCTGCAAGGACTTGCTCAGACGGCCTTCAACGATACCCTGCAGCACTTTTTCCGGCTTGTTGGCCAGGGATTCATCGTTCTTCATGATTTCCATCTGAACGGTTCTTTCCTTTTCAACAACGTCTGCCGGCATGTGGTTGCGGGAAACATAGCTCGGGCTCATCGAAGCGACCTGCATCGCCATATCTTTGGCGACTTCCGCATTATCGCTGTTCTTCATGACCACGCAGGCGCTGATCTTGCCGCCCATGTGCATATACGTTCCAAAAATGTCGTTGTCTGCTTTTTCAACGATTTCAAAGCGGCGCAGCGTGATCTTTTCGCCGATCGTCGCGGTGGCGTCGATGAACTTGCTTTCCAGCGTCGCCCCATTGACATCCAGCGCTAAGGCTTCTTCCAACGTCTTCGGAGCCGCTTTCAGAATCACGTCGGCAGCGGTATTGATCAGATCCAGGAACTGTTCGTTCTTGGCGACGAAGTCCGTTTCCGAGTTCACTTCGATCAGGCACGCGCGGTTGCCGTCGGTGACGACGCGGGTCAGACCTTCAGCCGCGATCCGGCCAGCCTTCTTCGCCGCTTTGGCGATTCCCTTTTCGCGCAGCCATGTGATCGCCGCTTCCATGTCGCCGTCGCATTCGGTCAGGGCTTTTTTGCAGTCCATCATGCCTGCGCTGGTTCTTTCGCGCAGTTCTTTAACTAATGCAGCGGTAATTGCCATGATTATTCAGCCTCCTTCGCAGCCTCTGCCGGTTTCGCTTCGGCAGCCGGAGCCGCTTCCGCAGCCTTGGCGGCTTCTGCGTTTTCGCGTCTTGGTGTGAAACGCTTGTTATCGCCGTAGCGGTTGTTGCGCGGACGGCGTTCTTCGTTTCTCTGACGACGGCGGCGTTCGTTTTCTTCCGCCTGCTGTTCAACGTTGATGATGACTTCCTTCATCGTGATGTCTTCGGCTTCCTGATCTTCCTGGTAAGCATAGCTTAACAGACCGCCCTTGGTTTCAACGATCGCATCCGCCAGTACGCCGATGATCAGCTTTACCGAACGAATCGCGTCGTCGTTGGAAGGAATCGGGAAATCGACTTCTTCCGGATTGCAGTTGGTGTCAACCATCGCAAAGACCGGAATGTTCAGCTTCTTCGCTTCCGCAACCGCGTTGTGTTCTTCCTTCGGGTCAACAACGAAGATCGCATCCGGCAGCTTCTTCATTTCTTTGATGCCGCCTAAGAAGTTTTCCAGACGAGCCGCTTCCTTGCGGATCTGAGCGACTTCCTTCTTCGGATAGACGTTGATCGAACCGGAAGCTTCCATTTCTTCAATTTCCAGCAGACGCTTGATGCGCTTCTGAATCGTGCGGTAGTTCGTCAGGATGCCGCCCAGCCAACGCTGGTTGACATAGAAGGAACCAGAACGCAGCGCTTCGTCCAGAACGACGCTCTGAGCCTGCTTCTTTGTGCCGACAAACAGAACCTTGCCGCCCTTTTCCGCAATCGCCTTCATCGCTTCATACGCTTCGTCCAGCTTCTGCTGCGTCTTCGCCAGGTCGATGATGTAGACGCCGTTTTTCGCCGTGTAGATATACGGTTTCATCTTCGGATCCCAACGACGGGTCTGGTGTCCGAAATGAACGCCGCTTTCGAGCATTTTACGCATAGATACAACTGACATTTTTAATTTCCTCACTTTCCGTTATATCCTCCATCACTTCCAACACTGCAACTTGATCGCTCAAGCACGGAGCAGTGAATCCATGATGTGTGTAGTGCACCCTTTATTCGCGGATGCCATGTATTAATATATCATAAGGCACTCCTGGATGCAATCCAAAAGTGCCCTGTTTAAGCCTGATTTTAACTAATTTTGACAGTTTTCCGATTTTTTAGAATGGATTGTGAATGCGGATGCGCTGCGTCAACCGATTGCTTAAGCCGATCGACGGTCACATGCGTGTAAATCTGCGTCGTTGACAGCGAGCTGTGCCCCAGCAGTTCCTGGACTGTGCGCAGGTCGACGCCGTTGTCCAGCAGATGCGTCGCGAACGAATGCCGCAGCATGTGCGGATGCAGCGGCTGGTTCAGTCCCGCATCCTGCCCAGCCTGGGCCAGAATCAGCTGCACCGCCCGCGGCGTGATCGGCGCCCCGCGCTGCGATACAAACACAAAGCCGTGCTCTTCCTTGAGATACAGCGCCCGGGAATCCCGCAGATACCGCATCAGCAGTGTTCTCAAACGTTTATAGAACGGCACGATCCGCTGCTTGTCGCCCTTGCCGGTCACCGTCAGGATCCGCTCATTGAGATCCAGCTCGGCCAGGGTCAGCGAACACACCTCGCTGACGCGCAGCCCGCAGGCATACATCGTTTCCAGAATCGCGCGGTTGCGCAGCGCCGCGGGATCGTTCAGATCGAACGAATCGAACAGCGTCATCATCTGATCAAACGTCAGAAACTCCGGAATCGTGCGGTTAAGCTTAGGCGCACGCAGCCCCCGCGTCGGGTTGACCTTGACGCCTTTGTACCGGATTAAATAGTGATAAAAGGACCGCAGCGTCGACAACATCCGCGAAAACGAGCTGTCGCTGATCTTGCCGCGGGTAATTTTGCCGCTGCGCAGAAGCGTGACATAATCAAACATCACCGCTTTGTCGACCTGACCGAAATCCGTAATCTTTTTTTCAGCCAGATAGGCTGCGAAGCGTTCCAGATCACGGCCGTAGCTGTCGGCGGTGGCTGGGGAACCGCTGCGGCGGGCCACGATGAATTCAACGAATTCCTCAGCCACGCTCATCAGCTGTTTTTTCGCGGCTTCTTCCGGCGTTACTTCGTGTTCCATGACAGCGACTGCTGAAACTGCGCCAGCTCGTTTAACGCCTGGATGCCATACGCTTCCTTGCGTTCGCTCTTTTTCACTTTCTGCACTAACGGCAGAATGCCGAAGTTTGCGTTCATCGGCTGGAAATGCTTCGGGTCGGCATGCGTGATGTAATGCGCCATCGCGCCGATCATGCATGTCTGCGGAAACGGCTCCGGCGTTAACCCCAGCACAAGCCGGGCGCATTGGAGGCCGGCATTTAAGCCGCTGGCCGCCGATTCGATATACCCTTCCACCCCGGTCATCTGCCCCGCGAAAAACAGATCTTCGCGCTTGACGGTCTGGTAAGTCGGCCGCAGGCAAAGCGGCGAATTGATATAGCTGTTGCGGTGCATGACGCCATAGCGCAGGATCTCGCAGTTTTCCAGGCCCGGAATCATCCGCAGGATGCGGCGCTGTTCCGGCCATTTTAAATGTGTCTGGAAGCCGACGACGTTATACATGCTTGCGGCGGCGTTGTCCTGACGCAGCTGCACGACGGCGTAAGGCCGGCTGCCGTCGGGACGTTCCAGACCGACCGGCTTCATCGGGCCGAACAACAAGGTCTTTTCCCCGCGCCGCGCCATTTCCTCAAACGGCATGCAGCCTTCAAAATAAATCTCTTTTTCATGTTCGTGGACAGGCGCGCTTTCCGCGTGGATTAAGGCGTCGTAAAACGCCTCGAACTGAGCTTTGTCCATCGGACAGTTAATGTAATCCGCCTCGCCCTTATCGTAGCGGGATTTGTAATAGGCTTGGGTAAAGTCGATGCTGTCCTTGTCGATGATCGGCGCGGCCGCATCGTAAAAGTAAAAGGATTCCTGATTGAAAAACGCCTGAATCTGCCGGCTCAGCGCGTCGCTGGTCAGCGGGCCGCTGGCGATAATACACGGGCCTTCCGGAATTTCCGTCACCTCGCGATGAACGACTTCAATTAACGGATGGCCGCTGACTTTTTCCGTCACCGCTTCTGAAAACGCTTCACGGTCGACCGCCAGCGCGCTGCCGGCCGGCACTTTGTATTGATCTGCGACGCTCATGATGACGGAATCCAGCCGCCGCATTTCCGCTTTCAGCACCCCGACGGCGTTGGTCAGAGCGTCGGAGCGCAGCGAGTTGGAACAGACCAGCTCGGCAAACTTGCCTGTCTTGTGCGCCGGCGTCATTTTTTCCGGCCGCATTTCGACTAACGTCACCGCGATGCCCCGCTGTGCCAGCTGCCAGGCCGCCTCGCAGCCCGCCAGCCCCGCGCCGACGACCGTTACCCTACTCGTCATCCTTTTTCTTCCCTTTCCGGCGGAAGGTTGGTTTCTTCTCGCCTTCGATATTTTCAATATGCCGGCACTTCGGGAAATTGGAACAGCCCAGGAAATAGTTGCCATAGCGGCTTTTGCGCTTGAGCAGCTCACCGCCGCATTCCGGACAGATCTTGCCGGTCGGCTCCGGTTTTTCTTTTTCCGGCGCTTCGATTTTGCGCGTGTATTTGCATTGCGGATAGTTCAGGCAGCTGATGAACTTGCCGAAGCGGCCCTGGCGGATGACTAACTCGCCGCCGCAATCCGGACAGAGCTCGCCGATTTTTTCCGGCTCCATCTTTTCCATATTTTGATAGGCATTGTCGACCAACGGTTCAAATTTGTCGTAGAACTCCTTCAGCGACTGCACGTGATCACGCCCGCCCTCGGCGATTTCATCCAGCTCGGTTTCCATGTTCGCCGTATAGCGGACGTTGATGATCTCGTTGAAGAATTCTTCCAGCTTCTGCGAGGTCAGCTCACCCTGTTCAGTCGGGAAAAAGACTTTCGTCTTGCTTGATTCGCTGGCTTTCTTCAATTCGACGTAACCGCGCTGCTGGATCGTGTCGATGATCATCGAATAGGTCGACGGACGACCGATGCCCTCCTCTTCCATCTCCTTGATCAGCCGGGCTTCGGAATACCGCAGCGGCGGTTCCGTAAAGTGCTGATTGCCCAGCAGCGAAACCGGCGTGCATTGCTGGCCCTCGCTGAGATCCGGAAGCAGCACGTCCTTGCTGGACTCATAGTCGGAAACCATTTTTAAATAACCGTCGAACGCCAACTGCGTGCCGCTGGCGTTGAAGTCGTAGCCGTTAATCGACAGGACAACGCTGACGGTGTTGGATTTGCTCGGCGCCATTAACGAAGCCACGGCGCGGGCATAAATCAGCTTGTAGAGCTTGTACTGATCCGGCGTTAAGTATTTCTTCACCTTGTCCGGCTCATTTTCCAGATTTGTCGGACGGATCGCTTCATGCGCGTCCTGTGAATTTTCATCATTTTTAATCTTGTACTTGCCCCAGTATTCCTTACCAAAGCGACCGACAATAAAATCGTGCGCGGCTTCAATAAAGACGTTGCTTAACCGCGTGGAATCGGTACGCATATAGGTGATCAGACCTTCGCTGTGATCTTCCAGTTCGACGCCTTCGTACAGCTTCTGCGCGACCTGCATCGTCTTCTTGGCGGAAAAACTCAGCTTGGTGGACGCTTCCTGCTGCAGCGTCGAGGTGATTAACGGCGGCTTGGCTTCCTTTTTGCGGACCTGCTTCTTTAACGCGGTCACGGTCATCGGTCCCTGGCAGGCAGCCAGCGCCTCGTCGGCCTGTTCCTTATTTTTAATCTCCGCCTTCTTACCCTGAATCTTGGCTAACGCCGCGCTGAATTCCTTATCGTCCTCTTTGAACTTGGCGTCCAGCGTCCAGTATTCTTCCGGCACGAACGCTTTGATTTCTTTTTCCCGCTCGACGATCAGCTTTAAAGCGACCGACTGCACGCGGCCGGCCGACTTGCTGCGAATCTTGGATTTGAGCAGCTTGGACAGCTTAAAGCCGATGATCCGGTCGAGAATCCGACGGGTTTCCTGGGAATGGACGAGGTCCATATCAATTTTACGCGGATGATCAAACGCCTGCAGCACCGCATCCTTGGTGATTTCGTTGAACACGACGCGGTTGTCCTGGTCGACGTCCAGCTTCAATTCGCTGGCTAAATGCCAGGAAATCGCTTCCCCTTCGCGGTCGGGGTCGGTTGCCAGATAGACTTGATCGGCTTTCTTCGCCTTGGCTTTCAATTCTTTGACGGTTTCTTTTTTATCATCGCTGATGCTGTAAGTTGCTTTGAAATTGTCGTTGACGTCGACGCCCAGGCCATCCTTTCCTTTAATGGCCAGATCGCGGATATGTCCCTTGGAGGAAACTACTTCGTAATCCTTACCCAAGTATTTTTCGATTGTTTTTGATTTTGACGGCGACTCGACAATGACTAAATTTTTCATCGTCATCCTCCTTACTACTGAGTCCTTCTCAGTTCCAATAACCTATATTGCCATAACTTCAAGGAAATTACAAATGTCTTTTTAAAATTTCATGGTTTTAACACGGTTTTTACAGGCTTGACGCCGTTCCTGCGGCGTTCGCGTCAGCTGGGAGGGCTCCATTAGAATTTCCGCGCCCTGACTGATCAGCAGGTTGCAGCCCTCGCCTTCCTTATTCATTGCGGGATAGGGCAAACACCAGACCTCCCGGTTCAGCTCGATCGCTTCGTTGACCGTCAGCATCGTGCCGCTGTGAAATCCCGCCTGCATGACGACGATCCGGTCGCTCAGCGCGGCGATCAGCCGGTTGCGCCAAGGAAAGTGATGCTTCAGCGGCGGCGTCTGAGGCGGATATTCGCTCAGCAGCAGATTGGCTTTCGGCAGTTCCGTATATAAATCACGGTTATACGCCGGATAGGGCCGGTCCAGTCCGCAGCCGGCGATTCCGATCGTGCCCCGGCATAACCGCAAGGCTGCCCGGTGGGCTGCCCCGTCGATCCCCAGCGCCAGCCCGCTGACGATCACCTCGTCCTTTAACGCCCCGCAGCAGCGTTCCGTCATCGTTAAGCCATAGCGGCAGGCTCGCCGTGAACCGACGATCCCCGTCGCCGGCAGATCGGCTAGCGCCAGATTCCCCTGGTAAAACAGAATCCAGGGCGGAAAGCGCAGCTGCCGCAGCAGCGCCGGATACTCCGCATCCGCCCAGGTCACATACGGAACGGCAATCGCTGGGCAGGGTGGTTTCTCTCCCCGTTTCAGTCCTTCCGTGATCTTTTCCCATTCCCCCTGATAACGCAGGGCCAGCCCTAAAATTTGTTTCCGCATATCTTCACCGAATCCCTTCTATAAAAGATATACGCAGGATTTTCCAAAAATCCTGTTTTTTTTACCAACAGCCCGTTTTTTTTACCGTTAAGCCTAAATCACGTTAAAAATCGGCCAATGGCTGTTCCAAGGATTCCGCAGTTCCGGTCCGCCCTCCTCGAATCCCCGCGATCCTCAAAAGCAAAAAAATGATCCGTAAGAGGCAGACCATTTTCTTTCCTTGTTCAATCTCACTTATCTCAACGGTCGGGAAATGATCACGATCAATCCAAATCCAGCGTCATCTGATTCATCCGGGCAACCGGACCGTAGCTTTTGCGGTAGAATGGCAGCACGCCGTATTTCTCCATCGCTTCCAGATGCGCTTTGGTCGGATATCCCTTGTGCCTGGCAAAGCCGTAGTCCGGATATAAGCGGTCGTAGCCCAGCATGATATGATCCCGTACAACCTTCGCCAGAATACTGCCGGCCGCGATTGACAGGCTCTTCTGATCGCCTTTGATGATCGACAGCGTCGGCTTGGCGCAGTGAAGCAGGGGCATCGCATCGGTCAATACGGCTTCCGCGTTAATTTCACAGGCGATTTCTTCCATCGCTTTCTGCGTTGCGCGGTAGATATTGAGCGTGTCGATTTCTTCCGGGGTGACGATTTTAATCTTGTAGCAGCGGGCTTCCCGCAGGATCAGCGAAAACAGCTTCTCCCGTTTTTTCTCGCTCAGCGCTTTGGAATCGTAGATTTCAGAATTCGCGTAGCCGATGTCGAACACGGCTCCCGCCACGACCAACGGCCCGGCAATCGGTCCCCGACCCGCTTCGTCGATGCCGACGACATGCTTGCCCTGATCCCAGAAGCTGCGCTCATATTCCAATCCAGCCTGATGATTCATGCCGGACGCTCCCAGCTGATCGGTCCCAGCTTATCGTTGCGGATTTCGTTGATCACCATGTCGATCGTGCGCGTGAGGTCTGCCTCGCCCTGCTTATTCAAATGCTTGCGGGCAACGGCGATCTGCGTCAAAAGCGCATAGGGATCCGCGGCGAGGTTCTCCAGCGCGTAGCGTTCCTTTAACCGCTGAGGCTCGTTGACGCTGAGCCATTTCAGGGCATAGACCACGACCTCCTCCTTCGGTAAGATTTCATCGCGGATCGCGCCGGTCAGCGCAAGATGAAAACCGACGGTCGGATCTTCAAATTTCGGCCACAGCACACCCGGGGTATCAAGCAGCTCGACATCCTTGTTCAGCTTGACCCACTGCAGGGAACGGGTAACGCCCGGCCGGTCTGCGGTCTGGGCGATCTTCTTGCCTGCGAGCCGGTTGATCATCGTGGATTTGCCGACATTGGGCACGCCGACCACCATCGCGCGGATGGCGCGCGGCCGGATTCCCCGGCGGATCATCCGTTCGATTTTTTCCTTCATGACTTCCTTGCAGGCCTGCGTCAGCTTCGGCACAAACGAGTCGTGAAGCAGATCGGCGGCGATGACCAGCGTCGTATCGTCCTTCAGCTTCTCGATCCACTGCTGGGTGATTTCCGCTTCGCCTTTATCTTTTTTTGACAGCACGATCAAACGGGGTTTCATCTGGATGATTTCATCCAGCATCGGATTTTTGGAAGACAGCGGAATCCGGCAGTCGCGCAGCTCGATCACTAAATCGACCAGCTTTAAATTTTCCTGCATTTCCCGTCTGGCTTTTGTCATGTGCCCGGGAAACCACTGAATGGTCATATCAATGCACTCCTATCTGTTGAAACGGGAACAGCACGACAACGTCCTTCGCCTTGATCTGTTCCTTCTTAAACGGGCCGTACCAGCGGGAATCGCTGGAATACGGACGATTGTCGCCGAGCATGAAGTATTCGTCATCCGCCAGCGTCACCGGTCCAAAATCCTGGGTGAAGCTGCCGTTGGCGCTCTGGCTGCGCTTGTAGTCCTGATCGAAGAAATCTTCTGCCACAGCTTCGCCGTTGACAAGCAGCTGATCCTGACGGTATTCGATCGTTTCCCCCGGCAGTCCGATCACGCGCTTGACAAGATATTCCTTCTTCTCCGGCACATAGATGATCGCGATATCAAAACGCTTTAAGCCCTGCATCCGGTAAGTCAGAATATTGGAAAACCCGATCGCGTTGTTGTGCAGCGTCGGATACATGGAATCGCCGTCGACCCGCACCGGCCGGATTAAAAACCGCGTGCACAGGAACACGACGACGATGCTGATCAGCAGCATCTTCAGGAAATCCAGAATCTCCCGTCCCCAGTTGATCGGCGCTTGTTTGTTTTCTTCCATGGCAACTCCTCCCTGCGCCGCTTTGGGGCGCAACAAAAGAAAAAGCCGGATAGCTCCGGCTTCGACTAGCGAATTTCTTTGATACGAGCCGCTTTGCCGGACAGGCCGCGCAGATAGAACAGCTTGCTTCTTCTGACCTTGCCTCGACGGACGACGGTAATCTTGTCGATGATTGGCGAATGCAGCGGGAATGTTCTTTCAACGCCGACGCCGCTGGACATTTTACGAACCGTGAAGGTTTCAGCGATGCCGCTGCCCTTCTTCGCGATGACCAGACCTTCGAACGCCTGGATACGGGACTTGTCGCCTTCTTTGATCTTGACGTCAACTCTGACTGTGCAGCCCGGACGGAATTCCGGAATGTCGGTACGGAGCTGATCTTTTGTGATTTCGTTGACTAAATTCAGATTCATACTTTTTCTCCTTTTCAAATCTCGATTTTATCCGATGCTCATTCATTCAGCAGAATCAGCGGAACATGGACGCTATTAAGCTGTATTATTATAACATACGCGAGGTCAAAAAGCAATCCTTTTTATTCCAGATTCTCCTGATTTTCCGGACTTTCTGATTGCAGAAATGCCTCCGCTTTCGCTTCTTCCTCTTCCAGCACTTCATCCAGAAGCTTCCGTTCTTCCTTGGTGAAGCTCCGGTTTTCCAACAAGTCCGGACGCACCTGGAGCGTCAGCCGCAGCGACTCCTTCAGCCGGAATTTGCGGATGTTTTCATGATGGCCGGAAAGCAGCACCTCCGGCACGGTGTGACCCTCATAATCCACCGGCCGGGTATACTGCGGATATTCCAGCAGGCCGTTCTCAAACGATTCATCGAGATGACTTTCTTCCGTGATCACGCCCGGCACCAGGCGCGTCACCGCATCGGTGATCACCATGGAAGCCAGTTCGCCGCCGGTCAGCACATAGTCGCCGATACTGATCTCCTCGTCGACATACGCGCGGATCCGCGCATCGAAGCCCTCGTAATGACCGCACAAAAGAATCAGGTGATCCTGTTTTACCAACTCGCGGGCCTTGGCCTGGTTAAATTGCTGGCCGGTCGGTCCCATCAGCAGCACCCGGCTTTGGGGCGTCCGGACGCTTTTCAGACAATCGAGCACCGGCTGGCATTTCATGATCATCCCCTGACCGCCCCCGAAAGGATATTCGTCGACGCGGTTGTGCTTATCGTCGGTAAATTCGCGGATATCGACCGCTTCAATTTCCGCCAGCCCCTTCAGGCGGGCTTTCTTGATGATCGACGTCGTCAAAAAGCCCTCAAACATTTCGGGGAACAGCGTCAGGATCGTGATTTTCATAACAGTCCCTCGATCAGATCGAGCGTGATCGTTTTGGCCTGCAGATCAACCTGCTTCACAAAAACGTCGATGTACGGAATTAACGCCTGCTTGCCGTCCGGTTTTTTCAATCGGATCAGATTCTGCGCCGCCGAGGCTTCCATCCGCACGACAGTCCCCAATTCGTTCCCCTGCGGATCAATCGCTTTTAAGCCCTTGAGCTGGAAGAAATAATATTCACCCTCCGCTAAGGGCGGCAGGGCGTCCTGATCAACTGCCAGTTCGCAGCCCTTGAAATGTTCTACCTGATTGATGTTCGTCACGCCTTCCAGCAGCACAAGCAAAAGACCTTTATGTTCCTTAACCGACGCGATCGTGACCTCTGCCTCACCTTCCGGCAGGCAGACGATCAACGTCTGTCCCGGCGCAAAGCGTTCTTCAATGAAATCCGTATCCGGAACCACCTTCAACTCTCCGCGGATACCAAAGGTGTTGACAATTTTGCCAATGATCATTTTCTTCATCCGGCTTCCCCCTTCTCTGCTTTGAAAAAAGGATGCAGGGCATCCTTCTTAATACGACTCAAATTTTACCGAAATCCGGCGGTTTTCGATCCGGGCCGGCACGTTCATCAGCTGCCGCAGCGCGGAAGCCATGCTTCCCTGGCGGCCGATCAAACGGGCGATATCCTCGCTCTTGGCATACACCACTAACAGGATCTCGTTTTCGTTAAGACTTGGCAGCGACTTCACTGAAACACTGTCCGGGTCTTCCACCATCGGCTTGACCAGGTTCAGTAAGACTTTCTCCAGATCGAGTTCTGCCATACTTTACTTCGCGTTTTTTTCTTCGTGCAAACGCTTCATCAGACCTTCGCCGGACAACAGATTGCGAACTGTATCGGAAGGCTGCGCGCCGTTTCTCAGCCACTTCATTGCCAGATCCGCATCAATCTTAACGGTAGCCGGATTCGTTGTCGGATTGTAGTATCCGATCGTTTCGATGGAACGTCCGTCTCTTGGGAAGCGGGAATCCGCAGCGACTATTCTGTAAAACGGAGCCTTCTTAGCACCCATTCTCTTTAAACGCAGTTTAACAGCCATTTTTCTATACCTCCTGAAAATTACTTACTCATCATATCATAAAAAGAAAGCCTGTCAAGTGTTTTTCCTTTACAGGCTTCATTTTCTTGTATTTCTGCTTTTTACCACTTGCGGCGGCGTGGGTTCAGCGGGATGTTCATGCCCTTCTTCTGCCCCATCAGAGCGTTCATATTCAGCTTGCCGCCCTTTTGCATCTGCGCCATCTGCTTCATCATCTGGCGGGTCTTCTCAAACTGATTGACCAGCGCGTTGACTTCCTGCACGGTCGTGCCGCTGCCGGCCGCAATTCTTTTCTTGCGGGAGGCGCGCAGAATACCCGGATCCTGACGTTCTTCCCTGGTCATGGACAGGATGATCGCTTTGGAACGATTCATCTGCTTCGTTGTCTTTTCATCGTCAAGCTGGGAAGCGAACTGATTGAGTCCCGGAATCAGCTTCATGATGCTGCCTAAAGAGCCCATCTTCTGAACCTGTTCGACCTGTTGAAGCATATCGTCCAGCGTAAAGGTGCCTTCCATCATCTTGCGGGCGCTCTTTTCGGATTGTTCCAGATCCATCTTTTCCTGGGCCTGTTCGACTAAGGTCATGATGTCGCCCATACCGAGAATCCGGTCGGCCATGCGGTCTGGATAGAAGACGTCGAGATCTTCCATCTTTTCACCCAAACCGATAAATTTTACCGGCACCTGAGTGATCGAACGGACGGACAAGACGCCGCCGCCGCGGGAATCGCCGTCGAGTTTGGTGACGACTAAGCCGGTGACGTCCAGCTTTTCATGGAACGCCTGCGCGACGTTGATGATATCCTGACCGGTCATCGCGTCGACGGTTAACAGAATATCGTCCGGTTTGGCAATTTCCTTGATCTTCGCCAGTTCTTCCATCAGCGCTTCGTCGATGTGCAGACGGCCGGCCGTATCGATCAACACAATATCCGCGCCGATTTCCTTCGCATGCGCCAGGCCCTGACGGACCGTTTCCACAGCGTCGGTTTCCGTTCCCAGCGAGAACACTTCGGCCCCGACTTCCTTGCCTAACGTCTGCAGCTGCTCAATCGCCGCCGGACGAATGACGTCCGCCGCGATCAACATCGGATGCTTATTATATTTTCGTTTTAACAGCGAAGTAATCTTGCCGACAGACGTGGTTTTACCGGTTCCCTGCAGACCGACCATCATGACGACGGTCATGCCGGATTCCTTAAAGTTCAGCGTCGCTTCCTTCTCACCTAAAAGTGCGACCAGTTCGTCGTGAACGATCTTAACGACCATCTGCGACGGATTCAGCGAGGTATAGACCTCCTGCCCTACCGCTTTATCCTTAACCTTTACTAAAAAATCTTTGACGATCTTGTAATTGACGTCCGCTTCCAGCAAAGCCAGCCGGACTTCCCGAAGCATGTCGTCCATGTTTTTTTCAGTCAGTTTGCCCTGGCCGCTGATATTCTTAAACGCTTTATTCAGCCGCTCTGTCAACGATTCAAATGCCATACTTGTTTCTTCCTTTCCTGCAAATTTCTTATCCGGGATTTATTATACCAAGAAATCCGGGGCAAAGCACCTGTTTCAGCGGTTTTTGCTCAAAATCAAAAAAAGAAGGCGCAAACACAGCCTCCTTTTCTCCTTTTCAAGCTTTATCCAGCGGTACTTTCCGGACTGTGTTTTTAGGCAGAGCGCGAAAGTGCAGATGGAATTCAATCCGCTTGCCCTGACCGACAGCGTTGATCGTGCCGCCGTGCATCTCCACGATATCCCGGGCGATCGCCAGTCCCAATCCCGCGCCGCCGGTAGCGGCGCTGCGCGAAGGATCCGCGCGGTAGAACTTCTCAAATAACAGGCTGATCTGATCGTCGCTCAGCTGCGGTCCGATATTGGCGAACATCAGCTCCACCCCGCCGGCGTTTTCCTGCATGGTGATCTCGATATCGCTGTTCCTGTCGCAATACGCCAATGCATTCCGCAGCAGGTTATCAAATACCCGCGCCAGTTTGTCGGCGTCAGCCTCGATCATCACGCCCTCTTTCAGCTGCAGCCTGCACTGAACCTGCCGCTCCTCAAACAACGGATAAAACTCGTCGGTCAGCTGCTGCAGCATGACGCTTAAATTCACGGGTTCTTTATTGAGCGTCTGTTTCTGCAGCGCAAACCGTGTAATATCAAAGAATTCATTGATCAGACTTTCCAGCCGATAGCTTTTCTCCAAAGCGATCTGCGTGTATTTCCCGCGCAGTTCCTCGCTGATTTCTTTCTCATCGTTCAACAACGACAGATATCCGATAATCGAGGTCAGCGGCGTCTTTAAATCATGCGCCAGATAAACGACCAGATCATCGCGCTTCTGTTGTTCCTGCTGCTGCGCCTGTTCGCTGCGCAGCGTTTCAAATTTAATCGAATTCAGCTGATTCTCAATTTCCTTAAAATCCGTCGGCAGCACGACCAAATTCTCATCTTTATTAAAAACCTGGTTGATCGAGGTGATGATTTGTTCCAGATAGTTCGAAGTCTTACGGATCGTAAAATAGATGACGATCATAATCGTGCCGGAACCGATTAAAAACAACAGCGCCGCTTTGTTGCGTACGCAGAACCGATACAGGTCGCTGTCCAGTGAGAATAGAAAATTCGCAATAAAATCATTTAAAATTCCATCGACCAGCCGCAGTCCCAGTAAAAGCAGCAGAATCGCGCCGACAATCTGCAGGCTTAACTCCAGAAACAGCCGGATCTTAAATCGTCGCAGGCTATTTTTCAATTTTATACCCCATTCCCCACACCGTCTTTATGAATTTCGGATTGCGCGGCTGTTCGTGCATCTTTTCGCGGATGCGCCGGATATGGACCATCACCGTATTGTTGGACTCGAAGTATTTTTCCTTCCAGATGCTTTCAAACAAATCCTGCGAACTGATGACCTTGCCCCGATTCTCACACAACATCTGAAGAATTGAAAACTCCGTCGGCGTCAGATTCAGCTTTTCTCCATACAGCGTGCATTCATGCGTGCTGCAATTTAAGATTAATCCCTGAAAATCAATGATATTATCGTCCCGCTTCTGGGAATTATAGCGCATATACCGGCGCAGCTGCGCTTTGACGCGGGCTGTCATTTCAACCGGATTAAACGGCTTGGTGATGTAATCGTCAGCCCCGATTGTCAGCCCCGTAATCTTATCAATATCCTCGCCTTTGGCCGTCAGCATGATGACCGGATAATTATAATGGCTGCGGATTTCTTCACACAGATGAAATCCGCTGCAGTCAGGAAGCATGACGTCAAGAACCGCAAGGTCAAATTTGTGGTCCCGAATTAACTTCAACGCTTCCGTTCCGCTGTACTCCACGGTTGTTTGAAAACCTTCGTTTTTCAGATAAACTGAAACCAGCTGAGCGATTTCCGCATCGTCGTCGACGATCAGGATTTTCTCATTCATCATTATCCCTCATTTCGATTTCAAGTATAGCTTATAAACGGATTTCCAACAATCTGCAAATTCTTACAAAGAAATAAACGTCACACCGCCATTTCCGCTAACGGCGGATTGTTGAGCGGTTTCACTGAAATAAACGAAACCTTTTCCGCCACGATCTCCGCGTTGTAATACATCTGCCCCTCCTTCGGCTCGTAATTGTGCGCCTGCAGCCGGCCTTTCACCGCGACAACCGAACCGGGACGCAGTAAATCCGCGCAGGTTTCCGCAATCCCCCGCCACAGCACAACATTAAAAACATCCTGATCATACTCGCCATTGCTGTTGCGGAATCCGCGGTCGACCTCCAGCAACATCGTCGCGATTTTTGTGCCGGCCGCTGTCAGCCGGATTTCGGGAATTTCTTTGACCTTTCCTACTAATACCATGAAATTTAACATAGCTTTCCTCCTTGCTGCTTCATTATGCCGCAGACCTTCCCCGCTGGCAAACCGGCGAATTCAACCTTTTTTTCATAGTTAGCTGGAATTATCACGCGGAAAATATGCAAAAAAAACGGAGAAGTCAGAATTCTCCATTTTTTGATTTTTTTCTAAATTTTATTTCAGCACCGTCAAAAGGACTGTTAAGCCTCAGTCTGACCTCTGGCCGGACTGATTTCCACGACGCTGCGCTGATCAAATTTCAAGGCCTCGAACGCTTCCTGCACCTGCTTCTGATCGAGCTGACCGATGATTTCCAGGGTATCAAAGAAACTGACGCCATTGAACTGATTTCGAATCATCGCCACCGCAATATCCTCCATATTGTTAAACGTCCGCATCGCTTCGCCGAAATACCGCCGTTTTAACAGCTGCAGCTGCTGATAGTCGACAGCCCGGTTCTTCAACCCATTCAGCTGTTCTTCGACAAATCGGGTAAACGCCGCGGCGTCTTCCGTTTCATTATAGAACATCATCATTGCGTAATCCTTGCCCAGATCAATTTCATAACCAAAGTAATCGTTGATGATTTCATTGTCCAGCCATTTTTGATAATCCGGATTCAGCGCGCTGAAATGCGATTCCAGCAGACACCGAATCGCCCACTCCTGGCGCACCCGCTCTTTGGCCGAGGTCTTCAGCGGCGCAAATTTATACGCCACACTGACCTTGCGGACGGCGACGTCCATCGGGATGACCGTATGGCTGGACACCACCGTCTGGGGTTCCTCTTCCAGATACCTTCCGACATCCTTGACCGGCTCAAACGACTTCGGCTGCTGATTTTCCTCAATCCATTCCAACAACGTTTCAGGGTCCTGCGGTCCTGCGACGATCAACGTCATGCGGGAAGGATGATAGTTCAGCTTGTAACAATCCTCCAACAGCTGCCGGGTTGTGGCGTTGACGCTTTTTTCATCCCCGCCGATATCACGGTTAAGCGGATGCTTGTGATACAGCGCCTTAAACGTTTCAAAAATCAACCGGCTGTCCGGCATCTGCAAATACATCTTCAATTCCTGATTGATGATGCCTTTTTCCTTTTCCACCGATTCGTCGGTAATCCGCAGATCCTGCACAAAGTCAAGTAACAGATTCAGCGGTTCCTTCAGATCACCATGACTGGTCGTGAAGTAATAACACGTTTCGTTGTAGGAGGTAAACGCGTTGACATTCGCGCCCATCCGCGAAAAATCATCCATGACGTCGCCTTCATCCGACTCAAATAACTTGTGTTCCAGAAAGTGCGCGATTCCGCTTGGAAAATCAAGATGATTGCCGTCCTTGTCGATCTGTCGGTAGTCCAGAGCGCCGTAGGGCGTCGCAAAGACCACGGCTGTGCTGACAAATTCCGGCTTATGCCAGAAGATCAGGTTTAATCCGTTATCCAGCGTATGCGTATACCACGTTTCGTCAAACTGCGCGTTAACAATTTTCTTCATGGACGTCCTCCTTCTGAATTAATGCGAACACCGCTTTGCATTCCATCGCGGCAAACAGCTTCATGATGGCCTTGCGCGTAACGCTGCGGATCTGGTCGCTGATCTGCTCTAGCGTCTGCGTCTGTTCCAGCAGACAGTTCTGGAATTCCCGGTTGATCATCGAGAGTGGATCATCCTCGGAAGCGAGGATCGAATTGATCAACATTTCCTTGGCAGTCTCCAGCATTTCCTCGTCGAAAGCACCCTCAGCCATGCGCTGGCGCTGCTGCTCGATCAATTCCTTCACTTCGTCCAGATGCGCTTTGTCAATTCCTGTGCTGACGCTCATTACGCCGTCGTAGGAAAGAATGCTTGAATAGATTGAATAGCACAGACTGCGCTTTTCCCGCACCTCCTGAAACAATAACGACGTCGGCAGCTGGCCGAAGATGCAGCTGCCGGTGCGCAGCGCCCAGTAATCCGGGCCACTCAGCGCAACGTGCGTCGGATACATCATGACAAGCGTCGTCTGATCGATTGAACGGGTTTCAGATTTTTCTTCAGCCGCTTCCTTTTCCGCCAGATATTCGCTTTTGATTTCCAGCTCACGGTCTTCGAATGGGAACGCGTGTTTTAACAGCGAGATCACGGTCGCCGGATCCACCTGTCCCTCCACAAAAATATCAATTCGGTCCTCGCGGATCATTTTTTCATAGGCTTCGCTGACTTGCGCCAGTGTAATTGTTTCCGCTTCTTCCATCGTCGGCAGCACGCTGATGCCTAACGCCTGACCTTCACCCAGCAGTTTCGCGCATTGAGAAGCTGCATAGGAGGCCGGATTGTCGCTGCGGCGTTGGATCATCGCTTTTAAATTGATCATGGCTTCCTTAAATAATGCGTTCGACAGCTGATCCCCGTCTTTCAGCGGATGCAGAAGAAACTGCGAAGCCAGCGCGATCTGCCGCTGCAACAGATCCCCGCCGACATATTTTTCATTCAAAGCTTTGACGCGGAATTCCAGAATCTGTCCCTGACCATAGGTCGTCGTCCGCGCCGACGCGCTGGCGCCATACAATCCATCCAGGCAGCAGGATACCTCCCGCTTCGTCGGATATTTCTCACACCGGTCTGCCAACATCAGCGCCAACACGGTCCTGACCCAGCTGTCCGGAGTTTTCAGTTCATTAAAAAAACGGAATGACAGGATGACATCCTTGAATTTTCCGGTTTCCAGAATATGCATTTCAACATTTTTACAAAGGGTTTCTTTTCTCATCAAACGTTCCTCCTTCGCTACCTAGTATATCCCACTTTCCAGGCAAAAAACAGAAAATCTTTCCTTTTCCCCCGCGATCAGACTGCGAAAGCAGACGCCCGCAAAGGGAGTGCAGCGAACTGACGCGCTGATGATCAGACCCGAAATTCAGCAAAATTCCCGTTTAGAAAAAACCCGTTTTCCTCTTCTATTGAAAAAACAGGACAAATTCGGATGATTTCATTTTCATCGTTTAAAAATTTTGTTATGATAATCAATAAGCAAGAAGAAAAGAGGCCAAAGAGATGAAAACAGAACTTTTTCTGAAAGAAAAAGACGACCGTTCCTTATTGGTCGTCGTCGACATGATCAACGGCTTTATCCATACCGGAGCCTTGGCGGACCCGAAAATTGATCAGATCACCCCAGCCGTGCTGGATACTGTGAAAGCTTATTTAAAGCGCGATTTCCCGATTCTCGCCTTCCGCGACTGCCACAATGAAAGCGCGAAAGAATTTTCCAGCTTTCCGCCGCATTGTTTAAAAGACAGCGAGGAGAGCGAACTGATCAAGGAGTTGAAGCCCTATGCCGATCAATTTATCATCCTGGAAAAGAATTCGACCAACGGTTTTGTTCAGCCTGAGTTTTTAGAAGTGTTCCAGCAGATGACCAATTTGCGTTCCGTGATGATCGTCGGCTGCTGCACCGATATTTGCGTATTGCAGTTTGCTTTATCTTTAAAAGGGTATATTAATCAAAACGATCTGGGTATTGAAGTCATCGTGCCGAAGGATCAGGTCGCAACCTTCGACGCGCCGGGACACAGTGCCAAGGACTATGGGCACTGGGCGCTGAAATTGATGGCCAACGCCGGTATTCATGTCGTGAACAACGAGGAGGAATAACAAATGCAACCCGAAGATTTAATGCTGCTGACCGATTTTTACGAATATACGATGGCGTATGCGTATTTTAAAGAGAATAAACATGAGGAAATTGCCTACTTCGATATGTTCGTGCGGACGATTCCAGACGGCGGCGGCTTCTTGATTTTAAACGGCCTGCACCGGTTTATTGATTTCGTTCAAAACTTTCATTACACGGACGCGCAGATTGATTATCTGCGGCAGACGGGTTACTTTGACGAGGATTTTTTGCATTATTTAAAAACGATGACGATGGACGTGGACGTCTGGGCGATTCCGGAGGGAACGCCGGTGTTCGCCAACGAGCCGCTGGTCACCATCCGCGGCACCTTGATTCAGGCGCAGATTCTGGAAACCATTCTGCTTTTGTGCATCAACTATCCAACATTGACTACAACCAAAGCCTACCGCATCGTCCGTGCCAGCAAGGGCCGGGCCGTCCTGGAATTTGGTTCGCGCCGGGCGCATGGCTTCGACGCCGCCACCGAAGGGGCCCGCGGCGCTTACATCGCAGGCTGCGCCGGTTCCGCCTGCACGATTGCCGGTCAGAAATATGCCGTCCCGGTCAGCGGTACGATCGCCCACAGCTATGTTCAGCTGCATGACAGCGAGCTGGAAGCCTTCCGCAGCTACGCGCGGGTTTCCCCGGACAACTGCATCCTGTTGGTCGATACTTATGACACGCTGCATTCCGGCATTCCCAACGCGATCAAAGTGGCCCAGGAGGAATTGATTCCGAACGGCCACCGTTTAAAAGGAATCCGGATCGACAGCGGCGATTTGGCTTATCTGTCAAAGAAAGCACGGAAAATGCTCGACGCGGCCGGTCTGACCGACTGCAAGATCGTCGTTTCCAATTCGCTGGACGAATTCTTAATCGACGATCTGATCATGCAGGATGCGAAGATCGACACCTTCGGCGTGGGTGAAAACATGATCACCGCCAAATCCACACCGGTCTTGGGCGGCGTCTACAAAGTGGTAGCGCATGAAAAAGATGGTCAGATTATCCCGAAGATCAAGATCAGCGGCAACGTGGAAAAGCTGACCAATCCGGGCTTTAAGAAAATCATCCGGTTCTATGACAAAGAGAATCATCAGGCGATCGCCGATTTATTAGCGCTGCGCGACGAAGTAATTCCGACGGATGAGTATCTGTTATTTGATCCGCAGGCGCCGTGGAAGCAGAAACGGATCAAGGATTATGAAATGCGCGAGCTGCAGGAACAGATTTTCGATCATGGCAAGTTAGTTTATACTGTTCCTACAACGGAAGAAGTTAAAAACTACTGCATGCAGCAGATGGATACGCTGTGGGAGGAAGTCAAACGGCTGCGTTATCCGCATCGGTATTATGTCGATTATTCCCGCCAGCTTTATGATTTGAAACAGGAATTGATTGAAAAGAACACCATTAAAATCTAATTCTTATCTTCTTGAGAACGCGCTCAGCGTTCTCTTTTTTTCATTCTTTCTCCTTTTTTATATTCTTGAAGGCCGCTATCCATTTTTGCGCAAACCGGCGCTGTTTTTTGTTTTACGCAAACGTCCGTCTTACCAGTTGATATTCCGTCTTTTCATCGCTATACAAATCCACAGCTTTTTTGACTTTCGTTATTAAAGACAGGCAGCAGATGAAAATCCGGGGTCTTTATGCCGCTGTATTTTAAAAGGCCTGTTGCCGTCAGTTTATTGATGAATTAAGCGGCGAAGGTCTTTGTGCCGCAATGATTTAATAGACCCGTTGACCTTGACTTTGGACACGATCAGAAAGACCGGCAGTCAAAAAGTTTTATCAGTCAAAAAAAAGCGCTGCATCCCTTTTCACAAAGAGTCAGCGCACTTTAGTTTGCCCTCACGCGAATAAACGTCAGGGATGACAGGCGCTGCCTTTGCAGCGCCGCCTTCCCCTTTTGCCAATTCATTCCAAGCAGGCATTTCAATTTATTATTTTCAGTTTTTTCATGCTTCCCTGCAGCTTTAAACACCCAGTTCCGCCCGCTTTATTTCAGCCGGATCAGCTTTTTCAAGCCCGCTTTCCTGATAATCAAACAGGCCTGGTTGTGCAGCGGCAGCCCTTCGCAATACAAAATCTTCTTTCCCCGGTAAAGCTGCTGATGGAAAATGACGCACGTATAGCTTTCTTCACCCCGGACAAACCGCCAGGCGCTGACTTCCTCTTGCCTCAGCTTTCCGCGGCCCGGCTGCACAACCTCAGCCGGTTCCAGCCGGAAGTCCTCGCCATAAAACAGCTCGTCCTGAAACAACGATCCGCGCATCGTTCCCCGGCTGGCAAGGATTTTATGGTCCTGCAATTCGTTGTAGCGCAGCGAACACGGTCCCTGTTCCACGCTGACCGGCAAGCCTTCATGATGATAATTCAGCTTGACTGTTCCCTGTTTCAACTGCCAATCCGATTGATTGCTGCTGACCTCTGCCTGCGGATCAAGCTGGATCCGGCTGACAACGGTATGCCCGCCCTCACAGAAAATCTCATCACAGACAACCCAGCAGCCCTGCGGAAGCATGATCAGCTTCCGGATGTGCGTCATCTGCGGCTGTTCGGTCAATACGCCCCCTTCCCAATACAAGCCCTCCGGCGTATCGCGGATGAGCGTTGCCAACGGACGCAGAAACCGTTGATAGGTCCAGCTGGAATCCGGCACGCTGCCGGGCTGATCGTCCAGAACCACCGTGTTGTGCGCGCTCATCCCTTTCAGTTCGACGCGGACTGGATGATCCTCACGATAGGTGAAGCGGCCGGGGTCGATCACAAACGGCAGACCCTGGTGGATAATCGAATAATGCAGATTATCCGAATGACCATGACCGCTGCCCAGCTCGCCGTTAAGCACCATCATCCATTCTGCGCTCCGGCCGAAATCACTCCGGCGTACGACGATGCCGCAATCCTGCCCGGCATAGAGCAACGTCTGCGGCGTCTGCTTCGGCAGGGTCTGCAGCTTGCGCCAGGCCGGCATCCCGCCGTTTAAAAGCAGATCGCTGTCGCCCTGATCGCTGCCCATCGCGCGCAGCTGCGGATCGTCAAATAAAATAGCGCCTTTGTTCATGACATCCTCGGCATTGACCCGGTCGGAGTCGCCGAAGGTTTCGATCTGATGATCCGGCATCATCATATGCATCAGCGCCCGAGTCATCGCATGTGCTTTTTCGCGGATTTCATCCGTCAGCGGAATCGGATAATACTGCGCGTAATCCAATACCCGCAGCACATTGTTGAGCACCTCGACATGATACATCGTCGATTGTTCCCAAAGCATGCCATCGGATCCGATCTGAAGCTGCATCTGGGTTTCCAGTTCCTCCAGTGCCCAGCGGTAGACTTCATCCTGCCGCGGATCCTTTCCCATCATTGCCGAGCACACGATAATCCCGCAGGTTTGAATGCTGCCCCAGTTGCTCAAGGTGTATTTCTCAATATAATTCGCTTTCAAATACGCCAGCTGATTCTCTACGCTTGTAAGAATCCATGTCAGCTCCTCTTCGCTCAGCTTTTCCGCTGCTTCCAAAAGCGCTGCGCATTCCAGCATGTTGACCACACGGATGCCGGTATCCAGCGTACGCGTCGACAGACTGGCTTCAATCTGGGGATGCTGCGTGATCCAGTCAAGCAAAAAGTCTTTCGCCTGATCAAGATAGCGCGTATCCTGACTGATCAGCGCCGCTTTGGCCAGCGCCGACCAGTAATCCATGCGGTTGAGCATGAATGTCCATTCCTCGTCGTCATTGAACACCTGATTCCAATTCATCGTTTCCATGGTATGCGGCGTCAGACACCGTTCCATGTCCCACGGATGATCGAACACAAATGTATGCGCGCACAGCTCCCGTCCCCGCTGCATGATTTTTTCCCGCTCCGGACTTTGCCGCAGCAATTCCGCTACCTGCTTGAACTCTTTCTGCGCGACAAGCTGCCGCCATGATTTTCTGATTTCTTCAATCTTCATCAATATCCTCTTTCCTTATCAGCGATGAAATCTGATTTCTTTCTTTATTACTGATTATACCAGAATTAACAGGGAAAAAGAAAAACCGGCTGAATGGAATTGCACAATTTCAGCCGGCTCAGTCTTAACGTTTGCCTGTATCGTATATTTCGCCCGCCGCCTTCGGACCGACCGACTTGCCGGCGAAGATGACCAGCGCGATGATCGTCAGAACATACGGGAACATGCTGAAGAATTCCGTCGGCAGCGTCGCCAGAAACGGGATGTCCTTCGCGTAGAAGCCCAGCGTCTGGGAGAAGCCGAAGAACATGCCGGCGCCTAAGACGCCGAATGGATTCCACTTACCGAAGATCAGCGCCGCGATCGCGATAAACCCGAAACCGTGAATGGTCACGACGGTAAACTGAACGTCCTGGGTCAAGACCATGACGCCCCCGGCCAGGCCTGCCAGCGCGCCGGAAACCAGCACGCCGAAATAGCGCATCCGGCGGACGTTGATGCCCATCGACGCAGAAGCCTGCGGGAATTCACCGCAGGAGCGCATGCGCAGACCGAACGGTGTTTTAAAGACGACAAACCAGGTTACAAAGACGAGGATGATCGTCAGATAGAAGGTCGGATGCACCTGCTTGAAGAACATCTCGCCCAATACCGGGATGTCCTTTAAGACCGGCACATCAATGCGCGTGATACCGCGGATAAACGCCGGGGTACGCTGCTGGTTGAAGAAAATCTGGCACAGATAGACCGTGATGCCGGCCGCCAGCAAGTTCAGCGCCGTCCCGGAAACCGTCTGGTCCGCGTTCAGGTCGATGCTCGCATAGGCATGCAGCAGGGAGAAGACCACGCCGGCCGCCATGCCCGCGATCAAGCCGATCAGAATCGCCGTCTTACTGTTGGCTCCGGTCGGATCCAGCACCACAACCACCGCTGCGGTAACAAACGCTCCGACCAGCATGATGCCATCCAGCGCAATGTTGACGACGCCGCTGCGTTCGCTGAACAAGCCGCCCAGCGCCGCGATGATAATCGGAGCCGAGATCATCAGAGTGATCGTAAACATGTTATAGAACAAACTCATGCTTCTTCACTTCCTTTCTCCGCCGTTTCTTTCTTTTTTGACAACCAGTTCATAATGAAGATGATGCCGTTCTGCATCGCGACTAACATGATGATGGTCGAGGAGATGATCGTTGCGATATCCTTCGGAATCTGCATCGACTGCATCAGCGGCTGCGCCACCTTCAGCAGACCGAACAACAAGCCGGCAAAGAAGATGCCGATCGCGTTGCACCCGCCGACCAGCGCGACGGCGATGCCGTCAAAGCCGTAGTTTTCCGCCGTATTCAGCACGCGTCCGTAGCCGAAGGTGCCCAAGACCATGATCGCTCCTGCCAGCCCGGCCATAACGCCGGAAATCATCATCGCATAGACGACGTTGCGTTCAACCTTCATGCCCGCATAACGTGCGCCCTCGGCATTGAAGCCGGTTGCCCGCAGACTGTAGCCGAACGTCGTCTTCTCAATGACGATGTGATAAACAATCACCGCCAGAATGACGACCAGAATGCCCCAATGCAGGCGGGAATTATTCGTGATCTGCTTGAGAAAATCCGATTTGATCAGCGCCGAGGCCGGCAGATCCACTGTACGGGTCTGGGTTGAACCCGGCAGCGCCTTTAAGATGTAGTTGCAGAAGTACAGCGCGGCATAGTTCATCATGATCGCCGTGACGACTTCCGAGATATTCCGTTTGACTTTCAAAAAGCCAGGTAAAAAGGCCCATAATGCCCCGGCAGCGCCGCCGGCGATCAAACAGACGATCGCGTGCAGCACCGGCGGCAGCGGTACGAGAATGCCGACGACGGTCGCCGCCAGCGCCCCGACCATGACCTGACCTTCGCCGCCGATGTTGAACAAACCGGTGCGGTAAGCGAACCCGACCGCCAGACCGGTCAAAATCAGCGGCATCGAGAAGACGATAAACTCGCCGAAGTAGCGCGGGTTGATCGGTCCCGGCGCCAGGATGTCAAAGCCGCAGAAGCTTTTGACAATCGCCGAGATCAGCAGCACCGGCGATTTCCCGCTGGCGATGACGATGATCATGCCGACTAACAGACCCAGCAGAACCGCGATTAACGGAGCTGCCAGTTTTTCTCTTTTTTTCATGCTTCGCCAACCCCCTTCCGGATCGAACCGGACATCATCAGACCCAGCTCGTTTTCATCCGTCTCTTCCGCTTTGACCCAGCCGGTCAGCTCGCCGTTGAACATCACGGCAATTTGATCAGACAGCGCCAGCACTTCGTCCAACTCCAGCGAAACAAGCAGAATTGCCTTGCCGTTGTCGCGTTCCTGCACGATCCGTTTATGGATGTACTCGATCGCGCCGACATCCAGTCCCCGCGTCGGCTGAACGACGATCAGCAGCTTTGGACTGCGGTCGATCTCCCGGGCGATGATCGCTTTCTGCTGATTGCCGCCGGACATGCTGCGGGTAATCGTTTCCCGGCCCTGACCGCTGCGGACGTCGAACATTTCGATCAGTTCGTCGGTTTTCCTGTCGATCGCCGCCATCTGAAGCAGGCCGTTCTTCGCATACGGCGCTTCGTTATAGCTGTGAATAACCATGTTCTCTTTCAGTTTGAAATCCAGAATCAAACCATGCTTATGCCGATCTTCCGGAATATGGCCCATCCCGGCTTCGATCCGGTGCTTGATTGAGCTGTGCGTGATATCCTTGCCGTTAAGCAGCACCTTGCCGCCTTCCGCCTTCGCCAGTCCGGTCAGCGCATACACCAGCTCCGTCTGTCCGTTGCCGTCGATGCCTGCCACGCCGACAATTTCACCGGCGCGCACCTGCAGACTGAAATCCTTCACGCCTAAAAGCCCCTTGGAGTTTTTGACTTTCAAATGCTCGATCTCCAGCACGACCTTGCCGGGCTGCTGAGCTTGCTTCTCAACGCCGAAATCGACTTCCCGGCCGACCATCAGCTTTGCCATTTCCTCTTCCGAAGTTTCCGCGACCTGAATCGTCCCCATGCACCGGCCGCGCCGCAATACGGTGCACACATCGGCGACTTCCTTAATTTCCTTCAATTTATGCGTGATTAAAATAATCGTCTTGCCTTCCTTGGTCAGATTGCGCATGATTTCCATCAGCTCATGGATTTCCTGCGGCGTCAGCACCGCCGTCGGTTCGTCAAAGATCAAAATGTCCGCATTGCGGTAAAGCATCTTCAAAATTTCGACGCGCTGCTGCATGCCGACCGAGATATTCTGAATCTTGGCATACGGGTCGACGTTCAGCCCGTACATTTCGCTCAGCTGCTGAATCCGCTGCGCCGCCGATTTGATATCCGTGGTATAGAATTTTGTTTTCGGTTCCAGTCCGAGAATAATATTTTCAGTGACCGTAAAGCATTCTACCAATTTAAAATGCTGATGCACCATCCCGATCCCCAGGCTGTTGGCGACATTCGGGTCTGTTATTTTTACTTCCTGTCCCCGCACTTTAATCGTGCCGCGGGTCGGCTGATACAGACCGAATAAAATCGACATCAGCGTGGATTTTCCGGCCCCGTTTTCTCCCAAGAGAGCATGAATGCTTTTTTCCTCTACTTGAAGAGTCACATCGTCGTTGGCGCGGATGCCTGGAAAGTCCTTGGTGATGTTGAGCATCTCTATCGCATAACTCATTATTTTCCCTCCATTAACTATCCAAAATTATAACATACTTCCCTCCTCTCCCGGTGGCTTTTTTTGCGTTTTCCGCTAATAAATGTGACATTTGACACCTGAGCAGTGCTTGTGAACAGAAAAAAGAAATCTGAGCGCTGGAAGACTTCGGCTTCTTTCCCCGCTTCAGGCAATTCAGTAAAGCAACGTTGGACTTCTGATTTTCAGCCTGTCCGGGGCGCCAGCAGTCTTCGCAGAAAACGGCGATTAAACGCGGCAGCCGCAAAAAAATAAATACAATACAAAATCCCAAAGCATAAAACAAACACGCCGCCGATCTGAAACAGAACATCGGGCATCGCCGGAAGCAGCATCGCATTCAATTTGAAATTGACAAAGGGCGCGGCAAGCCCCAGCGAAACAATCCCCATGCCCATGGGCAGACTCAAACCTTCGATAACCTGATAATCAAGCCAGCGGTTCAGCGCTTTCTCACTTTTGCCCAAAGCGTGCAGAATCATAAGCGCGCGCCTCTGCCGCCGCAGTTGAAGTAGCTGCGTTAAGGAAAGCATTGAAAAATAAAGAACCAGAAAGATCAGTCCGATATTGATCTGCAAGAACCCCATCCAGCGCTGCGTCTGCGGATCACCAACAACCAGCCCCTCCGCAAACAACAGCGTGCCGAAACAAAACGCTGTAAACGCGAAGATCAGACAGACACAGAACACCGTGTTAAGAAGTGCTCCGCTTTTCGCCCCGCCGCTGAATTCCGCGATCTTCAGCAAACGGTCATTTTCAAGCAGCGCAGAGGGGCAGGTGCGGCGCAGACCTGAACCTGCGGCATAGACAAACTTGTAAAAAGCGGCAACGCTGAGCAGCAGGGGGATCGCGATGAACGCGATGGAGAACATCATGATTTCCTCGTTTCCGCGAACCAGCAGGATCAGCAGGAACACATAGACCGCCAGACTGACCAGAAAGATTGTCTGCCACCGCTTTCGCTGATCCGGATTCAAAGGCGAATTCCGCCGCTGCTCGGCGAACAGCTGACAAATCTGCAGGCGCGATAATTTCCGGTAAACCGGATAAGCGGATAAAAGTTGGGCCAGCAGAAACCAGACGGCCGTCTGCAGCGCGCTCTGGCCAAACAGCGGCAGCATGTTGGCGAAGATCGCCCCCTCCGGCAGCGAAAAGAGCAGGATCCAACCGGCGCCACAGCCCAGCCAGATTCCCAACAGGCAGCAGAACGCTCCGATCCATCCCAATTCCAAAAGAAGCAGCTGGATCAACCGGCGTTTTTCCATTCCCATTAAAAGGTAAACGGCCAGCTCCTGAGCCCGCTGCGCCACGATGAACTGATTGAGAACCCCGACCAGCAGCACCAGAATTGAAACGATGAGAAGCGGCAGCGCCGCCGTCTGAAATCCGGCCTGCCTCTGTCCTAACGCTGCAACACAATGGGAAAAACACAACAGTGCGGCCAGAATGATCACCGTCATCACATAGACAAAATAATCGCCGGCACTGCGGCAGGCGTTACGCCACGCTAATTTAAAAACCATTCTCCGCCGCCTTTCTTACCGATCCCATCGCGTCCAGAATGCGGGTAAAAAACGCCTGTGGGCTTAAACTTCCCCGCTCGATCACCTTTCGCAGCTGACCATCGTGCATCAACAGGATGCGGTCGCAATAGCTGGCGGATAAAACGTCGTGAGTCGCCATCAGAATCGTCGCCCCCTCCCCGCGCAGCATCGTCAACGTTTTCAACAGCGCTTTCGCCGCCTGACTGTCTAACGCCCCGGTCGGCTCATCGGCCAGAATCAGCGTGGGCTGCGTCGCGATCGCGCGGGCGCAGGCACAGCGCTGCCGCTGTCCCCCAGAAACCTCGCTGGGAAAATGCTGCAGAATCTCAGAGATCCCCAGCCTGGCAGCCCAGTGTTCCACAATCCCTTTAATTTCAGTTTTCGGCGTTTGCTTGATCGTGAGCGCCAGCATCATATTTTCCCGGATTGTCAGCGTTTCCAGCAAATTGTATTCCTGAAAAATGAATCCGAGATGATCCCGGCGAAAAGCCGCCAGATCTGCTTCCGATAATTCCGCCAGATCCTGCCCATCCAGCTCAATCGTTCCGCCGCTGGGCTTATCCATCGTCGCGATCAGATTCAATAACGTCGACTTTCCGCAGCCGGAAGCCCCCATGATTCCGACAAAGCTGCCTTTGTCCACCGTGAAGCTGACGTCCCGCACCGCCTGCGTCAGTACGCCGTCATTCTCATAAACCTTGGCGACATGCTCCAGCCGCAAGACCGGACAAGATAAGCTGGACTTGTCAGCCGGCACCTGCTCATCCCGGCCCAGCCATCCGGCGATCACCTCCAGCAGCACCTGATCTGTTTTTTCCATTAAATCTTCTGCACGGATCAATTCGCCCGAAAATAATTCGCTCAGCGTGATTCCCAACGCCTCGCTTAACGGCGTCAGCAATGCGTAATCCGGCAGCGATTTCCCCGTTTCCCATTTCGACACCGCTTTATCGGTAATCCCCAAGACCTCGGCCAGCTGACTTTGCGTCCAGCCTTTTTCCTTTCTGCGGATAGCGATGAAGCCGCCGATTTTTATCTGATCCATACTTTATCCTCGCTTTCATCGTTTTCATTGTAGCGCAGCACGCCAAAAGGAACACCTACCAACGGTAGAGTTCCTCGTTTTCCACCTGTTTTCTCTCTTCTGCCGCGTCGGTTTGGGATAAAAACCGATTGGATTTCTGACAAAAGTCCTCTTCCGATCAGAGACCTGTAACCTTCATGAAAGAGTTCAACTTTTGTCAAAAAGAAAGGAGAGCCTGCGCTCTCCTCTCACAAATTGAAAATCAGCTTATTTCTGAACTGCTTCGTCAACGACGATCTCGCCGGACTTGATCTTCGCTAACGCGTCTTCCATCGCCTTGACGATTTCATCAGACAGGTTCGGGTTTTCCTTCGGGAAGCCGATGCCGTCATTGCTTGCGTCAAAGACCATTGTTCCACCCTGGAATGTGCCGTTCTTGACCTGTTCTGCGAAATAGTAAGCCGCTGTATCCACACGCTTCAGCGCAGAAGTCAGAACTGCGGATTTGCCGTCAGACATCAGACCTGCGTCATACTGGTCGGAGTCAACGCCGATCGCCCAGACGTCTTCGCCAGCTTCACGGCGGTCCTTCGCTTCTTTAATCAGACCGTTGCCCGTTGCGCCCGCTGCATGGAAAATAACATACGCGCCGTCATTGTACTGCTTCTGAGCCAAGGTCGAGCCTTTGCCCGGATCGTCAAATGCGTTGGCATAATCCGTCAGCACTTCGATCGCCGGATCGACGCTGGCAACACCCTGCTTGTAGCCCGCTTCAAAACGTTCGATGATCGGGTTTTCAACGCCGCCGATAAATCCGACTTTCGTCTTGCCCGCTTCTTTCGCCTTCATGGCTGCGGCAACACCGACCAGATAAGAAGGCTGCTGCTCTTTAAAGACTGCGGAAGCAACGTTTGGTTTGTCAACTTCCGTATCAATGATAACGAACTTCTGATCCGGATACAGATCGGCAACTTCTTTCATCGCATCTTCAAACAGGAAGCCCGGAGCTTCGATCAGATCTTTCTTTTGATCCGCGAAGGTGCTCAGATTCGGGATGTAATCCGCGTCCGCCGAGGACTGCAGGTAGCCGTAGCAATCTTCGCTCATCTTGTTGTCTTCCGCGAATTTAACTACGCCTTCCCAAGTACCCTGGTTGAAGGACTTGTCGTCGATACCGCCCAAGTCGGTAACTAATCCGATGGTAATCGTGCAGCCGGTGTTTTCACCGTCTGTGTTTGCGTCAGCGCTTGGTGTCGGTGTAGCCGTTCCTCCGCCATTGTTGGAACAGCCGGCAACCATCAGCAGCGCTAAAGCAAAGGTCAGCAATTTTTTCATTTTCTTTCCCTCCATTGCTTTGTGCAAGCTATGCTTACAGTATAATATTAGACTTTTAAAATGCCATTTGTCAACTTAAGGCGTGGTTTTCTTCAGACAATTCCGGCAAGTCAGGAAAAAAACCGGTTTTGATTCAGAAAATAATCAATTCCGGTTTCAATGTGATTTTTCAATCTTCTTCCTCAGCGTCCGCTTCAGCGTTCTTTTTAATGTAAACATCTCTTGGCTTCGAGCCCTGAACCGGACCGATGATGCCGCGTTCTTCCAGCACGTCGATCAGCCGGGCCGCGCGGTTATATCCGATTCCGAACCTTCGCTGCAAGAGCGACGTCGACGCCTTCTGCGTTTCGATGACGTAGTCCTTCACTTCCTCGTACAGCGGATCGTCCTGGGCTGAGACCACAGCCGTGCTCTCGTTGTTATCGACCCCTTCCAGCCGGATAAACGCGTCCTCGTAGCGCGGCTTCATCTGAGCGGAAACAAAGTCGGTGATCCGCTTGACCTCCTCGTCGGTAACATAGACACCCTGCAAGCGCACCGGACTCGGTTCGCCGATCGGGAAATAAAGCATATCGCCGTTGCCCAGCAGCCGTTCCGCTCCGACATGATCGAGGATCGTCCGGGAATCAATGCCACTGGAAACGGAGAAGGCGATCCGGCTTGGAATGTTGGCCTTGATGATGCCGGTGATGACATCGGTCGAGGGCCGCTGCGTCGCGACGATCAGATGAATGCCGGCGGCGCGCGCCAGCTGCGTGATCCGCTGGATGCTCATTTCCACTTCCTTGCCGGCCACCGCCATCAAGTCCGCCAATTCGTCGATGATCACGACGATAAACGGCATCGGCTGCAGGTTCGGCTGCGGTTCTTTGGCGATTTTCTCATTGTAGCCGGCGATGTTGCGCACCCCGACCTGCGCAAAGACTTCGTAGCGGTTTTCCATCATCATGACGATGACCTTTAACGCGCGGGCTGCCTCGGCGCCGTCGGAAATCACCGGACCGATCAGATGCGGGATCTCGCGGTAAGGCGTGAATTCCACCTTCTTCGGATCGACTAAAAGCAGCTTTACCTCATCCGGCGAAGTCCGCATCAACAGCGAGGTGATGATCGTATTCATACAAACCGACTTGCCGCTGCCGGTCGCGCCGGCGATCAACAGATGCGGCATTTTGTCCAGTTGGCAGAAAATGCCTTTACCCATTAAATCCTTGCCCAGCGCCAGAAGCAGCTTTTTGTCTTTTTTATCCTCCGGCAGCTGACGCATCAGCTCCAGCATCTTGACCGGCGTCGTTTCGACATTCGGAATTTCGATGCCGACGGCGTTGCGGCCGGGAATCGGCGCTTCAATCCGGATATCGCGGGCTGCCAGCTCCATTTTCAGGTTATCGGAAATCGCGTTGATCTTCGATACCTTGACGTTGGAATCCGGACGGATTTCAAATTTAGTGACCGCCGGGCCGATATGCGTCGCGACCAGCTGCGCGTTGATACCGAAATTGCCCAGCACCTCGATCAGCTTCTTGCCTTTGATCGACGCGGCGTTCTGGTTCAGCACCGAGCGTGACTTGGCCTGAATTTCATCAAGCATCGTCAAGGCCGGCAGCTTGTAGTCGACCGCTCCCGCGCCGCTGCCCACGGATACCACCTTCGGCAGCTCCTCCGCAGCCGGTTTCTCTTTTTCCTCTTTTTTCTTTTCTTTCTTCACGACCGATGACGGCAGCTCTTCTTCAGGCGCCGGTTCGTCATCCGGGGTTAAGAAAATTGATTTCTTCTTCTTTTTGCCCAGCTCCACCGTGCCGATCACCTTCCGCTCTTCCGCGGCCACTTCCAGCGAATCGCTTTCCGTTTCGCGTTTGGAACGCTTCGGCTTCGTCTTTTTCTCACGATGCAAAGCCCCGGTGAGCGACTGCCACAGCGACACATAGACCTCGGTCTTGATCATCAGCAGCGCGGCCAGCGCCAGCAGCGCGAAAATCACCAGCACCGTGCCGGTGCGGGCAAACAACAGCGAGCTGAGCGAATACAATAACGCGCCCAGCACGCCGCCCTGAGCCGCGACGGTTGAAGGCGAACTGAAATGCTCGCCGGTATGGGAAAGATACTCGCTGAACACCTGAAAGCCGCTCAGCTGCGGATCCTGAGGAATCGCCGACCACAAAATCATCGCGACCAACACCGCGCCGATCGCGATCAGCGTCTTAACGGAGAAAACGGGAAACTTCTGTCCAAACAAGACAGCCAGCCCCCCGAGTAAACACAGCCCGTAGACGACTCCGTAATACGTTCCGAACAAATACCGCGTGATCGTAGTCAGAAACTGACCGACGATGCCCAACTGCAGCGCCGCGATCAGCGTCACGGTGATCGCCGCCAACGCGATCACATAACGCAGGATTTCCGAATCCACGGTATTCTTATTGCTTTTTTTCTTTTTCTGCTTCGTTTTCGCCACGGATCATCATCTCCTATTCCGTGACATTGATTTCGACAATCGCCGGTAAAATCATCGGCCGCTTGCCGGTTTCCTTCAAGACATATTTCACGATCCGGTCTTTGGCTTCCATCCGCACCGCCATATTCTCATAGCGTTTTTCCTTGACGGCGTCCTCGACCGTGCGTTCGATAATGTTGCCGATTTCCTTGACGATGTGATCGGCGTCCTTCAGATAGATCACGCCGCGGCTCTGTACATCCGGTCCGCCGATGACCTCCTTGGTCTTGTGATTGACGACGATGCCGACGATGATCGCGCCGTCGGTGGATAAAATTTCCCGATCGCGCAAAACCATGCCGCTGACGTCGAGATTCTCGTTGCCGTCGATCAAAACGTCTTCCAGCGTCAGCTGATCCGCCGTCGATTTCAGAATGCCGTCTTCAAATTTGGCAATCTGCCCGTTGTC
This sequence comes from Holdemania sp. Marseille-P2844, assembly GCF_900120005.1. GTDB lineage: Bacteria > Bacillota_I > Bacilli_A > Erysipelotrichales > Erysipelotrichaceae > Holdemania. The sequence continues at coordinate 313,196 of NZ_LT635449.1, forward strand.
CAGCACAAGGATCTTATCCGCGTGATACCCCATGTTCAGCGCGATGTTGGCGTTGGACACCAGCTGGCGGTATTCGCCCTTGATCGGCATGTAATAGGTCGGCTTAAACAGGTAAAGCATCATTTTCAGATCTTCGATCGACGCGTGCATGGAATACACCTTGCGCCGGTCCAGCGTCACAACGCGGACGTTTTCCTTATACAGTTCGTTTTCCATATTCGTCGCTTCGCGTTCGGTGCCCGGCACCACCGGCGAGGCAATGACGACGGTATCCTGGCCGTTCAGCCGCAGCATCGCGTCTTCGCCCAGCGCGACCTTGTGCATCCGCCGGAACACGTGATCGCCTGAACCGGACACGATCACCACGACGCCCTTCAAGTCATTGGTAAACTTGGCTTTCGGGATTTCCAGACCGATCGGCATGCGGTAATAGCCCATCTTTTCGACGGCTTTTAAAATCGCGCGCAGATCGTCGTCATAGAAAATCACTTTGCGGTTGTACTTGTTCGCCAGCTCGATAATCTCGATGATGCGGTATAAATTCTGATGATAAGTCGTAATGATAATCCGGCCTTCCGCGTCTTCAAATGCCGGTTCGACAAACTCCGTGATCCGGTGATGCGGCGCCGAATGGCCCTCGCGGTCCGCGCCGACCGACTCGGTCATCAACGCCAGCACGCCGCGCTTGCCAATCTCCGCCAAAGCGGTGATATCGCAGGAAAAGGCGTCGTTATGAATATCGTAGTCGACGATGTATTCGCTCGTGTAGACGATCGCACCCTGCGGCGTTTCGATCGACAGGCCGAAGCCGTCGGCGATCGACTGGGTCATGCCGAAGGTGCGGATCGGAATTCCGGCGATCTTAAAGCTGGAATTGCGCTTGACGCGGTGCACGCGAATCTCGCGCAGTCCTTCCTTTTTCAGCATCTCCTCGATCAGCATCGCGGTTAACGGCGTCGAATATACCGGTGCTTTGACATGCCGAAGCAGATTCGGCAGCGCCGCCATGACGTCGTCATGACCATGCGAAATGAAAATCGCCTGAATCCGGTGTTGGTTCTCAATTAAATATTTGAAGTCCGGAATAATCCGCTCGATCCCCAACTGATCGGTGGATTCCGGATATTTTAAGCCCGCTTCAATGACAAAAATGGATTCGCCGACTTCAACCACATACATGTTTTTGCCGTCTTCATCCAGTCCGCCCAAAGCGAACAGACGTACTTGATCCATGAAAATTCCTCCTATGATGTTTTCTTTATTATACCCTGTCCAACGTTCCCTGACAACCGCGCGCAGCGCAGGAAAAACGCTTTCAATCGTTGAAAAGCGCTTGTCCAGGCGGTTTTGGTCAATCATGATACGGCCCAACAGGGATAGCTTCGTGGGTAAACTATATCATAGCTCCGGCTGGATTTCAATCTTTTTAACAGAATCGCCTTCCAGCCTGGAGAAGGCGTTCACTAAAAAAAGACCGCGGTCTGATAAAAAGCAAACAAAAACCGCCGGTCTCATTCAGCGAAATTCCGACGGCAGTTGTCTTTGGGGCTCAGGCAGCCTGCGGCTGCGGTTGTTCGATTTTTTCACCGTTCAGCGACCACGAATGGATCTCGGTGATCCGCACCTGAACCAGATCGCCCGGTTCGGCATGATCGGCGGTGAAGTTGACCAGCTTGTTGGTCTCGCTGTAGCCGCTGTAAACCTGTTCGTTTTTCTTGGATGGTCCGTCGACCAGCACGGTCACGATCCGGCCCAGATACGGCTCGTTATTGCGATGGGCATAAAACGCGATCTTTTCATTGAGCTGCTGCAGGCGGCGGCTTTTGACCTCAGCCGGCACATTGTCCTGCATCCGTGCGGCCGGCGTGCCCTCGCGGGGAGAATAGATGAACGTAAACGCGCCGTCGTACTGACATTCGTCGACCAGGCTCAGCGTCATCTCAAATTGTTCCTCGGTTTCATTGGGGAAGCCGACGATGATATCGGTCGTGAACGAACAGCCCGGAATCCGGTCTTTAATCTTATGGAACAGCGTTAAATACTCCTCGCGGGTATAACGCCGGCCCATGATCTTGAGCATTTCGCTGCTGCCGGACTGCACCGGCAGATGAATCGCGGGCATGATGTTGTCATAGCTGGCGATCACCTCGATCATCTCATCCGTAAAATCCCATGGGTGACTGGTTGTAAAGCGCACCCGTTCAACACCGATTTCCGCGGTATCGCGAAGCAGCTGGGCAAAACCGTAGCCGCTGGCGCGGTCTTTGCCATAGGCGTTGACGTTCTGGCCCAGCAGCGTGATCTCCTTATAGCCCTGTGCCTTGAGTTCGCGCACCTCTGCCAGCACGTCTTCGGGATCGCGCGAACGTTCCTTGCCGCGGGTATACGGCACGATGCAGTACGTACAGAACTTGTCGCAGCCGTACATGATATTGACCCACGCCTTATGCTTGCCAAAGCGGCGCACCGGCAGGTTTTCAATGACCTCGCCTTCCTTGGAGAAGATCTCCACCGTCCGCTCATGGCTCAGCATGGCCTGCGTCAACAGCTGCGGCAGTCGATGCAGATTGTGCGTGCCGAAGATCAGATCGACCTGATGATATTTCTTCAGAATCAGATCGACGATGTCTTCCTCCTGCGCCATGCAGCCGCACACCGCGAAAATCAGATCGGGATTTTCCCGCTTCATCCGCTTCAGCGCGCCCAGCTGGCCGATGACCTTGTCCTCGGCATTTTTGCGCACCGCGCACGTGTTCAGAATGATCAAATCCGCGTCGGCTTCGTTGGCAGCGCTCAAAAAACCCATCGTTTCAAGGATTCCGGCGATGGTTTCCGAATCGCGCTCGTTCGCCTGACAACCATAGGTATGGATATAATAACGCCGGCCGACGCCCAGACTGCGCGCCTGCGGATCCAGGGCGAACAGCGAACGTTCGATCGCCGCTTCCTGCGGCGTCCGTATTTGCGCCGCCTTCAGCGACGGCAGCTTCCAGTCTTTTTTCATAGGCATCTCCTTGTCTTTTTCATAACGCGTTTCATTATATCAAAAAGAAGGCTTTTTGTCGCCTTCTTTCTGTCTCTCTGCTTATTTCAGGATGGAATTACTGCGAAATGGCAGAAACCGGGCAGGTCGAAACGCAGGCACCGCAATCGATGCATGTTCCTTCGTCAACACCCGCTTTTCCATCGTCCTGTAATGCAATGGCTCCTACCGGGCAAACTCCTGCGCATGCGCCGCAGCCGATGCATGTATCTTTATCTACTTTTGCTGGCATTGTTTCATCCTCCTTTATGCTCCCTATTATATCATGGTTGCTTTTTTTCAACAATAAGTTTTATCGCCGTTCTTTGCTGACCGTCGATCACGATATCCATAAACGCCGGCACGCAGAACAGCTCCAGACCGATCGGCGCCACAAACCCGCGCGCGATCGCAACCGCCTTGATCGCCTGGTTAATCGCGCCGGCGCCGATCGTATCGACTTCGACCCGATCGTTCTCTTTTAATAAGTTGGCTAACGCGCCCGCGACCGAATTCGGATTGGATTTCGTTGATACTTTTAATATTTCCATAAAATACCCCTTTCTTCTAACAGGATATGTGAGAAAAAAGGGGTTTATGTTATGGTCTGATCTGAATCCGCTCAACGTGGGAAGCCCGGCCTGTCGTTTCGTCGATTTCCGCCCACACCCCGCATAGCATTGCCGGTCCTTCCGCGACGGTATACCGGGTTTTGATTCCATGTAGCGTGCGGTCGATAACCTCCTGCTTATCGCGGCCGAGAATGCTGTCAAACGCGCCGCACATGCCGACGTCGCTGATGTACGCGCAGCCCCGCATCAGCTGCTCATCGGCGGTCTGAACGTGGGTGTGCGTGCCGACGATCATGACGCACCGATCGGCGAACACCTGCGCGAACGTTTCCTTCTCGCCGGTCGTTTCGCCATGGAAATCCACGAACCACAGATCGGCGGATATCCGGTTCAGAATTTCGCTCATGCACGCAAACGGACTGCGCACGACGTTATCCATGAACACCTCGCCGCACAGATTGACCATGCCGATCCACTTCCCGTTAACCCTCGCAATCCGCACGCCCTCGCCCAGCTCGACCGGAGCCAGGTTGACCGGCCGGATCAGACGGTCGGCTTCCTGAATGAACATTTTCAATTCGCTTTTGGAAAACGTATGGTTGCCCATCGTGATGTAGTCCGCCCCGCAGCCTAACAGCTGGTGATAAATCTTTTTGGTGATGCCTTTGCCATGAGCGGCGTTTTCGCCGTTGACGATCGTCAGGTTCGGACAGATCTTTTCTTTTAAAGCAGGCAGGTGCTGCTGGAGCATCTGCCTGCCTGGGGAACCGACGATATCGCCGATAAATAAAATTCGCATTATTTCGCTAATTCGCTGGCGCGGGTTTCTCGAATGACGGTGACCTTGATCTGTCCAGGATAGGTCAGCTCGGCTTCGATCTTATCTTTAATATCGCGCGCTACGCGATGGCATGCCACGTCGTCGATCTTATCCGGAATAACCATGACGCGGATTTCGCGTCCGGCCTGAATCGCATACGTCTTATCGACGCCTTCAAAGCCGTTGGCGATCGCTTCCAGCTGTTCAAGCCGGTTGATATAGTTTTCAAAGCTCTCAAACCGGGCCCCCGGACGGGCTGCGCTTAACGCGTCCGCCGCTGCGACAAGGTTGGAGATCAGCGTCGTCGGTTCGACTTCGCCATGATGCGAATGAATCGCGTTGATGACGACAGCGTTTTCGCCGTGCTTCTTCGCAACCTTCACACCCAGCTCGACATGGCTGCCGTCCATTTCGAAGTCCAGCGCTTTGCCGATATCGTGCAGTAAGCCCGCGCGCTTGGCCAGCGTCTGGTTCAAGCCCAGCTCGGCGGCCATCATGCCGGACAAATAAGCGACTTCCATGCTGTGCTGCAATACGTTCTGACCATAGCTGTAACGGAACCGCAGACGGCCCAGCAGTCTGACCAGCTCTTTGTCGATCCGGCCGATCTGCAGCTTGAACACCGCATCCTCGCCGGTTTTCATAATCGTGTCGTTGAGTTCATTGGTCACCTTGCGGACTACGTCCTCGATCCGGCCCGGCTGAATGCGGCCGTCGCGGATCAGTGTTTCCAACGCCTGCCGCGCGATTTCGCGGCGGATCGGGTCGAAGCAGGAAACCGTGATCGTTTCCGGCGTGTCGTCGATGATCAGATCGACGCCGGTCGCCTGTTCGATCGCCTTGATGTTGCGGCCCTCGCGGCCGATGATCCGGCCCTTCATTTCCTCGGAAGGCAGACCGACGACGGAAACCGTCCGTTCGATCGTTTCTTCCTGAGCATAACGCTGAATCGCCAGCGCGATGATATTGCGGGCGGAATCGGCGGCTTTGGAACGTGCCTCGTCTTCCCGTTCGCGGATATAAACGCTGACCTCTTTATCCATTTTCTTTTCGACGGCGTCCATCAATTCCTTTTTGGCGTCATCGGCGCTCATTGACGCGATGCGTTCCAATTCGACAATCTGATTGTCGATCTTGGCCTGCAGCTGAGTTTCCATCTTCTCCAGTACATTCAGTTTATCCGTGATCTGGCTGTTTTTGTTTTCAATCTGCTTTTCTTTCGCCGTTAAGGTTTCATCACGAAAATTCAGGTTATCTTCCCGACGCGTCAGTTTATTTTCTTTATCCTGAAGCTCTTGCTTTCTTTCCTTAACTTCTTTTTCAGCGGCCAGCTTCAGCTCGTACGCCTGCGTACGGCCGTCCAGCACAGCCTGTCGGACTAAGTTCTCAGATTTAATTTGTGCCTCTTCTAACAGCAATTTTGCCTTTTGCTGATCACGATTTAAGCCCAGCCGGGATGTGATCATCATGATGACGACACCGACAGCTAAACCCCCAATACCAGATAAAATGGACAAAACAAGTGAATTCATCATACCTTATTTCCTCCATTATCAGTTGTGTAGAGTTGTGACTCCTTTATAATAATACCTAATTTTAACCGTTTTCACAATAACAAAGCATGGTTTTTCCAGAAATTCTTTCTTTTTCACCGGCTTTTTCATCCCATTTCCCATTGTTTTATTCTTTAAAAAGGAAGCCCTTTCACCCAAAGTCTTCCTCTGACGCCCGCCGTTAAGCGCTTTTTCACATCTTGAAAAAAAGAACAAGCTTAAGCTTGTTCTTCGGCTGGCGCTTCTTCCTCGTCGCCATGAAAAAGTTTATGTTTGATTTTCGCGGTGATTTCCTCATCCAGCTGCGGATTGGCTTTTAAGAATGCCCGCACCGCCTCGCGGCCCTGCCCGATCTTCTCTCCGTTATAGGAGAACCAGGCGCCGCTCTTGTTGATGATTTCAAACGATTCGCCCAGGCTGACGACTTCGCCGATATGCGAAATTCCCTCGCCGTACATGATTTCGATCGCCGCGACCTTAAACGGCGGCGCGACCTTGTTTTTTACGACCTTGACGTTGACCTTGTTGCCGACGATTTCCGAACCATTCTTAATTGCTTCACTGCGGCGCACGTCCAGGCGCACAGAAGAATAGAACTTCAGCGCCCGGCCGCCCGGGGTCGTTTCCGGATTGCCGAACATGATGCCGACCTTTTCCCGCAGCTGGTTGATAAAGATCGCCGTGCACTGGCTGCGGTTCATGACGCCGGCCAGCTTCCGCATGGCCTTCGACATCAAACGGGCCTGCAGACCGACCTGGGAATCGCCCATTTCGCCATCCAGTTCGGCCTGCGGAACTAAAGCTGCAACTGAGTCGATGACGATCAGGTCGATCGCTCCGCTCTTGATCAGCATCTCGGTGATTTCCAGCGCCTGTTCCCCGCTGTCCGGCTGGGATAAGATCAAATCGTCGATCTTGACGCCCAGATTCTTCGCGTACATCGGGTCGATCGCGTTTTCTGCGTCGATAAACGCCGCCCGTCCGCCGGCTTTCTGGCACTCGGCGATCGCGTGCAGCGCCAGCGTCGTTTTACCGGAGGATTCCGGTCCGTAGATCTCGATGATCCGGCCTTTCGGATAGCCGCCGATGCCCAGCGCGTAGTCGATCGCGATCGAACCGCTGCTGATGGCGTCGATGTCGACGTTGGCCCGGTCGCCCAGTTTCATAATGGACCCCTTGCCGTATTGCTTCTCGATCTGTTTGAGTGTGTCCTGGAGTAGTGCGTCTTTATTCTTCTCTTTTTCTGCCATAGCTGTCCCTCCGCTACTCTTTATATACGCAAATTTTTTAAAATTCCTTTTTATTTTACCGAATCTGTCTTAAAATTGACGAACTTCGCTCCGCAACCCGCTGAACGATCTGTTCGCGGACTTCCTGACGCGTCCCGGTTAACAGGTCGGTCGCGGTCCAGGTTTGACCGGGAACATGAATTGCCGTGCAGATCATCCCCGCCGGTTTGTCCTCCATGACGTCCGGTCCGGCGTTGCCGGTAAAGGCCACCGCCATGTCGCAGTTCATTAACAGCGCGCACTGCTCGGCCATCGCTTTCGCAGTTTGTTCGCTGATCACACCATACTGATCAAGTATCGCCGGATTGACATGCACGACGTCGATCTTCATCGCCGTCCAATAGGTCACGACGGCGCCCTTAAAGAAGGCGGACACCCCCGGCACTTCGGTCAGCCGGCTGGCAAACAACCCACCCGTACAGCTCTCGCAGCTGCACAGCGTCCAGCCTTTCTGACGAACCAGCGCCGCCAGTTCCGCCATGCTACTTGCTTTCAAAAATGTACTCCTTCATCTGATTAAAATAGGAAATTCCGCTGGCCAGCGACGTGAATGCCGCAAACCACAATAAGAAATCCGAGACCGGCAGACGGTACAGCTCAAACGGCAGATTGTTCAGCAGAATCGTTATGATCGAAAGCATCTGCACCACCGTTTTCAGCTTGCCCAGATAGCCCGCCGCCATCACGACGCCGTTGCTTGAGGCGATCATGCGGATGCCGTCGACAATCGTATCGCGGGCAACCATGATCAGCACCGGCACGACGGGAATCGTGCCCTGCGCCGCGAATAAAATATACATCGTCGTGACTAACAGCTTATCGGCGATCGGATCGGCAAATTTACCGAAGGTTGTGACCAGATTGTTCTTCCGGGCCAGATAGCCGTCCAGAAAGTCCGTGAAGCTGGCGACGCAGAACAGCACAAGCATCACGATATTGACCGCCGAAAGCGTCACAAACCCAAACTGCAGCAGAGGAATCTCAATTCCGAATTGCGAATAAGGGAAGATCGCGATCAAAATGATGACCGGAATCATGATGATCCGCATCACGGTTAAACGATTAGGTAAATTCATAGCTTATTCCCCTTTCAGAATGAAGTTGATTTTCTGACCGCTGGTTTTCGCCGCGATCCCGGCGTCCAGCGTCACCGCCTCGCCGTTAATTGTGATCGTGTTGTTTTTGACGATGCCGAAATGGATCGTGATCTTTAAATCCTGAGAAGCGGTGCGGGTGATCTCCATCACGTCGTTGGCATGATAGGTCGTGCTCGCCGGATTGTCGGTCGCAACGTCGTTTTCCAGCACCCGGATCCATGTGTCCTGCGCAAAGGTAACGGCGATCGTAAAGCTTTCCTGCGCCTTCCAGCCGCGCACCTCGTAGGTTGACGGATCGTTGGCCGCCATCGTCACCGTCAGTGCAGAGGGCTGACCGATCACATCCGGCGTCTCACTTGGCGTCAGCGATGGCGTCGGCGTGACGTCGGCCGTTGGGAAACTGTCTTTTTTCGGTTCAGATTTAAACCAGTTCGGCGCCGTCTTAAACAACACGACGCTTAAGCAGACCAGCATCACCGCAATGACCGCCAGCAGCGACACCAGCGAATAGTCGATCTTTTTCTTTTCTTTTTTCAACGTGCCCGAAGCCCTGCTGATCTTCTTTTCAATATTCGACTGCATTTCTTCCCGGTCATGAATCGCCTTTAAGCTCATCGTTTCGGTAAACTGATCCAGATCCTGACTCAGCTGATCCCGCAGCGGATCAAAATCCAGATACAGCGCCTGACAATAGAACCGGACAAAATACCGGACATAGGAAAGGTCATCCTTAAAGAACTCCAGATCTCCATCCTCCAGCGCTTTGAGCTGAGCGACGGAAATCCGCGTTTTATTGCTCATTTCCTCAAGAGTGTAGCCGAGTTCTTCCCGGCGTTTTTTCAATGTAGCACCAATTTCTTTCATTCTGCTGCACCTCTTTTTTCATATCAGAACAATTATATCAAGTGTTGTTCTAATTGTAAAACAAGAACTCGCTGAAAGTGGTCGACAAAGCGTAATGTTTGTCAAACCAGGGTGAACGGAATCCTCTTATGTCGGACAAGCTCACTATAACACAGAGATGAATTATTTTCAAGTTAAACTCTTTATCGTCCTCTTTATCCCGACGCCGCTTCCGCAGCACTCCCAACAGTCTGCCCTGATCCCCCACGCTGTCCTTTTCTTTACCGGGCTTTTTTAAGCGGAATTCGCAGTTTATTGATTTCCTTTTCACGCTGAAAATTAAAGAAAAAGGAGCTGATCGCTCAGCTCCCGGCCTTCTATCGTGTAAGCCATGTTCTGTTCCCGATCCCTGCGGACCGGGCGGCAACCATTTATCTCCGTCCTTGCGGACGGCTTCCGCGCCCTTCATTTCAGGTCTGGAAGTTCCCCTACCAAATTTGGGTTTCTCGCTTGCGGGGTTTATCGCGTTCCACTTTCCGGGTTTCCCCGGAAACTCCGTCACTGTGACACTGTTACAGACGTCCGCCATAGTTCAAACGAACCTTAGGGTTTCGTCAGCCGTCAGCCTTGCGGCTGCCCGGTCTTATTGATTGGGCCGGCGCAAACACTACAATCATCGCAGATTGTGCGAGCATGGACTTTCCTCTAGCTTTGGTCAAGCCAGCGATTGCCCGGATAGAAGACTAATCCATCTGTTTGTTTTTATAGACTTCCTGTTCCAGACGCGACAGCCGCTTCAGAATGTCAACCTGATTAAACGAGTTCTGGCCCGCTTCTTCCATGACCTTCTGCCGACTTTCCAGCTCGATGATCCGGGCTTTCAGCGAAGCGTTGGCCCGTTCCTGAGCCATCAGCTTTTCACCCAGTTCGCCGATCTTGCGTTCATAGATCTGATAATCCTGAATGACCGAATCCAGAAATTCGTCCACCTCTGCCGGGGAATACCCTTTGAAGTCAACGTGAAATTCTTTGTCCAGAATTGTCTGGGGATCTAAGTTCAGCTTGTTTTCCATCGTGTCACAACCTTCCGTCTGCTTTTATTTTCGCAGATTGAGGGTTAAAAAGCAAGTCATATCCCAAAACGTTTTTTGACAAAGACCGGTCAGACTTTACGATTTTGTTACGAATCCCGGGTATTCCTAGAAAAACGACGCAATGTTGTATATAATAATGGAAGGTGATGATATGATCGGTTATCCGAATGGAAAGACTTCCGCGCGCTCAGTCAACGCTCAGCCACTGAAACAGTCGGCCGGCGGCCGCGGGATGTCTTTGGAAAATGATCTGAATAAGACCAATGAATACTACCTGCAGCTGGACAAAGCGGTGATCCACAAGAAACCCACGCCGATCCAGATCGTGCAGGTCGATTATCCCAAGCGCAGCGCCGCCAAGATCACGGAAGCGTACTTCAAGGTTCCTTCCACAACCGATTACAACGGTGTCTACCGCGGCAAAGCGATTGACTTTGAGGCGAAGGAAACACGCTCGAAAACTTCCTTTCCCTTCTCCCACATCCATCTGCATCAGATCGAGCATCTGGAGCGGGTGCTGCGGCAGGGAGCGATCGCCTTCGTCATCGTCCGGTTTATCGCCTACGATGAAACCTACTATGTCGACGCCGCGAAAATGATCCGGCAGTATCGTCTGGCCGAACGGAAATCCCTGCCTTATTCGTGGTTTGTGCAGGAAGGGATTCTGATTCCATATTCGCTGACCCCGCCGGTACATTATCTGCGGGTGATCGACGAACTATATTTTAAGGAGAAGTGAGCTATGAATACGACGCAGAAACAGCCGCCGAGGAAAAAACCGGCGGCCAAAAAGAAAACGGTCAAAAGAAGAAAAATCAACGCCAAGAACATGGCGACGATCATCGTTTCGGTGATCGTGATCCTGGGGCTGATCGGCGGCAGCGTCGGGATGGTGATGATCGGCAGCATGATCAACGATGCGCCGAAGATCGACATCAACAACTTTGAAAGCAAGGAATCGACGCAGATCCTCGACAAGGACGGCAATCTGATCCAGGACATCGGTCAGCAGATCCGCACCAACGTTTCCTACCAGGATATGCCGACGTCCTTAGTCGACGCGTTTGTGGCGGTTGAAGACAGCCGTTACTTTGAACATAACGGCTTTGACCTGCCGCGTTTTGCCAAAGCATTTCTGACCAACCTGAAAACGCTGAGCTTTTCGCAGGGCGGCTCAACCTTTACGATGCAGTTAGTGAAAAACACTTACTTTACCAACGATGAAACCGGCGAGATGGCGGCCCGCAGCAAGCTGGCCGGCGTCAAGCGCAAGGTTCAGGAAATCTTCCTGGCGATGCAGTTGGAGAAACAGACAAACAAAAAGCGGATTTTCGAGCTGTATTTAAACAAGCTGAATTTCGGCGGCTCGGGCAACATCCGCGGTGTTCAGAAGGCCGCCGAGTATTACTTCGGCAAAGACGTCAGCGAGCTGAACCTCAGCGAAAGCGCGCTGCTGGCCGGGATCATCAACCGGCCGAACGCCTACAACCCGTTTAAAAATCTCGATTACGCGACCGACCGCCGCAACACGGTGCTCAACCTGATGCAGCGGCACGGCTACATCACAAAACAGGAAGCCGAGCTGGCCAAGTCGATCAAAATTGAAGATCAGCTGGTCGACAGCTCCGTCAATAAGGGCAGCACCGACGGCGGTACGCCATACCAGAGCTATGTCGACGCGGTCATCGCCGAGGCAAAAGAGCTGACTGGAATGGATCCGACCGTCGTGCCGATGAAAATCTACACGTCGATGGATCCTGAAGTCCAGACGCAGATCGACGACATTCAGGCTGGCAAAACCAACGTGGAATTCCCGGACGACCTGATGGAGATCGCGATCGTCTCGATGAACAACCAGACCGGCGAGATCGTCGGCATCGGCGGCGGACGCAATTACGCCGGCGGTGGCAGTCTGCTGCTCAACCATGCGACCGATCAGTACAAGCAGCCGGGTTCCGCGGTCAAACCGTTCTTATCCTATGCGCTGGCCTTTGAAAACCTCGGCTGGGCAACGTCCCACACAGTCACCGACGCCCCGTTTAATTACGCCGGGACGACGAAGGTCGTCAAGAACTTCAACGGCCGCTACTATGGCGATATTCCGCTGGAATACGCCGTCGGCAACTCGCTGAATACCCCGGCGTTAAAGACGCTGCAGGAAGTCATTGACGCGATCGGAAGCAAGAAGGTCGTGCAGTATCTGCAAAACCTCGGCTTCAGCCGCGTCACCCAGGATGAATTCAACGTCGGCTATGCGATCGGCGGCTCCACCTACGAAGCCAGTACGGTTGAAATGGCCGGTGCGCATGCCACGATGATCAACGGCGGCAGCTACATCAAGCCCCACACGATTACCAAGATTGAATTCAAAGACGGCACCTCGCCGGTCGTTCCGGATTATTCCGGAACCCAGGTCATCAGCGCCGAATCCGCTTATCTGGCTTCGCATCTGATGTACCAGGCGGTTTATGGCCCGTATTCCAACTACATGCAGATCTTAAAGCGCGGTTATCCGATTTATGGCAAGACCGGCACGACCGACTGGGGCAGCGACGGCCTGAAATTCGGCATTCCGCAGGGCGCGGCCAAGGATAAGTGGATGATCGCGTCCAGCTCGAAATACACCAACGCGGTCTGGGTTGGTTATGAAAAAGGGATTAAAGATAAAGACACTTATTTCGATTCCAAGAAAAGCAAACTGAACATCCCGGGCAATATCTCCAAGCTGATGCTCGACGTCCTGCATAAAGACGAGGAGAATCCGCCGGCGATCACCCAGCCTGACGGCGTGACCTCGATTACCCATATCAAGGGCCTGTATCCGTACACTGCGGTGCTGGAAGGCATGGACGGCAGCTTTGTGACCACCGGCATGATCAAGAAGGAATTCAACAAGCTGGCCGATCCGCTGCAGGCTTCGGTTCAGGATATCGGAGCCTTCGACGCCAGCCTGAGCACCGACGGCAATCTGCATCTGACCTGGGGCGATTACCCGGACGCAAGCAAGCTCACCGTCGCGCCGAACACCAAAAATCTCGGCATTGAGGTCGGCGGCAAGTGGTACGATGCGCCGGACTGTGCGGTCGCGTTCGACTGGACATGGGTCTACGGTCCAATCCGCTATAAAGCGCAGGTTTCCATTCAGGACTTCTCGTTCGACGTGACCAGCGAACAATCCAGCTTCGATCAGCACATCGACGTCAAGCCGGGCGACAAGGTCAACGTCTGCGGTTACTACGCGTATGAAAATATGAATTACCGAAGCAATGAGATCTGCAAGGAAATCCAGGTTGAAGATAAGGAGATCCAGCTGACGATCCCATCCGACAAAGCGACCAAGGCGGAAATTGAAAGCTGGGCCAGCGCCAACGGCGTCACCGTCAGCTTTACAGAAGTCGCCGACGAAGCGAAGAAAGGCACTAACGAAATTATTTCCAACGGCGTCAAGGTCAACGGGACGACGATGACGTTCATGCAGTCGACAATCGGGCAGGCCCGCTTCGCTGTCACACTGTACGTCGGTCTTGCCTGCGGCGACAACGCGTCCGTCGTCAACGGCGCCTGCGCCTGCAATCAGGGCTATGAGGGCGATCCGATCAAGGGCTGTACGGCAAAGCCGGCGCCAACGCCGGATCCGACCCCGTCTACTGATCCAAGTCCGGACACCTCGCCTTCTCCGGATCCAACGCCAAGCGAGGATACCCAGGATCAAAACGATGAGAACAAGGATTAATTCGGTATTCTTACAAAAGTCTTAATTTCAATCCCGGCAGAGGAATTTCAATTCGCTCTGCCTTTTTTATGTTAAAATGAGACCAAGGAGCTGATAACTTGAAAATCGAAGAAGAAATTCAGAAATTAGTCGATGAAGATCAGATACAGGAAGCCCTGCTGACGCTCGACGCCAACGAAGCCAAGGTTCATGATAAAGCCTGGTATTACAGCGAACGCGGTTGGATTCTGGGCATGCTCGAACGCTATCAGGAAGCGTTCTGGAGTTTAAACAAAGCGCTGAGCTTAGGTCAGGACGACGCCGGCATTCTCTCCCAGCTGGGCTGGGTGCTCAACAAAATGGAAATGCACGAATCCGCGCTGGACTACCTGAATCAGGCGGAAAAGAAAGGCCGCGACGACGCCTGGCTGTACCGTGAAAAAGGCTGGACCCTGACGCAGCTTGACAAATTCGAGGAAGCCGTCGGCTACTTTGAGGAAGCGTTGTATTTCGATCAGACCGACGGCTGGTGCCACGCTCAGATCGGCTTTTGTTACAACCGGATGGAACAGCCGGATCAGGCGCTGAGCGAATTAAAAAAAGCGCTGACGATGAATTACCGCGATCTGTGGGTGATGAAGGAATATGCCTGGAGCTGCTCGCGCGTCAATCAGCTGGAAGACGAATTGGAAATCCTGCAGGAGCTGATCAAGGACAATCCGGACGATTTGTGGCTGCTCAACGAACTGGGCTTCTGCTGCAACACGCTCGATCATCCCCAACAAGCGCTGCCTTACCTTGAAAAGTCCGTGGCGATCAACGATCAGGATATCTGGAGTCAATGCGAGCTGGCCCGCTGCTACGCAATGCAGGGCAAGCCTGAAGAAGCCCTGCCGCACTTTCTTAAAGCCAGGGAATTAGGCCGCGACGACGCCTGGATCGAGGTTCAGATCGGCTATGTCAACGAAGACATGAACAAGCCGGAGGACGCGATCCCGCAGTTTGAGCTGGCGCTGCAAAAAGATCCGGACAACATCTCCGCCCTGTCGCATTTAGCCTATCAGCTCTCTCAGAAAGGCGATTCCAGACAAGCCCTGCCGCTGCTGGAAAAAGCCCTGAGCTTAGGCCGCGACGACGCCTGGCTGTATGCTCAGCTGGGTTACGACTATTCAGAGGTCAACGAATATGACAAAGCCGCCGAATATTATGAAAAAGCGGTTGCATCCCACAACGATCCGTTCTGGGTTAAAACCCAGTTAGGCTGGAATCTCGCGGCCGGCGGGCATAAGGAAGAAGCGCTGGACGTGTATTTCAAGCTGCTGGAAGAACAGCCGGAAAACGGCTGGGTACTGGCCCAGATTGCCTGGAATCAGGTACGTCTGGACCAGCTGGACGCCGCGCGGGAAAACTATGAAAAAGCACTGGCGACCGGCATTAACGAAATCTGGATCTGGAGCGACTGCGCCTGGCTGTATCATCGGATCGGGGCTTATGACAAGGAATTGGAATACTTGCAGAAAGCGATGGAGATGGGGCGCGACGACGACTGGCTGCATTACCGCAAGGCCGACGCCTTCAGTCAGCTGGACCGCTACGATCAGGCGCTGGCCGAGCTGGCCGTCGCCGAAAAGAAAGGCAAACAGGACATTGAGCTGTACTCGTTAAGAGCCTGGAACTTCGGCCGGCTGCGGCGCAACGAAGATGCGATGGAACAACTGAAAAAAGCTCAGGAGCTGGGCCGCGACGATCTGTGGATCGTCAATGAAATCGGTTGGAATGAAATTCAGCTGGATCACTATGAAGAAGGCCGCAAGCTTTTCGAACGGTCAATCGAAATGGATCCGGAAGACGGCTGGGCACACGCCCAATTAGGTTACGCCCTGAGCCGCTTAAAGCAGTTCGACGAGGCGCTGACCGAGATGGAAAAAGCCAAACAGCTGGATTTTGAAGAACCGTGGAATTTGCGTGAAAAAGCCTGGATTCTCTCGCAATTAAGCCGCTATGAGGATGAACTGGCCGTATTGGAGAAACTGAATCTTTCGGAAACCGACGACCGCTGGGTCTTGGGCGAAGCGGGCTACTGCCTGAATCAGCTTGACCGCAGCGAGGAAGCGATCGGTTATTTGAAGCGGTCGATCGAACTCAAGCCGGATCACGCCTGGACGTATTGTCAGCTGGGGATTTCCTATAAAAATACGAACCAGCTGGAAGCGGCGGAGGCCAGTCTGAAAAAAGGTCTGGAAATGGGCTACGCGGACAGCTGGCCGCACTATCAGCTGGCCATCGTCTACAACCGCATGGAAAAATACGAGGACGCATTAAAGGAAGTCCCGCTGGGCTTTGATGAAGATGAAAAAGACTGCAGCGATTACCACTGGATGATGGCGCGCAATCTGGGACCGCTGGGCGAACATCGTGAAGCAATCGCGCATCTGCGCAAGGCGAACGACCATGATGAAGCCTCCTTGTACGAGGAATTCGGCTGGAATTACAGCGAAATGGAACTGTATGACAAGGCGCTGGATTATTATCAGCGGGCCGCGCATCTGCGTGAGGAAAAAAGCGGCTGGCTGCTGGCGCAGTTAGGCTGCACCGAAGACCGGTTAGGCCACTACCTAAAAGCAGATGCCTTTTTAAAGGAAGCACTGGAAAAAGGCTACGACACGCCGTGGTTCCACACGGTTCTGGCCTACCATTACTGGAAAACCAGCAAGCGCGAGGAAGCGCTGAAATGGCTGAACAAAGCGAAAGATGAAGGCCGCCATCCGGATTGGATGGATCAGGCGTTCAAAGAACTGGAAAAGCCGAAAGGCTTCAAGCTGTTCAAGGGCAAATAAGAGTTTCCGACGATCCTTCTGGTCAATTTCCGAGAGGATGACTTTCTGTCGGAAGCTCATTGGTTTATCCTATTGGATTTCACTGAATTCAATCGAAAAGAAAGGCGCGGGTTTTCATCACCTGCGCCTTTGACTTGTTTTTTCATTTTAACACTTAATTTAAGCTTTGGCTTTGATCGGGGCCGCTTTCTTGGCAACCAGTTTTTCAGCCTGTTTCTGCTGAGCTTTATACTCGCGGCAGAAAGAAGTAAACGGACAATCTTGGCACTGCGGGTTTTTGGCCTTGCAGAAATAGCGGCCGAAGAAAATAAACAGATGGTGCGCGTGCGACCATTCCGCTTTTGGCAGCTTGCGCATCAGTTTCTTTTCCACCTCCAGCACGGTATCCTTCGGTGCGGCCAGCCCCAGCCGCTTGGAAACGCGTTCCACATGCGTATCGACCGCGATCGCTGGCATTCCGAAGCACACCGACATAATGACGTTGGCGCTCTTGCGGCCAACTCCCGGCAGACTTGTCAGTTCCTCCATCGTCTGCGGCATCACTCCGCCGAACTGCTCGACGACGCCGCGCGCCAGTCCCTGAATGCTTTTTGCTTTATTATGATATAAACCGATCCGGCGGATACAATCTTCAATGTCTTCCAGCGGCGCTTCCGCCAGCGCCTGGGGCGTCGGATATTTTTCAAACAGCCGCGGCGTGACCTTATTGACAGACACGTCGGTTGTCTGCGCGGACAGCACGACGGCAACCGCCAGTTCAAACGGGTTGCGGTGATTCAGCTCGCAATGCGCATCGGGAAACATCGCCGTCAGCGCCGCTAAAATTTCATCCACTTTCATGATTTCTTACCTCCCGGCCATCCGGCCCGATCCAGCCTTTGCGCTGCCATTCTGATAAAATCCGCTGCATATACGCGAAATTCAGCTTCTGATACATACTCGCTTCTTTCAGCACTTTAACCAGGACTGACGAGTCATACCGGCTGACCCAATCCTGCAGCGTCATCAGCTCGTTGGAATTCAGCGGCCGCCCGAATTCGCCTTCAAACAAATCGAACACCGGCTGTTCCATCGCCTTCTGTGATTTCGCCGTGTCCGCGCTGTAAAGTCCGTCCAGACTGAAGCTGACGGAGGAACGGCCCGCTTTCAGTTCCAGATATTTCTTCGCGCACAACACGCTTAACGCCTGGTCCAGCGCTTCCTTGGTCAATCCCGTCTTTTTTTCAAGCAGCGCCGGCGTGATCGCGATCTGACATGTATTCAGATATTCGATCATCAGCACGACCAATCCTTCCTTCTCGGAAAACCCAAACCATTCGTAATGTTCCAGGATCCATTGCAGCCGATTGATATACGGCTGTTTCCACCATGCCTTCATCCTTTACCTCTTTTCATACAACATTAATTTTTCCAGCGTTGCAGCGTCAAGCGCCAGCTCACGGTTTTGGTCCTCAACAATGATCGCCGGACGGTCCTTGACCCAGCCGAATTGAATTGCCGAAGCCGCGATCCCGTTTTGTTCTCCGATCGCTAAAGCCTGCGCTGCGTCGATCTGCGCTTCTTCCATCTGCGCCTTGATGTTCAGCTGATCGTCGTACCACACGATCCATTGCTTCGACAGCGAGGTGACGCGCGATATATACGTTACCTCATTCAGCGCGTAGCGGTTGACCAGCTCGCCCTCAGGCGCACGCATCGCTTCCATTAACTGCCGATGCAGCCGCAGATCTGCGCTGCGCTCCTTGATGTACGGCCCCTGAACAAATATCGACCGGCTGATAAACCAGCTAAAAAATAAAACGAAAAGCAGCGCCGCTGACAGTAGCAGCGACCGGATCCGCTTAGAATTCATGGTCTTCACCTCTGTGGTCCTTATTATACCAAATTCAGCCGGCTGAAACAATGAACCTGACCCCTCTTTGCCGTAAAGGTAAAGATTCACAGTGCTTGTTTCAGCGGGGCTGAATTTGCAAAACCAGATGAAACATGATATGATGATTGGGCATTTGAGGAGCGTGATGATGTGTTAAAGAAACTGATGATCGGATCCATGGGATTCCTTTTTCTCAGCAGCGCTACGTTGTTTTCTTATCGGGCGCTGGAACCGAAAGCCGCCACGGGCATTGAGGAAAGCTATTTAAGCGCTGCCCAGTCGACGGATAATCTTCGCTCCGTGGAACCCGCTGACAACGCAGCGCCCGCAGCGGCTTCTGCCCAACCGGCATTGGAACCCGGACTGCATCATATCTATTTCTGCCGTCCGGACAACGACGATTGCGCTTATATCAACGAATATGTCTTCAAGCCGTTGGCGCAGGAGCTGAAAACAACCGCGCTGGACGCATTTGAATTTTATGATCTGACCAGCCTGGGTGAAAATTACCCAGCCGCCAAGCTGAAGAGCCAGTGGGGCTTTGAAAGCTATCCGGCGTTTGTTTCTCTGAGTGTCGCCGACGATGGCGTACAGACGGTTAACAGCGTTCTCAGCTGGAACAAGGAAGATCCGATCGACGCCCAGAGCTTGAAGCTGTGGATGATCGACAACGGCATCTGGACCGGCGAAATTGAAGATCAGGGAGAATTGATCGAACAACCGGAATAAGTCCTGAATTTCAGGACTTTTCTTTTTTCCGGCGCTTGTTTTTTTTGTAAGAATAGTCTAAACTTTTTGGTGGATGTGCAACTGGCGGATCAGTGGAATAACCACAGGGAGCACAATTCTGAAACAGCCGACCGCCTGGGCCGGGAGTCATTCCCGTTGAATTTAGGGAGGAAATTTATGCAAAAAATCTCACTCAAAGAGGATCTTCAACAGAACACCTACCCGGGACGGGGCATCGTGCTGGGCAAGACGCCGGACGGCCGCAAAGCGGCGGCCGCGTACTTCATCATGGGCCGCAGTGAAAACAGCCGCAACCGCATCTTTGTCACAGACGGACAGGGGATCCGCACGCAGGCTTACGATCCCTCAAAGCTGACCGATCCGTCGCTGATCATTTATGCACCGGTGCGCGTTCTGGGCAACAAGACGATCGTCACCAACGGCGATCAGACCGATACGATCTACGCCGGCATGGACAGGCAGCTGACGTTTGAACAGGCGCTGCGCAGCCGGGAATTCGAGCCGGATGGACCGAACTTCACGCCGCGGATCTCCGGGATCCTGCATATCGAAAACGGCCAATTCAACTATGCGCTGTCGATCTTAAAAAGCAGCGACGGCAATCCGCAGTCCTGCCACCGCTACACCTTCGCATACGAAAATCCACTGGCGGGTGAAGGTCATTTCATTCACACCTACATGCACGACGGGGATCCGCTGCCCAGCTTTGAGGGCGAACCCAAGCGCGTGGAAATCCCGGATTCGCTGGACGCACTGACCACGCTGTTGTGGGATAATCTGAATCCGGACAACAAGGTTTCCCTGTTTGTCCGCATGATCGATCTGGAAAGCGGCGAAACGGAAACCCGCATCGTCAACAAGCATGCATAAGCGGCCAATTCACCCGGTGATCGCTTAAAACCAAGCAAAAGGATGTCTGATTTCCCGGAGAGCGTCTCCGCAGATGAAATCAGACATCCTTTTTTTGATCGGCCCGGGTGATTTCCCCCGGTGCTTTGCTTTTCGTTGCTTCTGCTTCAGCGCGAACCGGTTTTCTTTTTCCTGATCGCGCCGCTGTCGAAGCTGAAAGAACGGAAGACCCGAAGCAGAGAAGGTTACTTCCATCTTGCAATGGAGCCGGGCTGCCTGCCGGCTCTGTAAGCGGGATCGCTTACGCTGCGTTTTTATCTTTGCGTTTCATTTTAATGAGTTCAGGATTCATAATCCGTGCTTCTTGCGAAAATGTGCGGAGATGAGGTACAACGCGGCCAAGATCGCAACAGCTAAAATCAGATAGACCGGCCGGGTAAAGGAAATACTCAGGGTTTTGCCGAACAAGCTCAGCCCCAGCATCATAATCAGCTTGGCGGCGATCAGCGTCTTGATGAACTTCTGTTCGTCAAAATCAGATAAACCGAACGCGATGTTGATAAACGAGCTGGGCGTAAACGGCAGCGACACCAGAATAAACAGAACGGCGGCGTTGCGCTCAGCCACCCAGTCAAGCGCTTTCTGAATCGACGCCCTGCGGCTGAACCACGGCATCAGCTTGCGTTTGACAATCCGGCGAAAGAACAAGAAGACGATCAGTGAACCGAGCGTCGTTCCCACCCAGGAATACAAAAAACCTAAAATTGCGCCGTGAGCGCTGATATTGATCGTGACAATCGCCACCAGCGGCAGCGCCGGGATCAACGATTCCACTAAGGCCAGGCAGATTGGCGCCAGCGGCCCCAGATCCTTAAACGCCGAGAGCGCCTCGACCCAGAACTCCACGGTCATGATCCGCTCAAGCCAAAATCGAAGCGTTTCGCTCATGAGCGCTCAGCCAGCTTCACAACGAGCTTTTCACACCAATCCGCCGAGCGGACCGACGCTTTCTGCGCGTATTCCTCAAAGGTCATCTCATTGCCTTCCTTGAGCGTGATATCCGACAGAGAGCGAACGACGACAAACGGTACGCCGTAATGCGCGCACACCTGAGCGATCGAGGCCGCCTCCATTTCCGCGCACAAGGCCTGCGGATAGTCGCGCAGAATCCGCTCGACCTGTTCAGGCGTATTGACGAAGCAGTCGCCGGAAGCCACCGGCCCGATCCAGGCCCGGTCCTGTTGCTGAATCACTTCGCCGGCCGCCTGGACATACCGTTCATCGGCGGAAAAGCAGCACGGGTTATCCGGTCCGAAGCCATGATTCCAGCCCGGCACGTTGACATCGTGATGCGCGATCCGCGTCGAGATGACGACGTCCAGCACTTCCTGATTTTCCAGTAACCCGCCGGCCGTGCCGATGTTGATTACGCCGTCGACATCGAAATGCTCCAATAACAACGTCGTGCTCATCGCCGCCAGCGTCTTGCCGACGCCGCTTTGGGTGACGACGACCGGCTCGCCTGCCAGTTTCCCGGTATAAAACGAAATCTTCTGCACCGGACAGGCCTGAACCTCGCTCATCCGGTCCAGCAGCGCGTCAATCTCAACCTTCATCGCTCCGATAATCGCGATCATACTTTCTTCCTCCCTGCGTAAAACAGTTTTTCACCAGGCTGAATACCTGGCTGTGTAAAATCTGTCATGATTTCCACGTCGAAGCCGGCTTCTTCCATCAGCCGGCGCACGGCCAACGGATCGAAGACCGTCTGGACATGATGTTCCTCGCGCAGTCCCTGCGGCGTCCAGAACGCGAAATGCTGGTAAATCCGGTCCTCGTCGCTGAGGATCGTCCATTGATACGGCGTATCCCCCAACATCCCCTCTTCAATATATTCCTCAGCGAACTCGTTGAGTCGCTCTGGGGTGTGCATATCGAACAACAGCACGCCGCCGTTTTTTAACAAAGCCGCCGCTTTCTGGATAAACTGCGCAACCTGATCGAGCGAAGCCAGATAATTCAGACTGTCGCAATAGCACACGATGGCCTGCACCGGTTGCTTCGTTTCCATTTCCAGCATATCCATCACGCGGAAGGTAATCGAATCCGGATGCGGTTTGACCTGGGCAGCAGCGATCATGGACGGGGATAAGTCCGTGGCGTCGACGGTGTAGCCGGCCCTGGCTAACGCGATGGAAATCTCGCCGCTGCCGCACGCCAGCTCCAGCAGCGGGCCAGGCGCACAATAGCGCCGGGTGTAATCCAGCCAGGCGGCCGTCGCTTCCTCATCCTTCACCAGCGCGTCGTAATAGGCCGCAAGACTGTCATAGCTCATGGCTGAACCTCAACCCGCGGCAGATCGCCCCACAGCTTTTCCAGATTATATACCTGGCGTTCTTCGCCGACGAAAACGTGCAGTACGATCTCGTACAAATCGACTAACAGCCACCGGCTGCCCTGACCGCCTTCGACGTTGCGCACGGCATAGCCGGCTTTTTCAGCTTCCTCAATCACGTGATCGACGATCGAATCGGCCATCCGTTCATTCTTCGCCGAGGCGATCACAAAGTAATCGGTAAACGGGCTGTGGCCGCGGAAATCCAGCACGATCAGATCTTCCGCCAGCCGCTGATCCGCCGCGTGGACGACTTTCTGCAGTAATTCAGACATTCAATCCCTCCTTGCGTAAATAAGCTTTCTGTTCTTGCTGGATCAGACGGAAGCCTTGATCCAGATCTTGCAGGCACACCGCTTTCTGGCGGGTAATATCATAACCGCGGCCGGGGTCGATCTTATCGGCGATGTAGATGATCTTCGCCAGATCGCTCTTGCCCTCGCCGGTCGTGTGCCACGCCACGGCTTCCAGAATTTCCTGATCGTAAAGATACAGCCGGGTTTTCAGCCAGGTCGCCCCGATGTACTGATGCCAGATCTTCCACGCCTGATCCCGGGCCTGCGGCCAGTACACTTCGATCCAGCCACGCGCCGTTTCTTCATCCAGACCTTTGGCGAGATCATGAAGCATGCCCGCAACGTAGGCTTTGCGCGGATTCACCCCATGCGCTTTCGCCAGTTCGACCGCCAGCGCGCTCATCGTGACGCAGTGCTGATAGCGGCGTGGGTGACAATACGCCTTCGCAATCTCCTCGACATACAGTCCCGTTTCCAGCATTACCTGCCGGACAGCCTTCGGCACATCCTTAAAGGCGCCCTGGCGGACAGCTGTGGACGAAGCGGGATGTGAAAAGTTTTCAACATACAGAAATCCCGGCTGCTTGACCGCGATTCCCTGACGGCTGAAGACGGCGAATTGTACGAGCCGGCGCAGTTCGTCGACCGCTTTCCATTGATCGAGATTGGCATATTGATCGTCGCCGATGATCCAGACAAATTCGTCGTCCGGATATTGTTTTTTCAGCGTCTTCACCGTTGTGATCGTATAGGAGGGCGTCGGCAGATCTTTTTCAATCAGACAGAGCTTCATTTTGCGATAGGGCCGCAGCGCCTTTTCCATCATCGTCACACGCAGCTCAAAGGGTGTCAGTTCCCGGTCCTTCAACGGCGTTTTCAGCGACGGGACAAACCAGACCTGATCCAGTCGCAGGCGTTTGAGCGCGGTTTTCGCGATTGCCAGATGACCGTTGTGAATCGGGTCGAAGGTGCCTCCCAATAAACCGATTTTCATCGCGGCAGCTCGATCCTGCGGTGTTCGCGGCTTTCGCGGTACAGCACGATCGTTTTGCCAATGATCTGAACGACTTCGGCATGTGTGCCGCTGGCCAGATCCAGAGCGACCTGCCGGACGTCGTCCGGACAGCTCTTTAAGACATTGAGCTTGACTAATTCATGTGCCTCCAGCGCATCGGAAAGCGTATTGATCAGGTTATAGGAAACGCCTTCCTTGCCGACCTGAAAGATCGGGCGCAGCGTGTTCGCCATCGAACGCAGCGCGCTTTTTTGTTTGTTCGTTAACATTTATATCATTGCCTTTCTGTGTTTGATTTCCAATGTTTGCGGGTGGGTTACGCGAATCTGACCGCATGTTCCGCTTAAGGACATCCAGCCGACGCCCGGAATGACGATGTCTTCCTTCACCCCCAGCGGCGTCAGGACGGTGCTCGTCCATTCGGCATACGGCATCCCGGCGGGAATCGGCCGCAGCAGCTCGCCGTAATGTCGATCCCACAGCTCATCCGCCTTATCTGCGCGGCCGCGGTGCAGCTCAAGAAGATTACTGCAGTAGAACACGGCCGAGACATGTTCGCAGCCGAGTAAATCGATCCGGCACAAACCGCCCACCGCGAAGCTTTGATCCCCGCGCAGCTGGAAGCCGACCGGTTTGACCGCCTTCGCCGGCAGCACTGTTTTAAGATCTTCTTCGTCCAGGTGCAGCAGCATCGAATTGCGCGGCGTCAAGCCTGGCGTGTCATACACCGTGACGCCGTGGATGTCAAGCGGATTGAAGTCCAGCGTGGTGCCGGGATAACGTGAGCTGGTCAGCTGGGGTTTGTCCATCAGGGCGTTGAGCAGCGTACTCTTGCCGGCGTTGGCCATGCCCATCACGACGACGTCCTTGCCTTTGGCCCATTCGATCGCCCGCAGCACTTCCTCCGGTCCGCCGGGAATATTTTTACCGGTCACGACCAGACCCTTGACATGGATGCCCAGCTCCTTCAGTCGGCCGTACACAAACTTCGCCAGCTTCTCGCTGCCCACTGTTTCCGGCAGCAGGTCGCGCTTGGTGCCGACGACAATGACGTCCTTGCCGAACAGATGCCGGTTCATGCCTTCCAGCAAACTTGCTTCAAAATCGAACAGATCAACCACCCACAAAATCAGCGCGTCCATCGCGTGGATCTGCGCCAGAATCCGGTCGGGATCAATCCCTTCCCGCATCGAAAACTGCAGGTCGTCGTAATGGGTCAGCCGGAAGCAGCGCTGACACAGCGCACTGCCCGCTTTGGGCGTATACCCAGCCTCCTGGGGACGGTCGTGCTGCAGCAGCGCGCCGCAGCCCTGGCATCTTTCACTCATCATAGTCTCCCCTTTTCAAGATTTCTTCATGCTCCAACAGACGGTACACCTGATTTTCAACCACCCGGTTCAGCTTGGTCCAGGGGATATCCCGGGTGACTAAGGGCGTCGTTAAGATCGTCGTCAAGCCCATCCGGCTGCCGCCGAGGATATCCGTCAGCAGCTGATCGCCGATCACCGCGCATTGATCCGGCTTCAGGCCGGTATCGCGCAACACCTTCTTATACGTCCGCTTCAGCGGTTTCGTTGAAAAATAATAATACGGCACATCCAGACTCGCCGCAAACCGGCTGACACGTTCCTTGTTGTTATTCGACATGACAACGGCTTGAATGCCGGCGTCCTTGAGTCTATGGACGAATGCTTTGGCTTTGTCGCCGGCGACCTGTTCATCGTGCGCCGCCAGCGTGTTGTCGATATCTAAGATTAAAAGCCGGATCTTCCGCCGCACTAACCAGGCGGGATCCAGATCTTCATAGCTTTTCAGATAAAGCGCAGGCGTGAAATAGTTCAGCAGCATACGGATCCTCCTTATCTTAATGATTATATCAGATTCCGCTGAACAAAGAAATGAAAAAACCGTGGACTTTCGTGCCCTTTTGTCTATCTCTCACCTGCTTTTTTCCGCGGACCGCTCCTGCTTTTTCTGTTCTGACAAAGCAGGCGTTCACGTTAAGGAATAAAAATTCCATCGTTAGAGAAAGGGATAAAAAAGACCCCGCGAACGGGATCTTAAATGAGTGAACAAGACTTACAGGCCGAGCACCTTGCGGCAGCGCGGACACAGTCCTTCCTCATCGGCCTGATCGGAAATATTCCAGCAGCGCGGGCAGACCGTGCCTTCTGCCTTGACAATTTCAACCTGGCAGACGTCATACGGTTTCAGCTCGTCGATTGAGAAGCTGACCTTCGAGACAATCAGCCACTGGTGGAACTGATCGCCGCACAGCTCCGCGATCAAGGCGCGGTCCTCGTCGCTGACGTTGACCAGCACTTCCGCCTCTAATGACTTGCCAATGACCTTCTCCGCGCGGGCTTCTTCCAACGCTTTAAAGATATCGGAACGGATCTGCATCAGCCGGCCGATCTTGGCCTTTAAGGCTTCGGCGTCCGCAATGTTAAACGGTTCCGCAAACCGGCCCAGATGAATGCTTTCTTCCTCACCCTTAAAGAAATCGTTGACCTCCTCCGCAGTATGGACAAGAATCGGCGCCCACAGCCGGACTAAAACGTTGACTGCGTGATACAGCACAGTCTGAACCTGACGTCGGCGCGGGGAGTCCTTCTTCTCGATATACAGGATATCCTTGGTGAAATCGAGATAATAAGCCGAGAATTCATTCGTCATCAGGTTTGTCAGCAGCGTTGTAACGTCGGAGAAGCGATATTCCTGATAGGCCAGCTGGCATTTCGCGTTAACCTCGTCGAGCAGCGCCAGCATGTACTGATCAAGCTTCGGCAGCTCGCTGACCGCAACGAGGTCGGCTTTTGTGAAGTCATCTTCGTTGTTGATATTTGCCAGTAAGAAGCGGAACGTATTTCTGACCTTGCGGTAGTTCTCACTGATCTGCTTCAGAATTTCCTCGGACATGCTGCAGTCGGCCTGGTAATCGACGCTGGCTGCCCACAAACGCAGGATATCAGCGCCGTATTTCTTCGTGATTTCACCCGGCGCAACAGCGTTCCACTGCGACTTGCTCATCTTGACGCCCTTGCCGTCCATGACAAAGCCATGGCTTAACACCTGCTTGTACGGCGCCTGACCATGCACGGCCGTGCCAACGATCAGCGACGAGTTGAACCAGCCACGGTACTGGTCGCTGCCTTCAAAGTACAGGTCGGCCGGATAGCCCAACCCACGCTCGATCATCGCGCCGGTATGCGAGGAACCGGAGTCAAACCAGACGTCCATCGTGTCGGTTTCCTTTGTAAATTCACCGTTCGGGGATGCCGGATTGGTGTAGCCTTCCGGAAGCAGCTCCTTCGCATCCTTCTCAAACCAGATATTGCTTCCATGCTCGCGGAACAGATCGGCGACATGTTCAAAGACTGCCTTTTCCATGATCGGCGTGCCGTCTTCATTATAGAAGATCGGAATCGGAACGCCCCAGGCGCGCTGGCGGGAAATGCACCAGTCGCCGCGGTCGGCGATCATGTTGTGCATGCGCTGCTGGCCCCACTTCGGAATCCAGTCAACGTTGTCGATCTGCTGAAGCAGCTCGGTGCGGATTTTGTCGATCGAAGCGAACCACTGCGTCGTGGCACGGAAAATGATCGGTTTTTTCGTCCGCCAGTCATGCGGGTAGGAGTGGGTAATCCATTCCAGCTTCAGCAGTGCGCCCAGCTCGTCCAGGCGGTTGGCAACGGTCTTGTTGGCGTCATCGACGTACTGGCCCTTCAGCCAGTCCCCGGCATCCTCCATCATGCAGCCGTGCTCATCGACGTTGCAATAAGCCGGCAGGCCGTATTTCTGACCGACAAAGAAGTCGTCCGCACCGAAGCCCGGAGCCGTATGAACACAGCCGGTGCCGGCGTCGGCGGTGACGTGATCGCCCAGGATGACTAACGACTCACGGTCATAGAGCGGATGCTGGCAGGTGATCATCTCCAGCTCTCGGCCCTTGAAGGTCTTGATGATGTCTTTCTTTTCCAATCCGAACTTGGCCCACAGCGTGTCGACCAGTTCTTCCAATACGATCAGCTTGCCCTTTTCGCTGTCCACTAACGCGTAGGTCAGCTCCGGATTCAGACAGATCGCCAGGTTGGCCGGGATTGTCCACGGTGTCGTCGTCCAGATCACAAACGAAGTCTCGTTATCGAGGAGGCCCTTGCCGTCCTTCACCGCAAACTTGACGAAGATCGTCGGCGACTTGATGTCCTTGTATTCGATTTCCGCTTCCGCTAAGGCCGATTCGCTGGACGGGGACCAGTAGACCGGCTTTAAGCCCTTGTAGATCAGACCGTCCATCGCCATCTGACCGAAGATCTGGATCTGATGCGCTTCAAATTCCTTCTTTAATGTGATGTAAGGATGATCGTAATCACCGACCACGCCCAGCGCCAGGAAACCAGCCTTCTGCCGTTCAACCTGTTCCAGAGCATAATCGTAACAAAGCTTGCGGAATGCCGACAGCTCCATCTTCTTGCGGTCGTAGCCCAGCTTGGTGATCGCCGTTTCAATCGGCAGACCGTGGGTGTCCCAGCCCGGAATGTACGGTACCTTGTAGCCGGCCATGTAATGCGAGCGCACAATGACATCCTTTAAAATCTTGTTTAACGCGTGGCCCAGATGGATATCGCCGTTGGCATACGGCGGCCCGTCATGCAGCACGAACGCTTCGCAGCCCTCGCGCTTCGCCAGCATTTTTTCGTAGATGTCCTGTTCTTTCCAGCGGGTCTGATAGCCGGGTTCTTTCGTCGGCAGCTTGCCTCTCATCTCGAACTTCGTATTCGGCATCAGCAGTGTGTTTTTGTAATCCATGTCCTCTACCTCCTCAACAATAAAAAAGCGCCCTTAGAAAAGGACGCAGTTCTGCGCGGTACCACCTTTGTTCACCCTTCCGCCTTCAGGGGAAGAATGCGCTTCTCTCATAACGCTGAGCCGCGGTCTTTCCTACTCATTTCAAAAAGACAGCTCGCAGGTGATGTCCTGTCCACCCGGGGTTCTGCGTTTCACCAACCCGCAGACTCTCTGCACTCCCGTTGCCGTGGAACCGGCGCGTCCTGCATCAAAGCTTTTCCTGATTCAGCCATTCCGATTTCGGAACCGGCGGAATTTCAAACTGATCCAGCATCCCCATCAGCGAGGACAGCTGTTCCTGCATATCGCCCTTCATCTCCGTCGCCTCCGACGCGATGCGCGAGAGGTCGTTCAGGATGATCCGGGCGGTCGTCAGCGCTTCGCTCACGATCGCATCCGCGTTGTTCTGTGCGGTTTCGATGATCGTGTTGGCTTCCTTGAGGGCCAGGCGCGCGATATCATCGGCCGCCTTTTCCTTCACGGTCAGTTCGCTGACCAACGTTTGATAACGCTGACGGATCACCGCCAGCTGTTCGTTGGCGGATTGAATCTGACGGCTGGTCAGATCCAGCTGTTTTTTCAGAGAATCAATTTCCCGGACATACCGGTCAACCGCGTCGTCGACGGCAAAGCGGTCGTATCCGTTTTTCATCACTCGGAATTTCGGTGTTCCCGGTTCCAAAGAAATCCCTCCTTTTAAACATACTGTTCGAATTCAGCGACGATCCGGTCGCTGCGGGTCTGACCGCGCTGGCCTTTCAGCACAAAACGCCCGTACCCGCGCACGGAAATCGTGTCTTCATTATGACACAGAAAGTCGCATTCATCAAGAATTTTGTGATTCACCGACACTCTCTGCGCCCGGATCAAATCCTGCGCCTTCGCCCGTGACATCCGGCATAATCCCGCGATCACGCAGTCCAGCCGCAGCGCCGTGACGATCACCGTCAGCGCCTGCTTCTTTACGACCGGCTCATACATCATCGACGAGCGTTCCAGACGGATCGACAGCTTATGAATCCGCGTCAGATTCATACAAACGTAATCCGCCAGCTCTTCGCTGGTATAGATCACAATCCGGCCCGGCTCAACCCACAGATCCCCAAATTGCGAGCGGTCGAGATCCAGGTTCATCAGCGCGCCTAAAACATCGGGATGCTTTACCTGCACAAATTTATCCGAAATCCGCGCGGTCAAACAGACGATGTCGCTGACGCACGCGTCTTCCTCCGGAGCCAGGATCAGCTTTTTCCGCTCCGCCTCCGCACAGCCGCCGTCCCAGCGGTACGCCAGATCCCACGGCAGAAACGGTTTTAGCGCTTCCTGTTGGGAAGGCGAAAATAGGGTAGAGGGAAAATAAATTTCGCCCCTCCCATTGCACCGTACGTACGGATCTCGTATACGGCGCTACATATGTATTGCTGTCACGAATAACTTAGATAGTACTCTAAAGGATTGACTAAGCCTTGTCTTTCCTTTTTCTTTATGGCTAGTATTCTGGGATTTAAGATGTAGTTTACCACATTCATTCCACATCTTCGATACCATCCTAGTCTTGAATTTGCTACTTTAAATATGTCTTCCTCTGTAAAGGAAAAATTTTGCAGTTTATTCAGTCTTTGCAGATTTATATAAATCCGTTTCGGTATCTTCCATTGCTTAATAATAACCACTCTTATTTTGTGTCTTAACCATTGTCCGAATTTATCCAAGAATTGTTTCATACTTCCGATACGGAAATAGTTTATCCATCCTCGTATAATTTGGTTTATTCTTTTAAATGTCTCTGCTAATGGTCTTGCTACTGCGTGTTTCCGTTTTAGTATTTCTTTGATTTTCATGCATAACTTCGCTTTCCTGTTATCGCTTGGCCTACACTTCCATCCCATACTTCCTTTCCAGAACGTAAAACCTAGAAAATTACTTTTCGTCGGTCTTACGATTTTGGTCTTTGTCGCACTCACTTTTAAGAATAGTTTTCTTTCTAGCCACCATGTGATTGATTTCATTACTCTTTCTGCTGCCATTTCGCTCTTTACGAAGATGTTACCATCATCAGCGTACCTCACAAAGCGCAGCCCTCTCTCTTCAAGTTCTTTATCAAGCTTATCTAAATATATATTTGATAGTACTGGACTGAGTGGTCCTCCTTGTGGTACTCCTGCTTCATTTGGACTTACTAGTCCATCTTCCATAACTCCTGCTTTTAAGAACGAACGTATCAGATGCAGTATTTCTCTTTCATTCACATGTTCTCTAAGTATTGAGATTAACTTGTCATGATGTACTGTATCGAAATATTTTTCTATATCTATGTCAATAACCCATTCGTATCCTTCGTTTAGATATTCTAATACTTGTTCCATCGCATTATGTGCACTTCTATTGGGGCGAAACCCATAACTGTTTTCACTGAAATGTGGTTCATATATTTCGCTCAGTATCTGCGCTAATGCTTGTTGTATTACTCTATCTGTTACTGTCGGTATACCTAGCGGTCTTTGCTTTCCATCTGCTTTTGGTATATAGACTCTCCTTACTGGCTTTGGTTTATATTTCATATTCATGATTGCGGTTATAATTTCCTCTCCATGTATTTCAAAATATTTGTCAATTTCTTCCACCATCATGTTATCAACACCCGGTGCGCCTTTGTTACTCTTGACTTTCTTTATCGCCAGTTCCATATTTCTTTTACTTAGCATCTTTTCTATCAATCTCATTCGCTGTTCCTCCTCTACTCGTAGATTTATCCAAGACCATCCCCACTACTTTCCTCATCAATGATTACGATTCATTGTTTCAGAGTATCCTCATTTTCGGATTGCTTGAACATTTTCTCATAGTGATTCACACTATACATACATTAAGTCCTTCGTTATCTAGGCTGGATAACTAATATGACCTCAGCTGACTTCTTGTGATAAACCTTTTTCGACCGATGCTACCATCCCTGATTTTAAAGTTTATTGGACTTCATCGTTCACAAGACCTCCCGGGGTAAGACATACATCTCTTTCCTATCTTCACAAGTTCCTGATTTACTGTCTTGGTTTTACGTTTACCTTTTGGACTTTGGTTTGTTTCGCAACCTTATCCACCATTTAGCCTCATCAGGTTTCTGTTCGTAACCTCGAAGATTTTGCTACACCACTTCCTTCACCCTTAACATCACTGCTAACGACTTGTGGTTCACTACACTTGGCGGTAAATACCCGTGGTTGGATTTTCACCAACTAGATGTATGCCATGCCCGGCACACGAAAACAGGAGCGCACCGGCTTGCGGCGCGTCCTGCACTGATCAATCCAGTCTTCCAGCCGGGCCTGCAGCGCGGCTTCGTCCGACTCCGAAAAATGCGGGGTCCGCACTATTCCTCATCGCTGTCCAGGCTGATTTCACCGTGGACGGCAATGGACTTCGGCGTGCACAAAATGACGTTGTGGCCGATCTTCTGAATCGTTCCGTCCAGCGCGAACACAACGCCCGTTAAAAAGTCGATCGTGCGCTGCGCGTATTCCCGCTGCAGCCGGTGCAGATTGACAACGGCGGCGCGTCTTTCCTTCAAATGCTTCGCGACTTCCTCGGCTTCGTCAAACGAACGCGGCTCAAACAAAACCATTTTCGTATCCGAAGCGAGCTTGGTTACGCCTTTCGTCTGCGGCTGTTCATATTTGACGGGAACGGCGATCTCGTCTTCTTCTACTTCCAGTTCTTCCTCATCGTAATCATCGTCGACCGGAGCGATGAAATTCTTCATTTTATCTAATACTCCCATGGTTTGCACCTTCCTTTAGTTCTCGTTCATTATATCATAAATCTGCGCAAGGGAATACCGAGTTCACAGAAATGAAAGGATTTCAACCGCCTTTTTCACACGAATTTTAGCGAAAAAGAACGAAATTCCGGCTTCTGTTTTCCAAAGCTTTCCAGCCGTTTACTCCTTCCCCTTGCCGCTCTTGGTCCGCGGATGGATCAGGATCACATCTTCACCGACGCTGACGACCTGATCCAGGCAGACGATGATCCGCGCCGGCGGAAATAAAAACGCGAACAACGAACGAAGCCAGCCGGTATTCCTGCCGACGAGAAACGATTGAACCTGGTAGTTGGTCAGCGATACGTCCAAATCTTCGACGCGGCCGATCAGGGTGCCGTCCTGAACATTGACGACCTGTTTGTCCTGCAGTTCACTGAATTTCATAGTTATCACCTGTTTTCAGTGTATGCCGCCGGCGGATTTTTGTGCAAACGATCGAATCGACTCTAAAAAAATCGAAAAGGGTCAGAAATTCTTTTTCAGACATTGCAGCGCGCTTTTTTCCAGGCGCGACACCTGGGCCTGGGAAATTCCCAGTTCAGAGGCGATTTCTGTCTGCGTCTGGCCTTGATAGTAGCGCTTGTTGATAATCTGGGCTTCCTTATCGCTCAAATGCTTCATGCTTTCCTTCAGTGCGATCAGACTGGAAAGCTTGCCGATCTCATCGTGATCATCCTTGATCTGATCCAGCAGGTACAACGTGTCGCCGTCGTCGTTGTAGATCGGCTCAAAGATGCTGACGACGCTCTGCAGCGATTCCAGACTTTCGGCGATCTCTTTTTCCTTGACGCCCATGATCTCCGCCAGTTCCGCCAGCGAAGGCTCACGCTGATTCGCATGGATGAACGCTTCTTTTTCCTTCAATACCTTGTATGCCAGATCCTTCAGATGCCGCGAGACCCGGATCATCTGGTTGTCCCGCAGATAACGCTTGATCTCGCCGATGATCATCGGGACGGCGTAGGTTGAAAAGCGGACTTCATGGGAAAGATCGAAATTATCAATCGCCTTGATCAGTCCGATGCAGCCGATCTGAAACAAATCGTCCATGTTTTCCGTGCGGTGCGCAAAGCGCTGGACGATCGACAGAACAAGCTTGAGATTGCCGTTGATCAGCTTCTCCTTGGCTGACAAATCGCCGTTTTGCAGCTGAACGAACAGCTCCGTCATCTGCTGACTCTTTAAAACCGGCAGCGTCGCCGTGTTGACGCCGCAGATCTCTACTTTATATTTACCCATTGACCCGGACCCTCCTGATGTGCGTAATGGAAGTTTTCCCGGCCCGCAGAGGAATATTCCCGCATTCCTCTGGCACTCTTTGGAAGAAAAGGGATGGTCATCCGGTCTGAAATTCGGTACAATAGATTCCAGAATGAGATCAGGAGGGACATCATGGGTTTTACAATCAGACAGGCGCAGCCGGAAGACTGCGCGACGATCGGCCGGTTCATCCGGCTGATTGCGGAATATGAAAAAATGAGCGATGAGGTCGTCTGGGACGACGCCACCCTTTACGACCAGCTGTTCGTCGAACGCCGGGCGGAAGTACTGTTAGGTGAGGAGGACGGTCAGGTCGTTGGCTTTGCATTGTATTTCCACAACTTCTCAACGTTTGTCGGCCGGAAAGGATTGTATCTGGAAGATTTGTACGTCCTGCAGGAAAAACGCGGCCGCGGCTACGGCAAAGCGTTCTTCAAACGGCTGGCGGAAATCGCCGTCGAGCGCCGCTGTGGCCGGATGGAATGGGTATGCCTCAACTGGAACGCTCCGTCGATCGCCTTTTATCAAAATCTGGGCGCAGAAGGCCTGACGGAATGGACGACCTGGCGGCTAAGCGAAGACAAGATCCGTCAGCTGGCTGGATTGTAAGCTGCGAAGTTTCATGATTTAAAATCATGGAGCATTATGAAAGCGGCCTGGCTGCCGGAAACATAGAAAAAAGAACAGAACTTTGATTTCAGAGTTCCGTTCTTTTTTTGATTTCCGGTTCAAGGTCGAAGCTGCGGCAAAGCTCGCCGCAGCCGGACTTCTTAGCGGCTAAGATCGATCCGCTCGACCTGCAGCTTCTGATCCTTAATTGTCAATATCATCATCGTCAGCTCCAGATTAAACCGCTTTCGCCCGCAGCTGCCGGGATTCAGCCAGCGCACCGTTTTAAGCTGCTCGTCGCAAAACTGGTGGGAATGACCGAAAATTTTCAGATCAGCCCGCACGCAATCCAGCGAACGTCGGCTGTGCGCCATCGCAATATGCAGCCCTCCGCAGTCAAACTCGTCGATAGTAGGCAGCCGTTCAAAAAAAGGATCTTCGTCATTGTTGCCCTGCACGCCGCGCAGCGGTTTCAGCGCGTTCAGCGCTTCCCAGATTTCCGGTTCGCAGAAATCGCCCGCATGCCAGATTGCATCGCAAGTTTTTAACAGTTCGATTACCTGCGGACGCAGGACGTTGTGCGTATCCGAGATCAAACCTATCCGCATTGCCGCTCATCCTCCCTCGTGTCCCTTATTATACGCCAAACCCAAAAAAAACCGCAGCGAATCCGGCCTTATTTGCGGATTTCTGCGGTTTTTTACCATTTATTCGACGGCGGTTTCCTTCGCCTTGTTCGCCTTGATGACCTTCAGGCGGGAGAATTCCTCACGGTCTTTTTCTTCCAGCGATTCTGTGATGAATTTCACGGTCGCTTCCAGATTCGGAATACTGATATTCTTCAGCGCGTTGGCCCGCTTCTGCGTCTTGCGGATCGCATTAGCCAGCCGGTACACGCTGTTGTCGACCTCCGCCAGGATGATCGTCAGCTCCTTGACGCGGTGAAACTGCAGGTACGCTTCATCGACACGGGAGTTCGTGCCTTCAAAGCCATACTCCATTTTCGTTTCCGACGGTTCGATGCTGACGGACGGCACCTCAACGCCCATGACTGAGCGGTAGGTGACATGCACGCCGGTTTCGACATGCACGCTGGCGGCGATATCGGAGATAATGCCGGTTGAGACGTTGGCCTGCTGCAGAAGATAATACGCCGTCGCATAGCTCTGGGTAATCTCGTCACGCAGCATTTTAACTTTATCGACTAACTGCATCATTTCGCGGATCAGCACGTTCCGTTTGCGGTCCAGCAGATCATAGCCCATCCGGGCCAGCGCCAGCGACTTTTTGGACGCGATCAGGTTGCCCTTGGTCGGGAATACCTTGTTTTCCATAAGCCTACTCCTGACCGCTTAGATTCAGCATCCGCGCGGCCCGCTTCGGATCGTAATTTCCCTTGATGACTTCCGGATCCAGACGATCCAGCGCTTCGATCGGCAGCGTGGACAACAGCGCCCAGCCCAGATCCAGCGTTTCGTTGATCGAACGCTTGGAATCAAAGCCCTGACCGACGAAGACCTTCTCAAACAGCCGGCCGAACGCCATGTATTTCTTATCCATATCCGACAGCTCATCCTCGCCGATAACCGAAGCCAGCGAGCGCGCGTCCTGCACCTTGGCATAGCAGGCGAACAGCTGGTTGGACACGTCGGCATGATCCTTGCGGGTATAGCCTTCGCCGATGCCGTCTTTCATCAGACGGGACAAGGAAGCCAACACGCCGATCGGCGGATAAATCCCGGTCTGATGCAGCGAGCGGTCCAGTACGATCTGGCCCTCGGTGATATAGCCCGTTAAGTCCGGAATCGGATGGGTGATGTCGTCGTTGGGCATCGTCAGGATCGGAATCTGCGTGACTGAGCCTTCCACGCCCTCGACAATCCCCGCTCTTTCATACAGCGAAGCCAGATCGGAGTACAGATATCCCGGATATCCCTTACGGCCCGGAATCTCGCCCTTGGAACTGGACACTTCACGCAGCGCCTCACAATATGAGGTCATATCCGTTAAGATGACCAGAATGTGCATGTTCTTTTCAAACGCCAGATACTCCGCGGCCGTCAAAGCACAGCGCGGGGTCAGCGTCCGTTCGATAATCGGATCGTTGGACAGATTGATGAACATGACGACCTTTTCCATGACGCCGGTTTCCTCAAAGCTGCGCTTGAAGTAATCGGCGACGTCGTTCTTGACGCCCATCGCGCCGAACACGATGCCGAAGTTCTTCCCATCACCCTCGGCCAGCTGCGCCTGCCGGACGATCTGAACGGCCAGCTTGTCATGCGGCATACCGGAGCCGGAAAAAATCGGCAGCTTCTGCCCGCGGATCAGCGTGTTTAAACCGTCAATCGCAGAAATTCCGGTGTTGATATAATTGCGCGGATATTTCCGGGCAACGGGATTGAGCGGCTGACCGTTGATATCCAGACGCTTCTCCGCGTACACCTCGCCCAAACCGTCGATCGGCTCGCCCGCGCCGTTGAAGATCCGGCCCAGAATTTCCTGGGACACCGCCAGCTCCATCGGATGACCTAACAGACGGGTCTTGTTGTTGATTTTGGATAATCCGGTCGTGCCTTCAAACACCTGAATGATCGCGCGTCGGCCCTCGATCTGGACGACACGGCCGCTGCGCACGGAGCCGTCGGTCAGCTCAATTTCAACCATTTCTTCATTGCTGACGTCCTCGACGTTGTCCAGGGCAACAAGAGAACCGTTGATTTCATTCAAACCCATTAATTGAACGCTCATCTGTTTTCTCCTCCTATTCCACCTGGGCCAGAGCCTGATCGATCATCTCAAAATAACCGTCCAGAAGCTCCAGCTGATCATTCGGCACGTCGTATTTAATCTTGACGACCTTGTCGATAATTCCGGTCTTGGCAATCAGCGATACCGGAATCCGCCTGGCCACCAGCTTTTTGGCCTGTGCGTTGAGATACGAGATAATCTTCAGCATCTTGAACTGCTTCTCAAACGGCACGTAGGTATCGGCTGGATGGTAAGCATTCTGCTGCAGATAGCCGACGCGGATCACTTTGGCGATTTCCATCGTCAGCTTCTGATCTTCCGGCAGCACGTCGGAGCCGATCAGCTTGACGATTTCCATCAGCTGATTCTCTTCATGCAGGATCGCCTGAATTTCCTGACGCAGCGCGTTGAATTCATGGTCGACGTTCTTGTCGTACCAGCGTGCCAGATCGTCCAGATATTCGGAATAGCTGTCGTTCCAGTTGATCGCCGGATAGTGACGGGCATATGCCAGCGACTTATCCAGCGCCCAGAAGCAGCGCACAAACCGCTTGGTATTCTGGGTGACCGGCTCGGAGAAGTCCGCGCCCTGCGGCGAGACTGCGCCGATAATCGTGACGGAACCCTCGGCTCCGTTTAAGGTTTCGATATAGCCCGCACGTTCATAGAACTGCGAGATCCGCGACGGCAGATACGCCGGGAAGCCTTCTTCCGCCGGCATTTCTTCCAGACGTCCAGAAATTTCACGCAGCGCTTCCGCCCACCGGCTGGTGGAGTCGGCCATGATCGCGACGTGATAGCCCATATCGCGGTAATATTCCGCCAGCGTGATGCCGGTGTAAATGCTCGCTTCACGCGCCGCGACCGGCATGTTGGACGTATTGGCGATCAAGACTGTCCGCGCCAGCAGCGGCTTGTTGCTTTTCGGGTCGATCAGGTCCGTGAATTCCTCCAGAACCTGAGTCATTTCGTTACCGCGCTCGCCGCAGCCGACATACACGATGATGTCGGCGTCGCACCATTTCGCCAGCTGATGCTGGGTCATCGTCTTGCCCGAGCCAAACCCGCCCGGAATGGCGGCTGCGCCGCCCTTGGCGATCGGGAACAGCGTGTCGATGACGCGCTGACCGGTGATCAGCGGACGGGTGATCGGCTTGCGATAGCCGACCGGCCGCGGATTGCGGATCGGCCATTTCTGAGTGAGCGTCAGCGCATGTTCTTCGCCCTGATCGTCACGGATCCGCACGATCTCGTCGTTGATATGAAATTGACCGTTTTCAGCGACGAAAATGACCTCGCCTTCCGGAAGCATCGGACTGAGCATGCAGCGATGCTCGATCAGCTCGGTTTCCGGGCAGGTCGCGTAGATCTGTCCCGGACGCAAACGGTCGTGCAGCTTGACCTGCATCGTCACGTCCCACAGTTTTTCTTCATCCAGCGGGGAAACCGTCGTTCCGGCGGCAATGAACGCGCCTTCGGTTTCCATCAGCTCTTTTAACGGACGTTCGATGCCGTCGAAGATATTTTTCAGAATTCCCGGCCCCAGCGTCGCAGACAACAGAGATCCGGAAGGCCGAACCGGTTCGCCCGGTTTCAGACCCGTGGTGGATTCGTACACCTGAATCGTCGTGTACTGTTCATCAATGCCGATGACTTCCCCCATCATTTCCTTATTGCCGACAAAGACCATCTCCTGCATGGAAAAGTCTTTGGAATCCTTGACGGTGACAACCGGTCCGTTGATTGAATAGATCAAATTGTTATTCAATGTCTTCACCTCGGTTTTTGTCGTATTACAATGTGAATCCGGAATTGTTCTGGAACCACTCTTTCTGATTTCTTAATGCGTTGTCCAGCGTTTCGTCGATCTCAAAGCCCTCTGACGGACACATAAAGCGCCATCCGCCAAATTCCAGATACGCTGTTTCCACCGACTGAGAAAAGCCCTTGCGCTTTAAGATTTCGCGCATCAGCGCTTCGTCCTGTTCGCGCACGATGAACGTTCCGGCCTTGCCGGCGATCTTCGCGTGCTTATCCAGCTTCTTTTCGAGTAAATCCGCGTAAGCGGAGGAAGCCACGAACGCTTTCAGCTCGTCAGCCACGTGGTCAAACAGTTCCGCGGCCATCGCCTGGCGCTGCGCCAGCAGATCCCGCTTGATTTTCAGCTTGGCTTGGGAGGTCTTCGTGGCTTGCAGCAGCTCCAGCTCGCTGATTTCTTTTTCTTCGTAGTGCCCGGTTTCCTTATGCAGCGATTCCGTGAAGAAATGAATCTCCTCGTCCTGCAGCTGCTGCACCTCAGAATGAATCTGATCGGTAACCAAGCCGGCCTGATCCTGAATGTCCTCCAGGATAGCCGTGAGCGCTTCTGTCTTCTCTGCCATTGTTTTCACCTCACAATTTGATGCCGATCGCTTCGCTGATGTAGCGGTCGATCGTTTCTCCGATTTTGGCTGACCCGTGACGATCTGGAATTTCGACCAGCAGCGGCTTGGACAGCCGCAGCTTGTAATCGGATACCACGTCCGGGCAGGTGTTGACGATTTTCGTCGTCATTAACACGATCGCGATCTCGGGGTTTTCAATCGCTTTGTTCAAAGCGGCCAGCACCTCGTCCCGTTCGTGGACCACGACGCCTTCGACCCCGGCTAAGCGCATGCCCATCTGGGTATCAATATTGTCACTGATCAAATAAAGTTTCATGACAATCCCCGATCTTACAGCTTATTGATGATCAGGATGGAAATCAGCAGACCGTAGATCGCAACACCTTCGCCCAACGCGACGAAGATGATCGCCTTACCAAAGTTTTCCGAATTCTCCGAGATCGCTCCGATCGCTGCCGGAGCCGCGGAAGCCACCGCCCAGCCGGCGCCGATTGCCGAACAGCCCGTCGCCAGCGCCGCTGCAATAAAGCCCATCCCCTGAGCTAAAGTGCCGGTGATGGAATTGGCGGCCGCCGTACCTTCCGCCAGCGCATGGACGCCGCCGAACTGGAACAGGACAGCTAAGACGAAGACGCCGCCGAAGACGCAGATCTGCGCGATCAGCTTGGTTTTCAGGTTTTCAGCGGAAGCGCCCTTTTTGTAGATGAAGAACAGCGGAGCGATCACCAGGATCACGGCGATCAAAGGCAGCAGCATTTCAAGTAATGTTAACATGGTTTATTTTCCTCCTTATGCATTTTCCGATGAGATCATCGTAAATTTCTTCCCGTTGCCGACAAAGTAGCGGCTGAACATTTCATAATATTCCAGACGCAATGTCTGAATGCCGACGATCAGACCTTCTAAGCCCATGACAAACAAGTTGCCCAGCACGAAGACGACCGGTCCGGCGTTGCCGGTCATTTTGACCAGCGTCATGACGACGAGCATCATGCCGGCATGGCTCAGAACGAAGCCGCCGACACGCAGGTAAGACAGGGAATTGGTGACGAAGCTCAGGATGATTTCCAGCACTTCAAACACTTCTTCCAGCACGAAGTTGCCCCAGCCCTGATGCGGCGTCAGCCCCTCGCCCTTCATTAAGCCGTTTAACGGTTCCTTCATGAAGAACAGGACGACCGGCACGCCGATGAACAAAATCATGAGCGGCTTGCTTCCCGGATTAAACGGCAGCATATCCGGCATGAACATGCCGATCAAAAACAGAATGATATAGCCGTAGAAAATAAATCCGGCCACGCCGTTCTGCGAGAACAGCGCTTCCGCCATCTCTTTGCGCTTGATATTCAGATAGATATTGATGATCATCGTCATCAGGATCAGCACTGCGCCGATCGCAACCGCGCCGATCAATAACGGCATCGTCGCGCTGGCGTCCATGACCTCAAACAGCTTCTCGCGAACGCCGAACAGGCTCTGATGCACTGGATTGAGCAGTGTTTCCACGCCGAAGACTGATCCGAACAGGAAGCCGAAGATCATCGACGTCAATCCCGCCCGGCCGACGATGCCGGCCAGCCGGTTATGCTTGATTTTTTCCAGCAGCAGACCGCCGATCAGAAGCAGCGCGCCCTGACCGAGATCGCCGAACATGATGCCGAACAACAGGCAGAACGTGACGGCCACAAACGGCGTCGGATCCAGGTCATGATAATTCGGCAGACCATACATCTCGACGAACATCTCGAACGGACGGAACAGCCAGACGTTGTGCAGCATCGTCGGCGGCACCAGCTGCGGCGCCGTTTCCGGTTCAGCCAGATCAACGCGGACATTCAGCCCGTCAAACAGCCGGACAAACTGATCCGCTGTTTTTGCCGGCACAAAGCCAGCCAGCTGATAGTCGTCCTGCACCTGCACGACATAGCGGTACAGCTTACGGATTTCGCTGGTATACGCACAATAGGAATAAACCTCCGTCAGCTTTTCCTTATACTGTTCCAGGATTTTCTTTCCGTCGATGCGTGGAATTGGAATTTCCTCAATGAACAGGCTTTCCATACATTTTCTGACTTCTTTAACGAAGGTGTTGGACGTCGCATACAGGATCCAGACGTACTGGCCGCTTTTATGCAGCTCCTCAACGACGAAGTTCTTCTTTTCGATCAGGCTCAGCTTTTTGAAGCTTTCCGCCGGCAGACGGCCCATTCCGAACGAAATATACTGGCACTCATGCATCGCCTCAAATCCATAGCTCCGCACTTTTTCCAAAGCGATTTCATCGTTGCCCGTCAAGGTCATCAGCTCGTGCGTATCCGCGATCATCGCAAACTGCTCGTTGACTTCCTTGATAAACGCTTCAATTTCCGCTTCTTCATAGCTGCGGCTGACCGGTCCGGCTTTCAGCTCGAAACCGACGCTATGGCCAATATTTTTCAGCTGGTTCAGGTATTCGTTGTAGACATTTTCGTCCTGCAGCGCCTTGCCGCCGTTCTCATCGTTGATCAGATGCGCCGCCGGTTCCGGATGGAACTGAGCGCAGGATACGCAGCGTTTCAGCACGTCCTGAAACTGATCGGCTCCGGCATGCACCGTCGCCAGCTTCATTTTTACGATTGACATAAGCTCCCCCTTTCTTCTTAATAAATCAACAGCCGGTTAATCTTATCGGCCGGGATTCCATAGCGGACACCCTCGATAATATCAACGACGTTTTGAATTTCCGTTTCCGACAATACCAGATACGCGATCAGCACGATGTCCGGATTGGTCGAAAACATCATGTGCCGCTTGTTCAGGTTATAATTGATCGACTGCGCGTGATATTCAATGTACGCGAAGTTGGAGGAATCCAGATAGTTGTGATAGGCGGAACGGGCCAGCCGTTCCATGAATTCCTCAGCGTTGCAGTGATCGATCATATCCTCCAATTCCCGCTTCGGTATCCGCAGGTAAACCGGATTGATGACTTTTTTGATCTGCGCGGGCGTCGCGTTGAAATACCGTTTGGAACGATAGATCCGCGTGATGTTGTCCAATTCGATCTGGGTCAGGAAAATCTCCCGGATCTCCTTTTTCACCTTGCCGCTGAACTCCTGATCGACGATCTTCATGACCTGATCATAGAAATACTTCTGCAGGACGCTTTCGCAGGCCGTATAATCAAACTCCTCCATGTCCGTCACGGAGAATGGACGGATCAGATCGGCATACGGCGTTTTATCCAGCACTTCCAGCAGCGCATTGAAATCGCGCACCTGAGCCAGCGCCCGGATATCGAACGACGTACTCTTTTCGATATACAGCGGCAGCTCGCCGATCATCTTGTAGTTGTCCTCATCATTAAAGGCGCGGATGCAGGCCATGATCTGCTCAACCTCGCTCATCATGATGCCGTAGCGATAAAACTTATCCCCACTGGTACTGGCATACCGTAAAAGCCGGGACAGCCGGGTTCCCAGATCGCGCCGGATCAGCATTTCCAGCTGACCGCGGTGCAGCCCGGTTTCACTGTATCCTTCCAGCGCTTCCCGAAACAGCGTTTCGTTTTTAAGATAAGAAGCGATTTCCGGAATTGATTTCTTCTGCAGCAGCTGCTGGTAATCCGAAGCCGTCAGCCGTTTTCCAAACATCGCCTTGGCTTTGGTCGCCATTGCTGCATTCGATG
This sequence comes from Holdemania sp. Marseille-P2844, assembly GCF_900120005.1. Taxonomy (GTDB): domain Bacteria; phylum Bacillota_I; class Bacilli_A; order Erysipelotrichales; family Erysipelotrichaceae; genus Holdemania. The sequence goes on from NZ_LT635449.1 coordinate 356,552, forward strand.
CGGTTCCCATGGCACCCCTCCTTTTTAACTAGGTCGTATGCTGGACGTTCAAATTTCCAGGCAACGGCGAACCAGTTCTTTCTGCCATTCCTCTTTTTTCTCCAGATAATGAGCCTGAAGCCGCTTCAGCTCCTGCTCATATTCCTTCAAATTCTCGGATTCCACCTGGCTGATCTGATAATCCAGCTCGGCTTTTTTTGCGTCGACCCGCTGATGAACTTCTTTCCACGCGTCTTCGCTGATCTGCTTTTCCGTATCGGCAATTTTCCGCTTCAGCTCAAATTTCATCCGATGCGCTTCTTCTACCGCTTTTCGCGTCTTCTGATCCGCTTGAATCAGATCCAGGATCTCAGATTCCATAGCACGACCTCCCTCCTTGTTTAAAGCACGCCACTTAGTATATTCCTTTCAAAATCAATTTTCAATCATGGAAAAAATGAAACCTTTAATTTTACTGCATTGACTAAAAATCGTACCAATGTTGCGAATGATATCCTTAAAAATTTGGAATGAAATATGACAATTTTGTGAAATTAGTTTCATCTTTCGTGCGGGATTTGATATAATAGCCCCCGAGGTAGCGTATGAAAAAAAATCTTAAATCTTTATTGAGCTTCACTTTGGCGGCGTTGATTTTCAGCGCCGGGTGCGCCTTTTTTTCTGACAATCCGTTATTGATGTTTATCGACGTTCTGTCGATCCTCAGTCTGGTTCTGCTTGTCGTGGGACTGGTGGAGTTTTTGATTCACGGTGGTTATTTTGATTTTCTGTCCTATTCGTTTTCGTCGGCGAAGAACCTGTTGATGCGCCATCCCGAAACGCAGCCGCAGCGGTATTTCGATTACGCGCAGAAACAGAAAGCACGGCGGAAAGACAGCGGACACTTCGTGTTAAAGCTGGCCGGCCTGCTTCTGACGTTGAGTATTTTATTAACGATCTTCTATGAAGTGATCTGAATGAGAAGGGAATCGATTCATCGTCATTTTGAACGCCTTTGAATTTTTTTGCATTTCTTTTCATTTAGGACTCGATTTTTTGAAAAGAATTTTGTATAATAAGAAGGCACACGGAGAAATACCCAAGTGGCCGAAGGGACCAGTTTCGAAAACTGGCAGAGGTGAAAGCCTGCGGGGGTTCGACTCCCTCTTTCTCCGCCATATGTAAATAAAGCTCTCATTCGAGAGCTTTTTTCGTATTTTCCCAAACGCGGGTCCCCGCAGGCGGCAGCGCGATCAGGGATCCTTGAAGCGGATCATGGCAAAAAAAGAGATTTCCTGCCAACTTTCCTTTACCAAGTTTCGAGCCTGACTTATAGTTTCAATCGCCGGATTTAACTGAAATTTCATCAGAAGATCAAGCACTCTTCTGGTTGCGGCGGCAGTCTTGAAACCGAAGCATAACCCGTAATGTGATCTGTCCCTTGGCAACAAACTTTCTTCTTTACTTTTACCTGTAAAAAAGGACATGGCTTCCCACATCCTTTTATAAAAAATGAAGACTACGCTAACAAGACGGCGCGCAGCGCATTGAGGAAAAACTCCGGCTGGTCGATCATCGTATTATGTCCGGCATTCGGAATCAGGATCAGCTGCTTCCGCGGCGCTTCGATCCCCGCGAAGTATTCCTGCGCGATCGGATACGGCGTCTGCCAGTCCTGATCGCCTAACAAATAGTACACTGGGACTTCGTAATGCCGATCCAGTGCTTCCAGATCAAAGCTCATCAGTTCCTGAAGCAACGGCAGCTGCAGCTTGAAATCAAGGTTGAAGTAGACTGAGAACTCGCCAGGGTTGACATCGGGCGCCACCAGCATTTGCCACAGAGCTTTCAGCGAGATTGGAGCAGCGAGATGATATTTCCGCTGCAGCCTGCGCACGGCCATCATTTTATCCATCATTTCCTGATCAAATTGCGTTTGGGGATACGGCGTCAGTGCCAACAGCCGTTGGACGTCGTGATCCGCTCCGGCGATCCGCGCTTTCTGCAGCACTTTCTGATAGCCGGTTTCTTCGTTGCGCCGCATACTGACGACCTGACCGACGCCGACGTAAGCTTTCACGCGGTCAGGATACTTGCGAACAAACATCGTGCCCAGCACGCTGCCCCAGGAATGACCGAGAATGAAAATCTTATCCTGATGATATTGCGCACGCAGCACATCGCAGATCTCACGCGTGTCCTCGATCAGCTGATCCAGCGTCAGCGAAGAAGCCAGCTCCTCCTTCTGATCGGCGTTGATCTGCAGCGTCTTGCCGCACAGCCGCTGATCCCAATTCACCACCGTGAAATACTTTTCCCATTCGCGCTGATACAGATAGCGCGTCGGCATCGCGGATTCGCCCGGCCCGCCGTGCAGAACTAACAGCACCGGATTTTCATCGTTCTCCGTGCGGTGCACCAGATACTGTTGAATCCCATTGATCATCCGGTATTCCTTCAGCTCAAACCCGGCGTCTTGATCAAAACGCTGCTTTCGCTGATTAGCCTTGCGCTGCACGGCATACGCCGTTCCCACCGCAGCGGCGGCGCCGAAAGTTGTCAGTAAACATTTCGTACTGAGTTTCATGTATGAAGTCCTCCTTTACTGGATTACCCGTTCCACGCTGACCACGCTGTTCACCTTTTTCAGATTGGCGATCAGCGTTTTTAAATGATCGTAATCATCGACCAGCAGCATGATTTTTGTCGATACCGTCAATTCTTCCTGATTGACGGAGGAATTGATATTCTGCAGCGATGCCTTGCATTGCGAGATGACCGTCATCAAATCAGTTAACAGGAAATTGCGGTCGTGGCTGTAAATCTGAATCGTCGCTTCATATTTGCGCGGTTCGCGGCGGTCGTCCCATTCCACGTCGATCAGCCGCGATTTCTCGTTGGCGACGTTCGGACAATCCCGGCGGTGAACCTTGACGCCGTTGCCCTTGGAGATATAACCGACGATTTCATCGCCCGGGATCGGGCTGCAGCAGCCGGCCAGCGAAATCATCATCGACTCGATGCCCGGCACGATAATCCCGGATTTGCTCGGCGCTTTGCGGGCTGGAGAAAACGACCGGCTGACCGTTTCATTATCCAGAATGATCGGTTTTTTCTGATTTGTCAGCTTTTCAATGACGCTGATCACCGAGATCGACTTCACGGCGATCCCGTACATCAGATCGGTATAGGAGCCGACCTGAAACGCCGTCAGAATGCTTTCAATCTTTTTCCGTTCAAAATAATCCTTTTCCGGATAGCCGCGTTTTTTCAGCTCGTCGCGGATGATCTGTTCGCCCCGTTCGATAAACTCCTGTTTCTTCTCGACTTCCTTCTTCTGCAGAAAGCCGCGGATCTTGTTTTTCGCATGGTTGGTCTTGACAAATTTCAGCCAGTCCTCGCTTGGGCCCGCGGACTGCTTGGACGTCTTGATCTGCACGACGTCGCCGGTTTTTAACGGCGTGTTCAGCGGCACCAGCGTTTCGTTAACCATCGCGCCGACGGTGGAATGGCCGACCTCGGTATGCACACGGTAGGCGAAGTCAATCGGCGTGGAGCCGTTAGGCAGCTCGATGACCCGCCCTTTCGGCGTCATGACATAGACGTTCGCCTCAAAGATATCCTTCTGCAGCGTATCCATGTATTCGTTGGGATCATCGCTGAGATCGCCGGTCAGCGCCGACAGATCACGGAACCACGACAGCTTCTGTTCGATTTCACGCTGTTCCTTATGCGGATCATACTTCGTGCCTTCCTTGTAGCGCCAGTGCGCCGCAATGCCCATCTCGGCGATACTGTCCATCTCCTCGGTGCGGATCTGAATCTCAAAAATGCGCCCTTCATCGCCGACGATCGTCGTGTGCAGCGACTGGTACATGTTCGATTTCGGCACCGCGATATAGTCCTTCAAGCGACCGGGAATCGGGCGGTAAGCGGCGTGGATATAGCCGAGGATTTCATAACAGTTCAGCTTGGTCTGAGTAACGATCCGGATCGCTAACAAATCGAGGATTTCCTCAAACCGTTTGTTCTTCGTCTTCATCTTTTTGTAGATGCTGTAAAGATGCTTACTGCGGCCGAAAATCCGGAATTCGATGTTTTTTTCCTGCAGCATTTCAGAAATGTCGCGGATCATGTGCTTGACCTGCTCGTCCCGCATCGCCTTTTTCTCTTCGACCAGATGTGCGATCTCATAGTATTTCTCGCGGTCGAGATAGTAAAAGCTGAGATCCTCCAATTCGTTTTTGATCTCGCTGATACCTAAGCGGTGGGCGATCGGCGCGTAGACCTGCAGCGTTTCCGCCGCGATCTTCTGCTGCTTTTGCGGCGGCATGTACTGCAGCGTGCGCATGTTGTGCAGCCGGTCGACCAGCTTGATCACGATTACGCGGATATCGTTGGCCATCGCGATAAAGATCTTACGATGATTCGCCGCCTGATATTCCTTCTCGTCCTTAAATTTCAGATTGCCGATCTTGGTGACCCCTTCCACCAGCATCGTGATTTCCTCGTCGAAATCCGCGCTCATCTGCTCGGCCGAAACGCCGCAGTCCTCCAGCACGTCGTGCAGAAGCCCCGCGCAGATCGTCCGCGGTCCGACCTTCATCGTCGCCAGGATATAACCCACCTGGGCGGCGTGGATCATATACGGTTCCCCGCTGCGGCGGAATTGCCCCTGATGGTGTTCCTGCGCATAGCGGTACGCCCTTTCGATCAGAGCCAGGCTGTCCGGCTCCTGGATGTAGGTCTTCACCTCATTCATCAGCTCATCCAGCGTGATCATCGTATTCCCTTTATCCACAACCCATTCCCCCTTTTTTGAGAAAAACCGAAGAGAATCCTCTTCGGCTTATTCGTAGGACATCAACGTAAAGACTTCGTAGCCCGCCAGCGCCTCGCGCCCTTTCAAGCCTTCCAGCTCGATCAGAAACGCACAGCCGACAACCACGCCGCCCAGTTCTTCGATCATTTTAATCGTGGCCTGAACGGTGCCGCCGGTCGCCAAGAGATCGTCGACGATCAGCACTTTCTGCCCCGGCTTGATCGCGTCCTTGTGCATGTGCAGTTCGTTGGATCCATATTCCAGATCGTAGCGGTAGCTGATCGTTTCACGCGGCAGCTTGCCCGGCTTGCGGACCGGCACAAAGCCGATATGCAGATTCGCGGCCACCGGACAGCCGAAGATGAAGCCGCGGGATTCTGGCCCTGCGATCACTTCCGCGCCGACCTGTTCGGCAAACTTCTGAATTTCTGATGTCGCCGCGTGGAACGCTTCGCCGTTGCTCATCAGCGGCGTAATATCGCGGAACAGCACGCCCGGCTGCGGGAAATCAGGAATTGAAGCAATATATTTTTTAAAGTCCATGGATGGATGCCTCCTATAATACCGTTATTATAACAAATTTTTATCAAATTGAACTGTTTTATTCAACAGTTTCCACAAGAATCGAGCACTTTTCCCGCCCGCGGAAGCGGTTGATCTGCAGCTGACCGATCCAGCTGACCGGATGCGGATTGTCCAGTTCCCGGTTAAAGCTGATCGCGTCGATCAGATCGACGCCGTTGGTCGTCTGCCATTTAGGATAAACTTCTTTCATTTTGGCGTATTGCAGAATCGTCAGCCCGCTGACCTCAAAGGTCACCGGCTCAAACTGCTGCCCAAACGGAGCCAACTGATCCAGCTCATGCAGCGCCGTCAGATTGATTTCCTGAGCGCTGACCGGCAATACCTGCAGCGTCGGCTCCTGCAGCGCTAAATTCAGCGTTTTCATTTTAGCCAGGATCGCCTGCCTCAACGGTTCCAGCTGATCCGCCGCGACTTCGATGCCGGCTGCCTGAGCATGGCCGCCAAACTGGATCAGATACCCGCGCAGATCCTCAAAGAAGGTCTGGATATCCAAACCCGGTACGCTGCGCACCGAACCTTTGTAGCCCTGAGCGCTGGGCGCCAGCACCAGCGTCGGCCGATGCGTTTCGTTCATGATCCGGCCCGCGACCAGACCGACGATGCCTTCGTGGAATTCCCCGTCCGCAATCACATGGAAAGGATCCTCAGGATGCATCTGTTCCATCGCCGTTTTGGTCATCTTGTCGCTCATCTGGCGGCGCTTCTGATTAATCTGGCGGATCTGCGCCGCCGCGGATTCGATCTGTGCCGGATCTTCCAGCAGCAGATAGCGCACGATGTTGTTGATATTGCACAGCTCGGCCAGCCGGCCAGCAGCGTTGAGCTTCGGCACGATCTGGTAGGCGACTTCTTTCTCCGTCCACAGCTCGCATTTCTTTTCATTGAGCGCTTCGATCGCCGTAAACTGGCGTTCGTTAAGATATTTCAGTCCCAGCCGCACCAGAATCCGGTTTTCTTCCCACAGCGGCATCATATCGGCAATCGTCGCGATCGCCGCCAGCATGATCGGACGTTTGCGCGGACCCGTCATCGCCATCGACAGCTGCAGCGCCACCCCGGCTCCGCAGCAATACTGCCATGGCCTGCCCATCCGCGACGGGTGCAGCAGCGTCAGACATTCAGGCTCCTGCTGGATTACGTGATGATCGGTGACGATCACTTCCACGCCCAGCTGCTTCGCCAAGGCCAGCGCGGGATGCGCCGCCACGCCGTTATCCACGGTCAGGATCAGCGAATAGCCCTTTTCCCTGGCCAGCTGCACGGTCTGCGCAGATAAGCCATAACCCTCGTTGAGCCGGTGGGGAACGTAAAACCCGTTGACAATTCCTGTTCGGTCAAGCGCCTCTTTCATGATTGCGGTCGCGCACAGGCCATCGGCGTCATAATCGCCGGCGATCAGCACTTTTTCATGCCGCTGACGCGCGGTGTCCAGCCGTTTTAAAATCTGCGTGAGTTCCGGGCTTTGGCAAGGATGCAGCGTCAGATCCGGATTCAGCACCTGACGGATTTGTTCATCGTCCTGGCAGCGGCAGGCCAGCACCTTCGCGCACAGTTCGCTGACGCCAAATTCCTGCCGGATCCGTTTTTCTTCGCCGTTGGTTTCAATTCGTTCAATTTTCATATTTTTCACCTGTATTGTTTATTTTATCATAAAATACGCTGTCTGTCTGGGCTCGCGCTCCTTTCTAATGCACAAAAGGCGGCTCGCGCCGCCTTCCTGATGGTTAATCGTTGATGCCTGGAATCGTCAGTTCGTCCAGTTTTTCTTTTTTGACTTTCTTCTTTTTCTTTTCCTTCGGCTTCACATGGGTGCGAATAGCATACCACATCTGCGGCGCAATGAAGATCGAGGAGAAGGTGCCGGCGATCAGACCGACGAACATCGCGAAGTTGAACGTGACGATCGCACCCGATCCCATCAACAGCAGCGCGATGATCGGCAGCAGCGTTGTGATCGAAGAGAAGACGGAACGCACCAGCGTCTTATCCAGCGAGTCGTTGACGATCTGCTTGTAATCTTCGTTTGTCAGCTTCGGCTTGCGGCTTTCCGCCACCGACTCGCGGACGCGGTCGAAGACGACGATCGAGTTGTTGATCGAATAGCCGATGATCGCCAGAATGACGGAAATCAGCTCGATGTTGATTTCCATTCTGAAGATGGCGAAGATCGCCAGAACGATTGCAACGTCATGAACCAGCGCAACGATACAGCTGACCGCATAATCCCATTTAAAGCGGATCGTGATGTAGATCAGCATCGCCACCCACGCCAGCAAGGACAGTGCGATCGCGTTCTTGACCAACTCGCGGCCGACGACCGGCGTAACGACGTTATCGTTTGGCTCAATTCCATATTTCGCCGTCAGCGTTTCCTTGATCGAAGTCAGCTGATCCTGTTCCAACGCCTGGTTCAGCGTGACGTAAACAACCTTATCGCCGGAAGCCTGTACGCGGCTCGGCTTGTAGCCCAGCGCTTCAAAATCGCTGCGGACCTCATTGGTATTCAGCGTTTCATTGGATGAAACGGTAATCTTCGTGCCGCTGGAGAAGTCGATCCCCAAATTCAGCGCACCCTTGCCGCCAAAGCCGTTGACGCAGATCATCACGACCGCCGCCGCCAGAATAATCAGGCTGGTTGTAATCAAATACTTCGCTTTGCCGACAAAGTCGACCTTCTTAAACGGACCGAAATAAAACTGTTCCTGACGCTTGGCCACATCCGGAATATTCGACTGCTTCACGCCGAACCAGATCTTCTTGTTGTCCAGCGCGCCGGACTTCACGATCTGATTGACTAAGAAGCGGGAGACATACACGTTTAACACCATCGTGCAGAAAACGGTGACCATCAGCATCGTCGCAAAGCCCTTGACTGCGCCGGTGCCGAAGATATACATGATCAACGCCGCTAAGAGCGTCGTGAACTGCGCGTCGAAGATCGTCGCAAACGAAGTCGACTGTCCTTCTTTGACGGCGTTCTGAACGGAACGGCCGGCGTACAGCTCGTCTTTGATGCGTTCGAAGGTGATGATGTTCGCGTCCACGGTCATGCCGACGCCTAAAACCAGCGCTGCGATGCCCGGCAGCGTAAAGACGCCGCCCATGCCGCCGTAAATCGCGAAGACCGCGAAGATATACAGCGCCAGCATCACGTCGGCAATCACGCCCGCGAAACGGTAGACGACCAACATGAAGACCATGACTAACGCCACGCCGACGATGCCCGCCGTCGCAGTCTTGTTAAACGCGCCGATGCCATAGTCGGCACTGACGACGTTGGAGTAAATTTCTGTCATCTTGACAGGCAGACTGCCGGAATTGATCAGCTCCGCCAGCTCGCGCGCTTCGCTTTCCGTAAAGCCGCCGCTGATGACGCAGTCGCCGGAAATTGCCGACTTGACCTGCGCCGCGCTGATATACTTCGCTTCGCCCCCGGCCTGCGCTACGGCCGCTTCCTTGACATAGGAATCGCCGTCTTCATAATCCAGCCAGACAATCATAATGTTGTTGCCGGTTCCCATTTCGGAAACCTTCTGCGTGATTTCCGCAAACTTCGCCTGATCGGCAATCTTCAAGCTGACGACCGGCGCGCCGTTTTCATACCCTAAAGAAGCGCCGCCTTCCTTGATGATGCTTGCATCGGAAAGCAGGTTGTCGTTGACGTCGCGGAACGTTAAGTTCGCGGTCGAGGAAATCACCCGCCGGGCTTCCTCCTGATCCTTGACCCCCGCCAGCTGCACGCGGATGCGGTCGTTGCCTTCAATCAAAATCTGAGGTTCGCTGACCCCCAGTACGTTAATGCGCTTGCTGACGCTTTCCGCCACCGCGGACATCGCCGGCAAATCTTTGCCTTCCTGCAGCGGGCTGATCTGATAGACGATCTCAAAGCCGCCCTGCAAATCCAAACCCAGCGTCGTGTTTCTGGCGACATCCTGCGCGAAGATGCCGATCATTGCAAAGATGGCAACAACAGTCACGATGAAGACCGTTAAACGACTTGTTCTTGTCCCCTTTTTCATACGTTTCTTCCTCCTATTAAATCGCTAAACTCTGATAATTCTTGATGATACCCTTCAATGATCGCCTGCTTTGACAAAAAGCGGACAATCTGATCTGCCGATAAAGATAATATATCATTTACAGCCTCGTGTAAAGTCTTCGGTTGATTCCTTTTCCACACCAGCTTCTGCATGACATCCTCAAGATTTTTATAGTTTAGGCCGGGAAGCTGTTCACGCTGCAGCTGCTGCAGCTTCAGCATCAGAGTGAGCTGAATCTGCTTATTTTTCAGATCCAGGGATTCCATCTGAACTCTCCCCTTTCTTAATCATACTTATTTATTATAAATCATACTTTATAAAAAGTGGAGGAAAAAGTAATGAAAAAAGAAATCATTCGATCAACTGTCCATCTCCTTACCCTTTCATTGATCGCAAAAATCCTTTCCTTTTTTGTTCGGATCGCCTGCGCGCGCGTTCTCAGCGCCGAGGCGATGAATTATTACAGTCTGACGATGCCGACGACGGTGTTCCTCATCACGCTCGGCCAGATGGGGCTGCCCAGCGCCGTCAGCAAGATCATCGCTTCGCGTCAGGACTACACGCCGGTATTAAAAGCGTCCGTTCTGCTTTCGGTGATCAACAACCTGCTTCTGACAGTCTTTTTCATCCTCGTGATCCCGTTGCTGGCGGCCGTCGTCTTGAAGCAGCAGGTTCTGATTCCGGTACTGCGCGCGGTCGTACCGATCATTCCGCTGGTCAGTATCTCAGGGCTGCTGAAAGGTTATTTCATGGGCCGGCAGGAAATTATCCCGCCCACGGCCTGCCAGATCAGCGAGGAAATCACACGGATTCTCTTTCTGATCGGCTGCTTCACACTGGCGCCGACGACCGATCCGGTTAAAATGGCGTCGATCGCGGTGTTTTCGATGTCAGTTGGAGAAATGGGCAGCATCGTCCATCTGCTGATCGCGCTCAAACGTAAAAAAAGGGTGCTGCATCACGTCAGCACCTTAACCGATTCCCTGCATTGGCAGACCGTCAACGAATTGCTCAGCCTGTCGCTGCCGATGACCGGCAGCCGTTTAATCGGTTCCCTGACGAGTTTTCTGGAACCGATGTGCCTCGTGCTGTTCGCGGGCGTCCTGCTTCAGCAGCAGCTGATCACAACCTATGGCCAGCTTAACGGCTACGTCATGCCGTTATTGACGCTGCCCAGCTTTGCGACAATCGCTCTAAGCAACTGGCTGCTGCCCTCGTTTACCTACCAGGCCAGCCGTCACCGCATGGATCATGCCCGCAAACAATTCTTTCAGATCGGCTTGTGCTGTCTGGGCATCGGCTGCGCCAGCGGACTGACGTTGTTCTGCTTCGCCGAGCCGATCTGTCAGCTGCTCTATCACCAGACGCAGATGGTCGGCTTGCTGCGCTCGCTGGCGCTGCCGTTTATTCTGTATTCGATCCAGCCCTGCTTAAGCAGCGTGCTGCACGCGCTCGGCCAGAGTCAGAAGGCGATGATCGACACGACCTGCGGCTGTCTGACGCGCTTAGCCTGCATCAGCTTTCTGACGATTCCCTTAGGCACGCAGGCTGTCGGAATCGCGTTAGTCAGCGGGATGCTGGTGACGACCGTGCTGCATCTCGGCCGGGTTCTGCGCTGTCTTTTTCAGGACGAAAAAGCCATTTTTCTGCCACAGGCATAAGAACACGTCCGCCGGATCTGAGATGCCTTCGGTTTCAAGCTGTTCGCGCAGCCATGCCTCATCCTTGCCGATGGCCTGAAGCACCTGCTGCTGCACGATGCCGTCGGAGATCAGCGGGTCTTTCCACTTCAGCTTGCTGGCATCTTTTTTTAACACCGTCAGCGTGCCGCTGTTTTCCAGAATCGCAAACTGAACCTCCTCCGGCGTTGAAATGTCCTTATCACGCAGCTGATACATTAAATCGTCGATCGTATAGCGCTGCTTCTTCATCTCCATCTGGTCGATCATACCGTTATAGATGATCAAACTCGGCTTACCTTCAAAAAAGTCGCGCCATTTCTTCTTTTTCAGGCAGGCCCAGGCGATGAGGATCTGCAGCACCGTCAGCGTCAGGATCGCAATCAGTGCTTTCCAGATACTCTGGTCCGGTTCGGATATGGACAGGGCGTAAACCTCCGACATGACGAAATAAATGACGATATCCAGCACGCTCAGTTCGCCGACCTCGCGCTTGCCCATCACCCGCAGCGAGATGATGATGATCAGATAGAAAAAAATACATTTTGAAATGAGTTCAACATATTCCACTTTGACTTCCTCCTGTTGACATAATTCAGCATTTCCAGCGTAAGATGGGAGTGAGGTGACATCATGAAACACTTGCTTGACCCCTATCTCAGACTGGCCGCCGTCTTTCTCGGCGGTTCCCTCTTAGTTTCGTTCTTATTCAGCGTTTTATACTATTTTAACTGGATGGGAACGCCGATTTATCAAATTGGCTGTCTTTTATGCGGCGTGCTGCTGTACGCAGTGTGCGGAATTCTATTTGCTCAGAAAGCCAAGCGCAAGGTGCTGCTGCAGGCGTTGGTGCTGTTAATCGTGCTGGTGGTGCTGGGCGTGCTGTTAATGGAAGAGAAAAGCTGGGCTGCTCTGGGCGCGTTGGCGGCGAAGGGAATCTGTTTTCTGGCCGGCTGCGTCGTGATGATCAGCAAACATAATTAAACTCTTTTCCCTTTGGACGGCGATGAAAATGCCCATCGCCTTTTTTATTGTTTGATCGCGGTCATCCTAAAAAACAGGGCGTGCGGCTCCGGGATTCCAGACTTGGATGATCCTACCTTAAAAAAGAAAAAATTGTGAACTGATCTTTCTCCTCTTCTATTTCAAGCTTTTCACCTGCCGGCGGATTTTCAGACAACTTTACCTTGTTGAAGCACAGAAACGCCTATGACTTTTCGCGATCAATCGTTTTAATTAGAATGGATTAAGGTTATCGCATAAAAAAAGGAAACATCAGGTTCGCTGATCTTTCCTTTATCGTTCTGCTTTCTCTTTTTATCTGGAATTTCCAGCTTTATTCTTTCCACCGAAAGGCCGGTAATTCAACCCGCGCTGCACTGAACTGGGAACGCTAGTCGTTGATCATCATATTTAAAATGACCTGATCGGTGATCCGCATTCCATCCCGGCTCAGCTTGCCGACGGCGTCGATCGTCTGTTCGATATCATGCTTGATGATGCCGGTATCTTCCTCAAACGCGATGTTGTTGAGCGCCATCTGATGCGCGATCACGCCGCAGCTTAAAGCGGAAGCGATCTTGCTGGCGCAGGAAGGCTTTGCCCCGTCGCAGATCATGCCGGAAATTGTCCCGGCTAAATTCGTGATTGTCATCTCGATCTGACGCAGATTGCCGCCGGCCAGCCAGGTGATCGCGCTGAACGCGCCGCACGCCGCGCTGACGGCGCCGCAATAGGCCGACAGCCGGCCAATCCCGGTCTTTAAATGCACGGTGATCAGATTGCTTAAGGCCAGCGCCTGGAACATTTTTTCCTCGCTGATGCCTTTTTCCCGGGCGTACACGACGACCGGGACCGAGCAGGTCATGCCCTGATTGCCGCTGCCGGAATTGACGACGACCGGCAGGTTGCAGCCGCTCATCCGCGCGTCGGAACCGCTGGCGGCGTACGCGATGACCTTCGTAAACAAATCGTTGGGATTGTTTTTCATCATAATCCGGCCGACCTGCGAACCGAATGGATTCTTTAAGCCTTCCTCGGCGATCGCCATGTTGCATTCCACCTGCTTTTCAAGCAGCGGCCGGATTTCGCTGAGATCTTCATTTTCGACATAAGCGACGATCGATTCCACGGTCAGCCGGCTGCGGTCAATCGCGCTGACCGGCTGACTGGAACAATCATCCTTATCCAGCAGAACTTCTCCGTTCTTTATAATTTTCGTAATGTTGGTATGCTCGCGCTTGATCTGCAGCTGAACCTGATTTTCAGCCTGTTCCAGAACCGCCCAGATCTGCAGGTTTTCCTCGCCTTCAATCAGTTCCACCTTGCATAAATCGCTCTTTAACAGCTCCTTGACCCGCGCGACGTCCTGCGCCGTGCTGCCGGCGATGACCTGCAGCCCTTTTGACGCGTCGCCGCAGACGACGCCCATCAGCGCCGCGGTCTTAATTCCTTTTAAATTCACGGTGTTGGGAACGACGACGCCTTTCACGTTCTTCACAATGTTGCCGGAACAGCGCACCGTCATTTTCTCCGGGAACGCTCCCAGCACTTCTTTGGCCTTCGCGCAGGCATAAGCGATCGCGATCGGCTCAGTGCAGCCCAGCGCCGGAATCAGTTCTTCTTTTAATATCGGATAGACAAGCTCTTTAATCCCTTCTGGCATGGATATTCCTCCTCGTTTCTTTTCTGCTTCCTGGGTCGTATTCCCCGCAGCTTTTTTACGGTATCAAAACCGGATTGATCTGGTTTTTTACTCTGCTTTCATTATACCGTGTTCCCAACGGAAATTCATCCAGAAATTCGACCGGAACTCCGATTTATTTCCCATGTTTTTCTGCAAGCTGAAAACACTGACTTAACTCCACTTTTCCGCAAAAAAACCGGACAGGTCATCCGGTTAGGTTCTTACCCGAAATTGGACAAAGAAAAAAGTCACGCAGGATAAAGCTTCATTTAACGCTTACTCCTGCCAGCTTCTTTGTATGGACATTCTATGTCTGCTCGAAACCGAGTAAGAGCCTCAGTTACAGAGATTCGTTTCGGTTTTCCTCTGCGGATTGGGTTTGAATTGCCTGCAGCGTCTTTTGAATATCCTTCGCGATCAACCGCTGCATCGTTTCCGGCACATCCTGGATCTGCGCGCCGGTTAAAGCAGCGAGGATCGAAGGCTTGAGCGAGGGATGCGCGGCGCTCAGAGAAGGCAGGGCCTGAATGCACTGACGGCGTGTGATCGGTTTGGGATCCTGAATCAACGCCAGGCAGAAAGGCAGTGCGGCAGCGCAGGTCTTCTCCTCTACCCAGCGGGCATTGGCCCCGATCAAAAGCAGGCCGCGGGTGCGGACATAAGACTGAGGATCCTGAAGCAGCGCCACGAACCTGTCAAAATAGTATGAAACCTCCGCGCGGGTCTCACTGATCGCCAACAGGTGCTTTAACGCCTGATACGCGGTCTTCTGATCTTTATTTTTCAATTCTTCAATCTGAGCTTCAATCGGATTCATCTGCGATCACCTCGTTCTCATTAGACCATTCTGACCTCGTCCCGTCAACTCTTTTTCGCTGATGGATTCAAGCGTTCTTGCCTCCGGTCTTTGTGTGATCAGATAAGTCCGTTTTGATTATTCGCAGAATAACGGTTCAATCTGACCGCGGATAAAGTCGATCCGGTCTTTGACCCGCGGCACAAACGTGGACGCGATCGCGACGACCAGGTTTTTCTGCGGATTGACGTAGATCGCATTGCCGCCGTCGCCCAGCGCCGCAAACGAAGGCTCCGCTTCCTCCACGATCCACCACAGATAGCCGTAGTTCAAATTTCGTTTTTCCCAGCAGCTCTGCGTGCGGGTGCTTTCCTTCAGCCAGGCTTGGGGGATGATCTGTTTTCCGTCCACTTGACCACCATGGATGCAGCACTCGCCGATCGCCGCCATTTCCCGCGCCGAAAGCGTCAGACCCCATCCGGCAGTATTGATCTTGTTCGGTCCGCAGACCCAGCAGCTGTTTGTCGCCGCCTTGTAGAAGTCCATCTGTTCTTCTTTCGTTTCAAAGAAAAGACTTTTCTCTATGGCAATGCCCAGCGGATCAAACAAGTGTTCCCGGGCATAGTCGAGCACCGTTTTTCCGGTTGCGCGTGTCAGGATTCCGGTCAGTATATCCGGACCGATGATCGGCGCATAGCGAAATTCACCTAATTGTCCCCGCCCGCCGATCTGATTTAACGCGAAGCTGACCCAGTCGTCGCTTGTAAAATATTTCGTATAGGGATTAAAGCGAAAACGATACGGAACCGTCATCGTCAGGCAGTGCTTCAGCGTGACCTCACGCAGCAGCTCATGTCCTTTGCGGACTGGAAATTCGGGAAAGAAATCGAGAATTTTCTGATCCACTCCGGTAATTTCCCCGCGTTCCAGAGCGATTCCGATCAACAGGGAAACGATGCTTTTGGTCACGGAGAAGACGTGAAATTGATGTTCAGCGGTAAAGTCGTTGTAATACGCTTCCAGTTCGCGCCGGCCATTATGGCAGACGACCAGTCCGGCGAGATTCGGATAGTCTGTTTTGATGATTTTGTCGAGAGCGGACAGTTTTTTCGGATCCATATTCTTCCTCTTTTCCTTGTTTATTTTCTAACCGGATAATAGACTTCGGCGTAAAACGCCTGCGGATCATCCCGCGGATCAGAACGATAGACCTCAAACAACGCATCCGCATTGTGATATCCTTCCGCCTCAGCCCATTGAATCTGGCGGGCGTAGACCGCCGGGAAATCCGCGTCCGGACCGCTGACTACAGTTTTTAAACAGAGACCTGGCTGGAAAAGCCGGGTTTCCTCCGTGGTTTCCCGTACAGGAATCGCAAATTCCGTGTCCAATCCTTCCTCGCTGAATTCATCGTCATGAAATAAGGTCATCGGCGATCCGTCCATCGTCAGCAGTTGTTTTTGAAGTTTATCCAGCAAGATGCCGAAGCTTTGTTGATAGGCCAGCGGGAAATCGCCTTCCCGTACTTTTAAACGCCGCGAAAGCAGCGTCATCGCCGGCATTTCCGTCAACTCCACCACAATCTCATCCCCGGCGTTGACCAGCGGACAGCCTTGCCGGAGATTTTCAATGTCCCCGTCCAGCTGCTGCAGCCGTTGATTCAGGAGCGTTTTCTGACGCAGAAGTTCCTGCTTTTTTTCCTGCAGCGCCGCGCTCAGACTGCTTCGCTCGCCATTGAACGTGACGACGAGCAGCTTGATTTCTTCCAGCGTAAAGTTGTAGGCCTTAAGCCGGTTGATCAGCCGCATTGTCCCAAGCTGATCTGCGGTATAGAACCGATACCCGGTCGCAGGATTGACAAGCCAAGGCTGAAGTAGACCCATCGTTTCGTAATAGCGCAGTGTTTTCGTTGAAACCCGGCAGATCCTTGAAAATTCGCCGATCGTCAGCATCTTTTTTCCTCCTTTTTCCTGTGTCTGGCTTCAGGATACACCTTGTCCTTAGGGCAAAGTCAAGCGATCAATTCTGGAAATTTTAAACAAAGGAAAAGCGGCGCTGAAACAACGCCGCAAAACAGACAAAACTTTTCTTTTATTTCCTCATCCGGATCAGAATTCAGTCCGGACAAATTTCTGAGATCCGGCTCCTTTCGGTTAAGCTTCCTCGGCCAGATATTTTCCAGTCAGATAGCCGAACGTCAGGCAGGTGGAACCTAAATTATGTCCCGGGAAGTGGGTGGAATAGCAGTTGCAGTACATATCGCCGACCATCGAACCGACGCAGTACAGCCCTTCTATCGTTTCATTATTTTCATTGAGCACCTGCATCTTGTTATTGCAGCGGATGCCGCCGACGGTGGACAGGAACCACGGCGTACACTTAATCCCATAGAACGGGCCGGTCTTGATCGGAAGCAAAAGTTCCTTGCGCTTGTAGAAGTCTTCGTCCACTCCCTTTTCGCAGAAACCGTTATAGCGCTCGATCGTCGCAATCGCCGTTTCCTTCGGCAGTCCCAGCTTTTCAACCAGCTCCTCGATCGTGTCGGCTTTGACCATCTTGACGTCGATCGAACCGGAGCCGTTCATTTCAATGGTGCCGGAGCTGGCAACGATCTCATCCCAATATTGAATGACTTCCTGTTCGTTCTCAAATACCTTCGGTCCGTCGACATAGCGGTGATTCTGCCACTGCGGTTCGGAGGCATAAGCGGTATCCCAGATCGCATAGGCGTGATGGCCTTTTTCATGCATCAGCGACAGACCGCCGTGAGAAATAACATTGTCTTCGTTGATGTAGCGCACGCCGTCGCTGTTGACCATCAATCCCTGGAACGCCCGGACCTGACGGGTGATGCTGCGCCATTGGAAGCAGAAAATCATCGGTGCCGGCGTTTCGCTCTTATCCAACGCCGCCCCGGCCCAATAGCTCATCTTGTGGCCCGAACCTTCCCAGATTCCCCCGCGGCCCGCCTGCAGCGCCCATGGAATGTACTTCTGCAGCATTTCCTCGTCCGCGCCGAAATCGCCGGTCGCCATGACGACGCCTTTGCGGGCAATGTATTTCACATATTCGTTATTGGCGTTGGTACAGATCACCCCGATCACGCGGTCACCGTCCTTCACCAGCTGCTTTGCGGCGTTTTCATAGCGCATATCGACGCCGGCCTTGGCGCAGTATGCCGCCATGTTGTCGCAGACGTCCTGCTGCGGATTATCGTCCGGGCCTTTGCCATTCGGGCCGCCTAAGAATTCATGCGTGCCCGGGAATTCGCCGTTGACGTCTTCCGGATCCGAATACCAATGTTCCATAACCGGCGTCAGATCATTGCCGCCGACCTGGCTGGCCGTCGTCATGTGATCGATCAGCCAGTCCATCGCTTCGCCGCTGCGCTGGGCGTGAAGCATCCACTTGCTGCCGTCGATACGATAGGAATGATAGCCCATCATCCGTTTGTAAATCTTACTGATTTCTTCCTCGCTCAATTCGTAGCCCTTTTCCTTAGTCAGCTTGGAGTTGATGGCGAAAATCGATCCGCCGCGGCCGATGACCTGACGCATCCGTTCGATCAGGACAACCTCTGCCCCCGCTTCCCGGCCGGACAGGGCACAGCACAGACCGCTGAAGCCGCCGCCCACGACAACGATATCACTCTCGACAGTTTCTTTGATCTGATCCTCTGGAATCGGCTCCGGAGCCGATTCCCAGGCGAACTGACCGGAAGCGGCCGTCGGTTCAGGACATGGCGTTGACGTCGGCGTTTCCTGGCTTTCACAGCCTGTTAAAAGCCCGGCCGCCGCCAGCCCGACAGCACCGGCTGCCGCACCTTTCAGGAAATCCCGGCGCGAGATGCCGCTGGTTATCTTGTGGTTTTGATTCATTTCTTGTTTCCTCCTCTTGTGATTCCATTATCACAAGACTTTGGGAATTCGCCAATCATCTGTTATTTGATCTTTTCGCAACCAAAAGTTTCCAGTGTGTTTATGTTTTCACAATATATGTTATAATGATCACAACATCAAAGAGGAAAGAAACTAAAAAAATCGGGGGATTTTGTCATGGATTTTCGGACTTTAAGTTATTTCGTCGAAGTATGCCAGCAAGCTTCTTTCGCCAAGGCCGCCAAAGCCGCTTACATCTCGCCGCAGGGGCTGCACAAAGCGATCCGGCAGCTGGAACAGGAACTGAACGCGCCGTTGTTTGTCAAAACCGACGAGGGACGGCTGTTGACGCCACAGGGTGAGTGTTACTACGAATTTGCCGTCAGGACGTTGGAAGATTATAACGATACGCTGGAAAAAATCGAGGATCTGGCAAGACCGAAGTCCAGCCGTCTGCGGATCGGCTTCTCCTATGGCACAATCGGCTCGCTGGGCATCAACACGCTTGTTGAATTCCGCCAGCAATATCCGCGGATTGAAATTCAGCATGAGGATTTGCCGGACTTGCGCTGCGAACAGAAATTACTCGACAAGCAGCTGGATCTGGCCATCACGGTCGCGCCGTTTGACCAGACCCGTTTTCATACTCAGCCGTTGTTCAGCGAACCTTTCCATTTCTGGATTAATCGGCAGAATCCGTTGTCAAAAAAAGCGCGGATCACGTTTGACGACCTGCGCGGCCAGCGGATTATGATGGTTGGCAAAGAATTCAAGTCGTATGCCTTTGTGATCCACGGCTGCCGCAAGCTGGGGTTTCGCCCCAACGTTGTGCTGACGACTTCGGAAATGGAACTTCTGCGGCAGTTTGTCTGCGATAACCATGGCATTGCGCTGACCGTCGAGCATGAAACCCGGCTGCCAGCCTCCGAAGTGTTCACCAGCGTACCGTTTGACGATCATACCTGGAGCTACGGTGTTTCCTGGTTAAAAAACCACACGCTCACCGAAGATGAAAAAACGCTGATCCACTATTTTCAGACCCGCGTCCCCGCGCCGGATCGTCCGGATGAAGCCCGGCTCTGATCCGGCTTTATTCCTTCACGGACTTCCGTCCGTTTTTTTATGCTTTTCTGATGCAAACTAATCGAGAATCTGACGGATCATCTGCGGATTATTCAGGAATCGGCGGTACAGGTTGACCGTCTGCGACTCGTCATAGCTCACCGGCACCAGCACGTCGTCCTGGATTTCCAGAATTTCCGCCTGCGGACAGGCGAGCAGGATCGGCGAATGAGTCGCGATCACAAGCTGGGAATCCTCCTGGACCAGATCGTTCATGATCGCCAGCATCGCAAACTGCCCGGTCGGCGACAGCGCGGATTCCGGTTCGTCAAACAGATAAAAGCCATGTCCGGAAAGCCGGCTGCGCAGCAGTGTCAGATAGCTCTCCCCATGCGACATCTTGTGCAGCGACACCCCGCCGTAGCCCGTTAACATGCGGCTGTCCTCGGCCGCGATATTTTCAATTTCCGAAGCAACGTTATAAAAGCTTTCAGCCCGGAAAAAGAAGCCGTCGCGGCAGCGGCGCACGCCTTTAACCAGCGTCAGCGCCTGATACAGGGACGAATGGGTTTCCCGGGTCGAAAACTGAAAGTTGCGTGTTCCCCCTTCCGGATTAAAGCCCATCCCAACGGCGATCGCTTCGATCAGCGTCGATTTTCCGGTGCCATTATCCCCGGTGATAAACGTCAGCGGTTTATGAAACGTCAGCGGCTGAAAATGTTGAAACAGCGGGATCGCAAACGGATATCCCGCAGAACGTCCGGCGTCGCCTTCGTTGATGCGGACCTGGCGCAGATACAGTTCATAAGCTTCCAGCATGACGGCCTCACCTCTTGAATTTATTGTACCAGAGTAAGACTAAAAGAAAAGGACAACCTGAAAGAATTCAGATCGTCCCACTTCGTAAGCGTTCGTTTAATTATCGCTCAGATCTTCGCCGTGCGTCGCGATGACCTTGCGGAACCATTCATAGCTGTCCTTGCGCGTCCGTTTCAGCGTCCCGCTGCCGTCGTTCTGCCGGTCGACATGCACAAATCCATAGCGCTTGCGCATCTCGCCGGTGCCCGCCGACACGATATCAATCGGTCCCCAATACAGATACCCCATCACATCGCAGCCGTCCGCGATCGCTTCGCGCAGCTGGATCAGATGCTCGCGGATATATTCGACGCGGAAATCATCGTGAATCGCTCCGGTTTCATCCGGCTGTTCGTCCAAACCGATCCCGTTCTCCACGATAAACAGCGGCTTGTGATAATGATCGGTCAAAAAGTTGCAGACATAGCGCAGCCCTTGCGGATCGACAGGCCAGCGCCAGGGCGTCGGGGAAGTCTGTTTAAGATAGGGATTGTCCAGTCCTGCCGAACCGCCGGTATCCGTCCGGATTTCCGCTCCGGCATGATAAACCGTGCTGCGGTAATAGCTGAAAGCGATGTAGTCGACCGGAAAGCTGCGGATCAGCTTTAGCTCATCCTGGGTCATATCCGGCCGCGATCCGTTTTCACGCCAGCTCCGCCGGACATAACCCGGATATTCCCCGCGCACCATAACATCCAGGAATAACATCTGTTTGTGCTGATGTTCCATCACGCCCAGAATATCCTGCGGATCGCAGGTATAAGGATACGTCGCCAGACTGGAGAGCGAAAGCATACAGCCGATCTGGGCCTGTGGGTCGATCTGATGACCCAGCTGCACGGTTTTCGCGTTGGCGACAAACAGATGATGCGCTGCCTGATAGAGCTGCCGCTCGGTCAGATCCTGATTGACATGTTCCGGATGCGTTGGGTGAATGTCCAGTACGCCGCCGGCCACAAACGGAATTCTGAACAGGTTGTTCACCTCGTTAAACGTCATCCAGTAGTTCACGACGTTGTGATAACGACGGAAAACGACATCGACATACTTCATCCAGAAATCGATCATCTTCGGGTTCAGCCAGCCTCCGTATTCCGTCAACAGATGCAGCGGCATTTCATAATGGCTCAGCGTGATCACCGGCTCCATGCCGCGCCGGCGCATCTGCGCGAACAGCTCGTCGTAATACCGCAGACCGGCTTCGTTGGGCTCGGTTTCGTCGCCGTTGGGGAAAATCCGCGCCCAGGAAATACTCGTGCGGAATGCCTGGAACCCCATCCCTTCCATGAATGCGAGATCCTCGTTGAAGCGATGATAAAAATCGATCGCCTCATGACTGAGATATACCTTGTCGGCTTTCAGCACCGGTTCCCATTTCTGCCGCTTTGGATTCCATTTTAAGTCCGGTTCGTTCAGAATTCCAACAACCACGTCGGTGACATTAAGCTGCTTGCCATCCTCCAGATACGCGCCTTCGATCTGATTGGCCGCGACAGCGCCGCCCCATAAAAAATGTTCCGGAAATGCTTGTCCCATGGTATTCCTCCAATACTTTCTTTGATTTTATCTTTATTGTACTGAATTTCATCTTGTTGTACAGCCAAAAATTCATTTTTTCTGTGTCTCAAGTCCACAGCCGCAGCGCCAATCCGATCATCGGCGGGCAGGCTGAACAGCGACGCGATATCCGAACTTCGGCTTGCTGAGAAGCGCCATCCCGTAATCCGGCAGCTCTTCAGCCAGCAATTTCAGCTCGGTGCGCACCGTCCGGTCGGACAGATCCAGCTGTTGAGCGATAAAGGAAGCCGTCGTGTATGTTTCTTCTTCCAGATATTTTAAAATGGCTTTCTGCCGCTGGTTCAGCATACGATCACCCCTTCTTTTTAAGAGTATCATGAAATTAATTCATTTTCCAAGAAAACCGCTGATTTTGTACCGCAGTTCTCTTCTACAAAAAATCAAGGAGATTGAGGAACAAAAAAACAGTGAACGTCAGCTTGACAAAAAGAAATCTGCGGCTTAATATTAAATTAGTTTTAAAAAGTGTTTAAATGTTGTTCACCCTTAAAGGATAAAGGAGGCTTTCGCCATGGCCGATGCCGGAATGCTTAAACAGATTAATCTTCAAAAAATCCGGGACGCATTTTTAATGGGCGGACCTTTCAGCAAGACCGAGCTGGCGGAAAAAACCGGACTGAGCTTTCCGACGGTCGGCAAGATCGTCGATGAAATGGTCGCCGCCCGGCAGCTGCAGATCGCAGGCACCGGAAGTTCCTCAGGCGGCCGCTGCAGCCGGATCTATCAATACAATGCGGATTACCGCAACGCGATCGCGATGATTCTGGAAGGTCAGAATCTCGACTGGTTTATCCTCGACAGCCTGGGTATGACGAAAAGCCAGGGCCGGATCGAAATTGACTCCGATCTGTTTGATACCCTCGTGGGTCTGCTTCTGCAGGCCCGCCGTCAGGAACCTTCGCTGTGCTGCTTCTGTCTGGGCATCGCCGCCAATACCAACGGTGAAACTGTCCAGCAAAGTTTTGAATATCCCCAGCTCAAAGGAATGAATCTGTTAAAAGAACTGGAATGCGCCAGCGGTCTGAACGGCACATTGGGCAACGACATGTGGATTTCCTCGGAAGGCTGCTGGCAGCGCTGCCGGATGAACGATCATACGACCCTGATCAGCTTCTATCTGGGCAGCTGCGGGTTTGGCTCCAGCTTTGTCGTCGGCGGCAAAACGGTCAAGGGCGCTCATCAGGTTGCCGGAGAAATCGAACTGCTGCCCTGGGTCCGTGAAGCCGGACTGAATGCGAACCAGTGGCCGGATACGTTGCCGGAATCCATTCTGCGCTGTATCCTGACCTACGCCATCATCACCGATCCGGATTTCATCCAGCTGTATACCCATCCGTTCTTCGTCGATCACTTCGATGAAATTCAAACTCAGCTCAACGCCTGCTTTGCCCCAGTTCAGCCGCCGGTATTGCTTTTGTCGGATGATTTCCGTGCCGATTATGAAATCGGGCTGAGCCGCCGGGCAATGCAGTTAATGAATCAGCCGGAGGTTTGCGCATGAAAACTTATACGCATCTGGTCTTCGATATCGATGGGACGCTGCTGAATACCGAGCAGGCGGTGCTGCACTCCCTGCAATGGGCGCTGGGCCGTCAAGGAATCGCGCTGAGAACCGAGGATCTGCGGTTTGCCCTGGGCATTCCCGGAAAAGACGCACTGAGACGGTTTCAGTTGGATCATCCGGAACAGGTGCTGCGGGAATGGGACGCAAAATATACAGAATTTCTCCAGGAGGTTACGATCTTCGACGGAATTATCGAGCTGCTTGGGACCTTGCGCGATCATGGCATAGCTCTGGGCGTCGTCACTTCCAAGACACAAATCGAACTGGCGCAGGATTTCAGCGCCCTGGGCTTAGATCAATATTTCGAACTCATCGTCACGGCCGACGACACCGTTGGACATAAGCCGGACCCCGAGCCGATGCTGAATTATTTGAAACGCAGCGGCGCAAAAGCCGAAACCACGATTTATATCGGCGATGCCGACTACGATCTGCAATGTGCGCTGCGCGCCGGATGCGATTGTGCGCTGGCTGGATGGGGGCGGAACGACCGGCCGGCCACAACCCCGACCTGGTTTCTGCCGCAAGTCAGCGATGTGCTGAAACTGGCAGGTCTGAATGCATCTTCCTCTCACTAAATCTATTTATTCCGAAACAGAAGGCGGATCTGACTGAATCCATAAGCAGTCCTCCCGGTTCGTCTGTCTGTTTGACAAAAAGCCCCGGGTGCTTACCCCAGGGCTTTTTTCTTATGATTTCTAAAACAGGATCCACTGAAGCGCGATCGCTTGCCCGATCCCTTTCAAAGACCGATCAGTCAAACACAACGATTGCTTCCGGCCGTTTAATCCGCAGCGCCAGTGTTTCCAGAATCCGGAAGGCATGATTGAAATCCTTCGTTTCCAGATAACCCGTGCTCAGATCCAGACCCAACGCCAGATCGACATTCTCCGGCTCCGCCGCGATCAGCAGCGCATGATTCTGTTTCAATACCGGTGATTTGAAGACGGATCCGCCGATCAGCCGTGCGATCCGGTCGACTTCCAGCATGCCGGTACCCGGCTGAATCCGCTGTAAATCCAACATTCGATCCGGACTCAGCAACAGCGTAATACCGCTGACATAACCGCGGCTTTCCAGCTCGTTCAAGCCTTGGGCAATATCCGCAAACGCATTCTCACTCTGGCTCCAGTCGCCATGAGGCAGATGCACAGTTCCTTCGGTGTTGACCAGTCCGGTTACTTCCGCCGCCGGATTCCCGAAGAAAATCAGCTCGTCTTCCCGCCGGGCCAGTCTGCGCGCCGCATCCAGAATCCGTGAACGATCCAGCGGCATCCCGCTTTCCACGCTTTCCAAATCACGCCACAATAAAGTAAAATCCTCAAACAACTGAATTAACGGCTGAAAACGGCGGCCGCGGATCTGGCCGATGCCCGCTTCCAGTTCTTCCTCCATCGCGGCGCTGTCAACGATCACGCTCT
The DNA here is from genome assembly GCF_900120005.1 of Holdemania sp. Marseille-P2844. Taxonomy (GTDB): domain Bacteria; phylum Bacillota_I; class Bacilli_A; order Erysipelotrichales; family Erysipelotrichaceae; genus Holdemania. The sequence goes on from NZ_LT635449.1 coordinate 381,500, forward strand.
GCGCACCCGCCCCCAGCGGACCGGCCAGCGATAAGAACCGGCGGCCAATCAACAACTTCCGGGCAGTTTCAATTACGGTTTCATCAATCTGCTTCCACAACGCCGCATTGATCGGCGCGGATTCTCTGCCTAACACATCCATCATCAATTCTCCTTCCTACTCCTTGAGCGATCCGACCGTCAATCCGGTCTTCACCTCAGTGTTTTTGACAATTCCCAGATCCTCCAGCATTTCCCTGACCTCGGATTCACCGGCTAAGAAATGATCGGTTTCTGATGGATCCAGATAACGCATCAGGGTGATCAGTTCGCCCATGTGCGCCTTTTCCTCATCGCGGATATCCTCCAGCACCTTTTTTGCGGCAGGATCGTCCGTCGCTAAAATATGGGATTCGTACAGATAAATTGCTTCCAACTCGCCCGCGATGTCGAGGCGGATCGCCTGCATCAGTTCGGCGTTGGTCATCTTTCGGTTGACATTTCCTTGAAATGGATTCGCAAAGTTTGGCATGTTCATCCCTCCTTGGCTTTATTAAACCACAAATCCGTTCGTTTTACAATAGCGATAATCATCATCATTTTAACTTTGTTTTATTTTCTGCAGCAATCATAAAATAATTTTCATCAATTTAAACATTGCTTTGCTTTCCATCCGCGCCGATAAAAAAAGCCAGATTCCTGCAAATCGCTGCTGCACTGAAGGCACAAGCGGCATCGGGTTTCTCCGGCTTTCTTGAATATGAAATTTCAGGCTTTGGCCTTGATCCGGTTTTGATGGATTCTCCTCGATGGTCAGGCTGCCTGATCCCGCCACCAGACGCGGACTATTTCAACGGCGTTGGTCGCCGCGCCCTTGCGCAGCTGATCACCGCAGCACCACAGCGCGATGCCCTGTTCACTGGCAAGATCCCGCCGCAGCCGGCCGACCTCAACCATGTCCTGATCCGTACAGGCCAGCGGCGTCGGGTACGGCTGTTCGTTGAGGACGACGCCCTCCGCTTCCGTGATCGCCTGACGGACTTCATCCAGACTGACTTCCCGCTCGGTTTGCAGCGTGATCGACTCGGAATGACAGCGCAGCACCGGCACGCGGACGCACGTGCAGCTGACCCGCAGCGCCGGATCGTGAAGGATTTTGCGGCCTTCGTTCTGCAGCTTCATTTCCTCCGAGCTGTAGCCCTGTTCATCAAAGCCGCCGATCTGCGGAATAAGGTTGTACGCGATCTGAACCGGGAAGGTTTCCGCTGTTACTGACTTTCCCGCCTCCAGCTGGGTGATCTGGCGTTTTAATTCCGCTAAACCTGCAGCCCCGGCGCCGGAGACTGCCTGATAGGTCGAAACGATCATCCGTGTAATCCGCGAAAGCCGGTAAATCGGTGCAACCGCCATCAGCGCGATGATCGTTGCGCAGTTGGGATTGGCGATGATCCCCTGATGCGTGCGGATATCCTGCGGATTGATCTGCGGGATGACTAACGGCACATCTGAATCCAAGCGGAACGCGCTGCTGTTGTCGACAAACACCGCGCCCGCTTTGACGATCACCGGCGCCCAGCGCTTGGCCAGCTCGTTTTCTACGGCTCCCAGAACAACGTCGACGTCCGCGAAGCTGTCCTCATTGACTGCTTCGATGGTCAGCGGCTGACCTTTAAACATCAAGGTCTGGCCGGCGCTGCGCGGACTGGCCAGCAGCTTTACCGGTCCGATCGGCCAGTCGGTTTGTTCTTCCAGAACCAGAAGCATCGTGCGTCCCACCGCACCGGTAGCGCCCAAAATGGCAATTCGACAGCTTTTCATGCCTGCATCCTCCCTGCTTTCGGCGAAAACGCCGCGTATAAGACCTGAATTGCCCGGCTGAAGTCTTCATTCTCCACCCCGACGATGATGTTGATTTCATCCGAGCCCTGGGCGATCATCCGGATGTTGATCTGATGCGCGCCCAGCGTCTGAAACAGCTGGCCGGAGATGCCGCATTGCAGCGCCATGTTGCGGCCCACGACGGCGATCAGGCTGAGATTGTTGACAACCTTGATATCGTCGCATTCGCACACCTGTTTTAACTGCGCCGCGATTTCATACAGACTGTCGGCAATGGCGGCCGTGGAAACGACGATTGAGAAATTATCAATGCCCGATGGGACATGTTCAACGCTGATCTTATATTTTTCCAGAACCTCCAGCGCCCGCTTCAACAGACCGACCTCGTTGGACGCGTTGTGGCGGTACATCGTGATGACCGTGAAATCCTTCTTCCCGGCGATCCCGGTGACAAACCGCGACCGGTCTTCCAGTGCCGGATCGACATGATCGACGATCTGGGTGCCGGGATTGTCCGGTTGGTTTGTATTGCGGATGACGATTGGAATGTTCGCGTCCTTGACCGGATAGATCGCGTCCTCATGCAGGACGTTTGCGCCCATATAGGAAAGCTCGCGCAGTTCGCTGTAGGTAATCCTCTCGATCTGAACGGGATGGTCGATGATCCGCGGGTCAGCCATCAGAATCCCGCTGACGTCAGTCCAGTTTTCATACAGCCGGGCGGACAGCGCCGAGGCCATTAAACTGCCGGTAATATCCGATCCGCCGCGGGCCATGACCTTAATCCGGCCGTTGGGCAGCGCGCCGTAGAAGCCGGGAATGACGAACCGGGGCGTCTGCTGAGCCTGCGCCCGGATCAGCTGGCGGGTGACGTTGTGATCGATCTTGCCGTCATAGCCAAACCGGATCACCTCAGCCGCATCGACAAACGGCCAGTCCAGATACGCTGCCATCAGCTTCGACGTCAGCCATTCTCCCCGCGATACCAGCTCGTCCTGGCTGATTCCCTGACGCATTTTTTCTTTCAGCTGGGCTAAGGGTTCCTCCAGATCCAGACTTAACCCCAGCGCATCCCGGATTTCGCAGAACCGCTGGCGGATCAAATCGAACAGCGGCTCGCAGGAAACGGAATATTGCAGATGCGCGTGGCATAAATAAAGCAGATCCGTGATTTTATTATCGGTTTTTGTGCGTCTTCCCGCCGCACTGCAGACGACGATCTGACGCTCGGGATCGGACTTCACGATCGCTTTGACTTTTTGAAACTGACTGGCGTCGGCTAACGAGGAGCCGCCGAATTTTGCGACGATCATGCTTCTTCCTCCTGGATCCGCGCGGCAAACAGCTGCGGATCAAGTGTCCGGGCGTGAGTGATTAAAGCTTGAAGTTGCCGGCTGTCCTCCATCTGCGTCCAGAGCTGAACACGCCCTTCGCTGCGCCGGATTTCTGCGGTTACTCCGCTAAAAAGCGGGGCGGTCTGGTCGTTGGTTCCCACATAATAGCGAGCATCCCCGGCGGCTTCGCTGATTTTCATTTCACGCAGCCGCAGCGGCGCAACCGGACACCCCTTTACTATTTCCAAAATGTCGGTGAGCACGGCGTGTGCCGTCGGCGGTCCGCCCGCCCCCTGACCGATCAAGGTCAGCTCGCCCAGGCTGGCTGTGCGCAGCACGCCGGCGTTGAGATTATCGCGGATCTGCGCCAGCGGTGCGGATGAGGGCAGCAATACCGGCTCGACGCGAGCCTGAATTCCCACTTCCGTTTTCTTTAAGACCGACAACAGCCGGCAGCGTTTCTTTTTCGCTTCAAACGCCTGAATATCCTGATTCGTTAACCCCTGCAATCCCTGTACCTTAAACTGATCGCGCAGAAGCCGCCCGCTGAAAGCACAGCCGGCACTGATCATCAGCTTACGCGCCAGATCTTCCCCTTCCAAATCCGCACTGGGATCCGCTTCCGCATAACCTAAACGCTGGGCTTGAACGATGCCTTCGCTTAACGACAACCCATCGCGCTCCATGTGATCGAGGATGTAATTCGTCGTTCCATTAAAGATCCCTTCGACCGCCAGAATCGGATCGGTAGCTTTTAACGCACTGATCGTCCGCAGCCAGGGAATCCCCCCGGCGACGCTGGCGTCATAACGGAACTGGACCTGTTGCTTCTTTGCCAGTTCCAGCAATTCCCCATAATGCGCCGAAACCATCGCCTTGTTGGAGGTCACGACCGATTTGCCCGCTTCCATTGCCCGCCGGCAATAATTCCACGCCGCCTCGGCCCCGGAAATCATTTCAACGACAATCTCGATTTGCGGATCCGCTAAAATCGCCGCGTAATCATAAGTCATGGCCGGATGGGTCAGCGGATGCGGCTTCCGGATCAAAATGGCCGCGGCCTGCAGCGTTGGATCATGACGCTTCTCAATCTGTTCCATCAGGCTGCGGGCAACGGTACCCCAGCCAAGCATTGCGATTTTCAAATGAATTCCCCCTTGCGTGTATCCAAAATAAATACACTTGTTTTTCATTGAAAGACATTGTATCATAGAACTGTTAAAAAATTCAAGAGGTGGACACATGAAAAAACAGTTATGCAGTACGCGAGGTTCGCATATTGAAGGGGATTTCTGGACGGCGGTCAGAAACGGCGTGGCTGACGACGGCGGCTTAATCATCCCGACCGACTGGGAAAACCGGCAGATCGACGTGGAGACCCTGCCGCTCAGTTATCTGGCCATCGCCCAGGCTGTGCTGGCCTGCTTTACCGACGGATTGGACGCCCCCGCGCTTCAGGCTCTGCTTCATCAGGCTTACAAGGGACGCTTCGACGCGGAGGACATCGTGAAGCTTTCTCCGCTGGGTTCCGACTTTTTACTGGAGTTGTATCACGGACCGACGGCAGCGTTTAAGGATATCGCGCTGTCGCTGCTGCCGTTATTTCTGGCGGAAGCTTCCCGGCGGCAGAGTCAGCCGCAGAAAACGCTGATCCTGACGGCAACCTCCGGCGATACCGGCAAAGCGACGCTGGAAGGTTTCAAAAATCGGCCGAATTGCGAGCTGCTTGTCTTTTATCCTGATCATCTTGTCAGCGAAATCCAGCAGCGTCAGATGGTCAGCAGCGAAGGTCGCAACGTCGGCGTGTGCGCGATCCGCGGCAATTTTGACGACGCCCAGAGCGCAGTCAAGCGCTGCTTCGCCGATCCGCAGCTGCGCACCGCGCTCAACGCTTGCCAGCTTGAGCTTTCCAGCGCCAATTCGATCAATATCGGCCGGCTGGTTCCACAGATCGTCTATTATTTCTGGGCCTACCGCCAGCTGCGTCAGCAAGGCGTGCTCACGGCTGGGCAGACGTTGGATTTCAGTGTGCCGACCGGAAATTTCGGCGATATTCTGGCTGGCTATTACGCCAGGCAGATGGGTTTGCCCGTGGGCAAGCTGATCGTTGCAAGCAACGCCAACAACGTCCTGACCGAATTTTTCACTACCGGCCGCTACAACCGCCGGCGGACATTAAAGAAAACGACGTCGCCGTCGATGGATATCCTGATTTCCAGCAATCTGGAACGCCTGTTGGCGCATGAAACAGGACTGGATGGCCAACAGGTCGCGGCCTATATGGAGCAGCTGCAGAAACAGGGAGTATATCAGATTGACTCCGCGTTACTCCGCCGCCTGCAGAAACAATTTGCCTGCGGCGACTGTACCGACGAGCAGGCTGCCGCAACCATCCGGCAGGTCTATGCCCAAAGCGGTCAGGTCCTCGATCCGCACACCGCAGTCGGCGTGCACGTCCTGCGCCGGCTGCGAAGTGAAGGATTTGAAAAAAATCCATGCGTTGTCCTGGCGACCGCTTCGTGCTTCAAGTTCAGCAAGGACGTCTATGAAGCCTTGTTCGGTGCGGCTGAAATGGACGAGTGGATGGCGATGGAACAGTTGAGCAAACGCACCGGAATTCCAATTCCCGCTCCGTTGCAAGGCTTGCGGGACAAACCAGTTCGGCATACCGATCAGATCGAAAAGGATGCGATTCTCGATTACGTCCGGCAGAAAGTGCAGGCGATGAATCATGATTAAAGTGACCGTACCGGCGACGACCGCCAATTTAGGCCCCGGCTTTGATACGCTGGGACTGGCGCTGGACTTACAAGCCAGCTTCACTTTCACCCCCGCCGCGCAGTTTGCGATTACCGGTTGTCCCCGGCGTTATTGCAACGAGAATAATTTAGTCTGGAAAGCCTACTGCCGTTTGTTTCAAAAGCTGAACGAGAAACCAATCCCCGTCCGGATCACGATTGATTCGCCGATCCCGGTCAGCCGCGGTCTGGGATCGTCTTCCGCCTGCATCCTCGCGGGCCTGTGCGGGGCGAACGCGCTGTTGAACGAGCCGGTCTCCACGCTGGATCTTCTGCGGCTGGCCTGTGAACTGGAAGGTCATCCGGATAATGTCACCCCGGCGTTGTTAGGCGGATTGAAGGCCGCGCTGATCGATCAGGACTGTCTGTTGACCGCCGACTTCAGCGTCAGCGAACGTCTGCGGTTGGCCGCGCTGGTCCCGGACTTCGAACTGGAAACCCGCCGTGCCCGCCAGGCTCTGCCTCAGAGGATTCCTCATGCCCAGGCCGCGGGCGCTCTGGGCAAGCTGGCTTTTCTATTAAAAGGATTGGAAACGGCGGACAGCGCGTTGCTGGAAGCGGCGATGAACGAACCATTGCACGAGCCTTACCGCATCCCGCTGATTCCGGAATATGCGGCTGTAAAACAGTTATGCGTCGATCAGGGAGCCGCCGCGGTAATGATCAGCGGTTCCGGGCCGACGCTGCTGGCCTTATTTCTCGATGATCTTCCGGAAGCTGCCCTTTCGTTAAAGCTCAAAACACTGGATCATCATTGGCAGCTGCTGCCCTGCCGCGTCCAACAGGAAGGCGTCCGTATTGAATGCAAGGAGGAACCCTATGAGTGAACAATATCTGATCGTCAACACGAAAATCCTGCCGGATTTTTACGCGAAAGTTGTGGAAGCCCGCGATCTTGTCGAACAGCACAAAGTAAAAGGGGTCAGCGAAGCTGTTCAGCGCGTCGGCATCAGCCGCAGCACCTATTATAAATATAAAGATTCGATCTTTTCTTTCTCGGAAAACGCGCGCGGCCGCAAAGCTGTGTTAAGCATGATCCTGACACATCAGCAGGGCGTGTTAAGCGAGGTGCTCAACGAACTGGCGGCCCAGCACACCAGCGTGCTGACGATCAACCAGTCAATTCCGATTCATGATCACGCCTCGGTCAGCCTCTCGCTGGATATCTCAGATCTGGATTGTTCCATCGACGAAGTGCTGCGCAGCCTGAAAGAGAAAAAGGGCGTGACCAACGTCCGCCTGATCGACCTGGAATAAAAAAACTTCCTTCCGCCAGAGCGAAACATGTTGATTATCCTTGATTCTGGAAGCTTCCGATTGCGGAACCTGCATTTCCGGGATAGAATAAAAGTCCGGACAGTATATCAGGGGAGGGTAAGCGATGACGCGAGGTATTCTTTTATTTGGTTCTTCCGGTTCAGGAAAAACCACGCTGGGCAGGATGACGGCCAGTGAACTGGGTTATCCCTATTTTGACATCGACGATTATCTATGGCGCAAAGACACGCCAGTTCCGTTCACGCTCATGTTTTCGCGAACAGAAAAAGCCGAACGGCTGATGCATGACATTACTCCATTCGATCATTTCGTCATGGCTGGATCAATGGACAGCTTCAATGCGCCGTTTGTACCGTTGTTTGATCTGGCCGTGCATGTCGACGCTCCGGCCGAGCTTCGCCGGCAGCGTCTGCACCAGAGGGAACTGGAAGCCTTCGGCGCGCGGATTCTGCCGGGCGGGGATATGTTTGAAGCGCACCAGCGTTTCCTGGCGGATTCTGACCGCTACGAAACCGACGGTTCTCCCTGCCGCAAACGGCATCTGGAATGGGCGGCCAGTCTGCCCTGCCGCGTGCTTTATTTAAACGGCGCCAATCCTTTGTCAGAAAATCTGAAGCTGGTCCTGAGCACGTACAACGAGCTGATTCACGCTTCTGATATCGCAGAGATTCCAGTTGAACACATTCGATAAAATGAAAAAAAGAAATTGCCCCTTGGAAAATTCAATCCATTCGGCAATTTCTTTTTTTGTTACTTTAAAACAGATTCGGAAGGAAACAGAATGTTTTTGTTTTACTCAGCGTGTTCCAGCGCCAGCGTCTTCGTCGTGATATCGCAGACTTCAGCTGGTCCGTAATACTGGATCGCGCCCGGATAAACGAAGCTGGTTTCCACAGCCCATTCCTCACGATGAGCCTCAAAGAATTTAAACGGCTTGCCATCCAGCTCGACAAGTGCTTTCTTGATGACCGGCTTGTCTTCGCCATGTCTTCTTTCGATGTTCATCATCTTCGTGATCGGCATACCGCCCGCTGTCCATTCGCTGGCCGGCTTGGACAGGTTGGAGATCTTTGACAGATACCCGTTATAGCCATACTGGATCAGCATGAACGCATTATATCCCAGCGAGTAGCAGTAGTCGGAATCAAAGTTAGACGGGAACGCGCATCGTCCTTCATAGCCTAAGAAATGATGCAGCGGGCTGAATTTTCCCTTATACGTTCCGGCTTTCTTTCTTTCATCCAGTTTATCCTTGACTAACGCCGAGAATAATTTTTCCGATTCGATCAGAGAAACCTGGACGTTGCCGTGCGGATCGCGTTCCAGGAACAGCTGCTGCTGGATGTTTTCCGGCAGGATCGCAAAGACGCCCATGGATTCTTTCGTCAGTCCTTGTTCAATGAACGCATACTTTTCGCTCCACGTCGCCAGCGCGTTGAACGCGTCAGCCTTGCTTCCGGCGAGAAGTTCGTTGATTTCCTGAATTAACGCAGAGAATTCCGGTACGAATTCAACGACGCCTTCCGGAATGATCGCAACGCCGAAGTTCATGCCCTTTGCCGCACGCTTTTCAACGGAATCCGCAATGTAATCCGCAATCTGCGACAGCGACATTTTCTTTTCCGATACTTCTTCGGAGATCAGACAGATATTCGGCTGCGTTTCCAGCGCGCATTCCAGAGCGACATGGGAAGCGGAACGGCCCATGACTTTGATGAAATGCCAGTATTTCTTCGCGGAATTCGCGTCTCTTTCGATGTTGCCAATGATTTCGCTGTAAGTCTTGGTCGCCGTATCAAACCCGAACGAGCATTCGATGTCTTCGTTCTTCAGGTCGCCGTCGATCGTCTTCGGGCAGCCGATGACCTGAACGCCGGTGTCATGCGCCGCAAAGTATTCAGCCAAAACCGCCGCATTGGTATTGGAGTCATCGCCGCCGATGATGACAATCGCCGTAATTCCATGCTTCTTGCAGACATCCGCAACGATCGCGAATTGTTCGCTAGTTTCCAGCTTCGTTCTGCCGGAACCGATGATATCGAATCCGCCCGTGTTGCGGTACTGGTTGATGTAGGCATCGTCAAAAATCAAATAATCGTCTTCAATCAAACCGATCGGACCATTCTTGAAACCATAGAGAACATTTTCTTTATTCGCAGCTTTTAAAGCATCATATAAGCCGCAGATGACATTGTGTCCGCCCGGAGCCTGACCGCCGGAAAGAATCACGCCGACGACCTGTTTCTTCGTTTCCGCCGTGTTCTCACCCTGAACAAATGTAATTTCTTTTTTGCCGTATGTGTTTGGAAATAAGCGTTTGATTACTTCCTGATCGGCTGCGCTTTGAGTTTCTTCGCCTTCCTGAACCCCGATATTGGCAATGCCATGTCTCAGCATACCTGGAAGTTTCGGTGAATACTCATATCTAGCAGATTGTAGTGATGAAATTTTCATAGTTAATCTCCTTCTCATCTTAGATACATCGTAATTTTAAGATATTTAACCTGAAAAGTAAACCGGTATTCGCGTGTTCAGCGTGACAAAAGACACAAAAAAGGAACATCCGGAAGATTTGATCGCCGGGGTCCAATTTCCCGGCGATATTTCTCAATCTGGTACTTTTATTTTTAGACTAAACTGGGGATTATTATGCAATAAAAAAAGCCTTTCAGAAAGGCTTTGCGAATAAGTGGCAGGGGTGGAGAGAATCGAACTCCCATCAAAGGTTTTGGAGACCTCTGTTCTACCATTGAACCACACCCCTAAAAAAATGGTGACTCGTACGAGATTCGAACTCGTGAATGACGCCGTGAAAGGGCGCTGTGTTAAGCCACTTCACCAACGAGCCATTTTTTCCGATTGCTTTGTAATAATAGCATAAACTTTTTATGATTTCAACAAAAAAATAAAAAAACGAAGGCAGAAACTTCGCTCCGCCTTCCGCCTTCAGTGATTTTGTTTCCGTAACATCCGATTCTGTTCCCGGCTGCCCTTTTTAAACTTGGCTTTCTGGAACATCTTCGGCAGGATCTGCCAGTCCAGATACACAATCAAGCCCGGCAATGCCGGCAGGAATCCCGGCAGCAGAAAGAAGACTGCCACCGGCACCGCCAGCGTCAGCACCGCGATAGACAACGACTCCAAGAAACAAGTAAACGCCAGGTCCAGCGCCTTCGCCAGCGCTGTTTTTACTGTCAGCCCGGGAACTTCCGCCAGCAGTGCAAAGACCATCAACAATTCAAAAAAGACAAGCCCAAGCCCAACCGCAGCCACCGTGGCCCCCAGCACATCCTGCGACGATTCGCCGATCCGATAATAAATCAAATCCCACAGCAGCACCGCGATGACAACCAGATGGATCAGCCAGATCTTCGTGGCTAGCGGCCAATGCTGACGAAACGCGGCGAAAAAGGATTTTATCACCGAGCGGCGATCTCCCCGCACATAACCGCTCATCGAGGCGTTGAGCGCCGTACTGGAGGCGCCGATCGTGACGACAGGCAGACTGCAGATCAGCCACAGAAAGCCCAGCAGCACGATGTTCATTACCCGGTCGACGCCGGTCCAAAATAATTTTTCTCCTTTTTCGCCCATGTTCCACTCCTCTTTCAGGATTACCCTATTTAAATCAGTTTAAAATCTGTAAGGAACCCAGTCCCAGATTTTCTGTCGACTGCGCGTCAAACAGGATATACCGATCCCCTTCAAAACCGAAGTGAATGACGGAATCCATCGCGAAGTCGATGCTGCCGAAGGCCACCGCCGACAACGTGATGTCCTTGACCGCCAGCGACAACGTTGTTTCCATCCCGCTTGGCAATGAGGAAACAACCGTGCCTTCGATGCCCTCGTCCGCGCTGACTTTAACAAATTCCGGTCTTACGCCTAAAACATAATCCCCTTCCGCCGGCAGCGCCAGCGGTTGGTTCGGCGTGAAACGAACCGAGAAATGCCGGCAGGTCAATTCGACTGCCTGATCCTTTTTGATCCCGTGGCAGGAAATGAAATTCATCGCCGGATTGCCCATGAAATCAGCGCAGAATAAATTCGCCGGTTCACCATACAACGTCAATGGCGGACAATACTGCTGCAAGACGCCTTCCTTGATCAGACATACCTTCGAGCTCAGCGTCATCGCCTCCGACTGATCGTGGGTTACATAGACAAACGTCGCTCCGGTCGCCATGTGCAGCCGCTTCAGTTCAGCGCGCATGTCGTTGCGCAGCTTGGCGTCCAGGTTGGACAGCGGTTCGTCCATCAACAACACCCGCGGGTTCGGGGCTAAGGTCCGGGCGATCGCAACGCGCTGCTGCTGACCACCCGACAATTCAGACGGATAGCGCTGAATGTATTCTTCAATCCGCATCGTCTGGCAGATTTCCTTCACCCGGGAGTCGATCTTTTCCTTCGGCCATTTCATGTTTTCCAAACCAAATGAAATATTTTTATACACCGTCATGTGCGGCCACAGGGCATAGTTCTGAAACAGGAAACCGACGTTGCGCTTATCCGGTGAAACATTGACGCCCCTGGCATCGGAGAACACCAGCTGATCGTCGATGTAGATCTCGCCTTCGCTCGGCGTTTCCAGCCCGGCGATCATCCGCAGCGTCGTCGTTTTGCCGCAGCCGGAAGGTCCTAAAAGGGAAACGAAATCCCCGTCCTTAATTTCCAGATTCAAATGATTTACGGCAACAGAATCCTTGCCAAACCGCTTTGTAATATCGACTAACCGTATCGTCGGCATGTTAATTTCCTCCTCCTACACCCTTTTCAATCGAAGCTCCGGTCAGCTTTTCCACAGCGAAGTTGACGACGAGTACGACGAAGATGATCAACAGGTTGATCGCGTTGGAATACTGCTCCCAGCCCTTTTCATCATACATGAATAACAACGTTGTCAGCACGCGGTTATTTGCGGTGACCAGAATCACGTATAAGCTCAGCTCACGCATGCTGGAAACAAACGGCAGCAGATAGCCGGAGACGATCGTCGACTTCTCGATCGGCACGATGATCTTCGCCATCCGTTTGACCCAGGGAATGCCCTGAATGATGCCGGCCTCCTCAATTTCCGGCGACAGCTGCAGCATCGAATTCACACCGGAACGAGAGGCCATCGGCAAATATTTGACCGTCCCGATCAGCGCCAGAATCGCAAAGGTGCCGTAGAGCGACGGAATGATCCCGTGCGGCCGTGAGAACATCGACAGATAAATCGCCGCGAAAGCCATTGACGGAATCAGATATGGGATAAACGTCAGGTTTTCTACGATCTGACTCAGCTTGCTTCCCCGCCGGCGCACGATCGCATAGCCGGCCAGAAAGCCCAGCGTACCCGCGCCCACCGCGACGATCGCCGAAAGCTTCAGACTGTTGAACAACGTCTTCCAGACATCCGCGTTGATCAGGATTCCGGCCTTGTCCATGACATCGTTGCCGCCCTTGGAGCTGCCGATCCAGAAATCCAGCGTCATGTTGGACAGACTGTAATTGCCTTTAATAATGATCAGCGACTGCAGTAAGAACGAGATCAGCGGGACGACCGACATGCACAGCACCAGACACAGCACCAGCACTGACAATAGACTGCGGGCTTTCTTTAAATGGAACAGCGACACGTTGGCGCTTTTGCCCGTCACCGTCGCATAGGATTTGCGCTTGCCGATCAGCTTCTGGTTTGCCAGCATGATCAGCACGCTGATGATGATCATGACGATCGCCAGAATGTAGCCGACGCCCGGGTTGGTTCCCTGCAGCGCGGCGTACAGCTCGGTGGTCAGTACGTAATAACGCACCGGCAGACCAAGGAACTGCGGTACGGCGAATGAACTCATCGCGCTGGAGAAGACCAGAATAACCGTGCTCAGCACGGCCGGCATGACCATCGGAATTGTAATCCGCGTAAACATCCGCAAGCGTTTGGTTTTCAGAATAACCGCCGCTTCCTCCAGATTCGCATCCATGTTGCGCAGGATGCCGCCGATCAGGATATAGGCGAACGGCGCATAATGCAGCCCGGTGACCAGAATGATCGGAAAAGGTCCGTAAGCGAACCAATTCGGCGTCGCGATCCCCGTCAGTGCCGTGAAGATGCCGGTCGCCCCGCCGACCGCGGCGTTTTTAAAGAAATTCTTCCAGGCTAACGCCAGCGTCCAGCTTGGCATGATGTATGGGAAGATAAACAGCTTGGTCAGCACTTTTTTCCAGCGCAGATCGCTGCGGGTGACCAGCCAGGCAAAGCCTCCGCCGATTAAAATCGCGACGATGCAGGCGCTGATCGAACAGATCAGACTGTGGGCCAGCGGTTCATACAATAAGGATTTACTGTAAACGCTGGCGAACGTGCGGTTCCAATGATACGCTGTCAAGCTACCAACCGCCTGATGGACGCGGGATTTCTCAGCGGAATGGACCAGGAAGGTATCCTTCACGATCGAAAACAGCGGAAAGACGACCAGATAGGTCAGAACGATCAAAAAGAGCACCAACAGGATGTTATAGGGTTTGCTGAAGAATGTCTTGACTTGATTGAGCTTTCTTTTCATATTCCCCTCCCTAAGAGTGAGAAAGGCTGTGATGGCGAACACCACAACCTTCCGAGAGCTTTCTTATTTGATCAGATTGATGAAGTCTTCAACATCCGCGCGGTGCTCGGAGCAGTAGATCGGATCTTCTTCGACCAAGATCGATTTCCATTCCTTGACCGTCTTGTCACCGTCGGTAACTTTCAGATTGGTATTGCCGGAGTAATCGCCGAAGCGGCCGGTCATGCCGTTGTAGAGGGAGCCGTCGTTGATCTTCAGCTCCCCGTTGCCGAACCAGCCTTCTTCCGTGAACAGCCAGCACAGGAACGCCTTCGCCATATCCGGGTTGTCGGCATTGCTTGTCAACAGGCCGTAGATCGGATAAATGAAGCCCGCAAACGGCGTGACGCTGGAGGCAAAGCCCAGCTTGTAGCCCTTATCCAGATTCTTCTTATATTTGTTCAGCGTGATTAAGGCCGACCATTGCTCGCTCTGACCTTCCGCGCCGATTGCCTGGGCGATATCGCCGTCCGAGGAGCCGACGACCAGACCGTTGTTGTAAAGCATCTTGATCCACTGGTAACCGGCGTTCGGGCAATCGCTGTCCAGCACCAGATCGGTTCCGTAGTAATCTTTGTACGCCGCTTCCAGCTTGGCCGCATAGTCATCGGAAGTGATCTGCGTCAGGAAGTCCATGTTGACGCCCTCGCTGTACGGATCCTTCATCTGAACGGTGCCTTTGTATTGCTCGTCGGTGACATACCAGATATTGCTCAGGTCTTCTTCCTTGACGTTATCGCTGTTGAAAATGAAGACCTTGTTGCAGTAATCGTAGACTAACAGCGGTTCTGTATCCGCGCCGACCAGATCATAAATTTCCTGATTGTACCAGTTATAGACGTAGCCTTCCTCGACCAGATCGGACATGACGCGCGCGCCGTCCTGGATGAAGATGAGATCCGCGCCTTCAGCGCCGGAGGCAACTTCCTCCGCAACCTGAGTGATCTGGTTGGTATCGCCGATCTGCGTGCATTCAAATTCAACGTCTAAGTTATATTTGTTCTTAAACGCTTCGCAGCCGCTGACGACGACGGAATGAGTGGAATAGACCGTTACTTTCTTGCCGTTCTCAATCCCCTTCTGCAGCAGTTCCTCAAAGGTCGACTGATCGATTCCCTCCGTGGACTCGCCCGGTGTTTGGGCATTGTCCGGCTGCTTCTCCGGTTCCTTTGTCCCTTTGTCTGAGCATCCGCTCAAGGCTGCGGCACAGAGAAAGAAACAGCACAGGACAGTTAAAACTTTTCTCATGTTTCCTTACCTCCGACGGTTATGTAACCGCTTTCTTAAATCCATCTTAAAACTAATTTTTTTATTTTTCAACGATTTGAAACCAATTTGTGAAATTATTTGGAATAAGCAAACAATTACCACATTGTTCTTACTAAATTTCAGGCTTTATTCCTATTTTTCGATGATTTTACCTGTTTTCAGGAAATTTTTACCGGATTCATTCCCTACCTCTAAAAAAATTCTAATTTATTTTTAGATTCAAACAGGAAACGATGCGAATCTCTGCTCTCTTTCTGGATGCGGCAAACCCCAAAGCCGTTGAAAAATGAAGGCGATTTCGCACTTATAGCCTAAATTTTTTTTATGTTTTAACAGACGCTTCGGCGTTGATTTGCAAAGCTTCGTCATGAAGTCTTCATTGTTTTCGTCGGCTTGCGCATTGTTTTCTCGCCCCATTGCCGATATAATTAGGCTGTGGTTCAACACTGAGAAAAGAAAGGAGTCGTATGAAGAGTGAACTTCATACAGGAATTCAATGAGTAAAAAAAGAAAAGCGAAAAAATCCGGGATTTCGGCCGGAGCGCTGAGCGGCATCATTCTGGTGATGGTGCTTGCGGGTGCCGGGATTACCGGGACGCTGGCGCTCAATTCGATCTACCGCGGGCCATACAAAGCGTACACCCGGCATCTGTTGGAAACGATGGACGAAGGCAGCCTGCAGTACAAGGCCGCGGGGTTGTTCTATTCCCAAGCCGAACTGGATGCGATCCGCAATCCGCAGCTCACTGACCAGAGCGAACAGTCTGCCGAGGTTCCCAGCGCTGATCAGGACGCGATCGAGATCATTGATCTGAAAGGCACGACCTTTGAAGGCAAGCTGATGATCGTCCACGATCCATCCCGCGTCTTCGTCGCCTGCAATCCAAATATGGATTCCGGAGCGCCGGGCTATTCCGTCGAAAAATACATTCAGGACAACAACGCGATCGCCGGGATCAACGCCGGCGGCTTTGAGGATGCCGGCGGCAACGGCAATGGCGGCACCGCTTACGGCATCGTCATTCACGACGGCAAGCTGATCAGCGGCACCCCCGGCGAATTCACGCCGGTTATCGGCATCAACAACGCCAATCAGCTGGTCGTTGGCGATATGACCGCTCAGCAGGCGCTGGATTATGATATCCGCGACGCCGTAACCTTCGGTCCGGTCTTTATCAAAAACTGGGAAGTCGTCTTCGAAACCGGACGGCATCCGGGCCTGAATCCGCGTACCGTGATCGGTCAACGCTACGACGGCGCGTTCCTGTTGATGGTGCTGGACGGCCGGCAGCCGAGCAGCTTCGGCTCAACCTATCAGGACATCATCGACATCATGCAGCAGTATGACGCCGTCAACGCCGCGAATCTGGACGGCGGCAATTCCACCGTCATGGTCTACGACGGAGAAACCCTGAACACCACTGTATCGATCAAAGGTGACCGCCGCGTGCCGACCGCCTTTATCGTGAAATAGGAGAAACCGCAATGAGTAAAAAACAAGGAATTCCAACAGGCACTGCCCTGGCGATGATCGGACTGATTCTCGCGATCGTGATCGGCGCTTCCGCCGGCGTGCTGGCTCTGGTCAACGGCAAGATGAGCGCGTATGAAAAAACAACGCCCGACGCCGCGCTGCAGGCGTACATGAAACAGATTGAAAAGCAGGATTATACTGAACTATATCAACAGTTCCAGACCCGTACCGGCAGTCTGAGCAGCGAAGCTGATTTCACTGCGGCGATGAATACAATCTACGGCGATGTTGACTTTAAAGATCTGAACTATGTTAAAGATGATAAATCCGCGGAAGGGTATGAAGGCACCTATGGCGTCTATTCCAAGGGCAGAAAAGTTTCAACGCTGAATCTGCGCAAGGAGAACGAGACTTGGCTGGTGGAAACCGTCATGCAAAGTTCCGGCAACCTGAGCTATCTGATCGACGCCCCGGCAGAAGCGCAGGTCAAGGTCAACGGCATTCTCTTAGGCAGCGACTACGTTAAAGAGACCAAGGTTCCGGCCGGCACCTTCGACCGCTACAAGACCAGTTCCGCCGCCCCGACCGTCACCCGTTATCAAATCAGCGAACTGATGTCCCAGCCGGAGATCACCGCCGAGGGCTATGTCGTTGTCAAAGATGCCTATGAAGAGCGTTTCTACGTTGGCCAAGCTGCCAGCGGCGAGATCAAAAGCGCAGGCGAGAAAACGATGACGGCGATTGCCGAAGCGGCGGCGCGCTATGCCACCGGCGACGGCGGCCTGGGCACCTTGACCGGCTACTTCCTGTCCGGCAGCGAATTTGCGGCCAAGATCCGCACGATGGACAACCAGTGGTATACGGGACATGCGGGCGTCAAGTTTGAAAATGCCGAGGTTCTCGATCTGATTCAGATCGGTGAGCATGATCTGGTCGGCAAGGTCATCTTTGACTACACTGTATTGAGCAACACGTATGGCAACCGGACTTATCACTGCGGTTACCAGATTGTCCTGACCCACAGTTCAGGCAGCTGGAAAGCGATCGACCTGGTCGTCAACAACGACCTCAATCCAGCCAACAATTAATTCAACAAAACACTCAAAAAGCGACAAATGTCGCTTTTTTTGATATCTCTGCTGTGGTACATTATAAGTAATGAAAGCCCTTAACAAAGGAGGAACAAGCATGATTGATTATACAGAAGGTTCAGGGAAACAATATCACATCGGCGTTGGGAAAGGCGAGGTCGGCCGCTACGTTTTACTGCCGGGCGATCCGAAGCGCTGCGCCAAGATTGCGGCGCACTTTGACAATCCGGTACTGGTCGCGGATTCCCGCGAATTTGTCACGTATACCGGCGAGCTGGACGGCGTGAAGGTCAGCGTGACTTCAACCGGAATCGGCGGCGCTTCGGCTTCGATTGCGATGGAGGAGCTGCATGTCTGCGGCGCGGATACGTTCATCCGGGTCGGCACCTGCGGCGGGATGGATCTGGATGTCAAAGGCGGCGATCTCGTCATTGCCACTGGGGCCATCCGCTTTGAAGGTACAAGCAAGGAATACGCACCGATTGAATATCCGGCAGTCGCTGATTTTCAGGTTGTCAATGCGCTGGCGCACAGTGCTGCCAAACTGAATATGCCCTATCATGTCGGCGTGGTGCAGTGCAAAGACGCCTTCTATGGCCAGCACAAACCGGAAGAATTGCCAAATCATGAAGAACTGCTGCGCAAATGGGACGCCTGGTTAAGAATGGGTTGTCTGGCCAGCGAAATGGAGTCAGCAGCGCTGTTTATCGTCGGCGGCTATCTGCGCTGCCGCGTCGGCTCGGTCTTCCTGACGGTTGCCAATCAGCAGCGGGAAAAGGCAGGACTGGAAAATATCCAGCATCACGATACCGAAGCCCCGATCCGCGCGGCGATTGAAGCGCTGCGCGAACTGATCAAAGCCGATCTGGCAGATCAGAAGGCTTAAATTCAATCGTCACGGCAATCAGCTGTCCCTGAACTGACGGAGCTGCCCCTGCCTTTCGATCTTAACCCCATCAGCACAAAAATCAATGAAATCCAGAAAAGAAACGCCGCCCGACGCTTCTCCCTCTGGATTTTTTCATTTATGAAAAAGGGATCCAGTCTGTGCGCTTGGAATCCCTTTTGTCTTTTATTGTTCTCTGGTTGAGTTTTCCCGTTTGAAAAACTTGCTTAAGCCGCACGCTTCAACGCCTGAATCCGGGATTTCAGCTCATCCTTCACTTCCAGTTCCTCAGCCTGATCAAGTACGACAAGCAGCTGCGGCGCGATTCCCTTTAACGAAGTCTGCGCCAATTTTACCCAGCTTTCCAGCGTATCCAGCGCATAGGTCCGGCAGCTGATGACCGGACACAACAGAGCGCAGCGGATAAACTCCGCACCTTTGCCCGGATATAGCCGCAGCGACTGCAATATCGCCGCCAACGCATGGAAATTCTGATAATCCTTCCCCAGTCCCAGCACATCCGCAGGACCGCTGGCCATCGTCTCTAACGGCAGGCAGTCGGCATACAGCGCAAGAATCTCGTCGCAGTCCTTTTCCGAAGCCATTAATAACCGCGCCGCCATGCAATGCTCCACCGGATTCTGCTTCAGCCAGGTCATCGCCTTTTCTTCATACGGGATGCTCAGCTTCAACGCTTCTTCAAATCCTTTGCCCTGTTCCATCGCCGCACTGACGGTGACGTAGCATTCCGATGATTTCAACAGTTCCAGACACTGCTTCTTGACCTCCGGCAGTTTGACCTGTTCGCCGTCGATATACTGAGCGATCGCGATCAGATTCTGAACGGTCGCTAACGTCATCGGGAAATGTTCCGCCTGCTTCAGATAAGCGGTGAACACCCCTTCGCGGTCCTCGATTTCCGAGATCCCCGCAACCGGGCCTTCCGCCATTAAACCGTCTATGATCAACGTGATTCCCGCCCAGTCCTCCGGTGATAAATCATCACGGCGGAGCTGATCAATCAAATCGCACTTCTTCGCTACGGTCAGGGCCGAATATGCCGGAGCCACGTTATTCTCGCAGCCATGATCCAGCAGCCATTTTTTGATCAGGCGGTTTGCTGGATCGATCTGATTCACACAGTGAATCCGGCCCCAGCCATGAACCTTCTGCATCAGATCAAAAATTTCATCGTTGCCGCCGGTCCAGCTGCGCATGATAAACAGACAGTACAGCGTAAATTCGTTGCACAGCGCCAATGCGCGGATCACTTTTTTCAGCGCTTCCTGCTTATCGGTATTCAACAGTTCCATGATTGCCAGCCCCAGCTTGATCAGCTCCGGATCCGCCGACGTCATGATGCAGCGGATCGCGAAACCGGAGAGCTTCCCCGGATCCAGCTGCTGATGATGTTCATAAATCCATTTGTGCAGAGCGTCGATCACTTCAATCACGCTGTGCTGCGCCAACGCGGCCGTCAGCTGTGTTTTCCCGGCTTCTTCCTGCCCCTGGCTGATAAGCAGCAGCGCCTGGCAGACCGGTTCGAGATCTATCTCTTTGGGTTGAGTATGGTATAACTTAATGCCATCCATCGCTCCGTCGGCGAAGATCAGCTTATTCTGTACTTTTTCCTTTGGCAGCGAGAAATCCTTCGGCAATGTGCCCTCCGGCGTCAATGCTTCGGCGATCAGTTGAAATAAAGCCTTTTCCGGCTGGTTTTCACTCATGTTCTAGTCTCCTTCAATTCGTATACGAAAACGCAAACTACGCTTCTTCCGTATTATTGTACCATAGTTTACCAGCTCTGTCTGCGCCGGCTTCCGCACATTCATTGTGAAATTTATACTCCTTTTTCTCCACCTCACTCTGATATTTCAACAATTTCACTGCTCTGTGTTTTCATGAATTTTATAGTTTCGAAGCGTCTTATTCCAGCAAAGAAAGTTCCGGCAAACAAAAAAAGAGAACCGTTTCAGTTCTCCGCCTGATGAATGTTCATTCTGCTTAACTATGTTGACGGTTTTTAATACATTTCATGGATTCGAAAGCGCCCGTTGCCGCCCATCCCAGACACAGGCCGCTGATCGCTTTTACCAGCATACCCTGGCCTACTGAAAAATCAGGGATTACCAATCCCAGCACCACGCCCATGATCGCGCCGATCAAAGGAATCCAGGTGCTGTTCATCCGCGGTAAAAATGATTTTAGCAATTCTGCGCACACATAAACGCAGCCTGCGATTAAAATACCATTGCCAAGCAGTAATTGATGCATGAGTTCCATCATTTCATCCATTTTTCCATCCCTCTTTCACTTTCAATATATGAAAAAATCGAAGGAATTATCCCTCGATCAAGAGTTTCTCTTTGTCATTTGGAAACAGCGGTGAATCGAAAAATTCAGCAAGTGTCATCCCAACGGCTTTGCAGATCAATCGAATTGTCTGCAAGGTCACCGTTTTATCCTTTTTTGTTTTCAGTGTACTGATCGTTGATTTATTAACACCGGACATTTCTGCCAGCTTACTGATACTCTTGATATCCAAGATTACCATAATTTCCTGAATGCGCAGATAGACAGCATAATTTAGATCAAAAAATTGTTCATTTTCACTCATAGCTGATCTCTCCCGCTTTCGTTGATTTTATTATAGCGGTCGAAAATTTAACATATAAGACTAGCAATCGACTATTTTGACCGTTTATTAAAATGAACATTTTTGGTATAATATGGAAAATTGGGTTATTGGAAGTGATATTTAGCGATATACAGATTAATATGAAAACTAATATGCAGAATAGATAGGATCTAATAACAGATTAAGATGAATTAAAAACTAAGGGCCCTTAGTTTAGTTATTTAATTGGGACCATAAACGCTGAATCCATAATTTGCCAAAACAGGCGAGGCTGTTGGAACAGCGGCCATTAACGGCAGAATCAGCATCAGACTAACTAAAATCTTTTTCATCTTTTCTGTCCTTTCTTCAGGACAAACGTTTGTCTGTAATAATTATAAAATTCATAGAGCCAATCCACAACGAAAGTCCTTTTGAAAAAAAGGCATAGATGACATATAAATAACTATAAAAATTCAGATGATTTGACTCTTTTTTACGAAAGAAGGCTATGGATACAATGAATACTGATGAAAGTAAACTAAAAGCAGCTTTAATTAGGAAAAGACGAATTGAATTAAATTGGAAGCAAGAAGCCTTTGCAAAGTCATTACCCATGGCTAATTCTTCGTTTAGCGAGATGGAAAGAGGTCTCCGTCCTATTACAGAAGAATTATATAGAACGATCTCAAACAAATTGGAATTACCTTCTTTAACCACGGATTGGTTAGCAGAACAAAGCACGCTAATGAATCTGATTAAAGAAAAATTATACTTTTTCCAATACGAAGAAGCTTCAGTATTATATACAAAATTAGAAAAACAAAATGATATATTAAACAACTCGCTTTTGTTTTTAGATTACAATCTTACTTTATTTATATATAATATTACTTTTAACAATGGTAAAGAACTCAAAAGAATAAAATTTATAAAAACATATCAAGACTGTTTAAACTCTGTACAAAATTATCAATTTATCCTATATCAAGGCATAGCTGAAAAAAACAAATTAAAATTAGATCAAGCAATGGATTTTTTTCAAACTCTATTAAATTTACCATACACCGTCAAATATTATACTGATCTGTTATACTATCATGCAGCTATTTGTTTAATACAAATAGGACATCTAACTCTCGCTCATAATTACAATAAAAAGGCTGACACACTCTTCAAAGAAGAAGGCAATTTTCAGAGGATAGCTTATACAATGATGCATGAAGCTATTATTTATTCGCATGAAAATCACCCTGAAGAAGCAGGAAAAATCTATGACAAATTATTAAAAACTTATTCTAAACAATTATCTGATCAAACTATAAATATGATTCTGTGTAATGCTGGGAATAATTATGTAAATGCCACACAATATAATAAAGCTGAGAATATCTATAAACAGTTAAGACCCGGATGGCAGAATATCCCTGAAATCTTTTATGGAATAGCTTGGACATTATTGCAGACTGATCAATATGATAAACTAGATGAATTCTTAGAATATAGTAAACAATATCCTAAGAATAAGTTTATAAAAGATATGCTGGAAATCATTAACCTCCAAAGAAAATCAAACCATGAAAAAGAAATAGAAATTAAACTTAAAGCCTGTGAGAAGTATTTAAACCGTGAAGGTAGTTCAGAAGGCATGATCTTCATTTACGAACAACTGATTCAGTATTACGAAACCCGCTCCATCGTCAAGCAAGTTAAATATCTTAAGAAATTAAATGAGTTAAATAAAAGAGGTATGCAATATGATCAACGATGAAGAATTAAGAGTGCAAATGGAAAATGATTTACGGAAGCTCAAGGAAAAGCTGAGAAAAGATCCTGCTGATCCGCTGCCGCTCATGGCTCTGCGCATGAAATATCCGTTTAATTCCAGCAGTGATTCTCTGAAATCTTTGTTGATCAACGACGATTATGATCTGAAAACCTTGTCAGCGCTGCTGCTGGCAGAATATCACTCTTGGAACCACAAGCACCGAAAATAAAAAAACTGCAGCGCTAAGGGATAGTCAATAAATCCCAGGCGCTGCAGTTTTTTTTACCTTATTTAATTGCCTGACGAACAAAGCCTTCGTTCTTATTCAGACGTTCTTCCGCTTCTTCCTTTGTGCAGCCTGTCAGAATCATGACGATGGCTACCTTCGGGTAATTGCCGGATACTTCATACATCTTTGCCGCTGTTTCATAATCGCAGTCCGTTGCCATCATGATGATGCGCTTGGAACGTTCGATCAACTTCAAGTTTGTCGCTTTGACGTCAACCATCAGGTTACCGTAAACCTTGCCATAGCCAACCATGGAAGCTGTTGACAACATATTCAGGATTAATTTCTGGCAAGTGCCGGATTTCAGACGTGTTGAACCTGTTAAAACTTCCGGACCGGCATCGACTTCAATCGCAACATCCGCATGCTTGCCAACTTCACTGTTCTTGTTGCAAGCGACGGAAACCGCTGTCGCCCCAATGGAACGCGCATAATCTAAACCGCCGATAACATACGGAGTTCTGCCGCTGGCCGCGATGCCGCAGACAACGTCTTTTTCAGTCAGCTTCTGATCGACCAGATCCTGCTTGCCTAATTCTGCATCATCCTCAGCGCCTTCGACCGCAGTTAAGAATGCACCTGGACCGCCTGCCAGTAAGCCGACGACTTCATAGGTCGTACCAAAGGTCGGCATGCATTCGGCGGAATCAATGACGCCTAACCGTCCGGATGTCCCAGCACCCATATAAATCAGACGGCCGCCGCTGCGCAGCGCTTTAACAATCGCCTGGACGGCTTTTTCAATTTCCGGGATTGCTTCACGAACCGCGTCAGGAACCTTGTGGTCCTCTTCGTTCATGATTTCCAATAATTCGCGGGTGGAAAGCGTATCGAGGTTCATCGTTTTCTCGTTACGGCGTTCTGTTGTTAAATGATTTAATTTTACTTCAGACATGTTGTGTTCTCCTTTTTTTCCTCATGTTTATTATAGCGTTTTGACAGGGTTTGGACAAGACCGGATTTCTATCCCTCCAAACATTCTTCCCAGCGCTGCATTAAATGCTCAATCTCATTGTGCAGATCGTCGATCTGTTCATCCAGTTCATTCATTTTCTGATAATCATGGTAGTATTCCGGATCAAACCGCTTTTCACGCATTGCTTCCAGCTGTTCTTCCTTTTCCGCGATCTGCTTTTCCAGCTTGGCCGCTTCGCGGGCATTCGGATTGCGCTTCGGAGTCTGACGCTGAACTTCAGCGTCTTTCTTTGGCGCCTGTTCCTTTTCCTTCTGCTGCTGATCGTCATCGAATTGTTCATAACCAAACGGATAATAGACAGCATTCCCCTGCATGTCGATATGCAGGATCGCCGTAGCTATCTTCTTGATAAAATAACGATCATGCGAAACGAACAGAATCGTTCCGGTATATCCGTTCAGCGCTTCTTCCAGTGCTTCCTTGCCTACAATATCCAAATGGTTGGTCGGTTCGTCCAAAAGCAGGAAATTCGCCTGACGCAGCATCAATTTCGCCAGAGACAGCCGAACCTTTTCGCCCCCGGAAAGCACGTCGACCGTTTTGAACACGTCGTCGCTGGTAAACAGGAAACGTCCCAACACCGTCCGGATCTGAGTCCGGTCCAGTTCCGGATAATCGTCCCACAATTCTTCCAGCACTGTCTTCCCGGAGGAAAACTGCGCCAGCTGCTGATCAAAATAACCGGTTTCAATCTGATGACCATACAGATAATCCCCGCCCAACGCCGGCAGATCACCGACCAGCGTCTTCATCAACGTACTCTTGCCGCAGCCGTTAGGCCCCAGCACCGCAATTCGCTGCCCTGATAAAATTTCCAGGGAAATCTCGCATAACGGATGATCGTAACCGACCTTGAGATCCTTGATCTCCAGCACTGTTTTTCCACCTTTTAACCGCGGAACAAAATGCGCTGAGAAACTCCGGGTATCACTTTTCTGAGGGGCGTCGATCTTTTCCATCCGCTCCAGCGCCTTGATCTTCGATTGCGCCATCGCCGCTTTTGTCGCCTTGTAGCGGAAACGCTCGATCAAGCCTTCCAACCGCTCAATTTCCTTCTGCTGACGATTATACATCTGCTGCTGACGGATTAAATCCTGCTGCTTCTGATTCTGAAAGCTCGTGTAGTTGCCGGTGTAATGCTTCATCGAACCATATTCCAGCTCATAAACTTCTTCCGCAATGTGATCGAGAAACATCCGGTCATGGGAAACCAGCACGACAGCCCGGCTGTATCGCTTCAGATACCCTTCCAGCCATTCGATCGTTTCCAAATCCAGATGGTTGGTCGGTTCGTCCAGAAGCAGTATATCCGGTTTGCTTAAAAGTAATTTAACAAATGCAAGACGTGTTTTCTGACCGCCGGAAAAGGTATTGATCGTTCTATCCAGCATTTCTTCCTGAAAGCCAAACTTCGTAAACACCGTCATTAACTCCGACTGCCACGTATAACCGCCTGCCATCTCAAACTGTGTCTCCAGCTGAGCATAACGATCCAGCACCGCTTCACTGTAATCCGTTGCCATGCGTTCTGTCAGCTTATCAAGCTGAGCTTTCAATTTCTGCAAGGGTTCAAAGACTTTTTCAAGGTCTTCCCGGACGGTTAAGGTTTCGTCTGGAAAGGTCGTCTGGGCCAGATAACCGATCCGCGTGCCGGAGGTACTGTGAATTTCACCTTTGTCCAGCTCCAGCTCGCCGGTCATAATTTTTAAAAGCGTCGATTTTCCACATCCGTTGCGGCCGACGACCGCAATTTTCTCAGTGCCCCGGATCTCAAACTGAATATCCTCAAACACGGTTTCCGTGCCGAAAGATTTACTCCCGCGGCTGATTTGATAGAGCATGGATGTCACTCTCCTTCCTTGATTAACAACAGGAACCTGCCGTTTGAACTGGCAGGTTACCGAATTTTTTCATTCTTGATTTTAACTGAAACTTTGCGCCCGTAAGGTTTAACTGCCGCTGGGAATCCGCATCGCTTTCGCTAATCCGGCAGCCGTTGCTTCTGCAATCCTGTCAAGCTCATTTTGCCACGCTGCAACATCCTCACTGTTGCTTAAAAACAAATACTGAATCGTTAATGCCTGCATGCCATAACGATTCTCCGCCGCAAACGTCTGATTCTGACGGGAAGCTTCAGAAAAGGTCCCGGCGCCCAGGATTCGTCCACCCGATTCACGGATGATTTTCTGACCGTCATACGCGGTTCCATCTTCGCCGATGCTCGTCCCGCTGGCCGAACCCGTCGCTTCCCGGGCATACGTCAGGGATGTATTTTCGACGATAGATTTGAGCACGGTGGAAGCCATCCGGTTAGAAGAAAAGGAAGAATAAACGATATCTGTTCCCCGCAAGTTGACGTTTGTCGCGCTTTTCATTTCGATATTGATGTAATACCGCGCATGTTGGGAATAGGCGCGGTCCAGCCGGCCATCCTCGCCGTAGCTGTTGACGATTTCATCCAGATCCCGAGTCAGTTCGACTTTCAAGCCCAGTTTTTCAAGCTGATCCTTCAGTTTGACGGCAATTTTGTAATTTTCTTCATACGCTAACAAACCGTTGCCGTGTACGCCTTTGTCGGTATATCCATTATCCTGATGCATCGCGCCGGGATCGATCATCACATCGATCCAGTCTTCCGGCTGCGGTTGGGTGCTCACCTGGATAAACACGTAGTTTTTTTGTAAAAACGGTTCTTCTTCCGGGTTGTCGAAAAGATTCTGATCGGCAATCAGCTCGATCTTTTTATTCGTGTTCTCCCGCGTCACTGTGTAGAAGGTATCGCGCAGTTTTTTATCACTGACAAGCTGTTTTTCTTTCAGATCCTGCATGATGAAAACCTGATAAAAGCCTTCGTCCAGATCTTCCAGAGGAATCTGACCGTCGGCGTTTTTTTCCATCATATAAACAAAATCCAAACCGCTGCATACATTGCGCAGAATGACTGTCTTGCCGGCAAAAAGATCCTGACCGCTGCGGTTATAGGTCTCATGATAAAGATTGAGCGTTTCTCCATAGTAAAGATAATCGCCCAACGACAACAGCTGCGCTTCATCAACAATCTGATTTTCAAACAGCTGCCGGGTTTTCTGATTACTCAAACCGCAGACGCCATACGTATCGACTTGTTTTTTCTGGCGTTGATTCAACAACCATTGCCCTCCATACGCGAGTATGCAGCAGGCGATAAAGATGAACAGGAAAGATTTCCAGCGCAGTTTGGAGCCGCGCGGGACATAGCTTGGTTCCACTGTCATGGTTTCCAAAACTCCTTATAACCGGATGTCAACGATATGTTTCGGTTTCTGTTCTTCTTCCGGCGGCAGCGTCATGTAGCTTGGTGCAATCGCTGTGCACAGGTATTCGTGCGGATGATGCGCAATCGGCAGCTGCGTATCCTCGAACGGAACATACTGAACAGGATAGATATCGTCATAATCAAAGATAAATGGTTTCAATGGACTCTTAAACGTCCATGTCAGATCAAAGCCGATCTTCTTGCTTCCTTCATTAAGTTTCCCATACATCCGGGCGTTGGAAACGAACCAGCGCTTGAGGAACAACGGATTCATGCCCAGGTTGTCAAAGAGAATGATAAACGGCATAATCAGCTGATTCAACATCCGAAGCGGCAAATCCATGGTTTTGCTTGCGGCGCAGTAATCATAAACAAAAACGTCGATGAAAATTCCGTCGCATTCAGTACAGCGGTTGGCTAACAACGTATTGACTTCTTTCAGATACGTTCCTTTTTTCCGGATCTTCATCCCCGGAATTAACGGATTATAGCGTTTATCCGTATCAAAGCATTGAAAGGTATAGCCTTCCGGAAGATCCTGCTTCAAAGCGACGATAAAGCGCTTGTAGTCTTCATAAAGCATGGCGATATCCGCATCGTCATCCCATGGAATAAAGCCCTGATGGCGAACCGCGCCTAAGGCGCTGCCGCCGTTGAGGAAATAAGGTATGTTGTATTTCTGGCAAATGCCGTCAATCATTTTGAGCATTTCCAAAAGCACCTTATGGACATCGGCAACGGTGATCTCGTTGCCGTTTTCATCTGTTTTTAATACGTATTTTTTCATGTCATCACATCCTACGCTCTATTATAAGAGAATTGAAGATCAACCTCAAGTTTTTTTAGTTTGTACGCAACGAAAGGGTCTGATTCTCAAAGGCTATGCCATAAATATACAGCCATTCAGGCTCCATGCATCTTTTTTTGGATATTTGTCATGCCTTCCCCAATTATTTCTAATTTGGCATTTAACTTTCAGTTTACCCTTGAAATGGCAATTCAAAAGAGTTAACATTAATTTGAAAGACAAACTCAATAAAGTATTTTTACAAAGTTCTGTTTTTTATGAGGCTTTTTCTGATTTTCCGCAATATTAAAGTAGAGGAGGTTTTTATTGCGATGGAAAATACGAAGAAACTTCATAACAACGATCCCCTGCAACCGCTGACGCTCTGTCTGGATTCCACTCAAATCCGTCAGCTTCTGGCCACCATTGATTTCCGAGAAAACGACGTCTTCCGCCACACCTTTGGCTCTGAGGATGAAATATCCAGAAAGATCCGGATCGCTTATTTCTCCGATCTCTTTCTCTGCCGGTTAGTCCGAACTTCGATGATGAATACCGAGCCTGTAAAAAATCATCGCGGCGAGAAAGGGATTCGATTTGATTTACTGATTAAAGCTGAAGATGAACGAGGAACCCTCCTGGTAATCAATCTTGAGATGCAGAACTATCAGATGAGTGATTCATTGGCAATGCGTTCGCAGGGATATCTGTCCCGCATTGTTGCCGATCAGCTCTGTGTTGGTGATCTGTATGAGTTTAATCCGGTCGTTCAGGTCATGCTTACCAACCATGTCCCGCAAATCCAAAAGAATGACGGTTATCTGCATGATTATCGTTATACGAAAGAAGAAAAGGCAGTTCCTTTACCGGACGGGCGATGTCGGATTCTTTGGGTGGAAATGGACAAGCTGGAAGCGCTGGAAAAGAAGCCGGTGGAAGAATGGAGGCTGTCGGAGAAAATACACTACACGGTTCGGTTCAGTCACGTTGCAGAAAAACAGAAGTGGATTCAGGAATTATCAGAAAAGGAGGAAATCATTCAAATGATGGAAGAGAAGAAAATGGATTTTTTAAGAGACACCAATTTGGCGCTGGCCCGGATGCGGGCCAGGTTTGACGAACGGGATGAACAGGTGGTTTATGAAAAAGGCATCGCTAAAGGGAAATCAATAGGCAAAGAGGAAGGAAAAATAGAAGGTCAGAAAATGTTGGTTAAGCTTGTGCTGAAACAGCGGATAGAGTTGACCGAGCAGGAAGAAAAACAAATCGAAGAACTTGACGGAGAAACACTTTTTGACCTTATTCAAAGCTTAGATGCAATTCATACACCGGAAGATTTTCATAGGCAAATCCATGAAAAAGCGAATCAAAATGTTCAAATGAAGCAAGCCGTTCTTCATCGTTAACTTTGGAAATATTAAAATGAAAAAGAGTTAAATATCCAAACGACGTTTAACTCTTTTTCATTTGTCAGTTCATCTTCAGTAAGATTAAATTGAATTGCCGAAAAGTTGATTGAAGGAAAACTCAATCAGAACAATAAGTTCTTCGGGGTACGGGCAAACGGGATCACATCGCGGATATTCTGCATTCCGGTAACATACATGATGAATCGTTCAAAGCCCAGACCAAAGCCCGCATGCTGGCAGCCGCCATAGCGGCGCAGATCCAGATACCACTGCAGTCCGTCTTCATGAACACCCATTTCCTTCATTCGGCTCTGCAGCACTTCCAGCCGTTCTTCACGCTGAGAACCGCCGACCAGTTCACCGACTGCCGGCACCAGCAAATCGCAGGCTGCCACAGTTTTCCCGTCATCGTTCATCCGCATATAGAACGCTTTGATATCCTTCGGATAATCGATCAGGAAGACCGGACCTTTTACAACTTCTTCGCACAGATAGCGCTCATGCTCCGTGTTGAGATCCATTCCCCAGGAAACCGGGTTTTCAAACTTTTTCCTGGCTTTCAACAGATGATCGATCGCTTCGGTGTATGGCATCCGGACGAATTCGCTGTTCAGCACATGATTCAGCCTTTCCAATAACGTGTTGTCAATAAACTGGTTGAAGAATTTCATTTCTTCCTGACAGTTGTCCATGACGTACTGAATGCAGTATTTGATCATATCTTCAATCAGATCCATATCATCTTCAAGATCTGCAAACGCAATTTCCGGTTCGACCATCCAGAATTCAGAAGCATGGGTCGTTGTGTTGGAGTTTTCCGCACGGAAGGTCGGACCAAAGGTGTAAACATCACGGAAAGCCATCGCAAACGCTTCCGCCTGCAGCTGACCGGAAACTGTAAGGTTTGCTTTCTTGCCGAAGAAGTCCTCTTCGTAGTTGCCATCATCACGGGTAGTGACGGTAAAGACCTCGCCGGCGCCTTCTGCGTCGTTGCCGGTGATGATCGGGGCGTTGACATAAACAAAACCCTGATCCTGGAAAAATTCATGGATCGCCATCGCCAGGACCGAGCGAACGCGGAAAACCGCGTTAAAGGTGTTGCTGCGCGGACGCAGATGTCCGATCTCGCGCAGATACTCAAACGAATGCCGTTTCTTCTGCAGCGGATAGGTGTTGTCGCAGGCGCCTTCCAAAATCACTTCTGTGACCTGCAGCTCAAACGGCTGCTTTGCCTGCGGCGTCAGCACGACTTTTCCCGTGACGGTCAGCGCCGTGCCGGTCAGATATTTGGACACGTCCTGAAAGTTGGCCAGATCGGAAGAATAAACCAGCTGGGCGTTGCGGAAATACGTTCCGTCGTTCAGCTCGATAAACCCGATGGAGCCGTTGTTGCGGTTGGTTCTGACCCATCCCTGCAGCT
The DNA here is from genome assembly GCF_900120005.1 of Holdemania sp. Marseille-P2844. GTDB lineage: Bacteria > Bacillota_I > Bacilli_A > Erysipelotrichales > Erysipelotrichaceae > Holdemania. The sequence continues at coordinate 412,596 of NZ_LT635449.1, forward strand.
GGGCATACTCGATCTGATCGGTTTCCATGGTGCTGCCGGAACAGGCCATCTCGTAAAGTTCTCTGACGGTCATGAATGTAAGCATACTTTTCTCCTTTTGTTTGTTTATGAATAAAAAAACGTTCCTGATCAAGGAACGTTCAACAACGTGGTGCCATCCTCATTTACCCGGATGATCGCAAAATCATCGGGCCTCAGGGTGCGTTAACGCCGCCGACGGGATCGTCTACTGTCAGTTCTCCGATCCGGCTCCCAGAGTGTTCCGCATTCCCTGACTGAACTCCGGCTTTCACCCTGCCCGGCTCGCTGTGCTTCAGTAATAGGATCGTTCTCTTTTCGCTGCCTTCTACTTTTTCATATTGTTGGTTTCAAAAACCAGTTCCTGGATCGTGGATACAACGTCGATCGGCTTGACCAGAACTCCCTTGGGAACCTGGAAATGCTCATGCGAGAAATCAACAATCCCGGTAATGCCGCATTCGATCAAACGATCGGCTGCGTCCTGAACATTCGACGAAACGCACAGGATCGCGATTCGACAACCTTCTGGAATCTTATCCTTCATTTCATCAACGTGGTAAACCGGAATCGGCGTCTTCCCGACAGACTCCGGACGGATGTCAAAGGCACATACAATCTCGCCGACAACATGGTTCCAGCGATTGTAATTCATTAAAGCTTTCCCAAGGTTGCCTGCTCCGACAAGAATAATCTTCTCATCGAATCCCATGCCCAACTGCTCGTTGAATATTTCAATCAGGCGGTCAACGTCATAGCCATAACCTTGCTTCCCCAGCGATCCCAGGAATGAGAAATCCCGGCGGATCGTCGTGGACTCAATAGCCACATATTCCGAAAGCTCCTTGGACATGATCCGGGTTACGCCGGAATTTTTGAGTTTGCGTAAAGCTTTCAGATAGATTGGATAACGCTGCAGTGTAGCCTTAGGGACTGACTTTGTTGGCATACTATCAACCCCTTCTGCATTATTCTAGCACACTTGTTTTAAATTGTGAATGATTTAATGAATTGAACTTGTTTCAATTTCCATCGACGGGTTCGCGGCGATGTCCAACGAGCCGTTTAAACCGTGCGTATACGCCGTCCATCCCGCAGCGCCAATCATCGCGGCATTGTCCGTGCAGCACCATAACGGCGGAATCGTCAGATGAACCTCCGGCGTTTCCTGAATCATCTCCGAGATTTTCTCACGCAGGCGCGAATTGGCCGCCACGCCGCCTGCCAGCACAACCTGCTTCGGTTTAAATTCCCTGACCGCCTGCATCGTCTTTTTCAGCAGCGTGTCCAGCGCCGCTTCCTGGAAAGCGTAGGAAAGGTCTTCCTTGTTCAGCTCCTCACCTTTTTTACTTTCCCGGTCGATCAGCTGCAGGACCGCTGATTTTAGACCGCTGAAGGAGAAATCAAGCGGTTTTTCCGTCTTTGGCTTCGGCAAGGTGTAATGCGGATGTCCCTGTTTCGCCATTTTATCAATGACCGGGCCGCCCGGATATCCGGTTCCCATCACCCGGGAAACCTTGTCATAAGCCTCGCCGATCGCGTCGTCCTGCGTTGTGCCGAGGATTTCAAATGACCATTCATCCTTCATCCAGACCAGCTCGGTATGACCGCCGGACACCACCAGTGCAATCATCGGGAACCGCAGTTCGTCGACAAAGCGGTTGGCATAGATGTGCCCGATGATGTGATGCAGCGGGATCAGTGGCTTATCGTAATACCAGGCCAGGGTTTTCGCAGCCTGGACGCCGACGTGCAGCGAGCCGACCAGGCCGGGTCCCTGCGTTACCGCGATCGCCAAAATATCATCCATTGTTACTTCAGCCTGAACCAGCGCTTCTTCGATCACAACGGAAATATTTTCAACATGGATCCGCGAAGCGACCTCCGGCACAACGCCGCCGTATTTTTTATGGACGTTAATCTGTGAAGAAACGATGTTGGAACAGATTTTACAGCCATCCTCCACCACCGCGGCGGCTGTTTCATCACAGCTGGACTCAATCGCCAGGATTAAATTCCGTTTCATAAATTCCCTCCTATTGGTTTCATCATCAAATACGCATCTTCATGATTATCCTGATAATAACCTTTCCGGATATTGATAATTTCAAAACCATATTTTTTGTAACAGGTCAAAGCTGGGGCGTTGCTGACGCGAACCTCCAGCGAAATCATTTCGCAGCCATTCTCTGCGGCGCAGTTGATCATGTGATCCATCAGCCGCGAAGCCCAATGCTGACGGCGGTAAGGAAGATCCACGCCGATTGTCGTGATCTGCGCCTGATCGAACGTCGTCCAGATGCCGGCATAGCCGACAATCGTTCCTGCTTCGTTTTCAGCCACAAATAAATGAGAGTATGGGTTTTCCTTTAACTCATATTCATAGCTTTCCCGCGGCCAGGGCGAACTAAACAACCGCAGCTCCATTTCGCAGACAATTTCTAAATCGTCCAGCGTCATTTCCCGGATCATGCTTTTTTTACCAGATAGTCATCGGCCGATTTCAGGTACTCCGGCACTAACAGATGAACGTTCTCAACCTTCTGCCATTGCGGCCGCGCAAGGAGGAAAGCTTCTGCCAGATCGGGATAACAATCTTCCAACCCCAACAGGGAACAATCACCGACCAGTTCTAAATCGCCGGCTTCTTCAATCCGCGCCTGAATCTCGCTGAGCGGCAGCACGTCTTCTTTACCGATCAGTTTTCCCTTTTCAATAAATCCAAAATAAGCACGCTGGCTGCGGGCGTCCAGCAGTACGCCAGCTTTCTCTTTTCCAGCCCCAATCAGTTCCAACGTCGGCAGCGCATACAGTGGTAAATGCGCCGTAGAGCATAACACCTTGGCGATCGTCATCGCGATCCGCACGCCGGTGTAGCTGCCCGGTCCTTTTGTCACTACGACTTCGTTGATCGCCTTCGGCGTCAAATGACATTCCTCAAGCAATGCGGTTAACTGCGGAAAGATCATTTCCGACTGTCGCTTCCAGGAAGACAGGCAGCGTTTGCCGATGAGCTGATCATTCTCAATCAAAGCCAGCACCAGAAACTTACTGCTGGTATCCATACATAAAGTAATCATTTTAATGCCTCCATCAATTCGACATACTTTTCACTTTCGGTTTCCAAAACGATCTGGCGGCGATTCTCGCCTAAGCGACGCAGCGTAATCCGCAGCGGTTCCGTTTGATCCAGGTCTTCCATATATTCAGGCCATTCGATAACCGTCAGGCCCTCGCCGTCGATCATTTCCTCAAAACCCAGTTCCTGATGCGTCCCTTCCAGACGATAGGCGTCAAAATGATACAATGGCAAACGGCCTTGATAAATCTTCAATATCGTAAAAGTAGGACTGCTGACAGTGCGGGTGATTCCTAGTCCCCGGGCAATCCCCTGGGTCAGCGTCGTCTTGCCGGCGCCTAAATCCCCGCTCATCGTCCACACCATATTGGGCTTGGATAAACTTCCCATTTTCTCACCGAGAGCTTTGGTTTCCTGCGGTGTTTCCGTTATGAATTCAAGCTTCATTTGTTCACATCCTTTCTTCAGTGTCACTTGGAAAATATTATAGCACAGATTTAAAGCACGGGAGAAAGAAAACCATACCTGTATTTAAATCGACAATTATTTTATTTTTCCTTTTTGATTGGAACTCTGATTGCAAATCTGAAAAGCAATAAAAAAGATGAAAACCGTTTTAACACAGAACCGTTTCCCCTTATTTTATGAATCCTTGATTCAATATGCATGGAAATCCATTCCAGCGCTTCCGGATTTCCTCAACGAAACAAACCGCTTCCTCCCCCCTTCCGGATCAATCCAGCGAGAAACAAAAAAAAGGCTCCCTGAGAAAGGGAACCGGAGAACCTGGCAACGAGCTACGTTCACTATGGCAGGCATAGCTATTCTCGCCGCGGAAATGCTTAACTTCTGTGTTCGGGATGGGAACAGGTGTGACCATTTCGCTATCGTCACCAGATCATTTCAGGATTATTCCCTGAAAACCAAATAACAGTTGCTTCCAGAAAGTCTTGCTCTTTCTTACTTCGTTATGAACGTTTTTTTCCTCATGTGATTAAATCCTCGACCGATTAGTATCAGTCAACTCCACACATCGCTGTGCTTCCATCTCTGACCTATCTACCTCGTCGTCTTCAAGGGGTCTTACTTTCTCTTGGAAATGGGAAATCTCATCTCGGAGTCGGTTTCACGCTTAGATGCCTTCAGCGTTTATCCGTTCCCCACTTAGCTACCCAGCTATGCATCTGGCGATACAACTGGTGCACCAGCGGTGGGTCCATCCCGGTCCTCTCGTACTAAGGACAGCTCTCCTCAAATTTCCTACGCCCACAACAGATAGGGACCGAACTGTCTCACGACGTTCTGAACCCAGCTCGCGTACCGCTTTAATGGGCGGACAGCCCAACCCTTGGAACCGAATTCAGCTCCAGGATGCGATGAGCCGACATCGAGGTGCCAAACCTCGCCGTCGATGTGAACTCTTGGGCGAGATCAGCCTGTTATCCCCAGGGTAGCTTTTATCCGTTAAGCGACGGCCATTCCATTCTGCACCGCCGGATCACTAATCCCGACTTTCGTCCCTGCTCGACTTGTCTGTCTTGCAGTCAAGCACCCTTCTGCATTTGCGCTCGTCGATTGATTTCCAACCAATCTGAGGGTACCTTTGGGCGCCTCCGTTACTCTTTAGGAGGCGACCGCCCCAGTCAAACTGCCCACCTGACACTGTCCCTTACCCAGCTCATGGATACAGGTTAGAATTTCAATCAACTAAGAGTGGTATCCCAACGTCGACTCCATTGAAACTGACGTCCCAACTTCTTCGTCTCCCACCTATCCTGTACATACTTGATCAAAACTCAATATCAGGCTACAGTAAAGCTCCATGGGGTCTTTCCGTCTAGTTGCGGGTAACCTGCATCTTCACAGGTACTAAGATTTCACCGAGTCTGCTGCCGAGACAGCGCCCAAATCATTACGCCTTTCGTGCGGGTCAGAACTTACCTGACAAGGAATTTCGCTACCTTAGGACCGTTATAGTTACGGCCGCCGTTCACTGGGGCTTCAATTCAATGCTTCGTCTTGCGACTAACATATCCTCTTAACCTTCCAGCACCGGGCAGGCGTCACCCCCTATACTTCGTCTTGCGACTTTGCAGAGAGCTGTGTTTTAGTTAAACAGTTGCTTGGGCCTCTTCACTGCGGCTCTTTCGAGCGCCCCTTCTTGCGAACGTACGGGGCTATTTTGCCGAGTTCCTTGGCAACAGTTCTCTCGCTCACCTCAGGCTTCTCGCCTTGACCACCTGTGTCGGTTTTGGTACGGGCCGCTCATCGATTAACGCCAGAAGCTTTTCTTGAAAGCTGGCATCGCCGTCTTCGCTACTTGGCTCGCGCCGTTCGCTCCCCATCACGCCTTCAGATTGACAGCCGGATTTGCCTGACTGCCTCCTACCTCGCTTGGTCCGGAATCCATTTACCGGTCCGGTTAGCCTTCTTTGTCACTCCATCACTCGATGCGCGGGTACAGGAATATCAACCTGTTTTCCATCGACTACGCTTTTCAGCCTCGCCTTAGGTCCCGACTTACCCAGGGCGGACGAACCTTCCCCTGGAATCCTTGGTCTATCGGTGTGCAGGATTCTCACCTGCATCTCGCTACTCACACCGGCATTCTCACTTCCATGCGCTCCACTGCTCCTTACGGTACAGCTTCGATGCCCATGGAACGCTCCCCTACCCAATGACCTGAGTCATTGCCATAGTTTCGGTATACCGCTTAGCCCCGGTTAATTTTCGGCGCAGGGTCACTCGACTAGTGAGCTGTTACGCACTCTTTGAAGGGTGGCTGCTTCTAAGCCAACCTCCTAGTTGTCTGTGCATCCCCACATCCTTTTCCACTTAGCGGTAATTTTGGGACCTTAACTGATGATCTGGGCTGTTTCCCTTTTGACCATGGACCTTATCACCCACAGTCTGACTGCCGAAGATGACATAATGGCATTCGGAGTTTGATTTCATTCAGTACACCTTGACGGCGCCATCATGAATTCAGTGCTCTACCTCCACTACCCTTACTTCGACGCTAGCCCTAAAGCTATTTCGGGGAGAACCAGCTATCGCCGTGTTCGATTGGAATTTCTCCGCTAGCCACAACTCATCCGCCAACTTTTCAACGGGGGTCGGTTCGGTCCTCCATTTGGTTTCACCCAAACTTCAACCTGGTCATGGCTAGATCACTACGGCTTCGGGTCTATCTCATCGTACTGCCGCCCTATTCAGACTCGCTTTCGCTTCGGCTCCGTGTCTTCCACTTAACCTCGCACGATAAGATAACTCGCCGGTTCATTCTACAAAAGGCACGACATCACCCCTTAACGGGCTCTGTCTTCTTGTAAGCATATGGTTTCAGGTTCTATTTCACTCCGCTCCCGCGGTTCTTTTCACCTTTCCCTCACGGTACTGGTTCACTATCGGTCATGTAGGAGTATTTAGCCTTTCCGGATGGTCCCGGATGCTTCCGACAAGGTTCCACGTGCCTCGCCGTACTCAGGATTCCACTAGGTCAGCTCCCAATTTCGATTACGGGGCTTGCACCCTCTTTGGCGGACCTTTCAATGTCCTTCTTCTATCGGTTACTGTACCACGTTGTGGTCCTACTACCCCAGCCCTAAGGCTGGTTTGGGCTCTTCCCCGTTCGCTCGCCGCTACTGAGGGAATCATTGTTATTTTCTTTTCCTCCAGGTACTAAGATGTTTCAATTCCCTGGGTTCTCTCCTCATGAGCTATGGATTCACTCATGGGTAACGCGACATTACTCGCGCTGGGTTTCCCCATTCGGAGACCGACGGATCGATGTGTGCTTACCACTCCCCGTCGCGTTTCGCCGTTAGCTGCGTCCTTCTTCTGCTCTACATGCCTAGGCATCCACCATACGCCCTTATTCATTTAATCACAGGTCCTCTGTCTTGACTGCGAGTCGTCCAGAGTTCCTTTTAATCTCTAATAAGAACTGTTCAACGTTCAACTTCAAATATCTTGTTCTGATTTTTGAAATCTTACAACTTTTCAGAAAGATCATGTCTTTCTATCTGTTTTCTGTTATTCGGTTTTCAAAGAACAATCACTGTCTGAGAAATCTTTCGATCTCTCAAAACTAAACAGGCTTACTTCCTCACAAATCCAACTTCTTTGTACGTCTTTCTCCTTAGAAAGGAGGTGATCCATCCCCACGTTCCCGTAGGGATACCTTGTTACGACTTAACCCCAATCATCAGCCCTACCTTCGACGGCTCCCTCCTCTTGCGAGGTTAGGCCACCGGCTTCGGGCATTGCCAACTCTCATGGTTTGACGGGCGGTGTGTACAAGGCCCGAGAACGTATTCACCGCGGCATGCTGATCCGCGATTACTAGCGATTCCGGCTTCATGAAGTCGGGTTGCAGACTTCAATCCGAACTGAGACGGACTTTCTGAGTTTTGCTCCACATCACTGTCTTGCTTCTCGTTGTATCCGCCATTGTAGTACGTGTGTAGCCCAGGTCATAAGGGGCATGATGATTTGACGTCATCCCCACCTTCCTCCGGTTTGTCACCGGCAGTCTCTCTAGAGTCCTCAACTCAATGTTAGTAACTAAAGACAAGGGTTGCGCTCGTTGCGGGACTTAACCCAACATCTCACGACACGAGCTGACGACAACCATGCACCACCTGTCTCCCTGATAACCTCCAACATATCTCTATGTCTTTGCAGGGGATGTCAAGACCTGGTAAGGTTCTTCGCGTTGCGTCGAATTAAACCACATACTCCACCGCTTGTGCGGGCCCCCGTCAATTCCTTTGAGTTTCACACTTGCGTGCATACTCCCCAGGCGGAGAACTTATTGCGTTAACTGCAGCACTGAGTTTCCCCAACACTTAGTTCTCATCGTTTACGGCGTGGACTACTAGGGTATCTAATCCTATTTGCTCCCCACGCTTTCGTGCATGAGCGTCAGTTACAGGCCAGGCAACCGCCTTCGCCACTGGTGTTCCTCCATATATCTACGCATTTTACCGCTACACATGGAATTCCATTGCCCTCTCCTGTACTCTAGTCTCTCAGTTTCTAAGGCTATATGGGGTTAAGCCCCACGCTTTCACCTTAAACTTAAAAAACCGCCTGCGCACCCTTTACGCCCAATAATTCCGGATAACGCTCGCCACCTACGTATTACCGCGGCTGCTGGCACGTAGTTAGCCGTGGCTTTCTGGTAAAGTACCGTCACTCCCATACCATTCCCTGTATGAGCCGTTCTTCCTTCACAACAGAGCTTTACAACCCGAAGGCCTTCTTCACTCACGCGGCGTTGCTCGGTCAGGCTTTCGCCCATTGCCGAAAATTCCCTACTGCTGCCTCCCGTAGGAGTTTGGGCCGTGTCTCAGTCCCAATGTGGCCGGTCACCCTCTCAGGTCGGCTACGTATCATCGCCTAGGTGAGCCGTTACCTCACCTACTAGCTAATACGCCATAAGCTCATCCATCCGTGTTGTATCCCAACTTTAATGATCAGAAGATGCCTTCCAATCACCTATCCGGTATTAGCAGTCGTTTCCAACTGTTATCCCAGGCCGATGGGCAGATTGCTTATGTATTACTCACCCGTTCGCCACTCCCGCTTGAAGACAAGTCCTCAAGCAAGCGTTCGACTTGCATGTATTAGGCACGCCGCCAGCGTTCATCCTGAGCCAGGATCAAACTCTCCATTTGTCAGAGTTTGTTAGCTCTTTGTTTTATCTTCACTAT
>NZ_LT635450.1 GCF_900120005.1 Holdemania sp. Marseille-P2844
TTCCTTAGAATAGCTGCTTTATGAATTGACGTTGTATTTGTGCTTTTCTTCCTGTTTAGTTTTCAAAGATCGACGCCCTCTCGCGAGGTGCTCATTAATATTACCAAATCACCCCTTTTCTGTCAACTGATTTTTTAACTTTTTTTTCGATTTCTTCTTCCCCCTTTCATATCCCCTTTTGTTATCGTGTTTTTCGCTTATTTGATTATTTTTTTCTTTTATTTTGATGTTCAACAAGGAGCGCGTTTCCTGAATTCAAAGTTTATTCATGGCATCATTTTTACCCTTACGGATCCTAATCCTCTATTTATCTGCGATGAACTCAATTTTTATTCCGTCCCTCTTTTCCAGTTCGTCTTTTAATTCTGGATAGGGAAAACTTCCTTGTATAGTGCGAAACCACGCTTTGCTTTCGATAAGAATCGAATCAGACCCTGCATCAATTAAAAAGCAAGAGGATGGATTTCCCCTCGCTTAATTCTTCCTTGTAATAAATATCAATCAGTTAATTTCCAAGCGGGACTTTCAGAAGCAACACTTTCCTATATAATAGGATGAACGCGTTGGTTATCATTTTTCCCTTTTCTTCTTTACACTTTCCGCGGACCTTTTTTTATCCCGCTCCGTTTTCAGACAGCGGATAGAGTCTCATCGGTTAATTTAATTCAGTTTTCAACGTTTTGGTTAAAACATCGCGTCCAGAAAATCCTGTTCTTCCTCCCCCTGCTTCAGCTGCCGGATCTGCTGCTCCAATTCTTCGATCGTCGCCAGCCGCTGCCGGATCAGCGATGACAGTGCGGCGATCTCCTCGCTTTCCTTTTGATTCAGAAAGCATTGGTACGTCACCTTCCCTAACTGCAGCGTCGTTTGGAGGACCTCCTTTTTACATTGCTTGATCGTCTTGCGGCGGTTGTAAATTTCGATTCGCAGATGAAAATGCCGGCGAATCTTGCTGATCCATTGAATTTCTTCTTTGTTTTCTTCCATATTCCAGGCCTCCTCTTTCTTTAGACTTATGCCGGCGGGATTCAGCTTATTCCGGCTTTTCCTTTCAGGGAAGGGGCTTTTATGATAGAATAGTGGCGGTGAAAAATATATGAGTGCAATTCGATTTGAGATTACCCATGTGTGCAAACAGTCAGGCGCCCGCTGCGGCATCCTGCACACGCCGCATGGCGATGTAGAAACGCCGATGTTTATGCCTGTCGGCACCTTAGCGACCGTCAAGTTTCTGTCGCCGGAGGAAATCAAGGCATTGGGGGCCGGCGTTATTCTGGCCAACACCTACCACTTGTGGCTGCGGCCGGGCGAAGACATTGTTGATAAAGCCGGCGGCGTCCAGAAATTCATGAACTATTCCGGGCCGATGCTGACGGACAGCGGCGGATTCCAGGTCTTTTCGCTGGCGGACCGACGCAAGATTAAGGAAGAAGGCGTAACCTTCAAGAGTCATCTTGACGGCTCTACCTTATTTTTGAGTCCGGAAAAATCAATCCAGATTCAGAACAAGATCGGCGCGGATATCATCATGAGCTTTGATGAATGCGCTCCGTATCCCTGCTCCTATGATTACATGAAAAACAGCGTGGAGCGGACACTGCGTTGGGCCAAGCGCGGCAAAGACGCGCATCAGCGTCCGGAGGAACAGGCGTTGTTCGGCATCGTCCAGGGTGGGGAGTATCAGGATCTGCGCGAGATGTGCGCCAAAACGCTGGCGGAGATGGATTTCCCGGGGTATTCGATCGGCGGTACGTCCGTCGGTGAATCCAAGGAAACGATGTATAAGATGATCGATTACAGCGTCAAGTATCTGCCATGGGAGAAGCCGCGCTATCTGATGGGCGTCGGCTCGGTGGACGCGATTCTGGAAGGCATTCTGCGCAATGTCGATATGTTCGACTGCGTGCTGCCGACACGGATTGCCCGGCATGGCACGTTGATGACTTCGCAGGGCCGGATCAACATCAAGAAGCAGGAATACGAAGAAGATTTCGGACCGCTGGATCCGGAATGCGACTGCTACACCTGCAAAAATTACAGCCGCGCGTATCTGCGGCACTTGTTCCGCTGCAACGAAGGGCTGGGCAGTCGTCTGATGTCGATTCACAATCTGCGGTTTTTGTTAAGTCTGACGGAACAGGCCAGAAAAGCGATCCGGGAAGACCGCTTCGGTGATTTCAAAGCAGAGCTGTTTAAGAAATATAATCTGAACAGCGTGGACTCGAGGGGGTTCTGATATGAAAACAAGTGAATTTGATTTTGAGCTGCCGCAGGAGCTGATCGCGCAGACGCCGCTGGCGAAGCGGTCAGCGTCGCGGTTGTTAGTCCTGCATCGTTCCACCGGCGCGATTGAACACCGGCATTTCTACGATATCGTCGATTATTTAAAACCGGGCGACGTGCTGGTGCGCAACAACACGCGCGTCATTCCAGCCCGGCTGTTCGGCACGAAAGAGGAAACCGGCGCGCACGTCGAACTGCTGCTTTTGCGGCAGGAAGGCGACGAGTGGGAATGTCTGGTCGGCAACGCCAAAGTGGTCAAGCTGGGCACTATCATCTCGTTTAACGAAGGCGAGCTGAAAGCGGAATGCATCGGGATCGGCGAAAAAGGGCTGCGTCAGTTCCGGATGATCTACGACGGTATTTTCTATGAGATTCTGGAAAAACTGGGCAATGTTCCACTGCCGCCATACATCAAGGAAAAGCTGGAGGATCCGGAGCGTTATCAGACGGTTTACGCCAAGGTCAAAGGTTCCGCCGCTGCGCCGACAGCCGGTCTGCATTTTACGCCGGAGCTGTTCGATCAGCTGAAAGCCAAAGGCGTCGAGGTTGAGGATATCACGCTGCATGTCGGTTTGGGCACGTTCCGGCCGATGGATACTGAGGATATCGCCGATCATCACATGCATTCGGAATTCTTCATGATGGATCAGGCCACGGCAGACCGGCTGAATCAGGCAAAAGCGGAAGGCCGGCGAATCATCGCGGTCGGTACGACCAGCTGCCGGACATTGGAAGCAATCATGAGCAAGTATGGCAAGTTCCGCGAGTGTCATGAAGATACCGATATTTTCATTTTCCCTGGTTATCAATTCAAAGCGATCGACGGTTTGATCACCAATTTTCATCTGCCGAAGTCGACGTTGGTCATGCTTGTGAGCGCGTTTGCGACCAAAGAACAGATCATGACGGCTTATCAGGCGGCGATCGACGAGAAATACCGCTTCTTCTCGTTCGGCGACAGTATGTTCATCGAATAGCTTATGGAACAGAATAAACGACCGGCAAGTTCCAAACCGAAGATCAACTATTGGAAAATGAGCGTGGAGGAAATGGCGCGGATTGAGGCGGAAGGCCGACATCCGCGGCTGCTGATGCATGCCTGCTGCGCGCCGTGCAGCGCGTTTCCGCTGGAATTTCTCAGCGGCGTGTTTGAAGTTACGATTTATTACAACAACTCCAACATTTATCCGGCGGCTGAATATCAGCGCCGGCTGAATGAATTAAAACGATACCTGGACGAGGTGAATCCAACGCTGCCCCATCCGGTCAGCTTGATCGTCCCGCCTTATCAAAACGAGGAATTTACCGCACGGTTATCCTTTCTGAAGGATCAGCCGGAGGGAGCGGGCCGCTGCTTTCTGTGCTATGGTCTGCGAATGGACGAAGCTTACCGGTACGCCAGCGAGCATCACTTCGATTATTTTACGACTGTCATGACGATCAGCCGGCAGAAGGACAGTCAGAAATTAAACGAAATCGGCCGGCAGCTGTCGCACAAATACCCGGACGTTCCATATTTCTATTCGGATTTCAAAAAGAAAAAGGGCATCGACCGGGGACAGGAGCTGTCGCGGCTGCATCAGCTGTACCGGCAGGATTACTGCGGCTGTCTTTATTCTTATGAAAAACGGCAGGCTGATTTAAAACGCAAAGCTGAGGAAGCTTCATCGGATACCCGATGAAGTTTTTATTTGGCCGGCTTGTCCCGGTCAGGATGGTTAAATACAACTTGCGAGGTGGGCGTTCTTGTCCAGCGTCCGCTTTTTTTTGCGATCACGCTCACAGCGATTCATGGGCTATCCTGTTGTCACTCCTAATAGACATGACGTAAAAAACCTTGCAATCCGGGGGAATCCAAAAAAAGCAGCTTGTGGTATAATAAACCCATGAAAAAGAAGTCAAACAAAGAGAAAATTTTAGAACAGGTGCGGCAGCTGATCGCCGACGGGGCCTTTTCGGAGATCACAATCCGCGGAATCTGCGAACAGGCGGGGGTTTCCATCGGCAGCTTCTATCATTATTTTCAGGCAAAGGAAGACGTGATCGTCGAATTATTCCGCAGCAACGCCCAGCGGGCGCGGGAAAACGAGCGATTGAATCTGACAAGTGCCGACGAATGGGAAAACCTGCGGGCTTACGTTCGTTTTCAAATTTCATTCTTGGAAGAAACGTCGTTGGATCGCCTGCAGTTTCTATATGCTTACAACATCACACATTATCAGTCAGACAGTCTGTCGCAATACCGTCAGATCGTGCGGGAGCTTTTAATCCGGGCTGCGGAAAAAGGACAGATGAAACCGGAGTACGCCGCCCAGGAGGTGCTGGATCATCTTTTTACGCTGATCCTTGGCAATTCAATCCGCTATTGCATGGAAAACGGCGATTATCCTGTCGGCGAGCAGCTGATGAAACAGGTGAATCACCTGATCACGCTGATTGCGGCTTAACCAGAGCACAATCAAAAAAAGTGAAGCAGCTTCCTTACAGGAAAAACGGCTTCACTTTTGTTATGACTTACGCGCGGTCTTTATTTCGTTTTTTCCAAAGCGTATTGGGCGGCCTGCTGCCCCGCGATCCGGCCCATTGTAATAAACGATTGAATCGCAGTGCCGCTGCCTGGATATTCCTTATAGAACAGATCGCCGCTGCTGACTTCGCCGGCGGCATATAATCCCGGAATTACCTGATTTTGTTCGTTCACAACTTCGGCGTCCATCGTCGTCAGCGGACCGGCAAAGGTTCCGGACGTGTTCATCGTACATAAAACCGCATAGTACGGGCCTTCCTCGACCGGCTGCATCAAGTCGGCGTTTTTGTTGAAGTCTTCATCGTTACCGGCCGCGCAGAGTTCATTATACCGCTGAACCGTCTGCGTGAGTTTCTCCGGATCCATCCCGGCAGCGGCTGCCAGTTCTTCCAAGCTTGCGCCGGAATACGCAGTGCCGGCGTCCTCGGCGGCCTGAACATTCTCCGTTGCCCGGGCCGCATCCAGCAGAATGAAATATTTCGGCTGACCGGTTTGCGCCAGAACGACCGGCGTCCGGGCCGGGCGCGGCAGCGATTCGTCCATAAACCGCTGGCCGTCCAGACTGACAAACAGCCCGGCATAAGTAAATAAGTCCTGCATCGCCGCGCCAAACGGCAGAATCTGTGCGATCGCGCTGTCGTTGCCGACGATCTGCGCGCCGATTTCCCGCGCCATCAGCAAGCCGTCGCCTTCATTGCCTGCGCCGACATTGGTAATGGAATCCGCATAGGTCGGCGAATATTCTTTTTTTAATTCCGGATTGCGATCATAACCGCCGCTCGCCAGAATCACGGCCTCCGCATGGATGAGCACGGAGGTGCCCGTCGATTGCGTGGCTTCTACGCCGACAACCTCGCCTTGTTCATTCACGATCAGTTTTTCGCCGCGGGTTTCGGTCATGATTTCCACGCCCGCTTCCTCAGCTTTTTTCTGCAGCGGCAGAATAAACCCGGCGCCGCTGCCCGCGGCTGCGTTCAAGCCGCGGTTGGGCTGCATTTTCGGGTTTGGCGTGTCGATCTGATCGGAGAATTCCACGCCGTTTTCAATCAGCCAGTCAACATTGGCGCTGGAACGTTCCGCAATCATTTTCAGTTTGTCTTCATCGACATGATGCTGGCCCAGCTCGATCAGAAAATCAGAGAACAATTTGGGGCTGTCCTCAATCCCCTGTTCGCGCTGGAATACGCTGTCCGCAGCCAGAAGCTTGCCCCCGGACAGACTGGTGCTGCCGCCCAGCACGCCCATTTTTTCAATCAGCAGTACGGATTTTGACGCCGCCGAAGCTTCAACCGCGGCTGACAATCCAGCCACGCCGCCGCCAACGATCACGACATCGACGTCTTTTTCAATTTTTTCTTCCTTCGCGGTGGTTTCCACTTTGACATTCAGTGCGTCAATGTCCGCGCCCGCCGCCCTCAGAGCGGCTTCGCATGCCTGCAGGATCGCGTTGGATGTTTCCGTCGCCCCGGTCACCGTATCGACGCCCAACGACTGCGTCTCCATAATCCGAGCTGGCATTTTTTCCAGCGCTGCATCGCAGATCCCGGCAGTTTCCTGATGGTCGCCGACCGTTACTGCAGTGATTTTATGGTCTTTGACCTCAACCTGAACGGCGAGCGTTCCGCCGTGGCCTTCGCCTGTTCCCGGATAAGTTCCGTCTTTGACTGCCAACAGCGGCGAAGCTGGCGCCGCTTCTGATTTTGGTGAACCGCAGCCGGCGGCGCTGAAAGTGATCGACAACGCCAGAACCGCGGTGATTGCTTTTCTGATGCTCATTTTTTATCCTCCCTCTGGATTCTCTGACTCAAAACCGAACATGTTCGGTTTCATTGTACAGACTTCCCCTCACTTTGTCAACACCTTCACATGATCGAATGGCGCTTTCGTGTTGATCACCTTCAAATTTCCCTGAAAATAACTGCGTGAACAGTTGTTTTGACGTGGGAAATAAGACTATAATGAAAGCATTGGAAACGCAGTCCAGCCAGTCCGTCAGACTTTAACGCCGCGCCGGCATGATCCGGCGGCAGATTGACCTGGACGACGCTTTTTTACGCACAGCGCCGGTTCTTCCGGATCAAGGAGATCGTATGAAATTAGAAATCAGTAAAGAAGAACTGCGAAATTTTCTGCTGCACGCCACGGATGATCAGCTGGCAGAGATGATCGAGTTTATCCACCCGGTTGACATTCTGGAAGTCATTCATGAATACAAAGATGACGAAGACGTCATCATGAAACGTCTGCCTTCGGACATCCTCGCCGAAATTGTCGATGAGGAAGAAGATGAGGAGAAATATGGCTTGTTGTCGCATTTCTCCGATACCGAGCAGATGGTCATCCTCGAAGAAATGTCGTCCGATGAAATTACCGACCTGGTTTCCGTTCTGGACGAGGCGGAATCAGAAGACGTCTTAAGCAAGATGAACGTCGAAGACCGCCAGGAGGTCCGCGAGCTGTTGAGCTACGATGCCGATACTGCCGGCGGATTGATGGCGACGGAGTTTATCAGTCTATCCCAGCACATGAGCGTGCTGCAGACGTTGGAATATCTGCAAAAGGCGGCGCAGGACGCGGAAATGGCGTACTACCTGTACGTCGTCGATCAAAGCAACGTGCTGACCGGAGTCGTTTCCCTGCGGGAAATCGTCGCTCACAGCTTTGACACGCAGATCCGCGACATCGCCAATCCGAACGTCATCTCCGTGCCGGCCTCGACCGATCAGGAAGAAGTCGCGCGGATATTCAGCAAGTACAGCTTCCTGATGATGCCGGTTGTGGACGAGCAGGATCATATTCTCGGAGTCATCACCGTTGACGACGTCATGGACATCATTGAAGAAGAAAACACGGAAGATATCCACCGACTGGCGCAGATCAATGAGGAAGAAAAAGTCGACGGCAGTCTGATCGAATCGTTGAAAAGCCGTCTGCCGTGGTTGTTTATCAATCTGCTTACAGCGTTTCTGGCCTCTTCCGTCGTCGCCGTCTTCTCCGGCACAATCGAAAAGGTCGTCGCGCTGGCGGCGGTCAACCCGATCATCGCCGGAATGGGCGGCAACGCCGGCACCCAATCGTTAACGATCGTCGTCCGCGGCATCGCATTGGGCGAGTTAACCGGCGACAACGCCCGGCGGGTCTTCTTCAAGGAGTTCGGCGTGGGTATTCTCAGCGGCGTCAGCATCGGTCTGGTCGTCGCCTTGCTCTGCGGCGTCATGCAGCAGAATCCGATTTTCGGACTGGTCGTCGGGCTGGCGATGCTGCTGAACATGGCGTTTGCGACAATCGCAGGTTACGCCGTGCCGGTCATCCTCAAGAAAATCAACGTCGATCCGGCGCTGGCCTCCTCCGTCTTCGTGACGACGGTCACCGACGTCCTGGGATTCTTCTTCTTTCTCGGACTGGCGACGCTCTTTCTGCCGTATCTGCTTTGATCCGGCGCTTCGCTCTCATAAGCTGTCTTTCCGGCAGTCACAGGACTGCCTTTTTTAATGTCTTTGTGATATATTAAACCGGAAAAGGAGGCTGGCGGCATGCTTTTATGTTGTTCCCAGCGCACCGATCTGTGCGCATTTTACAGTGACTGGCTTGTAAACCGATTCCAGGCCGGCCTCGTCGATATCCGCAATCCGTTCGCGCCCCGGCAGGTGCTGCGCGTGGATTGTTCGCCCGGTCAGGTCGACGCGGTCATCTTCATGACCAAGAATCCAACGCCGATGCTGGATAAGATGGACGTCTTCCGTGACTATGCGGTCGGTTTTCAGATCACGGTGACGCCCTATGGCCCAGAGATCGAACCGGGCTTGTCGGATAAGCGGCAGGTTCTGGACAGCTTCCGGCAACTCGCCTGCAAGCTTGGCCCTTCCCACATGATTTTGCGGTATGATCCGATTTTCTTATCCGAACGTTATGACGAAGCGTTTCATTGCCGGGCGTTTGAGCGCTGCTGCCAACAGCTGGCAGGTTCCTGCACGCAGGTCATCATCAGTCATCTCGACTTCTATAAAAATACCCTGAAGCATCAGCGCGAGCTGAACTGGCAGCCGGATTCGCTGCAGCGATTTACAGCTCTGGCATGCCGGCTGGCTGACATCGGCAGCCGTTATGGAATGCGCCTGCAGCTGTGCGCCGAGAATCTGGATCTGCGCAGCGCCGGCATTGAAAACCGCAGCTGCATCGACGCAGAATGGCTGCGGGAGCTGACCGGGAAAACGTTGGAATATCCGCTGACCCAGGCGCGGGCGCATTGTCATTGCCTGCAGGTCACGGATTTGGGCGAATACAACTGCTGCGCCCACCATTGCCGCTATTGCTACGCCAACTTTGACGAAGCGCAGATCGCCTCGCGGCAAGCCCGGCACGATCCTGAATCCACGCTGCTGATCGGTCATCTGCAGCCTGACGATCAACTCATAACGAAAAAAAAGTCTGAACGGCAGCTGCGTCTGTTCTAGACTTTTTTATTTTATTCCAGCGTTTCAATTTTTTCCTGCAGCTTAGCCAGCGTGCCTTCAAACTCGCATTCCACCGGCAGGTTTTCCGTGTTTAACAAACAGTCGGTGATCAGCCAGCCTTCCATCCCCAGCGAACGGGCCGTCATGTCTTCCTTAACGTCGTTGCCGATCATGACGCACTGCTTCGGATCCAGATTCAACCGGGTGAGAATTTCTTCATAATATTTCGGATTCGGCTTGCAATAGCGGCAAACCTCAAAGGTTGTGATCCAGTCAAAGTCGTTTTTATCCAATCCGGCCCAGCGGATCCGGTTTTCCGTAGCGATCCGCGGAAAGATCGGATTGGTCGCCAGCACTAACGTATAACCTTTTTCTTTAAACCGTTTTACAATCTTATTCGCCAGCGGCGTCGGCGCGCAGGCTTCGACCGCTTCGTTGAATTCGTTGCGGTAGTAGTCGAGGAATTCATCCTCCAGCGTTTCATGATGCAAGCCGGTCAGGCGATCAAACACCTGCCAGAACACCTGTTCATTGGTAGCCCGGCCATCGTTGGTCACCATTGCGCCGGTGCCTTTCCATATCGTATCGACCAGCTGCTTCGGGTCGATCTTCCCCGCCATTTTCTTCGCCAGGCGGGAAAAATAACTGTGGACAAATTGATCTTGATCCATCGGCAGCAGCGTGCCGTCCAAATCAAAGAAGTATGTTTTTTTCATCGTCAGATTCCTTTCGCAATGGCTTTATTATACACAAATTTCCAGTTTCATGAAAGCGGACAATCTTGTTTGATTGTCCATTTCTCATTCATTTTCCCGATTCACTCCCGCGATCAGCGCGGCGTTTCTGGATCCAGGCGGCCGCCAGCGCGGCGAGGACGGCGGCAAGGGCAACCATCATCGCTTCCCGCACCCTGCCTTCAATCAGGAAGTTTCCGATCAGCGAACCGGCCAGCACCGGAATGATCGAGCCGAATGCGCAGGAAAACAGAAAAACCGGCCAGCGGACGTCCGACACCGCCGCCAGATAGGGCTTGACCAGATTGGGCAGGACCGGCAGAAGGAACATTAAAAAGCAATAGAGTTCTTTGTTTTTCCCCGCCAGCCAGTGACGGAAACGTTCCAGCATCCGCGTGATCTTCGACTTTGGCGACAGCTGGCCGAGCAGTTTTTCCGCAAACAGATAGACAACGCCGTTGCCCAAAACCATCCCGGTCAGAATTATGATCGTCCCCAACAAAGGCCCATAACTGGCGCCGGCCGCCGCCTGCAGCGACAGCGCGGGAATCAGCGACGTGATCACCTGCACCGCCTGAAGCAGAATCAGAAACAACACGCCCTTCAGCCCCAGCGCGCGAAAGTACAGCCGGATCGCCTGTTCGTCGCCGCTTTTCAATAGCGCGTTGACCGCCGGAAGAAAATCCAAAGCCGCCAGCACAAGCAAAAGTACGCCCGCGATTGCGGCGATTCCCTGCAGCCGATTCCATTTTCGTTGCTTCTTCATAAGAAAAAATCACCAGGGATCCCGGTGATTTATAGATGAATGACTTCCTGCGTCGTTTTAACAATCATCGTAATATCAGCGCCTGTTACATCAAAATCAACGTCTTTCACCGTTAAGCTGATTTCCTTTAACAGTTTCTCTGCTTTTTTCTGCGCGAGTTCATTTAACTGTTTAAACTCAATTTTCATATCTAACACCTCGCTTCTATTTTATCATGAAAGGCCCACTTTGAATATAGCGGAATTCTGACAAGTTTTGTCGAATTCTTAACTTTTTTATTGCATTTTGCGGGTTGTTTATTCTACTAACCGTTTGATAAAGTTGCCTGTGATCTGCAAGCCCTCGTTGACGATGATGAAAGCTTTGGGATCCAGCTGCGTAATCATCCGGCGCAGTTCATTGACCTCATCCTTCGACACAATGGTGACCAGAACCTCGGTTTCCGTCTGGGTATAGGCGCCTAAGCCCTTCCAATACGTCACCCCGCGCACAAAATCCTTGAGGATCCGGTTTTTGATTTCCGGGTTCTTGGTAAAGATCATCAGGCTCATCTCGATGTTCTGCAGGTGAACCTTATCGAGCACAAATGAATATACCGCCGCATAGATAATGCTGTAAATCGCGATCGGCAGATCAAACAGGAACGCGCACAGACTGTACACCAGCGCGTTGAACAGCAGCTGGATCTTCCCGACGCTGAACGCTTTCCAATGCAGCGCGGCATACACGCCGACGATATCTGTTCCGCCGCCGCTGGCCCCGCTGACCAGCGTCATCCCGATGCCCAATGCCCCGACGATCGCCCCGATGATGAGCGAAGCCAACACATCGTCCAGAATCGGCACGACTGGAATGGGAATCAGCGAGAAGCAGACAGTCTGGGTGATCAGTGAAAGTAGCGTCCCAAGAAAGAATTTCCGGCTCAGCGAGCGAAAGGCCATAAAAAACAGCGGCACATTGATTAAAAAGTTGATCACGCCCGCGATATCGAAACTGAAACGCATTCCCATCCGACTGACCAGCACGGACCGGATAATCTGCGACAGTCCGACAATTCCGCCGTTATAGAGATTGACCGGAACGACGAAAAGATTAATCGAAGCCGCAAACAGCGCCGAGCCGAACAGAATCATCGTGTAATCATAAATTTGTGAATGGCGTTTCATGAAATGGTTCCTCCTGGGTTTCCCACGGATCTTCTCTTATTTTATATGAACTGGGGTAATTCTGCCAGCCTATTTTTGAGTTTTCATCTTTCTCTTTTATCTTGTTCATTTCCCGATCAAATTAATCGGGAACCGGCTTGTTTTATGGTATGATAAAGATAAGTAAAGCAGGTGATTTGAATGGACGTCAAAGCGTTATCCTACTACGTCGCCATCGCCGATCAGAAAAGCATCAACAAAGCGGCTGAAATTCTGTACATCAGCCAGCCGGTTTTATCCCGAACCGTTCAGGCGTTGGAAGACGAGCTGGGCGTCCAGCTGTTAATCCGCAATAATCATGGGATTGAAATGACTCCGGTCGGCCAGAGCTTGTATTATTATGCCCACAGCATTCTTTCCCAGTTTGAGGAAATCGAACGGTTAAAGAAAACGTACCACGCGGTTGTGGAAACCCGCCTGCAGGTATCAACGGCAATGCTTCTGCTTCAGGATGCGATCGTGCAGGAATACTTCAAGTCAGTCCCCAGCGATCATGCGGTCATCAATATTCAGGAAACGGGCATCGAACAGGCGATCAAGAACGTCAGCGATCAGGGATCCGAGATCGCGATTCTGACGTTGAACTCCGTGCAGCATCGCGTCATGACCAAGGTGATCAAAGTTCAGGGCTTGCAGATGCATTCGATCAAGAAGGATGCGGTTTATGTTCATCTCGCCCAGTCGCACCCATTAGCCAGCCGAAGTACGATTACCACGTCCGAGCTGTTGGACATGACCTATCTGCGGATGCCGCAGGATTTCTACACCCAGCTCAATTACACCTTCAAAGTTGGCGATCAGGAACTGACCAATTTCAAGAAGACCGTGACTGTTAACAATTACCACACGATGATCAATCTGTTGAAGCACAGTGATTCGTTCATGTTCGGCAACTGTTGGCAGGCCGCCGATCTCAAGAAAGGCGGCATCGCTTCCATCCCTGTGGAAACTGACAATGTCTCTCGTCATTTGGTCTGGATCGAACGCCAGCGGCATACCTTATCTAACGAAGCCAAGCTCTTTCTGGATTTGTTTTGTTCATCACTTGCGGTATAACGTTATTTTACTAAGGTATATTTTCACAAAAAGCATAACCAGGCTATACTTTATTGGTATTACTCTCTCCCCTTTTTCCCCATTATAATAAAGATGTAAACATATTCTAATTAAGAGGAGGAATATTATAATGAAGAAAAAAGCGATTCTTGGTTTCATGACCGGTGCGGCGATCGTCGCGGCGACCACGGGGTCTTATGCGGCGTGGGATAAATTGAGTGTTACTAATGCACATCTAATTACAATTGCTAAGCCCGTTACAGTCACGTCCACATTATCAGGGGCTGATGAATTTAGTGTTTCAAACAACGAAGATAGTCGTGCTTTAGAGTCAGCTCCTGTATATACAGTTGAGATGCCAATTTCTGTTGAGCCATCAAATCATGAGGTTAAATTGACTCCTTCCGCAAGTTTATCTGGTGATATTACTAATAATAACCCTACTATTGAGGTATACAAGGGGGCGGAAAAGATTGATCTTACCAAACCGATTGATGCAGGAGATTATACTATAAAAGCTGCATTTACTATGCCAGATGATGCTCCTACTAGTTTAGATGATGTAACTGCTACAATAACAGCGACGCTCGTTCCAGCGACTAATTAGTATATATTTAAGCCATCTTCGGATGGCTTTTTTAAAAGTATCTTTGATTCTAACCTGAATACTGATAAAATAGAGATAACTGCGGGGATAGTAACATGGGGACAAAGAAAAAGTGGAGAGTTAAACCGAAGATTGTAAATTGGATATTCCGATTTATATCTTTTGTTTTGTTCTGCTATATCTTGGGAATGTTGTTCTTTCCCGATACCATGATCAAACTAACCGGTTTTCAATTCTATACGGTATTGAGCGGAAGTATGGAACCGAAGATTCCAACCTATTCGCTGGTGTTGTCGAAGAACATACAATCCGATGATGAGCTGGTTCCCGGTACAATTATTACCTTCCATGCGAACCGGCTGGGGGAAGATACAGTATTGACGCATACTTTAGCCAAGACCGAAGTAGAATCGGATGGCCGGGTACGGTATTATACACAAGCCTATGCTTATGAAGGGCTGGATGAATATCACACATACCGGCAGGATATCGTCGGCATCTACGTCATGCACGTTCCTTTCCTGGGGAAGATCGTCTTGTTCTTACAGAGTCAGTATGCCTGGTTCATCATTCCGATAGTGGTTGTCATCCTGTTCTTATCGTGGATCGTAGAACTGTTGATGGAGCGCAACGAACTGATCGGCAAGCGCAACGCGGATAAGTTAACCAGCGATCTGAAAGAGATCGAACAGGCTGAGTTCACCTTCGACAGCACAACCATTCAGAATTCCTTCCTTGTCGTCAAAGGACTGGTCGTTTATTCCGGACAGTGGCAGACGCCGATCGCCCGGATCGACTTTATGAATGAGAAATATGAAATTCTCGATACGGCACTGTTGTATCTGCGGCCGAAGAAATCCAAGCTGGAGCACAAGCTGAAGTGGGTAGCGGTGGTCAAATATGACAAGAAAATCAAATATCAGGACGCTCATCTCTACTCTCTGGATTATCCGTTAAGTGAGAAAGAGAAAAAACAGCTGAAGAAAAAGATCAGGAAAGAAAATCGCATGCTGAAAAAATCCAAGTCGAGGGCAGTCTGAAAAAGACTGCCTTTTCGTTGGATTCCTGTTAAAAGCCCGGCGTCAGCCGGCGACTTCGTTTTCCTCCTCGACGAATTCATACATGTTCATTTCGTCAAAATCACAGAATTCAGCGATGGTCATATTAAAACCTAACGCTAATTGATGAATCGTCGCGATTCCCGGATTCTTGGTATGTCCTTTGATGATGTTCTCCAGAGTGGACGTGCTCACGCCGGACATTTCGGATAATTTGTAGAATGAAATATTTCCTCTTTGTTTGCATAATTCCCGAATTCTATTCGATATCAATGTGACGTATTCCATAGTTCAGCTTCCTTTCTTTTGTTTTTTGCGGTTCTATGATAGCAACGTGGTTTCCAGATTATTCCCATATATGGAAATAATATTTTTGCAGGTAAATAATTTTGAAAGAATAGCTGAAAAAGAGAACGAAGAATTATCACGTAAACTAAAGATAAGTAGAAATTTCAAATAACATTTATTGCGAAAGAAGGAGGTAAAAAATAAATTTATCATTTTTTCTTATTTCTACTAATTTCAATTAAATAGGAATTACATCCTCTATCATAATCAATTTTTACAGATAATAAATACATTGTTTATTTCAAGTTTTTCATGAATTTATTCATTTTTTGATATATATTTTTTATGATGCCTGAAAACTTAGGAATATAAGTGCCGGCAAGAAGGAAATCAGACCCGGCCAAAGAAAAACTCTGCTTCTCCCGAAATCCTTGCTTTGGGAGAAGCAGAGTTAAATTAAAGATTGATTATTCTTCAGTGATTTCCACCTTGGTCATGACATCGCCGTTGCGCATGGCACGGACAGCGCCGAGGTTGTCCGTCACCTGACCGAAGACCGTATGCACGCCGTCCAGATGCGGCTGCGGATCATGACAGATGAAGAACTGGCAGCAGCCGGTATCCTTGCCGCGGTGAGCCATCGACATCGCGCCCGCGATATGCTTGTGCGGATTGTTTTTTGTTTCGCAGGGAATCGTGTAGCCCAGATCGCCCGCGCCGGTGCCGTAAGGGCAGCCGCCCTGGGAAACGAAATGCGGAATGACGCGGTGGAAAGTCTTGCCGTTGTAATAACCTTCCTTAATCAGCTTGACGAAGTTGGCGACGGTGATCGGCGCTTCGTCCGGATACAGCTCAAACGGAATTTCCGCTCCGTTGGCCATCGTAATTTTACCTTGAATTAAACCCATAATTTGTTCGCTCCTTTTCTTTCCTTCTTATTCTACTCTATTTTCAAAATCCTTGCATTAAGATTCGCAGGTCAGCCGGTACCGCACAACGATCTGCGGCGTACCCATGTCTAACGTCTTTTCCACAGGCTCGGCCGTAAATCCGCAGTGTTCATAAAACTGGCGGGCCTGGACATTCGACTTGAGAACCCACAGGACAAATGTGGAATAGCCGCGCTGGCGCAGCTGATCAATTCCTGCCTGCATCAGCCGCCGGCCAATCCCCTGACGTTGAAACTGGGGCAGCAGATACAGCGCCACGATCTCACCCAGCAGTTCACCGTTGTCTTCTTCCCTGCCGATCCGGCAGAAACCGACGATCTTGTCCGCCTGTTCCGCCAGCCAGATCTCCGCGCAGCCATTTCGCTTAAACGTTTCCAAGCTGCGCTGAAGGGTGCGGGTTTTCAGAAATTGGGGGTCGATCAGCCCGGCGTACGCGGCCTGCCAGCTCAGTGCGTGAACTTCTGCCAGACCCTGTGCATCCTGCGGACTGGCTTGACGGATTCTCATTCAGCATTCCTCATTTCTGGGATTGGATATACGTCTGGACGTCTTGTTCAATCAAGTCAAACGGACGCGGGCCATTATCCAGAATCACGCTGTAAAAGGCTTTCTGATCAAACCGATCCGACAGGGCTTCGCGGGCTTGATCGCGCAGCTGTTCCATCTTCATTTCGCCCACGCCGTATGGCAGCAGCACGCCCGGGTTGGCAACCAGCTGAGGATAAATCTGTGCCGCTGCGTCTTCATAGCCGAAATTGCTCAGGTAGCTTGTCAGATCTGCTTCGCTCCAGCCTAAGCCGTTCACCCCCATATCGCACAGGGATTGCAGATAGTAGCCGAACATTGCGTTGATCTGCAGGGTTTCAATCAGATTTTCATCGTCGATGCCCAGCCAGCGGTAAGCTTCCAGCGCGATGATTTCCGCCCAGCCTTCCGCGTAGGCAGTTTCCGAAAGGACACGGCGGATCGGGTGAGGATCGGTATTCTGAAAATAGTTATGTTGGTAACAATGTCCCGGAAAGCCTTCATGCGCCAGCGTAGTCCACAGTGTTTCGGAATTGTCGGCATAGGCAGGGTTGACCTTCATAATATTTTCCGTTTCCTGATCCAGCGGTGGAATCAGATAGTAGGCGATCGTATTCTCGCTGGCGATACTCGCATCAAGGAAGCTGACGGTATAGCGGATCGAGGGGATTTCCGGCACCACTTCCGTCATTTTCTTTTCAAATTCCGCTAACAGCTCCGCCGCGTCGACGGTCGGGAATTCCACAGCTTCCAGCTTCTCCAGCAGGCTTGGATCCTGCTGGAGAAGCGTCTGCATGCGCTGCAGCTTCTGAATCAGGAAATTCTCCAGCTCACTGGCCAGCTCCATGATCGTCTGATCGGTGCCGGTTTTGGCTTGCATCAACAGCTGGTAATAAGCGCGGCCCTGCTCGCCATACGCTGCCGCCAGACCGCCCTGCCCCTTGGCGCTGCCGCGCAGGGCTTCCAGTTCTTCCCGGACATGACGGTAGCTTGGCAGATAGGTTTCCTTCATCAGCGTTTCATTCTCGTTGGCATAGCGCTGACGCTGCTCGTCGCTCAGGCTGTCAATCGCGGCCAGCTTTTCCTGAAAATTAACGATCAGGGCATTGTCGTCTACCTTTTCCACAAACCGGTCGATTTCGGCCAGCGTGCTGTCGAGGGTTTCATCCTGCAGGAAGTAGCCGCGCCGAGCCTGGTTTTGAGTATAGGTCACAGCTTCGTTAAGATAGCGTTCTACATCCGCCAGCAGCGTCAGATACAGCTGGACGTCCTCTTCCGTTTCCATGCGGAACTCGAGGAAGTTCTGATTTAACGCGCCGATCAAGCCTTGGTTCGGCTCGAACAGAAATTGCAGGGGCATGTATTCGTTCATCGCTGACGTTTGTTCCAGATCGCGCTGCAGCAGCTGATAATTGAGCTGCTGGACGGCCGTGAGATCCTCCGGCTTGAACTTCAGTAAATTCTGCAGCGCGGCTTCGGTTTCCTGTTGATGGCGCAGTTCATCGGCTTCGCTCAGACTGCCCAGCGTCATCGGTTTCTCACGGATGCCCAGAGCCGCGGGATCCGTCGCTGAAAAATGCAGCGTCAGGGCGTCCTGCGTCAGCTGGCGGCGGGTTTCCTCCATCAGGAATTCATCGAAAGCTTTTTGAACTTCCGTGGTTCCCGTCTGCGCTTGCGGCGCGGGACTCGCTTTTTTTGCGGAAAACAGCGCGCAGCCGCTGCCGGACAGGATCAGCGCGGATGCCGCCAGCGCCAGTCCGATTTTTTTCAGGTTCATGTTTTTCCTTCTCCTTTCGACGACGTCGGTTCGTCATCGTTAGTTTAGCATCAAAGCGGGCGGCGCATACGTGATCAGCGGCGCAGACTGACTTCGCTTAAATCCCAGACGACGTCTGCCAGATCGGTGTAGAATTCTTTTTCATGACAGACCAGCAGCACCGTTCCCGGATATTCAGCGATTGCTTTGTGCAGCTCGTCCTTGGCGTCCTGATCGAGATGGTTGGTCGGTTCGTCCAGAAAAAGCACGTTATACGGCGTGTTCAGCAGCTTGCACAGCCGCAGCTTCGCCTGTTCCCCCCCGGACAGCACCATCACCTGACTTTCGATCTGATCCGTCGTCAAGCCGCACCGGGCTAACGCGCTGCGGATTTCATATTGGGAATAGGCGGGATAGGTCTGCCACAATTCCTCGATGCAGGTGCGGCGGATCGGCTCGGTGATTTCCTGTTCAAAATAGCCGATCTGTACATGCTCACCCAGCTGGACGGAACCGCTGACCGGTGGGATCAGCCCCATCAGGCTTTTCATCAGCGTTGTCTTGCCCAGTCCATTCGCGCCGGTAATCACCACTTTCTGACCCTTTTCCTGCACCCGGTTGATCGGTTTGGACAGTGGTTCGTCATAGCCGATCACCAGATCGCTTGTGGAAAAGATGACCTTGCCTGGGGTTTTTCCCATCTGAAAGCGGAACGTCGGCTTCGGCTTTTCCGCGCTCAGCTCAATCCGTTCCATCTTCGCCAGCTTCTTCGCACGGGAATTCGCCATGCCGCGGGTCGCGACCCGCGCCTTGTTGCGGGCGACGAAATCCTCCATTCGGGCAATTTCCTGCTGCTGACGCTGATACGCCGCTTCCAGCGCCAGCTTGTTCTGTTCGTACAGGCGGTGGAATTCGTCGACGTTGCCGACATAGCGGGTCAGCCGGCAGTTTTCCACATGGTAGATGAGATTGACGACCTCGTTGGTAAACGGCATATCGTGAGAAATCAGGATAAACGCGTTTTCATAGTTCTGCAGATAGGTTTTCAGCCAGCGGATATGCTGCTCGTCGAGATAGTTGGTCGGTTCGTCCAGAAGCAGAATGTCCGGTTTTTCCAAAAGCAGCTTCGCTAACAGAATTTTCGTGCGCTGGCCGCCGGACAATTCGCTGACGTCCCGATCCAGCCCGATCTCGCTCAGCCCCAGCGCCTGGGCGACTTCCTCAATCTTGACGTCGATCTGGTAGAAATCATGGTGTTCCAGCGTATCCTGCCATTCGCCGATCTGTTCCAGCAGCTCGTTCATCTCGTCTTCCGTGCAGTCTGCCATCTTTTCATAACCGGCCGTGATCTGTTTTTCGATATCGAATAGCCCGGCAAAGGCCTGCGCCAGAGCGTCATGGATCGTCATTCCCGGTTCCAACACGGCGTGCTGATCCAGATAGCCGACCTTCACGTTCTTACTCCAGGTGATTTTTCCTTCCTCCGGTTCCAGCTTGCGCGTAATGATTTTCATAAACGTGCTCTTGCCCTCGCCATTGGCTCCCAGCAGCCCGACGTGTTCGCCTTTTAACAGGCGGAACGAGACGTCCTCAAAAATACTGCGGCCGCCAAAGCTGTGGCTGCAGTGCTCCAGTGTTAAAATACTCATAGTCTAACCCTTCCTTATTTAATTTGATACGATAACGGATTCAGTGTAACGAATGGCGGTGAGGTTGTCAATTCCAAGCACGGATTTCAGCATTTTTCTTAGGCTTCAAAATAAAAGTTTGAAGACCTTACTGAATTTCAGCGGACGCCAAACTTTTCACTTTTATTCATGTTCGGGATGATCGGCTCAAGCTCATAGTGCTGCCCCCTTCTTATCAGCTTCAGGCACGCATGACTGCATCCTTAAACTGGATTCCGGTTGTTCGCGCACCCTTATCAGGACACAGCCGGGCAAGTTCCCGCCTTATCACTTTGCCCCATCCCTTCCGGCAGGATCCTGCGTCAAAAGTTCAAGAACCCCAGATCCGGTCTTTTACCGTACATTCCGAGAAAACGACATTTCCCATTGCTTGAAGCTGTTTTCAGCTTCTCATTTTGTGAAAATTTCGCAGACAAGCCTTGTAAATTACGCTTTGACGAATCCCCCTTCAATGATGATCCTTGTAATGGACACAAATCTGCCAGGTTTCTTGATCACAACACCATCCTCCTGCCCCGCAATCTGCGCCCCCCGCAAGGGAAGGAAGCAAAAGCAAATCTTGTGGTACATCATAAACTGCTTTTATCCGCTGTCCTTTCTTTCAATCCTAAATAAAACCCGGTAAAATCCCGGGTCAACTTTGTCAGATCATCGTTAATTAATCAATGTTTTTGAGCACGGCCAGCTGGCGCTGAAGATCGGCGATCGTCATCTGCGAGGTGCGCACCTGTTCCAGCCAGTTTTCCACATCTTGCATCTCCCGCTCTTCTTCCCGAGCCGACACATAAGCCCGGCCAATTTCCATGTACGCCGTATTCAACATCTCTTCCGTGGCTTTCAGCTGCCGTTTCAGTTCGATCTGGCGTTTCGTCTGATCCAGCTTGTCCTTCGCCCGCTCCGTGCCCTTTTCCGCGGCCTGCGCAACGTTCTGGACAAGCTTTTCCGCCTGTTTCTTGAAATCCATTTCTGATTCCTCCCTTACCGGTTTTTAAAGGAAAGCATTTCGACAAACAACGCGATGCCTCCCAGTATACAATATGCCGCAATCAGCGTCGTCAGCACGATCGCCGAGCTTAACGGACTGATCAGAAAGCAAATTCCCGCGATCACCGAAAGCACGCCGCCCGCCATCGCCATGCCGGAACCCTCGACCCGAAAATAGTTCAGCTTCATCGCGTAATCAAGCTTATGAATTCCAATCACAATCGCGCTGACGCCCAGGAGGACGGCGAACACCGTGATGACCATTTCCGCATCGGCCCGCAAAAGCAGAACTGCGATCAACAGATCGAACAGCCCGCGGACAATCGTCAAACTTTGCCGAAACAGCGCGCTGGTTGACAGGTAATCAAGAATTTCCACGATCCCCACCAATCCGAGGATCACCGCAATCCCCCGCTCAATCCACAGGACGACCGATTGCGGACAGAACAACAGCACGATGCCCAGCACGACCAGCGCCGCCGCCAGACCCAATCCCATCCGGCGCAGGGAACGTAATTTACGGTTGATTTTATTCTGCATTTCATAAAAACTTTCCTGACTGCCTGAACTAAAAATAAACATAAAACCGCCTCCATTTTTCATTCAGCGTTATTTCTTTCTTTCATTATTCGCTTCTTTTCCCAGCTTGTCAACCTGCGCAGCCGGAAGTGCTCTCAATCTGCCAGCAGCCTGTCGATTAAATCTGCTACCCCTTCCTCACGGCAGCTTGCCAGCTGCGGCCAGCCGCGGTCTTTCAGAGTTTGGGAAGCGTTGGCGACGATATAAGGATGACCGACAATTTCCAGCATGCTCATATCGTTCTCACTGTCGCCAACCGCGTACAATTCGCTTAACTCCAGATGCAGCTTGTTTGCCAGAGCCCGCACCCCAACCGCCTTGGTCTGGCGCTGATCATGGATTTCCAGCAGCTCGCTGCTGGTGCGCATCAGCTGCAGCCCCAGCGCTTCCGGATGCAGCTGATGGCGCAAACGCCGCGGAGTTTCCTCATCATGAATATCAATGAACATCAACAGTTTAACAACCGCCTGAGGATCGATCGAATCGCGCAGCACTACATGCGGATCCTTTAAAAATTCCAGATGATCGATCTGCGACTGCGGCATCGGCCGGTTGATCACAATCTCATCCAGCGTGTATGCGAAATAAGGAATCCCCAGCTGATCCATCACGTCCATGCACCGCCGGCTCCGCGCCCCGACGCACGCCAGCCGCTCAAACCGGCCGGTCGAGGGTTCTGCCAGAACACCGCCGTTGGAAGCAATATGCCAGCCTTGCCGCATTCTCAGCAAGGCGATCAAATCGTCAAACGCACAGGCGTTCTTGCCGCTGGCAAACACCAGCCGATGTCCGGCCGCCAGCCACCGCCGCAGCGCGGCTTCACTGCGGAGCGGAAGTTCCTTCATCGCTTCAATCAAGGTGTTGTCAATATCCAGAATCAACGTTTTCACCATAACCTGTTTCTCCTTTGCGCTTCGTATGAACAAGACTTGTTCGTTGGAATTATTTTACCGTTTTTTATGTAAATATGCTACACTATCCCCATAAAAGAGAGGTCTTTGCTTATGATATCCTTCTTATGTCCGGTCTGCCGTCAGCCGCTGACGCTGAAGCAGTCGGTTTATCAATGCGAAAAACGCCACAGCTATGATCTGTCGCGTTTTCATTACGTCAATTTAATCCGCTCATCGAAGAAGATCCACGGCGATAACGCGGAAATGGTCAAAGCCCGGACACGCTTCCTGCAAAGCGGTGCTTACCAGCCGCTGAAAGCGAAGTTAACCGAATTCGTTCAGGCGCTCAATCCGTCGGCGGTGCTGGATTCCGGCTGCGGCGAGGGTTACTATACCGCGCTGTGCGAAACATTGAAAGATTGCGAATGCTTCGGGATCGACTTATCCAAGGAAGCCCTGAAACAGGCAGGCCGGAGTTGTCCTTCCGTTCATTTTGCGGCGGCGTCAGTCTTTGAGCTGCCGCTGCCGGATCAGTCGATTGATGTCATCTGGTCCTGCTTTGCGCCGCTGGCAATGGCGGAGAATGCGCGCGTGCTGAAAGCTCAGGGCAAACTGATCGTCGTGAGTCCCGGACCGCGGCACTTATGGGGCTTAAAAGAAGTCTTATATGATACTCCGTATCTCAATCCGCAGGAAACGATGACAACTCCGGAGTTTGATCTGATCGAAGAACAGACGTTGCATTATGAAATTCAGTTGGAAAGTCAGGCGCAGATTCAGGATCTCTTTACGATGACCCCGTATTATTACAAGACTTCGATTCAGGACAAACAGAAGCTGGCCGTTTTGACGCAGCTGTCGACGGAAGTGGAATTCATCCTGCGGATTTACGAGAAAAAATAATCCTGATTACAAATTAACGAAATCCCGCTCTGTTAAAATTACCCGGGAAATAATTGAGGTGAGTTCACCATGAAAATCACGCTGGCCGCCGCTTTCTCGATCCAGGGAAACATCAGTCAGAACATGGACAAAATTGAAGCTGTACTGCGGACGCATCCTGATCAGGATTTCGTCCTTTTCGGCGAGGCGTTTATTCAGGGCTTTAACAGCCTGAATTTCAATCCGGATCATGACCAGCAATTTGCTTTGGATCACGGCGATCCGCCGCTGCGCCGTCTGCAGGAAATGGCGAAAACGTTTCATTCCGGAATCGGCGTCGGGTATTTCCGATTTCATGCAGGAAAATGGACGAGCAATGATCTGATCATTTCCAATTCGGGAGAAATCCTGTTGGATTACGCGCGAATGTCGCCGGGCTGGAAAATTCCCGGCGCAAATCCTCAATTTTACACGGAAGGAAAGCAGAGCGGGATCTTCAGCTATCGGGGAAAACGAATCGGCGTACTGCTGTGCGGCGACGGCTGGACGGACGAGGTTGTTTCCGCGATGGTTTCGCAACAGCCGGACCTTGTATTCTGGCCGGTCTTCGTCTGCTTTCCTCTTGATGAATGGAAGCAGGGACAAGCTGAGGCGTATGCCGCTCAGGCCGCAAGCTTCGCAAAGCGGGTTGTGCTGATCAACAATCTGGACTCACCGGGGGTAAAGGAGCCGGCGCTGGGCGGCGCTTTCGATATTCAAAACGGACGGATTCGGGCTTCGCTGCCCTGGGCTCAGGAAGGCTGTCTGACACTGGAAATACCGGAATAACAATCCGGTTTTTTCTTTACCAGACAGGCAGATTAAATTTTCATTTCAGCTTGTATACAAGATTGTTGAACTTCTTGCATAAACTTGCTACAATAGGAACATAGAGAGGAGATTTCTCATGAACTTTGCAAACTATCCTGAACTGACCGATACCGAGCTCAACGACGCGATCCATTACGCCGTCGAACAGGTGCGCAGCGGCTTGAACGATTTCACCACCAGCATGAAGTATCCCAACAGCGTCAACAATTTTTATCCGCAGATGGACAATACCGAATGGACCAACGGTTTCTGGACCGGCGAGGTCTGGCTGGCTTATGAAGCGACGAAGGAAGAGTGCTTCAAACAGACCGGTCTGACGCATGTCGAAAGCTTCTTAGACCGCGTCAACCGCAACATCGTGCTGGAACATCATGACCTCGGTTTCCTGTACTCCCCTTCCTGCGTTGCGGCCTATAAACTGCTCAACGATGAAAAAGCCAAAGAAGCGGCGTTGAAAGCAGCGGACAAGCTGATCACCCGGTTTCAGGAAAAAGGCGGCTTTATTCAGGCCTGGGGTCCGTTGGGGGCGAAGGACAACTACCGCTTAATCATCGACTGTCTGCTGAACCTGCCGTTATTGTATTGGGCGACGGAAGTCAGCGGCGATCCGAAATATCGTGAAATCGCGCTGAAGCACATTCATACGGCGTTAAGCGTCGTCATCCGTCCGGATTATTCGACCTATCATACCTATTTCTTCGATCCGGAAACAGGCAAGCCGAGCCACGGCGTATCCCATCAGGGCAACCGCAACGAATCGGCCTGGGCCCGCGGTCAGAGCTGGGGCGTTTATGGTCTGGCGATCAGCTACAAATACACGCATAACCCGGAATATCTCGAGCTGTTCCGCCATGTCACGAAATACTTCATTGATCATCTGCCAGGTGATCTGATTCCATACTGGGATTTTGATTTCACCGACGGCAGCGATGAACCGCGTGATTCTTCAGCCAGCGCGATCGCAGCCTGCGGCATGCTGGAAATGGCGAAATACGTAGAAAAGGCAGAAGCTGACGAGCTGATCAGCGACGCCAGGCGGATGATCAAGGCTTTGTATGATCACTGCGCCGTCAAGGATCCGAAAATCTCCAACGGCCAGCTGCTCAACAGCACTTACTGCCGCAGCACCCCGACCAACGGCTGCCGTCAGCACGGCGTCGACGAATGCTGCAGCTGGGGGGATTACTTCTACTTTGAAGCGCTCACCCGCTTAAGCAAAGACTGGGAAATGTACTGGTAATCACTTTCCTGTACCGATCAAAGAAACAGCGTCCAACGGCGCTGTTTTTCTTATGGAGCCAGAAAGGGCTTTGCTTACAAAAAAAGGCGGCTGCTTTCCAAGAAGGCCCCATACTCTGAAAACGAGCCGGATTTCCAACGGCTTCTTCTTAGCTTCTTTCCCAACGCCTCGCTGAGCCTGCTTTTTTTATTTGATTGCATGCTGCTTTGTCAAAGAGGGCCGAAGCTCCCGCATTTCCCGCGGTTTTAGAGTTAAAAAAAACGCAAAAGCGATCTCAGCCTTTACGCTCCTGCCTGCTTATCCAGCCGTCCGCGGAAGGGACGAATTCTGGTTATCCTTACAGATACGTTTTCTTTTTCCGGTATTGCCAGAACTGATCATAATGTTGTTGAAAATAAGCGGAGAAGATGAGATCACAGAGAAACTGCGCCGAACAGGCCGATGAAAAATTGGCGATCTTGATCTGCGGATTTTCCTTGCTGCAAAGAAATAACCGGTAGTCCGCATAATAATGCAGCTTCGGATCCAGCCGGCTGGAGATCAGCACAATCTTCGCCTCATGCATCCGCAGCGCCTTTACGCATTCCAGCATGTAGCTGGAAATTCCCGCATAAGAAACCACCAAAGCCACGCTGTCGCGATCGGCGGTACTGCACACCAGCCGCCCGTCCGTCAGTTCTGAAGGCATCTGGATATTCACCCCGATTTCCTGCAGCTTCTGCATCAAACTCCGGCCGATCAACAAGTTGCTTCCGCTGCCGATGAAAAAGATCCGCCGGGCCTGCGTCAGCGTCTCAACGATCGCCCGGAATTCCTTAAAATCCAGCATGCGCAGCGTGTCGTCGACCGTCTGCTTGTAAATATTGGCGATGTTGGCCGTCAGGCTTTCAAGGCTGTCGTCAGAAGAAAAGGGCACGCTGAAGTCGACGTTCTGATACTGGCTGAGTTCTTCGTTCAACTCTTTCGACAACAACAATTTCAATTCGTTGAAGCCCTTCACTTCCATTTTCCGGCACAAGCGGAAAATACAGCTGATGGAGACATGACATTGTTCAGACAACTGGCGATAATCCATTTCAACCGCTTCCGTCGTATGCTTCAGAAGATATTCCGCAAGCGTTTGTTCATTCGCACTCAGCGAATGGGTATTTCTTAACCGTTCCCGGATATTCATGACAATCCCTCCTTCATTATAAAGAGACAATCGGGAAATGCAAATTTATCGGCTGAAATGACAATATTTTTTCGCTGGATTCTCTTATCTCACCAACAACTCAAAATTCTTTTCCAACCCCTTCCCTAACGCTGTTCAACCTCTTTTTGGCCGTTATAATAAGAGTAGAAGCGAGATACGGAGCCGGCAGCCTCTCGCCGGCGATCGATCTTCCTCTGAAGAAACGAGGAGATGAGTTTATGATTGGAATTCTGATCTGTGGTCATGATCACTTTGCCTGTGGGATGCGGGAAGCGGCGGAAATGTTATGCGGTCCGCAGGCTTATCTGCAGGCGCTGGACTACAAGCTGAACGAGGATCTCGACGTCTATCGTCAAAATCTGCGTAACCAGATTGAAGCCTGGGAGCCGGAAACCGAAGAAATCCTGTGTCTGTGCGACATTCAGGGCGGCTTTCCAATGGAAGCCTGCCTGACACAGCTTCCGGATAAGAAAGTTAAAATCATCACGGAGACGACCTTAACCTTACTGACCTATCTGCTTGTTCATCGCAATGGCAGCCAGAGTTCGCGTCAGTTAATTGACAACGCGCTGCTGGAAGCCAAAGAAGCCATTCATGTCATCGACCCGCAAATCTTGTTTGCGGATCAGAAAGGAGAAGCATCATGAGTATATTGAACATCCGCATCGACGAACGGCTGATCCATGGTCAGGTGGCTACCGTTTGGACAAATCAGCTGAATATTACACGTATTCTGGTCATTGATGATTTAGCCGCTGTTGACGACATCCAGAAAATCGCATTGAAAATGGCCTGTCCTTCTTCTTCCCGCTTATCCATTCTCAATGCGGAACGCGCGGTTCAGCGATTAAATGAAAATGCTTATGATAAAGACCGTCTGATGATTATCATGCGGGGGCCGGCTACCGCCAGAAAGGTTCTGGATCTGGGTTATTTCATGCCAACCATCAATGTCGGCAACATTTCGAATAAAATCGGATCCACGCGCATCAAGCATACTGTCTGCGTTACGCCGCAGGAAGCGGAAGATTTCCGTTACATCGAATCCAAAGGTGTCAAAGTGACGATTCAGATGCTGCCTCAGGATGAAAAGCTTGATTTTATGCCAATGATCGCCAATATTCATTAATTTTCTTTTTCCATAAGTGCGCTGAAAAAGCGAAACCCAGCCCGGCTGCAACCCGGGCTGGGTCTTTTTCATTGGGCGGCAACAGCGCGGCGATTAAGAAAGACCTCGATTTCTGAAATCAAGCCTGCTCAATCAAAAGTCTGCGCTGGCGCGTCAGCTTTGCGCTTTCACGGCAGGCCTGATCCTGCAGCGCCATCAGATGATCCAGCAGCGCTTGAATCTCCCTGCGGGTCCGTTCAGCCTGAACGCAAGCTTTTTCCACCCGCTCCGAAACGGTCCAGTCCGTAACGAAACTGTCAAACAGGATATCCAGAATTCGTAAAAACGGATCGAGCGTTAATCCCAGCGAGGGGTGAAGCTCCACATCCGCCAGCTCGCTTTCAAAACAACGCAGCTGCTCTTCCAGCTGCCGGGCCAGCTGCTGCGCCTCATCCAGACAGCGATGCTTCACAAAGCCGGTGATCATTCCGCCGCCAAATAAATCGACGGTCGCCCACGTCCGCGCTTCATCCATTTTTTCAACCAGCTGGCAAGCCAGACCCCGCGCCATTTCCCCGGCGTCGGCGGCTTCCCGCAATTCCTTCTGCTTTCGCTCCCATTCCCTCTGCCGCATTTCCAGCCGCAACAGGGCGGCGGCTTTCTGCGGATGTTCCTCCGCCAGCTGATCCGCTTTCTGTTCCAACAGCGATGCCCAACGTTTCCCGCAATCCTTCAGCGTATGAAGCTCCTGTTCGATCCGGGCGATCCGGGCTTCCAGTTTTTCCTGCTGCCGGCAGGCGGCCTCAACTCTGACGGCGGCGACAACCGCTTCCTGACGCTGCTCTGACAGTTTTTCATGCCACTGACCGTTAAGCCGTGCCCACAAAGTGGTCCAGCTGAAGGCTTCAAGCTGATCAACATCCTGTTCTTCCTTCTTTAATCGCTGCTTCCGCTGCCCGACTTCTCCATTCAACGTTACCTGCTGAGCTTTCAGGCGCTCCAACTGAGCCTTCAGTTTCACCTGTCGGTCCCGCTGTCTGCGGATTTCTTCCCATTCCTGATCCAATGCCGTCATCTTTGATTCTCCTCATCCTGTCTTTGTTTAACATGTTGCTTGTCCTATCGGTATTTTCAGTTTTAACGTCGCCCGTGGATTATCGGATTGGGCGCCGGACTTCAATACGCCACATGAACGTGATCTCCAGGACTTTGTTCAGTCCTGGTTAACAACGCCTTTAGCCAGCGTTTCCAGATGGTATCCGGTCCCAGCGTCTGCCAGGCTTGATAGCCGGGATGCGCAAGCAGCTCGGCCCGGACTTGATCGAGCTGACCCTGACGGTAGCTGAACATCGTCTGCTGAAACAAATCCTCCATCGCTTGCCGCTGTTCACAAGTCAGTTCCACATTTTTCAATGTAGAATCCAGCGTGTTTTGATTTGCCTGGCGTTGAGCCTGGACCGAATAGGCGGGAAAGTCGAGCAGATCGGGGTTGGAAAGTCCCTGCTTCTTCGCCCAGGTGGCGACGTCGATTGTCCTTTGCGTGTAGTCCAGCTCTCCCTGCGTGCTGATCTCGATGCGGCCATAGGTATTCGGCCAGGCAATCGGCATCGGCAGTACGATTTCCGTCAGACTTTGGGATCCGATCGTTTCCGTCTGAATATGCCCCGTGTGGCGGTGACCGCTGATGTGCGTCCTGATATTCAGCTGTTCCAGCAATGTCTTCGCCGCATCGGCCGTATGGACGATATCGTTGGATGTGGTCACGGTGTGATCGAGCAGATTGTGATGGCTGAACGTCAGTGTCAGCCAGCCTGACTCGCGCGCCTGATTTCCCAGTGTTTTCAGCCATTCCAATGTCGAGGCGGACAGTGTTCCTTCACTGCCGCCGGGTCGTTCACTGTTGGTATCGAGCAGAATCAACAGCACGCCGGCCTCGGTAAGCTCCGCGTAACTCAGCGACGCGGGATCGCGCGAATAAGCCTGATCATATCCGAATTCATGATACAGAGACACAAATTCCTCGCGGGTTACCATCGCCAGATCATGGTTGCCGCAAATCACCCGCACCGGTACGGTTTCATTCACTTTCCGCAGCAGTTCAGCCATTTTCTGATGATCCTGTGCATCGCCCTGATTGACTAAATCACCTGTCAGGATAATGTAGTCGGGTTTCGCCGCTTCCATCTGTGCCAGCATCGCCGAAGTGATGGCTTCGTTGTAGATCATCTGCGGCACTACGGACACCTGCGACTGCAGCCGCTCGCTTTGATAATGAAGATCTGACGAGAAAAGCAGCGTTAATGGCGTCTTAAGTTCTGCAAAAGGGATCGCCGAGAGGGCCTGCGGTTGAGAGGGAATGGCCGGAACTGCCGTGCAGCCGCTAAGGCAGAGCGCCAGTCCCAGTATTTTCATCATCTTTTTTAACATCGGTCTTTTCCTCAGATTCTTTTTTATCCCATGATCCCATGCCTCGGACAAAACCGCAAGCGGCGGCGGACATGGAATTTTCTGATCGCAGGCTTGTAGAATCCCGCGATTGGATATTTCTGGTTCTCATTGTAGCCAAATTTCAATGTCATTGCCACGACTTTGACCACTTTTTTTCGCAGTTTGGCAGCATAACCAATTCTCGGCCGCCAGACAGTTTCCCATACGCTTTCTTTCCAGGCCGCCGCGGATCTTTGATTGATTTTATCATCGGTATCCCAAACGTTGTCCTCACTCTCCGGCTATTGGGATCAGCGGTATTTTTTCGCAGTATGCACGCACCAGAAAATAGCGGCGCAAATTCCGACAGCCACGCTCAGCACAAACCCGAGGATCAACCCGGCGGGCAGTGAACGGCCAGTCATGCTGAAATATTCCAGCAGTGCAAACCAGAGGACCACAAGCAGCTCTGCCAGGGAGAGAATCCTCAATGTAACTGCCTCAAGCGCTTCGCGGTTATGTTCCGTAACTGCAACCGGAATATTCCACAGCTTCGGATGCCGGCTGACCCATTCCAAACCCGCCATCATCAGAATTGAAATCCATGGCAGAACCAGCAGCTCAGCTTTGCTTCCCCAGCGGTCGACCTTTCCGGCCGCGTCGAAATGAGCCGGGATCCGATCAGGCAGAGAAGCCCATCGCAGAAATAAACCTGTCAGCTGGACGATCACGATCAGCCAACATCCGTTTCGGCACCTTTGATGAAATTGCTTCGCTTTTTCTTTCATTTCACATTCCTCCCCATGGACTCCATCGAATTCCAACCTCCGCGCATTTTCCTTAGCTCCAGCCTTCCACTGATCCCAAACCTTTTCAAGCCCTTTTTCAACGGAGAGCGCCTGCGCCTGATTCTTCGTTTATTGTACGCGTTTCCGCATTCCCAATGCAATCCCCGACCTCGTGCAGAACTTTAAAATTGCAAAAAAAGAGTCTGCCCCTTATTTTGGGAAAGACAGACTCTTGTCAGGAAGCTATAACATTGAAGGATTGACGTGAAGGAAAGGCGGAAGTTGACTGCCAAAGCCGGAGGGAATCGCAGCCAGCCTCCCCGCGCCTTCCGGAATAGGGATCCTGCGGATTGCTTTCCTTTCTGCGGATGAATTTGTTTTTACCGCTGAAGCTTATTTGAAGATTGCCTTTAACGCGTCCAACAGGTTGTTGGAATCCAGCGTGGCGCCGGAGATCGCGTCGACTTCGACATTCTGACCGTTGATCACTTCGTCGAAGAAGGCTTTCAGCTGGTCGTCGTCCATAAACATATTTTCGCGTCCGGATACGATTTCCAGATTGGTAATCTTGCCACCCTCAACCGTAGCCCGCAGTGTGTACTCGCCATGATTGCCCTTGATCAGCTGATCATACTGACCATCCGGTTTCTTGGTGATGTCGATAGTTTCCTCAACCTCGCCGCTGACCTCCGTCGTGACCGTCGAACGGCCGCCGAATGCCGTATCCGCCGCAGCACGTCCGGTTGCGATGGCTTCCGCCAAGAACATTCCATTTTGATACAGGTTGGAAACATACGAGCCTAACTCGCCGGCTTCGTACAGATTCGGAATCGGATTGTCATTCCAATCCAGCACCTGAGCTTTGACGTTGCGTTCCGCGCCGCCGGTCGTCGCCACCAGCGTCGGAGTAATGCCGACGGCATAGAACGGTGCGGTATCAATCGGTTCCATTGTTTCCACGCTGCGGCCGAATTCGTCGCGTCCGGATTTGCATCCGGCATTGTAGTCGTCGATCGTGGCTTTCAGCGCTTCTGGATCGCGGCCCAGTTTTTCTGCCAGTTCTTCAATCGTATCGGCTTTGATGATCCAGCCCTTCGCCACTTCTTCGGAGTTATCGTCGGACCAGACGTAGCCTTCAGTTGTGATCGGCCAGCTCAGCCACTTCGTGACGATCGCGCCGGCCGTGCGGGTCTTTTCATCGAAGATCAAATCAACCGGCAGAGCGCGGTCATGCGGCAGATCGACATAATGGCCGTATTCCTTAAATTTCATGTGCTGACGATGATACGCCGCGGATTCGTTGTAGAAACGCTTGTTATCGGCGCAGACCTCGATCCAGCTCTTGCCGGCCATCGAGAAGTTGCGCATGAATGTCGCTTCGTGTTCCGGCACCTTGATGCCCAGCCAGAAGCCGCCCGACTGCGTCTGATTCTTCATGTGCCAGATCTTCGCGCCAGTGTTCATCAACGCGTGGATGCCATCGCCTGTGTTGCCCGGAGTCCCGCCGGTGTAAACAACGTCCATCCCATGGAAATCGCGCTGCATCTGTAAATTATTTTCGTAACCGCCGCAGGCCAACAGGACACCCTTATTGGCTTTGATGCGGATTTCCTTGCCATCCGCGCCCTTGGCGACGACGCCCTTAACCTCTTTGGTTTCCAGATTCTGAATCAAGCTTGTAAAGGCCGTTGAGAACATCAGTTCAATATTTTCACCGCGGTCACGAACCGCCAGATCGAAACCTCTCCAGACGCCGCCGTATTCGAACGTCGTTCCGGCTTTGCGGACATGCGCGGAACAGCCCTTAAAGCTGGATCCGTCCAGATCCGGGAATTCCGTAACTAATGAGCCCCAGGCCAGCGGTCCTCCGCCGACATAGCCCAGCTCATAGCCCACTTTATCAACCGTCGCCTGAATCCAGCCGCGCTGATCAGAGAATTCCTTCGCCATGAAATCGACATATTCTTCCGGAATCGGATTCGGCTGACTGCAGGCGATCAGGTATTTCTTAAAGGTCTCCAGATCATCCGGCGCCGGCACGATCACGGTCTGGCCGGATGCGATCGAGTTGCCGCCCGCCTGCGCTTCTTCCATTTTTTCCAGAATACAGATCTTGGCGTTGGGGTCAATGTCGTTGGCTTCCAGCGCGGCGGCTTCCCCCGCCAAACCATAGCCGACGATCAGGAAATCGCATTCCTTGTCAAACTTTTCCTCCGTTGTCGCAGCCGCCGGTGCGTCGTTGGACGAACAAGCACCTAACAGCCCCAGTGCCGCAGCCCCCGCGACGGTCGCGGCGCTGCCTTTCAAAAAGTCCCGTCGAGAAATATTCTTCATTTTCTTTCCCTCCTCTGGTTTCACATTGTGAAACTTTTGTCGATTTCATTATAGGATTGCAAGGGGTTTCAAACAATCGAAATACTTTATCGTTTAATAAAATTTTTTTATTATACATCAAGAAATCTGATACAATGTGATTAGCTGATCGTCAATATGATCACAAAGGGGGAATTGTCGTTGAACACCAGCCAGATCCGTGCTTTTCTTACCGTCGCTCAAACCTTGAGCTACATCCGTGCCGCCGAACTGCTCTATACCACGCAGCCGGTCGTCAGCTATCAGATCAAAGCGCTGGAAACGGAGCTGGGCGTCACCTTGTTCAACCGCACGCACCGCAGCGTGGAGCTGACAGCCGCCGGGTCCTATTTTTATAAGCAAATGGAACCGCTGCTGCGGCAGCTGGAAGCGATCGTTCAAACTGTACAGTCGATGAACGCCCAGACGCCGAAGCTGATTAACTTGTTAGTCCGCCGTCTGGCTGATTACGGCAAGCTGACGCAGATCATCAAAAATTACTCGGAGACATGTCCGCTGATTCATGTTAATATCCTGACGCAGGAGGATCGCGGCAGCCGTCAGCTGCTGATCACCGGCGAAGTGGAGATGGCCTTCTGTTATCAATACGAAGTGGAGAGTGATCCCAAGTTGAAATTTCTGCCGATTATGGAATCGCAGTATTACGTGCTTGTCAGTAAAACGCATCCGCTGGCAGCGTATAAATATCTGACTTTCGACGATTTGGCAGGCCAGAAGCTGATCCTGGCCAATACGGAGCTGCACCGCAATCCGCGGCTGATCACAAGGCCGCAGCTGCAGGCAAAAAAGATCGTAGTACAGACCGTTTACACAAGTTTTGACAGTATGTTGATCGCGGTGCAGTCGGGAATCGGTTTCACCATTCTGCCCTGCTCGCGGTCAAAGAAATTCTCCGGCTTATTGAAAATTCCGCTGAAGGATGTCAGACCGATGCCGTTAGGCATCGCGTGGTATGGCGCGCGGATGTCGCCGGAACTGGAAGCATTCATCGCGCTTGCTGAAAAGCAGAATGTCGAACAACCGCCCGCCATTGTATGATCCGTGAATCAAAAGTAACCAAAGCCGCAGCTTAAGAAAATTCAGCTGCCCGATAATAAAACGTTATGGCAGCACTGTACCTCTTTATGATGCTGTTCTCTTCAATTCCAGATTTGCGTTTAACGTCAGACTCATCGTGAATCCGTCGTCATTACCGTTTTTCCCTATTGACAGTTTTTTTCAGATAACCATTCTGTGCGATTTCAGGCATTCTGTTGGTATTGCCATGGACGCCGGAAAAAAGCATTCCAAGATCATAAAAACTGATATCATTGACAATCGCAAACTGATAATAGAACACTGCCTGCTCAAAGATCCGAAAATAAGCGTCTGCCGAAGCCATAAGGAGGGCACAGTCATAAACCTTATACTATTATAACGGATCAGCGGCAAATTCTGATCCGTTTTACGCCAGACAATAAAAGCGGCCGACGAAGGCTTTCAGCTTCGCGGAAAATGTCCAAAAATAAAGCGGGGGGAGCAAACACAAATCAACAACACTGTTTTGATTTTCAAAATCAGTGAATGCAAATCGTCGTGCTGAACACAAGGGTTGCCATAATGATAGACATTGCGGCCCGGGCATCCTTCGTCACGGGCTTCATCCGAAGAAACATCTTCTGTCGGATAACCCGCATCCTTCTCCCCCTGATCAACGAGCTGGCGGATATTTTCCTTTGGACGACCGCCGCTCAGGATCACTAACACATGTTTTATTTTGATCTCCCTTTCCTTTCTCGAATGCTTTTTATCGTGGAAATTCTATTATCGGTTCTTCCCTGATGAAGTACATACTTTTCTGATATATACCCTCCTTCAGAGAAGTGATATCCATGAGTATCGAATAAGTCAGCCGAAAAAAGCAATCGGTGTCAGATAGCCATCTGGTTATACTTTGACGATGATCGGAAGAAAATGGCGACTCATCAAATTATATTATGTTGATTAGTTGAACATTAAAAAATCAGGTTTAACAAGTTGTATCGGAAAAGGGGAACGATTCTGTATGAAACCTTAAGCGGACTATTAAAGAAAATGGAAAGAGACGCACTGATCCTGCGGCAAAAGTATCCGCAAATCCAGGTGAAGTTAGAGAACAGCCCACAGATAAAGGCCGTTCGCTCTATCCAATCATAGAAACAATGTGTCCATGGGGATTGATAGATCATGAACCAGCCTATAAGTCCACTCAGGCTGCGCCTGTCCTTTCAAAGAAAAGGCCTTCAATCCAAAAAGAACAGGATGCCATGCAGAAATAATCATCTGCCTGTATCCTGTTTCCCATACTGTTTTTTTGTATATAGATTTGATTGAATTCTGGCGAAATTTTTTAAGCAGACCTTATCTAAGAGGACAGGATTCATCTTCAATTTTGATCCAGTATCAATTCCACATGGTCCGGTAAGGTTCTGACATGGGTTTTGACGAATTCCGGCTGAAAATTGAGATGACTTAATTCATTGAAAGCAACCCATTCAAAACGATGTTCTATTTGGCCTTCCCAACGGGAAAAAGAATTCATCGACCGCAGCAAGGAGGATTTACGCAAGGAAACGAGAAAATAAAAACAGATTTCATGAAACCGCCGTTGGCTGGCCGCTTCCGTGAAGAACGCCTGCGTCACCCATAACGGCCTTTCAATTACAGCCTGGATCCCGATTTCCTCTTGTAATTCACGAATCAATGCCTGTTGAGCTGTTTCATTCAGCTTTACGCGGCCGCCTGGCAAATAGG
The DNA here is from genome assembly GCF_900120005.1 of Holdemania sp. Marseille-P2844. Classification (GTDB taxonomy): domain Bacteria; phylum Bacillota_I; class Bacilli_A; order Erysipelotrichales; family Erysipelotrichaceae; genus Holdemania. The sequence continues at coordinate 36,009 of NZ_LT635450.1, forward strand.
CATAAGGCAGTTTCTTATCCTTCATCACAAGCAGATTTTCACCGCAAAGCATCACCGCACAGGTCCTGACATTGAAACAGGATGTTCCGACATCAAATGAAATATCCATGTTCATCGCCTCCTGATTCTCAGGATAACGAATGCTCTGGAAAAACGCAAGCGGAATTCAGGAAAAGTCGTATTCTGATCCAAGTCAGAATTATCCGGTATAACCGTAATCGAACCGCAAATTCAGGGCGTAAATAAATCGTAAGATTTTTTCCAGCTTTCAAGAATTGACTTTCGCGTTAAAACTGGAATAATGAATAACAGAAACAGGAGGGCTATATGTTTAGAAATCGCAAAAAACAAGAAGAACTGGATGATGAACCAGCATTCTTTGAAAACGTTGCAGCTCCTGCAACGGAAATGATACCCCAGCCAAAACAGGAGGAAGTGGAAAAAATGGAAAATAAGCAGACGATCAGCGCGGAGGAATCCGTATTAACCGAAGACGTAACGATCAACGGTGATCTGGAATGCGATTGCAGCCTGACGATTCTCGGTACCGTTAACGGCAGTGTGCATTGTGGCAAGGATCTGTTAGTGAAAGGCCAGATTAATGGCGATGTAACTGCGATGAATCTGGAATTGCGCAACGGTCAGATCGAAGGCAATGTGGTTTGCACGAATTCGTTAACCATGGATCGGGAGTGCAGCATCCGCGGCAATGTTAGCGCCGGGGAATGTCTGACCGACGGTCAGATCTATGGTAATCTGATGATTGCGGAAGACCTGCATGTTCAGAAAAACGCCTGGATTGAAGGCGATATCACAGCGAAACAGTTCAGTGTGCTGCAAGGTGCGCATCTGGAAAGCAAGATCGTCATGATCGAGCAGGCTGCTGCGGAAGAAACTGCCGAAGAAAAGGAAATCGAAGAAGTTTTCCAAACGGCGGACGAGGAAGAAGCATCTAATTAACCTAAAGGCACGCTTCGGCGTGCCTTTTCCTTAGCTTTTTTAATTTTAAAGATTTTGAAACTGGAAAATAGTTTAACGGTATTGAAAGAAGGTGGAATACCACTGAGAGATTCTTCATATTCTACCGGTATTTTACTCCTCTTCTCTCACTTCATTACAGCATCAAAAAAAGAAATTCATGCGTAATTTTTTATCTTCTCCGCAATCTGTTCCGCAGTCAATTCAGGATAGTTTTCATGACAGGAAAATATCTGTCGGATTACAGTTTCATCTTCATCTAAAATCTCCGCAATTTCTGAAATGGGCTTGCCTTTTTTCATATTTTTCAGCACCAGTTTAATGACTTTGCATAATTCGCCTCGTTCCAAACCTCGTTCCATGCCCTGTTCCAGCCATTCCCGCTGACGATCCGCTCTTTCCAGTTCCGCCATGATCGCCTTCGTTTCTCTGAAATAAGCTTCAAAGTCCATCGTCATCTCACTCATCTTCCTGACCACCTTTCTGAGATTCTCATCTTGATTACAAATCTGCTCGATCCATTCCCGCTTTTCCGGTTTCGCCAGGTTTCCATACAAGATTGCCCACCGTTCCAGTCCGCTCAGTTTCCAAACCGGCTTCGCCGTCAGATAATCGGTTCTTCCTGTCTCCATAATACTCAAATGAGTTATTTGTGTCAAGGGGATCTGCATTGTTCTTAAACTCATTTCCGTCTCATCCGTCACAATCCCGGATCGGGGGAAAAACGGATAATCCGCGATCAGGATCAGCCACGCCGCTTTCATCTGTCCATATTCCTTCCCCCGCAGCTTCTGTCCCGCTAAAAGCCGGGCCAGGTAATACTGCATCCGCTTCATGATCGTTTTAAAATCGCCATGCCGCTGCGATTCGATCACAAAGAAGATTTCGTCATTGATGATCCCATGGATATCGTAACGGATGGCTTTCTGGTCCGCGTGATCTACACGGGCTTCCTGCGCCTCAACGGTCAGCGAACGAATCGTGCAGTAATTCCATTGCGACAAAAAACAAGTCAGCGCTTCGGTATCTTCAGGATTGCCCAAGACAGACTTCAGGATCCAGTCGGTGAGAATGGACGACTTCGATACGGACGGCTGTATTCCGATATTTTGATCTCCCTTTTCTTCGGTACGCCATCTCGTTGGTCTGTACCCCGCTTTGTCTTCATGAATCTGGTTGGCTTCAACGATCATTTCTTTCATCTCCCATCACTTCTAATATTGCGGTTTTTTTGAAAAAGCCCCGCTCATTTCGATGAAATTTGATAAATATTAACAAATTTTGAAGAAAGTAATGAAACTATTTTCAATAGTTACTCCTTGAAGGTAATCTCCTGCCCTCCCTCCAGCAGGAAAACAAAAAAGCGGCTCCAACGATGTCCGCTCTGCCTCCTTGAAGCGAGAGGCCGGTTTCATTCGATAAAGCCACTTTTTTACGATTATCTAATATTACGGTGAAATGCTATCCGATCAGGAAAATCCGCTTATGCGGCGGCGGAGTCCTTTTCGTAAGCCTGCGCCATCCGGGCCAGACTCTCTTCCAACAAAGACGTCGGACAAGCCAGGTTGATCCGCTCGAAGCCGCTGCCTTCCTCACCGAACAAATACCCTTCGTCCAAGAACAACAGCGCTTTCTTTGTCATGAATTCTTCCTGTTCGTTTTGATCCGCGAAATAAGCCCGCAGATCCACCCATAACAGATATGTTCCTTCCAGCGGAGATACAATCGCCTTCGGGAAATGGCTGGCGAAGAATTCGACAGCCGTTTTACGGTTGGTTTCCAACAACCCCAGCAGCTCATCCAGCCAGCCCTCGCAATGACGATATGCCAGTGTCGCCGCTTCATAGGCCATGATGTTCAGATGACCGTTGATATAACTGCTCATCGTGGCCTTGTAGGCTGCGCGCAGCTCAGCGTTGGGAATCACGATATTCGAGCACTGCATCCCCGCCAGATTGAACGTCTTCGAGACCGACGTGCAGACGATCATGCGGTCGCTCAATTCCGGCGACAACGAAGCGAAGACGGTATGCTCGTAACCTGGCAGAATCAGATCGAAATGAATCTCATCGGAAACGATCAGAACGTCGTGTTTCAGACACAGTTCGCCGACCCGCGTCAGTTCCGCCTTCGTCCAGACGCGGCCGATCGGATTATGCGGACTGCAGAAGATCAACATTTTCACTTCCGGATCGGCCAGCTTGGCTTCCAGATCGTCAAAATTGATCGAATATACGCCTTCCTGATTGATCAGACTGCTGGTCACCGGCGTGCAGCCGCAGGCTTCAATCGTCTTTTTAAACGGATAGTAGACCGGTGTGAGGATCGCAATCTTTTCACCCGGTTTTACAAACGCGCGGACGGCGACGTTGATGGCCGTGACGACGCCCGGAAGCAGAACCAGCCACTCTTTTTCGATTGTCCAATGATGGCGGCGCTGCATCCAGTTCACCGTTTCCGTGTAGTAATCTTCACCGGCGTCGGTATAGCCTAAGATCCGGTGATCGAGAAACTGTTTCAGACCTTCAATGATCTCCGGCGGATTCATTAATTCCATATCCGCGACGGATAACGGAACGATTCCCTCCGGCACTTCCGGGTTTTGCTTACGCATCCCTTTCCACTTGCTGGAATTCTGGGACTGTCGGTTGATTCGAGTTGTGAAATCATAGCTCATACTCATTACCCCCACTTTCTGACTTCAGCTTACAACCAGGACTTGAAACACAGAACTTATTTCCGGATATAACCGCTCTTGATGCAGGCTTCTCTGACCGCTTTGGAAACAGCCGGGACAACGCGGGAATCAAACGGCGATGGAATGATGTATTCTTCCGTCAGTTCCTCCGCCGGAATCAGATCGGCGATCGCCTGAGCGGCCGCAATCTTGACGTCCTCGGTAATCTGGGTCGCTTTCGCATCCAATGCCCCGCGGAAAATGCTCGGGAAGGCTAACAGGTTGTTGACCTGATTCGGGAAATCGGAACGGCCGGTCGCGGCGATCAGCGCTCCGCCCTTTTTCGCTTCATAGTAATCAATTTCCGGTGTCGGGTTCGCTAAAGCGACGATGAAGCAATCTTTGTTCATCGTGGCGATGTCTTCCTTCGTCAACAGGTTGCCCTTGGAAACGCCGATGAACACATCCGCGCCGACTAACGCCGCCTTTAAGTCCGCCGGACTTTCGCCATGCAGATTGGTGTATTCGAGCAGCTCCTGCTTCAGCGGGTTGTAGCTGTCCTTTTTATCCGGATGCAATACGCCCTTGGAATCAAACGCCAGAATGTTCTTGAAACCGTAGTTGTACATCATCTTGATAATCGAGCTGCCGGCCGCGCCGACGCCGTTGACGATGACCTTCATGTCTTCCGGCTTTCTGCCTGTTAACCGCAGACCGTTGATCAGTGCCGCCAGAACGACGATCGCCGTACCATGCTGATCATCATGGAAAACCGGGATGTTCAGTTCTTCAATCAAACGCCGTTCGATCTCCACGCAGCGCGGAGCGCTGATGTCTTCCAGATTGATCGCGCCCAGGCCCGGGGAAATCAGCTTGCAGACCTTGATGATGTCTTCCGGATCCTTGGAATCCACGCAGATTGGGAACGCGTCCAGCCCGGCGAAGCGGTGCATCAATAACGCCTTACCTTCCATGACCGGCAGACCGGCGACCGCGCCGATATCGCCTAAGCCCAGCACCGCAGTACCGTCGGTGACAACCGCAACAGTGTTGCCCTTGCCGGTATAGCGGTAGGCATTTTCCGGATCTTTGTTGATTTCCAGACACGGCTGAGCGACGCCCGGCGTGTAGGCCAGCGTCAGATCTTCCGGTGTTTCGCAGGGAACCTTCGGTTCGATGGATAATTTGCCATGGTGCAGTTCGTGCAGTTTCAGTGCGTCTTCATAAACAGTCATTGTGTTATCCCTCCACTTTTTCTTTCTTCTTATTTTTGGCTAAACGTTTCTTGCCCGGAATGCCCGGCTTGGTCATTTCCTGAACGTCCATGATGATTTCCAGGTCATGCTCGGTAATCAATCCGCTTTCCAGCAGCACCTCGCGCAGCGTGCGGTTTTCGATCAGCGCCTGCTTGGCGATCCGGCTGGCATTGGCGTAGCCGATATGCGGGGCAAAGGCCGTGATCGGGGAAACCGAGCGTTCAACGAAGAACAGGCAGTTTTCCTTATTCGCCTTAATGCCGTCGATCGCGTTCAGACGCAGCGTATGGCAGGCGTTAGCCATAATCTCAATCGACTCGAACAGATTCTTAAACAGCACCGGTTCGAAGACGTTCAGCTCCAGCTGTCCGGCTTCCGCCGCCTTGGCGATCGTCACGTCGTTGCCGATGACGTTGAAGCAAGCCTGGTTGCAGACCTCGGCGATGACCGGATTGACCTTGCCCGGCATGATCGAGCTGCCCGGCTGCCGGTCCGGCAGCTTGATTTCCGCTAAGCCGGCTTTCGGCCCGGAGGCCATCATTCGCAAATCGTTGCACATCTTGGACAGATTGACTGCCAGCACCTTCAGCGCGCCGGAGGCAAACGCCAGCGTATCGCAGTTGCGGGTGCCGTCGACCAGATCCTTGGCGGAGCTGAGCGTGATGCCGCTGATTTCTGAAAGCACAGGCACGATCATCTTCTTGTATTTTTCATCGGCATTCAAGCCTGTGCCGACAGCCGTCGCGCCCATATTGACGGCCTTCAGATCATTGAAGGCGACACGGATTCGCTTGATATCGCGGCCGACCATCGTCGCATAGGCATGAAATTCCTGACCTAAACGAATCGGAACGGCGTCCTGCAGGTGTGTCCGGCCCATCTTGATCACGCCGTCGAATTCCTTCGCTTTTTTAAGCAGGGAATGCTGCAGCTCGGTCAATTCGTTTAACAGCACCTCGACCAAAGCCAGCGCCGTCAGACGGCCGGCGGTCGGGAAGACGTCGTTGGTCGACTGACCGAAGTTGATATGATCGTTCGGATGGATATAATCATAGACGCCGATCTCGCGGCCGGCCAGCTGCGCGGCCCGGTTGGCGATGACTTCGTTGGCGTTCATGTTGAACGACGTGCCCGCCCCGCCCTGGATACAGTCGGTGATAAACCACTGATCCAGCTTGCCAGCGATGACCTCGTCGCACGCCTCGGTGATATACTTCAGACGTTCATCATCCAGAAATCCGCACTGGTTGTTGCAGTAGGCGCTGGCTTTTTTGACCTTGCCGATCGAGCGGATCATCTGCGTATGCATCCGCCGGCCGGTGATCTGGAAATTGGTCATGGCCCGCTGTGTCTGCGCGCCGTAGAGGGCCTCTTTCGGGACTTCGATTTCGCCCAGTGAATCATGTTCCCACCGGAACTGTTCCGGGGTTTGTTCTGTTGCGTTCATGCTTTTTGTGAATTCTCCTTTTCTTCTTGCCACTCATCTTCCGTGAACACCCGGACGCCGTTTTGGATCAACAGCTCGGTTGTCAAACCGTGGCCTTCCCTCAGCGTGCGGGTGAAACTTCCATCATAAATCAAACCTTTGCCGCAGGAGGGACTTTTGGCTTTCAGCACCGCCAGCGTGATATGATGTTTCTGAATCAGCGCCAGCGCGGCTTCGGCGCCCTTGCGGTACTCGGCAGTGCAGTCCTTACCGGACTGCGTGCAGATCTGGCAGCCCTGGCGTTCGCACGGATCGCGCGGGATGCCCAGTCCGCCCAGCACTTCCGGACAGATCGCCACGGCTTCCCCGCGTTCAACCATTTCCTTCAGCGCTTGCACGGTATTGGCCTTGCCGTCATAGCGGCAGGCCCTCCCCGCCAGACAGGCGCTGACGGCGATCATTCAAAATCCTCAGCGTACAGATCGTTTCCCTGACTGTCGAAGCAGACGAAGACCGGGAAATCCTCGACCTCCAGCCGCCGGATCGCTTCGCTTTGTAAATCCTCAAACGCGATCGTTTCGGCTTTTTTCACGCGCAGGCCCAACAACGCGCCGGCTCCCCCAACCGCGGCGAAATAGACCGCCTGATTGCGGATAATCGCCTGCTTGACCGCATCGCTGCGCTTGCCCTTGCCGATCATACCGGCCAGGCCCAGATCCAGCAGCTGTGGGGTATAGACGTCCATGCGCGTCGCCGTGGTCGGGCCGGCGCTGCCAAAGGTCATCCCCGGAGGCGTCTGGGTCGGACCAACATAATAAATAATCTGATCCTTCAGATCAAACGGCAGCGGTGCTCCGGCGTCCAGCAGCTCCTTCATCCGTTTGTGCGCCGCATCCCGCGCCGTATAGATCACGCCGCTTAACAGCACCTGTTCCCCTGCGCGCAGGGACCGGCGGTCTTCCATCGTTAACGGCAGTTGAATTTTCTTCATTACAGCACCACCTTTTTATGCCGGGTTACATGGCAGTTGATGTTGACCGCCACCGGCATGCCCGCGATGTGCGTCGGAAACCATTCGATGTTGACCTTCAGCGCCGTCGTGCGGCCCTTCAGCCCCATCGGTCCGATGTTGAGCTGATTGATCTGTTCAAGGCATTCACGTTCCAGCTGGCGGTATTGTTCGTTCTCATTCTCACTGTCCAAAGGCCGGACTAATGCCCGCTTAGCCAGGTAGGCGGCATAATCCATCGTCCCGCCGACACCGACGCCGACGACCATCGGCGGACAGGCGTTCGGGCCGGCCAGCTTGACGGTTTCCAGGATGAAATCCCGGACGCCTTCGACGCCTTCGGCCGGCTTGCACATTTTGATGCGCGAGCAGTTCTCCGAGCCGAAGCCCTTCGCCGCACATTCGATCACGACCTGATCGCCTTCCACAATCTCCGTGTAGATCACCGCCGGAGTGTTGGTCAGCGTATTTTTCCGCTCAAACACCGGATCGCTGACCACGGAATTGCGCAGGTAGCTTCCCTGATAGGCTTCTTCTACGCCCTTGTTGACCGCGTCCTTTATCGATCCCCCGGTAAAGTGAACATCCTGGCCGATCGTCAGCCACACGACCGCCATCCCGGTATCCTGGCAGATCGGCAGCCGCTTCGTCCTGGCCAGCTCAGCGTTTTCCATTAACAGCGCCAGCGCCTGTTTGGCCCTGGGTTTGTCTTCCTTTTCGGCATAGGTGACCAGTTTCGCCATCACGTCGTCAGGATATTCAAAGGCGATGCCGCTGCAGCAGTCCCTTACGATTTCCTGTATTTCTTTGACTTCAATTTCTCGCATACTCCTAAGCCCTTTCTGTTTGTTATTGTAACACAAACAAATCGGGGAATGAACTGCTTAATCCGCGCATTCCAGGATGTTCCTTGACAAGATATAAATTCTTTCATCAAGGAACGCAGCACATTTGAAACCACTTTCAGAAACATCGTTTCACTGCCATTTTCAATGATTCGGGAATACAATAGAAATTGAGGTGAAAGCATGAAAAAAATTGAGATTGAAAAACTGGATCGGAATCTGATTTCCCTGATCCATAACGACTGGGCCGTGCTGACGGTTCAGGACGAGGGCAAGGTCAACGGCATGACCGTCAACTGGGTTCAGATGGGCTGGCTGTGGAACAAAGCGGTGGTCACCGTGTACGTTCGGCCGCAGCGTCACACCTACCCGCTGATCGAACGGGAAAACAGCTTCTCGCTGGCGTTCTTCGACAACGATCAACGGGAAAAGCTGGCGTATCTGGGCAAAGCCAGCGGCAAAGATGAGGATAAGCTGGCGCATGTCGGCTATACGACAACTCTGCTCGACGGAGCGCCGTGCATTGATCAGGCGCGTCTGGTGCTGGTTCTGAAGAAGCTGGCGACGATGGAAGTCAGCGACGCTGAGTTTATCGACAAAGCCGTGGAAGACGCAAGTTATCCAAACCGTGATTACCACAAGGCTTATACGTGTGAAATTGTCGCCGCTTATCTAAACGAGGCATAATTTTCAAACAATTCGCAAACGGATTTGATTTTCTTGTACTGTTTCCTTGTGCAGTGTCCTTGTGCAGTGTTCTTGTGCAGTGTCCATAAAAAAAGCTGTGGTCGCTCCGGCTGATTCCTGCCTGATTGATGACCACAGCTTTTTATCTTCTTTCTCAAAGTATGCAGGCGCGCATCTTTTTGCGATGCTGCTTTCCATGTCGATTTTTTTAAATTATAAGGATTGCGCAGATTCAGCCTAACAATGCCACTGAATTTTTGCCGGACAGGGTTCGTCCTTGACGGATTGAGCTGAAAGCGAAGCATACGCATCCTGCCAGATTTGACGGGTCAGCTCCTCCATTTCAGACGCAGGCAAATCCAGTCCCTGATCATAGACAAGGGCCGCGGCCGCATAGAACAGAAACCCCAGCGCATTGGTCGGCGTGGTCAGTGTGCCGCAGGCCGCAGCGATCGCGCGGGCAGCGGCCTGGGTGATCGGATCTGGGGTTTCCCGGGCGATCTGGCCGGCTTCCTGAATCCACGGTTTTCCTGTCTTTCCCGGCTGATTTTGCTGCACAACCATTTGACACGCCTGAATCAGCGCAGTCAGCCGGTTATCCCCGCCGGCTTTTTTCTGATAGATCGGCAAGATCCTGCTTTCAACATACCCAAGAGACCAGCGCGCCAGTGTGGTTTCACTCTGAGTTTCGATCAGCCGCATCATTGCGATGCATTCCGGCGAATTGACATCGCCCAACATTTTTCGTAATTTTGCCATTTTCCTTATTTCCTTCTGATTTAAATCAAAATGCCTTCGCAATGATCCAATTCGTGCTGAATCACCTGCGCGGTAAAACCGCTGAATGTCCGTTGCTTGATTCGGCCCTGTTCATCCTGATAGCGCAGCTGCAGCTTTTCAAAGCGCTGCGCCCGGCGCGTGCCTGACAGTGATAAACAGCCTTCCTCAGCCGTATATTTTCTCCCTTCGACCTTAATGACCTGCGGATTGATCAGCACCAGCGGCTGATCCGCAACAAAAACCGCGATTATCCGGACGGACTGACCGATCATGTTGGCGGCCATTCCGGCGCAGTGATCCGCATGCGCCCTCAGCGTGTCCTTCAGATCTGCCGCAACGGCCAGATCCATGTCCGTTGCCTCCCGGCTGGGGCGGCTGAGCAGAATCGGATCCGTTACTATTTCTCGAATCATGAAATAAATCACCCTTTCTTTTCAACGTTTGTTTTCTCCTGAACCGGTTTCTTCAAATTTCGTTTCAGGAGAATATCATGGCGCTGCGCCGCTGCCTGCAGCTGATTTACCGCCGCGGCAGCTTTTTCCTTTACTGGCATCGCCGGATCCAGCGTCCGCAATCTTGTCATGACCGTTTCCAGCTCCGCCAAAGGAAGCAGCGTCACGGCCCGACAATAAAAGCTTTTGCGGCGGCCTTCGTTATAATCTTCCAGCAATTCCGCCAGGATTGCCAGTTTCTGTTCCATCTGTGCTTCAAAAGCGGCAGGCCCGATCCTTTTCAACTGATCCAGATCCTTCAGCCGGTGATGGCAGGTCACAAACGAAACGGTATCCTCAATGGCGGACATCAGCTTGCAGGGATAGTGTTCACATTGGCTGCAATATTCAATCCCGCCTTGTTCTGCGGCGCATTTCAAAAGCTTGCAGCGGGGTCTGCCCGGCGCTCCGCAGCCGGGACAATGACCGCCCAGATACAGTGTGCAGCAGCCGCAGGCCAGACCACACAGCGAGAACTTCGGATAGGCCCGCAAGCCTTCATTTTTTATCGTCATTTTGTTTCTTCCTCTCCTTTACCGGAGCTGCCATTGATATTTTGCCATATCTACGCAGCCGTTGGGCTTAAATTCAACGCCTTCTGCTTCCAGCAGGCACCGCTGTTCATCCCATCCCGGCGCTGTCCGGCCCTGACTGTTGACCACGCGGTGACATGGATAATCGCCATAGAATTCAGAATGTGAACAAGCTTTGCCGACATGCCGGCCATGGCGGGGATATCCGGCCAGCTCGGCGATCTGGCCATAGCTGGCAACCTGGCCATAGGGTATCTCGCTGATCACCGCCAGCACCAGCGCTTCAAAATCTTCCTTCATCGCCGTTCTCCCTTTCAGTTTGCTTGATTAATTGTTTCCAGCAGCGAATCGCTTCCGATTCAAATTTATCGCGGTGATAGATCATCCAGTTCTGATTTTCCAATTCGATTCCTTCGATCTTTACTTCCGTCAGCTCGCCAGCCGCCAGGGGTGAACGAACCATCTGCCGGGGTAATAACGCGATCCCCAAGCCGGCCAGCGCGGCTTGCTTCAGGACTTGGGAATTGACGCTTTCCCAGGCGGGTTTGACCTGGATCTGGCGCAGCCGCAGCGCACTGTCCAGACTGTCGCGGATCGCGCTGCCCGGCTCCCGCAATAACCACGCCTGATCCCCCAGCTGATCCAGCTTCAACGTTTCAAATCCGGCAGCCGGCAGGTCCGGACGGCAGACAAAGGCCAGCCGATAGCGGGAAAATGGCAGCTTCACGATGCTTTCTTCCTCACATATTCCTTCGGTAAAGCCCAGATCCACTTCATTCGCCAGCACTTTCCTGACGATTTCCTTCGCCCGATCCACCTGTACCTGCACCGGCGTCTTCGGACATTGCCGACGAAACTGCGCTATCAGAGAAGGCAGCCACATATTGGCGATCGTAATGCTCGATCCGATCCGTAATGGCGCCTGCTTTTCCAGATCAGCTGTGCTTTGTTCAAGATCTTCAATCGCTTCAAGAATGGGAACAAGCTTATGGTACAGCTGCATACCGCATCCGTTGACCCTGCAGTGACGGCCGATCCGGTCTAATAACGTGTAGCCTAACTGCTGCTCCATTTCACTCACCACATGCGAGACCGCCGGCTGACTCATATATAAGATCTGCGCTGCCCGGGTAACGCTTCCCTGCTCGACCACGGCCCGAAATACTTTCCACTGCCGGATTGTCATCCTGATCCCTCCTTTGCGGCACGCTGTCCTATTTTGCCGCTGTCTTTTTAGCATAACTAAATAGTAATGGAAAACATAGATTTTTGCAATTTTACTTCATCCTTTATTTTACAGATAATAGATCCGGAGGGTGAAACTTATGAAATCATGGAAAACCGGACTCTGGCTTTTCGCCGTCAATTTGTATATCAGTACGTTTACGTTCGGAGGCGGATACATCGTCATTCCGATGATCCGCAAGATCTTTGTGCAGCAGAAACAGCTCTTTACGGAATCCGAGCTGTTGGAGATGGCGGCGATTGCCCAATCCTCACCCGGTGCGATCGCTGTCAACCTCTCAGTTCTGGCCGGCCGGCGTACGCTGGGCATGGCCGGAGCCTGGATCAGTGCGGTGGGGGCCGTTATGCCTTCGTTTATCATCCTGGCGCTGATTTCTTCCTGTTATGATGCCTTCCGCACCCAGCCGGTCATCAATGCCTGCCTTAAAGGCATGGAAGCCGGGGTTGCGGCGCTGATCGTGCAGCTGGTCTATGAGATGAGCGCTGTGATCTTGAAGCAGAAGCAAACGCTTCACAGCTTGATTTTACCCGTCACGTTTTTCTGCGGTTTTGTCCTGGAAATTCCGGCGATGACGCTGCTTTTGTTCTGGACGGGGATCTCGCTTGTACTCAGTTTTATCAATAATCAACGGAGGAACAGGGCATGAATCTGATTCTGGACTTGTTTGTCACCTTTTTAAAAATTGGTTTGTTCAGCATCGGCGGCGGTTATGCGACCCTGCCTCTGATTCAGCAGCAGGCTGTCGTCGTTCATCCGTGGCTGACGCTGCAGGAATTCACCGACATCATCACGCTGTCGCAGATGACGCCCGGTCCGCTGGCAGTCAACACCTCGACGTTTGTCGGCATGCGTTTAGGCGGGCTGGCCGGGGCGATCGCGGCGACCGGGGGCTGCGTGCTGTGCGGAATTTTGATCAGTCTGGCGCTGCAGCGCTTTTTCAGCCGCAACGGCGATCAGAAAGCGGTATTGCATCTGCTTGAAACGTTGAAATCGGCTTCTGTGGGTCTGATCGCCGCCTCCGCCGCGACGATTGTTCTGATCGCGCTGTGCGGGGTTTCCTCATGGAAGCAGCCGCTGCAATTCAACGGGACGGCACTGATTCTATTTGCGCTGTCGCTGGCGGCGATCGTCAAAGGAAAACTGGGTCCGATTCCCGTTTTGATCCTCAGCGCGCTGGCCGGTTGTCTGTTTTATCTCTAACCTTCCTTATTGAGAAAATCTTAAGTTCCAAAAATGAACGAAATCAGGTAGAATAAAAGCGCAAGACCACAGATTAAAATCAGGGAAATTCTAAATCTGCGGGTATGGAGGAGGAACTATGAAAAAACTTGCTGCTGCTTTATTAACAATCGCTTTATTACTGACCACTGGCTGCTCCGGAGGCACCAGTAAAGAAACCGGCAACGTCATCGCCCGGCACTCCGAGGATGAAGACGGTCTTTATTACGGCAACCTTGGCGATACGATGCGCAACGAATTCTTCGACTTCATCGTTGAAGACGCCGCGCTGACCGACAGCTTCGGCGGGTATACCGCAAAAGAGGGGATGCAGCTGTTATGCATCACCGTGAAAGAAACCAACACCTTCGGCGAAGCGCTGCCGATGTTTGATCAGGATTTCATGCTGACTTGGGAATCGACGGAGGAATTGTACTATCCGTTAGTCAATCTTGACGACAAGTCGGTCATGCCGGAAGAATTTGAGCTGTCCAAAGGCAAGTCCGCGACGTACAAGCTGGTCTTTGAGGTTCCGGCGGAGGAACCGGAATTCCTGTTGATCTATCTGGAGGAATTCGACAATGATGAAACTGGCGACATGTTCGTCGTCACGCTCAACCCGAACGCTCAGTAAATCATCCAGGCTGGTTTTCTAACCGGGGCGTTCGTAATCCGACAGGAAACGGGGTGCGGCTGAGCTTGAAAATCAGCCGGTAAGGGAGCATCGGCACTTATCTTTATTTAGTTACAAACAGTAAATCAAGCAGAATCAGCGCGGCCCTTTCGGGTAAGCCTTGGCAGGCGCTGGATTTCTGCCTTTTTTATATTCTGCTTTTTCTTGATTTTCAGCTTTTTTAACATTCTGTTGTTCTTGATGTCCTGTTTTTTCCTTGGTTGTTTTCTCCTTAGTTGTTTATTCCTTATGTCCTGCTTTTCCCTTATGTCCTGCTTTTCCCTTATGTCCTGCTTTTTCATGAGGCTTTGTTTTCTCGCACGACTTTTCCCTGATCCTCCCTCTTATTCAAAACCTTCCCCGGCAATTCTGCTGCGCAAGCCAAAACACTGCCAGACCTGCCGCTCCGCGCCGGTCCCGGATTGGCATGGCTTCCTTCTGCTTTTCATTGGTCTGCCCACAGCGTGTCCGTCATGAATCACCCGATACCTTGCATTCCTTCCTTCATCTCGATACAATGAGGGTAACAGGAATGAGAAGGAGAATCGACGCATGAAACCGAAAATAGAAATTTGCTGCGGAAGCGCGCAGGATTGTCTGGCCGCTCAGGCCGGGGGCGCGGATCGGATCGAGCTGAACTCCGCCCTGGCTTTGGGCGGCTTGACGCCGACGCTGGCCAATCTGATTCAGGCGAAAAAAGCCGTGTCGCTGCCGATCATTGCAATGGTACGCAGCCGGGGCGCAGGCTTCTGCACCACCGACGCGGAATTTGAAATCTTATTGACCGACGCCGAACTGCTTTTAAAGCATGGGGCGGCGGGTCTGGCCTTCGGCGCATTAAACGCCGACCGCACCATCAATGCCGCGCAAACCCGGGCCATGGCTGACCTGGCCCACCAGTATGGCAGGGAGTTTGTTTTCCATCGGGCGTTTGACTGCACCGTTGATTTCGACGCCGCGATGCGGCAGCTGATCGACTGGAAGGTGGACCGGGTGCTGACCAGCGGCGGGGAAGCGAAAGCGGAACAGGGAATTGAAACGATCGCGAGGCTGCAGCGAAACTATGGCAGTCAGATTGAAATTCTGGCCGGCAGCGGCGTCAATGCGGACAACGCGCAGCTTTTGTTAAAGCAGACTGGCGTTTGCCAGCTGCATTCCTCATGCAAAGACTGGCTGACCGATCCGACGACCGCCGGCAATCACGTCACTTACGCCTTTGCTTCGGCGCCGCATGAGCTGGATTATGATGTGGTCAGCGAACAGAAGGTTCGTGAATTAGCGCTGGCCGCCGCTGGATGAGTCCCTCTTTGGGATTAAGCAGCTCTTGCCTGGTGCACAAAGCGGCGGCTGAAAAGCCAAACGAAAACCGATTCTTCACCTTTGCATCAACCAAGGTCAGGAATCGGTTTTTTTCTTCTTCCGGGAATGTCCCGGCTGTTTTATGATTTTCACTTCGGGTTGAGGTTCAATCCATTCTTCTTTGTCTTCATTGACCAGACCCGCGGTTTCCAGCGACGCCAGTTCACTCAGCTTCGGCCACAGTCCATCCTGCCGAGCCAGCTCTTTGGTCAGCATCCGGATCACGCGCTGATGCCCCGAGGAACATTGATGAAAGCAATTCAACAGCTCCACGTCTTTGTTCTGCAGCACGATCTCCTGGCTTTTCCGCACGCGCCCATGATAATCCAACAGATAGTTGAAATCGACGCCGAAGATTTCCGCCATGCCGAACAGCGTGTTGATATCCGGTTCCGCGACATTATTCTCATACCGGGAAATCGCGCCGTCGCTCAAGCTTAAATCCTGCCCCAGAGCTTCCTGGCTGATTCCCCGTTCTTCCCGCAGCAGACGCAGATTCTCGCCCAATGAGAGTTTTGCTTTCATCCGGCCCCTCCCTTCCTTGTTTTCGTATAAGAATCATATCGTAAAACAACGTAAAAATTTGCCATTTCTCGCTAATGGATAATCTTTATTTTTCTCTTTATCCGAGATAAAATAGAGTTCGACCAGGAGGTGCTTATGGAAAATCCATTTCAGGTTAATTTGAACCTGCTGCCAAACGACGCAAAGACTGATCTCCCCCGGCTGGAAGCTCTGCTTTTCCTCTGCTGCAGCCATGCCGCGCTGCGTTGTCCCTACACAAAGACTCCCTGCGATCAGCGCTGCATCGCCCATATCGAGCAGACGCGAAAAGGTGCAGCCGAAACAGACTGACCGGACATTTACAGAATTCCGTCTGACTTCAAGGGTGATCTTCCTCCTTTTTCTTTTGTCCTGCAGTCTCCTGAAAAGCCGGTAAATTTTAATTTGTGGAAAAGTAGCGCAGCGGACTTGTCAGGACGGGGGAAAAGTGTTATATTATCTTAGCAGTCACTTATCAAGAGTGCTAAAAGGAGGAAATCATTATGGCTAAAAAACAGTTTAAAGCTGAATCCAAGCGTCTTTTGGATCTGATGATTCATTCTATCTATACCAACAAGGAAATCTTTCTGCGGGAGCTGATCTCCAACGCGTCAGACGCCCTGGACAAGCGGTATTACCTGTCGCTGACCGATGAAAATCAGCGCGTCGATAAGAGCGAATTAAAAATCCGGATCGATCTGGACAAGGACAACCGCACGATCACGCTGACTGACAGCGGCATCGGCATGACCCAGGAGGAACTGGAGACCAACCTCGGCACGATCGCTCACAGCGGTTCGCTGGAATTCAAGCAGAAGCTGGAGGAAGGCACCAGCGATGTCGATATCATCGGTCAGTTCGGCGTCGGTTTCTACTCCGCGTTCATGGTTGCCCAGCGGATCATCGTCGAAACCCGCAGCGCCCAGAGTGAACAGGGTTATTCCTGGATCTCCAACGGCGAGGACGGCTACACCATTTCGCCGATCATGAAGGAGACTGTCGGCACGAAGATCATCCTTGAATTGAAGGAAGAAAGCGAAGACGACAAGGTCGACGAATATCTTGACGAATACACGATCAAAAACCTGATCCGCAAGTATTCCGATTATGTCCGCTGGCCGATTGAGATGGAAGTGGAAACGACCAAAACCGTCGAAGGCAAGGACGAACCGGAAACGGTAAAGGAAATCCAGACGCTGAACTCGATGGTTCCGTTATGGAAGCGCAACAAATCGGAAATCAAGGAAGACGAATACAACGAGTTCTATAAGAACAAATTCATGGATTGGGAAAATCCGGCCAAAGTCATGCATTATTCCGTGGAAGGCACGACGTCCTACAACGCGCTGTTGTTCATCCCGGCCAAAACACCGTACAACTTCTACAGCGCCGATTATGAACCGGGACTGCAGCTTTACTGCAAGGGCGTGTTCATCATGGACAAAGCCAAGGATCTGGTACCGGATTACTTCCGCTTCGTCCGCGGTCTGGTCGACAGCGACGATCTGAATCTGAACATCTCGCGTGAAATCCTCCAGCAGGACCGGCAGATGAAAACGCTGGCCAAGAGCATTGAGAAAAAGATCAAGAACACCTTGGAAGACATGCTGAAAAACGATCGGGAGAAATATGAAGAATTCTTCAAGAACTTCGGTCTGTCGCTGAAATTCGGCGTTTACCAGGACTATGGCATGCACAAAGACCAGCTGCAGGATCTGTTGTTGTTCAAGTCCACGCACAACGATGAATACACGACGCTGGACGAATATGTCTCCCGAATGAAGGAAGGCCAGGATCAGATCTACTTTGCCAGCGGCGAGAGCATCGAGCTGATCAAAAAGCTGCCGCAGATGGAAAAGCTCCAGGACAAAGGCTATGAAGTCCTGTATTTCACAGACGACGTCGACGAATTCGCCGCCAACATCATGATGGAATACAAGGAAAAGAAGTTCAAGTCGATCAATCAGGGTGATCTGGATCTGGACGATGAGGAAGAAAAGAAGGCCAAGGAGGAGAAGACGCAGGAAAACAAGTCGATGCTGGACAAGATGAAGGAAGCACTGGGCGAAAAAGTCAAGGAAGTCCGCCTGTCCTCCCGTCTGAAATCCCATCCGGTCTGCCTGGTCTCCGACGAAGGTCTGTCAATGGAAATGGAAAAAGTCCTGAATCAGATGCCAAACCAGAATGAAGTCAAGGCTGGCAAAATTCTGGAAATCAATCCGGATCATGAGATCTTCGCGACGCTGCAGAAGATTTATGACAAGCATCCGGAACTGATGGACGAATACACCGATCTGCTTTATACGCAGGCGATGTTAATCGAAGGTTACAAGATTGAAGATCCGATCGCGTATGCCAATCAGGTCTGCGATCTGATGATCCGCGCCAACCAGGAATAAGCTTCAATCAAAACCCAGATAAAAAACAAGGAAGAAATGGAAGAACACCTGTCTAAAGCGTGTTCTATCCCTTCTTCCTTTTCTTTTCCCCCAGCTTAATGCTATAATTACATTTATTCAGGTTAGATTATTATTTAATGAATAACAAGGAGGAATAAGGCATGAATTCTCTGACAGAGATCAACGCCCGGCAGCTTCTCGGTCTGCTTGCGAACTGTTTCGATATGATCGATCCGCGCCTGATCGGCCATGAGCTGCGTTCAGCTTCCTATGCCGACCAGCTGCTGGAAGCCGCGGGGATCGAGGGAGAAACCCGGCGGGATCTGGACTGCCTTGTTTTTCTGCATGATATCGGCGCTTACAAAACGGAAGAAATTGCGCGGATGATCCAGTTTGAAACAGAAACGTGTTGGGATCATGCGATCTACGGCATGCTTTTCCTGCACCATTACTCTCCGTTTTCCACGATGGCCGACGCGGTCATGTTTCATCACAGCCGCTATGACAAAATGCTGGAAGCGGGAATTGACCGCAGAACAGCCCAGACTGCCAGTCTGATCAGTTTCTGCGACCGTCTGGATATCTTTCTCACCTATGGTCACGGAACCCTCGCCCAATTTTTACAACGAATCCGCCGCAGGGAGTACGCAGGCTGGTTTTATCCTGCGCTTCTGGAACTGGCTGAGAAAGCCGACCTGAAATCCGTTGCGGCCGCGAGGCCGGATTTTCTGTTTCAGCGGGAACGGCAGTTCCCATTTTCATCGCGCCAGATAGAAACGCTGCTGACGATGTTGATCGTCGTCATCGACTTTCGTTCCCGCCACACGGTTACGCACACGATGATCACCGCCTCGACGGCAGTGCAGCTGGGACGCCGGTGCGGCGTTTCCGCTGATGATCAACAGGCGCTGAAAATTGCCGGAATGTTCCATGACTTGGGGAAAATCGGCATTCCGCTGGACATTCTGGAAAATCCCGGACGGCTGACCCCAGCGGAAATGACAATCATGAAGACGCATGTGGAAAAAACAGCGGCAATCCTGAACGGCTGGGTCAGTGAGGAAATCTGCGATATCGCGCTGCGTCATCATGAAAAGCTGGATGGTTCCGGTTATCCGGACGGACTAACACTCCAGCAGCTGACGCTTCCCCAGCGGATTCTGGCCGTCGCCGACATCTTCAGCGCTTTGACTGGGGAGCGCAGTTACAAACAGGCTTACCCGCTGGAACGCTCATGCCAGATTCTAGCCGAGATGCGGGATGCGGGCCAGCTGGATCCGCAGGTCGTCAATGCCGTGCTGGACGATCCGCAGGGATTAGACGCCCTCAATCAACAAAACTGCCGGGAAATTATCGACAGCTATCAATGCATCCAGGCTGAAAGTCAGGCTCTGTATGGCTGCCTGACGGATCTGACGCAGGCGGAGAGCTGCCTGAACGAACTATGGCAGAAACTCAAAGCGGACGCTTCAACACCCCATTCCGCAAGCGCAATGTTGAAAGAAGACTTCCTTTAAAATCAAACTTCATCCTGAGGCCGGACAATCCGGTCTTTTTTCATTGTTGGCAAAGCTCTTGCCGCCTGGCAGCAGATTTCGGCCCCCGGCGTGTCCGCTCCATCATAAAAACGACGGGTGAACTTCGCTGAACGTTCCCCATCGTTTTCCAACGTGCCGCTTCGCTTATCTTTTCAGGCCATTTTCCTTTTCCGTTTCAGCCCGCGCTAACCACTGCAGCCTGTTTTCCAGCGGCTGCGGCTTCGCTGATATTTCTTTCCCGCTTCAAGGCGGATGTACTCATTTTCTTCGCCGCTTATTCACCGGTGTAATCGCGGTCGAAGGTGATGACCGTGTACCACTTTTTCTTCTGCCGGCTTAATTGGGCATTGATCTGATCGCGGATCTCGTCAAAACTCAGCTTGCACGCAAACGGAACAACGATATCAAAAATCAGATTCGTGTGCGTGGGTCCGCTGACCATCCGGAAATCATGAAAACTTAACTGTTCGTCAATCCGGGCAAGAATTTCCTGCATCATCTTCCGCGCTTCTTCAATCTCCTGATTATCCGTTTCAATCGGATCCATGTGAATCGTAAACATGACGTGCAGCTGCTCGTAAATTGCCTTTTCCACCTCGTCGATCGTATCGTGGATCTGAAGCAGATTGTCGTGAGCGCTGACCTCGGCATGCGCGCTGCCGATCAAATTACCCGGACCATAGCTGTGGATGATCAAATCATGCAGACCCAGAATTTCCGGACGGCTCAGCATGATCTGTGAGATTTTGCCCACCAGCTCTTTATCTGCCGGCTGCCCTAACAGCTCGCCGATCGTATCTTTTATTATGCCGTAGCCGGAAAACAGGACGAATATCGAAACGACCACGCCCATAATTCCATCGACCGGCCAGCTGACAAACGCTGACAGCACCAGAGAAACCACCGTCGCCGCCGTGGCGATCACATCGTTCAGGCTGTCCTGCGCCGTCGCCAGCATCACCGACGAATCAATCCGCCGGCCCAGTTTCCGATTAAAGCCGCACATCCAGAATTTCACGCCGATCGACGCCAGCAGCGAGATCAGCACAACCCAGCTGAACCGGACGGTTTCCGGATGAATGACCTTCATGACGGAGCTTTTTAACAGCTCAAAACCGACGATCAGAATGACCGACGCCAGCACCAGCGACGTCAGATATTCAATCCGGCCATGACCGAACGGGTGATCCTTATCCGCCGGCTTCGCCGCCAATTTGTAGCCAAACAGCGTCACGACGCAGCTGGCGCTGTCCGAGAGGTTATTGAACGCATCCGAGGTGATGGAAATGGAATGGGCGATTGTTCCCATGACCAGCTTCACCGCAAACAACAATACGTTGCAGGCAATTCCAGTCAGGCTGCTCAGAAATCCATAATTCTCCCGAACTTTCGGATCCTCAGTCTGCGCATAATTGTTAACAAATTTTCTAATCAGAAATTCAGTCATCGAACTCACTCCCTTGAGTGATTAGTTTACCACAAAAGGTTCGGGTTAGCCCAGACTATTTTACGTTCAGCACTCCGGCGCGGGCCTTATTCACACTCCGGCTTTCCCATAAGCGCAGACGGACCGGAAAATAAGGCATAAAAACAAGCAGCGGAAACAGGGTAAGCGGCCAGACTGACCCGGTCTGGGCATACGCTGGTTCCATGACGTGAACGCGCAGCGACGGAGGCATCAGAAAAAACAAGCCGCAGAACAACAAGGCCAGCGCCGTCAGCCAGTCCAGCGACCAGCGGATTTCCTGACGTTCGCTTTTTTTCATGGAAGCGACCCAACGGCATCCTGACATCGCGATCACGCCATTCAAGACTACCCCGATCTGCCAGCCCGGATTTCCAGCCATCGGCTGCAGCGCCAGAATCGCCCCGCCGGCCAGCCCGGATAAAACCGCCGCTTTCCACGGCCAGCGCCGGCGGCTCTCCGTTTGAAAGAAAACCAGCGCGCAAGCCGTGACCGCAAGCAGGAATACTCCTGCGCTGCCATATCCGGAAATCAGATATCCCATTCCCGCCAGCTGTCCGCCAGCCGCCAACATTCCTTTATGTTTTAACTCCATCGTTTGTCCCTCCCTTAATGCGTCCTAATCATACCACAGCCGCGATTTTTCATTGTCCGATTAATCGGACAGTGATACAATATTTTTAAGAAATTTTAATCAGGAGGGGATCTTTCGTGGCGAATCAGCGGTCGCAGAAACAAAAGCTGTTGGAAATCCTGCGTCTGCTTGAACAGGAAACAGACAGTGATCATCCGATCAAATGTGATGAAATCATCGCCTTACTTAATCAGAAAGGGATCAGCGCCGAGCGCAAGTCCGTGTATTCCGATCTCGATATTCTGCGTCAGGCAGGCTGGGATATCCGCTATCAGAAAAATCGGGGCTACTGGCTGCGCCGGCGCTACACCCTCGCGCAGCTGAAACTGCTCAGCGACGCCGTCGGCTCACTGGCTATTCTCTCCGCTGACCAGGCGGAACAGCTCAACGCGACGCTGGGGCAGGAATGTTCGCGCTATCAGCAGCCGCAGTTAACGCCGGTTCTGCCGGCCCGCCGCGATTCTGACGTCGACATTCTCGGCAACATTGATCAGATCCTGAAGGCGCTGCGCGAAAATGTGGAAATCGAGTTCCGGTACTTTGACATCACCGTGCATAAACAGAAACGCTACCGCCGTCAGTCGCAGTCCTATCAGCTTTTTCCTTACGCGCTGATCCGTGAAAACCAGCGGTATTATTGCGTATGCTACTCGTTTCATCATCAGGGCTTCTCCCATTACCGGCTGGATAAAATGGAACAGATCCGGCTGAGGAGCGAACCGCTGCCCCGGATTCCTTTCGATCTGAAGGAATATGCCGCCCGCAGCTTCGGCATGTACGCCAGCGACCCCGTCAACATGACGCTGCGCTTTGATTTATCTCTGGCGAATACCGTTTTCGATCGGTTCGGTCAGGACGTCATGATCACGCGCATCACCGATCAGGATTTTGATGTCAATTTGACTTTGAGCGTCGCCCCGCCCTTTTTGGGCTGGTTGTTTCAGTTTGGCCGGAAGGTCCAAATCCTGCAGCCCTCTTCGCTGAAGGCAAAACTGCGGGAAGCTGCTGAAGCTGCGCTGGCTTCGTTAAATGACGAATCGGCAAAGCCGCCCTTTGCGGACTAATGCCTTGCAAGCTGGCCGCTGATTTTCCGACATGGCTGCCCACCTGTATCCTTGAACATCCTTCACGCTTCAAAAGCCGGGAAGTTGAAGCTGTCGGAAATAAGCTTTAATCACTGGCAAGAGCGTTTTTTATCCGTTTTTTCGCTTTTAAAACCACTGAATATCGTTTATTTTGTGAACAGATCTTCCTTCCATTTTGGTAATTATCTGAAAATTCAATGTTTTGAACAGATGAAAATGATATAATAAATGCACATTCAAAGGAGAGAAGCCTATGAAGCTCTGTATCGGTTTGTGCGACGATAATCCGCTCCATCTGCGTATGATCGCGCAGGAACTCCGGCGTTTGTGCGAAATGCGGGAAATCGAAGCTGAGATTCACCCCTGGGACAGCGGCGCACAGCTGCTGAAAGACCTGGAATCCTACGAAATCCAGCTCTATATTCTGGATATCCGGATGCCGGGCATCACCGGAATCGAGGTCGCGAAACAAATCAATCTGGTCCAGCCCTCAGCGCAGATTATTTTCATTTCCAGTTATCTGGAGTATTTTTCCGACGTTTACGAAACCGAACATCTGTATTTCGTCCTGAAATCGCAGATGGCGCAGCGGCTGCCGGATGCCCTGGACCGGGCGCTGAACAAGCTGGGACAAGCCCAGGCCGGTGTCAGCTTCATGCTTCGCAGCCGCAGCCAGGTCATTCCGATTCCGATTCATTCGATTCTCTGCATCGAAAAGGAACTGCGTAAGATTATCGTCACAACCACGCATGACCACTATGAAATGTACGCAAAGCTGCAGGAAGTGCTGTCCCAGCTGCCGCCGGATGAATTCTTCCAATGCCACCGTTCCTACATCGTGGCATTCCGGCATATCGAACAGATCTGCGGCAATGAAATTCTGCTTTCCAACGGTAAGCATATTCCGATTGGCAGGACTTTTATGAAACCGCTGAAAGAAGCGCTGTTAAAGCGGCAGTTTTCGAAATGAAACTCCGACATACAACCGGGATTTCCCAGCATTGAAGCCTTCTGTCAAAGCGCAAACCTGACGTTTGCGTTTTTATTTTGGACGCTATCGCCGATCTTCACTTTTTGGACGTTATCACAGATCTTCACTTTTTCTACGTTATTGCCGATCTTCACTTTCCTATCCACCGTAAGTCCTTCCTTTTTTGCCCTGCGCCAGCTTTGCGGCAGCGGCGAAGCTGGCGGCAGACTGGCTTTTAACCGCCGGGTTTTACAAATCGGACAAGGCCAAAAACGCATTGATAAGAAAAGAACGCAAAAAAACAGCCGGGTCCGTCATTTTCAGGAAACCGGCTGTTCGTTTCTTCTTAAAATCCGCCGCATTCAAGCGTCAGGCCGTCATACTCAAGCCGCAAGGCATCAGGCTGCATTAGGCAAGGTCTGCGGTTGAATTTCACAGACATAATATTGCAGCTTTGCCTGATCGGCCGGATAGCGCTTATGGAAACGCGTACAAATCCGCTGCGCCGCGATCTCGCCGTCTTCCTGCCGCCGCAGATTCATCATCACCGCGTACTGACTTCTGGAAATCCGGCAGAAAATATCGCTGCTGCGCAGTTCGCTTTCCAACACCCGGCTCAGATATTCCAGCTGATCGTTTTCCGGCTGCGCGCCTTTAATGCTCCGCAGTTCCATCATCATCAGATAGAAGCTGTCCCGTGACCGTTGAATTTCCCGCACCCGCGCCTGATACAGCTTTTGAAAAACGGATCGATCGCAGAAAAACGCCAGCGGTTCGCTGATATCCTCGTTCAGGGAAGAAACCAGTTCCTCCATCGTCACCGCTTCGCCGTTTTCCACGCTGATAAAATAGATCAATGCCTGCGACTTGCCCTGGAATTCAATTCCATACTCCTTCCGAAACGCCGCCGCGACCTGTTCATAATAATGAATCGCTTCGTTGTATTGCCGCTGTCGGATCATCACCCGGAGCATCAGATAGTTGACCTGATCGTTAAACGGTTCGACTGCCAAAAGCGCCTTGTATAAATTCTGCGCTTGTTGAACCAGCTCGTTCTGTTCCAGATCCTCCGCGATTTTATCGGTGATGTTCAGAACTTTCTGCCACTGTTTTTCCCGTTCCTCCACAATCCACGCGTCTTCCAGATCCGCTAGAAATTCGCCCTGGATTAAGCTCGTCAACGTTTTGGCGTCGCCGCAGTCGGGCCGCAGCGCAATCTTGTCCAGATGCGCAATATCCAGATCGAAATCCGCCGACGGATTCAATCGGTAACCGCCCCGGACGGTCTGGATCCAATCCCGGCCGCCTCCGCCCGGCAGTTCTTCCAGCGCTTTGCGCAAGCGGAAAATGGCGAACTTCAGCGCGTTCAGCGGATTCCGGCTGTCCGGCCAGAATACTTCAATTAACTGTTCCTTGGTGATGGCCCGGTCGCGGTGAAGGATCAAATAGGCGAAAATGGAAGCGATCTGCTTTCCCATTGAAGCCCCGAAGTTGATTTCCTTTCCCCGCACCCGAAGCGTAAACTTTCCCATCATCGTGATTTTCCACTTCATGTTCATCCACGTGTACCTCACATTATCATCAGTGTAACAAATTTTCCGGCAAATGAGAAATACAATCTCAAAATTATTTGAGGTTAGCCAGAATCACGGCCGCGGCGATCAGATTTTCAAGCCCCGCCAGAACTGCAATCCGGACAAACGAAGGTTTTGATACCTTGTGATGAGCGATGATCATGCCTGCGGCCAGCCCCAGTGCGCCGCCCAGAAAAGCGAGCGTAAAAAACACCCTTTCAGGAACCCGCCAGCGATGGGTGCGGGCGCAGAATTTATCCCATAGACACAACACGATTTCCGCCAGGTTCACAAACCAGAAGGCATAGAAGCCAAAATTCATAACACCGGCTGATCCTTCGGATCATGGTTGAGTACCTCGCAGCCGTCACTGGTCACCAGCACAAGGTCCTCAATCCGTACCCCGCCGACACCCGGCAGATAGATCCCCGGTTCAATCGAGAAGCACATGCCTTCCTCAACGACGATCTCATCGACCGCGCTGACGTCGAATGGTTCATGCACGCTTAAACCGATCCCATGTCCGGTACGGTGGATGAAATATGAACCATAGCCCGCTTCCTCAATCACCTGACGGCAGGCCCGGTCAATGTCGCAGAACCGCACGCCCGGCTTCACTGCCGCAATTCCCGCCAGATTCGCCCGCCGCACGGTCTCATAGACCTCTTCCATTGTGTTCTGCCCGACGAAGTATGTCCGCGTCATGTCCGAACAATACCCTTCAAATTGACAGCCCATGTCGACGATCACCGACATGCCTTCTTCTAAAACCTTATCTGACGGCACGGCATGCGGATCGGCGCAGTTTTCCGCAAACGCGACGATCGTGTCGAAGGACGGATCGCTGTCCGCCAGTTCCCTGAATGCCGCGTTGATTTCCTGTTCCAGCTGCTTCTCACTCTTGCCCACCTGAATCAGCTCGCGCACCCGTGCCATGACTTTATCGTTATTCAGCGAAGCCTGGCGCATCTTTGCCTGCTCGGACGGATCCTTAACGCTGCGGATGCGGTCGACAAGATTACCGTCGACGATTTCCAGATCCGGGCGCAGCGCCATCAGACGGATCAGAAAGCCTGCGGACCAGAACTTGTCGATCCCGACCTTCCCGCTTAAGAATTGGGAAACGACCTGTACCCCATCCTCGGTATCGTTGTAGCGGACAAGCTCAAAGTCAGCCTGAGGGGTCATCGGAAACAGCTCGTTAAGCACCAGCTTCGGCAACCCTTCCGTCGTAACGACTAATGCGATCAGCCGTTCGCCGCAAGAGAAGCGGCGCCCGATAAAATATTCGACCGCGCTGTGATCGGAAATCACACAAGCACGCAGCCCTTCCTCCTGCATTTTCTTTTGAAGTCGTTCTACCCGTTCTTTCATGATGTTTTCCTTTTATCCTTTCTTTTTACTTCGTTTCAAACCGGGAGCAATCCGGTTTCTGTCTTTCTGCAAGCACTGACGGCTCTTCCGCCAAGAGCGGCGCTTGTTTCCTTACGGCGATGTCTTCCGCATGCGACTTGAGGGACGCCGGTTCCGCTTTCTCTGGCGTTGATCCGGCTTCCTCGGCCAGAACCACGTTGAGCCATTTGCGGTGGGCTCCGACGATCGGTATCGTGTCCAGCTGATCTTCAGCGATCCAGAAGCAATGCTCCGGCAGCGCTTCGTTGACCTGATTGTTCCATTGTCCGCGATAACATTCCATATTCCACACACGATGGGAAAACACATGCTTGCGCCGTCCCTTATAATCGAGCTGATCCGTGAGTTCCAGCGGCACCGCGCTTTGCGGCAGACGGTACAGTCCTTCCATCAGCCCGTCCGACCAGTCGTCGCTCAGCAGAATCTGATGTTGATCGTTCTCGATCCAATACGTATACAGCTGCAGTTCCAGCGGCGGTTTCGCCTTTTTCTTGACTGGGTATTGACGCCAGCTGCCATCCTGCCCCGCGCCGCACATCGGCGCTAACGGACAAAGCAGGCACTGAGGATTTTTCGGCGTGCAGACCAGCGCGCCGATCTCCATCATCGCCTGGGTAAACACCGCGGGATCGCTGCCCTCCATCCAGTCGTACACCTGACGCCAAACAAAATCAACCGTCGTTTTCTTCGTGATATCCTCGCCATATCGGAGCACGCGCGTCGTCACCCGCAGGACGTTGCCATCGACGGCCGGTGCGCGCAGGCCGTAAGCGATGCTGCCGATCGCCCCGGCAGTGTAAAAGCCAATCCCGGGTATCGTGCGCAGCTGTTCGACATCGGCCGGCAAGATTCCGCCATAGCGCCCGGCCACAACCTTCGCGCCCTCATGCAGCTTGCGCGCCCGGTTATAATAGCCTAACCCCTGCCAACCATGCAGCACATCTTCTATCGGCGCCTTGGCTAACGCTTCCACGGTCGGCCAGCGCTCCATCCAGCGCCTGTAATACGGAAGCATGGAATCGATCCGCGTCTGCTGCGCCATGATCTCGCTGACCCAGATTGCATAGGGATCACGGGTCTGGCGGAATGGCAGCTCGCGATGATGGATCTTATACCATGCGCATAGTTCTTCCTGAAAATTCATTTTCTTCACCGCGCTTATTGTACCGTGTTTTCCGTTAAAACTCAAACTTCACGCAGCAGGATTGGACGTTTGTTTCCGACGGATCCGCCGCCACAGTCCGTGAATGATCAAGCCGCCGGCGATCATCGCCAGAAAATAACAGAAATTCCCCGCCGGAATCCCCCAGAGCCGGGCGATCTCGCGAAATACCAGCTGGGTATTGGCAAGCTTGGGTGAGAGATAAAACATCGACAATTCACCATATCGGGAAAGGACAAGGTTCAGGATTTCCGCGATCCCCGTAAGTCCTGCGAGCAGTCCGAGCATTTTCACCGCGCCCCAAACATCATCCTCCATCGCTGCGCTGGTTCCGCACAGAATGCCGATAACGATCAGCAGATCGTGCCACAGAAACGAGAACAGCGTCAGAAACACATACCGGCTCATCATATCGGATGGATCAAGATATACGGCAATTCCGCCCAGCAGTGCATAATTTGCCAGAAATGTGATAATCGTTTTCCGCCTTTTTTTAAGCAATGGCAGAAGCAGGCAGAGATACATCGGCATGCTGCACAGCTGAAACGGGAAGTACCACCAGTTATAGACGCCCTGATCGACGATCAGAAAGCGGAACAGCTGCTTGAGAACTTCCCCGCTTGCCAACAGAACGCCGAGACAGAATAACAGCTTTTGTCTGCGGCTTTCATTCATCCCCCGCAGCCGCCACGCGCCAAGCGCAAACACTACCGTCACCCCGATCATCGCCGCATGAAAACTTCCATAAGGCACAGGAGCCTCCATCATTAAGCCCGACTTCAGATAACCAGCGCGCATAAGCATCCCTTCTTCGTCTTTATTATAACGCGCGGGTCAAACCGTGGTAAAATAGAAACAGGTTCGAAAGAAACAGTTCGGTTTTCCAAAAAAACGATCCCCGTCAAAAGTGTAAAGCAATCCGGGCGCGGACCGAAACGAAACCCAAACGAAACCGGAAAAGCTTGAAAACTCGATTTAAAAACAGGATCATGAACAAAAATCATAAAAAAAATCTGCAAGCGATTTAGAAAAAGGAGTGGATCATCATGGAAGAAACGCTGCAAACGCTGCAAAGCATTCTTGATCAGGGCCGGCGCATTGTCTTTTTTACCGGCGCGGGCGCGTCCACGGAAAGCGGCATCCCGGATTTCCGCAGCGTCGATGGACTGTATCGCCAACAGTACGATTACCCGCCGGAGGAAATCATCAGTCATCATTTTTTCAAGGCGAATCCAAAAGAGTTCTACCGGTTTTACCGCAGCCGCATGCTTTATCCCAACGCCCGGCCCAACGCCGCTCACCGCTTGATGGCCGAGCTGGAAAAAACCGGCCGATGTCTGGGCGTCGTGACGCAGAATATCGACAATCTGCATACCCTCGCCGGCAGCCAAAACGTCGCGGAGCTGCACGGCTCAATCATGCGGAATTACTGCGTGCACTGCCATCATGAGGAAGGTCTGGATTTTATTCTGAATACGAAGGATCTGCCGCGGTGTCCGATCTGCGGCGGCCTGATGAAACCGGACGTCGTTCTGTATGAGGAAGCGCTTGACGAATCTGTCATGGACAAAGCGTTAACCTGGATCCGGCAGGCGGACGTATTGATCATCTGCGGCACTTCGCTGGCAGTCTATCCGGCTGCCGGGATGGTGCGGTATTTCACCGGCGATCAACTCGTCGTCATCAATAAGACGGCGACGCCAATGGACGATAACGCCGATCTTTGTATTCAGGCGCCGCTGGCGGAAACGCTGGGCCAGATGCACGTTGAATCAACAAACCATTCCTGAAAAGGACTACGGGGATCGCGTTCCGCAAGTGAATCCTGCAGGATGGCTTTTACCTTTATACCGCAGTGTCCGGCAGGCTCCCTCATGGATTCAACTTAAAAGGAATTCCCGTTCAATTCGTGGAATTCCCTTTTTGTATTTGTCGAACGATCTTTCGGACTTCTGCGACCACCTGTTCCTCAAGCGCAGCGATCTCGCTGGAGCTGAACGGCCGCGCCTCCCGCCTTCCCCAAATTGAAGTCGCGGCGGCATAATAAAGTCCCTCCACCTGAAAATAAGCGATACTGGAATAAGCAAAACTCCCGGTGTCCCCGGTATGGAAATCAGTCTCAACAAGTTTAACGAGCACCTCGGTATCCTTCTCCAGAAAGCGCGTCGTGGCAACGGTTTTATCTTGAATTTCCAGAATTTTTCTCAGAATATAGCTGTGAAACTGAGGCGTGCTTGAAACTTCCAGATTGATGTAATCGTAAAGTTCATCCGGATCCGCGGTCAGGTTCTGAATGCTGAACACCTTGTTCGTCTGAAAATGCAGATGCGGAAGATTGAAGAACAGTTCGTAAAGCTCGTTCGCTTGTTCCAAATCGAAACTTGATTCGATCTGAGCTAATGTAACTGCCGGCGGCGTAAACAACGGATAAAACAGAACGATAGCGAAGCTCAAAGCATACGCTGATCGCCATCTTTTCTTCATCATTGCGTCTCCTCCTCAGTTCAATGGCCGATCGCAATAAACAACAGCCCTTGACAGCTAAAACTTTGTTATCTGGATAAAGAATCTTCCTTCTAAAGAATCTTCCTTTTAAAAACAACGGGTTTGTTCCGCCCGTTGTTGTGTGGTCGCTGTGTTTCAAAAAATAACCTGGCTTTAATCCTTCACGTCATAAGCACTGAAGACGCGCTGGCCATTGTAAACCTCGGTGCCCCTGGCCTGCAGCATTTCATCGACGGTGACCAGCTGATAACCCGCGTCGATCAGCTGCGGAAGCAGCGATTCGACCGCCGTCACCGTTTCCGCGTGAATGTCATGCATCAGAACGATCGAGCCATCCTTGACCGCGGCCATGGTATTCTCCACCGTCTGCACCGGGTCGAGGGTTTTCCAATCCAGCGTGTCGATACTCCACATGATTAACGGATAAGCGGAGTTTTCTTTCACCGTTGCGTTCGCCGCGCCGTAAGGCGGCCGGAAATGCTTGATCGTATACTGCCAGCCGGTCAGCTCCTGCACCAGTTCGGTCGTGCGGTTGAGCTGAAATAACAAATTGTCGCCCTTCAGCTTTGTCAGCTTCGGATGATTGTAGGAATGGGAAGCCGCCTCGCTGGCGGAGTTGATGACCATCAGTGTGGTTTCCGGATATTTCTCCACCCGCATGCCCTGCATGAAGAACGTGGCGGCGGAGTCGTAATGCTGCAGAAGATTGATCAGCTGCGGCGTGTTGGTCGGATGCGGCCCATCGTCGAAGGTCAGCGCGACCATCGGTTTATCAGGATCGATCACCCGCGGCGCAATCCGGACGTTATTTTCCGGCAATGTACCCTGCCCGAGATCCAGCAGGAAATGCTCGCCCAGATTGGATACCGGAAACTCCCAGCGGTAGGCGTTTTCTCCCAGTTTGCCCGCTGGAAAATTGAAGATCAACGTGCCATCCCGCAATGTAAAATCCGCAAAATTGCCAGAATCCCAGGCCGTCGCTTCAATCAGCGGCAGCGTGTAGGCAGTCTCTTTCCAGTGATCGTCTGCTTTCAGCTGAGCCCGCAGATTCGCCGACAGCCATTTCAGCGCGTCTTCATCGAATAATGACGAAGAATCGATCCACTGATGTTCGCTTAAATCATACAAATACGACTGCCGTTGTTCCTGTACCGTTTCATTTTCATTCCGTGAAATCGTATATTCCAATGACACATAACGATCCTGATTCACATTCATCTGATAATCCGCCTTGATCATCAACGGTTTCTTTTCCTTTTGATAGCCCTCGGTCTGCGTCTTCAGGTCGTTGAAAAGCGTCTCGGCGTTGTGCGCCAGTGCTTCTTGAAAGGTACTGTCGGCACTTTGCGGATAATAGACCGCAAGCAGAACATCCTTGCTTTTATCCTTCAGTTTCTCCGAGGAAGAGATCTGCGGTTTCAGAAATGACGGCTCGCGGTTTGTCAGAAGCCAGGCCCCTCCGGCTCCGATCAAGACCAGCGCGGCAATGGCGATCACCATCAGAATCGCCAGATTTCCTTTATTAATCCGGCGTCCTCTTTTTCTTCTTCTATTCTGTGTTTTCATTCTATCCAATCGTCCTTTCCGTACGATAGAAAATTTCTACCCCTTTATAAGATCATTGAAAAGCGCAGAAAGTTTAAATTTTCCGCTTTCTTTTTTATTGTCGTCCACTTTTCGGCTTGTCAGACATTTTTCAAAATTTGAACTGTCTGTATGTTCATTTTAGCTAAAATCATTCGGGAACTCAATGACAACGACTTGACGAAGTCTTACAAATTCATGACGGAAATCGGACTGATCTGATTCGCGCTGATTTCAGGTTTTGACGATTTCCCAAATTTCACAAAGTGGAAACAAAAAATGACGCAGCGCGGCGTCGGACTGGCATTTTTAAATTGACATCGAAAATCAGAGGGGTTATCATCAATTTAGATGTAGTATCATCCATTTTTTACTTTTCCGTGTTTATCTTATTTGCTTTTCTGCGTTTTCCATTCGCATCCAGCACATTCACAATCGTTATGAATATAGAAAGGAGTTCTGATCATGGATCAAACAGCTCGAAAAATAACCAAAATCGCCCGCGAAGTCCGCAAGTTCACCACCCGTTCGTTAAAAGCAGAAGGTCTCGGAGCGGCGGAACTGGATTTCATTCACATCGTTCGGAAAAATCCCGGCATCACTCAGGCGGGCGTCCGCAGCGTGCTTGGAATTGACAAAGGGGCCTGCGCGCGGCGGGCGGCCAATCTCGAACAGAAAGGCTATCTGATCCGGACTTTGGATCCTGACGACAAGCGGGCCCGACGCTTAATGGCCACGGCGAAGGCAGATGCTCTAAAGCAATCCAAAGCCGCGATTGAAGCCGAATTTTACGCCTGGCTGCTGGAAGAGTTCAGCGAAGCGGAAACGGAGGTCTTCGTCAGCTTGTTAAACCGGCTGTATCTGCGCTGCAAAAAGGAAAGCCAAGCTGGATTTCCACATGTGAGCCAGCGGCTGGATTCCCCGAAGGAGGACTGATCCATGACGCACAAATCAAAGGCGCAGCGCCGGCCTGATCGGCTGAGCACCTATTTTTACCAGGAGCGGGGCGTCCTGGCCGGCGTCGCGTTTTCCGGTATTCTTTACAACCTCGGACTGACGGCCGGGCCCTTTTTTGAGGGACAGCTTACCCTGTGTCTGACGGCGGTTCTGGCGAAAGAAAAAACCGGGGCCGATATGGCGGGATTGGCGCTGGCGTATCTGGCGGTGATCCTGATCGTCCAGGGAGCGCGTTGTCTTAAGCGGTTCGGGGTCCGGCGTTTTGCCAATGATACAGCCCGTTCGATGCGGCGGGTGCTGTACCGCAATCTCGTTTATCAAAATCCCGCCGCTTTGAGTGCAGATGAGGCCGGAAGCCTGATGACCAAGGCCATCAGCGACGTCGACGCGTGCGCCGAAGGCATGCGCAAATTTACGACGGAGGTGTTCGATACCGGCGTGGTCATGATCGCCTATCTGGGAATGTTGCTGATTTACGACGTTCGGCTTACGCTTTTAGCCTGCCTGTTCATGCCGCTGGCCGCCTTTTTGGCGGAGAAATTGAAACATCCGATCACCCGCAGCGCAGCGGCTTACAAAATCAGCGTCAGTCAGCTTAACACGATGATGCTCGATCGGGTGAGCAATGCGCCGACCTACCGTGTCTTCGGCTGTGAAAATCAACGGAATCAGGCAATCGGAAAACAACTGGCCGTCGTTGAAAAAAACGCCGTCGTTTCCAATGTCTGGGAAAACGCGATGCAGCCGCTGTACAACATCATCGCGATGATCGGCGTCCTGTTTGTGCTGATCCGCGGCGCGCAAAACATGTTGGGCGTTGGCTGGGCCGTCTGGGATATCGCCGCCTTTACAACTTATCTGGCCTGTTTTACCCGGCTGGCATTAAAGAGTTCACATGCCGCCAAGCTGTTCAATGCGGTTCAGAAAGCGAAGGTATCCTGGCAGCGGATTAAGCCACAGCTGCAGCCGGTGATCCTTCCTGATTCAACCCTGCCGCCCGCTGTCGGCCCCGTCGAGTTAAAAATTGAAGATTGTACCTTCGCTTATCCCCATCAGCCGCCGTTGTTTGAGCATCTGACGCTGCAGGCTCAGGCGGGACAGATCATCGGGGTCACCGGTCCTCTGGCTTGCGGAAAGTCAACGTTGGGCCGGTTATTCTTAGGCGAACTGCCCTACGCCGGCAGTCTGCAGATCAACGGTCTGGAAATATCGCAGCTCAACAACGCGCAGATCAGCCGGCTGGTCGGTTATCTGGGCCATGCCCCGCAGCTGCTCAGCGACACGATTGAAGAAAATCTTCAGCTTGGCGAGAATCTGGACTGCATGTCCTGGTTAAAGCTCACCGCGCTGGACGCAGAAGTTACCGCGATGCCCAAAGGGCTTCAGACTCGAATCAGTGATCAGGGGACGCGTCTGTCCGGCGGTCAGCAGGCCCGCCTCGCTCTGGCGCGAACCTTGGCCCGGCCTTGTCCGGTGCTGGTGCTCGACGATCCGTTTTCCGCCGTCGATCCCGCCACGGAAGCTGAAATTCTGCGCAATCTGCGCATGCTGGCCCAAGACCGGGTCATATTGCTGATCTCCCATCGTCTGATCCATTTTGCCCAGTTTGATCAGGTGCTCTGGCTGGAAAACGGCACTGCCCGAGTCGCCGATCCCACGACGATGATGGCGGAGAATCCCGCTTATGCCCAACTGGTTGAAAAGCAGCAGAAGAAAGCAGGCGCCGACGATGAAAAAGAATAACGCTTCCCTGACGCTGAAAGCCAGCGTCAGCACCGTGATCGTCCAGCAGCGCCTGTTCCTCTCGCTGCTGGTAATCGTGATTCTGGCCGGGACGGGCGCCGCCCTGCTTCCGCCGTTGGTGCTCGAGCAAATCGTCAACCGGCTGACCCATCGGCAGTCCATCGGTTTTCCGCTGGCGCTGGCATATTTTCTATTTCTGGCGCTGGCCGGCGCGCTGGAATCTCTGCAGACGGCGCTGATCACCCGGACCGGACAGAAAATCACCCGGCAGGTTCGTCAGGATCTGTGTGCCAAACTCGATACTCTGCCGGCTGCCTGTTTTGCGCGTGAGGATCCGGGGAAAACCGTTTCTCTGTTGGTTAACGATGTCGATGCGCTGAGCGCGCTGTTTGACGACGGCGTCCTCAACATGGCTGCCGACAGCTTGAAAGTGATTGGAGTTTTGATCATGATCTTTACCCGCAGCCTCGGATTGGGTTTGATTCTGATCGTGATCACACCGTTGTTGTTCGCCCTGACCCGACATTTTCAAAAACGGATGCTGCAGGCTCAGAAAACAAATCGGGCGGCGATCGCGCAGGTCAACCATCTCGTTCCGGAAACGTTGAACTGCCTGCGGATGATCCGCTCGCTGAACAAGCAGGAAATGATGGAAAAGCGGTATGACCGGCACTTGCAGCAAAGTTATCAAAGTCTGGAAAAAGCGAATTTCTATGATTCCGTCTACTCGCCGATCATCGTTTTCAGCAGCAGCGCCGTCGTCGCCGTCATGATGATCCTGGCGACACTGTCCGGCGGCTGGCGCTCATTATTCGGCATGTCGGTGGGTTCGGCAGTGGCGGTCACCGCCTATGTCGGCAAGATTTTCACACCCCTGGAAAACATCGGCATGGAAATTGAGAATATTCAATCAGCGGTTGCCGGCATTCAGCGGATCGAAGCTTTCTTCCGCCAGCCGCAGCGGAATCTGCCGGATGCAACGCTGACACTTTCCACCCTGCCGGCCGGCGAACCGGCGCTGGCGCTGAATCACGTTACCTTCGGTTATGAAAAGGAAGAAACCGTCCTGCGTGATTGTTCGTTTCGTGTTGAACAAGGGGAAACGGTCACGCTGGCCGGACGAACCGGCGCTGGAAAAACTACAATTTTTAAATTGATCCTTGGTTTATATTCTCCTCAGCAGGGATCCGTTACGATTTTCGGCACCCCAGCCGATCAGATCAGCGATCGTCAGAAACGGCGATTGTTCGGTTATGTGGAACAAACGTTGCGGCCGGCCAGCGGCACGGTCGGCGATCAAATCTCCTTGTTTGATGAAACGATCACCGCCGATCAGATAGCCCATGCTGTGCGGTTAGTCGGTCTGGACTCGGTCATCGCCCAGCTGCCGCAGGGAATGGCAACGCCCTGGGATCCGGCGCTCTTTTCTCAAGGTCAGCTGCAGCTGTTAGCGATCGCCCGGGCCGTAGCGGCCGATCCGCGCATCCTGCTTCTGGATGAAATCACCGCCAATCTGGACAGCGGTACAGAAGCGTTAGTCATGGAAGCGCTGCGCCGGGCTTCTGCCAACCGCACTGTGATATCCATTTCTCACCGTTTATATCAACAAAATAGAAATGGCAGACTGATTTCCATTTAGAAAGTGCCGCTTTCTTTTCGATCCCACTGCGATAGTTTTTTGTAAGTACAGGATAAACAAAAACGCCGCGTGTTTCAACTTCTCCTGATTTCAGATTTTTCCATGATTTAACGACAAACTCCCGCTCTCATGCGGGAGTCAGTGTAATCTTGGTTTATGAATATTGATGATGAGAGAAATTCTTACACGCTATGAATGAGCGGCTCTCTACAACCAGATTCAGCTAAATCAATATCGGCTTATTCTTGTGCAGCGCTTACCTGACTGATTTTTTCAGTCTTCGCCTTATCATCCTTTTATTGTCAACACTGGATTCCAATCAATCATGAGAAAAAGAGAACTGAGTATTATTAATGGTCCGATTCTTTAAATCAGAAAGCTTTTTAAGCTGATCATGAAAATCTTCCAGCGTATTAATCTTATATAAAACATGGACGATCTGATTGATATCTTCTTCCGTTAAGTTAGATAAACACGCCTCATCTGTTTCCGTCAACGCTAATTTCTGATTTAATACATCCTTCAGCAATAAGATTTTCCCTTTCCGCATCCCTTTTTCTATGCCTTTTTTATACACCGTCTTCTCATCCATCTCGTCGTATTTCATCCGCATCCTGGCGATCGCATCACTGGTGTCCTTTAAAAAATCCATCCGTTTTTCTTCCATCATTCGAATAACCTCCTCTTTCTCTATCAATTCATGAATGATCTTCTGCTTTTTCGGATCCCGGCTGTATCGAAGCATATATGTGATCTTGTCTGAAATCCGCCATTGTTCTGTCGGAATTCTCTCTAACGCCTGTGTTTTTTCCATCTCGATCCAAAGCGTCCGGCAGCGTTCCTTCGGCATCCATTTGCTTGTTTTTTCGTTAGTATACCGATGGTAATGCAAGTATTCACGACTCGCTTTCATCTCCGGCATCCGCCTGGTAATCATAATCTGAAGCACAGGAATAAAATCAAAGCTGCCGCCCACTTCAATCTGATCGGAAACCATCCTTGAGGCATAGCCCTGCGACCGCAGCGATAACGATTCCGCCATCCGATAATTCTGCATTTCTAAATTTACCAGCATCGGCTTTCCCTGATCATCCCGGATCCTCACCATGACGTCGTAGCGGACCCCTTTCTCCCGGAAGTTTGCCTTCACCGGTTCTGTCGCTTCCGATCCTATCCACACAATCCGCCGATGAAGCAAATCCGAGAGATACATCGTCAGAATCTTTCGGGAAACCGGATTCTCCGCGTTCATCACATGACGGAACACGTCGTTATCCCGATAATCAAGAGCGGCCAGACTTTTTCTAGCCTGAGCGCGGGTCAGTCCCGCCTGCTGTAATTGTTGTTCGGAAATGTTGAGAAGTAAGTTACTTTGTTTCATATTCAGGAGCCTCCTAATATTAATATTGCGGAAAATCAGGAAAAGCCCCTTAAAAGAATTGAAATTTGTAAAAATACTTTTTTGAATTAATCTTTCTGAGCTTATTATAACTCAGTACCGTTTTATTTTCAATTTCCTCTTTATATCTTTTATTCTTTTCATTTATTAAAATCTACAGCGTTTTTAAGTTATATTTTTTTCATATAATCTATTATCTAAAGCTAAAAACCAGACAAATCCGTAATTTCGCCGAGGCGTTTTCCGAATCTGTCTGGTTTTTCCTTTTTATCTTAAGTTCAAGCTATTCCCCGCCTTGATTCAGCGGCCGGAACAGTATAAACTCATTTCCTGTTTCATCCTTGACCTGTTTTGGACACAGCCCGAAAACAGACTGCGGCAGACCGCTGATCAGAAAATCCTCCGGCGTGCCCGTGAACACCCGATTCCCCTGATCCAGTACACAGACCTGATCGGCCAGTTCAACGGCATCCGCCAGCTCATGCAGAATCAAAACCACCGTTTTGCCTTCCGCCTTCATCCGGCGCAAAAGCGCATAGACAACACGGCGGTATTCCATGTCCAAACTGGCCGTGGGTTCGTCCAACAGCACCACCGGCGTATCCTGCGCCAACAGCATTGCAAAGTAAGCCAGCTGGCGTTCGCCGCCGGAACAGTGACAGACTAAATCCTCCGCATGCGCCGCAATCTCGGCCTGTTCCATAGCCCGCTGCACTTTCTGTTCATCCGCAGCGCTTAACTGTCCGCCCCATCCCAGATAAGGCTGACGGCCGTAACCCGTCAACGTGCGCACGGTGATCGGCGGCCGCGGCAGTATTTGCGGCAGCAGTGCGATCCGGCGGGATCGTTCCTGCGGGGTCAGAGAGCGCAGCGAACAGCCGTCCAGCGTCACCTGACCGCGCCAGCGGGTCTGCGTCATCGCCAGGCATCGCAAGAGCGACGTCTTACCGCTGCCGTTGCGCCCCAGCAGCACCGTGATCTGACCCGCTTCCGCTTGAAAATCAACCTGCTTGAGAATGGTTTTAGATCCCAGCCGCAGGCTGATCTGCTGGGCCCTAAGCATAACGCCCCCGTCGCTGGAACAGGATAAACAGGAAGAACGGCGCGCCCAACAGCGCCATCAGAATCCCCGCCGGCAATTCCGCCGGGGAAAAGAGCGTCCGTCCCGCTAAGTCCGACAGCACGACTAAATTCGCGCCCAACAGCGCGGTCACCGGCACCAGAATCCGCAGGTCATGACCCGCCAGCTTCCGCGCCAGATGCGGCACGATCAAGCCGACAAACCCCAGCAGCCCGGCATACGTAACTACTGCCGCGCACAGCGCGCTGGCCAGAATCAGACAGATCACCCGCAGCGCTTTGACCTTTACGCCTAACGTAGCGGCCAGCTCATCACCCAGACACAACAGATTCAACTGCGGTGCTAATCCCCAGGCAAGACCCGTTCCCACCCCGATCATGATTGCGGGGAAAACCAGATCCGCCCCCTGAACGCCGGAAAATCCGCCGATCGAAAACGCCGAATACGACGCCAGGGCATCGGGAACCAGCTGTGAAAGAAAAGAGATCCCGGCGCTGAGCAGCGAGCTGACTGCGACCCCGGCCAGCAGCACCGTCGACTTGGACTGATGTCCGCCCGCGCTCACCGAAATTCCCAACACCAGAAATGTCGTGAACAACGCGCCCGCAAACGCCGCCAGCGGCAGAACCGCAAACGCCATCGGGAACAGGCAAAGCAGAACCATGACCGCAAAGCCCGCGCCGGAATTCACGCCGATGATATTCGGCGAACACAGATAGTTACCCGTTGCGCTTTGAAGCAGAAGACCGGAGACCGCCAGCCCCACGCCGGCCAGCACAGCCCCGGCAACCCGCGGCAGCCGCAGCTGCAGCACGATCAGCCGCACCGTCGGATCGCCGCCGTCCGTAAAGACGGCGATCACCTCATCCAGCGGAAACCGGGCGCTGCCCAGCGCCAGTCCGCTCAGTCCCAGCACCGCTAACAGCAGAAAGAGAAACGGTATCAGAACCCGTTTCTTCTTGATCTTCATGAAAAGCTCTCCGGATACAACAGGCCGGCTAATACGCGGTAGGCTTCAGCCCAGCGGGCATTGGGCTTATAATGAAACAAGTCTTTGGACAAATAGGTGCAGCGGCCGTTTTTCACCGCTTCCAGATCACGCCAGCCACTTTCCTGAAGCAGGCTGTCCATATAAGCCCGGGCCGCTTCTTCATTGCCCTGGGGAACGATCAGGATCACATCCGGCTGATTCAGCAGAATGCTTTCCAACGCCAGTCCCTCCGACAATGCGCCGGCTTCATCCGCGATGTTGACCGCGCCCAGTTCCTCCAGCATGCCGCCGACGAAGTGATCCTTCGCCGTTTTCGCCTTTGTCGCGGAATAGCCTGAGCCCGCCCGGATAAATAAGACCGAGACCGGTTCCTGGCCCCAGCGGGCCTGCGTCACTTCCGCCAGCAGCGTCTCGATTTCCTGCTGAACGTTGAGTCCGTAGGTCTTATAGGCCTCAGTATTCCCGGTGATCTGCGTGAATAATTTTAATAAGGAAAGATAATCCGCAAAGCTTTCCTCTTTCAAGGCCGCGCATGGAATCCCATAGCCGCTTAACTGACCGCACAGCTCAGCCTGCGCGCCCATATCCGCCGAAGCGATCACGAAGTCCGGCTGCTGGGCAATCAGCTGCTCCGCGTCGATCTTTAACCCGGCGCCATCATCCACCAGCGGCGTCTCGGCGTTGACAAATCCGCGCTTCACGCTGTCGCCGACCGTTACCGCGACGTCCCCGCCCGCCAGCTGCCACAGCTCGGCATACGAGGAAAACAACACCGCCGGCCGTTGCGGGGCCTGGGACAACGTGATTTCCCGATCCAGCGCGTCGGTAAAGGTCAGCGGATAGCTTGCGGCCGCCGCGTTTTCTTCCGGCTGCGGTGTCGCCGCCGGCGTCGTTTGACAGCCGGCCATCGCCGCCAGGATCATCAGCGCAGCCAGAACCTTGGCCGCTTTGTTTTTCACTTTAAATTCAGACAAAAAAATGTCCGGTTTTCTGCTCATCTTCAATCCTCCTGATTTCATCATTTCTCCGGCGTATCGCAGCCGGAAAAACGCAGTCCCTGCGGACTGCGGCAGTCCGCTCCCTCGGATCCTTTTCAAATCCGGGAAGCCTGCCTGATCGTTGAAACGCAACGATCACGCTAACATTCGATCGTCAAGATTGAACGTCAGCTGACTCACGAAGATTATTTTAAAGCCCTCGCCCGACATTGCGGTATGGCAAATCTCAATTCGTAAGCGAAACGAGCGTTGCCGCTCGTCTTTTAGTATTTTATTGTCTATCCGTTGAATCCCGTTTCTTCCGTGAATGAAAGAAACAATTCCTGAAAAGCTGGACAGCTGCCCAGTTCCAGATCGGAGATCGTCACGGACAGCGCGGGATAAGCCGCCGTCCAGCTCCGGCTTTCCTGCCGGACTTCCTGAGCGTGATGACCCGCACACAACATCAGAAAATTCAATTCAACCCGCCGGGCTCCGCTTTGATTCCATTTTTCCAGCAGCTCGCTTAAGCTTGGTCCGCCATGCAGCAGCGCGATCGACAGATCATCGCGGCCCGCTGATTTCAGCTGTGTCTGCAGCGCGGCATAAGCCGAATTCGCTCCCTGCGCACAGCCATGTCCCAACAAAACCCGGGTCAGCCCTGGCTCGGCGGGAAACAGCGCGTCCAGCGTCTGAGCGCAAGCCTGACTTCTTGAACAGAGCAGCGGGGGAATCAGAATCAGCTGATCAAAATCAGCCCGCCGTTGTTCCACCTGGCTTCGCAGCTTATCCCACTCTGCGCCTTCCGCTAACAACAGACTGTTCACTGCCACGCGCCGGCAGCCTTGTTCTGCAAGCTGGCTCAGCGCCTCGCCGACTAACGGCAGCAGTTTTCCCTGTGCTGCCAGATGCGCCTGAATCCGCGGACTGGTCAGTGCCAACGCGTTAGGAAGCCGGGGAAATTGCTGAACCGCGGCCTGATGCACAGCGGCGAAGCAGCGCTCAAAACGCTGCGGATCGGCGGTTCCAAACGCCGCGCTTACCCAACCGTCAAGCATGATCAAACTAGCACTTCGCTCCGCCGACAACCGTCTTCTTCAGGATGCTGTCCTTGTCGATCGAACCGTTAAGCAGCTTGTCTTCCACATAATCGAAGCCTAAGCGCGCGATCGTATCGGCAAAGCGTTCGCCGGTAATCCCTTCATCGCGATAGAACAGGATCGCCCGTTCAACTAACGCCAGCACTTCTTCCTCGCTCGTGAAGATCCGCGACAGCGGTTTGCCTTCCGCGACCTTCTTGCCCCAGCGGCCGCCGATGTAAACTTTATAACCGTAGGTGCTTTCTTCAATCGCCTTGAACGGACACTTGGATACGCATCGTCCGCAATGATTGCACAGGTCGGCGTCGATCTGAAGCTTGCCGTCGACCATCTTCGCAGCCCCAATCGGACAGGTTTTTTCAATCTGACAGACCTGACAGCCGCGGCACTTCGCCATGTTGATCTCCGGGATCCGCTGGCCGACGATGCCTAAATCGTTCAGATTCGGCTTGACGCAGTTGTTCGGGCAGCCGCCGACCGCCAGCTTAAACTTATGCGGCAGCACGACGTCATGATAGCCGATATAAAACAGATCGTGTAATTTCTGACTTAACTGGAACGTGTCGATCAGACCATATTGGCAGGTTGTGCCCTTGCAGGAAACAACCGGACGAACCTTCGATCCCGTACCGCCGGTTTCCAGCCCGGCGTCGTTTAAGAACGTCATCAGCGCGTCCAGATTCGCGTAAGGAACACCCTGGACTTCTAACGTCAGACGCGTCGTCATCGTGACTTCGCCGGTTCCAAACAGCTCAGCCGCTTCGGCGATCTTGCGCTGTTCCTCGCTGGTGATCTTGCCGTTGCGGGTGATCACGCGGACGTTGAAGCGATCCGGATAACGTTTATCCTGTAAACAGCCCAAGCCCTTGACGCGTTTGATTTCATCCGGCGGAATCGCCGCCCCGGCAAACTGCACCTTCACTTCATTAATCGTGACGCCGCCTTCCAGGACGACCGTCTGGGTATAGCCGAAGTGACGCAGCCGGTTCTGAAGCAGATACGCGCGGCGGCCGCGGTTGCAGACCAACAACAGTTTGGCATCAAGATCAAGACCTTCGATCGGGCCGTTGACCTGAGCCAGATCCACCCATTTTGCGCCGGCGATCGTCGGCTTCGGCAGCACGTCGACAACCTGATAGTCCTTTGCGGCTCCATTGGCATAGTCCGCCGGCGTCATCGACATCATCGCACCGGACAGCTTATTTTCCAAGACCAGGCAAGCCTGGACAAACGGATGTATCGCGGTGGAGAACGGCGGTGCGTAGGAATAGTCCAGACTGTTGAACGCTTCCAGCGTCATGCCCGCGGCAATGCCCGTTACGGCGATGTCGACCATTTTATCGACGGCGCTGCCCAGCACCTGGATGCCCAGAAGCTGATGCGTCGAACGATCGGCGATTAATTTTGTCATAAAGAAGGAAGAGCCTGGATAATAGTGTGCTTTATCATCGCTGGCGCAGACCACCGTGACCGGTTCATAGCCGGCTTCCCGGGCCTGCGCTTCCGTCAGACCGGTGCGGCCGGCGTTAAAGCCTTCGCCCAAGCGCACGACGCCGGTGCCCAGACAGCCGCCGTATGGCGTTTCCGTTCCAGTCATCGTACAGGCTAAAGCCCGCGCGGTAATGTTGGCCGTCGATCCCATCGCCGACCACTGAGGCTGATGGGTCTGTTGGTTTCTCACCAGCGCGCAGTCGCCGGCGGCATAGACGTCAGGAATGTTGGTGCGCATCATTTCATCCACGACAATCGCGCCCTTTTCCATGGCCAGACCGCTGCCGTTCAGGAACGTGGTCGCCGGCCGGATGCCGATCGCCAGCACGACCAGATCCGCGCCGATCCGGCTGCCGCCGGCCAGTACGCCGTCCGCCCGTTCCGTACCGGTGATCTCGCTTAATGGTGTTCCGGTCAAAACCCGGATGCCATTCTGGCGCAGACGCCGGCGGGCATATCCCGCCATTTCCGGATCGAAAATCTTCGGCAGAATCTGATCCGCCGCAT
The DNA here is from genome assembly GCF_900120005.1 of Holdemania sp. Marseille-P2844. Classification (GTDB taxonomy): domain Bacteria; phylum Bacillota_I; class Bacilli_A; order Erysipelotrichales; family Erysipelotrichaceae; genus Holdemania. Next base: position 79,944 of record NZ_LT635450.1, read on the forward strand.
CGATCACGGTGACAGCCAGACCCTGAGCCTGTAAATTCTCCGCAATTTCCAAGCCGATGAAGCCCGCGCCCACCACGACGGCGCTGCGGCAATGCCGGTCCTGAACGTAAGCCCGCAAAGCGATCGCGTCATCCGGAGTCCGCATCGTAAAGACGCCCGGCAGCCGGATGCCTTCCACCTGCGGAACAAACGGCGTCGCGCCGGTCGCGATGACCAGCTTATCATAGCTCTCCAGCCAGGTCTGTCCCTGGCACAGCGCCGTGACGGTTTTCGCCTGGAAATTGACGCTTGTCACTTCGCAGCGGGTCACGACCTCCACGCCCGTCAGTCCCGTATATTTTTCCGGGGTATTGACGATCAATTCCTCCCGGCTTTCAATCATCCCTCCGACATAATACGGAAGACCGCATCCAGCGTAGGAAATATCCGCGCTCTGCGTCAGAATTTTTACTTCCGCGCCGCGGTTTTGGCGTTTGATCTTGGCCGCCGCCTTGGTCCCTGCCGCAACGCCGCCGATCACTAATACTTTCATACCCAGCTCCTCCTTATCAGACTGTGATTTTGTACAATCATTGAACAGTCTCTCACGTTGTAAAATTATAGCACAGGGGCTATAATAAAAGAAAATTGTTAATACTTATCTGTTGATTCGTTTTTCTTATGAGGTGAACCCATGATTGATTATCGGATCCCAACCTTTTTAGCGCTTTATGAACTGATGAATTACCGCCGCACCGCCGAGCAGCTCAAACTCAGCCAGCCTGCCGTCACTCAGCAGATTCATGCGCTGGAAGGGGAATATGGCTGCCGGCTGTTCACTTATGACGGAAGCCGTCTGTACCGCACCCCGGAAGCGGAAAAGCTGGCGCAGTATGCCCGCGCCGCCGTGTATAACGACCAACGGATGCGCCAGGAACTGTCCGCTCCCAAAATTCTGACCCTCCGCCTCGGCGCAACCAAAACGATCGGCGAATTCATCATCGGCGAGGATCTCTGCCGCTTTCTCAAACGGCCTGACCGCACTCTTGAAATCGTGGTGGAAAACACACGCGAACTGCTTCACCGTCTGGATCAGGAGGAGCTGGACTTCGCGTTGGTGGAGGGCAGCTTCGATAAAAGCCGTTACGGCTACCGGCGCTTTCAATCCGCTCCGTTTGTCGGGCTGTGTCATCGCGATCATCCCTTTGCGAGCAGAAAAGTCACCGGTGAAGCCCTGGCCGATCAAAGCGTCATCCTGCGCGAAGCGGGCTCCGGAACGCGCGCGATCTTTGAGAAATCATTGCAGGAGAGCGGGTATTCACTGGATAAAATCGGACGGATCATCTGCGTCAACAATTTTGCCCTGATCGTGCGGATGGTGAGTGAAAACCTCGGCGTTTCCTTCGCCTATTCCGCCGTTGCCGCAGGTCATCCCGAGCTGACGACCTTCTCGCTGGAAGGCTTGAGCGAACAGCGGGAGTTTAATTTTGTGTATTTAAACGGGACGCACGCCGATCAGCTGATCGACGAGATCTTCCCGAATTCTTCTTGCCAACAGAATGATTATGAAAGAGGTGGGTTATGAATTATCGGAAAATGAGCGAAGCCGACGCCCGGCTGATCGAACAGTGGCGTTATCCTGGCGAATACGCAATCTATGATGAACCCCGGTTCTCAGAAATTCCCGCCAGTCAGCGCGAGCATTTCATCAGCTTCTTTGAACAGGATCAGCTGATCGGCTTTGTTAATTTATTGGAGGAAGAAACGGAGGTTTTTTTCGGTATCGGCGTTCATCCGCAGGCTTGTTCCCGCGGCGTCGGCACGGCGATCACCCGCGAAGCGATTGCGATTGCCAAACAACGCTGGCCGCACAAGCCTTTGTATCTGGAAGTCAGGACGTGGAATCAGCGGGCTGTGGCTTGTTATGAAAGGGCAGGTTTTGTCATTACCAAAAAAGTCCAGCTGACGACTCAGTTGGGACCTGGGCTTTTCTATCACATGGAAACCAACCGGCCGGATGAATCCATCAGGGATACTGCCGCTAAATCATCGAAGTGATGAATCCTCGGCGCCCGCCAATCGGTTCATAAGTACTTTTACATGATTCCCATTACGAAAATAGCCGGGCAGCAGATCACAGGTCAACCGGCTGGACTATACATTGGATAAAATCATTCTCTTCGATTTAATTATCGTCAATTAGATCACTTTATAATAGAGCTTCATTCTAAACAGATTATAGAAAAGAATATCGAAGGACAATTCGTAAATTATCAGTTATAAAAGAAATAATTCACTTCATTTTTTATCAGATAGAACTGATAAAATAATACACCCCTTAGATATTTCAGGGTATAATTTAAAAATATTTCATTGCCGATTATGGAATTCGCGAAGCAATCTATGACGGAAATCTTAAAGATATCAATTTAATTCTGGAGAATATTGTTTGTATGGAATTGCTGCGCCGGGTTATACTGTGACCGTAGGCCGAGCCGCAGAAAAAGAAGTCGATTTTATCTGTGATAAAAAAGGTTCAAGATTGTATATTCAAGTTACATATCGTTTGGCTTCTGAGGAAACAATCCAACGTGAATTCAGCGTCTATGATTTGATCCGTGATCACTATTCAAAATACATAGTTTCTATGGATGAATTGAATTTGAGCAGGAACAGCATCAAGCACCAGAATATTCGTGACTTTCTCTTAACCGAAAATTGGGAATAAGAATTCAATTTCATCAAGGATTTACACTCTCGGCTTTCAAAGCAATACTGTCTGTTAATGTTCATTGTTGAAAGTGATACTTGTTTTCTGTCAGTCTTGTCACATCCTTTTTAATTTTTAATATTCATCCTCAAGTAAAAAATCCGCCAAATGCACAATTTTAACACCGTTGATATTTCCGGCAGCCAGTTCGTCCAGCGTTACCACATATTTTGGGTAGTGGTCTTTAATTTCAAGGAGATTGGCAACCTCCCGATCAGATTCCTCCGGCAGTCTGCGGCACACCTGAACGTAAATCCGTTCATCACGACGCACCGCTACGAAATCGATCTCTCTTGTTTCATTTTTGCCAATATAAACATCATAGCCTTTTCGCCGTAGTTCAAAGTAAACGATGTTTTCGAGCATGGCTGCAATAGACTTAGGGTTAAAGCCCATTATGCAGTATTTGAGAGAAGAATCGGCAAGATAAAATTTCTCCTGCGTTTTCAGTACAGATTTTCCCTGTAAATCGTATCTCTGGCAGCGATAAATTACAAAAGCCTTTTCCAGCCAATTCAGATAGTTGTAAACCGCTTCAACAGACAGGGAACGCCCCTTGCTTTTCAGAAACTTCACGATTGCATTCGCAGAAAAGGTTTTTCCTACATTTTCAACAATATAGCGAACAACACGGTTGAACAAATCAAAATTCGCTATATTGTGCCGTTTTGTAATATCGCTTGTTATGACAGAGTTGTAAATGCCCTCTACGATCTGATAAGCAGCACGCTCGTCAAAGCTGCCGAGTGCAACAATGGGGAAACCACCCAACCGGATATATTCATTCAAAAGTTCTCTCGTTGAAAGACCGCTTTGTTTTTTAAACTCCAAATACTCTGCAAAAGACAAGGTATAAACCGGAATAGAAATATATCGCCCTGTCAGATAAGTTGAAATTTCGCTGGACATCAATTTCGAATTGGAACCGGTTACATAAATATCGGTATCGGTATTTTCAAGCAGACTGTTCACCGCTTTTTCCCAACCGTCGATTTCCTGCACTTCATCAAGAAGAAGGTAATATCGTCCGCCGCTATTCATCTGCGCCTTGATGCCTTCATAAATATTTTTATCCGTCATACCGTCGTCAAAATCCTCCGGGGTATAACACATGCTGATAATGTGATCTGCGGCAACGCCGTTGTTCTGCAGGTCATCCCGCAGCATTTCTAAAATAGTGGATTTTCCGCAGCGTCGGATGCCGGCCAGTATTTTTACAAGCGGTACATCACGGTAGGTTTTCAGCAGTTCCATATACTGCGATCTTATAATCATCATATTGCTCCCCTGTTTATCACGAATAGTATAACCAAAAAACTTCGATTTAGTAAATAGTTTTTACCGTAAAACCGTAAAAACTTTAGAATATTCTTTACTTTTTCGTTTTAAAATAAATTTATTTTCATTGAAAAACGGCACAGGTGATCTTCGTGTGTTGTCATCCTAGAGATACGTTTTTGTGTATGGGTTGGATTTGACGCTTACCTTAGATGTGTTGATTACCCATTTCCGAGTAAGAGCCTTTAAAGTCTCTTTCAGCTTTTTCTTTGCATTTTCTTTTTATTTATTTTGATTCTTTTCGCTCTTTTTTCACTCATTTTTCCTGATGTTCAAAAGTATATCAATCCTTTTAAGCATGAAAAAGCCACCATGATCATTACTGAAAACTCAGTGTATCAGGTGGTTTCATTAAAAATATAAGCTACATTCTAGTCTTGTAGCATAAGACCTTGAGAGAATGATGCTCGATCCCGCTGAGCTACGGTTGCGTTAGCGAAAAACCACGCCCTCATGCTTACGCTTGTTATTCCTCGCCATAGGTCCGGCCGGGAAGCATCGTTTTCATCGGTACGTTATCGGTTGTTTCAATCAGCTTTTTCAACAGCCAATCCTTCATCTTTGCGATTTCCGCGCTGTAACGCTTGTCGTCGACGTCGTTCTTTTCCTCAAACGGATCCTGACTTAAATCATAGAATTCATCTTTTTCAAACAGCCGATAGACATATTTATAGCGCGGGCCGCGAACCATGAACGCCTTTGTGTGCTCCGGCATTCGGGTCTGCGCTTCCAGACGCGGCCAGTAAATTGACTCCCGGCCGGTGTAGCCCTCCATCGCCTGTTTTTCACCTTTGATTCGGCCACCTTCACTTAAGACGTATTCATGCAGCTCAACATCCCCCTGAAACAAAGAGGTCAGCGATTTTCCAAACTGCGTATAGTCCAGCTCATAGCCCATCAGCTCCGCAACCGTCTGCGGCATATCGTTCAACTCCACCATCGCAGAACAAGTCCGTGCCTGATACGGGGTACCCTTGGCGGGACGGATCATGCATGGAATATGCACAAGACAATCCTCAAACGTATTCTGAGTTTTCTCCACCAGCCCATAATCCCCCGTGAAATCGCCATGATCCGCAAACGCGATCACATGCGTATCATCGTAATAGCCTTCCGCTTTCAGCGCGCCGATCACGCGGCCGAGCTGATGATCCAGCTTCGCGACCATTCCGTAGTATGTTGCCCGGATTTCCCGAAAATCCGCGTCAGTCAAAGACGTCAGATTCTGATTCTTCCGGATCCGGTAAAGCAGGCTCGGCTTATCCTTCAGCTCTTCAATATTCCGTGTTTTACGTTGGATTTGACCACGGTCAACCTGCGAAAACCACGGCTGTTCCACTTCATAGGGCGGATGCGGCAGATTCAGCGAAACATACAGGCAGAACGGCTCTTTCAGCTCCTTGTTCCGGATCATCTCCAGCGTCCGCTCGATTACCAGATCATCCTGCGTTTTCGCCGCTGCCGCCTGTGTCATCTCGCCGAAATAAAAGGAATAATAATGCGGATTCTCCGCAATCTCGGCAGGCGAAACAGTCTGGCCGATGCGATGAATCGCATTCGTGCTCATTTCATAACCGATATATTCAAGATCGCAGGTCGCCCGCATTTCCGCTTCGTCCTGACGGTTGAAATAATGCGATTTCCCCATCAAATACACATGATAACCATTGGCTTAATAGTGACAAGTAACTATTTTGTCGCAGAGAACGGTGTGACCCGAAGGTCACGCCGTTTTTCTGCGTTCATAGGTTGTTTGTGTGACAATAGGCTCGGAAATAACGGGAATATCCACATCGTCCACGAAGTTGAAGTAAATCTTCACTTTTTGCTTGCGCTTGCCGCTGGACTTGTCCGGGGCATAGACGATGATCTTCTTGATATACTCGTTTACAATGGTCTGCGTCAGTTCCTCCACATCCACATATTTCTGTGTCAGGGCGATAAAGGCATCCAGACCGTCGTTCATTTCTTCCCGCTGTTCCACCCATTCTTCGGTAACTTCAATTTCGAGCTTTAACCGTTCCTGCTCCGCTTCATAGTCCGCAGCCATCTTTCTGTATCTGTCCTGACTGAGATTTCCAAGAACATAGTCCTCATACAACCGGGAGATAATGACATCCAGATCGGCAAGGCGTTTTTTTGCCTGTTCCACTTTCTTTTTGTCATCCCGGATACTACGCTCCTGGTCAGTCCTGCGGCATTGCAGCCATTCTTCCTGAAAACCGTCCACATCACTTCGGATATACTCATTGACCGCCCGGATGCGTCCCATAACGATTTCACGAAGCACATCCTCCCGGATATAGTGGGCAGTACAAGTGCCACGATTGCTTTTGTAATGGCAGCATACATAATGATCCTGCTTGCCCTCAAAGCTCTTGCTTGTGGCAAAGTGGAGCTTGCCGCCGCAATCGGCACAGAACAGAAGCCCGGAGAACAATCCTTGCCGTTCCGCTTTTGCGGGGCGGCGTTTGTTTTTCCTCAGTTCCTGTACCCGGTCAAACTGTGCCTGAGATACAATCGCTTCCTGTGTGTCCGGCAGATAGAACATATTCTCCGGTTCGTTGGGTATCCGCTTTTTCAGTTTGTAGGACTTGGAATAGGTCTTGAAGTTACAGGTACAACCTGTGTATTCTTGCCTTTCCAGTATGGCTACAACTGTCTGATCTCCCCAGTGGTACGGCCTTTCCGGCATCGGCTTTTTCTTCCGCTTGGCATAGAGTGCCTTTGCGGTCAGAATCTGCTTTTCTTCCAGAATCCTTGCGATCTGCTCCGGGCCTTTGCCATCAATGCAAAGGTCAAAGATAAGTTTGACTACCGGAGCCGCTTCTTCATCCAGAATCCAGTGATCCTTGTCCTCTGGGTCACAGCAATAGCCATAGGGCGGCTTGCCCATGTGCTTCCCGCTGGTTCCTCTCTGTCGCAGGCTGACACGGACTTTCTTACTGGTATCACGGGGATACCACTCGTTGAACAGATTGCGGATTGCGGCGAAGCCCTCGCTGTCTCCCCGGTTACTGTCCACGCCATCGTTTATAGCGATAAAGCGGACATCGTAGCTCGGAAAGATTATATCCGTATATTGTCCAACGGTCAGATAGTCACGCCCAAAGCGACTGAGGTCTTTGACCAGCCAGCAGCCCACAAGCCCCTGTTTGACAAGCTCAAAGCCTTCCTGTACGCCGGGACGATTGAAGTTCGTCCCGGTATAACCGTCATCCACCAAGATTTTCAGATTGGTGTACCCGTGGTCTTTTGCGTATCGAGTCAGGTATTCTTTTTGATTCTGTATCGAATTTGATTCATCAGCCTTGCCGCCCTTGGAATCTTCCTTGATGTCCTCTACGGACAGACGGCAATAGATGATGGTAATTTTCTGCTGATCCAACATAATATCCTCCTTCGGTTGTTGGTCAGCTGACAGAATCGGTGTGCATACTGAAATTATACCATGCTTTTGTGTCGCAGTCATTAACAAATCACCCCCTTGTCAGAAAAAATGAGCCGTTTTACCTTATCGGCAAGCGGCTCACTTCCTGCACATTCAGTTTCAATGACATACCATGTGTTCCCGATCTTACGCTCAATGGTAGTGCGGAACGGAGAAGTCAGAGCTTCCCAACGCTTACGGCATTCTTCCAGAAAGTCAATGGGCGGCTCACAAACCGGCTCATGGTAGTTGATGTCAATAAAGGAACAGGCATCAACCAGTTCCCAGTCCGTGAGGTCATCACGCAGCATCATTTGGTTAAGCTGATCTACGGTATAAATCTTGTTTTCATTCATAGGCAAAATGTTCCTTTCTTTTAGAGTTCCATATCCTGTCCATGCTTGCGGGCAGGTGTTTTAAGTTCCCTTGTTTCCTTTCCTCTGGCGAGTACGGCAGAAATAAAAGCCCGAACCCTTTCGGATGCGATTTCCAGTGCATCCAGATAGGGCTGGGCTTTCTTCTTTAGCTCTTGATATTTTTCGTGCAGCGCATCGTACCGCTGCTTCCAGATCGAAACCGTCTTTTCTGCGGAAGCCAGTTTTTCTTTTAGACGCTTGTTGTCAGCATTGGCGATAATGCCGTTGACCGCATAGCGTTTGAGCGTATCGCACTGATCCTGTGTCAGAGAAACATTTCCGGTAATGGAGCTTTTCTTGCCCATCGCTTCAATATCCTGCACCGTCAGTGCAATGGTTTTTGTCACCTTGGTTTCCTTTTGCAGAGCTTCCAGTTTCTTTTTCTGCTTCTCTGCGGCAGCCTTGGCATCCTCCAAACTCTGCTCAGCCTGTGCCACCTGTCCGGTCACAGCTTCCAACCTCTGCTGTTCAGCCTGTACCTTGAACTGTGTCACCGTCAGATGTTCTTCGGTGCTGCCACGCTCTCCACGCTCCACATCGTCATATCCGGCAGCCCGCATGAAATTAAAAAAGTCATCCTGCAATACACTGTAGGACGACTTCAAAATCTTTTTTCCCTTTGCGTTGATCATGGGATTGCCGTTCTCATCAAGTACTGGCTTACAGTCCCATTTCTTACTTCGGCTGACCTGTGTGATCGTTTCCTTTACGGTTCCACGGAGGGCTTCATCCTTACACCGCTTCGACCAGAGGATCTGTTTTTCCACCACCGGGATATAAACCACGTGAAGGTGGTAGTGGTACACATCCTTGCCCAACGCTTCGGACATTGCCCGGTTGCGCTCATCGGCGTGCATCACAGCGGAGAGGATATACTGCTCACCGCCCACGATCTTCACGGCGGCTCTATAGGCATCGGCATAAAACTGTTTTGCAAATTCATAGCCGCCGTGATTGTAGAAGTAAGCGGAGTTCACATCGAATACCAACTCACCGTATTTGATGGCATCCGGTTTCAGACCTCTGGTGGAGATCATGCCATCCTGTTCCATCTGCTCAAACATTTTTACATAATCGTCCGTGGGGGCTTTGAAATGGACGTTCAGAGAAGTGCGTTCCGGCACGATGTCTTGATTGCTGTAGCTGTCCTTTTCACGCTCATTGTGTTCCTGTACCTTTGCCACATCTGCCGGGGTTTCCAAGTCTTGATTTCTGGCTACGGTACGGTCTATTCCATCATTTCTTGCCATAGATTTTCTTCCTTTCTTTGGGATTTGCAGACAGCGGGGAGCTACGGAGAGGCACTTTTTCAAAGTGTAATAACCCACTATTACACTTTCATCCATACTGGCTGCAAAGTGCCGTGGGCTCTCCGAGGGCTCTTCGTCGTCGCAGACTCCATATCCCTCGCCCCACCGCAAGCGGCAGGGCTCACTCATTCCGTTGCTCCTCCTCACCCCAAAAAGTCTACGACTTTCTGGGGACCCCATAGGGTATGCGGTCGCTGCGGCGACCTCTGCTGACCAAGGCAAAATGTCTGCGCCTTTTCCCTTGGTCAGCCCGTCTGCATGAAGCTGTTCTGCGGAACATTTCTTGCAGACGATGGCAGCGAAAACCGTATCTTTCACTGCCTGTCCATGGGCAGCACTGCGGTGCGCCTATGGGGACGGGAGATGCGAAGGGCTGTTGCCGGGGCATCACTTCTCCCGTCTTTTCTGCCATACGATGTCGTAACCAAGCACAGCGGCAAGCTCCAATACTTCCTTGTATCGTATACTTTCCCGCTGTAATTTTGCGGACAGGTTGGAAACGCTGTCGCTCCATCCGTACTCGTCCGAGAGCAGGTCAACAACTTCCTGCATGGTCATCCCGGCACGGATGATCTGTGCCTTTATTTCGTTGCGTATATTCATATTGATAAAATCCTCCATAATTCAGTTCATGTGTCGGTGCAACCTCTGCGCTCCAAGGTGGAGTGGATGCACCGAACAGTGAAAAATCTGCAATCTCCGAAATCCGTTCAGAATTTCGCTTGTGATGTCCTGTCCATATATGACCATATCCCACTTTGCCGTTTTGTGTGGTTTGGTCTGGAACAGTGAAAACGCCCATTGTTCCGTGAACAGGGTACACGGTTCAGAGAAGCACGATTTCGTGAAATAGTTTCGTCCTGCGGTCAAAAACTTTGCTGTTTCCATTACCATTGATTTTTAATGCCCGAAAACAGGTCAGCTTTGAAAGCTGCTGTTTCCTATAACGGAAGAAAACAGGGGTAAATGCTGCGTACATACGTACAGAGCATGACTGGCAAAATCAATCTCGCCAGTCCTCCGGTACGTACACGGCGAAACATCGTAAAACCCATTTATATGAGGTCTTGCCACAGCTTCCACACCCATGAATCCCCACACCCGCCGTCCGGCAGAGTTGGTGATGTTGTTGCAATGTTCCAGATTGAATCTCCCGGCATTGGCAATCATGGCGTCGCTGAAGCTGCGGGCTTTCAGCGGTGCAAGGGAGTTTTCCTCGCACCACATCCGGTAGATTTCATAGAAATCCTTGGAGCTGATGGACGCATCCGCTTTGCGCCGGATATATCCCTCTGATTCCATGAAATCAAAGATATTGTTGTTGTCACGCTTGACCGCTTCCCGATTTTCCCGGATACGGTCACTCTCTGTGACTTTGAAATTGTTGGCAACAAGCCGCTGCAATCCCTCCAATGCCCACAGGAAGATGCCCTCGGCTTCGGCTTTCATTTTCTCCGCAAGGTCAGGATCATCAGCTCTATCCGCAGGCTTTTCCTTGGTGGTCAGCACAAGCTGTCTGCGGTAAAATCCGTCACTGTGGTCATACAGGGCTTGCAGATCACCGTTGCTGAACGCAAGCAGACGGGCAAACATCCAGCCCTGATAACTCTGCTTACCTTTGCGTTCCAAGTCCATCTTGCCTTGTGCCGTCACGATGGATTTTACATAGTTGGTCTGGCGCAGAGCTTCCATCCGCATATCGTCATCCACGCACAGCAGGATGTGTTCCAGATCGGCACGGGCAAAACGGTTTTCAGAAATCTTCCCGATGCTGCCGTCTTTCATATTCGTGCCGAAGATGGTGGACAGCACCGCACCGATTTGGGATTTGCCCTCACCGCCGTTGCCCTTAATCACCATCATGCACTGTCCTTTGTTGGAGGGAATCAGACAGTAGCCGATGAACTCCTGTAAGGTGGGGATGTCCTCTGCATAGAGCAGTCCATCCAGAAAGTTCAGCCAGATCACCGGTGCAGGAGCGTTGGGATTGTAAGCAACCGACAGACGACTTCTCACGATAGCCGGTCTGCCCTCGGTGAAAGAACTATCCAACAGCAGCGTACCATTAGTGACATGGATGCGATCCTGCTCCGGCGGGAAGTCAGGCACATGGGCTTCCAGTTTCAGCACTTCCAGAATGTTGGTGATCTTCCGGGGAATGTTGTTCACGGCACAGAATTTCAGTTTGTCGTAAATCTCACCACGTAGAGGGAGATCATCTGTCACCCGACCGTCGGGCGTGAAAAAAGCTCCGCTTGCGAAGATGATTCTGCGCTCCTGCAGAAATTCTTCACAAAACAAAGCTTCGTTGATGTTCTGCCCATCAAACCACATGGGCAAGTTCCTATCAGGCGTTTTCCGGTTCTTCGCCATGGTGTGCCACCTCCTTTTTCTTTCGTGCGGTGTACTCTTGCAGAAAAGCAATCCTGCCGTCCTGCATCAGCTTGTCCACCAATGCCACCCGTTCTTCCAGATCGCCCACGGTCAGCACATCCGCCATATATTCGATATGGCGGTGCATCTGGCAAGCTTCCACAAAACGGTCATCATAAGGCTCGTCCGGCGTTTTGGGTGCGTACCGCACTTTCCAATCCTCCAGAAGATGCAGATAATCCGTCAGCACCCGGAAACACAGCATTTCATCCTCCCGGAACTGACGGATATAGGGATGCTTCGGTTTGACCATTGCTGCGGCAGTAGGTGGTTTCGGGTCAAGCCCGAAGTCCGAAGCCAGCTTTTGCGCCGCTTGCAAGCTCGTCAGATCGAACAGCTTTGCTACAAGGTCGATCACATCCCCCTTGGCTCCGCAGCCGAAGCAGAAGAAATAGTCTTCATTCAGCTTCAGGCTCGGATGCCTGTCATTGTGGAACGGGCAGCAAGCCATACCGTTGCGGTTGACTTTCAGCCCGTAGTGTTCGGCGGCTTGCTTTACGCTGACTGCCGCCTTAATGGTTTCATAGATTGTCATTTTTGCATACCTCCTTGATTTTTTCGACGTTTTTTTATTCGTCTCACCCGAATATACGCAAAAAATCACTTTCAGCCGAAAAATCAGGCACTCGTGCAAGAAAGAAAAAAAGCCGCCCCTGAAAATTGCAAAAATGCAATTTCTGGGGCGGCGAAGTTCTTGGGATATATTGATATTATTCCGCAAATAGAATATAATGTGATTACTATGTTTACAGGAGGGTAATGCAGATATGAGATACCTGTCCACTTTTGAAGTTGCAGAGAAATGGGGCATATCTCCCCGGCGGGTTGGTATCCTCTGTAACGAAAACCGCATACCGGGCGCACAGCGGGCAGGAAGCCGCTGGATCATACCCGAAGATGCGCCCAAGCCCACAGATGCCCGCATTAAAAGCGGAAAATATATCAAACACCATACCAACAGAGAGGAGGGCAGCTAATGTCCAGTACCTATTTACCAGCTGATGTTCGTACTCGAATTATAGATTTGATGAAAGAACACAAGTTTTCACAAAAGAAACTGGCTCTGTCTATCGGTGTACACGAAAGCACCCTAAGTCGCTTTCTCAATGGAACAACCGAAAAACTGAGCGAAGAAAGCGTGATCCGTATCGCCAAAACTTTCAATGTTTCCACAGATTTTATCCTTGGAACAACGGAGATCCCCGACAAAAAGAACTATGATATTTCAGAACTTGGCTTATCCGTAGAAGCTGCCAGGAATCTGTACACAGGAAAGGTCAAGGCTGATATAGTCAATCGTCTGTTGGAGAATCCACGTTTCGCAACGGTTACATATATGATCGCAAGATACCTTGACGATACAACGGCAGGCGGCTATGCGGCACACAATCAAATGATCGCCACGGTCACTTCCATGCTTTTGGGACAAAATAAGACTTCTGCTGCGGTGATGGCCGCCAGAGAAGCTAATTCATACAAAGTTCCGGTTTATCAGGCTGACCTTACGAATATCCAGAATACCTTTATGACTGCGGTACGGGAGGTAAAGAAAGAGGTCGGCAGTGAACTGGAAGCACAGAAAGCGCTCAGCAAGGAAATCACTGCGGAAATGTTTACAACACTCATCAAAGGGCAGGACGCACCGGTTTCCACAGTCACACCGGAAGAGATTGCCGATGCCATTACCGGAACGATCGCCAATGTTGACGGTGTAAATCAGGAGGCATTGGACACTTTTAATCAGGCATTGGTCGGGCTGATGCAGACCATGGTGGTACCAAATGACAAGCCAGATGAGTAATGAGCAGCTCTGTATTGCCGCTCTGGACGGTAGTACGGAAGCGAGAAATGCTCTTGTAGAAAACAATCTTCGCTTTATAAAAAGAACTGCCTATGAAATGTGGAGCGCACAACGGGAGCTGAACGCTGCCCTTGGTATTGAGATCAATGATCTGGTGCAGGAAGGGTCTTTGGGCTTACTGGACTGCATTGCCGGTTACAGACCGGACATGGGCAACAAATTCCTGACCTATGCAGCACCGGCGATCCGCAACGCTATGGTGGACTACATCCGCAGATGGAATCCTACTTTTGAAGCGAAAAATCTGGGAAGTATCATCCGGCTGGATGAAGTTGTAAAAGACGAGAATAAAGGACGACACGAATTTGTCTCTGACTCCAGAGCGAAAAATCCGGAGCAGATTTATATTGAAAAAGAAACCCACGAAGAAATCCACACAGCGCTCCTACGGATTGACCGCCGTGAACGGGCATACCTCTGGTATCGCTTCGGTTTTGAGGATGATACATACCATCCGCTGAACGAAACAGCGAAGCACTTCCACCTGTCTGAGAGTAGAGCAAAATCCACGGAAGCACTCGCTCTGGACAATGCGTGGTTGGAACTGCCATGGTGGTACTGATAAAATGACAAAATCGCTGCAATCTTCATTCCACATGAGAATGAAGATTGCAGCGATTTGCTTGTATATGGAAGATAGGTTTACATCTAAATTTTACTTGTCTTTCTACCAGCCACACTGTCAAAGTTCAGGAAACAGCATTACATCCAAACCTTGACCGGCTTTATTTACTATGACTTGAACCGGATTCTGTTCCGCCCATTCAGGGTCAGTATCAGCGATTTCTTTCCATTTCCGGTAATGCTCCGCAACACCATCGAACAGCACTTCCTCGGCTTCCCTGCGGGCTTGGGCGGCATCCTCGATATTGTCGTATGTACCGAGGAAATACTGCTTTTTCTGAAATACGATCTTGGCGACATACTTCCCCCGGATCAGATACACGCCCTTATATCCAGTGGTATTATCCGTCGGCACTTTCTTACTTTTGATTGCGTCCACAGAAGTTCCTGCAACGTGGGTCAGGAATGATTGCAGGCTCTTGTCATGCTCCTTCTTTTGACATCCGCAGCTTTTCATGTTGCAGTAGACAAGGCTGTTATAAGAAACATCGACCTCGTTGCCGCAGTCACAACGACAGCGCCAAATCACACCATCTTTTGGGTCGTTACGTTTCGCTATGTACAGCGCTGTCAGTCGATTGAATTTCTTTCCTGTAATATCCGCAGGACGACCTCGGACTGTTTTGCAGCCACAGTGCGTTCTTCTACCTGTCACAAGGAGAGAGCCTTGTACCACATAATCAGAACCGCAGGAGCATTTGCAAAGCCACTGTGTTGAGTTGTGCTTTGTGTTTTCTACCTTTCGGATCACGGTAAGCTCACCGAACTGCTTACCTGTCAGAATAGGAGAATTTGATTCCAGCGCACGCTCTCTTCTGAGACAGCCGCAGCTGACCGAACCGCCGTATAGCAGACTGCGTTCTAAGACATATCGCTCAGTTCCGCAGTCGCAGCGACAAAGCCACTTGCGTTCATTCCTTGGTGACAGAATGAACGTATCCAACACAGTCCAGCGTCCGTATTTCTGTCCCTCTTTTACCGTTTTGATTCTTTTCTCTTTACTTTCCATAGTTCAGCTTTTCAGAAAACAAACAGCCTGTTCTCTATTTGCAAACTGCATCCCATAAAGGTAGAAAGATATATCATTCAGTTCTTTCAGAGAATAGTTATCAATTTCCATTTCCTTGAGCAATGCTTTTGCTTTGCTACAATATGGTTCTGTTCTCATATCGGATATGTAAGCGCATCCAAGAGCTTTCTTTAACTTTTCAAAAATATCCTCCGAATTACTATCTACAGATGCTCTAATCTTTTCAATCATTTCCGGTGTGCCGGTGAGTTCTCCCGTCTGGAAGTTCTCAAAAACAATACCCGGTTTGTTATAAGGCTTTTTCTGTTTATTCATATTCTTCACCATTTATTTCTTCCGTTACACGGTCACAGAACGCCACTACACGGGTCGCACCGCCCGGAGTACAGGTGTATAGCACCAGATCATAACCACTGTTCTGAACCTCATCTACGGCATCTGGAGCCAGGGTTTCGGGGTCTTTCATCAGCACATAGTGGTTTTCGATGCCGTCCATGTCCGTGAAGATAACTTCCGCACCGCTTTCCAATTTAGAAAGGGAGCCGAAATGAGTCTTATAGTTATGGGCAGCAATCACCAGATCATCTGTTCTGGAGGAACCAAAATGGCGGCATGGAGCAATCTTTAATCGGCTGTAATCCCACTCTGCCATAACCGGCAGTTCCAGTTCCAAAGCAGGAATTGAGAGATAACCGATATACTCATACCCATCGATCATTACCACTGGCATTTCAGCAGGTAATGTTTCTGTTGGTTCTGTGATCTCTATTCCAATTTCAGTTTCAATCTCAGTTGGTTTCGTTGTAGGGTCTGTTTCCTCTGTCATAGCGGAGTGAATCTCGTCCATCAGCGACTCGGCTTGCTGACCGGCACGACGATCTTCCAATCCGTTATAAAGGAAAAGGAGTAGTGCTGAGAAAATCAGCACTACTCCAATCGTTACGAAGATAATGCCAGCTTTTTTAGGCATTTCCATTCTCTTTCTTCTTGCGCATCACAATGACACCGCAGAAGATCATCAGCATACCCAAGCCGCCGAGCACCAGAATAGGCCAGTTCAGCTGACCGGTCTGAATCAGGGTTGCTGTATTTGTAATTGATACCACATCACCATTGGCGCGGTAAGACGGGGTATATCCCTTCGGAATACCGGTTTCCAGAACGCTCCAGTCGCCGTTTCCATCCAGATCATGCCAGGTATATCTCCAGTTATTCCATGCGCCCAATGTCACCTTATCCACGGCTTTATCGCCGTTGTAGAGGGTCACAGTCACGGAGCTTGGACGAATACCATGCTTATCGTTTTCGTCAGACCAGACCTTTTTTACAGTTAGATCCACCGGCTCTGCGGGAACAACAGGCTCATAATCCATGTAGTTGGTAATGAAAACCTTGTTATCCTCGGTCTTATAGGTCGCTTCATAACCGGCAGGAACATCTTCCTTTACAGACCAGTCATAGCGGTCATCCAGATCATCCCAGGTGTAAGTCCACTGGTTGTCTTTGCTCAGTTCGATTTCTTCGTATTCCGTACCGTCACGGAGCAGGTGGACGGTCACGCTATCAGGTCTGTTGGGATAACCGTTGTCATCCCAAATCTTATGTACCGTCAGCTTTTCATACTCAAAGCACTCAGCCAGGAATACCCAGTCTACTTCGCCCACACGGTTGGCGTATTCATTGCCAAGCTCGATAGGAACATCCAGCTCCACTTTCAGGTTCAGGCTCTCACCTTTGCTGAGAGTACCGAGCAGCACATTGTTCACCAGTGCGCCAGCTTCATCAGGAGAAGCGATATAGATCAGCTCTGTGCCGTTGTAGATACGCATGGTCAGCTGAGAGAGAAAGTCCTGCATGGTTGCAACGGTTTCGTCTCTCTGACCGGCAACATTTGCCTGATCCTTACCGTCGGTGTTCTCAAAAAGTTCGCTGTAAGTCAGAGGATTGCCATTTTCATCGTGAACCACGGCTCTCATGTACAGCTTGATGTAATCACAGTCGCTGGCTTCGTTCTTAACCTGAATGGTTTCGGTCAGCTTGTCGCCGGGCATAACGTCTTTGAAATTATCAAAGAGGTCGGTTGCTGTGTATTCGCTACCGGGCTGGAAGTCGAAGCCTTCCTGTGCGCCTTTGAATGTGATGGAAGAATCTGCTGCAAAAGCTGTTACGCTTAGGCTTAGAAGCATTACCAATGCAAGGAGGAGAGAGGATAAGTTTCTAAATGTTCGTTTCATTCCTGCACCTCCTTACTCTGCATCAGCGAGTTTGTTGCCCTGAACCTGCAAACCGCTGCTTGCCCACTCGGTATTGAATACCGTTTCGGGAACACTCTGAATACCGGAACCAATGATTTCAACCGTCAGGTAATACCCCTCTGCAGGAGAATCGTCTATCGGAGAAATCTGAGTAATCAACGCATTTGAAGTAGTTGCACCGGCTGCTACTGGGTATTTGTAATAGTAGAAGCCATCATCACCCGTCAGCCAGTCTGTGCCAGGAGTCCATGCAGTATAGTTCGTACCAGCTACAGGAGCCTGACCATAGACATTGCCATCCTTATCCTGCCATGTTACGACCACAGCAGCACGAATCCATGCTTCGGTATCGCCGGTGTTCTTAATTTTGACATCTTTCTTTGTCTCACCATCTAAGGTTTCGTCAACATAAGTCGTTACCTTGGAAGGATTGAACAGGTTGCTCAGCGGGCCATCGCTGTCCATAAGGAAAGCGATGGTGCCGCCAACAGTTACGGTCAGAAGCAGAAGAAGGGAGACCAGCAATGCCGCAGATTTTCCGGATCTTCTGTGAGATCTTCTATGATGTTTTCTTTGATACATTTTCACGGCCTCCTTTCTTACTCGTCTTCATCCTTGCGGATGACATTTCCGTTGTTGCCCCACCAGTTTTCGCAATAGCTATCACCGGAGAGCCAGAACCGATCTGTACGAGTATTCGTAAACGTAACGGTTCCTTGCTTGTTTTGAAAGGTTAAAGAAACCGTCCCATTTGCAGGGTCAGATGTTACTTCATCATAGCGCCAAGACCAATCAGTTAATTCCTGAACGGTATAGTCACCAACTGGCAGATGTTTGATTGTAGTGGAGCCGTTGCCCACAATAACAATATCCATGCTAAAGGAATCTGGTCCTGTCACTCGGAACAAGAAACTTTGATTTTCGTCCTTGGGATCTGCTCCTTCCTTCGTTATGGTTAAATCTCCGTAAACATTCAACTCATATATGTTGGTTGCAGTGTAGGCATAAACCAAGTTTCCTGACAAAGTTTCGCTGTCCGGTGCTTTAGAGGTCAGCTCCAGATCGGTAATTGTTGGCAAACTGGTTTCTTTAATTACATACGACTTATCCTTATCTGGCAGGAATTTCTGATTATTGGAATCTACAAAAGTCGCACTACCAACGAATGTCTGTGTATCAATCGTAACTTTAGCTGTTGCCACCGGTGTAGTCGAATCTGCTTCAAATAAGCCAAACTCTACAGTATAATTCTCGAGCATCGTTGCGAGGTAATCCTTATCGTTTTCAGACAGATCCTCATAATTGGAAATTTCGACTTTCTTTGTTACTGTTACACCGTAGGATTCAAAATACAGTCTAAGGATATTATGATTTGTATACACCTCACTAAGTGTTGTTCCAGTGTAAGGGCGTCCATTGATCTCGGTTTTCACCAATGTGGTACCATTCAATGCAGTACAGTTTGTGTTGTTATAAGAAGCAGTCTTATTCAGAGGATATCTCATGGTGTCACGGTTGAGATCAACACGTCCGCTTTCTGTCAGCGTACTCTGCAGCACACCATCCTTGTAGTATTCAATCTGCCAAGGCATTTCGTCAGAGAAAGAAACCTTGTCAATAAAGTTACCGCCTGAATAGTTAACGCCTTCACCCTTAACATTTCTATATCTATCATGCGAAGTGCTACCGGCTGCAAAGAAGAATCGAGTCAGATATTCGCCTTCGCCAACTTCGTAGGCAGAGGAACTTGCATACTGTTTCCATGCAGTATGGTCAGTAGCTACTTCCCAAATCTTGTACGAAATGCCGTTATAAGTTACTTCTTTGCCATTGGCATCAAAGCTGTACTGAGTTGTAGGTCTTTGATTAGTGAAATCATCCACAGGATACCCAGCTGCACGAATCAACTCGTTTAACTGTTCCTGCGTTTTGATATGTTCGACCTGATCCGTAGGAGCTGCTATAACATACATATAGTCCTTCTGATCAGTCAAAGTTGTTCCATTAACAGTATAGCTAAATCCATCAGGAAGCCATGTACCACCACCCGCCGCAGAAGAACCCGCATAGTTTCTGCCTCTGTGACTGAGGGACCAATACATTGAAGTTCCTGGGTAGGTCAAGATATCCTGATATAAAGCACCGGGAGCATCACAGTTAATTTCTGCACACTGTACCCCATCCGGGAAGTTATAGTCAGGTTCAACATCGTCATAAGTAAATTTTCTTGTCCCATCAAAGGTTATTCCAGGAATCAGCTTTGAGATACCATAGGTTCCTTCAATAGCTGTTTTTGTATCGACGCTAACGTTCAGAATTTCAATGTCCTGACAAATTTCATTATCACGAACGCTCTCACTGGTAGTTTTCCAGTAAAGCCCAGGAGCACCATTGGGATAGTCATGTGTGACATAAACCGACTTTGGATACTCAAAACCACCGTTCAAAAGCTCATTTCCATATGGAACCGTGTATTCCGCTGTTGCAATAACATTGTCCCCATTCTTGACCGTAACTGTGTAGGTCTTCATCGGAGAATCTGTGTTAGCATCTTCTGCATCAATGCCGCCACGATCCATGGCGATATTGACCGCACCATCACTGATAGCATATGGAGCTTCCAGAGCAACCGGGTTGACTGTTTCCCCGTCATCTCTGGTCCACTCATATGTCAATCCCTCTGTATCAATACTTTGAGTGAACGTAGGAACCAAACAACCATTTTCGGCTACTTGATCATCAACATAAAGGGCATCATCAGTTTCAATGACTTGAACATAAAAATATTCCTGCTGTCGAATATATCCATCACCATCACCATCATCACCTGTAGTTGCATACTCAAACTGGATGGTGGCTGTCTCAGCACCAGAAGGCTCTTTTGCTGTTAATTTTAACCAATAATACTGATAAAAATTAGTTGTATCGCCAGTTGAACCGTCTGCGGAAAGATTGCTGTTATATACCTCGAAGTCCACATATTCATCGCCAGCCTCTACCGTCCAAGTACCACGGCCTGTATTGGTTGTTCCTGCCGTAGGTTCCCACTTGAAATACTGAACATCACCACGTTTCATTGTTATGGTCGAATTCGGGGAAAGTAATTCCTTTCGGGACAAATCATTGTAACCATTAACAATGAAAATTGAAAAACTGTCTGTTTCAAAGGAAATGGTACCATCGTCGTTCACGGTTATTTCATCGTCCTCGGAACTCAAAACAGTATAATAAACCGTATTTTCGTTTTCATCGGTGTAGGATTTTGCTGAACCATTCTCAATAGCACGCTGAATTGCAGCTTCATCATCAAGAATGTGGTAAACTTTAACTTCCTCGTCATCCTGAATATCAGTTGTGTCCAAAGTAACAGTCACCTTTTCTCCAGGCTGCCATTTTGCACCGTTGGACTCAATGGATATATCAAAGAACTCAACCCAGGAGAAGTATTCGCCCATATCAGGAAAAATCTCATCCATGATCTCGAACATGATTTCGTCTTCTGGAACATCTACGGTAACAGCAGCTCCGTCAGGCAAATTACCAGCGATTTCAACCGTACCGTCTGGAGATTCGATTTCTCCCGGAATTGATATATCGGGGTTTTCTTCACTGGTGTTCTCAACGTGAACATATTTATAGCCACCCATTGACAGAGCAATTTCACCAATTCCTAAATCAATAAATCGAAACTCATACCATTCAGCAATGCCATCCGCATTAGTTAAAATTTTCTTGATTTCTACTTGATAATTGCCTTTAAGGACATAATAATTCTTATCTACATCATTATGATTTTTATAAACCTTAGAACCGCTTCTGATCCAAATCTTATCGCCAACCTGGGGGCCGTCAGTTTCAGCAATATCCTCAACAGGAGCTTCATACTGAGAACAAGTCTCCAGGTGTCCCTCGGTTGCACCGCACTCGGTGCAGCCTACTACATCGTTACCACTAACGGTAGGTTCCGTAGTTTCCTCTGTAGGAGCAACATACTGAGAACAGGTATCCAGATGACCCTCGGTCTGGTTGCATTCTGTACAGCCTACCGGATCGGTGCTGATGGCAGAGCCGGTAGTGACGGTAGGTTCCGTAACCACAGTAGGAGTCGTGGTAGGCTCCGTGGTTTCGTCAGGAGCTTCCGTAGTTAAAGGAGCTACAATATTAAATGAGCAGGTTTCTGTATGTGCGTCAGATCCGCCGCATTCCTCGCAAGTTTCTACTGTTTCAGTCGTGGTGGTTGTTTCTACCACAACATCGTCGGTTCCCTCAGTAGCAAATGCACTGATCGGGCCGTTTGTCAGCATAAGGAAGCAGAGGAACAAAGCAGTTGCTCGTTTCATCAATTTCATTTCAGTTTTCCTCCTTCCTTATTCAGCAGGCCAACCGGCAGCTTCGATTGCGGATGCCCCATTGTTGGCCGTCTGCACGCCCTGAGCTTTCACAATAACCTCAACGGTGCAGTTCTGATATTCATTGGTCATATTCGGACCGTCAAAAACGACTTCCGTAAAGAAGGCTTCCGTCGATTCGCCGGTCTTGACGGGGGCATTGTAATACCACCATTCACCGTCGCCGTCCTTGCGAAGCCAGTCCTCACCATTCATGGTCAGGGTAATAATGCTTGCCAGAGTTTCAGGGGACAGTTCCATTACTGTCTTATCAGCTCTGGTAATGACTACCTCAAACTTCGCACGGATATAGGCTTCCGCCTCCAAATTTTTAATGGTTGCAATTTTGCTTACGGTCACACCGGGCATAACGTCGATAGGGTCATCCGGGTAAGGATCTCCGATCTCGTCCTGCCATTCTTCGATCTCGATGTCCACAGCGTTGGTTGTGATCACGTTGTGAACCTGATCTTCGGATGTGAAGTAAGCGAGCGTTCCTGACGCAAGGATGGCCGCACATATTGCCACCGTTGCCAGGAGTAATAATTTCTTCTTCATATACCGTGCTCCTCTCGGTCTTATTGTTGCATCGTAAACGATGACTTTTTGTTGATTTTTATGGCTAAAGCACCATATGAGAATATCCGAAGCCGATTTTTCAACTTCGGGTACTCTCATATGGCCCCTCCCCGAAGGGAGGGAGCCAAGAAATTTAATTAAGGATTAACAGTTGCTTCGGTATCAACCCAGGTCTTACCAGAAACAGTCTTCCAATCGATCTTGCTGGTGTAAGCAGAATCAGTAGGATCACCGAATGCAGTGTTCAGAGCTTCATAAGCATTGTTGAAGCCTGCTGCCTGAGTACCTTCTGCTGCTACGTAGATATACCAGTTGTCGCCCAGAACGTTCTTAATACCTTCGATGTTTTCGTTGGTGGTCTTGGAATCCAGATAGACCTGATGGATAGCATTGGGAGTGGTCTCACCATTCTTCAGGATGGTCTCGTAAGTAGCAACATAGACGTTGTATTTGATATCATCGATGGTGATGGTGTAGAAGTTCCAGTCTTTTGCATCGTAGCCGGCAGCGTTTGCGGTGGCTGTCCAGTTCCAGGATTTGTTGCCATAGTTCTGGAAGTTCCAGTGCAGGGTGTTGGCAGCGGCGTTGAAGCTAGGATCGCCGTCATCCAAAATGGCGGGGACAGCGATGTGCACACGAACGTAAGCATCTTCGGTGCCAATGTTATCAACATAAACTTCCTTTTCGATGCCGTTCTTCAGAGTGCCTGCCTGGGCGGAGCCAGTAGCAGGGATCAGTTCTTCGATACCCTGAGCATCGTTATCACCGAAGTCTTCCCACAGGTCAATAGCTACCTTGCCGGTGGTGAAGGTATTCTTCTGTGCATCAGTATCGGAGAAATAAGCCAGAGTGCCGCCGATAACGGCAGTTGCTGCCAGGGCTACGACTAGGCAGAGGGAAAGAATTTTCTTCTTCATAGTTTTAAATTTCCTTTCTTAAATTGGATTTTTGCTTGTTATGTAAAAGGCTTTGCCTTTTGCATCAAAATGGGGTTAAGGAGTGGTGTTCATGTCAGCTGCTCTTGCCCATGCTTCGGCTGCGGTAAACTCATCAGCTGTTTTTGCCTTGTCGCCGTCGCTGTTAGTCTTAAAGAGCTGTACTGCATAAGCCTGGAAGCTCAGGGTAGGTTGTGTCTTGCCTGTACCGGTGATTGCTTCCATCATCTGTTCGGTAACAGAAGGCTTTACGCAAACCTGATTTTCACCCCAGGTGATTGTGAAGTCATCTTCATCGCCCATAGGGTCGGTATAAGAACCTGCACCGAGAATACTGAACTCTTTAATGGTGTCATCCTTGTAGACCTTTCGACCAATGACGATTTCATCAGCCAATGTACTGATAGTTGCAAGCGTACCGCTTGTATTAGTGGGTTCTACAATCTCCCAACCAGCAGCAATTGCATAGCTGATATAGGCATCCAGACCAGGCGTAGTGGACTCAGTGATTTTGACAAACAGCCAGCAATCCTCACTGCCATCCTCAACAGTCACTTTTGGGTCTTTCTCAATCGTCCAGCCGGGAACCATAGGCGCTGTCTTATCTACAGGCTTCGTCTCTTCCAATTTAATGTCGATGTCGGATTCCGTGAAGGTATTCGTCACAGAACCACCATCAGCAGTCAGCCAAGCCAGAGTACCGCCGATCACACCGCCAACCAGCAGGACGCAGGCCAGAACCAGAGCCAGAGACTTGCTGCCAAAAGTTCTGCGGCGACGACGACCCTTGTGTTCGTATCTGCCTTTGCTCATGTCGTGTTCCTCCTTTCTTCGATTTTTTACTTTGGGTTATTTCAACAGATGGAGGAACACGAGTTCACATCCGGTGAAAACAAAGAGTTAAGGGTTCTGTGTGCCGAAAGCAGTCCATGCGCCTGTTTCGTCATCTTCGAAGCCATCTGCCTGAATAGCATGAGCGTTCACAATGATCTTGACATCTTTCAGGTATGCAAGATGGGTGTTGTCGATCTCCCCAGGAACAGTAATGTGAGTGAACAGATCAGGCAGAACAGTATCGTTCTCAGACTTGGCTACGATTTCCTTATAGCGGAATTCATAAACGCCGTTCTTACCGTCAGTAGACTGTGTATATTCCTGCATCTTCCAGGTGTTTGCATCCCAAGTGCAGGTGCCGTTTTCATCTACACAGAGCATCTGGAGCAGGAAAGTGCCATCCGTACCGTAATACTGGGCAGTTGCACCATCGTTAGGCAGAGCCAGCTTCAACTGGTCGATGTTTTCGACAGTTACAATCATGCGGACATACGCAGCTTCACTGCCGGCATCCACAGTCACAGTAGGATCTTTGTAGTAGGTATGACCAGGGAGCAGGTGATACTCATTAGCCTGCACACGGGAATCGTGAGTGGTTTCATAGGAACCATCCGTTTTCACGTCAGCTTCATCCAAAGACAGACCCACGGAGCCGACTGTGAATGTATTCGTGACAGTATCTTTGTCGGTCAGGTAGGCAAGCGTGCCGAAGATGGATACGGCTACTAAAAGTACCGCACACATCGACAGGAGCAATGCCTTGTGTTTGCTTTTCATCTTGGTTTCCTCCTTATTAAAATGTATATAGGGAGCCTTTCGGCATTGCCCTCGTTAAGAGTTGCGGGGCTGTTCAAACTTGCCCTGCTTTTTCTTCCGCTTCGGGTTCTTTTCCTTGTCGTCTTCGCCGCCGAACAGATCAGGCAGGAACACCAGCAGAAGCAGAATTGCCCCGGCAGAAATTGCAATGTATGTGCCGGGCGGGTTCTGGATATAATTGGCTACATAGCCCAGCTGCGGAATGGTGAACACCGGAGAGCCAATTACATTTTTATAATGTACAAGGGAGCCATCTTCCGCTTCATTTGCATCGCCTTTGGTCTTAAAGCGTACAACGGTGGAGTCAGTCTCATCGGGAACAACCTCCACAATGCGGTGAGTGGCAACAGTATCTTCGTCCAGCATAAAGGTAATCACATCGCCGCTTTCCAGTTCGAAGGGGTCAACATTCTTTACATAGATCAGGGAGCCAACATGATAGGTAGGCTCCATGCTTCCCGAAAGGACGGTGAACACCTGCAAGCCGATCAGCCTTGCACCCACCAGAAGCAGCGCAAGAATCACAACGACTGCCACAAGGACAGTTGTGAACCAGTTCCATATTCTTTTTACAGTTTTACTCATGACTTCTATATATGACCTTCTTTCTTTTCTGAGAGAAGGGCTTCTCTCGTTGATCTTGAAAACAGGAAAAGCGACGATCTGCTGACCGCCGCCTAATTTTTCTATAAGCACGGCCACGATCATGACTTGCAGCGCTGGCTTGCCGCAGACCATCTGCTTTAGCTCTGCCGCACATAATTCATATAATGTCAGGCCCTTCTACTAATGAACCCTGACAAAATTCATATAATGTCGTGCTTATTGACTGTTATTCAGTTGTCAAAAATGGCTTTACCTATTTTTGAGCGCACAAAAGCACACCCTCCCAACGGTTTTTTTGAAAAATCGACTATGAGGGTGTTTTTGTGTTGCCCGTCGATAAGGCAGAAAACTATTTTGAGTTTGTTTGAAAGTGAAATGTACTTTTTCCATGTTCTATCTTGATTTTTCAAGCTATGTATGCTATACTTGCGTTGATTGAAAATTGGATAATTATGTTTGCAGATACTGTGGTCCCTGACATAATATGAATTATGTTAGGGCTTTTTTATTCCCTATATGACCAGTCCAAGCCGCTCAATTTTTCTGCGGTGCTCGGTGCCAGTGGTCATAATATAAATGCGGGTCGTATCAATGCTGCTGTGACCTAAAATGTCAGCCAGCTTCGCAATGTCCTTTTCAATCCCATAAAAAGTGCGGGCAAAGAGCTTACGCAGATTGTGTGGAAATACCTTGCTGGGATTTACCCCTGCTTCCTCACACAACGCTTTCATCTGCGCCCAGATACAGCTTCGATTCAAAGGTTTTCCGTTTCGGGTGAGAAAGATCACGCCGGAACGGATTTTTTCTTTTTTAGCATAGTCCAGCAGCAGCTTTCTCAGCTTGCCGGGAATCAGAATCGTTCTGCTCTTGCCCTTGCAATTCACAATGACTTCGCCCCGTTTCACATCTTCAACCGTGAAGAACTTCAGCTCTGAAACACGAATACCGGTGCCGCAGATCGTCTGCATCACCAGTTGCAGTTGGGGCTTACTCTTCGCCGCTTCCAACAGGCGTAGGTACTCTGCCTTGGACAGTTCCTTTTCCTCGGTACAGTAGACCTGCTTCTGCTGCTTCATGGCTTTCACCTTGCAGTCAGACCAACCGAGAAAGTCCAGAAAACTATTCAGACTTGCCAACATGGAATTGATGGAACGTACCGCATATTCTTTGATCTGCAATTCCTTCTTGTAAGCCATCACCACCTCCTTGGTTACAATTCCACCACCAACATAAACGACAAAAGCACGCGCATCCCGGAGATACTTCTCCACGGTTGCCGTGCTTTTTTCTTCCCGGATCAAATATTGATGATAAGACTCCATTTGGGTATTTGTAATTTTTCTTTCTTTCATTTTGGTTTCCTCCTGAGATTTACAATCAAATTTGTTCTGCATCCATATTGTACCCAATCTTCAAACAAATTTGCCGCAAGACACAGCAGGAAAAGCACATTTCTAACGCATATCGCCTTTAATCCGATATACCTTTTTATTATAGCTGAACTGTTCCGTTATTGCAACGCAAATCACGGATTGATTCCAACAGAATTTCGTGCTTAATGGATACAATATAACAAAAAGGCGGTGATCCTATGTACGATTCTGATTTTCCTCTAAGACTGGCACAGCTTAGAGCTAAAAAGGGTGTGTCTGCCCGTGATATGAGCCTATCCCTTGGTCAAAATGCTGGTTACATCAATAATATAGAGAGCGGCAAAGCGCTCCCATCTATGGGAACCTTCTTTTATATATGTGAGTATCTGAACATTACACCAAGTGCCTTTTTTGATACAGACACCTCAAATCCTGAAAAGCTGGACAACCTGATACAAAAATTGAAAATGCTGAACGATGCCCAGCTCGACTCCATTTCTACACTGATTGATGGAATTGTCGGTAAAAAGTAATTTATAAAAGGAAAGTGGCCTGACACAGCTTTTTAGCTATGCCAAGCCACTTTTACATAGTATGTACTGCTGCCTTTAATCAGCATAGAAATTTTAATAAAAACCGTCCGTAGAATTTTCCCCACGGACGGTACGTTAATCAACTATTTAAAGGCTTATACTCAGTTACAGTTTTCAAATAATTTTCCGGATCGCCGTTCAAGATAAGGTCTGCATACCCAATCGGGTCATTATAGATCAGATAGTCCGGTTCTGACCGTTCATACATATTGTCTGCAACTTCGTTCTCAACGGTAATCGTGTCAATCGCAATCATACTTCCATCGCTGAATTTCAGTTCCACACAGCAGTTGTCCATATTGTAGGTGCAAGATAATAAGGTACTCGTGATATATCCTCCATAATTCGCATTATAAAATGAAACTCCCGTCTGACTCTTGTTAGAAATCAGACGGGATTTGTCCGTATGCACCCCGGAAACCGTCAGCCAACAGTTGATAAGTAAATTAGTTCCTTATCACTATTAAGCCTTCTTTTTCAAGGATTTTAAAAGACTCGGGTCGTCCTTCTCCAGAAAGTAATGAATCGTCCGATGACCGTTGGTGTGCGGATACCAGCCGGTATTAAAGCTGCAGCGGCTGGGAACGCAGATCGGCGACTGACAAAACGCATTTTCGAACAGAATCCCTTCCTTGGCCAGCGCGTCGTAATTCGGCGTCGTCAGCTCGGTATTGCCCAGACAGCTCAGACTGTCCGCCCGCAGCTGGTCCGCAATAAAAAACAAACAATTTTTTCTTTTTTCCATAGTGTCCTTTCCTGTACCGGGCTTGATTGAAGAATCAATCTAAATCTTCGCCCCGGGAAGCGAGCACTTTTTTCAGCCAGGTATAGGAATCCTTCGGAATCCGCCGGCCGCTTCCCTTTCCCTCGTCGTCGATATCCGTGTAAATAAAACCATACCGCTTACTCATCTCGCTGGACGAGCAGCTGACGATGTCCAGCGGAGCCCAGAAATAATACCCCCGCAGATCCACGCCGTCCGCCAGCGCTTCCTTCATCTGCCGGATGTGCTCACGGTAAAACGCAGGCCGATAGTCGTCATGAATATGGCCTTCCTCCGTTATTTGATCGAACAATCCAATCCCGTTTTCCGTGATATAAATCGGACATTGATAGCGGTCGTAAAACAAATTCAGAAACGTGCGCAGGCCCAGCGGATCCACTGACCAGCCCCATGGGTTAGCGGGAAGCTCCGGATTGCGGAACACTTCGTTGCCCTGTTCAAAATGGGCCTGATCGCACAACCGGGTGTAATAATAGGAAAAGCTGAAAAAGTCGCAGTGATGACGCAATTTCTCCTCTTCCGCTGGCGAGATACGAATCTTCCAGCCATTGTCTTTAAAATAGCGCAGCGCATAGCCGGGAATTTTTCCGCGCAGCAGTACGTCGCCGTAGAAGTATTCCATCTGGTTATGCCGCACCGTCGCCAGCACATCCTCTGGCCGGCACGTTGCCGGGTAGGCCGGACCACCGCACAACATCATCCCGATTTCGTTATCCGGATAATGCTTATGGGCATATTCGGTAATCCCCGCACAGGCGATCATCTCGTTGACGACGCCCTGCATTTTCGCTTCCGCCAGATTGTCCACCTGATCGCTGGCAATGCCGAGATGATTAAACGATTCGTGCGTAATCAGATTGATCTGATTCACCAGAATCCATTTTTTGACCTTATCATGATACCGGTCGAGCAGCACTTTCCCGTATTTCTCGAAAAAGCCGATCGTCTCTTTTGAATACCAGCCGCGGTAGTTCAGCGTCAGAGCCAGCGGCATCTCGTAATGCGACATCGTGATCATCGGCTCCATCCCATTCGCCAGAATTTCGTCAATCAGACGGTCGTAAAACTCCAGCCCTTTTTCATTCGGCTCCGCGTCATCGCCCTGCGGAAAAATCCGCGCCCAGTTGATCGACGTCCGAAACGACGTCAGTCCCAGTCCGTCCTTTCCCAGAAGTTTCAGGTCTTCTTTGTAAGTATGATAAAAGTCGATTCCGCGGCGTTTCGGGAAATTCCGTCCTTCCGCATGGACCGCGTTCTGAATGACTGCGGTCGTGATTTCAGCGTTGCTGCGTTTCTCCAATGGAATGTCTTTTTGATATTCGTTAATATCTGCGACGCACAGACCTTTTCCATCCTCAAACGCCGCCCCCTCCATCTGATTCGCCGCAAATCCGCCGCCCCACAGGAAATCCTTGCCGAATTGCATTTCACTCATCTTCGTTTTCTCCTTTCTCACTAAAGCAGCGAGATCAGTTCTTCACACAGCACATGAATCGTATCGGCGGACATCATGAGATCCTCGGCATGCGTTAAAATCATCTTGACCTGCACGGTTTCGCCTGCGGCTTCCTGCTGGATCAGCTGCATGTGGACTTTCTCTGCCTGAATCAGATGTCGATTGCCTTCCGCCAACAGCTCCCGCGCTTTCGACTTATCCGCGTCCTTCGCGTGCCTCAAGGCTTCGACAAAGGAAGAGCGGGCTTCCCCGGCAAACGTGATGATCTGAAAGCAGATTTCTTCAAATTGTTCCTGATTCATGCGACCCCCATCGCTTTCTTCGCGTCTTCCAGCACTTTCTTGCCGTCGATTTTGCCATAGGCAAGCATATCAATCAGCACGACCGGAATTTCCGGGAACTCTTTAACCAGGGCATCATAGCTGAATCGCAGCTGCGGTCCGACCATCAAGATATCAATACTGCCCCGTTTTTCCCGCACATAGGCGTTGCCGACCGCTTCGATCGTGCATTCAAAGCCTTGTTCCTGTGCGGCGGTTTTCATGCGTTTGACCATCAGACTTGTAGACATTCCGCTTGCGCAGACCAGCAAAATATGTTTCATCGTTTTCCTCCCATTTTCAGGCGTCCCTGCCAAACTGGAAAGGCGCTTTTATTCCGCGCCTTTTCCGCACTTTAATTTTTTGTTTCCAGTGTTCCCTGTTCCTTCAGCAGCTGCTTGTCGTACAGCTTAACAAACGGCAGATACAGAAGCACGTCGAGGACGATCAGTAAGATCCAGACGACCGCAGCTTTCCAGTCCAGCGTCGCCAATGCCAGCTGAATCGGAGACGGAAGAACCCACGGTACGTTGATGAACATCTTCCCGATGATATTCGTGCTCATTAAGAAATAGAAAATCGTCGTGTTGATCATCGGAACAAAGATAAACGGAATAAACAGATAGCTGTTCAGTACGATCGGATAGCCGTAAACGATCGGTTCGCTGATATTGAAAATCGTTCCTGCGCCGCCCAAGCGCGTAATCGCTTTTAAATGATCGGATTTGGCGACGATCAGCGCGGCGATCACCAGGGCCAGGGCAGCGCCGCTGCCGCCGGTGTTCATGATCGCGTTGTTCGGTGAATAACAGAAGATATGCGTCATCGACTGGCCGGCCGCATACGCCTCGGCATTCTCAGCCAGATTCATTAACAGCACGGAACTCATGACGGAATTGACGATATTGCCGCCGTTAACGCCGATGACCCACAGGGCATTAAGCAAAAAGACATAGATCAACATCGCCGGCAGCGTGTCGGAGGCGCTCAATAACGGCTTGAAGACGTTCAGGATGAAATCCGGAATGATCACGCCGGTCGCTTTCTGGCACAAAACGTTAAGCAAATAGAAGACGATGACGTTGATGACCAGCGGTATCAGCTGTTCAAACGGCGCCGAGACATTCGGAGGTACCGAATCCGGCAGCGTGATTTTGATATTTTTCTCAAACAGGACATGCGTGATAAAGACCGACAGGCAGAACACAAACATCGCGAAGAACAATCCCCGTCCGCCTAAGAAGCCCATTGAAATACCGCCGTCGAAGGTGCAGCCGATCATGAAGAACAAGACGGCCGACGTCATGCACGAAGTCATTTTGTCCAGCTTGTAAGAATCGGCCAGATTGTAAGTGATCGCAAGCAGACAGTAGACGGAAAGCATATTCATTGTCACATTGTTGACCAGTGCCGCAAATGTTCCCAAACTTCCCTGCGCCAGACTTTGCCACAAAGCAAGCACGCCGTAGAAGAAATTCCCTTCCCCAAGAATTGCCGGATCCGGAGCTGCCGTAATTAAAGTCGCCAGTCCGCCGACAATCGTGACCGGAATGGAAATCGTAATGCCCCGGACAATCGCAGATGTAAAATTATTGTTTTGAATGAACGCAGAGAATTTACCCAGTGGCTTTTCCAAAATCCCCATTATTTTCTGCATAATACCATGTGTAGAGTAAATCTACATCCTCCTTTCATAACAGGAACCGAGCTCATGTGTCATCTATTTGCAAATATTTTCCACATCTTCATTCTTACATGATTTGAGAAATTTATCAATAATAAAATGAAAAATTTCTTAAAACTGTTTTTTTCCCAGTTTCTTCCTCATCCTTTATGCTATAATATGAAATATGAATATCATTGATCGCATTGAAGCGGCAAAGCCGAATTTCACTAAAAGTGATGAACTGATTTACAACTGTATCAAGGAAGACTACTGGATTATCATCCGCGAAGCTTCCACCATCGTCGATTTAGCGGAGAAATGTCATGTCTCCAAATCGGCCATTTTGCGTTTCGCCAAGAAATTAGGTTATTCCGGCTATTCTGAATTCAAATATGACTTTTCGCTCGTCGGTCACAGCAGCGTGCCTGAGGAAGTCCATGAAAGTAAATTTGATTACATCCTGGACTCCTATACGCTGGCGATTCAAAATATCCGCCAGTATCTGAAAGAAAAAGATTTTATCACCCTGGCAAAAAAAATACTCAGCGCCAGGAAAATCCGGCTGTGCGGCTATAACCGTTCCGGTTTTACGGCAATGCAGTTTAAATACCGGCTGATCAACATCGACATCGAATCCGAGGTCATCACCGATACGCTGATGCTCCACTCGCTGGCTTCCTCCTCCGCCGAGAATGAAATCTTCTTTTTCTTCACGGTCCGAGGCGTCAGCTCCACTCCGCTGAACACGTATATCCAGACCTGTCATGACACAAAGAAAACGGTCGTGGTGGTCACGATGAATCCCAACACGATCTATAAAAAATACGCGACCCATTTCATCCTGCTGCCCAACATCAAGGTCAAGGGTGTCTTTCTGGATGAACAGGCCATCTTTCATATCTTTATCGAGATCCTGGTTTCCTACATCAGCGAACGGCTTTTAATTGAAGAAAACAAAGATCCCGAACAGGTGAAATGACCACGCAGAAAAAAGCCAATTCGTTTGGCTTACGTTTAGCCAGCCGCTTGTGTTCGATCGTTAACGACAGTCCGTCCGCCTCGGTCGAGGTTGTGCTGGCCGAATATCTTTTAAAGCATTATAATACGCTGGGGACATTGAATATTTATCAGTTCGCTGAAGATTGCCATGTTCCCCGCAGCAGTATCCATCGTTTCTGCGGCAAGCTGGGTTACGCGAATTTCAGCGAACTCAAGCTTTCCTGCCGCCATGAACAAGATTCCTATCAGTATTTCACCGCCCTTTCTGAAAAAAGTGATTTCCGCGATCATCTGTGCGAAGAGATGATTCAGATGGTGCGCGATATGAAGGGCAGGATCAGCGAACCGTTGTTAAGCCGTCTGGCATCGCAGATTCACGACGCCCGCACCGTCTATCTTCTGGCTTCCTATTCTTCCATTTCCGCGCTGAAGGATTTTCAGCGTCCGATGATTCTATGCGGCAAGCTGGTCCGCGTCGTCGCTTCGCCGGACGATCATGACCGATTGAAAAAAGCCTCGGCTGATGATCTCATACTCGTCGTTTCCGCAATGGGAAAATTCGCTGAAGCTTATCATGATTTTATCCAGCCGCTGTCCAGCAAAAAAATTTTAATCACCGCCTCGCATCAGCCGGAAATCCAGACGCCTTATGATCAAGTCATCCTGATCAGCTCTATGGATTGCCATCACATCAAAACGGCGTATGCCAAGTATGGCGTCAGTTATTTCTTCGATAGTCTTTACAGCGTTTATTATCGTAACTATGGAATCGTTGCGGAATAAATTCGTCAAACAGCCGTCTGATCGCATGACGGCTGTTTGACGAATGGAAATTATAGCTTATGCTAAATCGCGGCCGTTGGTCGCGATTACCTTTTTATACCAGGCAAAGGAATCTTTCTTATAACGCTGATAAGTACCCTGACCAAAATCGTCCGCATCGACATAGATGAATCCATATCGCTTTGACATCTGAATGTCGCTCATGCTGACAAGGTCGATGCAGCCCCAGGTCGTATAGCCCATCAGCTCGACGCCATCGTCGATTGCCGCCTTCATCGCTTCGATATGTTCGCGCAGATAATTGATCCGGTAGTCGTCATGGACTGCGCCGTCCTCCTTCAGCTGATCAAACGCGCCCAGACCATTCTCCGTAACAAAGCATGGCAAATGATACCGGTCATACAATTCATTTAAAGCAATCCTCAGGCCCATCGGGTCGATTGTCCATCCCCAGTCCGATGCCTGCAAATATGGATTTTTCTGCTGCTTGACAAAATTCTCGAACGGTTCCGTCTTGCCCGGTTCACTGGTCACAACATTGGTGAAATAATAACTGAACGAGATGAAATCGACAGTGCCTTCTTTCAAGATGGCTTCATAATTATCGACAGGATCAATTTTAATATTTTGTTCTTCATAATATTTTTTTATGAAATACGGATACTCGCCAAAAACCATCACGTCGTTAAAAAACAGATTGAACTGGTCGCTTTTCTGAGTTAAGAATACGTCTTCCGGCTTGCAGGTCAGCGGATAGGTTTGCGAGCGCTGCGTCATGTTGCCGATCAAAATGCCCGGCGCTGTGTCATGCGCGTATTTCACGGTTAAAGCGCTGGCGATGAACTGATGATGCAGCGCCTGATGAATACAGGATAACCGATCCCGCTTACTTTTCTCAACAAACATGCCGCCGCCCAAATACGGACTCCAGCAGATCATATTGATCTCGTTGAACGTCAGCCAGTATTTGACTTCCTGCTTATATTCGTCAATCAAAAACTTTGTATAGGTTAAAAAATAGTCGATCACAACCGGATCTTCCCAGCCGTTGACCGTTTCAGTCAGCGTGGCTGGCATGTCGTAATGGATCATCGTGACCAGCGGTTCAATGTGATATTTATGGCATTCTCTGAAAACCTGATGGTAGAATTCAACGCCTTCCTTCAACGGTTCTTTTTCCGTTCCCGTTGGAAACAGGCGCGACCAGGCTATCGACATCCGGAATGTCTTAAACCCCATCTCACCGAACAAACGGATATCTTCCTTGAAATGATGATAAAAATCGTTGCCGCGGCGGAAGGCCAGATTCCTCTGGCAAGCCTGTGCTTTATTTTCCAGATATTCTTCTTCCGTGATTTGCATCAGACTGCGTCCGTTTCTTTCCGCTAATGGAATATGCTTGAGATAATCAAGATGGGACGGGCCTCTGCCGCCTTCGTCAAAACCGCCCTCCAGCTGGGCTGCGGACGTTGCGCCGCCCCATAAAAAACCGTTTGGAAATTCCTTTTTCATTCGCTGCTTGAGCCTCCTTTTGTTGGCTTTATCTTAGCATTCACAGCTTGAAAAATGGGTACCAAACGACGCTACCCATTTCAGGGCGGCAACGCTTCCCCGCGGCTTGGAATTACAAATTGGATTATTGAAAGATAAAAACGACGTTCCCGGGTGAGACCTCATGAAGAATTCCATTGGTGTCAAGACGATTGCCGTCGGTTTTTTTTGAGTTCTTTTTTGTTGTCTCTTCTGCGCCCCAGCGCTTTTCAGCTTCACCTGACGAGGGCTGTTTTCAATAAGCTTCAGGCAACTTTAGAATATATTGCATATAAAAAACCGGAAATCCTGACAAGACTTCCGGTCGTTCTTGATTGGTGTTCCCGAGGCGATTCGAACGCCCGACACCCGCCTTAGGAGGGCGGTGCTCTATCCAGCTGAGCTACGGAAACAGGACATGGCCTGCAACGTTAAACGACTTCAAATCGTTCACGTTAATGCATGTCTTATTATAGCGGAGTCCCTTTCGCTTTTCCAGTCCTATTTTAAACCTTCACTGCTTCCTGACCTAAAAATGAAGCAGAGTTTCCCCTGCTTCGCCTGTTCTTATTTTACAAACCTTTGACCTTTGCGGCAATCTCGCTGACACAATCCGACGTGAACGGATCCTTCAAGCCGCTGCTGGTCAGAGCATCGCGGTATTTGAAATTCGTCGTGAACTGGGTGATCTGGTTGTAGGTGGACAACGCCTGATTCCGATCATCCAGACTCTGCGCCCAGATTTCCAAGGCGGAAATCGCCGAGGTTGCATAGCTGATATAATAGAACGGTGTTTCAAAGTGGTGATGAATTTCAACCCATTCATAATACAGCTCGCTGCCGGTAAACTGATAGAAAATCTCAGAATGCAGCTCGTTGACTTCCTCCAGCGTCAGATCCGGATTGGCAAAAACCGCCTGCTGGAATTCATCTTCTGCGCATCCCTGCAGAATCGAGCTGATCATGTTGTAAATTGAAAAAACCTTCTGCCCTTCCGCCTGATCGGCGCCGAAGAACTGGTCATAATACGGCTGCATTAACAGCTCCAGCGCCTGCGAATGAATTTCCGCAGCATCCAGATTGTTGTTATCATTCCACTTCAATTCCGGCATCAGATAGAAGTTGTAGTAATGTCCAAATTCATGGATAACCGTGTCCGGCTGACGGTAGTCAGAAGAATTGATAAACATAAACGGCGCAGAATATTCGTTAAGAATCGTCGTATAGCCTGCGTGCATTTTATTCGGTTCCGCGCTGAAATCATACAATTTGTTATTCTGCATATAATCCAGAGCTTCGCTCATCTTGCCCGGGAATTCCTTCTGCAGCGCCGTTTTCAGGATCGGCAGCGCCGCTTCCAGATCGCCCTCGCCCGCCTGCATGCCCTCGATCGCATTGACCAGCTCGTCATAATGCTTGCTGATCATCTGACCGAATGCCGGCAGCATTTCCGTTCTGATTTTCTCACTGAAATTGTGCGCGTCTTCCGGTGTATAATCGCGGCCTAAGACATCGTAGGCATACTCCGTATAATTGTCGTAACCCAGCTTTTCAGCAATCTGAATACGCAGATCGCGCAGCTGCAGATAAATGCCGCCCAGCTCCGCATTCTTCTTTTCATAAATCTCATTGTACGCCTGAATTCCCTCGTCGGTGGTCAAATCCAGATCGTTCACTGTGACTGTCTGTCCGTTCAGTTCGGTCGTGTATTCGGAGGCCAGCAGCTTCGTGTACTGCGTAACCAGATCATTTTCCTGTTCGCTCAGTTCTTCAATTTCCGGCGAATTCAGCTTGGAATTGATCTCATATCGCTCGATAAATTCCTCGCCCCAGGCTGCTTTTGCGGCATCCTGATAGCTGGATTCCAGAATCGTGCCGGTCAGCTCGTTCATTTTGTTGTCTAAGCGCGTGTAATAGTTATCCAACGTCGTCATTTCTTCTTCATAGAAGGCATCGGTCGTATCAAGGTTGTAGTGAATCGTAGCCAGGGAATCCATCGTATCCAGATGCCGGATATCCTCCAGAATCTCATCATACAAGGCCAGCAGTTCACTTTCCTTGTCCGCTTCCGCCGCCATCGCCTGACAGTCGGCAATCTTCTGATCCAGACTGTCCAGATCCGGCCGGACATACTCCATGTCGCCAAACGGATGCGGCTGATGCTCGACGGATACCGCTTCGGCCAACGGTGTCGGTGACGCAGACGGCGCCGACGGTGCTCCGCAGCCGCTGAGCAATAAGCTGAAAACAGCCAGCAGCGCAAGCATCAGACGGCTTAGTGAAAATCTCTTATTTTTCATTTGTTTCCCTTTCTAACTTCCCGCCTTCAACGGCAGGGAACATCCATATTTTTATTATAATATGAAAAAGGGAATTCTGCACATGAATTCCCTTTTAGTTTGTTCGGTTTACTATGAAATTAAATGTGATACATCCGGTCGAAATACTGCGCCAGCAGCTTGTCGTTGTATTCCGCCCCGCCGTCGATATTCTGCGATTTGAAAACCGGCGGAACGATGCCTTCTTCCAAAAGCATCTGCGCCGTGCGGTAAACGCAGGCCTGCACAAGGATCGCCGTGGTGATCGCGGACATACCGCAGATCCGGGTATCCAGACCTTCGACGTCAATCGAAGCATCGCCATCCATGACGCAGTTGTCGATTACAACATCTGCCAGCTGCCACAGGTTCTTGCCGCAGGAATGCTTCGGCGTCAGATTTTTCGAGGCTTCCAGCGAAGTGATCGCAACGACCTTCGCGCCCTTTTCATGCGCGGCCAGCGCGATTTCCACCGGCAGCGGATTGCGGCCGGAGTTGGAGATCAGAACGACAACGTCATTCGGACGAACGTCCACCTTCTTCATAAAGGCCGTGCCGACACCTTCGATTCCTTCATATGCGCCGCTGGCTGGTTCTTTAATCTGCTTGGTCGGGATGAATCCGCCGGCGCGGAAGCACAGCTCGCTGGCCCCCGCTTGAGAATGTCCGGAACCGAATGCCTGCAGCATGCCGCCGTTTTTCAGCGCATCCGCAAACAGCCGGGCTGTTTTTTCCACATTTTCTTCCTGCGTGGCTTTCAGTTTCTGAATAAGACCCTCGACGACATCGTAAACCTTGTTCTCCATTTTTCTTCCTCCTTGGGTATTTTATCCAAACATTTCGCCTTTTAGTTTGGATTATTTACCCATAGATTACTGCATTCCGCGGAATCTGTCAAGCGTTCCCAGTTGTTTTTTGATTAACTTATTTGTAGTTATTGTTTTAATTCTGTATAATTAAGTCAATAAGACAAGAGGGGGAACCGCCCATGTTCAAAGCAAAATTAAAAGCTGTGTATCAGGATTTAACGCAATCCGAAAAACTCGTCGCCGATTACATTCTTGAACATATTGATGAAATCCGGACGATTACTTCACATCAGCTAGCCGTCAATACGCACATCGGTCAGTCCACGATCATCCGTTTCTCCCAGAAGCTTGGCTACAACAGCTTCCGGGAGCTTCTGGCAGATCTGTCAGCGATCCCGCGGCAGGATCTGGTCCGCGAGGAAATTCAGGTCAACGAATCAATGACCGATACCAACCGCAAAATTATCGCGCAGTATCACGATATCGTCGAAGTGACGTTTGAGAACAACAAAGAAGAAACGATCCAGCAAGCCTGCGAAATGCTGACGAGTGCGAAAAAAATTATTCTGTTCGGTATCGGCAGTTCCAATTTGTTCTGCGAATATCTCGCCAACCAGCTGGTCAAGATGGGATTGTTATGCGTGACAAGTCAGACGCCGCACACAATCTACTCACTGATTGATCAGTCGAAAAAGGATACCGTGCTGTTTCTGATCTCGGAATCCGGCGAAACGCGCGAGGTCATCAAGGCCGCTTCGATCGCCAAGGAACATGA
Organism: Holdemania sp. Marseille-P2844; assembly: GCF_900120005.1. Lineage (GTDB taxonomy): Bacteria > Bacillota_I > Bacilli_A > Erysipelotrichales > Erysipelotrichaceae > Holdemania. The sequence continues at coordinate 118,954 of NZ_LT635450.1, forward strand.
CATGCCGATCATCGCGATGACGCGGATGGCGAAGAATACGCTGCACAGCTACGCGGATCTGATCTTAAAGACGGTTTCTTTTGAAACGGAAACCCGGCTGAACGTCACGACGATGCGCTGTTCCCAGCTGTATCTGATCGACGCGCTGTATCTGAATATCATGAAGAGCAATTTTAATAAATTCAGCAAGATGATCGAGCGGGCCGAGCTGCTTTCCGACCGCAAACTTTGAATTGAGGCCGAAGTCAGACTTCGGCTTTTTTACTGCTCCGTCGCACCAGCTTGATTCCATTGCTTCGCAAATTTCACACCGCTGGTTATTGAATTTTGATCTTCTGAGAAAACCGGCAAATTCCCGCCGGAAGTGGGAGGAAATCTGTCTTTACCGGCTGTAAAACGCAGGCAAATCTCCCTCAGCCCTGCTCTCTTCGCTGCTGAAGCTTAAAAAAGCACAGGCGATTCACCCTGTGCTTTCAGATCTCTGTTTTCATTTTTTCCAATTCCCGATTTCTTTTCCATTCTTGAATTCACGGAATGACAGAAGCCGTTAAAAGCGCGTTTTGATCGACCAGTTATCCAGCTCCTCCAGCTGCACTGTCCCATTGCCCGCTTTCTTCCCGTTGATCCAACGGACCAGCAGTTCCGCCCGCTGTCCATCGCTGACGCGAATCAGAATCGCTCCCTGCTTTGTCGAAACACTTACGGTATGTATTCCTTTGTAGCCAGGCCGCGTCTTTTCCCATGGATTATCGTTGTGATAGGCTTGAAGCACCTCGTCATAGCGGCAATACGTCAGCTTGTCCAGACTGGCCGACAGAATTTCCTGTTCGCTGAAAAACGTCGTGTCGATGCAGCGATAGGGTTCATGAAGCGGATGGGCTCGCAGGAACTCCCGGATCTTACGGCGCTGCCCGGCCCAGAAAGCCATCGCGATCAGCCAGCCCAGAATTGAAATCCCCGCTAAAATCAACCAATCATTATTTTGTGAAACCAGCGTGACTACAAAGAAGAAAAAGATCAGAAATGCTGACATGCCGATATAAAAGCGGCAGCGGTCAAGATTTGCGGAATCAAATACCTGAAAGACGTTCATACTTATCCGCCTCCTTCCTGATCTTATTGTACTTCTTTTTCTTATTTAAAGAAAGGAAATTCTACTTTGCTTCGTCAGTTTTGCATTCTTTCGCCGTTTTATCCTCCCGGAAGCCTTTCAGCACCGGCTGGCGCAGCGAGCCGGCCGACGTTTTATCCATATATTTGACGGTACAGACCAGCTTCGGTTTCAGCCAGACGGCGTGTTCATGATTTTTCGGCGTTTCCGGAAACGGACAGTCCGGCGTTACCGGCAGTTTCTTTTCCAGCAGGGCTTCACTTACCCCCAGCGTGACATGCCCTTTATATACGAGCGTTTTTCCCTGATATTGCCCCAGCACCAGACTCAGCACATTGCGCTCTTTTCGGATGTAGCCGCAGACTGCGAAATCCTCATCCTTCAGATTTTTAATCTTGATCCAGGAGCTTGTCCGCTTGCCGCATTGATACAAACTGGTTTTTTCTTTGGCGACGATCCCTTCCAGATTCTGCCGCTGCGTCCAGGCGTACAGCTTTTCCCCTTCATACAGATAGACCCGCGAACAAACGGCTGTTTCACTTTCCTTAAAACTTTTCAGTTTCTCCCTGCGTTTGACTAACGGCAGTCCGGTCAGGTCTTTTCCGTTATATTCGAGAATATCAAACACGATAAACGTCGCCAGATCGCTTTCCTGCGCCAATCGAATGCGGAAGGCGCTGCGCAGCATTTCCCTGCGCTGCAGCGCGTAGAAGTCCGGCTTGCCGTCATGGAAGACGACGATCTCCCCATCCAGGACCGCAGTTTTTGGCAGACAGCGATGCAGATTCAGCAGTTCGGGGAATTGATCGTTGAGCAGTTTATCGCGCTTGTTGATCAATTCCGTATGATCCGAGCAATACGCCAGACAGCGGGTGCCGTCCCACTTGATTTCGTAGAGATAGTCCTCGCTGTCAAACGCTTCCTCGCTGCGGCCGATCAACATCGGAGCATAGCCATGCTGATCAAACAGATCGCTCATGATAAGCTTTTCCCGGTCCGTTTCCGCGCCGTCCTGGCCTTGGTGGTCTGCTTCAGGCTCTGGCTCAGAGCTTCCATCAGATCCACAGCCTGAACACTCTGTTTTTCCTTCACCTTCACAATTTCCTGACCATGGATTTTCCGTTCGATCAAATTGCGCAGTCGTTCCTGATACTCGTCGTGATAATCCCCAATGTCAAACGGGCCGCTGAGCTGATCGATCAGCTGCTTCGCCATCGTGACCTCAGCCTTGGTCAGCTTGCTTGCGGTTTTGGCCGGGGCCGTGACGATTTCATCCTCAAAATACAGCGAGGTCACCCGCATCCCATCCTCGACCGCCCGGATCAGCAGCAGCGCTTCCTTGGTTCCCAATACCGTGCGGGCCACCGCCGCTTTTTTACTTGCCAGCATCGCTTCCCGCAACAGATCAAACGCCTTCTGCCCTTGCTTATCCGGCTGGGCATAATAGTTTTTCTCAAAGTAAATCGGATCCACTTCCGCCTCTTTGACAAATTTTAAAATCTGGATCGTCTTATCCTTCTCTGTCTGGATTTTTTCCAAATCCTCGCCGCTGATGATGACATATTTATCTTTTTCATATTCATAGCCTTTGACAATTTCATCCTGTTTGATTTCCTTATTGCAGGAGGGACAAAACTTTTTATAGCGAATTCGTTCGCCGGTTTTCTTACACAGCTGATTAAAGCTCAGATCATGCTCCCGCACCGCTACCTGCAGCTGGATCGGAATATGCACCAGACCAAACGATATCGCTCCCTTATGCGCGCTCGGCATCGCGATCACCCCATTTCAGGGTTAGTATGGATGGTTTGCGGTTCAATCATTACACGGATCGTCGACAGATTTTCCGGGTTCTGATCATTGCCACTGATGACCGGCAGTCTGACTATCGGTTCAGCGTTTTCATTCTTTCCCCCGCTAATTCCGGTCTATATCAAAACGGCGGTCCAATGCTTCATGACCGCCGCTTCTCTGTTTATTCCTCATTTTAAAATCAATGATACTCATTTATCCTTCATTTTGTCATTATGCTTATGCAGAAGCTTTGTCGGAATGTCGTTAACGCATGTTCCTAGTCTTCCATAATCCGATAGAAACCTTCGATTGCAACAGAGCTGCCCGTTTTCTCCATCACCAGACAATAACGATGTTTCCCGGCAGCGAACCTCCGCCGCATAAAGGCAGGCCAGCTTTTTATGATAAGCCGATGCCTTATAACTGAACGCGCCGCCGTGGATCATCAACAGACATGGGAGCTGCTCTGTCGCCGCAGCCGGCTCATAAATATCCACCGGTAAATTCCGACCGTTTTCCTTCAGCGAAATCCGGCGGCAAGCAACGCCTTCCAAAAGCTTCGTGCCTTTCAGCGCGAGCGTTTGATATGGCTTCGCCAGCTTGATCATAAGCCGGTTATACGGAATCTTCTTCGCGATGCTTTTCAGCTGGGGATCGATCCCACCGATATCCTTCATTCACAATTCTCCTCAATTCATTCGTCGATTCCGCTTTCCGGAAGGAAATGAATTTTCTATTCTCAGTATATCCTATCCGCCTTGCGTACAGCCTTCCTTCTTTCTCCGATGTCCGACAGTTTGGCAAAGCGGATTTTAGCAGCGGTGTTTCTCCATCAAAACCACCCGTAAAACGGGTGGTATCCTCTGGCCCTATAAGGGCCTTTTGTTGCACTGGGCCTTCGCCCATTGAGGCCTGACAGCTGCAACACTTTCTCCAGCTGCCTCTCAAAGAGGCTTCCCTATTGCTTTATTTCACCGGCTCACCCGTAAACGGGTCGATAAATTCCTTCATGCTCATTTGATCTGCCAGTTTGTCTTCCTGCAACTGGTTTTGAATATACTCTTTGATTACTTTTTCATTCTTTCCTACCGTATCCACATAGTACCCTCTTGCCCAGAATTTTCTGTTCCCGAATTNGGCCTGACAGCTGCAACACTTTCTCCAGCTGCCTCTCAAAGAGGCTTCCCTATTGCTTTATTTCACCGGCTCACCCGTAAACGGGTCGATAAATTCCTTCATGCTCATTTGATCTGCCAGTTTGTCTTCCTGCAACTGGTTTTGAATATACTCTTTGATTACTTTTTCATTCTTTCCTACCGTATCCACATAGTACCCTCTTGCCCAGAATTTTCTGTTCCCGAATTTGTACTTCATGTTGGCATGTCGTTCAAAGATCATTAATGTTGATTTACTTTTCAAATATCCCATAAACTCTGAGATGCCATACTTCGGTGGTATTTCGATCAACATATGCACATGATCTGGACACGCTTCCGCTTCCAATAGCTTGCATCCCGGTTTTCTTTCGATCAACATTCTCAGAATCTTTCCGATGTCCAACCTCAATTTGTTATAGATCACCATTCTTCGATATTTTGGAACGATGATGATGTGATATTTGCATCGCCATGTCGTGTGTGATAAACTGTTTTTGTCATTCATTTGACAAATACCCTCCTTTATTTTGTTGTTGGCTGTCAGACCTTCTTCATTATATCGGAGGGTATTTGTTTTTTTAACACTTTAAGCTCTGGCACCACGCGCATAGCACGTGGTATCCACTTCGTATGAAAACAGGGCCGCAATCAGCGGCCCAGCGTGTTTTCGATCTTTTCAGCGATCGCTTCTTTTTTATCGTTGATCGCCTTCTTTGTGCGGTTGCGGGTCTGATCCACCCAGGCGCGGAATTCATTGGAAAATTCCCGGTTGACCTGATGCGGGAATGCCTTGTTCAGACGTGAACGAATTTTAAAAGTCCGCTTGGGAATCAAATCGATTCGGCTGACCATCTTGTCAATGATCGCCGAGAGCTGTTCATCCGCATCCGTCGAATCCATCACGGCCTGAATCCGCTCGTAAAACGGCACGTCTTCACCGACCTGATCGACGTTCTTCATCGCTTCACGCAGCTCCTGCATACACTTTTCCAGTTCGACAAATTCCTTGTTCCGCCTTAGCAGCGCATGCACCGTCTTGAACACATCGGTGGAGAAATAGATCAACAACGCGGCATTGACAGCCCACAACAGCGGCAGCGGAATCCGCTGGACGGCGTTATAGATCGGCGGGTGAATGACGTACACCACAAACAGGCACATCAAGCCGAACAGCGTCGAATTCAACAGGCAGATCCGGCCGTTGAGATTAAAACGATACCGGGAATAATCCCACCAGCGGGTATGAAACATTTTCTCCATCACAAAACTGGTCAGATATTCCAGCGTGCTGGTTATCACGACGCCCCAGAGGAAAACCATCCCGTACGAATCCGCGACCGGCTCCAGCAGCGTCAAAACAAAAACGCCGCCAAAGCCGTAAATCGGACAGTAAGGTCCCGCTAAAAAACCGCGGTTAATCCATTTACGCTGACCGATGGAACAATAGAGACACTCGCAAACCCACCCTAAAAAACTGTAAATAAAAAATAAGATCACTGCCTGAGCCGGAGTTTCGATCATAATATCCCCTCCTGTTTTGTGATTATTCTACGCCGTTCACCGGGTTTTCAATCGTTTTTAACTGATTTTATCCCAAAAACAGGCTTTCGCCTGTACCTCATTATACACGCTGCGGCTTTTCGCCACAACTGAAGGATTTTTTACAATCTTGACAATGTGTCCAAAATCCGTTTAAATAAAGAACAGGGAATGATGTCTCCCCAGGCAATGTGCCTAAACCGCTGTATCAGCTGATGACTTCTGTGTGTTTTTCGCATAGGTCGTCAGCTTTTTTTGTGGATTATCGGTAGAGAGCAGGAGAAATCATAGGAGGAGAAAAAAATGTTGACCAGTCTCGCATGCTTATTTTTAGTAGGAATTCTGTTCAGTCAGATATTGGAACGGCTGCGGCTTCCGGGGTTACTCGGAATGATTTTAACCGGGATTTTATTAGGGCCGTATGGCTTAAACTGGTACTCTGACAGCTTGATGGGGATTGCGGCGGAGCTGCGGCAGCTGGCGCTGGTGTTAATTCTGCTGCGGGCCGGACTGGCGCTGGATCTGAACGATTTAAAACGGGTCGGCCGGCCGGCGGTTCTGCTTTGCTTTGTACCAGCCGCTCTGGAAATTCTTGCTTATGTTGTATTGGGGCCGAAGCTTTTGGGATTATCCGTAGTGGAAAGCGCGGTCATGGGCGCGGTGATCGCTGCGGTTTCCCCGGCGGTCATCGTACCGCGGATGTTGAAGCTGATGGAGGAAAAACGCGGAACTGAACAATCCATTCCGCAGATGATCATGGCCGGCGCCTCGGCCGACGACGTGTTTGTCATCGTGTTGTTTTCCAGCTTCCTCGCCTTAGCTCAAGGCGGTCCGCTTTCCGCCGCGGCGCTGTTTCAAATTCCAGTTTCAATTACGGTTGGGATTTTGACCGGCGCCCTGACAGGGCTAATGTTGTGCTGGTTTTTCCGGAAGATTCATCTGCGCGATTCCCTGAAGGTTTTAATTCTGATGAGCGTGGCGTTTCTGTTGCTGGAAACGGAAACCCGGCTGAAAACGATGCTGCCGTTTTCCGGTCTGTTAGCGGTAATGGCAATGGGAATTGCGATTTACAGCCGTTATACCATTTTAGCCGAACGTCTGTCGCAGAAATTTTCCCGCTTATGGGTCGGAGCGGAAATGATGTTATTCGTTCTGGTCGGCGCGGTCGTGAATCCGGCGTATCTGTTCAAGGCCGGGGGATCGCTGATTCTTTTGATTTTCACGGCGTTGTTCTTCAGAATGACGGCGGTAGCGTTATGTCTGATCAAAACACCGCTGAATCGGAAGGAACGGCTTTTCTGCATGATCGCATATTGCCCGAAAGCGACGGTTCAAGCTGCGATCGGTGCGGTTCCGCTGAGTCTGGGACTGGCCTGCGGCGAACTGGTCTTAAGCGCGGCGGTGATGGCAATCCTGATCACCGCGCCGCTCGGCGCGCTGGGGATTGATCTGACTTACCGGCGGTGGCTGAAAGAAGCAAAGACTTCCGACGTTGGATTGAAAGACTGATCGAAAGTGAGGACGAACTGAGAATGTTCGTCTTTTTCATGCTCTCTATTTTATGATTTGCCGCCAGCTGTATTTGATGAAATTGAAGTCGCCGCAATGATTCTTTCAGCGGACCTTTGATTTAAAAGGCAGGCAAACGATCATTTTCGGATAGGAAGAACTTTCTTTGATCTTTTGCTTATCTTATCACTCAGTAAAATATCACTTTCGCGGAATACAATATGTTTGTTTTTTTCCTTTCCCGCGTCGCTGAAAGGAGTGATGAAATTCATCATTTTTCAACGTTTTCACGGAAAGTTCAAAGATCGTTCTTTCGAACATTCTTCACGATGATTTCATAGAAACGCTTCATTACGACGTTTTTTCCAACTTGAGTTTCAGCCTGTCTTTTTTACGGTGGCAGCGGTTTCATTCAACGCTTGCATGCGCTGGAAGATTATGCCACAATTATCGTATAGGGAGGATGAAACATCATGAATGAACAGGAAATCCGCGAACAGATCTGCGACGTTTGTCACAAAATGTGGCAGCAGGGCTGGGTTGCGGCCAACGACGGCAACGTGTCCGTCAAGATCGGCGAGGACCTTTATTTAGCGACGCCGACCGGCATCTCAAAAAGCTTTATCACGCCGGAAAAGCTGATCAAAATCAATGGCCAAGGCGAGGTGCTGGAAGCGCTGGAGGGTTATCGGCCAAGCAGCGAAATTAAGATGCACCTGCGCTGCTACAAAGAGCGCGAGGATGTCGGCGCGGTCGTTCACGCGCATCCGGCCACCGCGACCGGGTTTGCCTGCGCGCACGTACCGATGGACGATTACGCGATGATCGAATCGGTCATTGCGATCGGCTCGGTTCCGATCGCGCCGTACGGCACCCCGTCGACCGACGAAGTTCCGGAAGGCATCGCGCCGTTTTTGAAGGAACACGACGTCATCTTATTGGAAAACCACGGGGCACTGACGGTCGGCTGTGATCTGATCACCGCGTATTACCGCATGGAAACGCTGGAGCTGACGGCCAAGATCATGCTGAACGCGAGGCTGTTAGGCGGAGTAAAGGACATTTCGCGGGAAAACATTGATCGGCTGATCACCATGCGCGACACGACGTATCACGTCACCGGCAAGCATCCGGGCTATAAGAAATATTCCGGGAAATAGCGATGGAACCGTGCGTACTTGCGATTGACTTAGGCGCCAGCAGTGGCCGCGTGATCGCCGCGCAGACCGATGGAAAGACGCTTCGCTGTCATGAGATCCACCGTTTTGCCAACGAGCCGGTGGCCTGCTGTGGTTCGTTGTATTGGGACGTCTTAAACTTATTCAATCAAATCAAAAAAGGCATTGCGCTTGCCGCGCAGCGCTACACGGTGAAATCGCTGGCAATCGACACCTGGGGCGTGGATTTCGGCTTGCTGGACGAAAGCGGCAGGCTGATCGAAAATCCGATCTGCTATCGGGACGAGCGGACCCGCGGGATTCTGAAGACGCTGAGTGAAACTATTTCGATGCAGGAGCTGTTTGCCCAGACTGGCAACACGCCGGATGAAATCAACACGCTGATGCAGCTGGCAGCCTTGAAAAACCAGCGGCCGGAAGTGCTGGAGCGGGCGCATCAGCTGTTGTTCATGCCAGATCTGATCGGCTATTTTCTGACGGGAAAGCAGGCGTGCGAGTTCACGATTGCCTCGACCTCGCAATGTCTCAATCCGGAGCGTACCGGTATTCATACAGAACTGCTTGAGCGGTTAGGACTGCAGCCGGATTTATTTGCGCCGCTGCGCTATCCGGGCGAGATATTGGGAACGTTAAAACCGGAAATTGCCGCGGAGTGCGGCTGCGGGGAGATCGACGTGCTGCTGTGCGGAGCGCATGACACGGCCAGTGCGATCTACGCGCTGCCGACGGAGGAAAACCATCCGATATTCTTAAGCTGCGGGACCTGGGCGATCACGGGTCAGATTCTCGATCAGCCGGTGATTACCGAAGCCAGCGCCCAGCTGGGTGTTTCCAACGAAGGCAGTCCCGGCGGCAAAACCCGGCTGGTGCGCAACCTGACCGGGCTGTGGATCATCCAGCAATGCAAGGCCGAGCTGCAGCGTCAGGGAACGGCGCTGACCTACGATGAAATTGAAGCGATGATGGACAAAGCCCAGAGCTACGACGGCCTGATCGACACGCAGGCGCCGACCTTCCGCGAATTCGGCCAGACGATCAGGCGAATTCACGATTATCTGAAAGCGACCGGTCAGCCGCTGCCGCAGACGCATGGCGAGCTGTTCTGGTGCGTTTACCAGAGCCTGGCCGCACAGATGAAGCTGGCGTTCGACGAGCTGGAAGCCCTGACGGGGCAGCCTTCCGATACCTTATATATGGTGGGAGGCGGCTGTCAGTCCGCAACGCTGCGCCAGAAGATCGCCGACGCCACCGGAAAACGCGTGATTGCCGGACCCGTCGAGGCCACGGCGCTGGGCAACATCGCCGTGCAGCTGATCGCGGAAGGGCTGGTCGCGGATCATGCCCAGATCACCGATCTGATCCAGCACAGCGAGAAAATCATGACGGCCGTTCCACAAGCTTCCATGACTTCCCAGATCACCCGGCTGAAACAATTCAAAGCTCAGGCCGCGGTGAACGAAGTGGCCTGATCCGATCCTCTTCATGAAGATATAAAATAAAAAACAAAAAAGGAGAACAGAGATGGAATTAAGTAAATGCAAGATTGGAATCCGTCCGACCATCGACGGCCGCTGGGGCGGCATCCGCGAAGGTCTTGAAGAACAGACGATGGGCATGGCGAAAGCCGCCAAGGCGTTGATTGAAGCCAACCTGACCTATTCCGACGGTACGCCGGTGCAGGTCGTAATCGCTGATTCAACGATCGGCGGCGGCCGGGAAGCGGCGCTGTGCGCAGATAAGTTCGGCCGTGAAAATGTCTGCGGCACCTTATCGGTCACGCCGTGCTGGTGCTATGGTTCAGAAACGATGGATCTTGATCCGACGACCGTCAAGGCCGTCTGGGGCTTCAACGGCACCGAACGTCCGGGCGCGGTGTATCTGGCAGCCGTCATGGCAGCCCATGCCCAGAAGGGGCTGCCGGCCTTCTCCATTTATGGTCATGACGTTCAGGACGCCGACGACCGCTCAATTCCGGCCGACGTTCAGGAAAAGATCCTGCGCTTCGCCCGCTGCGCCATTGCGGTCGGCGAAATGCGCAACAAAGCTTATGTCAACATCGGCGCGATTGCGATGGGCATCATGGGCAGCTGCTGCGACCCGGATTTCTTCCAGAAGTATTTAGGCATCCGCGCCGAATGGGTGGACATGTCGGAAATCATCCGCCGCGTCAATCTGGAAATCTACGATCATGAAGAATACGAACGGGCTTACGCCTGGGTTAAGGCCAACTGTCCGGAAGGCTTCGACAAGAACGCCAAGCCGTACAGCGCCGAGGATAAGGAAAAGCAGTGGCAGTTCGTCACGAAGATGACGATGATCATCCGCGACATCATGCTGGGCAACGACAAGCTGAATGCGATCGGCCGGCATGAGGAAGCGATCGGCCGCAATGCGATCGCGGGTGGCTTCCAGGGTCAGCGGATGTGGACCGACTACATGCCTAACGGCGACTTCGCCGAGGCGATCACTAACTCCTCGTTCAACTGGAACGGCAAAAAAGAACCGCTGGTGCTGGCGACGGAAAACGATACGCTCAACGGCGTCGCGATGTTATTTGAAAAGCTGCTGAACCACCGTGCTTCCATCTTTGCGGACGTGCGCACCTATTGGAGTCCGGAAGCAGTCGAGCGCGTCGTCGGACGCAAACCGGAAGGCCGGGCGGCCAACGGCTTCATCCATCTGATCAACTCCGGTGCGGCGGCGCTGGACGCCACCGGCTGCGCCAAGGATGAAAACGGCCAGGGCGTCATGAAAACCTGGTGGGAAATGACCGACGCGGACATCGACGCCTGTCTGAAGGCGACCGACTGGTGTCCGGCGGATCTCGGCTACTTCCGCGGCGGCGGCTTCTCCTCCCATTTCCGCACCCACGCAGAAATGCCGGTTACGATGGTCCGGATGAATCTGGTTCAGGGCATCGGCCCGGTCATGCAGATCGCCGAAGGCTGGACGGTCGTTCTGGATGATGAAATGCACAAAATTCTCGATCAGCGCACCGATCCGACCTGGCCGACGACCTGGTTTGTTCCGCGTTTAGACGAAGCCAATTCAGCGTTTAAGGATGTCTATTCCGTCATGGCCAACTGGGGCGCCAACCATGGCACCTTCACTTATGGCCATATCGGCAAGGATCTGATCACGCTGGCAAGCATGCTGCGAATCCCGGTTTCGATGCACAACCTGAGCGACAACGATCTGTTCCGGCCGCACAGCTGGGCGGCCTTCGGCACGAAGGATCTGGAGAGCGCCGATTACCGTGCCTGCGCGGCTTATGGTCCGCTGTATAAATAAAATAATTTCACGCGGTCAGTAATGACATTCAAAGATTTCTTCTGAGGAAATATCAAATAAAAAGATGGAACCCCATCTTTTTATTTGCCTTGCGTTTATAAAGCATCGTGTATTTTATTGAAACATCCGCTTGTTGTACGCTGATTCTCAAACGCAGAAAGAAAACCTGACCTAAATTGTCTCCTTCCCCTGCCGCAGAAACAGAATTCCTGCGCTGGCCAGCCCCAGATCTGCCAGCTGGAACCCACTCGTGGGTTTCAGCGTCTTTAAAACAGAACACACGATCAGCGCGATGCCCATCGCGACGACCAGCGCCTTCAGCACCAGATCTACGATCTCGTTGATTCGCTTCACTAACGACGCGGGACGGGTTTCGCCCTGCATTAATTCCTCCACAGAGACCCCGAGAATTTCCGCCAGCCGCGGCAGCGATTGAATATCCGGGCAGGATAAATCCCGTTCCCATTTCGACACCGCTTTATCCGTCACCTGCATCTTTTCCGCCAACTCGGCCTGCGTCATTCCCTGCGCCTTGCGCAGCCGGGCGATGATCATGCCCATCGTTTTTCCAGATTGTTTCATAAGCTTCCTCCTCGCTTCTGATTTCCATCATAACCCCGGATGACCCATCCGGCAATCAACCGGAAGCAGGAACCGCTCGACCAGAAGTTTCCCGAATTATTCCTCAAACACACTGCCGCCGATGAACTCCGCCAAAATGGAATCATGCGGCACAAGTGCCGGATCGCCGCCATCGAAATACGCAAGCAGCCGGCGGATCCGGTTAGCCTCAATATACTCCGGCGCGTCCACAGGCACCTGATCCAATAACGGCGCCAGAATTGTTTTCAAAATCGGCAGCTCATAATCCATCGACGTGTTGAACAAGCACTCTGCCTGTTCCTGATACGGATAAATATACCGATCCTCTCCAGCCTTCACCTGTTCCCAACCGTCCAGCGTACTCTGTACGCTGCGCCCGCGGAACTGATAATCCCGCGTCATCCGTCGGATTAAACGATAATCCGTCGTTGTAATCCGATTATGCCGATCCAGATTCAGATGCGTCAGGGCGTTGATATACACGCGAAACTTCGCGCTTTCCGCAATGTTTTCCGAGCTGCGCGGATTGAGCGCATGCAGCCCCTCCAGAATCAGAATCTGAGCCGGCTTCAGCGTCAGCGGATCACGGACAAACCGTTTCTCGCCCAGCTTGAAATCATACGTCGGCAGCACGACCGGCAAACCGCCAATTAGCGCTTCCATCGACGCGTTAAACAGTTTCAGATCCAGACATTCGATATTCTCATAATCGTGCGTTCCATCCGGCAGCCGCGGACTGTCTTCGCGGTTAAGGAAAAAATCGTCCATCGAGATTGCGATCGGATCCCTTCCGCGCTGACGCAGCGCCAGAGCCAGGCGGCGGGAAAACGTCGTTTTCCCGGCGGAGCTGGGGCCGGCAATCAACACGATTTTCAACTCAGGGCAAGCTGTGATTTGATCCGCCAGACGGTCCAGATCCCGCGCCACCCGGCTTTCATTGTCTGCAATAATCTGCGGCAGACATCCCTCGCGGATTTTTTCATTCAGCTGAGAGATCATCGAAATTCCCGTTTCCCGGCCCCGCTGTTCAAACTGACGGTAAACTTCAAACAACTTCGGCTGATCAACAAATTCTTTTTCCGTGCTCAGCCAGAACCCCTGATGGACCTTCTGCAATGTAAATTGGGTGATCCACGAAGCATCCGGCAGCATCACGCCATAAAAATAATCGTCAACTCCCGCGCAGGTATAAACGCTGCATTTCGCCGCTGTCCGCTGTCTTAACAGACTGGCTTTATCGTGCATCCCAAGCGCTTCAAAGTGCGCCACAGCCTCCGCCTTGGAAACAACACGCCGGTAAATGGGCTCCCGTTTGTCGATCATTTCCTGCATTTTCGTCTTGATCTGTTCCAATTCCTGCGATGTGACCGGTTTTTCCCGAATCAGCGTGCCATATAAGCCGCCCGCCAGTGAATGCTCGATTAAAACATCCGTGCCGTTGAAGCACAGCCGCACCGCCGTGATCAATAAAAAGCTCAGCGTGCGTTCCGTCATCATCTGACCGATCAGACTATCCCGGCGAATCCATTCAAACGCCCCGCTTTTATTCAAACGATAGTTCAAATCATGAACCTTCCCGTTTAAGATTCCGCCTGCCAGCATAAGCGGATCATCCTGCTTCGCTGCCAGCTGGGCGATCGTCAACCCCGGCTGAACCTGAATTTCAGATTGATCCGGTAATCGAAGTGTCAACATCGCACATCCCTCATTTCTTTTCTATCATCATAGCATAATTCCGGCACGATTCGTACAAAGACGCCGGAATTGAACAAACCACTACTCCAGCTTATTCTTGCGGCCGGATAAGTTGCCAACGCAATTCAGTCTGGGATTCAAAGTCTTTCGCCTTATCCCTTCATCCTGTATTTAAAAGCTCTCAGATTCTCTGCCCTGCCCAGAGCTAACCCTCTCTGCGCAAAAAAAGACGCCCCTTCGGGACGCCATTTCTTCAATCTTATTTTGATTATTCGACGGTGATCAGAACGTAGCTTTCCGCTAACAGATCGCTGTCGCTCAGCAGACCGACTAAGACCTTGCCCGCCGCATTCGCAGTGACCTTGCCATTCTCATCAACCGTGGCGATGCTTTCGTCTAACGATACCCAGTTCATGTGGATATCATTGGCGCTCTTCGGCAGAACATCCGCACTCAGAGTTGCGGTTTCGCCGACTTTCAGCGCTGTTTTATCAGCTTGGACATAGACACATTCCGTCGGAACAACTTCCTTGAATGTGACGTTATCCAGCCACAGGCTGCCTTCGCCTTCACCCACGACATGCAGCGCAATCTTCACGCTGGCCGCATTGGCCGCGGTGATGACGTTGTAATCAAATTTCCGGAAATCTGCGCTCATGTTCAGGTTGTCCGTCAGCTTCGCCAGATGTGTGGAAATCGTGTTGCCTTCCGCATCCATCTGGTTGATTTCGTAACAGAAGTTGCCGGAATGCAGCGTATCGGTCTTGTGCATGAAGCTTAACTGGTAACGTTCGTTCGGCTGTACTTCAACAGTCTGTTCGATCGAAGCGTCGCCGGCATCCGCACCGGTCTTCGTGATCTTCGCCGCTTTATTCCCTGCTTCCACTTCTTCGTAAGCCAGCGCGTATTCCGCATTGCCTTCTTCCGTCGCATTGGTTAAGGTCCAGCCTTCTTCGCTTTCCATATCGCCGTTAACCAGCAGACTTGCATCGCTGCCGGCCGTCGGTGTGATCCAGTCGCCATAGAAGCTTAACGTTGCGATCTGGCTTCCGCCTTCAACCGCGTCCAGAACAAGCTTGACATATTTGACTTCGCCGTTCAAAGCGATTTCTGTCGTGTCTTTTGTACCATCGGCAACCGCAATGTAATCCGTGCCGTTGATCGAAGTTTCAACATGGAAGCTTTCCGGTGCTTTTTCGCCCCATTGGACGCCCAGTTTCTTCGCGGTATACGGACGATCCAGCGTCAGGACGACTTCCTGTTCGCCCTCGCCGGACTGCCAGACTGTCTTTTCATCGCAGTCAACCATGTTGTACGGATGGGAATCGTCGGCTGTGCTGGTCGCCGTGACATCCTGCCCCAGCGCGCAGTCATGTTCGATCATCGGCGCCGCTTCGTCCAGCAGCTCGATATCCGCAAACATCAGTTCATGGTCAGCCATATCAGAGTGATAAGTTTCGACGTGCGTAATGTTGATGTTTTTCGTTGTGATGATGTTGTCAACGGTCATGACCTTCATTGAATCGTCAGTGCCGTTGAACGAATCAAACCAGACGCCGTCCTTACCGTTGGAAATATTATAATTGTCTTTGAAGATGTCGTATTCATACAGGCTCTGGTCAGCGTTGAAGTCCGCGACCAGGATCTTGTATGGAATCGGATCCGCAGCCAATCGTTCAATGATTTCCGTAAACTGACGGCGGCGCAGATCGTTGTTTTCCCAGCTGGTGTGCGTGACATAGAACGCAATCTGCTTGCCTTCTTTTTCTACGACGACGCGTTCCAGCGTCTTGGTGGCTTTACTGCCCGTGCTCTCGATTGGAACTGAGCTGATTTCCTGGAATTCTAAAGAAGAAGTCGTACCGACGCCGAAATAGCCGTCAGCGAAGTCACGTCCCTTGGCGAAGTGGACGTAGGGATAATTGTCGTTGACAAAGTCCTGAGCCATGTCGTAGTCGTTGCGGGTGTTCAGGATATCAATTTCCTGGAAACCCATGATTTCAATGCCGCGTTCATGGATGATGTTGGACATTTCCTTGATGTCCGGATGAGCCTTGGAGTCGATGTTCCACGTCGCAACGCGCATTGTTGTGACATCGGAACCTGACGTTGGCGTCGCTTCCTGTTCCGGAGCGGCCGGGGTTTGCGAGCAACCGGTGACTGCCGTCAAACAGAGCAAACCAGCTGCCAGAAGTGCAGAGAGTTTCTTCAGTTTCATTTTTCTTTCTCCTTGTTTTACGCTTGATAGCGCTTCCACATGAAAAATGGTACCGCTGATTTTAAAATTTGTCCAATAATCATTTCTAATCCATAAGCTATAATTCATTATATATAAGCTTTATTTATACTTCCTTGATTTCTTTGGCCGCCGTATTTTTACGCTGAGGTTTGGGCCAGGCTGTAATGAAGGGAATTCCCCGGTAATCGCTCAGATTCACCGGCGTTAATCTGCGCAAAAAAAAGCCGGCCGATCAAAGTATGATTTCACTTTGTGCAGCCAGCTTCTTTAAAGCTCTTATTTTCATGGACAACGAAGTCAGTATTTCTTCCTCTGTCATCAAGCCGGTCTTTTCACAACTCGATGGAAAAGCTGTTTTTTTGCGGGATGTCAGAAACTCGGTTGTGATTAAAGTTATTCAAACAGGGAAGCCATCGGCTCCAGATTATATTCTGCCGGCTGTTCGTCGGTCATCACCTGGATCAGCTGCAAAGCCAGATCCAGCGCCCGCTCATCGGTCCTGAGAATTCTGCCGTTGAGTTCGTCGAACACCGCGTATGTCGCTTCCATCAGCGCTTCGTCTTCCATGTTGAGATCGGTGGCTAAATACTGCCCGGTACTCGGATTATAGGTTGTGTTCAGCCACACTTGAAGTTCTGGAAAATACGCATTGCATTCATACGTCGTATTGTTGCCCATCGTCGGACTGCGGTCCAGATTCACGTTGATCAAAAAGTTTCCATCCGCACCCGGAATCACATTGCGCACTGTTTCATTCAGCCGGTAGCCGCGGTCAATATACAGCTTGTTCGTTCCGACCTCCTGCGAAATATTCAGCGTCGGAAAATCGTTGGCCTGCGCTGTCAGCGAAATCCCTTTCTGTTGAGCATACGTCCGCTCAATGACAGCGCGCCGACCGGCATATTCGGAATAGGCATTCGATTCAGCGACAATCGCATCCATGAGCGCCAGCTTTTCCTCATTGATCTCAAACGTGAGATCCAGAACTTCAAAAACGTTGATCTTCACCGGCGAAGCCATCGCATATTGCAGATAAGGCACCAGATCGCCCAGCGTTTCACCGCCGGACATCACCGCGAAATGCAGCGCCGGCCGCTGATCCTCCGGCAGGTTGTCCGTCGACAGATAGCCTAACAGCTGACCCGGATGATAGATTTCTTCGCCTTCCGTGCGGTATATTCTATCATTCAAACCGCCGTAGAACGCACTGATCCCCAAGCTCGGATGATCGACCACGAGGTAGCGACGGCCCTGTTCATCCTCGCCGATCTCACGGATCGTGCCTTCAGCCATGGCCAGAACCGGAATCCGCGTGCGGTCTTCGGTCTGATCGTCGATCAGATCCCAGCCGATCACGCCGTAATCCTCGCTGAGCTCATGGGTTTCATTCCAGGCCACTAACGGCGCTACCTGCTGCGCACCCAGCGGCAGCACCCCGAAGCTTTCCGGACAGCTGAACCGTCCGTCTTCCAACACCGCACACGTGGAATTCTGGACGATCTCCTGCTGATCATAAAGCAGAATGCGATCGACAAACTCATCCCAGAACGATTCCGGCAATGCCAGCTGTTCCGCCGCGCTGTTAATCAAATACCGGCCCGAGTTCTTATCGTAAACAAGCTGGCCGGAACCCGGCTCGTTCATTTTCGTGAACTGCGCTATCAGCTGATCGGAATTCGATCCATAGCTCAGTGAAATCGGGCCCAACGGCTCGAACACCGTGCAGTAGCTGATGGACGTCAGATGATCGCCCAACGCCAGATTGACATTGTTCAGCGCTTCCGGAATGACAAAATCATCCACATACAAATGATAAAACAGATCGCCTAAGCCCGCGCACTGCTCCGCGCCCCAGACCGAAGTTTTCAGATCGGCGGCTTCAACTTCCCCGGTTTTAAAGTCATAAGCGACCGCCACCTTCCGCTCCAAATTCTGTTCGCCCAGCACGATCACCTGATCCTGATCCATCATCGGAATGATCGACCATTGATACTGGTTATACGGTTCGTTCAGATTGACCGTCATACTCACGCTTTCGATCTGCGCCGCTTCCGCTTCCTTCAGCAGCTCGTTAATCCGGCGCTGATCCTTGCCGAAAGCCGGATTGCTCAATAACGGCACCGCTAAGAGCAGGCACGCCGCGATCCCGGCCGCCAGCACCCAGAACGTTGGTTTCTTATAATTCAGAATATTCTTGATCCTGAGCTTCGTATTGCTTTCGCTGAACGACAGCGCGGTGATCGTCGGCCTGGAGGCAAACTGCAATAACGTCATACCGTAATTCACCCGGCCGCCGCTTCCCAACTGGCCCAATACCGCTTCGTCGCAAGCCATTTCCATATCCTTGCTCATGAGGATGTAAGCATACCACAAAATTGGATTGAACCAGTGGAACATCAGCGCCAGCGACCCGATCATTTTAAACACATAATCATGCCGCCGCAGATGCACACGTTCATGCGTCAGCACATATTTACGCTGGCGGGAATCCAGATCCATCGGCAGATAGATTTTCGGATGGACCAGACCATAGATAAACGGCGAAGTGATCGCTTCACATTCATAAATGTTCTGCCGGCTGCGCATCGCAAAGCGCAGCCGATGACGCAGCGCCAGACTGTTGGCGATCAGCAAACCGGCATAGCCGATCATCCCGATCACCCAGATCACGCTGGCCGCCTGCAAAAGCGGCGAAATCGTCGCTGTCGAAGAAGGTGCTGAAGCTTCGGCGCCGGACTGCGGCAAAGTTGGTTGGGACAGTGTCGGCTTGTGACTGTCGGAAATACCGGCGTCAGCATTAAGCTCTGTTTGAGGCAGATTGACCGCCGGATCGCCGGTTTTGATCACCGGCCGCGGCACGGCCGATACCGGTTGACTGGCGGAAGGCACGACAAACAGCACTCCGCCCCGCTCGGAAACGGCCGGATTCGCCACGCTCAGCACGCTGAGTTGGCTGGTAAACGAAAACGGCAGCACCAATCGGATGAAAACGAACGCCCACAGGGCGTAGGAGAAAATTTTCGGCGCTTTCTTTAACGGCAGCCGCACAACCATGACCGCGGCAGCGACGATACTGGCGGCCAGGCTCATGTTTAAGATCGTCTGAAAAAGAGTCGTCAGCGTATTCATTATTTCTTCTTCTGACGGTCCAGCAAATCTTTCAATTCGTCGATTTCTTTTTCAGACAGCTTCCGGTCCTGCAGAAAAGCGGTGACAAACTGCGGCAGCGAGCCTTTGAAAACCTGATCGACGACTTCGCCGCTTTCCTCACGTTCACATTCGTCACGTTTGTAAAGTGCTCGGACAATCGACTTTTCATTGGCGATTACGCCTTTTTCCTGCAGCCGTTTGATGAAGGTGTAGGTCGTCGATTTCTTCCAGCCGAATTTCTGATCGCACACCGCGACCAGCTCTCCCGATGAAACCGGCTCCCTTTCCCACAACAGATCCATAAAGCGAAATTCAGCGGATGTCAATCGCATATCCAAATCCTCCTTTTCTCTCTGTTTCTACCCAAAGTCTACAGTTGTAGGCTCGGGTTGTCAAGTCTTCTTTTCTACTTATTTTCACCTCCCTGCAGAAAGCCGGCAAAAACGGTAACATAAAGCGATTTCCCATGCGAATCGCAATGAAGCTGAAATCACTTTTCATCACACTCGCTTGAAATTGGAAAATCCACGATCAGAGAAATTGCTGAAAAAGCCGCTGTCCGCCCTATCCCTGTATTTGCTTCAAGGTTTGACGGGTTGTGCTTCTTCGTTTCTTTTTGGCAGGTTGCCCTTCTTTCGTTTCTTTTTTATAATAAAGAATAAAGGACAAAGATGAAAGAGTATGGAAATCACAGAACGCGAAGCAAAACTTCTTCGTTATTTAAAAACACATAAAAAACCGATCAGCTGCGAGAAACTGGCTGATCTTTGCGGTTTGTCTGCCGACACTGCCCGGCGTGAACTGGGCCGCTTAAGCGTTTGTCTGAATGCTCAGACGGGGTGTCAGATTGCGGGCCGGCGGGGACAGGGTTACCGGCTGATCGTTACCCAACCGCAGCAGGTGGAAGCTTTTTTCAATGAGCTGGCGAAACAATATCATTGGGATGAACGCAACGACTTCCGGATTTTGGCTGCGATCCTGTTATGCCGAATTCTGGCCTCTGCCCAACCGTTATCCTGGTCCGAGCTCTGTCAGGAATTTGCGATCCCTGAAAATCAGCTGCCCGCGATTGCGGCGGTGGCTCAGGAGCAGCTGGCCACCTTTGAACTGACGCTGCATCCGGAAGCCGTGGGCTTTGTCGTGGAGGGGAATGAACTGAAAAAGCGGTACTGTCTGATCTGGCAGTCGTTATTGCTGGCAAGCCAGCCGGAAGCGGGATTGGATCGCTTCCATCCGCTGCCCGATGATTTCCGGCAGGAGCGGAAGACTGTTCTGACCTTGTGGCCCATCATTCAGGAATGTCTGAAGTCCGTTCCGCAGCTGACATTATCCTATTCGGATTGTCAGGCTTTGATCGCAGGTCTGGTTCTCTGCCGCTGCCGGCGTGATCCGAAGCTGCGGCTGACCTTGACTGACGAACAATGGCAGACGCCTCGCGATAAGCAGTCGGCATTGTTTGTTGAGGTCTTATTTCAGCATCTGGATGGGAACGAATTCCTGGATTCCAGAGAAAACCGGCGTTTTTTGGAAGTGCTGACTTCCGCACTGCGGGGATTGAATATTTCCATTCCGGAAGCGGCGGCAGTTTCCACTTCGATCGCCTCGCCGGTTCTGGATCGGTTCGCACGGCGTTATCCATTTGATTTTACAGCGGATCCAGACTTCCGTCAGCGTGTATCCAGCTGGTTGACGCAGTTGGATATCCGCCGGGCGTTCGCCATGCCGCCTTTTCCGTTAACGAGCGATGATCTGCTCAGCGATCCCCTCAGTGAGAATCTGGCGCTGGAGCTGACCCGCTGTGTTGAGGATTGCATGCGCGTCCCCCTGTCTCATGATTTTAAGCAGCAGGCGGCGAAATGTTTGTTTCCTTATTTAAAGCCTTTAAGTACGGAATCCGTGTTCACCGTCTGGATCATTTCCCGGCAGGGAATTGGCGCGGCTGGGAAATGGTTGGAAACGATCCAACAGCTTTTCCCGATTTTAACCGGGACTTCCGCGCTGTTTACGTTCAAGCCGGTTGAATTTACCGCGCTGTTTCAGCTCCGGCGCGAGGCTTCTGATTTGATCTGGACGGATATTCCCGATCTGCCGGGAATTCCGCCGGAAAATGTATTTTACTTCAAACCGCCGCGTTCGCGCAAGAAGATCATCGACAGCGGCTTTGATCCGTATACGCCGCTGCGGGACTGGCTGGGCCGCAAATTTACCATCGTTTCCAATTCGATCCGCTTGCGGCAGAAAAAAGACCTGCCCCGGTTGTTCGATGCGATTCCCGTGATTTCAGCACGGCGGTCTCTTTCCGCTTCTGCGATCACCTGTGTTCCCATCGTCAATCAGATCATGTTCCTCGGCGGCGAAACGGCGCACCTGGAAAAGAGCGAGCTTTATTTCTGGGTCAATGACCGGCCGTTAGTCTGGGATGGACAGGAAGTCCGGTTTTTCCTCTATTACCGATGTGCCGCGCCCTTGTCAAAAAGCTGGCGGCCGCTGCAATGGGTTTGTGAGCGTTGGCTGAAATTGTCTCCATCGCGGATGATCAAGGTGCCGGCGATGGCGCCGGCAGCGTTGTATGACCTGTTGATCGACACTTGCCGGAAACGTTAAAAATAAAAGACTGGTTTCCCTTATATGGAGTTGCTTTGACTGGAAATAAGCTTCTCTGGGAATACAGTCTTTTATTATATCAATGGAATAAAAGCCAAAATTACGATTCTCAATGTGTTCAGTCTTCCTTCACTTTCTGTCAAATACAGACTGCTTTTGCACAAGGCGAAACAAAATTATTCGTAAACGAGGAGCCAGTTGGGAAAATAAGAATGCAGCATTTCGATTACAGATTCCCTGTCGTTTGCGTTATCAAGGCAGAGAACAATCCGTGGAAATTGAGGCCTGCCCGATGATTGTTCAGTTGAATCGGGCTGCCGGATCTTGATGAAAAATGAAATTTCGCCTAATTCTTCAATCGTGGGATCTCGATCTAACGCATCCAGCAACTCTAACAGCGAAGTGTCTCCTTGTAAATTCACATTCACAGAGGAAATGGCGGTTTCGATTTACTCATTATACTTATATTTTATTAATTTTCAGTATTGTACCTTCTATTTTACTCTCCTTCAATTTCTCTTGTTTCCAACCTTAATTATTCAAGGAAGTCTCCCTCACTTTGCGATCGTTTCATTATAGAGTATTCACATTGATCTCTTTCGATCGACCTCGGAACATTTTGATCTATTTCAAATCCTGCTTCCACGGATTCTCTTTAGGCTGCAAGAAGAATAAAAAAAGCCGCAACCAGGCTGCTGACTTGTATCAGAAACCTTGGTTATGGCTTTTTTATTAAATCTATGAAGTCTGTAACTTATTTCGCAATCGCTGCGGAAGCGGCGTTGCCTGCGTTATATCCGCTGGTTACTGCCCAGCCGAACAGCGTAGCGCCCATGTAGACGTCGCCTTCCAGTCCGCCGACAACTTCACCAGCTGCGTATAAGCCTTCAACCGGCTGTTTTTCCGTGTTCAGTACCTGCATCCCGTCGTTGATACGCAGTCCGCCCAATGTCGCATAGTAACGGATATACTGCTGCAATGCGTAATATGGACCTTCTTCGCTTAACGGCGCGGTCAGTTCGCGGCCGAATTCATCTTTTTCACCCTTGGCTGCCGTTTCGTTGAACTTCGTCGCCGCTTCGGTTAACGCGCCTTCCGGCAGGTTCATCTTCTTTGCCAGATCTTCTAACGAATCCGCTTTGACCATAAACGGATTGCCTTCACCGTCGTTGGCCAGCCACTTCTCAACATCTTCATCCGAATAGATCTTCGATCCCGTCATGCCCTTATTGAAAGCGTCAAAGGATGTCTGATCCATGATCAGATACTGGGCCGAGTTCTTCTTCATTTCCTGCATCAGATCCCAGGCGTTGCCCTTTTCGTTTGCGAAACGCACGCCATCCTGATTGACCAGGAACGCCCCGGAAGCAGAATAAGCCGCGCCGACACCCGGGTTGCAATACTGGCCTAAGCCGCTTGGCAGAATCATCGAGTTTGGCTGCGTATTGACGAATTCCATATTGAAGGTATCCGCGTTCACTGCTTCCGCCATCTTCAGGCCATCGCCCGTTGCACCCGCATGACCGGCGTAAACAAACTGCTTATATTCCTCCGGAACCATGGCGTCGTTAGCGCCGAAGCCGCCGGTTGCCAGAATCACCGCTTTGGCGTTGATCGTGTAGTTCTTCGCATCGTCGCTGGCTTTTACCCCTTTGACTACGCCGTTGTCTACGATCAGCTCGACAGCCGGCGTATTCGTCATCACCGTGCCGCCCGCTGTTTTAAAAGTATCCGCCAAACTGGAAACCACCCCAGCGCCGCGGCCGGTGCCGGAATAACTGCGGGTTGGCTTGCCGTCTCGCTCATACGGAACATTCGCACCGTCTTCGGAAACCAGCCAGTCGAACGCCGCGCCGGTCGTATTGACATAAATATCCAGCGTCGCTTCGTCATTGTTATTATGACCGTTTTTCAACATATCCGCTTTCAGCTGTTCCGGTGAATCTTCAAAACCATCTTCCTTCTGCCACTGGCTGCCGGTCGCCATGGTGCCGGCGCCTGCCATGGCGCTCGCGCCGCCGACAACGCCCGTCTTTTCCAACAGGATAACGTTGTTGCCGTTCTGCTGCGAAGACAAAGCCGCGGTCAGACCTGCTGCCCCGCCGCCCACGACGACGATATCCGCGTCCAACGTCACTTCTTCTTTTGTCGTCGAAGAAGATTCCGCGGATTTTGTCATTTTATCCATATCCGCGCCTGCCTGAGTTAACGCGTCTTCCATCGCCGCTTTAAAACCATTCGACGTGACCGTCGCGCCGGATACGCCGTCAATGCCGATGGACTGGCTGTCCAGAACCTTCGTGACTAACTCCGGTAACGCTGCCGCGCCGATTCCTTCTGTTTCTGAATGCTCGATCACCTGGATATCCGTGATCTTTTCCGCATCTACCGTGACTTCCAGCGTAATATCGCCATGGAAGCCGGCTGCCGAGGCTTTATAGGTTCCCGCTTTCATGCCGCCGGTGGCTTCCGGCGCTTTGGTTGAGCACCCCGTTGTCAGCAGCATCGCCGCCAGAACGAGGGCAACTAATTTCTTCATTTCTTCTTTCCTCCTTTTATAGACGATCGTCTACCTTTATCTATTTTATCGATTCCCACGTTGTTGTCAATCCTTTTTGTGAAAGTTTTATGATTTTCAGGGACACTCTGAAAGAAAAAAAGCATTGGAATTCAGCGCACTCCAATGCTTACCTGCCATTTCTAATCGCTCTTCTGATCTCGAAATAAACGTCGATCAACGGTAATCTTCACCCGGATTTTCAGGTTTCAAGCAGAGCTTCCAGAAACCGCGGCAGGAAGCTTTCTAAGGCATTGCGGATCCGACTCGCCGTTTCCATTTCCGAGCGGGCCCGGGCGTGAAAGCGGGCGGCGTTTAACTGGATATCCTTGAAGCCTTCGACTTCTTCCTTTAAGAGAAGCTGAACGTCCCATTCCCGGCTCCAGGCGAATTGATGCCCAAAGCGCTGCGTTTCTTTCAAGCTGCTTTTCAGCGCTTCTCCCAGCTCGCGCATTCTTGGCAGATCGTAGGGAATCTGAACGTTGGGGGCATACCCGACATAGCCGGTAAACGGAACTCGTTGCCCTTCCGCCTCGCGCGTATCATAGCTTTGTGAGATCACGGCGTCGTATTCCTTTGCCAGTGCTTCCAGCTTCAGCGCCTGAACAAGCAACTCCGCACCGTCCTGGGCCGTTCGATCTCCCAACTGTTTTGCATCCTGCAAAAGCTGCGCTGCAATCTTTAGACATTCCTGTGATGACAGGGAAAGCGGATGCCTTTCAATTTCACTTAATTCCCGACGCACAGCCTGCGCGTCGACTTTCAGTTTCTTCTTCCAGGAAAAAATATGCTGCCGCGGCAAAATCACCAGCGGACTGCCCTGCGCTTCCGCCAAAACCAACGTTTGTTCCAGCTCCGCTTTCCGCTGCCGCTGCTGCAGAAAGCGAAGCAGAAGCAGAGCTTGTTCATGATGTGTCAGTATCATCGCACTCTCCTTTTTACCTTATTGCACTCCAGTTGAAACCTTCCTCACTGACTCACGGCTTTCGGGCTAATTCCAAATCAATCGTATCGACCAGCTCAATTCTGCCTCCATAACGATCAATCTTATTTTGAATTGCAGCGTAGAAATCCGCTCTCACCGCTTTGTCTAAAATGATATGATCCGACTGCGTGGCGATCAGCGAAACATAATCCTGCGCCGAATAGGATCGCTTCCTGGTATACATTCTGATTTTCTGATCCACAAAGCCATACCGCAGACTGATCTCGGATCTTCTTTTCGCATCCGCTTCGGTAAACGGCGGCGTTGGCGCGGAATAGGCCATATATTGGGCGTAAACCTGTTGAATTTCTTCATACAACGCTGCATTGCTTTGTCGATAGTTTCCATGCTTGGCAAACCGTGCGAACACACCGCCCGGTTTTAACAGGGCATACACCTTCGAATAACCGATTTCTTCCGGGATCCAATGGAAAGCCGCCGCGGAGTATATCAGATCGAAGCGGTTCTCCGGACTTTCATAATCCTGAAAAGCGCTGGTTACAACGGTAAAATCGGGATAATCACTGAATTTCTTCCGCGTCAGCGCTGCCAGCTGATCACCCAGCTCGACTGCGGTCAGGCGACAGCCGGTCTTTAATATCGGCGTTGTGGCCTGGCCGGTTCCAATCCCGATTTCCAGCACTTCGCTGTTTGAAGTCAGCGGCTGATAAGCAAACAAATCCTCGTATAATTCCGAGACATATTCGGGACTCCATTTGTCATATTCCTCCGCAACGGTGTTGAAGGTCCATTCCAAGCCTTGAATGATCGCCATGCTTTCCTCCTTCGCCGGTACCCGGCCCTTCCATAAACTCATGTCCGATGATCCGCCGCCGTGAACGCTTGATCAGACAACAGAAAAACGCACTGTTTCCAGGCTTATTTCACGTTATTCGAAAATGATTTTCTTTATGGCATTTTTAAACTCCTTACCGGTTTTTCTGATCACAGTCATTCCGTCGTCGGTTCAAAAGTGCTGAGTTATGGATTACTTTTATTATACACGGTTTACTCTTCTCTGTCCTTCATTTTTTATAATCGGTCTTTCGCTTGCCTCATTTTCATCATCCAATGAAGCTGACAGTCAGCCAGACACAGGACTTGAACCCGGGACCGACGAATTGCGCATGCAAACATTTCATTGCAAAGGGGATCCGAGCTTCTTCAGTGATCAAATAAGTTCCGCTCTGCAAACATCGCGGTGATAACCCTGCGCTTCGCTTCCGTAAACGCAATCGGCTGATCATAGCTGAACGAGATCATCCTGTTGGATTTCAGAAGATAGATCGTATTTCTGTAATCTGTCTGGAGCGGGGGATCCGTGTCGGGATTGAGCTTGGCAGCCGCAAAGTCCGCGTTCCAGACGTCCGCATCCAGTATAACCAGACCTTCCAGCGCTGCCAATGAACAGGATTTCGCTGAACAAGGAAGACCGCTTTCCCGGGCAAAGCCTGCGATCGGATCGTTTTCTTCTGCGAAATCAATAATTTCCAAATTTATATGGATTCGTATTTTTGCCCCATCATCCCAACCGTTAAGGCTCAGCCGATACCGCTGATCATTGCGGCCATCCGTGTTCACCTGTTTACTTTCCACAACTTCCTCAGTATAGCCAAGATCCGCCATCGACAACACCTGCGGCGCTTTCTGCCCAACAACATTCATATAGAAAAGAACTCCGGCCATGAAGAGCATAAAAATTAAAAATCTGAAATCCCGTCTGAACTCATTATTTAACATTTCTATCTGTGGATATTTCATTCCCAGCCGATCACCGATTTCTAACAGTTTCTTATTGACCATTTTTCTTCCCCTGCCGCTTCTTCTATCTGCTTCTTCATTAATTCTATTGTATCAAAGTTCCGTTGTTTTGAATGAAAAGCATAAAAAAATCCCGCTGAATTTCTCAACGGGATATCCTTTTCTCATGGTGCCGACTATAGGACTTGAACCTACCACCTACGCGTTACGAGTGCGTTGCTCTACCGGATGAGCTAAGTCGGCGTAAATATAGTTTATAAAAACTGTGTCCTTCTGTCAAGTTTTTTTAGCATTTTATTCGCAACTTTTGTTACTCCTCACTGGAAAAACTGCGAGAAAATTTGTTCGCTGAGATCCTCGGATTAAGAAAACTTGTTGTGAGCTTGGATTCTACACTGAATCGCGGTCAGAAACAACAAACTTCTGATCCTTCTCTCCTTCAAGCAACAATTTTCGACTTCATTTAAGGATTAAAAAGAACACAGTGAAAATGAAAACTGGACCCGAAAAGGAAACTTTAATTGCTTTGTGAAAAACAATTTCATCATTTTCTTAGAGAGGAATTTTAACTTTTCCGCAATCTTATTAGGGCAGGGTTTTGTTGAACCGCGGATGCCCGTCCGAATAGAGTCGACTTTTGGTCTTTTCCAATTCAATTCAAACCGACAGATTTTTGTCATCTGTCGTCAAAGGAGGGCAATTCTATGGAACATTTCCTGGAACTTTTCGATGCTGTAATTTTGAAAGTTGTATTGCCCTTGATCGAATGCACGATCAAAGTGATTGAATGCCGCTTAAAAATTATAGGGGCAAAAAAAAAGCGCTGCAACTACTCCCCAAGTGATTCAGCGCTCATCTGTCTGCCGCCATGCTCGTAAGAGATAGCGGTTGACGGGTGCCGCCTTTCAGCAATACCTTACACCTTGAGTATAGGCATTCCGGATGGAATTTCAACCTTTTCCTTCTCTTCTTGAGTACATTTATTCAATTCAGCGATGAGATTGGCCTACTCGCTATTATTCTGTTAAGCCTGTCTATTCTTGCCGGCTGAAACAAGGAAATCATGATGCTGGCTAAACTAAAAGGGGAGTTCATCGTTCCCCTTCCGTTCCCCTATTTATCCAGCTCATACAACAGCGGCAGATCGGCGACCGTGATGATCCCGATCGGCTTCTGATGAGCACTTCCGGACTCTGTGATCAGGATTGCCGAAATGCTGACGCCGCGGTGCAGGCTTGCCTCAAACAAATCCTGTGCTTCGGTGACATCCGCCGTGCGGGGCAGAAACAGAACCCGCTCTTTTTTATCCTTAAAATACAGACAATCGCTGACCACACCGGAAAGCGGTTTGTTCGTACGGCTCTGGTGCAGCGTCCAGCGGGCGATCATCTCCATCGTTAACAGCGCGTGAAATCCGCCCTGGGCATAGACCGGCAGCTTGGAGGAGCCCATCGTTTCCATGATATCTACCGCTTCCCGGATTTCCGTCTGGGGATCGCAGATTTTCACCGGCTTGAGAAAATGTGCGCTGACTCGCGGCGGTTCGCAGATTTTCCGCGCCAGCTCCTCAATTTCCGTAACGACCTCGTCGATGGGAATCGCGATGATATGTCCCTCGTCGGAGCGCTGGTGCACGATCGCATTGCGCAGATCGGCATATTCCTGCAGCTCCATTTCATACTTGCGGACTAACCCGCTGCTGCGGGACGCCTGGTTCAACAACTGATAAAAACGCGAATACCGTGTGACGCCGGTGATCTGCTTCAACTGCTTTTCGATCATCGCGAACGCGTTCAGAAACCGCTGTGCATTATCCATGGAAAACCCTCCTGATGAACTCTATTATATCAGGTTTTCCGTTTTCACCGCGAACTATCCCTCAGCTTTTCCACAATTTCAGTTTTTTTCCGGGTTTGTTCGTCTTTTCGCTTGATCAGACGGGCCGGAACGCCAGCCGCCAGCCATCCCGGCGGCACATCTTCCGTAACGACCGCCCCGGCGGCGATCACCGCGGACTGACCGATCCGCACCCCTTCCAGAATCACGGCGTTAGCGCCGATCAAAACGTCGTCCTCAATCACCACCGGTTCCGCGCTAGCCGGCTCCAGCACCCCCGCTACAACAGCCCCGGCGCCGATGT
Organism: Holdemania sp. Marseille-P2844; assembly: GCF_900120005.1. Classification (GTDB taxonomy): domain Bacteria; phylum Bacillota_I; class Bacilli_A; order Erysipelotrichales; family Erysipelotrichaceae; genus Holdemania. The sequence continues at coordinate 148,267 of NZ_LT635450.1, forward strand.
GGCAGCGCCGGCCGATTTCTGCCCGCGCACCGACAACCGCATTCATGTCGACCATCGTTTCCGCACCGATCTGCGCGCCAACATTGATCACCGCGCCCGTCAGAATGACCGCATTCTCCCCGATCTCCGCCGCATCCCGAATCCAGGCTCCCGGTTCAATCCGGCAAGGCAGATCCTGAATCGCAAGCAACGGCCAGGCGCTCTGGCGCTGCGGACAGACTAACCGCAGATCGCGCAGCCGGTCTTTCTGGGCCTGCAGCTGAGGGCGCAGGCTGTCCCATTCGCCGATTACCAGCTTGAACGATTCGCCATAGACCGCGGCGTCTGTCCAGTGCGTCGGGGAGTCTTCGTTAAACAGCAAAAGCACCTCTGTGCTGCGTGGGTGATCATGCAGCTTCTGAATCAGTTCTTCGGTTTTCATTCGCACGCTTTGACCTCCACCTTTCCGATATACACCGACGGGCCGGTTAATAAGCATTGTTTGTCCGGCGCTTGTTCCACTTGAAGCAGACCGCCAGGACAGCGAACCTTACAAGGCAGCGGACAGAGGCCGAAGATCGCCGCCGCGACGGCGCTGGCGCATGCGCCGGTTCCGCAGGCCAAGGTCCAGCCGACACCCCGCTCCCATGTCCTGACCTGCAGCTCGCCGTTTTCCTTCAAACGCACGAAATCCACATTCGTGCCTTCCTTAAAGAATGGATGTCTGCCGAGGGTACAGGCCTGTTCCTCGCTGACGGCTTCCGGATCCGGCGTAAAGAGCACGGTATGGGGAACGCCCAGCCAGAAGCTGCAGGACTGCTGCTGAGAAAGAAAAGGGGCGTGAAGCAACCCTGGAAGCAGCGGTTGATTCGTCATCCGCTTCGCGTCAAAATCCGGAATGCCCGCTTCCACCCGACAGATAAACGGCTCGGTTGAACAAATCCACACGCTCCGCAATCCGTCGCCAGTTCCGATTCGATAAGGACGATCCGCCCTGATCCAGCCCTTGCGGTACGCATGATGCACAAAGCAGCGCAGACCATTGCCGCACATTCCGGCCCGGGTTCCGTCCTGATTCCACAATTCCATGCTTAACGGATCCCGCCGGGCGATGATCAGACCATCCGCTCCGAAACCACGGTGCCGGTCGCACAGCGCAGCGACCTGTTGGGGATCGATCACCGGCGTCCGGCTGCCGTCAACAATCAGAAAATCATTGCCGCAGCCCTGATATTTTTCCAGAATCAAACGCTACACTCCTTTCTTCAACAATCCATTCTGCCAGGCCCATTCGCCGATCTGCACGGCGTTGGTCGCTGCCCCCTTGCGCAGCTGATCACAGCAGCACCACAGATGCAGTCCCTGCTTACATGCCCCATCCTGACGCAGCCGTCCGATCACCACCGCGTCGCTGTCGGTGCATTCCTTCGGTGTCGGATACGGTGCTTCGTTGAGCACAAGCCCCGGACATTCCTCCGCGGCCTGACGGATGGCGTCCAGACTAACTTCTGTTTCAGTTTCCACATAGATCGACTCCGAATGACAGCGATACACCGGCACCCGCACACAGGTGCAGCTGACCTGCAGCGCTTCATCATGAAGGATCCGGCGGCCTTCGTTCTGCATCTTCCATTCCTCTGCGCTGATCCCGTTTTCATCGAAATCACCGATCTGCGGGATGACATTGAACGCGATCGGAAACGGGAACACCTCCGGGGCTGCGGACGGATCGCGGATCTGGCGTTCCAGCTCGTCCATCCCCTTCATACCCGCGCCGCTGACGGCCTGATAGGTGCTGACGATCATCCGCTTTACGCGCGTCAGCTTCAGGATCGGCGAGAGCGCCATCATCGCCAGAATCGTCGCGCAGTTGGGATTGGCAACAATGCCGTGATGCCAGCGGATATCCCGGGCATTGATCTCGGGGATGACTAACGGCACATCCTCATCCAGTCGGAAAGCGCTGCTGTTGTCGACAAACAAAGCCCCGCTGCGGCGGATCAACGGCGCGTATTCCTTTGCCAGATCGTTATCCACCGCCCCGAACACCAGATCGACGTCCTTGAGAGCCGCTGGAGAAAATTCCTCGACAATCCCTGTCTTCGCCCCCAAATCGATCACCTTGCCGGCGCTGTGGGGACTGGCTAAAAGCTTTAACGAACGCATCGGAAACCGGCGTTCCTGCAAAATCCGGATCATCGTCCGGCCGACCGCCCCGGTTGCGCCCAGAACGGCGACATTCACTTTTTCCACATTCTCACTCCTGTCTATTCACTCCAAGATAGTAAAAAGCCCGGGTTCGGCCTGGGCTTTTATCTTGAATATGGGTGAATTTCACGAAAGGACTGCCGCGATTTACATCGCTGGAAAGCGGCGGCTTCGCTCAGACGATCCAAGTCAGAAATAATTAAGACGGATAGAGTTGATTTCTGCTTCCTCAAAGAGTTCAGAGCTTGGCGATCTTCTCCTTGATTCTGCGCTTTGCCTTAAACAGAAAACGCGTGGCATATTGTTCATTTTTTACCAGAATCTCGTAGGTTTCGATCGTACCCAGAGAGATGACAAAGCCACACAGTCCCAGTCCCAATCCCAGAAAAATCAATACCGACAGGGATGACCAGGGGAAAATTCCACGGATGGAAAAGACCAGTGCCAAAATTCCCAACACAAACAAAATCGTGGACGGCATCGCGATCAGAGTCGCTTTCTTTTTCAGCGCAACATATTCTTCCATCAGGGAACTGCGCACCTCCGGATCGAACAACAGCGGTTCTTCTTTCAGCACTTTGTATTGTTCCTGTTCCGCAAACATCGCGACAATCAGCGCGCAAACGCCCAACGCCCCGATCCCGGCCGCGCCCAGCAGTTTCATCGCCGGCTGATTTTCAAACAGAATAATCGGTATCCCGGTCAGCGCTCCGCATAAGAAACCCAATCCCAGAAACCGGTTGACCCGTTTCTCGCTGGCCAGAAAGCCATTCGCCATTTCCCGGCTGACATAATAGCCTTTTTCATCGGCGGCTCGCTCCACTTTTTCAGCTTTAAGCAGATAGTCGGTCGATACCCCAAACAGCTGGGAGAGCTACAGGATTTTCTCGGTTTCCGGATATCCCTGATTGTTCTCCCACTTACTGACAGCCTGCCGGGTTGTACCCAGCTGATCGGCCAGCGCTTCCTGCGACAGGCCCTTTTCTTTGCGCAGCTTGAATAGTTTTTCTCCAAAATTCATTTTTATTTCCTCCTCAGTTCTTGGATGTCCTCATCCTATCCCATTTCGAACATTCAATCTATCTCTCTAAAAATGCACTTTGTCAACTTTGCGTTGCGTTTCTGTTTTCTGGACTGTTTTTCCTTGTTTTTCACTGTTTTGCAGGATTCAAAAAGATCCCTGCGCCATAGTGCAAGGATTCGGCATGATCGCTGGTTTGACATTCAGCAAACGGGAAAAAACAAGAACATCTCACCGTTTTTCTGCGGACAATAGAATTCCTGGATGGCGCCCGCGAGCGTCAGCCCCTGCTTCTTTATTTCATCAAGACCTGTCCGCAGGACTTCAGAGGCATCGCCCTCGACTGGAACATAGAGATAATCAAATGCGGGAATGATCCACTTTGTCCATCCTTCCGGAGCTTCCGTTTCAACCGGCACCTGCACGCCCGCCAGATAATAGCCTTCTGTCAAATGATTCTCCCAAGGTTGGAATGTCCGGTCAAAGTTCGTCATCGCGCCCCAGAAACCGGCCAGATTTCCCTGTTCATCCCGCAAAGCCAGCTGCGAAATTTCAGTGGAATGTTCATTGAAGTTTTTCCACAATCGCTGAATCCAGTTCTTATTCGTGTTTTGGGTGCTGTCCTCTTTTCCCAGAACGGCAAAAGCGGGCATCGTGCAGCGTAAGAATTCCATCGTGTTTTCTCCTTTTGATTTAATCCTCGTTCAAAGTTCTGACCATCGACAATTTGCAGCGATCAGTCCGATAATAATTAAAAGCCAGTTCAAAAGGCCTGTCCTGCGCGTCATAAAAAACCATCAGGGAACGGAGTAAAGGAAACTGATCGCGAACCTGAAGTGCTTGAGCAATCGCGCCTGACGCCCCAACCGCATCTAATTCCTGCAGACTGTAAACAGGCACAATCTTCCTGGCCCTTTTTATACATTGAAATAACGAGCCCTCTGCTTCCGTTTTTCCAATGACTCCGGTCATGGCTGTAACCCAGTAGGATTCCTCATAGATCAATGGAAATCCATTCGTCAAACGCGTTCGGCAAATCCGCGTCAAAGTTTCTTCCGCAGAAATCCGCAGGTACTTCATTAAGAAGGGATCTGGTTTTACATCAGTAATGGAATGTACGATCGTCGAAGGCACATCGCCCCGCAATAAGGCCGAGCGGGTAAAACTGACGATTTCATTCATCTTTTTATAGGTAATCCGCTCACTGATAAACGTCCCTTTGCGATAATCCCGGATAACGTATCCTTCTTCAATCAGAACGTCGACGGCCTTCCTTACGGTAACTCGTGAAACGTTAAAACGCTCCTGAAGTTCTTTTTCCGAGGGCAGCCGGTCGCGGGCCTGCAGCACGCCCTGGTCTATATCGTGAATAATCGCTTTGACGATGATGTTGTATTTACTTTGTTTATCCACACAGAACACCTCTTAGGTTATTTTACCATGTTTTCTGATATATTTCACCAAAACAGAAAAATATTATAATATATTACATTATGTATTGATTTAATAATACATTAGATATACTATTAAATTAGTTCAAAGGTTGTAAAAACCAGAAAGGAGAGAATATGATACATCCCTGGCAAATTGCATTGATCACGCTCTATGCTTTCATTCAGCCGAACGAAAGCCGCTCCTTCAAAATTGGCATGGACATGCCGATTCTGGCCGGCTGGTTTACCGGTTTGCTTCTCGGCAATCCGCAAACGGGCTTAGTCTTAGGGGGTACGCTTCAATTAATGACGTTAGGAGTCAACACTTATGGAGGCACCTCCATTCCCAATACCACAGTCGGAGCGATCGTCGGCACGGCGCTGAGCTTGAATTCCACGCCGGAATTAGCGCTGGGGATTGCGATTCTCGTCGCCCTGTTAATGATCCAACTCGATATTCTGGCACGCTACGCCAATATCTTCTTCCTTCACCGGGCCGATCATTTCATCGAACAACGAAATTACGATAAAGCAGCATTCCAAAATTTACTCGGCATGATCGCACCGGGGCTGTCGCGTGCCGTACCAGTTTTTTTCGTTCTTTGCTTTGGGCAAAGCTTTGTCGAAGCGGTGATGGGCTGGATTCCGCAATGGTTTATGACCGGCTTGCAGGTGGCCGGCGGCGTCATTCCAGTCGTAGGCATTTGCATCTTGTTAAACTACCTGCCGACACGCTCTAAACTTCCATTTTTAATTCTGGGGTTCCTGTTGGCCGCCTATGTGAAAATCCCGCTGATCGGCGTCGCCGGTTTCGGGTTGGTCATTACCCTGCTGGATTATATGTACACCCGCCAGGCAGATCAACGCTGGGCCGCAATTCGCCAGGGAGGTGATCTGGATGAATAAGCTTTTTACAAAACAAGAACTGCGACGGATTAATCTGCGTCACATGTTCGGATTACAGCTGGGCCATAATTACGAAAGAATGCAGGGACTGGGCTATTTCTATGCCATCCTTCCAGCCTTGAAAAAAATCTATAAAGACGATCCGGAAGCACTCGATCGAGCCTGCCGTGCCCATATCCAGTTTTATAATACGACGCCGCAGATGTCTGAGATCATCATTGGCATGAACGTGGCGATTGAGGAAGAGGAAGGCATCGCCGCGCTGGAAACCGCAACCTCGTTAAAGACCGCATTAATGGGACCGTTTGCGGGAGTCGGCGACGTTATTTTCGGCGTCATTGCCGGAACCATCTTTGGCGCGATTGCGGGCAACATGGCGATCGCCGGCAGTACCGTGGGCATGGGAATCTGGGTTGTCTGGAACATCGCCGTTCTGTTTTTCAGAACAAAGTTATTCGATCTGGGCTACGCCCAGGGCGCTAAATTGATCACCACGATGAAAGACCAGCTTGCTTACGTCACCAACGGCGCGTCTATTCTGGGATTGATCGTCGTCGGAGCTTTGATCCCCTCTGTGATCAAGCTGAAAATTCCATATACTTTCCAATCCGGCGAGGTCAGTCTGTCCGTGCAGGAAAACCTTGATAAAATTATGCCTTATCTCCCTCAGGTTATCCTGGTTCTTCTGTGTTATCGCTTATCTAAAGTGAAAGGCATGACGGCAGGCAAGCTCATCTTTATCGTCATGATCGGTGCGATACTCTTATCCGCGCTGAAGGTAGTTGGCTGATGGAACGTAATCGTTATTTTGAAACCATCGAAGATCTGCTTCGCCGGTTGGAAATCAGTCAAAAGGAGAATATTCATCAAGCCGCGGAATTGATTGCGGACGCCATCATGACCGGCGGAATTTTGCAGTCCTTTGGCAGCGGTCATTCCTACGCGGCCGCGATCGAAGTCGCCGGACGGGCAGGCGGTTTATTTGCCGCGAAGGTGATTAAAGACCCGGCCATGGGAATTTACGAGGTTCTGGAAGGCTCCGGCAATATCTTAATGCGAAAGGTCGAAGTGCTTCCGGAAGACGTTGTGATCATTATCTCTAATTCCGGACGTAATCCGCTGCCGATTGAAATTGCGATGAAAGTCAAAGACATCGGCGCAAAACTCATTGTCGTCACATCGCTGGAATCCTCTAAAAAACTGACGAGTCGGCATAGCAGCGGCCGCCTGCTTTATGAATTCGCGGACGTGATCCTGGACAATCTTTCCGTGGAAGGGGATGCCGCGATTCCGGTCGACGGACTGCCGGTCAAGATCTGCGGAACTTCCTCCATTGCCGCGGCAGCTTTGCTTCAATCCACCATTTTGGAAGCAGTGGAACTGATGCTTGCCCGCGGTTTTCAACCGCCGGTCAGACTCAGCGCCAATGTGGATGGCGGCACCGAGCGCAGCATTGAAATTGAAAAACAGTATAAGCAGCGGATTTATCATCTTTAAAATTCAATTACCATTATAAAGATAGCTACTAAAAACGCCCTGTTCAAATACGGGACGTTTTCTTTTCATCGTTAGCTCTCTTCGAATAAACCGTCAATGTCAGTGCAGCCGTGAAATCGGGCAAAGCGCTCCAGCGTCCGATTCAAAGTCCGGCGCAGTGTCAGGCTATCGCGGACTCTCGATTCCCGCCAGAAATGTTTTACGACTAATTTTCCTTCTGCCAATTTGGTTTCCAGCGCGATCCGTCCGAAAAAACGCTCACCCCACAGCACCGGCAGCACATAGCTGTCATATTTGCGTTGTGCTTTCGGGGTGTAAATCTCCCATTTATATTGAAAATCAAACAGTGCTTCAATCAGGCGGCGATCCCACAGCGCGTTGTCCAACGGGCCTAAGAACTCCATGCGTTTGCGGTACGGCTCTTTCCGCATGACCATTTCCAGCCACGGCAGTGCTTCCGGCACGGTAAACAACGGCTGATCCAGCCCTTCCACCGTTACGGGAATGATCCGATCCTGCTTCAGCAACAAGGCAAACGCAGCCTGACGCTCCGGAGCCTTCATTTTTTCAATTCCCAGCCAGGCGTCGGAAGGCCGGTTCCAGCACAAGCCCAGGGCACGGATCCGGCGTTCCACGCGCCATCCGTAATATTCTTCATCGCTCGCAAACGGATCCGCCAGCGGATCCAGCCAGGGAAACCGCGCGGAAGTCAGATTGTAATAGCGGATTGTGCCGCGCCGGTGATGGATCACGACGTCCCCGCGGTAAAGCATCACTTCCAAAGCAACTGCTGCCAGCGAAGCCGTCCGTCCCCATACCCAGACGAGATTTTCATTCCATTGTAAATCCTGCGAACAAATAACCGGATGCGTCCGCATGAACTGTTTGATCTGTGCCGCGGCGTTTTCGATCTGTTCACTCACCCGGTGATAGCTCATAGTGTGAATTCGGTTCCGCGCAAACATGGGATAATCCTGTTCCGCATAGATCGCCATATTTTTATCCAGCGCGTCGATCAGCTTCCGATCCTTATACAATAAGGTTTCCAGCTGACTTTTCCGATAACCACCGACCCGCGCCTGCAGCACTAAATCCGCATTGCGGCCGCAGATGTCGATCGGATCAAATTGCAGACATCCCAGCTGAGCGATCAGCGTCACAATCTCTGTGTTGGTACGCCAGCGGTAAGGGCCGGACAAGCCCTGCCATAAGACATAAAACTGCCGGGCCTGGCTGCGGGTTAATGTGAATTCCATGATCAGATCCCCATTTCTTTCCTTACTTCCAGTTAATCATAAAACAGAATTATTTTCAAGCTGTTTATCCAATGAAAACTGCTTCAGGTTTATTTCTCCCAAAGCAGTTTCTGTTCATCAGATTTTCCAAGGTTGAGACACGATGATTTGTTTATCGCTTTTCACGTTTTTGTTAGAAATCCTGATCTCAAATTCATCAGCGAGGATTATGCGCCAGCGACAAAGATTAAATTACAAACCTGTATTCCCTGAGCTTGGAAATCTTCCAAATTTCGTCAGGTCCTCGCTCATCCTCATTGCGGGCAGGAGTCAAACCATCCGTTTGCCCGCTTTTTATTTTTTATTTGATTGTTCTTTTCTCATCAGCCGTTCCATCTGAATCCGGGCTTCGGTGTAATCAAGAATACTTTTCACGATCTTATCCAATTCGCGATTCTCGCTGTAATCCGCAGGCGCAATGAAATCTGCCCGGTGATCTTCAACCAACTGCTGCGCAGCCGCTTTTTTCTTCTCTGAGTCCTTGCCATACACTGCGATCGACTTGCCGCCATTGACGGTAACCAGCTTCATACATGGCACATCCGTAAGTCCGTCGCCGATATAAATCATATTGGTAAACGGGATATCGCGCAGCTGATCGGGCGTGTAGCGGTTCAGATCGTTGTCGTTGTTTTCATCCAGAACACCTTTGTTGATGCGGAAAATATACTGCGTCTTGGTCGTGTAATTCACGACGGTTGCCGGCCACACCGCAACGCCGCTGGCGTTGTAGCAATATTTGCAGGCATAGATTTTTTTGAATTCTCCGGCGATGGCCGTGCCTTCGATGATTTCCGTCAGACCCGAGGAAATGATGAAATGCTCGATTTCAATATTGTGCTGCCGGCCGTATTCGTTGATTCGGCGGAACCATTTTTCCACCCCCGGATACAGCTTGACATTTTTCCCCAGCGCAACGAAATCGCTGCGGCGGATCGGCTGTCCCATCAGATTGGCCTTGTTGAGCATCATATACATATACGTCAGGATGCCGTCCATCTTCTGACTTTCCGACAGTGCGGTTACCTCGCTCCAGAACTGCGCCGGTTCGATGCCCAGAGAAGGAATAAAACTGAATTCCTGCATATCTTTCGGCGACAGTGTTTTATCAAAATCATACATGATCGCCAGCTTCGCTGTTTTCAAAGGTCATCCCTCGTTTCTTTTCCGATCTCTATTGTACCATTTTTAGTGAATCTGTGCCTGCAGTCTGATTTGTTTTTCGTGTTTTTTGATTCGCTGCTTCCTCTTATAAATCTTGGTTTTTATGAGTCTAAATTTTATAAGGAACAGCGAATTTTCATCGCACATTAACATTTCGTGTTAGTATGCGGTGAAAATCATGGATTTCTTCACACATTGATCAATCCTCAAAGACGCCTTACTCAAGAGCAAAAGATCTGACAAAAGAGAAAAACCGGATTCTCAAAACAAATCCGGTTCATCAATATACAAAAAGGTTTATCTTGTTTTATGCTTCCAGCAGCTTCATCAGGGCATGAACGTAGATCTCTGCCTGCTGAAGCAGACAATCAATCCGCACAAACTCGTTGGCGTCGTGAATATGGCAGTCTTCGCCCATGAATTCACAGCCGAAGGCGATGCAGTTATGAATTCCCTTCGCATAGGTGCCGCCGCCCATCGTGATCGGCTTGGATTCCAGATCGCCGGTGACTTCCTGATAGGCCTGAAGCAGACGCGAAACCAGCGGTGAATCGATCGGGAAGAACAGCGGTTCCGTCCGGCTGCGGACGGTGATTTTTCCTTGTGCTTCCCCGGCCAGCGCGACTTCAATCCGGCTGGCGATCTGCCCGGAATTCATCGTCACCGGAAACCGGATGTCGATGGTTCCGCGGATGACGCCGTTTTCCGCTTTAATGATACCGTTACTGAAGGTCAGCGGACCATATTCATCCTCAACCTGGCAATCACAGCCCGCTCCATCGCAGCTCGTACCGATCCGGCGGTTGTAGAATTCAACAAAATCATCCTGCATTCCCACTTCCGCCAGAGCCGCCATCAGTTCGCCGATCGCGTTGACGCCTAGCTTCGGAGTGCTGGCATGCGCCGCCGTTCCGTAAACGTCGACGATCAGATCGCCCTGTTCCGGTTTGATTTCAAAGGTCACCGGATGTTTTTCCAGCGCTAGGCGCAGCGCTTCTTCCGATACGGCTTCGCTGTCAACGATCATCGTGCAGTGGTTGCAGACGACATTGGATGCCACGCCCCCGCGGATTTCCTTGATCTGTGTGCGGACGCTTTCAAAGTCCAGTCCCAGCGCGCCTTTTTCTCCATGCACGCCCGGGAACGTGCCGTCCGGCGTAAAGCCCATGTCGATATGCCCTTCTTTTTCCACATAATGCGCCAGACATTTTGATCCTGTTTCTTCGTTGGTGCCCAGAATCAGCCGGATTCGCTTGGTCAGCGGCACGTTCATATCCTTTAATACTTTCATTGCGATCATCGAAGCGACCACCGCGCCCTTATCGTCGCTGGTACCGCGGCCGTAAACCCGGTCGCCGTCGCGGGTCAGCGTAAACGGATCGGTCTTCCAGCCCTCGCCTGCCGGTACGACGTCCAGATGCGCCAGCACGCCGATCACCTGTTCGCCCTCGCCGATTTCAGCGTAGCCGGCATAATGATCGACATTCTTGACCGCAAAACCATAACCCTCCGCAATTTCCAGCGCTTTATCCAGACAGGCTGCCGGCACCTCGCCAAACGGCGCGTCCGGCTGCGGCTCGCCCTGGACTGAATTATACGAAACCAGCGTTGCCAGATCGTTCAGCATCGCTTCTTCATAGCTTTTTACCCGTTCTTGAATCTCCATTGTGTTCTATTCCTCCTGTTTACTGCTTTTCAGTTTAGCACGTTTCCCGGCGTTCGCCAACGTTTCGCTTGAATCTTGGCCCCGCCTGTCCCATTCTCATCGTTACTGAATTCGCTTTTGATAGATCAGGCGGCAAGGCTGGGAAGCATCGGTATTCGGTTCGCAAGCCATTTCCCAGATCACCAGCGGAGAATCCGGATCCTGCGCCATTTCCCGAATCGCCGGAATATAGTATTCGTTGCCCTGTTCATCCCGGATAAAACTTGTGTTTTCAATCTCCTCGCCCCGGACATAGCGGACGATCTGGCGCTCGCCTTCCGTCCGTCGCTCCGTCACGATCGCTATCGGTTCCGCCGCTGCTTCAATTTCCGGCGCTCCTGCGGCACTGCGGATCAGAATACAATCCTCAGCGGTATCTGCATCGTAAATAATCCCTTCGTGTTCAAAGGTCGCCAGCGGCAGCGTCCGGCCTAAGAGCGCGGTTGACACTGCGTTCACATCCCCAATGCGCACCACTGCCAGCAACTCCTCCGCGACAGCTTCCGGCAGATTCAGTAAAAGTGGATCTCCGCCCATGCCGCTGGCCGGACAGATCAGCTGATCGGGTTCCCCTTCGCAAAGATAGGTCTTCGACGCCGCCATCAGATTCAGAAGCAGCGTTTCATTGGCCTGAAGCTGATCGGGGCGGGTGAATTCCTGGCCGGTCAGCGCGGCGAAATAAAACGCGATCTCCTCGCCGGACAGCGTCGGATTCAGCTCCCCGATAGAGAATTGATACGTCTGCGGATCCTCTTGCTTCGCAAACCCGCCGCTGTTCCGGGAGTAGGGTTTCAGCTGCGCGTATTCGTAATCCTGCGTATTCAGAATCACCGTGCGCAGCTCAAACAAGGCCTTTTCAGCCTGTTCCCGGCTTTTTTCCACTTCCGTTTGATGCGTCTGAGCCGCTTGCTGCACTGCTTCGGCCAAGGCCGGAGTCACCTGTTCATCGGGAGCGTCGACCGGCCAGCGCGTCGTCTTGGAGGACGTCGTCACCGCCGCCGTGCACGTACTCTGATAACCATCGCAGATCAGCTCCACATAAGCCTGCTTCGTTACGCCGTCTTCCTGAAAGGAAACCACATCCTGACAGGTGTAATTCAGCTCCGCGGTATCGTTGACCGGATCCCAGATCAGCAGCGGATGATCGCGCTGGCCGACATACAGCACGACCAGATTGTTCGCGTTGCGCCACAGCTCAAACGGCTGGGCCTCGCCTTGTTCGTCAATGAAGATTTCAGCCTCTTTCAGCCGCTTGAACATCGCGCTGATCGTTTCGTCGGTCAGCTTCGTTCCAGCCAGACGCTCCGCTTCCGCACTTGCGGTCGGTACGGCCGCCGGCGACGCTGGTTTTGGCGTACACCCGGTGAATAAAAAGCCGGCAGCCAGTACCAGAATAAGTTTCTTTCTCATTGCGGATACTCCTTCCTCACTTTGACATTTTCCTTATTTATCCTTCTCGTTTTCTTATGTTGATGAAATTCATCTCTATTATATCAGATGAAACGCTGAAAACGGAGCGCAGTCTGCATTGTTAAAAACTTGAAAGGAATTCGGCACAAGCTTGCCTTGGAAATTACAGAAACCAGCCAAAGCATCAGGAAATCCGCTCACTCCGCGCCAGCTCGGCTTTGATCACTTCGACAAAAAAAGCTCTGGGTTCGATTCCTGAAACCAAAACAGGAAGAGAACTCAGAGCGAATAGATCGCATCCGTCAGAAATAAATTCTTATTTCGATGCCAACAGCTTCGCGACGTTATAACCGAACGTAATGCAGCGGCTGTGAGAAATGCAGTTCAGATTGTGCGGATAGGTTCCGTGGAACATCGAACCGGAAACATTGCCGATCGCGTATAAACCCGGGATGACGTTGAATTCCGTATCCAGAACTTCTGAATTCGGCGTGATCTGCAACCCGCCGGCGGTGCACAGCGCCGCGGCGCCTTCCAGATTCGCATAGAACGGCGCAGTTTTGATCGGATGCATCATGCTTGGAAGCATGTGGAAATCGGTATCCTCGCCGGCTTCGCACATGGCGTTCCAATGATTGATCGTTTCGACAAACGCGTCGGCGGGCACGCCCATCAAGCCCGCCAGTTCTTCCAGCGTATCGGCTTTTAACGCGTTTTCGCTTGTCGCCGCGCCGACCCAGACTTCCTTCGGTCCATAGCAGGAAGACGACGGCGTCCACATCTTGTCGATCGCGCCCGCGGCATCGCCGTCGGTAATATACCAGTTGATTGCGCCCGGCTGGTTCTGCATCGCCAGCGCCAGATGATTGTACGGTTCATATTCCGGCGTAAACCGCTTGCCCAGCTTATTGACGCGCAGATACGGCATCAGCTGCGCCGGATCAAGCATCAGCGGATGCGGATATTCGTCCTCAATCGCGCCGACCGCTTTGCCCATTTCATGACCGTCGCCAGTGTTGGATGCCGTGCCGTTCATCCAGTGATTCAATGCCAGATCACGCGGACGGCAGCATTCCTTCAGCTTGGTCGGGTTAAATTCATAACCGCCGGTCGCCAGAACAACGCCTTTGGCGCACAGATATTTCACATAGCCTTCCGCCGTCCTGGCGATCACGCCGACGACTTTTCCATCTTCTTTAATCAGCTGGCAGGCCGGAGTTTCCATCAGCACTTCCGCGCCGGCTTCCTTGACCTTGCTTGTTAGCAGCTCGACGATTTCCGCCGGAGCCAGCGGGATATTGATCGACGTGTTCCAGGAACGACTCAGCGATGTGATGTCGTAAGGTTCGTAGAAATCCGGGAAATCCCCGGCCGCAAAGGTCAGCTTGAAATCCTCATCCGGCAGGCCGAACAGATCGAGGAACCAGTTGATCGCTTCCTCCTGCGTGTCGATCCACCGCTGATAGATCGCCTGATTGCCATAGAACATGGAATTGACCATCGCATCGTCCAGCCACTGCTTCGTGTCGAACTCCACGCCGTATTTTTTATGAATCCGGTCGGTTAATCCGCCGATCGTCGCTGAACGGTACGTGCCGACCTGGCCTTTTTCCAGAACGACGGTTTTTAACCCCTGCTGCGCGCTGGCGATGGACGCCGCGAAACCGGCCGGGCCCATACCGCACACCACGACATCGACATTTTCAGTCTTCACAATTTCAGAATCCGCGATCGGCTCCTTCACGAAGGCCACGACGCCTTCCATCGGAACCTTCGGTTCCAGTGCTTCAACTGCCGGCCAGCCTGCAGAAGATGCGGATGACGTTGATTCACATGGCGGACATTCCTGTTTTTCCGTGGTGGAAGCGCAGCCCCCTAACAGCCCCGCAGCCGCGACGCCCAGTGCTCCGGCCGCTGTGCCCTTTAAGAAGTCCCGGCGGCTGATGCCTTTGATCTTGTTTGAATTTGACATACTTTCCCTCCTGTTTGTCTTTTCTTTCTTCATTATAAAAGGCTTGTTTGTGAATTGACAAACAGATAAAAGTTAGGGGATACAATTAAAAGTTGTATCCCCTGTTAAGTCATGATAAGCTGAAGCAAAGAAGAGGAGAAAACGCCATGAATCCCAAACAGCTGCATTGTTTTATCACCGCCGCCCAGGAGGGCAGCTTTTCCAAAGCCGCGAAAAAACTTTACCTTTCCCAGCAGGCGTTAAGTAAAACGATCGACAAGCTGGAGGAAGAACTGGACGTGCCGCTGTTTATCCGCGGCGTGGCCGGACTGCAGCTGACCCGTTATGGCGAAGCTCTGCGCCAGTCGGCCTTTCCTTATTTACAGATGCATGACAACATCATCGCCGATCTGCAGGCCATGAAAAACGAAAGTCCGCAGACGCTGTCGCTGGGCTATCCGACGGGGCTGTTAATCAACTTTCCGGATGATTTTCTGACCCGTTTCATCATGGCGCATCCAGAGGTCGATTTTCAGATTTACAGCGCGCCGGACGATTCCTACAATCGCTCGCTGCAATCCAGCGAAATTGATATTTATTTCTGCACGATGCTGTATAACGCGCCGATGGTTCAAGTCCAGTATCACTACCGGCATCCCGTCTTCGCTGTGTTAAGTCAGGATCATCCGCTCGCCGCCAAGCCGGTGTTGTCGCTGGCGGACTTCCGCGGTCAGAAGCTGATCGGTTTAAACACCGAGAATGCTCTGAATGCCCGGATGGAACAAATATGTCAAAAACAGGGACTAAAGGCGACGATGGTCTTTTCCCCGGCGGAAATGGGCTTGATTTTCAAGCTGATCGAAAGCACCCGCTGCGTCAGCTTCTTCGGCAGCGATTCGATCCCGCTTCCGCCCTCAATCGTGAAGCGGCCGATTGAGGATCTGGATCTGGATTATGAATTCCTGATCATTACGCATAAGAACGCACCGGTTACGCCGATCATGGAAGAATTCATCCGCTACACCCGCGGCTTCTTTTAAGTTTTCCCGGATCCCTGAACTTTTTACCACAGGATTCTCCAATAAGAATTCCTCTGTTTTTTCTGATTTCGCAAACAGAATGCGATTTCCTGATGATCATTTTTTTATTCTCACTTTACGATTCTCAGCCCTTAACTGCGGCTTGGACAGGAAATCAAAAAGCTGCGTTAAAAGCAGCTTGATCCGTCTTTATCTTCCATGAATTAAGTCCATTAAAATTCGATTTCAACCCCGACCGGACAATGATCCGAACCCAGGATATCCCCATAGATAACACTGTCCTTCACCTGATTCATCAGCCGCTGGGAAACGATGAAATAGTCGATCCGCCACCCGACGTTCTTCGCGCGGGAATTGAAGCGATAGGACCACCAGGAGTATTCAACCTTTTCCGGGTATAAGGTTCTGAACGTATCCGCAAACCCCAGGCCCAGCAGATCGCGCATCTTCTGGCGCTCCTGATCGGAGAAGCCCGGGTTAAAATGATTCGTCTTCGGATTCTTCAGATCGATCTCCTCCACGGCCACATTCAAGTCTCCAGTATAAACAACCGGCTTGATTTCGTTCAGCTTTGCCAGATGCCGCGCCATCGCGTCTTCCCACTGCATCCGGTAATCCAGACGGGCCAGTTCTTCCTTGGAGTTCGGCACATAGGCGGTGACAAAATAGAATTGTTCAAATTCCAGTGTGATCACACGGCCTTCCTTCGGATGCTCCCCTTCCGCTTCGTCAAAATCATAACGCACGGACAGCGGCTTTTGTTTTGTGAACACCGCGGTGCCCGAATACCCTTTTCTTTCCGCACTGTGCCAGTATTGATGATAACCCGGCAATTCTAGTTCGATCTGATGGGGCTGCAGCTTGGTTTCCTGCAGCGCGAAAATATCTGCATCCTGTTCGTTAAAAAAATCCATAAAGCCTTTTTGGATACAGGCTCGTAACCCGTTAACATTCCATGATATCAGTTTCATAAAGCACCTCATTTTTCTGATTTCATTTAACCAGATTTCGACAGATTTTTCTACTCCTTTGATTCATTCTCCTGCATGATTCCTTGATTAACGCCGAATATCCGATTCTACATGCGATATAATAAACATAACAAGCGTTATTCGTCATCAAATGGAAATAGGTCCGCAAACATCAAAAGGATCCTGTTATTCTTGTTAATTTAGCATGTAAACGTCCAATGTTCTCAATCGTTAACCGTTACGGTTTCCACATTGCTTCCGGTCAAGAATAGTTGGATTAATTTTACTGAAAATGGAAGTTTTTCCATCATCAAACCAATCACTCAATTCATATTTTTCCTATCGCAAGTTTTCAAAAGAATAATCAAGATCAGGTCTTTAAGATCAATGTTGAAAAGAACTTCTTCTTTATTCCATACAATCATAAATTGAAACGCTGATCTCACGCTCCTGTAAAAATAACGCATTAGCATACGGATTTTCTTATTTCAATTCTTATCCAGATTTCTAAAAAAGCACGATTTCTGAATGAGAAACCGTGCTTGACTCTCGAATACGATCAGCTTTAAATCTGGTCTTCACCCGCGATTACGTTGACCGCTTTCAAGGCAAAGGTCAGCGTCCGTCCGCAAGCCAGACCCGGGAACAGTTCCGGATAGTTGTTCGCAAAGAAACTACCGGAAACGTTGCCGATCGCATACAGGCCCGGAATGACGTTCTTCTCTTTATCCAGAACCTGCATCTTATTGTTGATCTTCAGACCGTCGCCGGTGCACAACAGACTGGCGCCCAGCCATACACCATAGAACGGCGCTTTGCGCAGCTGTGAAAGATAATGACTTGACTTAAAGAATTCATCGTCTTCCCCTCGATCATAAATCGCGTTGTAGCGATCGCACTGAGCTAAGAACTGAACCTTGGCTTCGCCTTCAAAACCCAGCTTGTCCGCCAGCTCGTCCAGCGTATCAGCTTTCATGATAATGCCTTCCTCGACATACTTCTCCATCTGTTCCGCTATTCGCTCCGGCATAATCCGGGTCAGTGAGGAACAGCCCAGCGTATGAAACTTCTGCCAGTCTGACTGGAAATCCCCATCATAGACCTGGCAGTATACGCCGCCTTTCTGATTCGCCGCAGCGAAAACGATATCGTTGTACGGGCAGCCTTCATTGGCAAAGCGGACGCCATCGCGATTGACCTTCATAAACGGCTGCGTGCCCGGATTCCATTGATAGATCGTGCCCGGGAACTGCTTGGATCCGTTAGAGGCTTCAACATATCCGGCGTTCACGCCCGGCGCTACTGCGCCGCGGTCAAATAACATCGGAGCGGATTCCTTGTCCATATCCGCACCGGCCCACAAGCCCGCTTTGATTCCATCGCCATGATTCATCGCGAAATAGCTGCTTGCGGTTGTGCAGGATACCGCCAGCGGAGACAACGCCTCCATCATATCCGGATTGCCTTCATATCCGCCGGTCGCCAGAATCACGCCTTTGCTCGTGGTGATTTTAATATATTCGCCAGCACTGTTCTGAACGATTGCCCCGGTCACCGCGCCGTTTTCTTTGATCAATTCGATCAATGCATGCTCAAAATCGACATGATAGCCCTTTTTCTCGATGTAATCCACAAACAACTTGTTCCGCGGCGTATCCGCCCACTCGCTGTCTGGGCGTGGATTGTAATTATGCTGGGTCGGAGCATGGTAATAATCGGTGCCTTCCTCTGCTTCGCCGGTATCGGCTTCAAAGTAGCAGTCATAGCCATAGGAATCCATGATCGCCTTGACATAATCGTGCATGGCCGCAGATTCATCCAGCCAGACCCGAACGACGCTCTGATCCAGTTTTCCGGAAGCATACCGCGACAGCTCCGTCATCGCGCGCTGCCGGTCGATTGGCTTGCCTGCGGCTAACGCGTCTGCGGAATCCGCCGCCGCATACCAGTTGCGGGTATCGCAGACAAAGCTGTTCTGTTCGACAACCCGGAAGTCCAGTCCCAGATCCGCCGCTTTGACCGCCGCCATCATGCCGCCGTTGCCCGCGCCGACGATCAGCACTTCAGTCTGCCATGTTTCTTTAATGTCGCTATCCTGTATCTGCGGCTGCTGACCCAGCCAGTTTTCGGATGTAGCTTCCGGATTGGCCGTCGGCGTCGCTGCCGGCTGTTTCTCCGCCGATTCCCCACACGCGCTCAACAAGCCCAGCGCTGCCAGCGACACGGCGCCCGCCGCGCTGCCCTTCAGGAATTCCCGTCTTGAAATCCCGTTTTTCTTCATCTTTCTTTCCTCCTGTTTGTGTAAATCCACACATTCACATTATAAAAGAAAGTCATGCTTTTTCTGATAGGAGTATCGAATAGGCTTATGATGATTTCAAATAACGCAGCAGCTGTTTCAATACCGGATTGGTCGCGTCTTTGCGGTAAACTAATCCCAGATGTACGGTTTCCGGTGTCTGTGAGCGGATCGGCACCGCTTTGATCAGCGGACTGTCTGCCAGGATACCGCCTTCCGGCGCCAGAATGACACCCTGATTCAGTTCCAGCAGCCGCCGGGAAGCGGGTACATCCTTAACCGGTGTCAAGACGATGGAAGCCCGCAGCGAGGGATTGAATTTTTCCAGATAAGCGCTGTACCGCCAGCTCTGCCGCCCGCGCGCAAACACGATCTGCGGCCATGCGGCCAGTTCGTCATACGTTACGCTGGATTGCGAAGCCAACGGATGGCGGAGATTAAGATAAGCCTTCAATTCTCCGCAAAACAGCTCGCGATAGACCAGCGATGGGGAATCGACGTCCTTGCGCCAGTTCATGCAGCAGTCGATTTCACCGCTTTCAACCTGGCTTAGTCCGCGCGTAAAATCGACTGGAATCATATCCAGCCGCACCTGCGGCATTGCCTGTGTCAATTTTTCCAACGCCCTCATGAGCGGCGCTTCCGCAAACCCGATCACGCCGACTTTTAATGTCAGCATCGCCTGATGGGCCTTCCGCGCTTCCTCCACGGCTGCCTGATATTGATGGAGAAGCTGCCGAGCCTGAGGATAGAAAACCGCTCCGGCCGGCGTCAAAGCGACCTGATTGCGATCCCGTTCAAACAATTCAAATCCCAGCTCCTGTTCCAGCAGATGAATAACCCGGCTGATGGAGGGCTGCGAACAATGCAGCGCCTGAGCGCTCTTAGAGAAATTCAACGTTTCGGCCACATGCACAAAACATTCCAAACGATCCACTTTCATTTCTGTTTTTCCTTCCTGTTGATTCATCATACCCGTGTGAACGTAAAAAGATAAGCTGCAATTTTACTGATATAGCGCTGATCTTTATCTTTGATTCTATAATTATACTCGCTTGATTGTTAACATTCTAATTAAAAATACAGCTGGCGTTCAGCACAACTGTATTCTTTCTCCACTATTTTATTGGACCAGCTGCCGCAGGGCCTCGCCGACCCCATCCTCGTCGTTGGTCAGCGTGATGTAATCCGCGCGTGCTTTTACCGGTTCGACGGCATTGCCCATCGCCACGCGCAGGCCACAGCCTTCAAACATCGGCAGGTCGTTGACGCTGTCGCCGATGCCCAGAATCTGAGCCGGGTCGATCCCCAGCTGATCAGCTGCCTTGCGGATCGCGATACCTTTGTCCGCCTTGGCACTGATCACTTCGATATCGCCGTATGGATAGATGAAGATCCGGATACCGGAAAGCGGCCGCAGCTGCTGCGCGATCGCTTCCGTCCGGCCGCGCGCCCGGATCAACAGTTTATAAACCGGATCCGGATTCTGCCGCGCAATGGCGGGCAGATCCTGATTGGAATGCACCACAATCCGATGCTGCGGCGGCTGATCGGCGGTATAGGCCACATAATCGCCGGATAGCGGGACGTCGTGACTGCACCAGATCGTGTTCAGCTGTTTCATAAACGCCGGACAATCTTCACGTTTCAGCAGGGTCAGCACCTCGTTAAGCGCCGCCCGGGGAATCGGTTCCCCCTGAGCCTGACCATGAAAGGACCGGTAAGCACCGACAAAGCCGATCACCGATAACCGCGGATCGATCATCTGCGCCGTCTTGTAGGCGAACTGATAAGCCCGGCCGGACACCACGGCCACTTCCACGCCCTGATCCAGACAACGCTGGATCTGCTGGCGGCTCAGCGAGCCGACTTCCTTTTTTCCATTGAATAACGTTCCATCCAGATCCAGACAAACCATTCGGATCGGACGGGGACTGACAGACTGCTCCCTTAAATCGACCGGGTTGCGGTTTTCAGCCATTGCGCTTCCTCCTCATTAAGATACGGCGTTAAAGCCTCGCGAACGCGCAGATGATAGCGGTTCAGTGCCTCACGGGCAGCCGGCGTCAGAACCTGCGGGTCAACCGCGTCCAGATCGATCGGTGCCAAGGTTGTCGTTTCAAATTCCATAAACTGACCATAGAAGTTCTTCTCGCCGCAGCGGACGATCAGCTCGTTTTCAATCCGGATGCCAAATTTTCCTTCGATGTAAACGCCCGGTTCATCGGTGACCACCATTCCCGCTTCCAGCCGTTCCATTTCATTCAGCGCCGCCGTCTTCTTCCAGCGGATTCCATGCGGGCCTTCATGCACGTTCAACAGATATCCGACGCCATGACCGGTACCGCACTGATAATCCAGATTCAGCTGCCACACGGGTCCGCGGGCAAGGATGTCCAGATTGATTCCGCTGCAGCCATACAGAAACCGCGCTTCCGACAGGTTCAGCATCCCCTGCAGCACCGTTGTATAGACCTTTTTGATTTCCGGCGAACATGGCCCCAGCGCAAACGTCCGGGTGATATCCGTCGTGCCTTCCCAATACTGACCGCCCGAGTCGATCAAAAGCAAACCCTCCGCCGCGACCGGCACCTCGTGCTGCGGATCAGCGCTGTAATGCATCATCGCTGCGTTGGCCTTATAGGCGCAGATCGTGCCGAAGCTTTCCTCGATGAAGCCTTCCTGCTCGGCGCGCAGCTCATGCAGCTTCGTTTGAATTGAGCATTCGCTCATCGCTTCTTTGCCGACACGGGTTTTCAGCCAGTACATCAGCTTTGTCACCGCGACGCCGTCCTTGAGATGCGAACGCCGCAGGTTTTCAATCTCCGTTTCATTCTTGATCGCTTTTCTTAAGACAATCGGATTGGTTTTCTCAATCCGCCGGCAGTGCCGGGGAATCGCGCGGAGGATCGCGTAATTGAGCTTCTGCGGATCAGCCCAGACCGTTTGCGCCGGTAGCGCCGCAACGTCTCCAAGGAATGTATCGTAATCCTTGATTTCAATATTCAGATCGAACAACGCCTGCCGGTCGGATTCCGACAGCTTGCGCGGATCCAGATACAGCACGGCCTGCTCCAGTGTCACGCAGCCATACGCCAAAACAACCGGATTGTACAGCACATCGTCGCCGCGCAGATTGAACAGCCACGCCAGATCATCGAGCGTCGAGATCAACAGCGCCTCAGCGCCTTCCTTGCGCATGACCGCACGGATTTCATCCAGCTTCTGCGCCGTCGTCCGGCCGCTGTAACGTTCTTCTAACAAGACCGCCTTCGCTTCTGATAAGCCCGGCCGGTCCTTCCAGATCAAATCCACAAGATCCTCCGTGCTTAAAATCTGTGCCTGCTTCCTTGCCAGCATTGCTTCCAGCTGGCTGCCCAGCGCCCCGCTGACCATCCGTCCGTCGAAGGCCAGACAGCCGCCCTGCGGCATTTCCTGCTCGATGAACTGCGGGAAGTCGATCACGCCTTCCTGCCCCATCTTATATAAAGTAATCCCCGAACCGGCCAGCTGCCGTTCCGCCTGAATAAAGTAACGGCCGTCAGTCCACAATCCCGCCTGATCGCGCGTGACGACCAATGTCCCCGCCGAACCGGTAAAGCCCGACATCCACGCCCGGGCCTTGAAATAATCGCCGATGTATTCGCTGCCGTGAAAATCAGACGACGGAATCAGCACGATATCCACATGTTTCTGTTCCATCACCTGCCGCAGCTGTATTAATGTTTCTCTCATATCCACCCTCCTAGACGTCCCTTATTGTAGCTCAAATAGCGGAAAAATACAGCCTTCTTCCAACAACTTCACCGCTTTTGCGATAACTTTGAGCCTTTCATCCTCTCTGTTCGAGGATCCTCCTTGAAAATCCTATTTCTATCCAAACGCTGCATCCGCCTCGTTTTCCATACCTGCAGTATTCCTGCTTTGACATTCGCAGACTTTCGGGAAGCGCAGCTTTTCATGATCTTCCAGCAAGCCGGCATTTTCTCGCTTTGTGAATTATGGTATAGTGATGATAACAATTTCGGAGGTTTTCATGAAAAAAATCATACTTGGATTGGTTATCAGCGGCCTGATCTTAGGCGGCTGTTCATCGAAAATGGATCAGTTTGTCGAACCGCAGGGTACGCCGCGGCCGAGCATTGAACCGCTGCCGACCGACGCTTCGTTTGCGGGCGAGGAATGGTACGATCAGATGGAGGTCTGGCAGCTTCACCGGGAACCGGCCCGGGCTGCCCTGACGCCTTATCCTTCATCCCAGCAGGCGCTTCTGGCAGAGACCAGCGCTCTGGATGAAATCAATGCCGCCTCGTCCTCGCGGATTCAGTCGCTCAATGGCCGCTGGGCGTTTTACTATGCCGCCAAACCGACGGACCGTTTAAAAAACCTGGCGGGCTACGACGCGCAATGGTATTGGGAAGATTGGGACACGTCGGATTGGGATCAGATCGACGTACCGTCCAATATTCAGACTCAGTGGAAGGAAGACGGCAGCTTCCGCTATGAGCCTCCGATTTACATCAATCAGATTTATCCGTGGCTGAACTATGAAGCGATCCAATACGGCGCACAGGGGCAGCCCGTCGCCGCGACCGCCGTCAACAGCGTCGGTCACTACAAGCGCGAGTTTACGCTGGATGAAGGGCTGCAGAACAAGCATGTCTTCCTGCGCTTTGAAGGTGTGGAGTCGGCGTTTTATGTTTATATCAATGGTCAGCCGATCGGCTACAGCGAAGACAGCTACACACCCGCGGAGTTCAATATCACGCCTTACTTAAAGGAAGGCGTCAATACGATCGCAGTCGAGGTCTACCGCTGGTCGGACGGCAGCTACTTTGAAAATCAGGATTTTATCCGGCTGTCCGGAATTTTCCGCGATGTAACCTTGATCGGGCGGGAAGCGGTGGAAATCCGCGATCTGTTTGTACAGAGCGATCTCGCTGAGGACTACGCCCAGGCGCAGGTTCAGGTTGACGTCGATCTGCGTAATCTTTCGCAGCAGCCGCAGGCAGGCTGGACGCTGGAAATGGAGCTGGTCGATCAGGGCCACGCCGTGTTCAATCAGCCCCTGAACCTCGAAAGTCCGGAATTACCCGTACTGGAAACAACTGAAAATCAGACGGGAACTACGCTGAGCGCTCATTTCACGATTGATCAGCCGAAGCTGTGGACACCCGATCAGCCGCATCTTTACTCGCTTGTCCTCACGCTGAAAAACGCAGCGGGCGAGGTTATGGAAAGCGTTTGCCAGCGGATCGGGCTGCGCGGAATCGAAGTTCAGACCGTCGACGGTGTCCAGCAGATGCTTCTCAACGGGAAACCCTTGATGCTCAAAGGCGTCAACCGCCATGAAACCGATCCAGTCAAGGGCCGGGCCTTGGGCGCGCAGGAAATCATCACCGATCTGAAGCTGATGAAGGCCTACAACATCAACGCCTTCCGCACCTCGCATTATCCGAATCATCCGCTGACCTGCGACGTTGCGGATGAGCTGGGGCTGATCGTCGTGGATGAAGCCAACATTGAATCGCATATCGGAGAGAAGGAGCTGGGCGTTCCCGGCAACAATCCGCTCTACAACGGATTGATCATGGACCGGACCGTCAGCATGGTCGAACGGGATAAAAACCACGCCAGCGTGCTGTTCTGGTCGCTGGGCAACGAAGCGACGTATCACGAATATGAAATGAATGAAAATTATCCGTTTTACAACACTTCGATGTGGATCCTTCAGCGGGATCCGAAGCGTCTGCGTGTGTATGAGCGCGACAACCGGATCGGCGATACCCGCGAAACGTCGATGGTCGATGTGGCCAGCAGTCAGTATTGGACGCTGGATCAGCTCAAAGATTACGCTAAGAAAAACAAGCACGCGTTTTTCCAGTCTGAATATATTCACGCGATGGGCAACGGCGTCGCGAATTTAGCGGAGTATTTCGCGTTGTTTAAAACCTATCCGCAGCTGCAGGGGGGCTTCATCTGGGATTTCATCGACCAGACGATTCTGACCGGCGATCCGGTCACAGGCCAATTCTATTACGGCTACGGCAGCGACTGGGGAACGCCGCTCAACGACGGTGATTTCTGCGGCAATGGCTTAGTCAATGCCGACCGCACCCCGAGCGCAGAGCTGGAGGAAGTGAAGAAGGTCCAGCAGGACGTCAGCTTCACCTATGATTCCAAAAAGCGCCGGTTAACGATAACCAACGAATTCCTGGCGACCGATCTGAATGCTTTTGCGGTCGAGCTGAACTTCTACCAGAACGGTACGCTGTTCCATACGGCAGCCTTAAGCGAAGCAGAAAAAGCACTGCCGCCCGGGATGTCCAAAACGATCGACGTCGCGCTGCCGGATTATGATTCCGACGCGGAAGTGATTCTGGAGATCGACGTGAAATACAGCCAGGATCAAAGCTGGGCCAATGCTTATGGCGGAAAACAGGGCGATATCCTGGCGTTTGAACAGTTTGTTCTGCAGGAAGGCAAGCCAGCGGCATTCGTGTCCCCGGATCTTTCGCTGACCGTAAGCGAGCAGGAGGGCAAATGGACGATTCAGGGCCGGACTGAACAAAATGAGGACTTTGAAATGATTCTGAATCCCGCAAAAATGGAAATTGAAGCTTACCGGCTCGGCGATCAGACCTTCCTGACCGGCGGTCCGCAGCCGTCGTTCTACCGTGCCGAAACCTCCGGCGATCCGCAGTTCTCCGAAGCTGTCCGGCAGGCTGGCAAAGCGGTTGAGTACAAATCGCCTTCAATTCAGCGCAAAGAAGAAAACGGTGAAGTAAAACAGCTGACGATCAAGGCTTCCGGGACGATCAACGAATTCAACACCAGTCTGGAAACGGAGATTACCATTCAAGGCAATGGTCAGGTCGCGGTGGCGATGACGATGAAAGTGCCGTCGAAAGAGAAGGTCGGTCCACTCGCCCGGGCAGGGCTGACGCTCAGTCTGGACGCTTCGTTAAACGAGATCCGCTACAATGGCCGCGGACCCGAAGAGAATTACATCGACCGCCATACCGGTTCCCGGTTGGGACAATGGACGGCAAAGATTAATGATTTCTATAACGATCAGCTGCTGAAACCGCAGGACAGCGGCAACCGGACAGAGGTCCGCAGCCTGACGCTCAACGGTGAAACGAACGCGCTGACCCTGACGTTTGACGAACCTGTCGGCATGAACATCATGACCTGGGATGAACTTTCACTCGCCTCCGCCGCGCATATGAAGGACGCGCAAAAGTTAGATCAGCCGCTGCTGCATCTGGACGCTGCCCAGCGTGGATTGGGCAACGGCAGCTGGGGCGCAGAGCCGTTAAAAGAATATCAGATTAAGCAGAATCAAACCTATACGGTTTCGTTTCAAATCAAACCCGGTCAATAATCCCAATCGCAGGATTTCAGTCTGAAACACCCCGGCCGCCAGCTCTGTGGAAAACAGACCGGCGCCTGATGGATCGTTCAGGCAATCCGGTCTTGCGAAAGAAAAGATAGGGAATCCCGGTTTACAATCGGATTTCCCTGTGAGTTCAATAAATCTTGCGAAAAGCCGCCCGATTTCGATTGTGAAATCCGACGGCTTTTCTTTCTTCATATCTGCGTAAGCAAGCTAAAGTTTCTGATAAAACACCAACGTCATCCGGGGATTCACCGCCGCGGTTTTTCCTGTCTTCCGATATCCCATTTTCTCATAGAGATGGACCAGACGTTCCTCCTGTAAAATCGTATCCAGCTCCCATCCTCGCTCGCCATGGATTTTCTCAGCCTGTCGAATCGCTTCCTGCGCATAGCCCCGGCCCTGAAACTGCGGGAGAATGAACATCGGGGAAAGGCGCTTACGACTTCCATCCTGCTTGTCGGTGACGCTCAGTGCGCCAACCGGATTCCCATCTACGTCAATGAAATAATAATAACGGTCTTTTTGCGAACAGCGAAGCCGCAGTTGGTCCAGCGATTGATTGGCGGGACTGGTATCGTAATCCTGATATCGTTCCAACAGCTCGAGAAAAGCAATTTTCTGCATTTCCCAGATGACCGGCGCATCCTCCGCGGACGCTAAGCGTAACAGCAGCCGCATGATCAAGCCTCGCGCTTGGCCGCGGATTTCCAGCACAGCCAGCCTGAGCCGCACGAATAGGCGATCAACAGCATCCCCGCCGGCCACTCCTTCACGATCTGCCCGGTTTCCCGCAGCCCCATTCCGATCAACAGAGCACCGACCGCAATCCCAAACAGACAACCCAACGCGATTTTCCTGGCCATCAGGACAGCGCCAGCCGCCAGAAGTGCGGTACACACCCAAGCCAGGGGATTGATCGCTCCAAAATCACCGAGCACTCCTCCGCAAAAACCGTAGAACAAGCCGGCCAGCACAGCCGGGATAAAATAGAAAAGCTTCGCCATCCGCCGATCCTCCATTTTTAAATAACGTAAATCATTCCCTGCATCATTGGTCTTATTCTATCATAAATTCCAGAGCTGCCGGAGGATTCCTGTACAAAAAGCGCTGAGGAGCGGAATTTTCCGTTTCTCAGCGCTTTACTTTCGCTTATTTATTGCCAGCGCCCGCGCGGATCGTAATCCTGCGGATCCTTGCTTGACGCGTTGACGCATTCTTTTTTGTTTACCTTGTACTCCGGCTTCATTTCCAGCTCACCGTGAAGGATCGGATCCTGCGTCCGGATCTGGAATGCTCTGAGTTTTTCACGCAGGTCTTCCAGAATTTCCTGATAGCGCGGATCCTGCGCCAGATTCTTCCGCTCGTCCGGATCGTAGTAACAATCGTACAACGCTTCCGTATCTTTTGTCTGCGTAGCTAAATCGTTGCGCATGTAGAAATCCTTGGATGCCGACGAGTCCATATTCGACAGGTTCAGCTTCGTCCAGCTTTCGTCATAGTAGCGGATATATTTATACCGGCGTGTGCGCACACAGCGGATCGGTTCATAGCTGGTATGGAAATTCACCTCGGCAAAGATCTCAGAAACCGGCTCCGCGCTGATGTTCTCGAAGACTTCCGCAAACGAGGTGCCTTCCAGATAGTCTGGTTTTTCCAGCTGAAGCAGATCGCACAGCGTCGGCATCACGTCGACATGCGAAACCAAAGCGTCGATGACCTGACCGTTGGCCTTCGCCCCCGGCACCCGCATGATCAGCGATACGCCGATCCCGCTGTCGGTCAGATTGCATTTATTAAACGGCAGCGCTACGCCGTGATCGGTCGTGAACATCACGATTGTCTTCTCCATCAGTCCCGTTTCCTTCAGCTTGGCGATGACCTTGCCGAAATTCTGATCCATGTAATAGGCTGAAGTCAGAAACTGCGCCTGATCGTGCCGGGTTTCCCCATTGTCGTCGATCGGAAACGGCGGGCGTACATAGCGCTCGTCCACCGCCTCGCAGATCTCAACCGGATAAGGCCGGTGCGTGCTGTGCATGCCATAGCTGAGGAAAAACGGTTCGTCCGCTTTCGCCTGATCCAGCCACTGACAGACATGATCGGCATTGACGGCGTCCCACAGATGCAGGTCTTCCTTTTTATAAGGATCTGCGGAAGCGGTCAGCACCTCATTGTAGCCCAGCTTGCCGGGGGCGTCGGCGTCCAGATACCAGCCAGATTCGTGCTGGATGCCGCACAGGACAGTATGATAGCCATGACGCCCCAGAAACTGCGCCAGATGGCGGCGGTAGTCGGTCAGTCCAAACCCCCGCTGAGCCAGACCAAGCATCCCGTTTTGATGCGGATAGGTCCCTGTCAGCAGCGCCGCGCGGCTGGGCGAACAGGTCGGCCCCGCGCAGTATGCCTGGGTGAACACAGCGGCATCCCGGGCAAACGCCAACAGATTGTCCGTCGGTGCGTTCACGCCGTAGGGGCTTACCATCCGCCCGCTGTCATGGGTGTGAATATACAGAATATTCATGGTTATTCCCCTTTCTTTTCAACAAAGACCGGGCTTGTCCAGGCGCATCCTCCGTTTCTTTCCCAGATTCGTAAGCGCAGATGCTTGACGTCGCTCAGATCCAGCGTTCTTTCCAGCTGGACATGATAGCCGTTTTCCACAACGGCCTGGCCGATTTTGAATTTATACGCGTTATGCCACCACGGATCAGTCCGGTAATAATCTGTGAAGTTAAAGCGATCTTTCACCAGCTGACGCGCTTCCTCTTCCAGCTCCACGACCCGCGAGGTCTTTAACAGATCCCCGACTGCCAGCGGATATTCAACGCCGTCGACGCTCAGCAGCACCGTGCCTTCCCGATCGGTTTCCACTTCAAAGATAAAGCCTTCCGTCGTGACAGCCGACGGTCCCATCCACTTGCCAGTGGCCGTTGTCTTGTACGTTGTCAGATCAAATTCGCAGCGGTTATCCGTCACGTCGTGCAGATCCTGTCCGAAGTTGCTCCAGCATTTTTCGATGCTGAGGAGTTTTCCACCTGGAACTTCCAGCGCGCCTTTCCATTGACGCGAAGCGATGTCCGGGAAAATCCGGCGGTCCGGTCCCCAGCCGAATTCCACTTTAAATTTGAAACGGATCGTCTCACCCAGCGGCTTGCGCTCCCAGGTGGAGGTATGCGGAATCATCTCCACAACCTGATTGTCTTCAATGACTTCAATCCGGTCGATCGCGTCGCTGCCGATCACGTCCAGCGTCAGTTTCGCTTTCGGATTTGGTTCGATGACATCGCCCATCAGCTTGCCGTCGACCTGCATCCTGACCTGAATCCGATCCTTCGATACGCCGTAGGTATGACGCTTCTGCATCGCGTCCCAGATCGCTTCCTTCGTGTTGCCCTCGGCTAAGCAGGCCATGTAGCCAAAGCCATAGACGCAAGGAGCGGAATGGTTGTCGCCCGAGGCGATGACGCCGAATTTGTAGCCATCTTCCCACCCCCGTTCAACACAGGTTTCGCCCGTCCGCGGTCCCATGTGGACATGGCGCGTCATTTCAATCGGGCCGTTGTCGTTTTCACTGCTGCCGTGGGAAGAATAGATTTCCACAAACGGCGAGAAGGCTTCGTTATGCGTGGCCCAGTTCTTGCCGCGGTTTTCCAGCTGATAAGCCAGATGATGCGGAATCCCGATCACGTCCTTACCCGCATAGGCTTGGACCAGATCCGCATAGCGCAGCGGATATTCCATCTTCTGCCGGTTATCCTTGCAGAAAACATTGTGATCGCCATCCTGTCCGGCGCCCTGCCACTCGTAGCCCATAAACATCGGGAATCCGGCGGCGTTGACTTTCTCCGTAAACTCGCGCAGTGCTTCCCAGTCTTTTTCAATTACGTCTAATGGATAACGGTCTTCCACGCCCAGCCCCGTTTCATCCTTGCGCATGGTATAAGGATAATAGGCGATTGGCCAGAAATCCATCATCTTCTGTACCTGGTCAAACCATTGCGGCAGTTCGTTCATCTGTTCGTGGTGGATGTTGCTGTGCATATCCGTCCAAAGAATTTTATAATCCATACGTCTATTTCCTCCCTTTATCGTTATTGTTTACACTCATTTCTGTTTCATCAGAGAATGAAGATTCATTTTCTGATGAAACAGACAGGCGCAATCAGCGCCTGACTGTCGTGAATTACATAATGCCTAACAGAACCATGACGGCAGCCAGACCCAGGATGCCAAGGATCAGCTTGTTGCTGTTCCAGCCCTTTTTGTCCGCCAGCAGCCAGCAGCCCACGGTGACTAACATCGGGACCAAAGTCGGCATGATCTTGTTCAGGATTTCCTGAATCGAAACGGTCATTTCTCCTGCCGTGAAGACAAACTTGATCGGCGCAGCCACGGTCGTCGAAGCGACGCCGCCGATAACGATCAGACCGACCATCGTCAGTGCAGTCGTGATCTTGTCTTTGATTTCCTTGTTCATCAACAGCTTGACGGCATCCATGCCTAAATCATAGCCCTTCATGAACATGAAGTATTTTAACGGAATGACGGTACCCAGCCAGGCGATCACAAAAAAGATCGCGCCGATCGGCGAACCGCCGGCAGACAAACCGATCGCGATCGAAAGCAGGATCGGGCTGTAGGTTCCCATTAAGATGGAATCGCCGATGCCGGCAAACGGACCCATCAGGGCGTTCTTGGTGCCCATGATCAGTTCCGCGTCGACTTCGCCGCCGTTGGCCCGCGCTTCTTCCAGAGCGATCGTGATGCCCGGGATGACGCTGCCCAACTGCGGTTCCGTATTGAAGAACTGCATGTGGCGGGTCAGCGCCGCTTCCAGTTCCTCCGGATTATCGCCGTATAACTTTTCCAGAGGTTTCGACATCGTATGACAGAAGGCCAAACCCTGCATACGTTCAAAGTTCTGCGCGCAGTGGTGGAAGAACATCCAAGTCCATGCGGCGTTCTTAACGTCCTTGCGGTCCAGTTTCTTACTCATCGTAATCTCCTCCTTCATCAGCGGCAGCCGCGTTGCCGGCGCCGTTATATTTCGCCATAACGAACAGCAGCGCGACGCCGACGGCCATAATGGTTAACGCGGTAGTCGTCATGCCGGTCGCCTGAGTGATGATCCAGCCCATTAAGAACAGCACGATCATCCACTTTTCGGCAACGATCTGCTTCAGCAGCAGCGCGAAGCCCAGCGCCGGAAGCATCTTGCCGGCAACCTGCAAAAACTGTAAGACGATCGGCGGCAGCGCGTGCAGAATCGCTTCCGCAGCCGGAGCGCCGAAGTAGCAGGCGATCGTTACGACGCTGACGCGTTCAACTAAATGCAGAATTGTGCCGCACAGGTTGTTGCGGGCGATTCCCGAAACATTGCCCTGTTCCGCACATTTATCGCCCCGGTGAACCCAATACGAGTTGACCGTCATCGTGAAGTTGTGCATCGCGGTGCCTAACGCGCCTAACGGAATGGCTAACGCGATCGCTGCTTCCGCGCCGCCGCCCGCAACCATCGCTAACGGAATACCGATGAACGCCGCGTAGTTCACGTCAGACGGCATTGCGCCGCCCGCGACGATCTGGCCCAGATACATGGCCTGAACCGCCACGCCGCACAATACGCCGGTGGTGACGTCCCCCAGAATCAAACCGACGATAGCGCCCGCTACCAACGGTCTGCCGACACAGTAGAATCCGCCAGTCGTACCAAACAGCCATGGTACCTGGTTTCGGCCGAGATAAGCGAATACGCCTATCAGGAGTGCCTGAATTAAAGACATAAAGTTTTTCCTCCCTATTTCTCATAAACCCCTCAAGGTTTATCTCCGAGTCCATTGTATTATCAATATCATAATTTATCAATACAAATTTTGTAATTTATTGTCAATTCAAGTCACATTTTCTCAATTTGTATTACTATTAACCCCTTTCTTTCTTGTCATAATAATACAAATATGCTATGATTGGCACAGAAGGTGAAACCATGGCAAGCTCAAAGCAAGCGCGGATTCCGCGATATAAACAAATTGAAAATGATCTGATTGATAAAATCAACAGCGGCGTATACGTCACGGACGACCTGCTTCCCACCGAGGCTGAGCTGTCCAGGGAATACGGCGTCTCGCGCGTAACCGTCCGTCAGGCCCTGGGCAATCTGACCACCCGGGGCTACATCTACCGCAATCAGGGCAGCGGCTCGTTCGTCGCCAAGCCCAACGTCATCCAACGCACCCCGCTGATCAAAAGCTTCAGCGACGATATGCGGGACATGGGAAAAGTGCCGACCTCCATCGTCAATACCTTTTCCGTGACCACCGCCGGCAAGACCGTCGCGCGGATTCTCGGCATCCGGCCGGAGGATCGGATTTACTACATCGAGCGGACGCGGATGGCCGACGACGTACCGATCATGTTTGAACGTACCTACATGGCCGTCGATCTGCATCCCGACATGTCGATTAAAATTCTGGAATCCTCAAAATACGACTATGCCGAAAAAAACGGCTACGACATCGACTGTGACTATCAGAATATCTCGGCGATTTTCCCGCCCGAATACATTGCGGAAATCCTGCGCTGCGATCCCAAGATGCCGATCATCAAGATCGCAAATACAGTTTATATGAAAAACGGGAAGATTTTCGATTTCGACGAATTGTATATGCATCCCGAATTGTACCAGCTGAATATCGTCAAACGCCGGGAATAATCCCGGTTTTCTTTTGGCGTTCCCGCTTTTTGTCTTCGCAGAAAGTAACGCAGGCCAGCCATCAGGCTGAACAATACCCTCGGATTCAGACTTGATCAGAACAAGGAAACAACCAACGCTTTCCTTCAACGGTCTTGTAAAACGGTCAGACTGTTTTCAATGCTTCAGAATTGTTTTTTTGAATAAGGGGAGAGGGACGATCCGTATTTGGAGGTTTGAAGGAAGTTGCAAACAGAAATCAGTCTGGAACAGGGAAATCGTCCCTCTAGTATTAATATTGCGCAAAATTGAAAAAAGCCCCTCTTTTTTTTGATTTTTTTAAAATTTTTACTATTTCGATGATTTCGCCCCTGTTTTTCATTCAATTCGATGATTTTCCTCGCGCGATCCTTTACAATAGGATCAAGGTCCCAATTCAGATTTGACACTGGAAAAAGAACGCAAAAAGGAGGTTCAATCATGGAATTGGAAGAAGTAATCGCACAGCGGCGAAGTATCCGCAAGTTTGAAACAAAACCTGTGGAAAAAGCCAAACTGGAAAAGCTGATCGAAGCCGCGCGGCTGTGTCAGTCGGCGAAAAACCGCCAGCCCTGGCAATTTATGATTTTAGAGGATGGCCGGAAAGATCAGGTCGCCGGGATTATGCTTCAGCTGTTTGAAAGTCACGATGAAGAACTGCCCGGCTATGTCAACAGTTCCAGGCACACCGCTCAGATTATACAAAACGCGCCTGTCCTGATGCTTGTCTTCAGAGAACCGGACGAGCTGTGGATCCCCGGTGATCTGTTATCCATCGGCGCCGCAATCGAGCATGTTTGTCTGGAAGCGGTGAACCTCGGCTTAGGCGCTTTGTGGATCCGCGATACCGAATATACGGAAAAGGAAATCTGCGCCTATGTAGGTTATCCTCAGCTGCAGTTAGTCTCCGCTATTGCGCTGGGCTACCCGGCCGAACAGCCCGCTCCGCGCCCGCGGAAAACTCCCGAAGCGCTTCTGCTTCCATTTCAGGGACGTTAACGCGTCCTTTTTCTTTTTCTCATCCTGACCGGGTATGATTTGACCCGGCCGGTTTATCCTATATAAAGGATCGGGGACCGCAAAGGAATTTAAGTTATGAAAAAGCAAGGAATTTAAGTCCTGAAAAGATAAGGAATTCGAGTCTTGAAAAAGCATTGCGATTGACAGAAAAAACGATGTGCGTTATGCTACTTCCATACACCCCCTAGGGGTGGGGTACTCGAGGTGATGAAATGAAGAAAACTTATGATGTTACAGGCATGAGCTGCTCCGCCTGCAGCGCTGCGATCGAGCGCGGCGTGCGCAAGCTGGACGGCGTCGAACAATGCGACGTCAATCTGTTGGCGAACAAGATGACCGTCAGCTTCGATGAAAATCAGCTGACCAGCGATAAGATTCTGCAGGCTGTCGAACAGGCCGGCTATCACGCCGAGGAGCACGGCGCACCCGCGGCGGCTTCCAAAGCGTCAGCCGCGGAAAATCCGATGGAGAAGCAGATCAAAACGATGAAGACCCATTTTATCATCTCCGTCGTCTTCATGCTTCCGCTGTTCTATCTGTCGATGGGCCACATGATGGGCTGGCCGCTTCCGGCGTTTTTCCTCGGTCATGAAAACACGATGAACTTTGCGCTGACGCAGTTTCTGTTGTGTCTGCCGGTTGTGATCGTCAACGGCCACTACTTTACCAACGGTTTCAAGAACCTGTTCCGGCGCTCGCCGAACATGGATTCGCTGATCGCCATCGGTTCCGCCGCCGCGATCGTCTACGGCGTGATCGCGCTGTATGAAATCGGCATGGGACTGGGCGCGCAGGATATGGTCAAGGTTCACAGCTGGGCGATGGACATGTATTTTGAGACTTCGGCGATGATTCTGACCTTGATCACGCTGGGCAAATATCTGGAAACCCGCTCCAAGGGCAAAACCTCGGAAGCGATCGCCAAGCTGATGGATCTCGCGCCGAAAACTGCCTGGGTCCGCCGCGGTGAAGAGTTCGTGGAAATTCCCGTCGAGGATGTCCGCCCGGGCGACCGCCTCCGCGTCAAGCCGGGCCAGAGCGTACCGGTCGACGGCGTGATCGTACAGGGCAGCGCGGCCTTTGACGAATCGGCGATCACCGGCGAAAGCATTCCGGTCGAACGCACCGTCGGTGAAAAGATCATCGGCGCAACCGTCAACAAAAGCGGCGCGGTGGAAATGGAAGCGACGCTGGTCGGTGAGGACACCACGCTCTCGCAGATCATCCGGCTGGTAGAAGAAGCGTCAGCCTCCAAAGCGCCGATCGCCAAGCTGGCCGACAAGGTCAGCGGCGTCTTCGTTCCCGTTGTAATCACGATCGCCCTGGCGGCCGCCGTCATCTGGCTGCTTCTGGGCGAATCAATCAGCTTCGCGGTATCGATCGGAATCGCCGTCCTGGTCATTTCCTGTCCGTGCGCGCTGGGGCTGGCAACACCGACCGCGATCATGGTCGGCACCGGCAAGGGTGCGGAGAACGGTATTCTGATTAAATCCGGCGAAGCGCTGGAAACAGCGCATTCCTTACAAACCGTCATTCTGGATAAAACCGGCACGGTCACAACCGGCAAGCCGGAAGTCACCGAGGTCACGGTTCTGGGCGAAAGCGAAGCCGCGCTGCTGGACGCCGCCGTTTCCTTGGAAGCGGTGTCCGAGCATCCGCTGGCGGAAGCGATCGTGCGCTATGGTCAGAAACAAAATGCCAAGATCCAATCCGTTGATCAATTCGAGAACATCGCCGGCCAGGGTGTTCGGGCGTTGATCGACGGCCAGCCGACCGCTGCCGGCAATCTCAGAATGATGCAGGCGATGGGACTGGCGGACAAGCAGATCGAACAGCTGCATCACAACGCCGCATCGCAGGGCCGCACGCCGTTGTTCATCGCCCAGAGCGGAGTGGTTCTGGGAATGATCGCCGTCGCTGATACGATCAAACCGACCAGCCGCGCCGCGGTCGCTGAATTCAAACGGATGGGAATCGACGTGATCCTGCTGACCGGCGACAACCCGCAGGTGGCCCAGGCGATCGCCGCCCAGGCCGGGATCGACAACGTGATCGCCGAGGTTCTGCCGTCCGATAAGCAGCGGGTCGTCAGCCAGGTTCAGGCCGAAGGCCGCAAGGTCGCCATGATTGGCGACGGCATCAACGACGCCCCGGCGCTGGCCCAGGCGGACGTCGGCATCGCGATCGGCGCGGGAACAGACGTGGCGATTGAATCCGCCGATATCGTCTTGATGAAAAGCGATCTGTGGGACGCCGTCACGGCCATCAAGCTCTCCAAAGCTGTCCTGCGCAACATCAAGCAGAATCTGTTCTGGGCTTTGATCTACAACAGCATCGGGATTCCGCTGGCCGCCGGCGTGTTCATTCCGCTGTTAGGCTGGAAGCTGAATCCGATGTTCGGCGCGGCGGCGATGAGCTTAAGCTCCGTCAGCGTCGTTTCCAACGCGCTGCGGCTGAAATTATTCTCCAGTCCGCGCCCGGCCGGACTCCCGGAGTCTTCCTCGGCGCCTGCCGCGCAGGTTGCCGTCCAGCATATTGAATTTAAAAATAAAGGAGAAAAGAACATGACAAAAACTATGATCGTAAACGGAATGGCCTGCGCTCATTGCAAGGCCCGCGTCGAAGCCGCGCTCAACGCCGTCGCCGGCGTCGAAAAAGCAGAGGTCACGCTGGACGAAAAGAAAGCGGTCGTCAGCTGCAGCCAGCCGGTGGAAGACAGCGCGCTGATCCAGGCCGTTACCGATGCGGGATACGAAGTCGTTTCCGTCGCGTAAATGAAAGCCGACGCCGCCCGCACCCTGCAGCTGTTAAAAACAGCGCGGGGACAGATCGACGGCGTGATCCGGATGGTCGAGGACGACCGCTACTGCATCGACATCTCCAACCAGATCCAGGCCGCCTCGGCGATTCTGGCAAAGGTCAATCAGGAGATTTTAAGCGCCCACATTCACGGCTGCGTGAAGGACGCGATGCATGGCCAACCGGAAGACGCCGAAGCGAAGATTGAAGAAGTGCTGGAGATTCTGGACCGCTGCTTATAGCGTCGGATCTCTTTACTTAGAAAGCCCGGAATTTTCCGGGTTTTTTTCTGCTTCTTAAGCGTTATCCCTGATCCATTCCGTTTTCATCCTTTTTCTACCACTTTCGTTTTCCCGAAATCAGAAACAGTCCGGTAGAGAACAGATCCGCATGCTATAATGAAGAAAAGAACAACCTCACGGACTGCCCGCCAGCTTGTCCGAAGCGGGAAGCCCTCCGATCAATCAGGAGGAACGCTTATGAATATCATTATTTCCGGCTGCGGCAACGTCGGCTATCATCTGGCCCGCACCTTGATGAAAGAAGGGCATAACGTCACCGTTATCGACGCGGATCCCGAAGTCTGCCAGCGCGTCAGCCGCCAGCTCGACGTTTTATGCCTGCAGGGATCCGCGCTGGACCTCGACGTTCAAAATGCCGCCGGGGCAGATCATGCCTATCTGTTTATCGCCGTAACCCGCGATGAAAAAGCCAACATGCTCAGCGCGTTAATGGCCCGGCATTCAGGCTGTCGGATCGCCTTAATCCGGATGCAGGAATCCACCGCTTTAAAATCTCTGTCCTTACTCAGTCAGGATTTAAACTTATCGCTGTCGCTGAATCCGGACGAACTGGCAGCCCGGGAGCTGGTCAGAATTCTGGAATTTCCGGCGTCGGTCAATGTCGACAGCTTTTCTGCCGGGCGCGTGGAACTGATGGAATTCGAGGTTCAGCCCGGTTCAGCGCTGATCGGAAAGAATCTGACGGCAATCCGCAAAGCCTATCCCGGCCGCTATTTGTTCAGCTTGTGTCTGCGCGGCGATCAGGCTTCGATCCCCCGCGGCGATTTCATCGTCCAGGCCCGGGATCATTTAACCCTGACCGCTTCGCGTTCCCAAGCGCTGGCATTGTTCAGCCGCTTAAAACTGCGGACAACCGGAATCCGGCAGCTTCTTATTCTGGGCGGCGGCGATCTCGGCTTATCCCTCTGCCAGCAGCTGGCGGATCAGCCGGTTCAGATCACGCTCGTGGAAAAGGATCCGGCCCGCTGCGCCCTCATCAGCACCTGGTTTCATAAAGTGGACGTCTGCCGGGGCGATGCGACCAATCATCCGTTTTTACAGACATTGAACTTTGATGCGATGGATGCTCTGATCGCCGTGATTGGCAGCGATGAAATCAACGCCATGCTTGCGCTGTATGGCAGAAGCCGGCAAATCGGCCTGGTCTTCTGCCGTCAGAATACGCATTCCTATCTGCCGATCCTGCACGAAGCCA
This sequence comes from Holdemania sp. Marseille-P2844, assembly GCF_900120005.1. Classification (GTDB taxonomy): domain Bacteria; phylum Bacillota_I; class Bacilli_A; order Erysipelotrichales; family Erysipelotrichaceae; genus Holdemania. The sequence continues at coordinate 186,594 of NZ_LT635450.1, forward strand.
AAATCCGTACCGTCATGCCCAAGGATCTGGCAACCGAACAGATTCTCGGCTATGTCCGTTCGATCGACAGCCGCGATGAAAATCCGATCATTACGCTGCACACGCTGGCCGGCGGTCAGATCGAAGCGCTTGAATTTGAAATCGGGCCGGATGCCCGGCGCATTGTCGCCGCGCCTTTACAGGCGCTGCCGTTGAAGAAAAACATTCTGATCACCGCGGTTCTGCGGCATGCCCAGATGATCATCCCGGGCGGCCGGGATCAGCTGCAAACCGGCGATTTCATCATTGTTTTAGCCCCGGCCGGGCAAGTTCACCGTCTCGCGGATCTGCTTGAAACTCCGCTGCGGTCGGTATGAACAGGAAGCTGGCCGGTTGGATCGCCGGCGCTTCACTGCTCGGATCCGCAGCCGCAATGGCCCTTCCCTTATGTTTCGCAGCAATTTCAGGGGAACGGCTCGACCTTTTTCTGATCCCGATGTTATGCTGCGCGCTGCCCGGCAGCCTGTTGCTTCGCTACGGCCGCGGCGAACGGGTGATTTCAGCCCGTGAGGGCTTGCTGAGCATCGGACTCTGCTGGCTGATTTTATCGCTGTGCTGAGCGCTGCCGCTGAGTTTGAGCGGACAGCTTTCGTTCATCGACAGCGTATTTGAAATTATTTCCGGCTATACGACCACCGGAGCGACAATCCTGACCGACGTGGAAGCGCTGCCCCGCTCACTTCTGTTGTGGCGGGCACTGACGCAGTGGATTGGAGGGGTGGGCTTCGTCGTATTTATGGTCATGCTTGTCCCCGCTTCCCAAGGCAGCACGATGAATCTGGCGGAAGCAGAAGCCAGTCCGGCGGCGGAGAAATTATTTCCCCGCTTCCGGCAGAGCGCGGCGGTCCTGTGTGGGGTATATGGCGGATTAACCCTTGTGGAAGCGATCCTCTTATGTTTTGCCAAAATGCCGTTGTGGGAAAGTGTCTGCCACGCTTTGGCAACCGCCGGCACCGGCGGATTTTCAACCCGGAATCTTGGGATTGCCGCCTATCAGTCCCCGGCCGTGGAATCCATCATCGCATTCTTCATGTTGATTTTCGGCGTCAATCTCAAGCTTGTGTGGCTGTTTGTCACCGGCCGGGCGGCGCAGGCTTTGAAAAACGAGGAGCTGCGCTGGTATGCCGGATTGTTTCTGGGATTCTGGCTGATCATTGCGGGCAGTCTGATTCTGGATGGAAAAGCGTTGGTGAATGCCTTGGGGCTGGCCTTCTTCCAAACCGCCAGCGCGATCAGCACCACCGGCTTCGCCAGCGCCGATTTTAACCGCTGGCCGCAGCTTTGCCGGCTGCTTCTGCCCTTGATCACAATGCTCGGCGCCTGCACCGGCTCCAGCGGCGGCGGTTTGAAGATCGCCCGGGTCATCGTGGCAGGAAAAGCCATGAAACGGGAGCTGCACCGCAGCCGTCAGCCGCAGATTGTCAAAATTGCGACGCTGGACGGACAGCCTGTTGCGGAAGCCACAATCCAGCGTACGTTAACGTTTATCCTCATTTATCTGTCGTTTTTCCTCGTCGGCTGGATTTTGTTAGCGGCGGCTGGCGCGGATCTGGAAACGGCCGGCAGCGCCGTGCTTACCTGCATGAATAATTCCGGCACCGGCTTGAACGGCGTTGGTCCGCTGGGCAGCTATGCCGCTTTCCCGCCGTTTTCCAAACTGGTATTGTGTCTGGTCATGTTAGCGGGAAGACTGGAATTCTATCCGCTGTTATTGATCTGCCTGCCTGAAACCTGGACCGCTCCGACGTTAAAAATCAACTCGGAAAAGCGCTCATCTTAGCATGATGCGTTTCCCCTTGGAAACACAGCGGCGCAAATCGCTGGTAAAAGACTTGAACAAACACGGAAAGTCGCATACAATTTTTCTATGAAACAGATTATTTTAGGCGCGCTGGCGCATGTCGACGCCGGCAAGACAACCTTGTCGGAAAGTCTTCTTTATCAATCCAATCAAATCCGGAAGCGCGGCCGCGTCGATCATCAGGATACCGTCCTCGATTATGACGATCAGGAACGCAGCCGGGGTATTACGATCTTTTTAAAGCAGGCGATGTTCCCGTGGAAGCAAACCGAATTCACACTGCTGGACACGCCCGGCCATATCGACTTCAGCGCGGAAATGGAGCGCACGCTGCAGGTGCTGGACTACGCGATCGTGCTGATCAGCGGCATCGACGGCGTGCAGGCGCATACGCATACGATCTGGAAGCTGTTGGAAACCTATCATGTCCCGGCGTTTGTGTTCGTCAACAAGATGGATATTGCTTACGATGACGCGGCGGCGCTGATGACTTCGCTGCAAACCCAGCTTGATCCGCGGATTATCGACTTTACGCAGGTGGACGGGCAGATGGAAAACATCGCGATGCAGCGCGACGATCTGCTGGAAAGCTATCTTAAGCAGGGGACGCTGACCCCTTCCCAGATCCAGAGCGCGGTCGCTGACCGCTCGCTTTTTCCCTGTTATTTCGGCTCCGCGCTGAAAGCGGACGGCGTGGAAGCGCTGTTGGACGGACTGGACGCCTACACCGCAATGAAAAGCTATCCGGAAACCTTCGGAGCCCGAGTTTACAAAGTTTCCCGCGACCGCCAGGGCACGCGCTTGACGCATGTCAAAGTTACCGGCGGTGTTTTAAAGGCCAAACAGGTGCTGGACAACGGTGAAAAGGTCGATCAGCTGCGGCTGTACTCCGGCGAGCAGTTCACCATGGTCAATGAGGTTCCGGCTGGTCAGGTTTGTTGCCTGAAAGGACCGATGAAATTAGGGATTCATGACGGATTGGGATTTGAGCAGCCCGCTCGGACGCCGGTGCTTTCCGCCTGTCTGAGCTACAGCCTGATCCCGCCGGCGGGCTGCGATCCGTTTGCGTTATATCGTCAGCTCAAGCAGCTAGAGGAAGAAGATCCCCAGCTGCATCTGCAATTTCACGCGCCGACGCAGGAAATCCGCATTCAGATCATGGGCAACGTTCAGATTGAGATCTTGAAACAGCTGATCGCCAGCCGGTTTCACCTGGACGTGGAGTTCGACGAAGGAAAAATCAATTACAAAGAAACGATCTGCACGCCGGTGGAAGGCGTCGGTCATTACGAGCCGCTGCGCCATTACGCCGAGGTGCATCTGTTGCTTGAACCGCTGCCGCCCGGCTCTGGGGTGCAGGTGACTTCCGACTGCCCGGTCGATTGGTTAGCGCTGCCGTGGCAGAAAATGGTGCTGAACTGTCTGGATGAAATCGAAGTTCCCGGCGTATTAACCGGCTCGCCGATCACCGATATCAAAATCACGCTGATCGCCGGGAAAGCGCACATCAAACATACCGAAGGCGGCGACTTCCGCCAGGCCACGCTTCGGGCGCTGCGTCAGGGTTTGCGCAGGACAACCTGCCAGCTGCTGGAGCCGGTCTATCAGTTCCGCATGGAGCTGCCCGCCGGTCAGCTGAGCCGTGCGCTGTTCGATCTGCAGCGGATGCAGGCGCAGTCGGCAATCACGCAGAATCAGACCGACACGGTAATTCTGGAAGGCACGGCCCCAGTTGCCAAAATGCGCAATTACCAAGCCGAGCTGACCGCTTATACCCATGGCTTAGGCCGGCTGGTCTGCACGTTTCAAGGTTATCAGCCCTGCGCCGATCAACAGGCACTGATCGAAGCGATCGGCTACGACTGCGACGGCGATCTCGACTTCCCTGCGGATTCCGTTTTCTGCAGCCACGGCGCAGGATTTCTTGTGCGCTACGACGAAGTTGAGGAACACATGCATATCGAAGCTCAATGGCATCCGCAGAAAGTGGAGACAGTCGATTCCGGTTATCATCATAACCGCTATACCGTCGACGACGCCGAGCTGAAACGTGTCATGGAACGTACGCACAAGCCGAAGGAAAAAGTGGCGGTACGCGCTCCGGTCAAGCGCAAGGAAATGCCGGAACATATTGAAATCCAGCGGCAGAAGCCCAAGACGAAATGTCTGTTAGTCGATGGTTACAATATGATTCATTCGTGGAGTGAGCTTGTTGTGCTGGCCCGGGAAGATCTGTCCGCAGCCCGCGATCAGCTGATCCAGCTGCTTTCCAGCTTCCAGGGAACCCGCACCGGAATTCTGATTCTGGTCTTCGACGCGTATCAGGTCAAGGATAATCCCGGCTCAATTCAGAAGCTGCATAACCTGTACGTCGTCTACACGAAAACCTCGCAGACGGCCGATTCCTACATCGAAAAAGCCACGCATCAGCTCGCCGACCAGTTTGAGGTTACCGTCGCAACTTCCGATGGGATGGAACAGCTGATCATCATGGGGCAGGGCGCGATGCGCCTCAGCTCACGCGAGCTGGAAGTCCAGGTCCAGCAGCTCCGTCATCAACATCGCAAACAGGAACGGGAAAATCTTGAACCCCACCGCCCGCTGAAAGAACTCAAAACCCTGCTTTCTGATCCCGAAGACGATCAGTAAACTCAATGTAAAAACTTCCGACACATAAAAAAAGCGCAGGCTCTAAAAGTCTGTGTTTTCTTTGTTTTTGATCGTTATTCCACGCTGTTCATCCAGTTCCTAAATTCTTCAATCCGAGCTTGTTCTTCGGCTTCCGTCAAAACAGCAGAGTTCTCATATTCTTCAATGTTATGCGATTTTATGAACTTCGCGCCTTTGTAATAGTGAATGGTTGGGATTTTTGTGATCGCATAACGATCCAGAAACGCCAGAAAATCCTGAATCGCCTGCTCAGCTGCCTTCGCGTCCTGCGTAGAACAGGCCGTGATGGAATCTTCAAGATCAAAGAAATAGTAAGCGGCCGGCTGACTCAGTTTCAGCTTTTGGGTATCTTCAACAATCGCCTGACAGGTAACATCCTTTCCCGCACAAAACAATATGAAATAGTTTTCTTCAGTATCCGCCAGACTTTCCAATTCTGCTTCTGTAATCGACTGGATCTTCGGACTGCGGCTGATCTGTGCGCCCAGGCTGGACTTTTTGTCAGAGGCACAGCCGCAAAGCAATAGACTTATGACAATAAAAGCTATTATTTTCTTCATCGTTAATTTCCTCTTTTCACACTACTCTTGCCGCTACGAAACTGTGCTGTTCACGAATGAAATAAAAGACGAAGCGTTTTCCCATTTTGGAATTCTTCGTCTTTTTCTCTTATTTTTACACCCTCGGTTAAGAATCAAGCTTTATCAATCGAAACTTCGTCTTTCGATTGGAAGCCTCGCTTCACTCTTCATTGACTATGGAATAAAAACCAAAGACTTAAATTATTGAATAAACTCTCCGTTATCCTTGTCCATTGGTATGCCCTCTCCAGACTCACTTTTTATTATTGATTCAAAGTCATCGTTTTCTTTTCAGTTTCCTCTCCCCGTTCTGGTAACGAAGAAGGAAACGGCTTAAAATTCGAGCAGCACCTGTTTCATGAGAACCTCCTGTGAGATCGTTGGATCTTTGTATTGATCCTCATCTCTTTCTTTATCTATATAATACAAGATATCCAAGAAGGAAACAGTCTGTTTTTTCACACTTTTTTCCTGTATAATTAAATTGTTGAGGGCAGCGATGAACGCTGCCCTTTATTGTTGGTTTTTCCGCAGCATTCTTCCCGCCGCGGCTTAGTTTTGACGCTTGTGCTCGATCGCCGTAACTATGAATCTGTGGTGGGCTTATCGCGATATTGTCTATCATTTTTTCAAACACACAGAAGTGTCAATCTATCCCTTTCTCGTCTTTGAACTACTGTACTTTATCCACATTGATTCTAAGAATCAGTCGTTCAATCAGAGCCTGGCTTATTCTCTGCTGAAGTCCGTTTTGCACTACTCTTTTTCAAACTCATAATTAAGTATCCGGTGAACGGCCTTAATTGTTTCTTCATCTGGTTGTGTAAATATAGTCGATGGATCTGAAAATAATCTCACGAGTTTATTATTCTGTCTTATATATATAGTATCAAATAGATTATAAACTTCCTCACATTGCCATAAATCCATATTGTCTAAAGGAAAATAGGATCTAATTTCTGATTCAGTCATCTCATGAGGCAAATAAATACAATCAACACAATTTGATTTTCTTTTAAACTCTGCTGTCTTTTCTAATAAATCAAGCATATTTTGGACGGCCGCCTCTTTAGAATCATAACTATATAAAGTTATAGAAACTGTTTTTTGAATAGTCTCTGTCTTTTGTGAAATAACATAAACATATCGATTCTCTTTCAAGCTGCATTCTTCCACTTTATAATCTTCCAGACCAAATACATCGCCATTAACAATCATAGGACCATCGACATCATATTTATTCAAACTACATGACACTAAGAAAAACAGTGTTAATATAAAAAATATCTTTCTGATAGTCTGCATAAAATCAGCGATGATCGCTGCCCTTTATTGTTGGTTTTTCCGCAGCATTCTTCCCGCGGCGGATTGGGTATGACGCTTGTGATCGATCGTCACAACGCCGTTGACCAGAACATAATCAATCCCTTCCGGATACTGGGACATGTTGGCATCACGGTCATAGCTGTGCAGGGCCTCCCGGTCGAAGACGACGATATCCGCGTAATTTCCAATCTGCAGCGAACCGCGTTTCTCGATGCCGAAGCGAACAGCCGGCTTCATCGTGACGTTATGAATCAATTCCTCCATTGCGATCTGGTTCTGATAGCGCGTCAGATAGCGGATGATAAAACTGTAATTCATCGGATTCGGCGTCATCTGAATATCCTCATTCAAGCCGAAATTCATTGATTTATCGCCGGTGAATCCGTCAGAGCATGGCATGGCCATGCGGTGAGTGCAGAGGATATCATTGGATTCGACCGCGCTGGGCATCGCCATATCCGCGCCCATGTCGCAATCCTCAGCAAACAGATCCATGACCAGATCAAGCGGATCTTTTTTCAGCTCCGTCGCGTAAGCATACAGATTTTTCCCAAGATGCGCCGGATTTTGATGGCGTGAAATGGTCAGGATCGGATACATGCTCATCATCAGATTCTTTTCATCGAGCAGCGGATACAGTCCCGCGTCGATCACCGCATGCACCATCTTGCGGAAATCCGGTACCTTGAAGCTCTCGGCAAGATGCTGACGGCTGCCGCACATCAAGACAAAGGGCCGCAGGAAGGTCGCAAAATACGGCACTGTCATATCCATGCTGTAAGGCGAAGGAATCACGTCGTAGCTCAGGTCGCAGCCCTGTTTTTCCATTTCTTCAAAATACGCCAGCGTCTTGCGTGCCGCTTCGGCGTTGGATTGTTCATCGACGCCCATTCCCAGCGTATGAACATGCGATACATTGGCCCGCACGCCCGCGGCCATCGCCTGTTTCAGCATATCCTGATAACCGCCCATCCGGTCCGGTTTGCCTTCCGCGTCATAATTCCGCGTATGCGAAGCAAATATCCCATCGTACTCCTTCACGATTTTCAACATCCGCACCGTTTCGTCAAAACTGGCAAACGGTCCCGGCACATATTGCGGATCGGTGCCTGTCGATAAGCCGAACGCGCCGTCTTCCAAACACTGCCGCGTCAGCTCTTCCATCTTCACGATTTCTTCTTCCGTGGCCGCCCGGCAGCAATCCATGCCCATGACCGTCCCGCGGATCGCGCTGTAGCCCGCCAATGAGGCGATATTGCCGTCTAACGGCTGTTGATCGCACTTGTCCAGATACTCTTTAAATGAATGCCAGTCCATATCAATTCCATACTGTTCCTTCAACGCTTTGACAGCTTTCTCTTTTGGCAAAAGCAACGATGTCATCGTAAAATAGGACGGATCGGCCTGAAACGCAACCTTCGGATCAATGATCGCGCTGCGGTACAATTCGTCGCCGACCGGACCGTAAGAATGACCACAGTTACCGCCGACCACCGTCGTCACGCCCTGCATCAGATAATTGGTCATCGACGGCTCGAACAAAACAGACAAATCTGAATGCGAATGCGGGTCGATGAATCCCGGAGTTACCACTTTCCCCCTGGCGTCGATCTCCTGCTTCGCGGATTCTCCGCTTAAATCGCCGATCGCGGCAATCTGATCGCCGACAATGCCCAGATCGGCCACCTTTCCCGGCGCAGCGGTCCCATCCAGAATCAAGCCCTGACGAATGATCATGTCAAACATAAATAAATCCTCCCTTTTGCCTTCATTATAGCCTCCATCCGGGGAAACAAGAATACCTTTCAGTCAAAAAAAGAGAACAGCCTGACCGCCATTCTCTTTGTTCCTACCTTATGTTTCTATAAACTCTAAGCTCTTTCCTTGGACATCGGACATGATCTTAAAGTGAAATCACGTTTACTTTCAGAATCTACAATTCTTTTTCATAGAAACAGCTTTGAATTTTTTTCATCTCTTTATTTTTCAAAATTCAGCTCATCACTTCTTTCTGAAATTCAAGTTATGAAATATTACTTTTCTCTGCCCATTGGTCTGTCCTCTCCAGACTCACTTTCTATTTTTGATTCTTTGTTTTCTGATATTTCAGATTCAGTTCCCTCTCCCTGTTCTGGTAACAAAGAAGGGAACGGCTTAATATTCGAGAAGTACCTTCTTCATGAGAACCTCCTTTAGAGATCATGGGATCTTTCTGCTTGATCCTCATCTCTTTCTACACCTATATAATACAAGATATAAAAGCAGGAAACAGTCTGTTTTTTTAATTTTTTTCGGAGTATAATTAAATTGTTGAGGGTTGGCATTTTGAGCCGCCCTTTTTCTGTGTTTTCACCACATTTTCCGCATAACAGGCATGGACAAGCAAAGCCTGTTCGTAAAGTGCTGAGGGCAAAAAAGCATTCCCAACAAAAAAGAGAACTGCCTGTTGTTTGCAGACAGTTCCCATTTCATTAAGCAGCTTAATCCAGATCAGCACCGTTGCTTCGGTAGATCTTTGCGATCCAGTCAAAGCTTTGTTTTTTCCAGCGCTGTAAGGTCCCCGATCCATCCTGATTGCGGTCGACATAGACGAAGCCATACCGCTTCGTCATTTCTGCCGATGCCGCGCTGACACAATCGATCGGCCCCCATGAAGTGTATCCGAACACCTCGACCCCATCGTCAATCGCCCGGGCCATCGCCTGAATATGTCCGCGGTGAAATTCGATCCGGGCCTGATCCTTAACCGTAAATCCGCCGTTTCCGTCAGGCGTCAGTTCTTCCTTCGACCCCAATCCATTCTCTGCGACAAACAACGGCTTGTGGAAATGATCGTATAAATAATTAAGAATGTAGCGCAGCCCTTCCGGATCGATCGGATAATCATAATCCGAGACCGGAACATAAGGATTTTTTAATCCCCGCATGATGTTACCGTTGGCCATCGCGTAGCGGCTTTCATCCGCCGCCACGACTTTGCTTGAATAATAGCTGAACGATATGAAATCCACGGTATGCTTCAACGCCTGCCGGTCTTCCTCCGTGATTTCCAGACACACGTTGTTTTCCCACCACAGCCGTTTTGCGTAATACGGATATTCGCCGGTGCAATGCACATGGATAAAATAATCCAGCTCCTGCTGACTGGTCATCATCGCGATCATATCCTGCGGATCGCAGGTCATCGGATACCGCGGTGCGGAAGCCGCCATGCAGCCGATCTGAATCGCAGGACAGAGCTGCTTCGCCAAGGCGGTCACTCTGGCGCTGGCGACCAGCTGGTGATGTGCCGTCTGGAAGCGGTCCTGCGCGCTCAGCTGGTCCTTGGGCGTCATCACCCCCGCGCCCAATAACGGTGAAATCAGTGTGACATTGATCTCGTTAAAGGTCAGCCAGTATTTTACCCGGTCATGATAACGGCGAAGCACGGTTTCCGCATAACGGAGGAAAAAGCCGATCATCTCCCGGCTGCGGAAGCCGTCGTAAGTCCGGCACAAATGCAGCGGTATCTCATAGTGCGACAGCGTGATCAGCGGCTCGATGCCATATTTCAGACATTCGTCAATCACCCGGTCATAGAACGCCAGTCCTGCTTCATTGGGTTCCACTTCATCACGCGGATAAATCCGGCTCCATGCGATCGAGAAACGAAATACCTTGAAGCCCATTTCCGCCATCAGCGCGATATCTTCCCGATAGCGGTGATAAAAATCCGTGCCGATCAGTTTCAAATTATCAGGAGTTGGCTGGTTGGTGACCGGTCCGCGCACGCCCTGCGGCATAACGTCCTGCTGGGACAGACCCTTACCATCCTCAAGATAAGCACCCTCGCACTGGTTGGCCGCCAGCGCGCCGCCCCATAAAAATCCTTTCGGAAAGGCCATCAGCGAATCACCGTTAAAATTTCATCGCCGGCTTCGACGTGTTCCCGGCTGTTTTCCACGACGTCCAGCACCTCTGCGGAATTTGTGATCAGCACTGGCGTTACCAGATCATAACCGGCATCCCGCACAGCTTTTAAATCCACCTGCACTAACGGCGTGCCGACTTCGACCGCATCACCGGTTTTGACCAGCGCCGTAAAATGTTCGCCGTTGAGCTTGACGGTATCCAGACCGATATGAATCAGCACTTCCGTGCCATCCTCGGCGACCAGTCCGATCGCATGCTTGGTTTCAAACAACATCGCAACCTTGCCTTTGACCGGCGAACCAAACTCGCCGCTTTCCGGAATCAAGGCGCAGCCCTGACCCAATGCGCCGCTGGCGAACGTATCATCCTTAACCTGTTCCAGCGGAATCAGCTGACCCGCGGCCGGAGAATGAATTACCAGCTTTTTATTCAGCACCGCCGGCTTGACTGCCGCTTCCGCCTTGCTGGAAGCCGGCGCCGGATCCTTATGCGTCAGATAGCTGAACACGAACGCCAATACCATCGAAATCGCGACGGCGATGCAGATATTGAGAAACGAGTTGTCGCTGCCCAAATAAACCGGGAGCGCAAAGATCGTCGACGTTCCGTAAGCCCACTGCTTAACCCCCGTCAGACCGGCATACAGACCGCCGATTGCACCAGCTGCCATCGCACTGTATAACGGCTGTTTCAATTTCATGCCAATGCCGTACAAGGTCGGTTCCGTAATGCCGCACAGCGCTGTGACGCCAACGGTGGACGCCAGTGATTTCAATTCCTTATCTTTCGTTTTCAGCGCCACGCCGAAGGTTGCCGCCGACTGCGCCATGTTGCTGCAAACCATTCCCGGCGCCAGAATTGTCGCATAGCCGACCGTCGCCCGCTGGATCGACTGCGCGCTGCCCAGCGCATAGTGCATCCCCGTCATGACTAACAGCGGACATAAGCCGCCCACCAGCATCGGAACCAGCCAGCCGACCTGAGTGTCCAGGAAGGTGAAGAACGATGCCAGATAATTACCGAAGATCGCGCCTAACGGCCCCAAAACGATAAATCCGACCGGAACGGTGACCAGGATCACAATCATCGGAACAAAGAAGGTTTTAATCGCTTTCGGCGTCCATTTCGTCACCCACTTTTCCACAATCGACTGGAAGTAGACGATCAGGATGATCGGAACGACGCTGGAGGTGTAGGTTGCCAGCGTGACCGGCAGGCCCAGCAGCGTCACCGGATCACCCGCGGTTTTTAAGCCCAGATAGGTCGGATGCACCAGCATCGCCGCAAAGATCAGCGATAAATAAGGGTTGCATTTGAATTTCTTTCCCGCTGAGAAGGCCAGGAAGAACGGCATATAATAGAAGACGCAGTCGGCGACCATATAGAAAATCTGATAAGTCTGCGTCGTGTTGTCGATCAGGCTGAACTGCACAAGAATGGACAGGATCGCTTTGATCATTCCAGCGCCGGCCAGCGGACCGATCATCGGCATGACGATGCTGGCCATCGTGTCAAATAAGGCGGAGATCAGGTTTTTCTTTTCCTTCTTCTCCTCCCCATCCGTCTGAATATGCGCAATCTGAATTAATTCATTGTAGACGTCGGCGACCTGCGTGCCGATGACGATCTGGAACTGACCGCCTTTGTTGACGCAGCCGACAACACCGGTAATGTTTTTCACATTTTCAATATTCGCTTTGGACTCATCCTTCAACGTAAACCGCAGCCGCGTCATGCAGTGGGTTACGGACGCGATGTTGTGTTCGCCGCCGATCTCATTGAGAATCGCGCGGACTAAGCTTTCGTATTTCATCTTCTCCTCCTTGGCCACAGGAAGCGGCCCTGTTTCTTCACTTTCTGAATCTGGTGAATTGTCCGGCATCGGGGTACAAAAAAGCCTGTCGCCGCTTCCTCCTTTTCGCTCCACGTTTAAAAACGGGATAGAAAGGGGAAAACGAACGGCAGGCTTTGCCCTTGCGGTTACAATCCTACGCTTGGCTCTTTTCTCTTTCTGTCAGTCTCCGGATGTGAAGCATGAAGTAGAGCATTTCCTCATGGGTCAGCTCCACGCCCAGCTTCGCATCCAGATACGTTTTAATCCGGCTTGCGCAGGCATACGCATCCGGGTATTTTTCTTTTACCTTCTCAAACAGATAATCGTCCTCGCTGACGTTCAGCGAGCCGCGGATTCGCTGCAGGAAGAACCGGATATGCGTGATAAACCGGCTGTAATTGATCGAATTCTCATTCAAATCGATCTTGTAATGAAACTTGATAATATTCAGGATGTCTTGAATAATCTGCGTGGCTTCTACCGTTTCGCGGATCGCTTCGCCGCTTTGCTGGCCATTGACAAAATGCATGGCGATGAAACTGGCCTCATCCTCCGTCAGCTGCAGTCCTTCGGAATACTCGATCAGCTCCAGCGCTTTCATCGAAGCGGCGAATTCGCGCGGATAGAATTTCTTGATTTCCCACAACAGCGCGTTTTTGAGCTGTTCATTTTGTTTTGCGCGCTTGATCACAAAATGAATGTGGTCGGTCAGGCCGATGTAAATTACGTCGTCAAATTGAACGTTCAACTCCTTCTGCGCCATTTCGACGATCTTTTTAGTCAGTTCCAGATGGTTGATCGGAATTTCCTTCATCAGCCTGACAAAATCCTCCTGCTGCTGATGCGCGGTAATTTTGAAAACCTTATCGATTTTGGATTCATCAGCCGGATCGCCCGGCTTCATGGCATAACCGATGCCGCGTCCCATCAGAATCACTTCCAGCAAGTTCTCGTCTTCGGCTAACAGAATATTGTTGTTGAACACTTTCTTTACTCGCAATTTCATCCCTCCTTTCCAAAATAAAAGCCTAAACTACACCCATAATATCAGATAAACTGATACAATGAAATCCAGTTTAGGCTTTGCCTTTTTCAAGTTACAACCCTAAATACATTTGTTATTCTAGCCAAATCCTCGAACTTTGTCAACGCTTTCTTTTTTTAAGAATGCCATTTTTTTACATTTTCCAAGTTCCAGTTCAATTCCAAAATCAGGATTTACCAGCCGAATTCCTTATAATGCGGATAAACTTCGGTATTGTTGTATTCCGGGCCGCCTGGGAAATTCGCGCTCTTTAACAACAGCGGCGTTTTTCCGCTCTTCATCATTTCTTCCAATGCAACCGCGGTCACTGACCAGAGAATGTAGGAGCTGGCGATGCCGCTGGCTGCCGCGAAGTTCGCTTCGATGCCGTCGATTTTCAGCATGGCTTCGGCTGCCGGAGCGCAGTTGTCGAGCGTCAGATCGACAAATTCATACAGTTTCTTGCCGGATGAATGCACGGCGTCCACGGTCTGCGCATAGCTCATCGAACTCATGGCAATGACCTTGATTCCCATTTTCTTGGCTTCCCAAGCCAGGTCGACGACACCTTTAGTCCGTCCGGAAACCGAACCGACAAACAGAATATCGCCCGGCCGGATCGTCGATGCCTTTAAGATATATTCGCCTAAGCCTTCCATATCCGTATCCAAATCGCTGCGGTCGCGCTCGCGGGCATCCGACTGCACGTCTAATTTATAATGAAATGTCCGGTAAAATGCCGGTCCGCCGCCGCGGTTGAACAGGTCCATTTCGATGGAATGGCAGATGCCGCTGAGATAAATATTCCCTCCCGCATCGATCGTTTCCGCAATCATTTTGCCTGCTGTGATGATGTTTTCCCGCTGTGTCGTTTTGATTTGTTCAAACAGTTGATCTACTCGTTTCTGATAATCGTCCAGTATCATTTTTCGTTCTCCTTTGTTCAGTCTTATCATAGCAAACACCCCGGTAAATTACCACAGGATTTGGTTAAAAAATTCAATTAAAACAAATTGTATTCGGGTTATAATTGCAGTTTTGATTTAACTTAATTATATTTCATACTTGATTATAAAAGTAATCTTCGATTTTCTATACTTAGTAAAGCATGACCAGCAGCAACAGAACAGACTGACCGGCTGTCAAAAAATCATAAGAAAAATTGTTCGCTAAGACGATTGCCTTGTAAAACAAGCTGCGATATTCAGTTCGAAACTGAATTTCGATAAGGAATAATAAAATCCTGATTTGCCTGCTGCTTAAATGACAATCCTCGACTTCGTAAATCGAATCAAAACAAACAGAATTGAAGCTTATTTCCGAAAAGTATCTTCAGCGCTCTTTTTTTACTTTGTGAACATGTTTTTCATCATTTTCTTAGGGGGTTATTTTTACTTTTCCGCAATATTAATAGTGTAGGGTTTTGTTGGACCGCGGATGCCCGTCCGGATAGAATCGCTTTTGGCCTTTTCAATTCGATTCAAGCAGACAGATTTTTGTCGTCTGTCATTAAAGGAGGGCAATTCTATGGAACATTTCCTGGAACTTTTTGTCAATGTAGTTTTGAAAGTTGGTTTGCCCCTGATCGAATGTTCGATCAAGGTGATTGAATGCCACTTAAAAATTATAGAAGCCAAAAAGAAAGGCGCTGTGTCAACTCCCAAGAAAACCCAGCGCTCATCTGTCCGCCGCCATTCTCGTAAGAGATAGCGCATGACGGGTGCCGCCTTTCAGCAACACCTTACACCTTTAGTATAGACATTCCGGATGGAATTTCAACCTTTTTCTTTCATTCCTGAGTTAATTTTACTCAATTCGTCCTCGCTCGTTCTGGAACCTGATGCTTCTATTTTAAAAGAATCTTAAATCCTGAAATCCGCAAAAACATCTCTTCGCAATCAACCGGGCTTGCCGTTCACCAGCTGTATCCTTCGACCATCCCGGGCGTCACCGGCCCAGAATCGTCCGGTCGGACAAAACCGCGTGTTCGCTTTCATACAACGCCATGACGTCTTTGACGCTCAGCCGGCGGCGTTCTTCCCCGCTATAAATATGCAGGATCCGCCCCTCGTTCATAACGATTGTTTTATTGCCATACGCCAGCGCGTTTTCGATATTGTGCGTGATCATCAGCGTCGTGATCTGATCCCGTTCGATAATCCGCTGCGTCAGGTCCATGATCGCCCGGGCTGTGCGCGGATCCAGCGCCGCCGTGTGTTCGTCCAAAAGCAGCAGTTTCGGCGTGACGACCGTCGCCATCAACAGCGTCAGCGCCTGCCGCTGGCCGCCCGATAAATGGCCGGCCGGGGTTTTCATCCGTTCCTCCAGCCCGAGATTCAGCGATTTCAACAAATCATAAAAGAACCGCTCGTCCTTCCGGCTGACGCCCAGCTGCAGCGACCGCCGCTTTCCCCGGCTGTACGCCAGTCCCAGGTTTTCTTCAATCGTCATTGACGGCGCTGTGCCTTTCAGGGGATCCTGAAACAGCCTGCCGATCGCATGGCTGCGGCGGTGTTCCTTCATCCGCGTCATGTCCTGCCCCTGCAGCGTGATCTGTCCCGAAGTTAAAGGCAGACTTCCGGCAATCGCGCTCAGCAGCGTGCTTTTCCCCGCGCCGTTGGAACCGATCACCGTGGCAAAGTCGCCCGCTTCCAGCGTCAGACTGACATGATCCAGCGCCGTTTTCTCATTGACCGTTCCACCGTTAAAGACGACGGTCGCCTCCCGTACCTCAAGCATGACGTTTCCGCCTCCTTTTCAGCCGCCCCTGCATCTGCGGCACAGCCAGCGCCAGGACGACCAGCGCCGAAGAAAACAATTTCAGATCGCTCGCCGCCAGTCCCAGCGACAGCGCGAAGGTCAGCACGAAGCGATAGACGATCGTACCTGCGCAGACAGAACTCAGATGATGCGCCAGTCCGCCTTTGCCAAATAAGGTTTCGCCGATGATGATCGACGCCAAACCCAGCACCAGCATCCCCAAGCCGCCGTTATTGTCTGCGAATTGCTGCTGCTGCGCCAACAGACCGCCGGATAAGGCGACGAAGCCGTTAGCCAGCGCCAGCCCCAGAATCTTCATCGAATCGGTGTTGATTGACGATGCCCGGACCATCTCCTCATTGTCGCCTGTCGCTCGTAACGACAAGCCCAGCTGTGTCTTTAAGAACAACGTCAGCAGTGCGGCCAACAAAACAACGATCAGAAACAAAAGCAGAGTAGGGGTCTGCACCGCTTTCCCTTGAAACAGGGAAAACAGCGTTTCCTTTTTATATAACGACAGGTTCGGCTTGCCGCCCATGATCCTCAGATTCACGGAATACAGCGCCGTCATCGTCAGAATACCCGCCAGAATCGGCTGGATTTTCAATCGGGTATGAAGCAGACCGGTGACGCTCCCCGCGCCCAAACCGCCCGCAAAGGCCGCCGCCAGTCCCAGAATCGGATGTCCTGCCAGCGTCAGCACCGCGCTGATCGCCATTCCGGTCACAAAGCTGCCGTCGACGGTTAAGTCCGGCGTGTTCAGAATCCTGAACGAAAGAAACAACCCCAGCCCCAGCACGGAATACACCAAGCCCAGCTGCAGGGTCGATAAAACGGTATCCAGCGACATTATCAGCGCCTCCTTTCTTTATTGCGGATCTTGAATCATAACCAGCTGCTCATCTTGCGCCAGACTTTCCGGCAGCGTCAGATGCAGCGCTTCCAACGCGTCGGTATTGACGTAGACACTCAGATTTTCATTAAAGACCTTGACCGGAATCGCACTGACGTCGGTCCCCTGGAGCACCTGATCGACCATCCGGGCGGTTTCCTTGCCCAGATCAACATAATTGATGCCGATCGTCGCCGTGCCGCCGTCCATGACCATTGAATCCGCCCCGACGTAGACCGGAATCCCGGCAGACCGCGTGATCTGCGTAACGGTGCTCATTGCGGTTGCGACAGTATTGTCGTTGGGCGAGAACAGCGCGTCGCATTTTTCACTTAGAACCTGCGCCGCCTGGGCGACTTCCGAGGTATTGGCCACCGGCGCCTCGATTACCGTTAAGCCCAGCGCTTTGGCCGCTTCTCTGGCCTTGGCGATGTTGGTTTGGGAATTCACTTCCCCAACGTTGTAAATCATCCCCAGTGTTTTCAGTTCCGGCTGCAGCTGCAGCGCCAGATCCAGAATCTGCGCGACCGCGATTTCGTCGCTGGTGCCGGTGATGTTCTGATCCGGATGTTCCAGACTGGACGTCAGCCCGGACGCGATCGGATCCGTGACGGCCGAGAAGATAACCGGCGTCGTTTCCGCCAGCTGCGCCGCGGACTGGGCGGTCGGCGTCGCAATCGCCACCACGACGTCCAGCTTCTCCGACTGGAACGAGGAAACGATGGAGCCAATGTTGCTTTGCTCCCCCTGCGCGTTTTTGAAGAGGATCGTACAGTTTACTCCATCCTGATAACCAAGCTCGGCCAGCTCTTCTTCAAAGCTGTCGTAAATCATGTTTAACGAAGTATGCTCCATCAGCTGAATCACGCCGATCCGCGGACCATCCGCCGCTTTTCCAGAACAACCGGAGAGCACGAAGCTCAGCCCCAGCACTATGATACTCAATAATCTTTTAAACTTTTTCATTTTTCTTTTCTCCTCATAATTTTCACCCTGACTTGTTGAAAATCGGCTGTCCCCATCGTTCTTTCCCACGCCGCGGACTTCCGATTTTTCTGTTCTTGAGCGCAGCGGCTTACGGCCGCCGCGCCTCAAACCACATGCGGATGTTTTTTCCCATCCTCATCGCCTCCTGTTCTTTCTGGCTTTATAGCGAGAGGACGCCGGAGAATGTAAAAAGCCCGCCCTCATGGAAAGTTTAAAACTCTCCTTCAAGGGCAGGCTGAATTTCCTGCGGTACCACCTTGTTTGAAAAAAGACTGCGTCTCTTATCTTTTCTCCACTCACCAAAAATGCCAACACATTTTCTGCCTTTTAACGTCGGCTCACGTCCTCAGCTACTCGGCTTCCCTTTCGCCTGGCCCTCCGGGGTCCATTTACACAGCGGCTTCTCTGTCTGGCTTCCACCTTGCCCAAACTCTCTTTAAGCGCCTGTCCGTGCTTGATCTCCCCATCACCGGTTTAATTTCATTCTACTCGCATGAAGGGAAATGTCAATGGGAATTTCACCCGGCAATTCCCGGAATTCTTCTGTTTTTCGTTTTTTCCTTCGGAATTCTGCGCTTTTTGCCACTTTTTATCCTCTCTTTTTTGCCAATCGAATAGATTGTGGTAAAATAAAGAATGATTCATCAAAATGGATTTCCGCGGAAATCCCCCACAGAGTAAGGAGAATCAAAACGCATGTCAGAACAAAACAAATCCATGGATCCCCAAGAATCCCAAAATAAACCCGGGAAGAAAAAACGCAAGGTATCGCTGGGTAAGAAAATCGCGATCTTCTTCGTCTATTTTCTTCTGATCGTCGGATTGATCGTCGGATGCGGAGGTTTGTATATCGCTTCAGATATGATCAAGGACGCACCTGCGATCAGCCTGTCGGACTTTGAAGGTCTGGAATCTTCTCAGGTTTATGATCAAGACGGCAACCTGATCACCGAACTGGGCGCTTACCTGCGCGAAAACATCACCTACGACGAGATGCCGGCCTCGCTGGTCGACGCCTTTGTCGCCATTGAAGACTCGCGTTTCTTCGAACATCCCGGCTTCGACGTTCCCCGTTTCGCCAAAGCGGCGCTGGAGAATCTGAAGTCCAAGAGCTTCGGTCAGGGTGGTTCGACGTTTACGATGCAGTTAGTGAAAAACACCTACTTCCAGGTCGACGATCTGGAGAATTCGACGATTGCGGAAAAATCGGTCGACCGCAAGGTTCAGGAAATCTGGACGGCATTGAAGCTGGAAAAGCTGATTGATAAGAAACAGATCTTCCAGCTGTATTTAAACAAGCTGAACTTCGGCGGCAACATCCGCGGCGTGCAGAAAGCGGCGCAGTATTACTTTGGTAAGGACGCCAAAGACTTGAGCCTGAGCGAGAGCGCGCTGCTGGCGGGTATCATCAACCGGCCGAACGCCTACAATCCTTACGAAAATCTTGATTATGCCACCAACCGGCGCAACACTGTGCTGGATATGATGGTTTATCATGGCTATATCAGCGAACAGGAAGCCGATCTGGCCAAGTCGATCCGCGTGGAGGATCTGTTAGTCGGCGAGGATTACACGATCTCCGAAAGCGGCGGGCCATATCAGGCTTATGTCGACGCGGTGATCGAAGAAGTCAAGCAGATCACAGGCAAGGATCCGGCCCTGACGCCGATGAAGGTCTACACCAACATGGACCGGACGGTTCAGGAACAGATCGACGCCATTCAGAAAGGCGAAAATATCGAGTATCCGGACGAGCTGATGCAGATCGCGATCGTGTCGATGAACAACCAGACCGGCGAGATCCGCGGCTTAGGCGGCGGACGGAATTATTCCGGAGCGCGCTTGTTGAACCGGGCGACCAGCCAGTTTAAACAGCCAGGCTCGGCGGTCAAGCCGTTCTTGTCCTATGCCCTGGCGTTTGAACATCTGGGCTGGGCGACCGATCACGTCATCACCGACCGGCCGATCGTTTACCGCGGCACCAAGAAAGTCATCAACAACTTCGACGGCCAGTACCGCGGCGACGTCACGCTGCAGCAGGCTGTCGGACAGTCGCTGAATACCCCGGCGATTCAGACACTGCAGGAAGTCATCGACACGATCGGACGTTCCAAGGTCATCGACTATCTGCAAAGTCTGGGCTTCTCGCGTGTCGATAACGATCATTTCGACACCGGCTACGCAATCGGCGGTTCTTCCTTCGAAGCCAGCGCCACGGAAATGGCGAGCGCGCATGCCGCGATGGTCAACGGCGGCCGGTATGTGAAGCCGCATACCGTCGCACGGATTGAGTTTGGCGACGGCAGCGCGGATTATGTCGCGGATCACGAAGGCAGGCAGGTTATCAGCGAGGAAGCGGCCTACATGGCCAGCACCTTGATGCAGTATTGCGTTGAAGGTCCGTATTTCAACTACATGCAGGTCTTAAAGCGCAGCTATCCAGTCTATGCCAAGACCGGCACGACCGACTGGGGCAAGGATGGCCTGCGGTTTGGTATTCCGGAAGGCGCGGCCAAGGATAAATGGATGATCGCCTCCACGAGCCAGACGACCAACGTCGTGTGGGTCGGCTACGACAAGGGCGTTAAAGATGAAAAAACTTACTTTGACAACAGGAAAAGCCAGAAAAATATCCCGGGCCAGATCTGCGAGCTTCTGCTGGACGCCAACTATGATGAAAAGAATCCGCCGAAGGCGCTGGTTCAGCCGGACGGCGTGGAAAGCATCACCCACATTATCGGTACCTTCCCATATGCCGCAGTGGACGGCGTGGATCCGAATCTGTCCACAACCGGTTTGATCAAGAAGGAATACAACACGCTGGTTTCGCCATGGGGCAATTCCGAACAGAAGCTGGAAAGCACGGTCAGCGGTTATATCGACGAATGGGGCGGCCTGACGATCAACTGGGGCGGCTACCGCGGCGATCTGCCGGAAAACCAGAAAGAAATCAGCCTGTCTCAAGGCGATATCTACGTTTATGCCGTCGGTCAGAAGCTGTTCGACTGGAACTGGATCCTCGGCAATCCTTACTATTACGCCAAAGTTTATCTCAATGGCAATCTGTACCACGAAGTTACCTCAGATCAGCCGACCTATTACGATTGGGTGGAAGGCGGCGGCAGCGTCAAGGTCTGCGGTTATTACGTTTACAGTACAGGATTGCACAGCGAGGAACAGTGCGTTACCGTCCGATAAGCATGGCCAGCCGCATCCTCTTCAGGGATGCGGTTTTCTTTATCATGCGCTCAAGGAAGGCTTCAATGCGGTTTCATTTTACCTGTGATTCCCTTCGCCTGCACACTTTCACAGATTTTCTTTTCTTTACTTTGCGATCTCATTCATACAAAAAGAACGTCGGTCAATTCCGGCGTTCCTTTCCAATTTACCCCATTTCAAAGTTTGTGATCCGCAATCATTTTCTGCTTCAATTCAGTTCATCATCAGAAAATACGTTATTCCGGCGCAGACTGCCTCTGGCGGACAAGTTCTTTCCCTGCGCCTTTCAGCGCCCGGCCTGGCTGTCAGAGAGTTCAGGCATGCAGTGCGCGGCCGACGGCGGCGTTGACCGATTTTCCATCCGTTTTTCCTTTGTAGCGCGCCATCATTTCCTTGATCAACATCCCTTTGTTTTTCATTACCGGTTCCAGCTGAAGCTCCGTAATTACAGCCTGAACCGCTTCATCCAGCTCTGCTTCGCTCATCTGCGCGGGCAGATAGGCTTCGATAATTTCAATTTTACGCTGCGTTTCCGCGATCAGATCCGCGCGGCTGGCCGGCGTCTGCGCCAGCGCGTCCTTTGTCTGCTTCAGTTCTTTCTGAACATAGGCCAGCTCTTCTTCTTCGCTTAACGGCTGGCCGGCCTCCTTTTCCGCCAGCGCGATCGCCGAGATCAACAAGCTGCATACGCCGTTTTTCACGTGATCCTTCGCTTTTAAAGCTTCCATTTTATCTTTTCTTAACGTTGTTAATAATGCCATTCTTCATCCTTCTTTCTAATGTTTATTATACCTTTTTTCACCGCAGCATTTCAATCCGCGGTCTTTATTTATCATGCTGCAGAGCAGCCTGCGGATTATTCTGTTCAATTTTCTGAACATGGTAATAAACCCGAACCTGCGCCGCCGGATACTTGCGGTTTAAGCGCTGGCTGAGCCGGCTGACAACTTTATGCACGTCATTTTCGGCTTTCATCATCAACATCACAGCCAGCTGACAGTTTGCCGTGCGGGTGAATATGTCGCAGGAGCGCAGCTGCGTCTTGACAATCTGAATCAGCGCGTCGGTTGCCCGCGTTCCCAGTTCCATGGCCTCGCTTTGTACGTCCAGCACCAGTAAGTAGGAGTTGATATCCAGTCGTTTGCTTTCCCGCATTCGGGCCTGATACAATTTGCGGAAAACCGGCTGTTCACAATAAAAAGCGCTGCCGTCTTCCTTAGTGTTCATTTCCTCAATCAATTCCTGAATTGAATGCGAAGGCTCGCGGTCTGAACTTAAAAAGTAGATCAGCGATTTTGAACGGCCCTCAAACTCAACGCCGAACTCATGATAAAACTGTTCGGAAATTTGATCGAAATGTTTCAATGCCCGATTGTATTCCCTGGCTTTTACCAGCTCGGATAAATAACAATAATTCAGATCATCTGAATATGGATCCAGCGTCAGCGCCCAGTGCGTCAGCCGCAGCGCCGCTTCCGCCTGTCCTTTCTGATCCAGCATGGCGGCAGCTTCCTGTGTCAGTGTTTTGACTTTTTCCTTCCAGAATTCCCGAATCGGCAGGATCCACATCGAAGAATACCCTTCCATCAGTTCG
The DNA here is from genome assembly GCF_900120005.1 of Holdemania sp. Marseille-P2844. Classification (GTDB taxonomy): domain Bacteria; phylum Bacillota_I; class Bacilli_A; order Erysipelotrichales; family Erysipelotrichaceae; genus Holdemania. The sequence continues at coordinate 209,233 of NZ_LT635450.1, forward strand.
CCGCGGACCAGCGCTTCAATCTGCCGCGGTTGTTCCGCAAGAAGCGCAGGCGTCAGTCCGGAAAGCTGATCCAGATCGGTATCCACAGGCGCCTGCGGCGAGAATAGATAGCCCCGTTTTCCAGTCACAATCCATTCCTGATCCTTGGTTTGAGCATACGGCTGCGTCAATTTCCGCAGCCGGTGAATCGCAAATTTTAAAGCATTTTGCGGATTGACAGATTCCGGCCAGAACAATTCGATCAACCGTTCATGACTGACCAGCTCGCCGCGGTGAATGAGAAAATAGCACAGCAATTCCGTCAGCTGCTTCCCCAGGCTTTCGTTCAGCGCCTGAGATCGCTCTTCTTCCTGCAGCGTTGGAGCGCCCCAAAGTCTTATAAAATATTTTTTCACTTTGAACTCCTCCCTTCTGGTTCAAAAATCTCATCCGGCCATTTTAGATTAATTCAATTTTATCAGATCGGCTGCCGAACCACAAGCCCGCCTTGCCTTGATCGCTTCAGCGTTGTATGCCTGTCAAACAGGATGGGAAATCAGACGAAAAGCGACGCGTCCCCGCTGCGCTTGCCCGGTTCAGCCGGACGGCGTTAAAGGCAGGTGGAAACCTGCCTGACGATTTTTCTGCAGCGCTTTTCGGCTCGCTTTCACCCATTCCTTTTCAGCGTGCCCCTCCATGGTTTTCTGAAGTGTTGAAGATTGCCTTTCGATCAGTGAAATTCATTCGGATGGCGTTGTAAAAAACGCTGTTCCAGCAGATCTTCCATCGAAAACAGGCCGGGCTTTAAACCGGGAATCGCCTCGACCGCTTCCAGAATTCCGCGTATGAAGATCTCCCGACTGTCGGCGGTGTGCGTGATTGTAATCTGTTCGTGATCTCCGCACAGAATCACGGTGTGCTCGCCGGCAATCTGACGGTGCCGCAGGGAAGTAACGGAAATCGGTTTCTGATAGCCATACCGGTCCTTCGCCGGCCCCTGCAATGTTTTTTTCAACATCAGCGCGCTGCCGCTGGGTTTGTCTTTTTTCTGTTCATGATGAATTTCCAGGATATCGCAGTCAAAATACTGCCCGATCTCCCGCTGACAACATTTCAGCATTTTGTTAACGATCGTCATCCCGATCGAAAAATTGCTTGTCATGACGATGGGGACGCGCCGGGCCCAACTCTCAATGATCTTTTTCTGATCATCGCTGTATCCTGTCGTCGCCAGCACCAGCGGAATGGGCTGGCGTTCCATCGCCCGCTGGATCCGGACGAAATTGTCCGGGTGACTGACGTCGACGATCACCTCGGGATGCTGCGGCAGCTCGGAAATCTCCTGATAATAGGAGGAAGCGATCAAACCGACGCACTGCAGGTCTTCCTTTTCTTCAATCCGGCTTAATAACAAATGTCCCATCGTTCCATATCCGACAATTACGATTTTCATGGCCATCCTCCCTTGACCAGTGTATGCCGCCCGGAAATTTTCATAACTCAGGGGCATTGGCCCGGGTTCTTTCGCCCGGGTCGAATAGGATGTCAGTGTAAGGAGGAATTAACTTATGGGAATGCCTGAAATCAGAAGCAGCAACGTCACCCGTTCACAAGCCATTACCGATATTCTGCAGTCGATCGCTTTGGAGGAAGCCGCGCTCGCGCATATCCTCAACGCTGAGGGAGAAAAGTTACAATGCGCCATTTCGATGGACTGCATTACAATCGACAAATTGATCGAGGTCAACGAAACGGTTCAGTGCACGATGGAAGCCGCAGCGAAATTTGAACAGGCGCTGCAGGCGAAGCTGGCCAGTTTGTTCCAGGATTGCTACAAATAACGGAATTCGACTAAGGATAGTGAAAAGCGGCTCCGGGCCTTGAACCGGAGTCGTTTTTCGACTGTCCGCCATCATGGCTTTCCCTGCCTTGCCCTGATGTCTTAGCCCTGCAGCGAAACCTGGAATATACCGCCTTGTCTGCCGTGCGGCTTAATATGAGCCGCAGCACAGGCACCATGGTCCTGCAAGTTATCCGTTTCTGACATCACCATCGAGGAATTCTACCAAAATGATCAGCGGGGACAGCCTTTTACGGAACTGCGAACCTCAGGAAGCAAAGCCAGTCCCTTTACGCCGCCGCTGATTCCAAAAAAGTATCGGAAAAGGTTGGAATGATTGAAGTTTCCATCAATTTGGGCTACACTTATGTCTAACTAAAAGGGGGAATTGTGTTGCTTAACGCCAGAGGTAAAAAGTTTCTTTCGTATTACCGGCCTTATTTAAAGCTGTTTATCGCAGATATGATCTGTGCTTTCATCGTCGCGGCGATCTCGCTGATCTTTCCGCTGTTAACGCGCTACATCACCAATACCGTGCTCGTCTCGTCGCAATCCGTCCAGCTGGACCTGATTTTCAAGATCGGCCTGGTCATGGTCGGCTTGATCATCATCGAGCTGCTCTGCAACTTCTTCATCACCTATAAGGGACATTATATGGGCGTCATGATGGAACATGATATGCGCAACGAGCTGTTCAGTCATTATCAGAAATTGTCGTTCAGCTTCTATGACGAACAGAAAACCGGGCAGCTGATGTCACGGCTGACTAACGATCTGTTTTCCTTAACCGAGCTGTACCACCACGGCCCGGAGGATGTCGTCATTTCGATCATCAAGTTTTTCGGCGCGTTCTTCATCTTACTTTCCATCAACGTGCCGCTGACATTGATCATCTTCTCAATCCTGCCGATCATGCTTGTCTTCGCCTTGTATTTTAATAAGAAAATGGGCAAAGCTTTTAAGCAGAATAAAGAACGGGTCGGCGATATCAATGCCCGGATCGAGGACAATCTCTCCGGTATCCGCGTCGTTAAATCGTTTACCAGCGAAGGCAGCGAACTGGAAAAATTCGGGGTGGAAAACAATCGCTATGTCAAGTCGCGTAAAAACAGCTATCGGATCATGGCTTATTATCATTCCGGTCTTAACGCATTCACCACGATGATCACCGTTGTCGTCATTCTTGCCGGTTCAACGTTTATCTCCCTGAAATGGATTCTGTTAGGCGATTTGTTAACCTATCTGCTTTATATCAACAACCTGACCGAGCCGGTCAAGAAGCTGATCAACTTTACCGAACAATTTCAGGAAGGCATTACCGGCTTCCAGCGGTTTATGGAAATCATGGAAGTCGAGCCGGACATCAAGGATCAGCCGCACGCGGCAGTGCTGGCGAACGTTAAAGGCGCGGTGGATTTCGAAAATGTCGGATTTCAATACGCCTCTTCCAAGGATTATGTCCTCAAGCACATTGATCTGCATGTCGAACCGGGCGAGTATCTGGCGCTGGTCGGCTCCTCCGGCGCGGGCAAAACAACGTTGTGTTCCCTGATTCCGCGATTTTACGAGGTCAGCGAAGGCCGGATTCTGGTCGATGGTCAGGATATCCGCAGCGTGACAATGAAATCGCTGCGTTCCTGCATCGGCATCGTCCAGCAGGATGTCTATCTGTTCGCCGGCAACGTCATGGACAACATCCGCTACGGCCGGCCGGAGGCAAGCGAGGAAGAAGTGATCGCCGCCGCCAAGGCCGCCAATGCGCATGATTTCATTATGGAGCTGCCAAACGGGTATAATACAGATATCGGGCAGCGCGGCGTTAAATTATCCGGCGGTCAGAAACAGCGCTTATCCATTGCGCGCGTCTTCCTGAAGAATCCGCCGATTCTGATTTTTGACGAAGCGACCAGCGCGCTGGACAACGAAAGTGAAAAGGTCGTTCAGGATTCGCTGGAACGGCTGGCCCGCAACCGCACGACATTTGTCATCGCACACCGCCTGTCCACCATCCGCAACGCCAGACGCATCGTCGTGCTGGGCGAGGAAGGTATTCTGGAACAAGGCAATCATGCCGAGCTGATGGCTGCGGACGGGGCTTACGCGCATCTGTACCGCATGCAATTTGAACATTGACCTGAAGGGGGTTTTACTATCTCGCAATTCTTCTGCTTCTGGGATGAGGTACTTCCCGGCACGGCTTATGGTTTTCTAAGTCCGCTGCACATTCTGGAAATTCTAATGATTCCGCTGAGCTGCTTCTGGCTGATTCGCTGGACGCGCACCCATTCCCGCCAGTTCGGCCGGCGGCTGCTTCATGGATTTGCGATTGCGATTCCTCTGCTGGAACTGACGCGCATTCTATGGCTGTACCGCTTGGGCGAGGGATATTGGGTAAAACTGCTGCCGCTGCATTTATGCGGCCTGCAGATCTTCTTTATCCCGCTGGCGGTCTTTACGCGCCATCCGGCGCTGCGCAGTTATGTCTGGGCGACGTCTATTCTGGGCGGAATCACGGCGATTGTCTATCCGGCGGGGATTGTCGGCACTTATCCGTTTTTCCACTTTCAAACCCTCCAAAGCTTCGCCCTGCATCTACTTCTAATCCTGGCGCCCCTTCTGATGTTTCTGACTGACGATGACTCGCCGCGCTTAAATCAACTGCCTTCCGTCATCCTGATTCTGAGCGGCAGCGCACTGTGCGCCTTTGCCGTGGACTGGATCTGGGGGCAGAATTACATGTTCTTACGGGAAGTCCCCCAGATCGCCTTCCTGCAGGCGATCAAGAACTGGGGCGGCTATCCGGCTTACTGGCTGACGCTGGCAGCAGCGGTCATCGCCGGATGCGCTCTTCTGCTTGTTCTGGGCGAACAATGGCATAGAAAAAAACTGGAATCTTCTGCGGATTGAGAAAATTCCAGCTTTTTTCTGCTCTGTAACAACGATTCCCAATTCTCAGTTCTGGATTGAACTGTCAAATTTCCCGTGATTTTTCCCAGGCTTCGTCCAGCAGCGTTTTCTGATAGCGGCGGGATAATTCCATCTGTTTCACTAATAACTCCTCATAATACGGTTTTAACACGGGATCCTGAATCCGGGCGCACCCCTTTTCAATAACGGCCTGTTCCCGGGCGGCATCCAGAATCGGCAGGTTGTGTTCCTTCTTATACGCGAGCACCTGACGAACAGCTTCCATTCGTTTTTCAAACAATTCCGCCATCTGTGCATCGACTTCATTAATCGTTTTTCGTGCCCGTTGTAAACAATCTTGCATAACTTCCTCCTTATAAGATCTTGACAATTCGAAAAATGGTGGTAAACTTAATATCGTGTCTGGGGCCGTAGCTCAGCTGGGAGAGCGTTGCGTTCGCAATGCAAAGGTCGCGAGTTCGATCCTCGTCGGCTCCACCAGATTTCCAATTCGACAGGAACAATCGTTCCTGTCTTTTATTTTGTATTATACACGAGTTGGCGGATAAAAAAAAGATTTTCTGTCCTTCCCGTTCTATAAAACAAAGTTCGACGCTGAAATCAGCCTGACGCGCATCATCCCCCCTCGCCATCATCCTGAAACTGTCTGTGTCTAAACTGAATCCCGGTCAATTTTCAAAGCTTCAATTAAAAGAAGCCCAGAGAATCAGCATGATCTCTGGGCTTGATTTGAAACCTGTCTGTCTGGCCAGCAGCCGGAAATTAAGCAACCTCCACGCCGGCTTTTTCCGCCATGAAGTTCAGCCATTTATCCCGCTTCATCAAGGATATCCGGTCGGTAGTCATATTCCCGGTTTCCGGATCCTCATGCGTAATCGTAATTCCAATCGGCATCAAACTCTGAGAACATTTTCCAAGCTCCCGAATGGTTTTGTAGGGAATGACGATATTCTCTTCCAGCAACCCGGTAATGACGATCACCCGGTTTTCGGTGAAATACGCCCAGCCTTGCTTCCATTTGCCCATTTTCCCGATCAGCCGTTCAACATAACTGGCCTGCAGGAAATCAACGAGCGTATCCTCCGGTTCCATGACGCCCAATTCAATCAGTTTCTGTTTTTGCTTTTCCATTTTTGATAATCCCATATTAGCCTCCCTGCTTATTCAGATTTAATTATAAACCTTTCCTCCGCCTTTTTCTTGTAAGATATTCCACAAAAGCTGATGTTTTAATTTTTTCTGCAGCGAAAATTGCCAACTCCCGCCGTTCTGTGGATGTTCGCCATCCCGACATCACCTCGTTTATGAGCCCGTCGCAAAGGGACGTCTGCCTGATTCGCCAGGACGTCCCTTTCTGTTTGATTTTTGACTCAAGTCTAAGACTCGTCGTTTTTCTTTTTCACCGCGTTCCGCAAAGCTTCCATCGCTTCCGGACTTGGATCTGGCGGAATCAGTTCGCCTTTCCGGAAATAGAATCCCTGCATGTAATCCGTGCCGCAATCGACCAGCGCTTCCATTTCCTCGCGGGTTTCCACGCCTTCTGCCAGAATTTTTATCTTCCGGCTGCGGAAATAAACGACCAATCCTTCATAGAATTCGCGACGGTTGAGATCGCGGTCAAGACCGCGAATGATGCTCATATCGACTTTCACGTAGTTGGGCATCAGATCCAGCAGCGTCGCTTCGCCATTATAGCCGGTTCCGTAATCATCCAGCGCGATTTCCTGATGTTGATCAAGACAGCGCTGCCGCTTGTGGATCGTTGCCATTTCGCCCATTTTTTCGCTTTCCGTCAGCTCAATGACGACCTGCGAATTGTAGCGGCCGAACCGGCAATCCAGTTCTTCCAGATCCTGCGGCGTCAGGCGCAGGCTGGAAATCGAGTTGATGAACAATTTTTTCCCTTGCAGCCGCTGATGATACCGATCAATGGCCTCCATCGCTTTAAACCAGGTCAATCGTTCAATCTGATACAGCCGCGACTGGGCGCGGGCAATCCGCAGCACTTCGGACGGCGTCTTCAGCTTTTCCATCTTTGGCCGCATCAGCATTTCATAACCATAGACGGTCTGCGACTGGACGTCGATAATCGGCTGGAATACAAAATCGATCAGTTCGTTTTCAATCAGCCGGTTGAGATCTTCGCTGCTGTGCAGCATAAACGAATCCTTACGGTAGCTTTCAATCTCAAAATCCTTTATTCCGCCCTTGACGGAATTTTTAATCTCATACATCGCGAAATCAGCGTATTTGATCAACTCTTCCAGATTGCGGCTGTCCTTCGGATACCACGATACGCCGAAGGAAGCGCGGATCCGGATACTCTTGCCATCCGGCAGCTCCATTTCATAAGCAGCCATGGCCTTCCGGATCTGTTCAATCTTCTGACGAATCTGGAAGTCTGTCTCATAACCATAAAACAGAACATAGAACTCATCGCCCGACATCCGCGCCGCAATTTCATGCGGACCGGCGTTATTGCGCAGCACATCCGCAGCGCTGCGGATATAACCATCGCCGCAATCGTGACCATAGGTATCATTGATATATTTCAGATTATCCAGATCCATCATCATAAACGCCGTAATCTTCAGCCGTTCCGGATGCTCGAAGCGTTCCTGAGCAAAGCGCTGGAATGCCCGCCGGTTCAGCAGGTTGGTCAGCACGTCGTAATCGCGTTCATATTCTATGCGGTGCCGCTCGACCATTTCCGCCGTTATATCCTGCACCACGCCCAGAATCGTGTGCGCCCGCGCCGCGGTTTTCAACCGCATCCAGCGAGCTCCGCCGCCGTCCTGTTCCAATTTGACGGTCTTTTCCCGCAGCCGGCCCAGTTCATCCAGATCCAGATCCAATAAGCGCAGCTGTCTGGAAAATTCATCCAGCGTCAGCATCTGATCTTCATGGTCAGCCTGCGGGTCCAGCACATCGAAGAAACCGGAAGTACAGAAGACGGAATTCTTTTCAAGCTCAATCTCAAACGCACCGATCTGAATTGAAAGCATGCCGATGATCTGTGAGAGCCGCGAACTGTTCTCCGCCACGCTCTTGCTTAATTCCTCAATCGCCTGGCTTAACTGATCGATTTCCGTAATCCGGATCGGATCCAGATGGATCGGTTTGTTCGGATTGGAATTGCGCACCTTGCGGGCCAGCGCGCCGATCTGCCGGGATGGGCGGTAGCTGGCATACATCGTCGCCGCCAGTCCCACCAGCATGGATAAAATCATAAAGGTCAGAATGCTGTTCTGCATTTTACCCGAGAACCCGTACAACGCTTCCTGCGATTCCAGACCGACCAGAACCCAGCGCTGATGGGAAAACGGCGCATTGGAATTGTAGAGATCCAGCGGCTGCAGACTGCCGTAAATTTTCTGCTTCAGTTTTAAAGCGGATGTATGGATTAAAGCGCCGTCGCCGGAGACGTCGGCATCCTTTTGAAAGATGAGCTCTTCCGCTTCTCCGAACATCGCGATGAACACGCCGCCGCTGTGCGTCACCTTCTGCAAGGTCAATCCATCCGTCTGCGGCTGCGTCTCGTCAAGAATCGCAAGCATGTAGGAACCGGATTGATCCGCCAGCAACTCCTTCGACGGCAAGATGGTTTTCAGATAATCCTCCGCCAGCGAAACGCCCAGCACGCCTAACACCGTTCCCTCGCTGTCTGCCAGCGGCTGCGTATAGGTAATCGTTTTGATCAGGTCTTCGTTCAACATGGAGCCATAGCCCCAATACCCGGCGTCTTCACTGGACAGATCCGGATTGGAGCGAATCGCCTGCACCGGGTTGTTATAAAAATAACTCTCGCCGCCGATCTTAAAACGTGGACTCCAACTGACGTCCATCGCAATGTCCAGACTCTGCGCCACATCGGTCGGCGAACGTTCCATCAACAAGTCCGAATTGTCGTAAGGGTTATTGATCGGATCCAGATCCCGCAGATAAATACCACTTTTCTCCTTTTCCTCAGCCCTGTCGTTCAGAGGACCTTCAAAAACGAGAAAAACGCCGGTTACCGTATTTCTGCGCATCAGCGCAATCAGATCCGGACCGATTTTTTTCAAAATTTCGCTGGTCACAGCCGCCCCCGGCACCAGGTCGGCGACGGTCATGCCCGCTTCGCTCAGCTGCTGCTCAATTTCTTCTTCGATCTTCGTCTGATAGATGGAGAAATTACTCCAGCGCTGAATCATTTCATTCTCTAAATAATTCTTCCGATTGATGACCCGTTCGTTCAGGATTTCCTCAGCGTTGCGGTCAAGCTTGGTAATAACGCCGCCGCTGAAAACCAACATCCCAAACAGACTGATCTGAAAAATTTGAACGACGATCAAAGGGATCAGAATACGATTGAAAACACTTCTTTTTTTCAGCATATTCCGGTTACTCCTTTTCTTAAAAACGTTATTCCTGGACGATTTTTTGCATCTGTTGACTCAACGCCGCGAACCAGGCGTCGAAATAGGCTTCCGTTTCAAATTCAGCAGTTGCTTCATCAAGGCTCTGCCCCTGCGCCAGACGTTCAACGACCTGCTCGCGATCCGCCTTCGCCAGATCCTGCATCGAAGTATCCAGCAGAGACCGCGCGTCGCTGCCGCCTTCAAAAGCCTTTGTCGTATACAGCTGAACTTCACTCAGCTGTTTCTCGGCCACTTCAACAACGTCAATCATTTCTGCCGAGTCCAGCTCCGCATTGTTTTCAATAACTTTTTTGATCGTCTCAAAATCATTCGCGGCTTTCTTTACCGGCAGATATCCGGAAGCCAGTGAGAACTGAATATTCCGACGTTCCTCTGTGAACCATTTTAAGAAAAGAACCGATGCGTATTCATGCTGGGTATCCGAAGCGGTCACAACCATGCCCGCCCCCTGCTGAACGGCAATTTTCTCACCCTGTTCAAACATCGGAGCCGGCGCCACGATCGATTCAATCGGATAACTTTCAACGTCGCTGACCGCCACTTCCTTCGGAAAATAAGCCGCCCCGCTGCTGGATCCGACCAGCGCGATCAAATCGCCGGTCTTCGCGTCGTCGGAACGGAAACGGCCCTGCGCCGTGAAGTAACCCCGGATATATGGCACATAATAATTATCCCACAGTTTTTTAAAGACATCGCGGTCCAGATTCAGCGTCACCTGATTTCCTTCCACCGCAAAGATTTCCTGCCCCAGCTGACGGCTGCCGATGATCATGTAATTCGCCATCGCATCCCGGCCGAAGAACGCCTTGCCATCATTCGGCTGCGGCGTCAGGCTGTCGGTCCATTCATAGTACGTCCGCGCGGTCTTCGTCACGCCTTCAAGCGTCTTCAGATCGTCCAGCGTGACGCCGCAGGCTTCCGCGAACCGATCCCAGTCTGTTTTGTTCAACATCATCAATTCCGTCGACTTGGCGATCGGAAAAATTTTCAGGCTGCCGTCCTCTCCGATCTGACCTTCGTTTAAATATTCGTCGCGATAGGACGCCAGTTCCTCCTTGCTCATATACTTGTCAATCGAAGCGACCAGTCCCAATTTATCGACTTTGTACGCGGTATCGGCATAAGCCGCGAAAATATCGGGAATTTCACCGGCGCCGACTTTCTTCTCCGCCGCTTCCTCAACCTTGGTGATCAGATCGTTGACATTGCCCTGACTGTACGCTTCAACAACAATGCCTTTCTCCGCGCCCACCGTGTCGTTGAATTCTGTAACCAGTTCGTCAAACGCCGCTTTCTGCGTACCGTTGTAATAAGTCCAAATCTCCAGCGTAACCGGTTTATTCGGATCGAGCAGTTTGTCATAATTCTCCTTTTCAGCGGCGCAGCCCTGCATCATAAGCATGGCCGCAGCAGCTAAAACCCCAAGTTTTGTTATTTTTTTCATCTTCCTGCACCTTTTCTTTATTAGTTTTATTATAGTAGCTTTCCGTTTAAATTACCACGTTTTTACAGGTATGAAGATCGTTCTTACCTAACCCTAAATTGTTCTGAATATCACGTTTTCCCATTCCTGCCCCGGTTCGCAAATCACATTCAGGTTCCGTGCGTTTCCCCGCCAAAAACTTTCCGGCTTATTTCGATTCGATGTAGCGGCGGGAAAATCCCGCCGGTTTCGCTTTTGATCAGCGGTCAAAAGCTGGATTGTAACGATAGAAGTTGCGGCAGTCCAGATCCTTGCGGACGAATTCCAGAGCTTCGCCGAAACGCTGGAAGTGAACGATCTCGCGCTGGCGTAAAAATACCAGCGGTCCATAGACTTCCGGATCCTTCGCTAAACGCATCAGGTTCTCATACGTTGTACGGGCTTTCTGTTCCGCCGCCATATCCTCGGACAGATCGGTAATCGGATCGCCCTTGGACTGGATATACGCCGTCGTGTACGGCATGCCGCTGGCGCCTTGCGGATAAACGCCGGCAGTATGATCGACGTAATAGTCCGCCGCATTGGCAGCCTTGATCTGCTGCGCTGAACAGCCCTTGAGCAGCTGGTAAACCATCGTGGCGATCATTTCCTCATGCGCCATTTCTTCCGTTCCAATGTCCGTCAATAACGCGCGGATTTCCGGATACGGCATCGCGTAGCGTTGGTTCAGATACCGATCAGACGCACCCTTTTCGCCATCCGGGCCGCCCAGCTGCGTGATGATCAGCTTGGCCATCGCCGGGTCCGGCTTCCGGATATTCACAGGATACTGCAATTTTTTCTCATAGATCCACATGGTTTATCCCTCCCTTTCCCACGGCCATGGACTATTGATCCAATCCCAGCGGCGTCCGCGGCTGTCGCGGTTGGTCAGCGGACCGCAGACGCGATTGTATTCCTCCGCCGCTTTGCGGCGCAGGCCGGTAACATAACGGTAATAGCTCAGCGCGACTTCGTTTTGCGGATGGGTGTCCAGAAATAAGACCGCTTCCTGAATCGCGAAATCCAGTTCCTGCAGCTCCCGCAGCATTTCATTTCTATTCATCCTGACAGCCTCCCTTTCCCGTAAACGGCAAGTCCAGCTCAACAAACAGCGTTCCTCTTAACAAGGCGCGCGGGCGGCTGTAGATTTCCCGTTTTCCAGTCCAGCGCTGGCGGGCGACATACGCCATTGCCAGGCTCATATCCGGGCAGCGGTGATGATTACCGCAGCCCGGACGGCCATCGTCATCCTGATCATCGGTATCATTGCCGCAGCCACAGCCGCAGCCATCACCCGGACGGTTGCCATGGTCATGATCGCCGCAGCCGCAGCCCGGACGGCCATCGTCATCCTGATCATCCGTATCGTTGCCGCAGCCACAGCCGCAGCCATCACCCGGACGGTTGCCATGGTCATGATCGCCGCAGCCGCAGCCTGGACGGCCATCGTCATCCTGATCGTCGGTATCGTTGCCGCAGCCACAGCCGCAGCCGTTGCCCGGACGGTTGCCGTGGTCATGATCGCCGCAGCCGCAGCCCGGACGGCCATCGTCATCCTGATCGTCGGTATCGTTGCCGCAGCCACAGCCGTTGCCCGGACGGTTGCCATGGTCATGATCGCCGCAGCCGCAGTCTGGCGGACATACCGGAGGCTTCGGACGGCAGCCGCAGCCCGCAGACAGGTTCACGGCCTCCTCCACAAACATTTCATCCTCCATAAAATCGGCTTCGTCAAAACGCGTGCGGAAATCATCGCTCCACCCTGCGCAATGCGGTCTGCGCGGCGGGGTCGGACGGTGTGGACGGCCGCATTCCATAGCGAAATCTTCGTCCGTTTCCATCCAGCTGCGAGGAATCCGCGGTTCTCTTCCTACGTTTTCCATCGACATTCTCCTTTCCGGTCAAAATCTCGTTGACCCACTGTATACTATTGTTCCTGTATGCCGGGATCTGGGAGATCGCCAAGAAAGAAACAATAAAAAAGCACAGAGTTTTCCTCCATGCTTGTTAAAAACCACGCTACAACGCAAACAGATGCGTCGCAATCGCAAAATAAATCATGATCGAGCAGGTGTCGACAATCGTCGTGATTAACGGAGCGGCCATGATCGCCGGATCCAGATGTACCTTTTTCGCCAATAACGGAAGCAGACAGCCAATCAGTTCCGCCAGAAAAACCGTACACATTAACGAAACACCCAGCAGGATCGCCAGCCGCGGATCCTGATACATAACAACGATCCGCAGACCGTTGACCGCCGCCAGCGCCGCGCCGACAAGCAGCGCGATCCGGCTTTCCTTAAACGCAACTTTGAACAGATCGCCAAAGCGGATCTCATCGGTGGCGATGCCGCGGATGACCAGCGTCGAGCTTTGGGTGCCGCAGTTGCCGCCGGTATCCATCAACATGGGAATAAACGAAACCAGCAGCGGAATCGCGGAAATTGTTTCTTCATAGCGGGAGATGATCGTACCGGTGATCGTTGCCGAAAGCATTAAAAACAACAGCCACAGAATCCGGTGTTTGGCGTGATTGAATACCGAAGTTCCAAAATAGGAATCATCACCGGGCTGCACCGCCGCCATCAATGCGATATCCTCCGCCATTTCTTCCTGATAAACTTCCATCGCATCGTCAAAGGTAACGATCCCGACCATGCAGTTTTCCGTGTCCACGACCGGAATGGAAATCAGCCGGTATTTCTGGAACAGCTTGGAGACTTCTTCCTGATCGTCATGGGTGCGCACGGCAATGACGTGTGTTTCCATCAAATCGCCGATCAAGACGTTTTCGTCGTTGAGAAGCAGACTTTTCGCCGTGACGATGCCCAGCAGTTTTTTGTTTTCAATGACATAACACGTGTAAATCGTTTCCTGATCAATACCGACCCGTTTGATCTTCGCGATCGCTTCACGCACGCTCATGGTCTTTTTCAGATCGACATATTCCGTCGTCATGATGCTGCCGGCGCTGTCTTGCGGATATTGAAGCAGCTCGTTAATGCGCGAGCGGGTTTCCTTATCGGTAACGTCGAGAATCCGTTCAACCACATTGGCCGGCATTTCTTCCAGAATATCGACGGTATCATCCAGAAACATATCCTCGAAGATATCTTTCAGTTCTTTCTCGGTAAATGTGCTGATCAAAGCCTGCTGCATCTCCGTATTCATGTTGGTGAAGACTTCCGCGGCCGTCTCTTTGGCGATCAGGCGGAAAAGGACGACCATGTTTTCCTGCGGGAATTGTTCCAGCAATTCCGCCAGGTCCACGCTGTTCATCTCGTTGAGTTCTTTTTTGATCTGAGCGTATTTTTTCGCATGCAAAAGCTCAGTGATGTTTTTAACCGTCATACTTTGCCCTCCTTCAAGTTTGTTCTTCAAGTTCGCAAAGCATGAATAAAACGTCCTGAAGCTTTAATTTCGGGCAGACTCGCCCTCCAGGAGAGGAAAGAATGAACTTCCCGTTTTATTGATGCCTTGCCTGCAACTACCGCCCGGGTTATCCATGCTTTCCACCTCCCTCTTTCGCCGGTTTATCTTCCGGCTGCCGTTTTTAGTGTATTTCCAATTTGTTAGGTTGTCAATGTTTTTAACAAAGAATTTTATCCCGGGACGACTGTCGTTTTACCGCTTCCTCCTCCCGTTCAACGCTTATGCATGGGTCAGAGGCAGGTGAGCGCTCAGCGCGGTCCATCCTGATCGTTCTTCTGGAATAAGAAGCGGTAAAAAAACATCGCCGCCCCTGTCTTTTTTCATCTGTTGCTTTATAATAAAAAAAAGAGGATACAAAAGATGAAAAGACTTCATTGGAAAGCGCTGTTACGGGTCGAAGAAATTCCCGCCGTGTTTTTATTGATTCAGCTGGGCCTTGGAATTTGGGAAAAACGAGGCTGGCCGATCCCGGTCCTCCTGTGTCCCATTACAGCCGCAGGTACGTGCCCGGATATCGACCTGATCACGCCTTATTGTACTGACATCACGGTCTATGATTACGCTTTTCTATTCACCGTCTTCTTTCTCATCACGCTTATTCTGTTCTGGAAAACCCGGAAGAAGTCCCTGCTTCCGGATATCGTCTACTGGCTGGGAGTCAGTCTTTATGCTTGGAGCGCCTGGGTTAGTGAATTTTATCTTACAGCCCAAACTTCGCTGCTTTACCTGGCGTTTCTGCGTTGGATCACGCTGACGTTTTTCCTTGATCCGATCAATTTCAGCGGCTTTCTGCTGCTGGTTGGAGTCAGCTTAAAATCGTTGTTCACATCGCTTCGCGCGGTGGCAGGAGGGTAAATTTATGCGTCAGGAAGTTGTTTGTTCCCATTGTCAGAAAAGTTTTCATATCCGTCCCGGATCGCTTTTGTCGATGCGGCTGGAATGTCCGCATTGTCATGCCCGTTACAAATTATCGCTTTCCTGGATTGGCTGTGTTCTAGTGGCAATTCTCGCTGTTCTGTTTTCTGACAAGTCGCTTTGGGAAGGAATGATTTGTTTTCTGATTGCGCTTTTCGCCGTCTTCTATCTGTTTCTGCCATTTTGGCTGCAAAACGATCTGATTCGGATCAAACCGGTGAAGAATAAAACCGATCCCACCATAAAACAAGAATCTTAAAAAAGCCGCTGGCATGTCAGCGGTTTTTTTTATTTATTCAATTCGCACCGGTCAATCAACTCCCGGCTGTCAACGGCATAGGTTTCCAGGACCAGCTGATTCCCGGAAATGGTAATCAGCGAAACTGTCGCTTCCTGTTTAAGAATGCGGTAAGCGAGATACGCGGCCGGATTATCCTTAAGCTCATAGAACTTGCTTCCGGATGGGGTGCCGCCGGAAACATAGAGCGTTTCGCCGCTGCGTTTGTCCCCATCCGCCCGGCCGGTGGCCGTTTCGCCCTGCATCAGCAAAGAGCGGCAGTACACATGATCGTGTCCTGAAAGCACGACGTCGACGTTCAGGTCAGAAAAAGCCTGCGCATAGGCCTCGCGGGCAGCCATGACCTTTTCATCCGCAGAGCGATCCTTGCCGCCAAAGAGCGAATAGTGCATCGTGACGATGACCCAACGCGGTTTGTGCCGCGTGATCGTCTGGCTGAGTTTATCCAGATGTGCCTGCGTATCCGTGTTCATACAGTTCAAGGAGTAGAACAAGATATCGCCGTAATCATAATAGAAATCTGATCCGTTCTTCAGCCGGTCAAACTGGCTGTCGAGCAGGTCGGTATTGCTCTCGTGGTTGCCGATGTTGATCGTAACCGGAATTTGTCTCAACGCGGCCGGACTGCGGAAGGCGTTATATTCCTCCAGCGCTTTCTCGTTGTCGCTGCTGTTGACCTGATCGCCGGCAGTCAAAATAAAGCTGAGGTCCGGCTGCAGCTGCAAGAGTGTATTGACCGCTTTCTCCCATCCAGCCTGATTCTCCTTAAGATGCTCCGTCCGGATCTGAACGTCGCCGACAAACCCGAAAGTAAGCGGCGCGGCCGGCCGGACTTCAAACGAGAAGACTTCCGAGCTGAGATTGTGCTGCAAATCGACGATTTGATACACCAGCGGCTGGCCCGGAGGCAGGTTGCTCAGCTTGCCATGATAGCTGAACGCGCCGCCGACGCCGGTTTTCCGGCCACCCATCAGCTTCCGGCCATCCGGGGTGCGCAGCGCGCTTTTATCCGTGCCCTGCGCCCAGATCAGCTCGTAGGTTCCTTTTTTATCCGTCAGCCAGTTGACGATGACCTCGTCGTTCTTTGAACCCTGTTCCAGAATCAGTCCGGACAGATCGAGCGTCTGACTGAGCGAGGTTTCGCTGGAGGTTTCCAGACTTTTCAGATCGAAATAAATATCCGAACTGGTCTGGTCGCGCTGATGCAGCTCAACCGCCAGAACGTTGCGTCCCGGCTTCAGCGAATTCAGATTGCTGATAACAAAAATATCGTTTTCTACTTCACCGACGCGGGCGGAAGAACCATACGGATTTTCCGCGGTATACCCGCCGTCCGGAATATTCGAGGCATAGATCAGCTCGCCGTTAAGATACATCATCACGGCGTCGTCATAACGAAGCTTACCGGTCAGGCACCGGACATTCCCCAGATCTCCGACTTCAAATTCCGTGCGGAAATAATAAACCGGAATCGCCCGCTGATCCGCTAAAGCATAGTTCAGCAGATTGCGCGGCGCTTTTCGGTCAACCATTTTTTTCAACTGACCATAATAGGAACCGAATGTACCGGTCCCGCTCTTCCAGGCGGAATCGTCGTAATCCGGCTCAGTCCACCGCAGACTTGCCGAAGGATCGGGATTTTCTCCCTCATCCCAATAGCGCCAGGATGTTCGGCCGCTTTCCACCAGCGTGACCGTGCGTTCCTGCGCGATCGTTTTCAGCGTGCCGTTGCGTTCCTTGTCCGTATAGCTCTGCCGCGTCAAAACGCCATAGACCAGAACAAAACCGATCAGAAACAAAGCGAGCAGCGTACCGAAAATCAGCTTGCGCTCTTCCCGGCGCGAATTGTTGTTCATCCTTCACTCCCTCCTTCCTGCGTTTCCCGGCGGTTATGTGTATACCGCTTCAGATCGCCCCAGACGTTCTTCTTGCGGCGATAGCCGATCAGCGCGTTCATCCGCACCAGCATCAGAATAAACCGGAGGCCGACCAGCTCAAAGCCGCTTAAGAGAATTGTGCGGACAACGTCGAGAAAGGTCAGCCGGATATGCCGGGTATGGATCTGCGTAAAGAACGCGATGACCGTCAGTAGACAGCCGAAACCGGCATACACCGCGAAGAATAAAAGCATAAACGGAACGTTGATGAGATTGACGAAATACGATAAAACAATCGTAAACAAACCGAAGACTTCAATATACGGCGACATCAGCTCATACAGCCAGAAATACAGAAACGAAATCGTTCCCATCAGACCGTATTCCTTCTTGCCGATCGCATACCGGTAACGCGTCAGACTTTCAAACAAGCCGATATGCCAGCGCCGCCGCTGCTTCATCAGATCGAGCAGATTCCCCGGTCCCTGCGTCCAGCAGATCGCATCCGGGGCATAGCGGATGCTGTAATCAAGATGATTCGCACGGCAGAAAACATGCAGCTTGACGACCAGCTCCATATCCTCGCCCATCGTCGAAGGATCGTAGCCGCCAGCCAGAATCACCATCTTTTTCTGAAACAGACCGAATGCGCCGGAAATGATCAGATTACCGTTGAAGTGATCCATAAAAATCCGCGAAGCCAGAAACGAACGATCGTATTCCAGCACCTGCATCGCGACGATGATCCGCTTCGGCAGGGTATATTTTGTGACCTCGCCGTCGACCATTTCAATGCCGTTGGAGATTCGCACCTGGCCGCCGCAGGCTACGACCTTATCGTTTTCCAGCACCGGCTTGGCGATCTCAAACAACGAATCCTTTTGAAGCATCGAATCGGCGTCCATGCAGATAAAGTACGGAAAGCGGGATACGTTGATGCCCATGTTCAGCGTATCCCCCTTGCCGCCGTTTTCTTTCAGGATCAGCGTCAGCTGAATCTTGTTGGATTTCGCTTCGTAAATCGCGGTTTCCGGCTTGCAGCGAAGCTGACGGCGGATCGGCCGCTCGATCTTGCGCATCTGGAAATAGTCGATCATCCGCTGCGCGGTTTCATCGGTGGATCCGTCGTCGATCACCACGATTTCAAACAGCGGATAATCCTGTCTCAGCAGCGTGCAGACGGTGTCCACAATCGTGGTTTCCTCGTTGTGGGCGGGAACCAGAATGCTGATCGGGATAAAAAACTTCCGCTTGAGGTTATTTTTCAGCTCGTCGTCGCGGCGTTTCTGATACAAATCCACCGAGCCGACAATCACTGACAAAAATAAAAACGTACTGTATCCGAATAAATAGAGAACGAAGAAAACATCGACGCAGAACAGAAAGGTTTTTACAAATTCAATCATTCTGCATTCCCCCATTTCTGCAAGGCTGGAAGCGCTTCTTCCGATGAATCCGCTTCAATGACTGCGCTTAGAATTTCATTCGATGACCCCCTCGGACTTTTCGCCATTCGATTTTCTGCGACCCTCAGTTCGCCCTTTTCATCCAGCTGAAGCAGTCCGGCGCTCAGCGCCTTGTAGCGCAGCATGTCCCGGCCGTAAGAATCCTTCAGCTGCCGGATCATTTCCAGAATGGCCAGCGGCTTCGTCAGCTGCAGCAGCGAATCGGAAGCATTGTCGCGGACATACCAGTTATCGCTCTGCACGCCGACCAGCAGCGCCTTGACGGTTTCCATCTCGGGATAACTCTCCAGGGAAGCCGCCGCGATCGCCGCATATTCCCAATCCTGTTTTTCCCAGTCGATGACAGTCTGACGCAGCACCGTTCCGGCCGGACGGTAAGGATATTTGCGGAAATAGCGCATGACGGCAAAGGTCACTTCCCGATCCAGCTCCGTTTGACTCAGCAGCGGAAATAAGGTTTCCCGAAAATTCCCGGAAACCATCCGGATAAAATCAATGAACGCAACCTGATAATGCGGTGTGAATTCATCCCAGTTTTGCCACAAAGCCTGCGCCAGCTGCTCCCGGTCGCCATGAAATTCCAGCAATCCGTCGGTCACCAGCTTGCGGCTGTGTTCGATTTCATGGCGTCCCATGACGCGATACGCTTTGACAATGTGATCAATACTTCCGCACTGATACAAGGCGCCCAACGCATTCTCCCGGCAATAAATCGAAGCTTGCGCCGTCAGCTGGATCATCGCCGTCGCGATCGGATCATTGCGGCTTTGTCCGCACAGTCTAAAACGTGTAACAAGATAGGCAAAGTAGGAACGTTCCATTACGCTTTTTTTCATCGTCCCGTCAATCAGCTCCGCAAACACCGGCTTCAGCGTCGGCAGCCAGGCCTGCAGCAGTTTTACCGTCAGTGGATTCTGTTCCAGCACGTCGACGGTTCCTTCCAGCACAACCAGATGATGTGTGTTCTTCAGATCTTTCTTTATTTTCTCATCCACGTTGGCGGCCGTCTTCTCGGGAAATAACAACAAGCGTTGTAAGCGGCGGGCCTGGTTTTGGATTTGTTTCTCCGTCCGCCGCTGCATCCACTTGTTTTTTCCCAGATAAAACAGATTGTACGCCAGCATGCACAAACACAGCGTCATGTAAACGTAAATCAGATAGTCAATCCGGATTACCATGCATGCCGCCTCACTTTCCCGCCCAGATATCCTGCATCGCGTAATAGCCTTGTTTCAGACGTTCATGCGAAGTCGGATGCCGGCCCCAGCCTTGAAGCGGAAGATCGGTCATCGGAATCGGCGTTGCTTCATCAGCGGCCAGTCCGACTCCGGCATAAATCTCATGGATCTTCAGCCCTTCGATCCCGTAATGCTCATAGTAATCGTCGTGAATCATCATTTCCGACGGATTGAGGAAATTCAGCAGCGACCAGGGCAGACGGATTTCAATCGCATCGCCCCGGATCATAAAATCGGCCAGCGAATCAAAGTCCGGATTCTCCGGATTCGCGTTGCCATGGCGAAGCTGACCGGTATTGTAGGTTTCCGCCTTATCCGCTTTCGTATTGGCCAGCTCGTCATGCGGATCGTCAGGAATCTGCAGCACCAGATTGATGTCGACAAATTCCGAGGTATCCTTTGCCGGGGCGTTGAGATAAGCGTCTTCGAAATATACGCGATGGGAATAGATCGCCCGCAGCGCTTCGTAGCGCTTCTGCACGATCAGCTTACTGTTTTCCTTCCCGTCCAGGATCAGCACAAAGTCGGCCGGCCGCTCAAACGACCGCGGGATTCCATCGCAGTGGGTACTGCCGGTCTTCGGCGTCGTATCAAATGGAATCCAGAGCTTCTCTGTCTGCGGATCATAATTTTCTTTGTTGACGTACAGATACAGATATTTTTCATCGTATTTATAAGCCAGCGAAAGTTGTCCGGTGGGCGTGTCCGTCAGCTGGACTTGATCGTCCGCGGTCCATTCGCTCACGTCGCCGTCGACATAACAGACACTTTTCTCCTCGCCCGGATCGAAGGCGAGCACGCCGAAGAATTGTTCGTTGGTCTGAACGTCGCTCCAATACGGTGTTTTCGTCAAATCGGTATAGGCCATCGTGTTCCACGTCCGCTTAAACCATTCATCCTGCCACGTGAAGACGATCGATCCCGCACAGCCGGCGCTCATGATATCCTGATAACAGGTTTTCAGCGCTTCTGCCTGATCCGCTTCGGACATGCCGCCCTGGGCGCGGTGGGTGTTGCGGTCGCTCTGCGCCCGCCCGCGTGAGCTCGGCACCCCGAATTCCGCGATGACAACCGGCATCGTGTGATACGCGTTGAGCGTCGTCAGATAAGCCTGATAGGAATTGAAGACGCCGTCAGCGTCGACAAACTGCCGCTTGTTTTCAACATCAATGTCCATGACGTCCATAAAGCCATAGTAATCGGGATAGTAGGGATAGACGTGGTAGGAAGCAAACTGCCCCGACAGAAACCGGTCGGTTGTCTGGATATGCTCGACGTCGACCTGTTCAAATTTACGGAAGTAGTATTCGACCAGCGAATCCCATTCAAGCGGGTCCGTCGTCGGCCAGTTGGCAAACGCGATCAGCCGCTGGGCTTTGTAGGTCTGCGTCTCATATTCGATGATTTTATCGCCGACCTGCGCCAGCATCGCCTCAAACGGCGACGCATCGTCAGTGGTCGTCATGTACTTCCCATGATATTGATTCTTTTTGTCCTGCATGTGATCCGTGAAGGCGACCGTCGTGTCTTCCCATTCCACACCCAGAATATACCCCAGAACCCATTGCGAAATATCATGGTTGTAAGAGCCGCTGCCCAGACCCTCGCCTAAGGAAAACCGTTTGTTTCCATGGATGATATCGACTAACGTCCGGCTGTCCTGGATCATCGTGTTCATGAAGTCCGGATCGTAGGCGTCGCGGTGGGAGAACAGCGTGTAATCATTCACCCACAAGCCGTGGATCAAATAGAGCGGTTGTTCGCGGTCCTTGTTGTATTCCCAAAACGCATTGTAGAAATCATCCTGAAGCAGCGTGTAGACACGGATGCAATTCGCGCCCATCGCCTGAATTTCGGCGAACCACCGCAGATAGGTTTCCTTATCAATCGCGTAATCCGTCGCAAAATGGCCCGGAATCCCGCTGCCCAGATTGGCGCCGCGGATCTCGAAAGGTTCCATGCCCTGCCCCTGATCGACAAGAATCGTCTTGCCCTCAACTTTTGTAAACGTCTCCACCGACGTTTTCCGCAGGCTTTCCCATTGAAAGGTCAGTCCGATGCGGGAAGACAGAAACAACCCGCCGGCGGCGAGCATCACGATCACGGCGCAGGCGATAATAAATTTTTTCATGCAGGCTCTCCTCCTTCCGGCTTAATGGTTATACTTCTTGACCGCGGATTCATGACAATACTGCCTGAGCACTTCGATATGCTCATCCAGCCAGGCCAGCCGCTGCAGATACGCGTCATGAAACTGTTTCACCGCCGCTTCATAGGACCGCAGATTCTTTTCATCCGGCAACAATTTATTGCGTTTGTCCAGATTTTCCGGATCAAAGCTGTAGCCCCAGACCGCAAAATTCCGGTCGACGGCCGGTCCCAGATAATCGACGACTTCCTGGATATAGGCGGATACCTGTTCATCGCTCAGAATCCCTGCGCGCAGCTGGCGATACCGGTAGATGACCTGATTGATAAAGTCCTCGTCCTTGATCAGCATCGTGAACCACGGCGCCTGTACGGAGACGAATTGGCGGATCAGAAAGTCATCGTCGGAGCTGTCGGAAACATTGCCCAGACTGTTGTTGAAATCCCAGACGACCGGTTTGAATTTCCCGTTGACGTCTTTGTAGAAGAAGGTCGAAAGGTTGCCGGTGTCATGTTGCACAAAGACTTCCATAAGAATGAAGTAATCAACGAATTCGTCGATGTCGATGAAATTTTTATAACCGTAGCGCGAGCTGTCGTAATCGAAAGAATACAGCGCTTTTTCAAACCGGCTGAGATCGCGTTCAATAAAGTCCTTCAACGGAGGCGTCAGCGCTTCGCTGCCCGGATAGCGGATATCGAAGAACGCACTTTTACGCAGAATCTGCACGTATTTTGTAAAATTATCCGCTTTGCTGCGCGGGTCCGGCTGGGCCGCATTGTCCAGCTCCACGATATAACCGGTAACGTTGCGGGTATTATTCGGCTTTTCGATTTCGATCCGGCCCTTGCCGGTGCTGACGGTTTCCATCATCACGTACACGCCGCGGTATTCACCGTTGATCACCACTTCGCAAAACCGCACGTCCGGCGCATAGTCCATCAGCTCGCCCGCCAGGTTCATCGCGACATAGTTGCGCATTAACGTCTTGTCCAGAAACGGCCCATGCAGCGCCCAGTCATGATCCGCTTCCATGCCCATGATTGATACATTTTTATTTTCTCCGTCGTGGTGGATTGTCTTGATCGCAAAAGACTGTTTATCAAACCAGCGCGAAGTGTTGCCGCGCACGCGGATCCGAATCTGTGTCTTCAGCGACGACGGATCCTGAAGCGTGTTCAGCTTATCATCCTGATTGATAATTTTCATATTTGCGACCAGAAACTCCTCGCCGGTTGACGTCATCGTCATCTTGCGGTGGGAGCGATCGTCGCCATAATAAGGCACGCCGGGAATTGCTTCGTCCGTTTCGATCACCACCAACGGCAGATGCGTGCTCAGCTGGTCCACGTCGACGGCCGCTTCATCATATTGATATTTCGAGATTTCCGTCTCCCGAATGCAGTCCAGCGCCGCGGATGGATCGTAGGCGGGCGCCGCTTCCCGGTGCTGATGAATCCGTGTCTGCATTTTTCCAAAGGTCAGCTGGGCTGTACCGCTGACCACGACCACAGCCGCCAGCGTCAGCCAGGCCATTGTCCGTTTACGCATGGATCAGACCTCTAGCTGCTGATATCATCGTCCTGGGCGACGATATTCACATACTGGACATGTTCGATCTGATATAATTCCTCGTCAATGCTCGAGGTCTTCCTGAGGTTCTTTTCATAGGTTTTCCGCGGAATTTCATAGATCAGTTCGATCGTTTCGCGGGTTGTGTTCTTGACGCGCAGATCCAGGCGGCCGTCAAAATAATGCGTGATAACCGACATGATCCGCTCCTCCGTACTGCGTGCGCCGCGCACGATCAATAGCATCCTGTTTTCATTCTTGATCCGCCCCAGCACCAACAGCACCAGAAAAACCCCGGCGGAACCCAGCCCCGCCGTCATATAATCGCCGACGCCGCAGGACAGACCGGCGACGATCGCCCAGAAGATATAAACGGTGTCGCGGGAATCCTTGATCGCCGTTCTGAAACGCACGATCGACAGCGCGCCGACCATGCCCAGCGACAGCGCGACGTTGTTGCCGATCGCCGTCATGACGACTGTCGTCAGCACGGTCAAAACGACCAGACTGACGTTGAATTTGCGGCTGTAAACGGTTCCGGCATGCGCCAGATAATAAGAAAGATAAATGACGAAGCCCAGCACGATCGCGATCAGAATCTGCGCCAGAATCTGCCCGGCGTTCAGCGCCTCGATCTGCTGCATTAAATTCGATAAATAAGAACTCACTCGATGTTACCCCCTTTTTAATAAAATTCAGTGTATCGCAGCCCGATCCGCCGCGCCATGCAATACTTGCTCGCGGACAGTTCGCTCTGATTGCAGCTGCGGAGAATGTCGCGCACATACGTCAGCAGGAAATGATTGTATTTCACTTCCAGAATGGTTTTCCACGGGTCCAGCATCGGCGCCATCGCCAGCTCCCCGTCAAAAATATCATAATGAAACTCGTTGGCCCGGATCTCACTGTCCAGCGTGATGCGGATGCTGTTCTCCGGCAGCACATACGCCTTGCGGCGATATTCGACCACCGTTTTCGGCCGGTAATGCTCACGGTTTAAAATGGCGTAACATTCCGCCGCGAACGCTTCCTTGTATTTTAACAGCGGACTGAAATCCCCTGCGATCAGCCGCACGGCGTCTTCGCACCTGATGGGCAGCGAACGCTTGAGCTGATTGGAACCCTGTTTCTGCTTCATTTCCAGAAAGGCAGTTTTATCCTGAGGATGATACACACGCAGACGCATTTTCCGCCGTTCCTCCACGCCGTCCATCTTTGCGTTGAAATCCCGGTCGCTCAGCGTATCGAAATATAACGATCGCACCCGATATCCCCCCTGCACAAGATCGCCGTTATGGGTATCCTGATGCAGCAGCGCGTCCAGCTGGCCCTCGAAACGAGCCCGCTGCGTCGCTGAAATCAGAAATTTCCGTTCCTGCCGCAGTACCTCGTTCATTGACTCTCCTCCATCATTTCAATCAGCGGCTTCGACCAGTGATAATCATGAACGATGCTGATCAATGGAAATGCCTGATCGACTTGTTTCCAGGCCGCCTCTGCCGCGGCCAGCCCCTTGTTGCGGTAAGTCTTGTCTTCCGTCAGACCGTGCTTGCCCACCTGCTGAAATTCCAGGATGCAGTGCAGAACCTTCCCATATTTCTTTGTAAGCTGGGCTTCCGTTTCCAGTTTCTCGACTTCCGCCCCGCAGTCATAATCCATGACCGCCACCTCATCGCAGCCGTCCCGGATCAGGATTTCCAGAAGCTCCGTCAGGCCCTGGTCATCATAATGGCGGGGAATGCAGGCGATGAAGATCAGATCGTGCTTCTGCGCGTAGCGGTAAGCTGCGATCATCCCGGAAACATAGGTTTCCATGTGTCCGGCAGGATCTTCCTTCCAGCGCGAACGAGTGTACGGCTCCACGTCGACCATCACGCCGACAAGCTGTTCCGCCGGTGTGACCTGATCGTTATACCGGACGAGTTCTTCCAGATATGCAATCAGGGATGCACCGTCGGCCTCATAGCCCCAATCGGTTTCGCCAACCAGCGCGTAAGTTTTCACCTTTGCCTGATGCAGATGACGGACAAAAGCGGCTGTCGTTTTGCGGTCAACCGGAACGCTCAGTTCCTGAACCCAGTCGGTAATCTGAAATCTGCCGATCAGCTCGTCAACGTCTTTTCGATCAACCACCCGCTCCTCCTGCCATTCAAACATTCCCCGGCGCAGCGGCGGGCTTTTGCTTTCCATCGGGCGAACAACGAGGAATGAGGCCGCAGCGCCGATCCCCAGAATCACGAATGCCGCGATTTTCCATGTCTGTTTTTTCATCAAATTCCCCCTCCCTCACTTATCAAAGATGCTATCTGCGTTTCTTCTTTCATCATTTCAGTCAAATTAACGGAAATTTGCCAGTCTTTTTATGATGATCCGGACCACGGTCGCTGTCACAAAATGGCAGCCCTATGCCAAAGATGGCCGCGTTAGTTTCTATTTACAGTATGATCTGGCTGATTCCCTCATACCTGCAATATGCCCTCTCCTTTTGAACCTTGTCTTTTTTCCTGCGTCCGCCATCCACCGCTTTCGCATCTTTCCTTTTACGCAGAATGCGAATCACCGCAGTCTCACCGAACGAAGGACTTATAACCGTCAGGTTTTTAAATAGATCAAATACCCCCTATATCTGATTATGGATACAAAAGATTGACCGCTGCTTTGAGGCCGCTGACGCAAAACAGTTTTTTCAGCTTTGCTTCTAAGGATTTAAGATGCCGCGCCGACTTTTACGCCGGGATGCTTTAGCGGCGTGAAGCCGCATTTTCTTCATTTCTCCGGTGCACTTCGACGCGAGTCGGCTGCAGCGGATAGCTGTAACGCAACAGGATGTGCGGACAACCGTTTGTATGTTTCTGATAAAAAGTCCGGGTGATCCGATCCGCGAGCTTATCTGCGTTATCAAGGGTTATATCAGAAACCATAACCAGATACTGACAACTGCTGTACTGCGTAAAAACATCGCTCATCCGCAGATGATCATGAATAATCACCCCCAGAATATCCATTTCCTCATCGCGGCGCACCAATGCCGGAAAGTCGCCCTTGTTGTCCGTCAGAGTGAATAAAAGAAGAAAGGCCGATTCCTGAGAACGGCACATTTTCCGTTCGGCAAAGCGGTAAATTGCTTTAAACGTTTCATAATCCTGACAGAAGGAACCCGGGCGGGCGTGACTTTCGTGCATTTGTGAAGCGATTAACTTCATATCGAGCGTCACTCCGCCGTTTTCTTCCTGCCGCTTTAACTCCATCTTGCGGATATTGCGGACATGTTTTTTCTGTATGATCTGCTGATCCGCCCGATCGTACATTCTCTGATACGTATCGCCAGGCATGGAAGCCGTTTGAAAAATCGTGACGTCCAATCGCAGATTCGGGCATTCGCGAAGACGTATATGCCGCAGTCGCTGGCGAAGCTGCGTGCACAGCTGCTCAGCTTTCTTTTCATCCTGTCCTCTGAGCAATACTGTGAATTCATCGCCGCCCACACGGCTGATCAGACTGTCGGGCGGCAGCATTTTTATCAACACATAACCAACGTTCTGCAGGACCTGATCGCCGGTGATATGACCATACCGGTCGTTCACCTGCTTGAAATAATCCAGATCCATCATGATTAAAATTCCTGTATTTTTATCAAGCAGCCATTCATTGCACAGCCGTTCCATGGCTTTGCGATTATACAGACCCGTCAGCCAGTCATGTTCCGCGTCGTATTGCAGCGCCTGATTTTCCTCTTCAAGCTGTTCCCGGGACTTGACGTTGCGTTTCACAGTCCGGATTTTTTGATCAGATTCCTGTACTGTTGGATTCATATTTATTTTTCTCCTTCTTTTCTTTCTGCGGTTGGAAAACGATGACCTCTTTAAGCTCAACGTCAAAACTAAATGCTCAACTCAAAACCACCGGTCGGGCCTGAGCCTCGCTGTAAACTCCAATCGGCAATTTTATCCTGCCTGCACCTTCAGGAACTCGGCGTATTGCGGCTTTAAATAACCATGCCGGTCTTCAAGCTCGCCTTACGCCGGCCCACGACTAAAATCCCCATCGTGATCACCTCAATTTTAATAATGTTACCACACGTCCCGTTACAAATCCGTTACAAACCGGCTATGCATTTCACGCAAAAAAAAGACTCCCATGAGGAAGCCGGATATGCTGATGATGAAAGTTCTGCGTTTATTCCAGGCGGAATTCCGCCCATTCATAGCAGCAGAGATAATCGTGACGATAACTGTTGACAGCTTGCGGATCGCCGTCCAGGAAGTGATAACTGTCGCAATCCAGCCGTTCCGGAAGGATCGCGAGGCTGTTCCATGAGCGCAGCAGAATTTCTTCGATGCCCGCCGCCTGCAGCGCTTCCCGCAATCCCTTGACAACAATCCGGAAGTACCCTTTTTTACTGGCCTTAATCGAAGCATCGCCCCACAATGCGGCACAGGCGTCCGCCGCCGTCACGCTGACGCCGCGCCGGTCGATCAGATAAGCCAGCAGTTCTTTGGATTTTGCGCGTTTAAACGTGACAGGACGGCCATCCACAAAAATATCAAAGCCGCCGAAGGTCTGCACCCGCACCCGCTTTTGCCGCAGCGCTTCGCCATAGGCAAAGGTCAGTTCCCGGCGCAGAGCCTCCGCTGTGACCGGCTTTAACAAATAACCTGTCGCATGCATCTGAATCGCGCCCAGCGCGTATTGTTTATAGCTCGTGACAAAAATGATATGCGCCTGCGGACAAAGATCTTTCAATTTTTTTGCCAGCACCAATCCGTTCATACTTCCCAATTCGATGTCCAGAAACGCGGCGTCGAAAGGATGATCACGAACATAAGCCAGCGCCTCGCTGGGAACGCCGAACGTTCGTAAGACACTGTCCGGCGCCGCTTCCGCCAGCGCTTCCTCCAGATCTTTCAGCGCGAAAGGTTCGTCGTCGACTGCGATATAATTCATAACGTTGCTCCTTCCTTGGGAATCATGATGGTCGCCACAGTCCCTTTGCCCGGCGTACTTTGCAAGGTCAGCGTTCCGCCGCATAACATCCCCAGCCGCTCCCTTACATTTTTAATTCCGATATGAGATTGATTGTCTTCTTCAAATTTATCAGAGAAACCCAAACCATCGTCAGCGACGATGACAAGGTAAGCGTCTGGCGTTTCCTCAGTCCGGATCGTAACGGTGCCTCCTTCTTCCCTTCTCAATACGCCATGGCGCACGGCGTTTTCCACAATCGGCTGCAGCGTGAGCGAGGGAATCGAAAAATCCCGCGCTGTAATTTCATAAACCACTTTAAGCCGGTTCTGAAAGCGCTGACGTTCCAGTGACAGATAATTTTCCGCATGGAGAAGCTCCTGTTCAAAAGGAATCGGCGCCTTGCTTTCCAGCGAATCCATATTTCCGCGCAAAAACAATGAAAAATCCCGGATTGCCGCTTTCGCTTGATGGGGATCCACATCGCAAAGCTGGCAGATTGTTGTCAACGTGTTGTATAGAAAGTGCGGCTGGATTTGCGAAAGCATGATTTCAACCCGGGATTCCGCCAATTCTTTTTCCTGCTGCCGGATCAGCAGATCACGCTCGGACTGAATATTGACAAAGATAAACAACAGCGCCAGCGTTACGCCGACATTCACCACCGCGATCCCGCGAAGAAACATCTGCGACGCCCCGGCGCCAAGCGGAATAAAGATATACAACAAAAAGAAGATCACTTCACGGCGGATGAGCTTTTTTCGATTCAGTACGACCAGCCAGGTAAACGACAAATAACAGAACAGCGGAACCAGCTGGGATATCAAAAACAGCGAACCCCGCTGATAGCCGGCGGCGGTAATGGTAAAAATCGCTCCGGTCAGCGGACTGATCAGCGCGAAGAAAATCTGTACGCCGCACAACAGCGTGATACTCCGCAAAAAGATCGTTCTTACAGGATGCGTCAGTTTCAAATATTCATCGATGTAACGGGCAAAAAAATACAGGACAAAGGCGGAGCTGACATAATACAGGACAACCAGCAAGATTGCCGCTGTCATCATCAACGGAGTTGTGATATCCCGGAAGCACCAGTCGCCCAGATCACCGATAATCATCAATCCGTTGGAAACGCTGACCCCCAGAAAATAGCGGTTTAATTTCTGATGCCAACGATGATCGTTTCCAAGATAGATGATCGGGATGAGCGATAAGATCAGGCAGAAAATGTCCAGCGCAATATTGGCAATCAAGAAGTTATCCACAGCCACTCCCCCTGTCTCTTCTATTGAATTGAGACCATTATAACAGAGTGCGCCAAAAAAGAAAATGCAGATATTCTGACCTGAGAAAGCGGTTTCACGCTGCGTCGTCTCCGTGAAAGGCCGCGGCTGTCCGGCTGCTTGATCGCCGCCAAAAAAGCGAGACGATTTTCATCCTCTCGCTGTAAGCTCTCACTGCAGGTTCTGCCGCTGATTCCGCTTGTCCTGCGCGCCGGGTTCACCCGGTTTGCGCCTCGTCAAGGAGCGTGTGACCGATGTCTTTCCCCGTGGTTTTGATCAGCCCTGAGACTGATCAATCTGCCGCTTCAAGAACACGGCGCCGCCGATCAGTACGACCGCCGCAAAGACCAGAATCCCAATCGCAAACGGAACGATGCTTCCGGTTTTCTTTACTTCCGGTTCAGGTTCCGCCGCTTTCTCTGCGACTTGAACTTTCAGACTGAACCGCTCGCCGCCCGCTGAATAGGTAATCGTCGTTTCACCGGTCTTCAGCGCTTTTACAGTATAGCTGTCCTGTCCTGTGATTTCCAGAACTGAGGGATCGTATTCCCAACTGCCGCCCTCCGGCTGCGGTTTCAGCGTCGTTTGTTCGCCGACCGTTAAATTCAGGGAACCTGGAAGTCCGCTGATCACAACCGGTACTTCAGAGAATCCAATATAATCAGGCCAGCTGTCCATAGTGAGGGTTATCGTTTTGGACGTCACTTTTTTCGTATCTTTCACCCATGTTTTATTCTGACAAATCCATACGTTTAATTCCGTTCCGTCTTTTTGATCCACCGGAATTTCAATCGTCAGCGAGCCGCGGTATTTTCCCGCCTTCAGCTGCAGCCGATAGCCAGACAGCCAGCCGTCCTTCTTCTGCTGCTCACGAATTGCGTCGCATGCATCGCAAGACCCTTCCTTATGCGGCAGTTCCGCGGAGGCCGCCAGCGCCGAGTTAAAGCTGAACTCGCCGTGAATCTGAATCCCGTTCTCTTTGGACTTCAATGTTTTCTGCGCATATTCCGGACCGGTGGCCGGGATTTCCTGCCACTCCAGTTGTCTTCCGCAAACGGTGCAGACTTTCTTTTTGCTTCCCGGTTTCGTCGCGGTGGCCTTTTCAATGATGATCCAGTCGCCCGGCGTGTGCTCCGCGATTTCCGCCTTGGCGCCGTCGCCGTCAAGGCATTCGCGGTAATGCCAGGTCGGATCGGACTGCATCGGCCCATAATTGTGTTCGTGCACCGGCTGCGGTTTCGGGGTCGGGGTCGGCGTTGGCGTCGGGGTTGGCGTTGGTATGATTTCCGTCACTTTTACCGTCTTTTCCGCCCGCTGAACAAAAGGTCCCCAAATCACGTCGCACTGATAGACGCCGCTGTGGCTGGCCAGCGCCTGATCAATTTTCAAAGTCGGATTTGTCTGCGCACTCAGCGGAGTTCCGTTAAAGCTCCATTGATATGTGACGTTCACGTTGATCTGCGGTTTTATCGTCAATTCCAGCGTTTCCCCGGCCTGGATATCCTTTCCTTCGATGACCGGAACGGAAGAACCGGAAGGAAATACAGATAAATCCGCATACGTCTGACTGTTTTCAAACAGCAGTAAGACGGCCGGCACATTCTCAAACGGAGTAGTTTGCCAGTTCGGCTTGTTCGCCGGCATTCCCAGCACGCTCAAGCCTGTGCAGTTTTTAAAGGCTCCGGCGCCCAGCGTCGTCGTTTTGATCAGATTGGCTTCGCTGATCGAAGCGCAATGAGCGAAAGCTTCCTCACCGATCGTTTCGACATGTGACAAATCAATCTGCGTCAGGGCTGAACATTG
This sequence comes from Holdemania sp. Marseille-P2844, assembly GCF_900120005.1. GTDB lineage: Bacteria > Bacillota_I > Bacilli_A > Erysipelotrichales > Erysipelotrichaceae > Holdemania. The sequence continues at coordinate 240,861 of NZ_LT635450.1, forward strand.
GCTGAACGCCCGGTTGCCGATGACGCTTAATCCCGGATTCAAATTCGTCGAGGCCTTGAGCTTTAATTGATGACAGTCTTCAAACGCAGAGTCCTGCAGCAGGGTAACCTGCGATAAATTCACTTCGCCCAGACGACCGCAGTTCTTAAACGCACTGCCGCCGATCATGGCGACATGCGATAAATCGACGGCCGTCAGATAAGTGCAGCTGGTGAAGGTGAACGGATGAATTATCGTTACTTTCTCATTCAGATTGGTTCCAGCTTTCAGCGTCAGCTTTTCGCAGTTTTTGAAAGCGGCGGTCCCGATCGCCTCAACTTGGGACAGATCCACACCCGTCAGTTTTCCGCAATTCTCAAAAGCAGATTCGCCGATCGTTTTCAGCGCCTGGCTTAAATTGGTATCCGCCGCCAGCGTCAGATTGGAACAGCCGGCAAAGGCTTTTTCTCCCAAGGTCTGAACCTGGGAGAGATTAACGGCTCCCAGACTGGCGCAGCCTTCAAACGCACTGTCGCCAACGACATTGACCCCCGCCAGATTCACCGCGGTCAAATGCGTGCAGTCCTTCAACGCCTGTTCACCGATCGTCTTCACTGACGTGGGCAAAACGAGGTTTTCCAGGGAAGTCATGCTTGAGAAAGCCGCGTTGGGAATGGTAATCAGCGCTGTTTTTTCCAAATCCAATGTTTTTAAATTCGTCAAGGTTCCGCGAATGTACTTCATATCCTGTTCATTCAGCGTACCTTCGATAAACAAGGCCGCGATCTTCTGCGGCAAGACCGGTCCCTTTTCCACCTTGGTCTTCAGCTCGCCCGCCCTCACCGTGACGCGCACATAGTTTTCAGGCAGCGTCGTCGGCTCGAAGCCGGTCACCGTGACCACAATTTCCGGCAGCGCCGCAGCCGGCGCCAGAACATAGCCTGAGCCAGGTTCAGCGATAAATATATAATCCTGCGGTTTTGACGGATCGTAAGCCGCGTCCTTCGTTTTCCATGTGACCGGAATGTCTGGCAGCGGATTCTTTTCCAAATCCGTCCCGGACAATGATTCCGGAAGGTTCAATTTTGACAGAGCCGTGCCCACCGCTACGGTTTGTTCGGCAACGTTCGGTTCCAACGGGTCAAAGGAGGCGATCGTCACTTCGCCAGCCTGTCTGGCCGTCCGTTTCCCGGTCCGGTTCATGCCGGTATCCAGGACAAGCCGTCCCGGGGCGGCCGCAGGCAAAACCTCGCCTGTTCGCTCTTCCGCAAGCGTCTGAGCTGCAGCCGGCTGCAGCGAGAAGAACAATCCCAGCGACAATCCGCCGATCATGATCAGATGTCTTAATCTTTTCTTCATGATATCCCTCCTTTTTTGTCCAGGCAATTCATTACAATCTTTCAGCAGAAGCTTAAAAACCTGTATTCTGTCATCCTGAGGCTGCGCAAAAACACCCGGGCTGAATCCGTTTTCGCAGAGATCTTCAAGCTGTCGAATTCTGTTTTTCTGAAATCTGCTTCTTCGGTGCGCTTCAACCGTCACTTTCGCCTGCAGGATAACATCGTTTCTTTTCTGATTTTATTATACACGGAATTTTTCCGGTTTCTCCTGCCGCCTGTTCAAAGTCATGGAAATGTAAGACTCTCATTCGAATTTCGCAATGATTGAAAGCAAAATCCCGTCTTTCCCCCTGCTTTCACGCAGTCAGGGGAACCGCCGGCAGCAGTCTTGATCATGGATCAAAGCATGGCTTTGATGATTTGTGAGCGGTCTTCCTGCCCTGCGGCCTTTTCCAAAGAAGCCGCAATTTCACACGTTGCAATCCCTGCTGTCTGATCGGTGATCATGACTGTTTTTTATCATTTTGAATGATCACAAGCGATAGTGGCGTATTGTAGGCGTTCAGATTGCATTGGCAGCGCATCCGCGATGCCGCTCCCCTGCAATTCCTCCATTGAATCCGGCTTCACCCTGCACTTTAAAAATCCGCTGCTTTATTGCTTCCACTCTGGCAGCACTTTTATCCATCGCCGCACTAAAAAAGGAAAAGGAAGAAATTTATCCAGACGAGCTGCAGCCCAACACTGGCCCGCAATCCGCTGACGATAAATATCAAAATTCCTTTTCCATAAACCATCCTGCTTAACGAAAACAATCATCGCTGCAGCGATCCAAACCGCAGTTGCCTGTTCTCAGACTGAATATAGATTCTTTTATTCACAATCCTCAAACTGTGAGTTATACAGGGAAGCGTAGAAGCCGTTATCCGCCATCAGCGAATCATGCGTGCCCGCTTCGACGATGTCGCCGTCCTTCATGACCAGAATCAGATCGGCGTCGCGGATCGTGGACAGACGGTGCGCGATGATGAAGCTTGTGCGGCCTTTCATCAACGTTTCCATGCCCTTCTGAATCAGGACCTCCGTCCGCGTATCGACCGAGGACGTCGCTTCGTCCAGAATCAGAATCTTCGGATCCGCCAGGAACGCCCGCGCAATCGTTAACAACTGCTTCTGCCCTTGCGAAATATTGCCGGAATCCTCGTCGATCATCGTTTGATAGCCATGATCAAGCGTGCGGATAAAGTGGTCCACATGCGCCGCCCTGGCCGCCGCGATGACTTCCTGATCCGTCGCGTCCAGCCGTCCGTAACGCAGGTTCTCCATGACCGTGCCGTCAAACAGCCACGCGTCCTGAAGCACCATGCCAAACAGCGAGCGCAGATCTGACCGCTTGTAATTTCTGATATCCTGTCCATCGACATAAATCGTTCCGCCGTTGAGCTCATAGAACCGCATAAGCAGCTTGACGATCGTCGTTTTACCCGCGCCGGTTGGCCCGACGATGGCAACCCGCTTGCCGGCGTTGATGAACATCGAGAAATCATTGATGATGATCTTGTCCGGATTGTAGCCGAAATGAACGTTTTCAAACGTCACCTGTCCCTGAATCAGGGATTTGCCGTGCCGGTCGCGAACTGGCGCCGGCGTTGTGGTTTCAGCGACTTCTTCTTCCTCGTTTAAGAATTCGAAGACCCGCTCTGCCGCCGCCGCTGTCGACTGCAGGACGTTCATCGACTGAGACAGCTGGTTGATCGGCTGATTAAAGTTGCGGACATAGGCGATAAAAGCCTGAATGTCGCCGATTTCAATCGCGCCCCTGATCGCCAGCCAGCCGCCCAGGATACAGACGCCGACATAGCCGAGGTTGCCGATCAGCGTTGTTAACGGCTGCATCATGCCGCTTAAGAACTGCGATTTCCACGCGGAATCGTACAGCCGCTGGTTATTCTCACTGAATTCCGCGATCGAACGTTCCTCGCCGTTGAACGCTTTCATGACGATATGCCCGGAATACATTTCTTCAATATGGCCGTTGACTGCGCCCAAAGCTTCCTGCTGACGGGCGAAGAACCGCTGCGAACGCTTGACGATCTGCATGACCAGGATCGCTGAAAGCGGCAGAACACAGAAGGCCATCAGCGTCATTTCCCAGCTGATGGACAACATCACAATCGTGAAGCCGAACAGCTGGACAAGCGCCGTGATGATATTCGCCAGCGACTGATTCAGCGTCTGCGAGACCGTGTCGACGTCGTTGGTCGCCCGCGACAGAAGATCTCCATGCGAATGCGTGTCAAAATATTTAAACGGCAGCCGGTCGATCTTCTCGGCCAGCGCTTTGCGCAGGTTGTAGGAAACCTTCTGCGCGACACTGGCCATCAGCCAGTTCTGGAAATAATGAAACAGGGCTGATAAACCGAACAAACATAATAAGAAAATCAGAATTTCAGCGATCCTGCCGAAATTAATGCCTCCGGTTCCCATCGCTTTCGCACTCAGTCCAACAGCCAGTTCCGTCGTCGCTTTGCCTAAAATTTTCGGACCGACAACCGTCATGACGGTCGCGACGGCCGCAAACAGAATTCCAAACACCATGGATAAAGAATATGGCTTGATGTAGCGCAGCAGCTGCTTCATCGTGCCCTTGAAATCTTTGGCCTTTTCGCCGGCGCCGCGCATTCCATGTCCCCGTCCCATCGGACCGCGCATCATCGGTTTCGGATTATGCTTCGTGTTCGTCATGATCCAATTCCTCCTTTGACAGCTGCGAATACGCAATTTCCTGATACACCTCGCAGGTCTTCATCAGCTCATCATGCGTTCCGATTCCGGCAATACGGCCTTTATCCAGCACAACAATCTGATCGGCATGCATGATCGACGAAATTCGCTGCGCGACCAACAGCACCGTGCTGCCGGTCCGCTGGCACAGCTCGTTGAGGGCTTTGCGCAGCGCCGCATCGGTCTTGAAGTCCAGCGCGGAGAACGAATCGTCGAAAATATAGATTTCCGGATTGCGGACCAGAGCGCGGGCAATCGACAGCCGCTGCTTCTGTCCGCCGGAAACGTTGGTGCCGCCCTGTGCGATCGGCGCGTCGTAGCCTTCCGGTTTGGCGTTGATGAACTCGCTCGCCTGAGCAATTTCCGCTGCCTGCTTAAGCTGATGCCAGTCGGCATCGGCGTCGGCATAGCGCAGGTTGGATTCGATGGTGCCGGAGAACAACACGCCCTTCTGCGGTACATAACCGATCTTATGGCGCAGTTCCTGCTGACTGACCTCGCGGATATCCACGCCGTCAACCTCGATCGAGCCCGCCGTGACATCAAAGAAGCGCGGTACCAGATTGACGATCGTGGATTTGCCGGAACCGGTCGAACCGATAAAGGCCGTCGTCTGTCCCGGACGGGCCAGGAACGAAATGTTTTCCAGAACGTTTTCCTCAGCGCCCGGATAGCGAAACGCCACGTCTTTAAACTCAACGTAGCCATGCTGCTGAGGATCAAACGACTTCGGCTGCTGCGGATCGGCGATCGACAGCGGGCAATTCAGCACTTCCAGCACACGCTTGATCGAAACCACCGCCCGCGGCAGCATGATCGAAACCATCGTAATCATTAAGAACGCCATGATGATCTGCATGCTGTACTGAATAAACGCCATCATGTCGCCGACCTGCAGCGTGCCCAGATTGATCTGATGGCCGCCGACCCAGACGATCAGGATGCCGACGCAGTTCATCACCAGCATCATCATCGGCATTAACAGCGCCAGTGTGCGGTTGACAAACAGGTTGGTTTTCGTCACATCGGTATTGACCTGATCAAATTTCTTTTCTTCATACCCCTGGGTATTGAACGCCCGGATAACCGGCAGGCCGTCCAGAAATTCGCGCAGGACGGAGTTCATCTTATCCAGCAGTTTCTGGATGATTGAGAACTTCGGCATGACGACCGCAAACGCCACGCCCATGATCGCCATGATGACCACGACGACCAGGGCGATGATCCAGGTCATCGACGCGTTGGTGTTCAGCACCTTGATGATCGCGCCGACGCCGATGATCGGCGCATACACGACAATCCGCATAAACATGACCAGCACCTGCTGAATCTGCTGAACGTCGTTGGTCGTCCGGGTGATCAGCGTGCCGGTGGAAAACTGATTGAATTCCGCAGATGAGAAATTTTCAACCTTGCTGAAAACCGCCAGCCGCAGATTGCGGGAAACGCCGGCCGCAATCCGCGAAGCCAGAAACGTTACGATGATCGCGCAGATCGTTCCAAACAACGCGATTCCCAACATCCGCAAGCCGCTGCTGAAAATGTAATTGAGCTGAATTGAATCGGTATTGATGCCGATTGCCCGATACTCCATTTTAATAAACTGGGCTGACGCTACCGGTGACGCATTTTCACCAGCCACTTCCAGACTGGCGTCGATCCTGGCAACGATGTCGTCAATGACTTCCTGCGGCAGCTGCCTCAGCAGGGAAAACAGATCGACGTCCTCCGGCAGATTTAATTCTTTGAATTCCTCGCTATTCTTTAAGCCGGGGAGACTGACGACGATCATTTCCGCCCGCGCCAACATCGAATTGAGCGAGGCACGTGCCTCGTCAGTCAGCGAATTCAGGAAATATACCGGTTCCTGTTCGACTAACGGAGCTTGTTTGATCTGTTTTGCGCTGGCCTGTCCGGCGTCCACCAGCGTATAGCTTGAAAGAAACAGCTGCTGCTGTTCGTCATTAAGAAACATTGCCAGTTTTTCCGCTTCGCTTTTCCGGATCACTTCCGGAACCGCGCTGCGAATGCCGCCGGATTGAATCCCGACGTCGACGATGTCGGCCATGTAATCCGGCAGCGCCAGCTCGCATTGAGCCTGGGCAAACAACAGCACGATAACCGCCGCGATGGAGAGCGCGAACGGTTTCAAATACTGGGTGATTCTCACCTTTTTGATCCTGACCATAAAAAAACTCCTTTCTTACTTTTCCTGCGAATCCCGGCTTGCCAGACTCTGACAATATTCAATCGTCCGTTCCAGCGTGCGGATTAAAGCCAGGCTGTCGGATTCGCCCAGATAGCGGAAATAGGCGGTCAGCTGATCACAGAATTCCTGTTCTCTTTTCTGCATCAGCTCGCGGCCTTTCTCCGTCACCCGAATGTAGACGCTGCGCCGGTCGTTGTCCAGGAGTACCCGCTCGACCCATCCCTGCTGCTCAAAGGAACGGATTCCCTGCGATACCGCTGCCGGACTGACGTGGAAATAGTCCTTGATCTGGCTCATTTTGATCATTCCTTCGGGGTTGAGATGAAGAATTCCGTGCAGAATCATCATATCCCGGGAATTCATCGTTTTCTTCTTGCGTCCGCGAGATTCGCTGCGCTGGCGCATGTCGTAAATCAGCCGCATCAGTTTTTGAGCAATTTCCTGTTCATCCATACCGGTCACCTCTTTTGTCTGGATAGTTAAGTTACTTAATATTTAACTATGTTAACCAATTATACTCTACTCTTTATAAAATGCAATATGGTTTGCAGAGTTTCCTACAAACTGCCTAAATTGTCTTTTTTGCTTGCGTGCCGGGATATCGTTATGAATGCTTCTTTATCCTGATTTTCGCTCTCAAACACCGGCGGTGAAGTCGAAAAGAGAAAAAATTCAGTTTAACCGGTTAGAAAAAATAAAAAAACTCTTGCACTGCGCAGCGTTTTAGTGTAATATATAAAAGCAGTCGGAAAAATGACTGTTTAACGATCATGCGGTAGTGGCGAAATCGGCAGACGCGCACGTTTCAGGGGCGTGTGGGTAAAACCATGTGGGTTCAAGTCCCACCTACCGCACCAGATAAAAACAAACAGCTGAACGCGAAAGCGGGCAGCTTTTTTTATGTCTGCCGCGGAATTAACCGCAGATTGTGCATTTGAAATCCCGTTGTCCACCACTCTTCTTCCCTCAGCCTTTCCTGTGGAATCCCGGACACTCTGGAAATTCCGCAATCGGGCAAGGATGTAAAATGATTTATTTTGACATACAAACTAAATTCTGCTATACTGTTTCCTCGTTCAGGTTCTCAACGAACCGACCTGAAAAGAGGATGAATCCGCATGAAGAAAAAAACGAAAATTTTCATATCGGTGCTCGTCGTCATGATTGCCGCCTTGACTGCAGGCAGCTTCTGGGCCGGCAATTATCTGGTCGATTACGCGCTCTACCGCGCCGATCAGGCACCGCAATCCGCCAATGACGGCAAAGCGCCGGTCAATGAAACCTATGGCAACGAGGAAGCGAACAAAGCCGAGGAACAGCGGCTGACCGACCTCTGGCTGAAAACCGTCTCCATGGAAAAGAAAGAAATCGTCAGTCAGGATGGGCTGACACTGCGCGCGCTGCAATACACCGCGGATCCTGCGTCGCATCGCTACGCTCTGGTCATCCACGGTTATACCTCGAATAAAGAAGCGATGCAGACGGAAGCCCGGCATTTTTCCCAGCTGGGCTACACGGTCATCACACCGGATAACCGCGCGCATGGCGAAAGCAACGGATCCTATATCGGGATGGGCTGGCTGGACCGCAAGGACCTTTTACTCTGGATCGATCAGGTTGTAAGCCAGGATCCGGATGCGGAAATCGTATTGTACAGCGTTTCGATGGGCGGGGCGGCCGTGATGATGACCGCAGGGGAAGCCTTGCCTTCCCAAGTCAAAGCGATCATTGAAGACTGCGGCTACACTTCGGTATATGATATGTTTAAAAATCAGCTGGATTACCGCTTCGGCTTGCCGGAATTTCCGTTTCTGGCAACCGCGGATATCATGACCGGGATTCGCGCCGGCTATCACTTCAAAGAAGCGTCAGCTGTAGAACAGCTGAAAAAGGCAGCAGTGCCGATGATGTTCATTCACGGAAGCAACGATACCTATGTGCCGACAGAGATGGTTTATCAGGTCTATGAAGCCTGCCCGACGGAGAAAGAGCTGCTGATCATTGAAGGCGCGGCCCACGCGGCCAGCGCGGATGTAGACCCGACATTGTATTGGGATTCAGTCACCACGTTTCTGAACCGGTTTTTAAGTTAATGATGATTCCATCTGTCTGAGCCGCAATGCAAACTGACTCAATAAAAACATGTCTGCTTCAGAATTCTGTTTGCTTTTCTGAAAAGACATGTTTTTTTGTTTGTTTTTTGTACTCTAATTGATCAGTTCAATCCAGATCTTCCCCATTAGACGCAATGACTTTTTTATACCAGTCTGATTGTTCTGCGCATTCCAAGATATAAATATTGAAAAAGGAACGCCGCAGTTTTTTTTGCGAATTGGATTGTATGGGAATGAAGAAATTTCCTTCTTCTCGCTGATGCTTGAGTCATCTAGTAAAATTGACGAAACTGGCTGGCCTGATCCGCCGCCTGCCGCAGTCCTTTGATCATCTCCTGCAGCGAGCGGTCGTCGACATGGAAATCAAAGCGCAGACGCACCCGCTCGCGCAGCGTTTCAAAGTCAGGCACTTCCCCCGATTGAAGCTGCACGCCCAGATATTCGATCACTTCGTTCATCTGCTTTTCACTTGGCATCCACTGCGCCTGCTTCAGGCAGAACTCTTTTTCATTCTCCGCGATCTCAAAGCCCGCCTTGCAGCGCGAGCACGCGATGCCCCAATGCTTGCCCCAGCGCACGACCGGCACGAAAAATACCGATACCTGCTGCGCCTGCTCAACTAAATAAAAATGGCTCAGTTTTCCGCAATGCGGACAAACCCGAACTCCCAGATAAGCTTTTTTGCGATGCCCCGAACCGGCGCCGATCATGATGAACATGGCGTCCCTCCTTATCAGTCCCCAAATCTTTTCATTTTATTGATGGCGATGCTGCTTCTGCCAGGCTTCGATCTGTTCCATCCGCTCCTGAATCCGACCTTCCCGGCCCTGCCGCGTCGGCACATAATACTTCCGGTTCAGCAAAGCGTCCGGCAGGCATTGCAGCGTCGTTAGTTTTTCCTCGGTATCGTGGGCGTATTGATACCCTTCGCCATAATGCAGCTCCTTCATCAAGGCGGTCGGCGCGTTGCGGATCGCTAACGGCACCGGCTCCGCGAGATGTTCCAGCGCATCCTTCTTCGCCGCTTCATATGCCATATACAAAGCGTTGGACTTCGGCGAGAGCGCCATATAAACGACGGCCTGCGTCAGATTGACGCTGCACTCCGGCATTCCGTTGAAATGACATGCCTGATAGGCCGCCACCGCGACCTCCATTGCCCGGCTGTCCGCCATGCCGATATCCTCGCTCGCAAACCGCACGACCCGCCGCGCGATATACAGCGGATCCTCGCCCGCTTCCAGCATCCGTGCCAGCCAGTACACCGATGCCTGGACGTCGCTGTTGCGCATCGACTTGTGCAGAGCGGAGATTAAATTGTAATGTTCCTCCCCTTTTTTATCATACAACAACGATTTGCGGTTGATGCACTGTTCCAGATGCTCTTTGGTCACGACGATATCCTCGCCGTTCTTATCGCCGTTGAGCACGACCATTTCCAAAGTGTTCAGTGCGGTGCGTGCGTCGCCGTTGGCAAAATTGGCGATCATCCACAACAGATCGTCGTTCAGATCCACATGATAATTGCCAAAGCCCCGCGGATCCTTCAGCGCCCGCGCCAACAGCTCCAATAAATCCTCCGTTGCCAGCGCCTGCAGCACAAACACCTTACACCGGGAAAGCAGAGCGGCGTTGATCTCAAACGACGGATTTTCCGTTGTCGCGCCGATCAGAATGATACTGCCCTTCTCTACAAAGGGAAGGAAAGCATCCTGCTGAGCCTTATTAAAGCGATGGATTTCATCGACGAACAGAATTGTCTTCTCGCCCATCTGGCGGTTCAGCTCCGCTTTATTCATGACTTCTTTGATTTCCTTAATCCCGCTGGTCACCGCACTGAAATCCACGAAATGCGACTGCGTGCGCTCAGCGATGATCCGGGCCAGCGTCGTTTTGCCCACGCCCGGCGGCCCCCAGAAAATCATCGAGGACACCTGATCCTGTTCGATCAGCTGCCGCAGGATCTTTCCCTCGCCTAAAAGATGTTTCTGACCTGCGACTTCCTCCAGCGTTTTCGGCCGCAGCCGGCTGGCCAGCGGACTGTTCAGATCGCGATCATCAAACAACGATTTCTGTTCCATGAACATCGCCTCCTGCGCTTATTATACAACATTTTCAATCGTTTCCACGCTTGAGTTTGAATTTTATTCAACTTTGCAAGTTAGAAGACAATCCGATCCTTTCCCTGACGTTTTCCCTGATACATCCGTTGATCTGCCAGCTCGACTACGGCTTCAAAGTCCGCGCCGATCCTTCCGTAAGTCAGACCAAAGGTCATGGTGACCCGGATCAGATGCCCGTCGTAAGAAAATGGATAACTGCGGATTTTCTCTGCCAGTGTTGCCAGTTTTCTCTCTGCCTCCGCCTGCGGCAGATCCGCCATCAGAATCAGAAACTCCTCGCCGCCCCAGCGGCAGACAAGCGCCGATTCCGTTTCCCGCATCAGCCGGGCAGTCGTTGCCAGCACATAATCGCCGCAGATATGGCCATAGGTATCGTTAACCTGTTTGAAATCATCCAGATCTCCCAATGCCACAGCCATCCATTTCCCCTGACTGGTTCTGAGCTGTTCCTGTAAGCCATACCGGGTCAGCGTCCCGGTCAGACGATCCATGAAGGCCGCTTCCTGCAGCTCTTTGTTCTTGCGCCGCAGCCGGCCCTGCGCCAGCGCCGATGATACGTTGAAGATCGAGGAAGACACAAGAATAATCGTAAAACACATGGCAGCGTTAAACAGGTAAATGCCGTTTACCAGACTGCCGGGAAGCGCTTGCGGCAGCCATATTTCCTGATCCGAGGTCAGCTTCAAAAACGCGAACACGCCGATTTCCAGCAGCGAAAAGAGAAACGGAACCGTGCTGTGGCGGTAAGGACAGATATAAATCAGCGAAGCCATCGCGATCAACAACAGCGGCAGGCCGGTTTCCCACCCCAGCGCGTGCGTTCCCACAACAACGAAAACGCAGACTTCCAGGTGAATCAGGGCTACCGCCAGACGATAGCGGCCATAGAATACCAGTACAAGCATCGTCAGATAAAACACTGTGCTGCCAACGTTGTAAAACACCATTTCCGTCATGGTCAGCCAACCGCCCAGCGCGATGTAGAGCACGTGCACAAGCATCCCCAAAAGGATAATCCGCTGATAAACGCGGCGAATCATGCCTTGATTTTCAACTTTATTTTTTGCCATCCCGCCTCCGCTCCTTTCCCCTTTGCCTCCAACCGCAGGCGTTTCCGCTCATTCAGCCCGGAAACAATCCGCTTCATGTCCGTCGATAAATCCGGCAGCCTCCAGAAAAGCCTGCACGGTCACCGACCCGAGAAACCGCATCCCCTGTTGTTTCATCTGCTTCGCCAACGCATCCGACCAGACGGTTGTCGCCGGATGCGGACAAGTCCGCAGCTGGATCGGTTCCGGCGGCAGAATCGTCTGGATGAAAGTGAGGAACGTTCCATATTCCTGCTGGATCGCCAGAAAGCAGCGGGCGTTGGTGATCGCTGCCTGAAACTTGCCGCGATGCCGGATCAGCCGCGCATTTTGCATCAGGGCATCCAGTCTGGCTGAATCATACGCCGCGATTAAAACCGGATCGAACTGATCCATCGCTGCGCGGAAAGCTTCGCGTTTATGCAGCACAATCTGCCAGGATAAACCGGAATGGAATGATTCCAGAATTAACAATTCAAACAATTCCCGCTCGCCGCGGACCGGCTTTCCCCATTCCTCATCATGATAGGTTTTCAACTGAGCGGAGCCGTTTTCCGCCCAGCCGCATCGTTTGTGTTCCATGGGCTTTCCTCACCCGGCAGCTGACGCCTGCCGTTTCTTCATCTTCTTTTATTATATCAGAAATGTTAATTCTGCCTTCTGACAATCGCTGATCTTACTTTCCTGATTCTTTTTTTTCTGAAATTTTGTTCGCCGCGCAAAAAAGGACAGCCGGTTGCGGACTGTCCAGAACTCTTACTTATCGCAGCGGGTCAGCACTGAGGTTACCTGATAGCCATGGTCGTTCAACAGCTTTTTCATCACCTCCGGCGCTACGCCGCGGGCACGGATGACGACGTCAGTCTGCGCGTCTTTGCGATAGACGGCCAGGTTGGTGATCTGCGCCATTTCATCAAAAAACAATCCGGTCAGATCGGCCAGCACGCCCGGCTTGTCTTCGACCGCGATCACATAGCGGCTGCCTTCCTCATAATACCCCAACAGGTCGATAAACGCCTCGAAAATATCGTTCTGTGTGATGATGCCGACGACTTTGCGGCCTTCGGTCACAACCAGACAGCCGATGTCGTGCTGCCGCATCAACACCGCGGCTTCTTCCAGCAGCGCGTCGGGATGAATCGTCACGACGTCTTTGATCATGACGGACTCAACGGTACTTTTTGCCAGAAGATAATTCAGCTCATAGACCGACAGGCTGGTCGCCTTGCTCGGGGTGTTCTCCGCGATGGTACCCTCGGTGACCAGACCGACTAACTCCTGGCCGGCGGCGACCGGAATGCGGTGAAAATCCCGCTCCGCCATCAGATCCAGCGCCGCGCTGATCGAGGTATCCTTACTGATGCAGTAGGGATTGGCTGTCATACGATCTTTCACCAACATAATGTTATCCTCCTAAATAGGCTTTCTTAATGTCTTCGCTGGCGGCTAATTCCGCGCCGGTGCCGCTCAGCACGACGCTGCCGGTTTCCAGTACATACGCCCGGTTGGCAATGCCCAGCGCCATCCTGGCGTTTTGTTCGACGAGCAGGACGGTCGTTCCCTGGGCGTTGATATCCTGAATGATTGAGAAAATTTCCTTGACCAGCAGCGGGGAGAGGCCCATGCTCGGCTCATCCAGAAGCAAAAGCTTCGGTCGGGCCATCAGCGCCCGGCCCATCGCCAGCATCTGCTGCTCGCCGCCCGACAGCGTGCCGGCCAGCTGCTTCATGCGCTCTGCCAGCCGCGGGAAGCGCTGGCATACACTTTCCAGATCACTTTGGATTCCGGCTTTATCCTTGCGCAGATACGCGCCCATCCAGAGGTTTTCCGCAACGCTCATATCGGGGAAAATCCTCCGCCCTTCCGGCACCTGCGTTATGCCTGCCTTGACGATATCGCGGGCATTCTTCTTTGTTATGGACTGGCCGAGAAATTCAATCTCGCCGCCGCTTTTTTTCAACAATCCGCTGATCGCGTGCAGCAGCGTCGTTTTGCCCGCGCCGTTCGCGCCGATTAAAGCCACGATTTCCTTTTCCTTCACTTCCAGGGAAACACCCTTCAAAGCTTGAATTACGCCGTAATGAACGCTTAAATCCGTAATTTTCAGCATCTTAATCCTCCCCCAGATACGCCTCGATGACGCGGCGGTTGTTTTTGATCGCATCCGGTGTCCCATCGGCGATGCACTTGCCGTAGTCCAGCACGTAGATCCGTTCGCAGATCTTCATGACCAGCGACATATCATGTTCGATCAGCACGACCGTTAAATTGAATTGTTCCTTGATCTGATGGATCAGCTCCGTCAGCTCGGTGGTTTCCTGCGGATTCATCCCGGCGGCGGGTTCGTCGAGGAACAGAATCTTCGGCTTCGCCGCCAGTGCCCGGGCAATCTCCAGCTTGCGCTGCTGCCCATACGGCAGATTCTTCGCCAGCGTCGTCTGTTTTTCCGCCAAGCCGACAACTTCCAGCAGTTTCACCGCTTCCTCCAGCACGCGCTGTTCCTCGCGGTAATAGGAAGGCAAACGCAGAATTGCCGCCAAGGTGGAATACTTCACCGACTTGTTCATCGCCAGCTTGACGTTGTCCAGCACGGTCATGTTTTTAAACAGCCGGATATTCTGAAACGTCCGCGCCAGCCCCAGGCCGGTGATCACATACGGCTTTAAGCCGCCGATGCTTTTCATCGTCCCCTCAACATTCAGTTCGATTTTGCCCTCGCTGGGATCATAGACCCCGGTCAGCAGGTTGAACAGCGTCGTTTTGCCCGCGCCGTTAGGTCCGATCAGTCCGATCAGCTCGCGTTCCTCAATTTCCAGATTAACGTTGGACACCGCGGCCAGACCGCCGAAGTTTTTCGTCAGGCCGCTGACTTTTAAGACCGTCATCCGCGTGCCTCCTTTCGTTTCCCAAACCGCTCAAACAGACTGGAGAACGTGAATTCCTTCGTGCCTAACAGACCGCTTGGACGGAAGATCATGATGCCGACCAGCATTAAGCCATACAGGATCATCCGGATATCGGAGAACTGCTGCAGGACCGTATTGAGTACGCCGATCACACCGGCCGCGATAAACGAGCCGGTAAAGCTGCCCATGCCGCCGAAGACGACGAGCACAAGAATATCAATCGACTTGTTAAAGGTGAACATCTCCGGTTTGATGACGTAGAACGCCCCGGCATACAGCGCACCGGCCACACTGGCGATCATCGCGCCCAAGACAAACGCCATGATTTTATACTTCGTCGTATTGATGCCCATCGCTTCCGCCGCAATTTCATCCTCGCGCACGGAGATGCACGCGCGGCCCTGGGCAGACCGGCAGAAGTTCAGGATGATGATCGTGCAGATCACCACTGCCGCAAAGATCACCTGCCAGCCGATCAGTTTCGGCAGGATCAACCCTGCCGCGCCGTTGGTAATCTTCATATTCAAGATAAGGATGCGGATGATTTCGCCAAAGCCCAGTGTGGCAATCGCCAGATAATCCCCGCGCAGGCGCAGCGTCGGAATCGCAACGACTAACGCCACCGCGCCGCTGATCACAATGCCGATTCCCATGCCGAGCAGAATCCCGCCCAGACTGGCGGAGAACTGCTTGACCGCAACCCCGGCACAATACGCGCCGATGATCATAAACCCGGCATGACCAAGCGAGAACTGACCAGTCACGCCGATGATCAGGTTCAGGCTGATCGCCAGAATGATATTGATGCCGATCGTCATCAGTACGGTCAGGTAAACGTTGTTGATCACCCCGGCGCTGATTAACAATGAGATTAAGCCGTAGCTGCCCGCAATCAAAACGAGCCAGCAGGCATTCTTTTTATTCAACAGGTTCTTCATGCGCTTACACCTTTTCCTTTATATTTTTACCGAGCAGTCCGGCCGGTTTGACGACCAGAATGATGATCAGGATGATGTAAACGACGGCATCCTTATATAAAGAACTGCCGTAGCCGCTGACCAGCGTCTCGACAATGCCGATGAAGAAGCCGCCGAACATCGCCCCGGGAATAATGCCGATCCCGCCGAAAACCGCGGCGATAAACGCCTTGACGCCCGGAAGCATACCCATCAGCGGATTGATGGAATTATAATACAGACCAACCAGCACGCCGGCCGCCCCGGCTAATGCCGAACCGATCGCAAACGTATAGGAAATCGTCATGTCGACGTTGACGCCCATCAGCCGCGCCGCGTCCGCGTCCACCGACACCGCCCGCATCGCCCGGCCGACCTTCGTCTTGCGCACGATGAATTGAAGCAGAAGCATCAAACCGATCGTCGTCGCGAAGATCGCGATCTGCTGGGTTGTGATCATCACATCGCCGATCATGATCTTCTGATTGGCCAGCACCTGCGGGAAGGTTTTAACGCCGGTGCCCATGACCTTCTGCGTGCTCGCCTCGAGAAAATAGCTGACGCCGATCGCCGTGATCAGCGCTGTAATCCGCGTCGCGTTGCGCAGCGGCTTATACGCGATCCGTTCGATGACGACGCCGATTAAAGCGCAGACCGCCATCGCGGCCACCAGCGCCGGAAAAAAGCTCATGCCTAACTGCGCCGTGCAGATAAATCCGATATACGCCCCCAGCATATAAATATCCCCATGGGCAAAGTTGATCAATTTAATGATGCCGTACACCATCGTATACCCCAACGCGATCAGGGCGTAGATGCTGCCCAGCGACAGCCCGTTGATCAGCTGCTGCAAAAACTGGGTCATAGTCCTCTCCTCCTTTTCTCAATGGGAAAAAATAGGAGAACTGCTTCCCCTATTTCTATCCGTTGTTTGCTTTGCCCGTTAATCCAACTTTGGCGTGACCGCGACCGCGTCCGTCTGAACGCCGTCGACCAGATTGACGACCAGCACCGGTTTGATCGGCGTGTGCGTCGGATCAAAGGTAAACGAACCCGTAACGCCGTCAAAGCTGATCTTTGCCAGCGCCGCCTGCACCGCCGCGCCGTCCGTGGATCCGGCTTCTTCCATGGCCTGAATCAGAACGTTCGTCGCATCATAGGCCAACGCTGCGAACATATTCGGCTCTTCATTATATTCCGCTTTGTACGCGTCGATAAATGCCTGCAGCTTGTCCGAAGCGCCAACCGTCGTGTAAGCGGTCGTGAAATAAACATCGTTCAGGTTCGTTGCGCCGCCCAGTTCCACCAGCGTCGTGGAATCGAAACCGTCAGAGCCGACCACCGTCTGGTTCAGCCCCATTTCCCGCGCCTGCTTGATGATCAGGCCCGCTTCGTTGTAATAGCCCGGGATATACAGGACGTCGAAGTCCATTCCCTTGATCTTGGTCAGGACGGAGGAGAAATCCGTATCCTTGCTGACATAGTTTTCCTTGCCGACGATCGTTCCGCCCAGCTTGGTAAACTGCTTTTCAAAGGCTTCCGTCAATCCCTTGGCATAATCGGTTGTGGAATCACCGTAAATGACGGCTTTGGTCTTGCCCAGCGTATCATAAGCATACTGCGCCATCGCCGCGCCCTGATAGGAATCTTCAAAGCAGACACGGTAAACATAATCGTACGGCGCGCTGGACGCATCGTCCGGGTTGGTCAACGTGACGTTATTCTGCGTCGCAGAGGGGGAAAGCACCGGAATCTTCGCATCGTTTAAGATCTGGTAGGAAGCCGCGCTGGCACCTGAGGTTGCCGGACCAACAACACCCGCCACGCCGTCGTTAACCAGCTGCGCCGCTAAGGTTACCGCTTCTGTTGGATCCGATTTATCATCATATTTGACATAGCCATATTTTTCACTCCCGGCTGCCGCGTTGGCCTGCTTAATCGCCAACAATGAGCCGTTGAGCTCCGCTTTGCCATAATCCGCCACTTCGCCGGTCAGTTCATAGTGCAGACCAATCTTCACAGCCCCCGCTGTATCTGTACTACCCGCTTCCGGTGTTGTTGTACCGCTGTTTCCGGATCCGGAATTTCCGCATCCGCTCATGGAAGCCGCCATCATCAAGGCAACGGCGCCCATGAATACTTTCTTCATCGTATTCATCATTTCATCTCCCGTTTCTTTCTAAAACCGTCTGGTAAAAGGTTATAGTGGTTTTATTATAGCGCCGGCCCGGTCTGATTACAACCTCTTTTTTCATTTTTACAATTTGTTTTCATGTAAGTATTTTCAGTTTTGTTAAGAATTTGAATCTTTTTTCTTTTTCT
The DNA here is from genome assembly GCF_900120005.1 of Holdemania sp. Marseille-P2844. GTDB lineage: Bacteria > Bacillota_I > Bacilli_A > Erysipelotrichales > Erysipelotrichaceae > Holdemania. The sequence continues at coordinate 258,682 of NZ_LT635450.1, forward strand.
ACTTCCGACTTCCTCCTTATCGCTTATAATGAAGGAAAGGGAAGGAGTGAGTTTCGATGATTCCGGATGTACAATTAATAAGGAAAGAATTAATCCTGCGGAAAGAATCCGAGGCGTTACAAAAAGAAGTTGAAACTTTACGGACCGAACTGTTGGCCGCTGAATATGAGGCAGATCATGCTTCCAGCTGGTTTACGGCGAAAAAGAAACAAGCTTTGATCCAGAAACGGGATATCGTACAAAATCAGTTAACACTTAAAGAAGAAAAGCTATTGCACTTTTCCACCGCTTCGCTGCGCTGCCTTGCCGACCAATGTCAACTATTGAACGATAAACATCATTCCACGACTTCTAAGAGATTGGTGGAAATTCTCAATTTCGCTGTCAGAACTGAGCTTTATCTCACAGCGTTAACTGAACTGGACAATGCTTTGAACGAATGTTTTGTGGAACAGATCAATGTCCGCGATCAGGCTGCCATCACGAATAAAACGATTAATCTGTCGCCAGTGCTGCCGCTTCTGCCGGGTTTTCTCGATCATGACGCGCGCTACCGGAATCAACTGCACGAGTTCAATCAGAAATCATTACTGTCTCAGCCTCTGCGTCTGCGCCGCCTGGATTTTACGCGGCTGTCAGCAATGGATAAACAGAGCGAGCTGCGTTTTTTCGGCAAACAGTGCCAGCCTTTAAAAGCAGACCTGCAAACCATTCTGCGAAAGCTGGAAGACCAGGCGATTTGTTTCACTTCCGAACTAGCAAAAAACTTGGAGTCCTGTTCAAAATGCGCTGGATCCCAGAATTAAATTTCAGCATACGCCGCCGGGATTAAGGTTATCCGGGCCTGTCCTTCGCCGCTTTTCTCATTTTTTCAATACGATTTGAGCTATCCAGATTCTTGTCAAAAATCAGAAGTCTTGGTATAATATCCGGGTATGCGCGTGTGGCGAAATTGGTAGACGCACCAGACTTAGGATCTGGCGGTTCATCCATGGGGGTTCGAGTCCCTTCACGCGCACCAGATATGAAAAAAGGGCTGTAACGTCAAGAAAAATTCTGAAAGTTACAGCCTTTTGATTTGCAAAGAGGCTTTTTCCGCATCAACTAAAGATAATAATCAAGTTGCCATTCATAAATCCATTTGTTTCTATTTTATTTTTTAACTAAAGAATCAATAACCAGTTTATTTAAAAAGAATTATTTTTTGACTTATTTGTTAAAGAGGAACAATAAAAATTTTGCTCACCTTAAACTTGAAGTTCCATTCTATCAATGTCCTATATTCAAGACCTTTTCTAAAACTCATTTCCAGTTTCAAATATCATTAAAGATGCAAGAGTCCGCCTGATTTTCCTGATTTCTCCCTATCCTTATTTAAGTACTTTTGACTTTTATCACCTATTGCTCTGCTGAAGAAACTTTACAACATAATATCAAGATAATACAATTACAAAAAGGGAGTTGGAAGAATTTCTATGGCCAGGCGAAAAAATATCACCAAAAAACAAAATTATTTTTTCTTTTTGTTTTATTTAGTTTTCTAATTTATTATCTTACTTCATCACCTGTAGATGTAGCAAAGCATATTGAAATTCGAGTATATGACGAAGGAATCACTGCAATATTTGATTATAGACTGCCTATTACTTATAAAAATTTTAGTTATAACGATACAAATTTTAATTATGACGGCAGTACCATCTATGTAATTAGATTAGAAAATGCAAAACAAAACTTTGATATCAACAAATTTAATATCTCCTATTCTGAAAATTTTTATTCATTGAAGCGCCATCAACGTTTCTACAATTCTAAATCATATAAAATTAATTATCAAGATCAATCATTTAAGGACTATCTCCATTACACAGGAATTAGAGTGCCTTATGATAATATGAATAGAGCTAATCCCTAATTAATAACTTATGCGAAACACAAAATTCAATTTTAGATCAGCAGCGGAAGCAGCGGATTTTTCATAATTTGAATACCGGTTTTCTCATCTGACAATCAGGACAAAAGAAACTGACTGCGCAGCGTTTTGCACCCGCCTTTTTATTGCTGAAGATCAGCGAAGAATTCGAAAATTTATTTCTTTCCGAACTTCTTTGCAGGATCTCCTGTACATTGACGATCTCCCTGTCTCATCCTGTTTGTCGGAATTTCCCAGGAAATAAATTTGATCGTTTCCAGCTTGAAATTCCTACCCGGGAGCGTATAATACTTAAATGACTTAAGGGGGAACTTTTTACTGTGAAAAAATCTTACGCCGTGGATATGGTCAACGGTCCGCTGTTGAGCCGCATCCTCATCTACGCCTTTCCTTTGATTTTGTCCGGCGTCCTGCAGCTGTTATTTAATGCCGCGGATATCGTTGTCGTCGGAAAATTCACCGGCAGCCACGCTCTGGCCGCCGTCGGCTCCACCAGCGCTTTGATCAATCTGTTAGTCAATTTATTCATCGGGATATCCATCGGCACCAACGTCATGGTCGCCCGCTATTGCGGAGCACGGGACTGGCAAAACTGCGAGGACACCGTGCATACCTCAATCGCCATTTCCATCATCGGCGGCATTCTGATGATCTTTGTCGGCGTTTTGTTCGCTCGGCCGTTATTGGAATTAATGGGTACGCCAGCCGACGTCATCACGCACTCCGTGCTGTATATGCGGATCTATTTTCTCGGCATGCCGGCATTTATGATCTATAACTTCGGCGCGGCGATTCTGCGTGCAATCGGCGATACCAAACGGCCGCTGTACTTCCTGACGATTGCCGGCGTTGTCAACGTCATCTTTAATTTGTTTTTTGTCGTTGTCTTCAACATGGGCGTCGCCGGGGTCGCGATTGCGACGGTAATCTCGCAGGCGATCTCTGCGGTTTTAATCCTGATGTGTCTGTTGAAAATGGACGGCATGTGTCAGCTGCATAAAGAAAAGATCAAGCTGCACGGCGCGAAAGTGAAGGAAATGCTGCGGATCGGCATTCCGGCCGGTTTGCAGGGAATTGTATTCAGCATTTCCAACGTGCTGATCCAGTCGTCGGTCAACTCCTTCGGCTCCATCGTCATGGCCGGCAACACCGCCGCCAGCAATATCGAGGGCTTCGTCTATACCGCAATGAACGCGATCTATCAGACCTCGTTAAGCTTCACCAGTCAGAATCTGGGCGCCGGCAATACCGCGCGGATTAAGAAAATTCTGTGGTGCTGCCTGGGCATTGTCACGGTGATCGGGCTTGTGCTGGGCCAGGGGGCATACCTGCTTGGCCGGCCGCTGCTTTCGATTTACTCCTCCGATCCGGCCGTCGTCGATTTCGGTCTGGTCCGGCTTTCGATCGTCAGCGCTTCCTATTTCCTGTGCGGTTTGATGGACGTCTGCTGCGGAAGCATTCGCGGTTTAGGCTATTCGATCATGCCGATGCTTGTGTCGCTGACCGGAGCGTGCGCCTTCCGCGTGCTGTGGATTTTTACGATTTTCCAGGTTGAACATACGCTGTTCAGTCTGTATATCTCCTATCCGATTTCGTGGATTCTGACGTTTGCGGTGCATATTCTCTGCTTCGTTTACGCTTACCGCAAATTGATGAAATCGAAGCTGGATCTTCAATCCGCCGAAGCCTGAGGCATGCCCCTGAGCTGATGATTGAACCCGCTTTCGATCCGGCGCTTCCAAAAATTTTCATGATTTGATCACGATCTTAGACTACACAATTTTCAAAATGTGTGGTCTTTTCTTTTCCGGCGAATCATCTTTTTATTTTTTTCCAAAAGAAGACTTTACTTGACACGAGGTTCACGGTAAAGTAGTAGCGTCTGGTTTTTCTTAATGAGATGTACTGACATCATAAACTAGAAGAATCAGAGTTAAAAATAAGTGGGGGACTTGGTTATGAAAACAATCATTACAACTGAAAGCTGTTCCGACATCCCGGCTTCCATGCTGGAAAAATTAAATGTTCCCATGGTGCCTTTCAGCGTCAACTTCCCGGACCGGACAGTCCTTGACGGCGAACTTCCAATTCAGGAAATTTACGACTTTTACGAATCCACACGGCAGATCCCGAAAACATGCGCGGTCAGTCCGTATCAATACAGTGAGTTCTTCAATCGACTGCTGGAAGATCCGGAAGTGGAAATCGTCCACATCGGGTATTCCTCGGCATGCTCGTGTTCTTTCCAGAACGCCCTGATCAGCCTGCAGGACTGCGACGAATCGCGCATTCATTTAGTCGACTGCCTGAACGTTTCCGGCGGGTTCGGCTTGTTGACGCTCAAAGCAGTGGAGCTGCATACGCGCAATCCGCAATGGAGCGCCGCGGAGCTGGCGGAGGAAGTTCGCAAATGGGTGCCGCGGATCAAGACATTGTTCATTCCGGAAAAGCTCGATTTCCTGGCGGCCGGCGGCCGCGTCAGCAACGCTGCAGCGCTGGGTGCTTCCCTGCTGCGGATTAAGCCGCGCATCGACATCCTCAAGGGCGAGCTGATCAACACGAAGAAGTATTACGGTACGATGAAAAAAGCGGCGTCCCAGATGGTGGAGGATTTCCTCAGCGAAGAACCGCTGGACCGCACGATGGCGCTGATCATCTATGCCAAAGGCGCCGACCCGGATTTGTTGGAACGGCTGCGTCAGCGCGTGCTGAACGACGGTTTCCAGGAAGTGCTGGTGTTTGAGCTGGGCGCGGTGATGACCGTGCACGGCGGCAAGGGTGCGATGGGCATTACCGGATTCCGCAGCGAAGCGGCAAACTAAAGATCGCCCTGCATTCGCAGAGAATGGCAGACGAAGGGGCAGATGTACCGATGGTTCCAATCCTTGCGGACAGTTTGTTTTCCGATATGCCTGGATCTGCCTCTTACAATATAAACAACACGATTCTTATCCGGCGGACAAAGCTTCCAAAGCAATCGCCTTTACGACCGAACGTCAACGTTCGGTTTTTTTGACAACGTCCGCTGAACCCTTCCTTTCGTCTTCCGGTTGTTTCCTTTTTGACCTGTATTTTACTTTATACCCTGAAATTATCGAATTTAATTAAAATTATTGATCATTTTCCGATCAATTTTCATTCTACGGATTTCCACGATCCGTTTACCGGAATTAAGCTTTTATTCCTTATAAATTGCAGTATAATAAAAGTAACATCCTTTGTGTCCGGTAAGACTGAATCGGGCAAACGCCGCGCAGGCACCCGATTGATGGAAGAAAGCGGTATTGTTATGAAAAACAATAAGATTTCGTATTCCACCCGTTTTTTGCTCATTCCTTTAATCCTCTCTTTAATCCTGACCGGGATTCTTTCGTTGTTCACGATCCGCAATCTTCAAGGCAACGCCCGTGTCATTAACTATACCGGCATTGTGCGCGGCGCAACGCAGCGGCTGGTCAAACAGGAACTGAATCACCAGGCGGACGACGCGATGATTGAGAAAATCGACGGGCTGCTGAACGAACTGGAAACCGGCGAAGGTCCCGACGCTTTAATCCGTCTGGATGACAAAGCGTTCCAGGCTCAGATCAAACAGATGCGCAACGCCTGGGCGCAGATGAAAACCGCCATTTATGATTTCCGCAAAGGAGGTTCCGCCAGCGAACTTTATGCTCTGAGCGAAACCTATTTCGATCTGGCCAACGACGCTGTCAGCTATGCTGAAGCTTATACCGAGGCCAGCGTTCACAACGCCCAGATTTCTCTGCTTTTAGTCAATGTTTTTTTCCTGCTGATCACGCTTGTCTTGTTATATTTCAGTCATCTTCAGCACAAGCGGCAGAAACGTCTGGAACTGGAGGAACTGGAAACTCGCCGCAAACAGGAGGAACTGGATCAGCTCAACCGGGAGCTGCAGGCTCCGATGAATGAAATCAGCGAGCTTATTTACATTTCCGATCCTGAAACCTATGAATTGTTATTTATCAATGAAAGCGGCCGCAAAGCCTTCAACATTGATTCGATCGAAGGAAAAAAATGTTACAAGGTCTTGCAGGGATTAGATCAGCCCTGCTCCTTCTGCACCAACGCCGTCCTGAAAGAGAACGAAACATACAGCTGGGAAATCAATAATGCCCTGACCCATTGTCACTATCTGCTTAAAGACCGGCTCATCACCTGGAACGGCCGGCGGGCACGGCTGGAAATCGCGTTTGACACGACCAAAAGCGAAGAAGAAAAACAACGCTTAAAAACGATGCTTGATAATGAAAAACTGATCGTGGACTGCGTTCGCGAGCTTTACGAGGATGAAATGCTCGAATCGGCGATTCCGGAAATGCTGCGCCGGCTGGGTGAATTCATGGAAGCGGAACGAATTACACTGTTCTCCCTCAGTCCGGTCCGGCTGACGATTACCTCGCGCTGGTCCGCTGAGGGCGCTTCTGAAATTGAAATGCTTTCCGACCTGAAAGTCCGGCCGTTTTACAACCGCTGGCTGAAACGGCTGCGCGAGGATGAATCGTATGTCGTCGAAGATGTGGAGCAATTAAAAACACCGTTCCCAGAAGAATACAAGCTGCTTCACGCTTACGGCGTCCAGCAGCTGATCATTCTCTCCCTTGAGGTGCGCGGCGAAGTCGTCGACTGCATCTGCATCGACAATCCGGCTTCGGGCAAGCTGCAGAACTCGATCATCGTCTTGCAGACGCTGCGTTACTTCCTGCTTCTGGCCCGTCATCGCGCCATTGATAAAGCCAAGCTGGCGCAGCTCAGCTACACGGACAGCCTGACCGGCCTGTTCAACCGCAACCGTTATATTCAGGACCTGGATAAAAAGATTTCAGCTCCGCAGCCGGTCGGCGTTCTGTTTGTCGATCTGAACGGATTAAAAGAAATCAACGATCAGTTCGGGCATGACCGCGGCGATGAAGTCTGCGGACCTGTTCCGATCACCTGCGGGCCTGCTTCGCTCCGGATTCCTGCTACCGCATCGGCGGTGATGAATTCGTCGTTCTGACGCACGATTTATCCGAAGAAGAATTCTTCGATCAGGTGCATCATCTGCGGCTGCGGCTGCAGGACAATACCAGGCTGCACTTGGCCGTCGGTACCCATTGGGCGCTCAGCGGTTCTCAGCTTCCTTCCGCCATCAAAGCCGCGGATGAAAAGATGTATAAAGATAAAAAGGCTTATTATTACCATGCCTCGCAAACAGGACGCTACCGTCACCATACGGATGAAGTTCTGCCGTTAGCCAATTTGAATATCTTGCGTCAAAAGATCAATGAAAGTCGCTTTCTCGTATACTTCCAGCCAAAAATTGCGATTGACTCCGGGCTTTTGGTCGGCGCTGAAGCGTTGGTCAGATATCAGCTGGACGATAATTTAATCCTGGCTCCCAACGCCTTCATTCCGCTGCTGGAAGAAACGCAGACAATCAGTCAGATCGACTTCTTCGTCTTTGAGTTTGTGTGTCTGCGGCTGCAAAAATGGATTCATGAAGGTCGGGCAATATCGCCGGTTTCCGTTAACTTCTCACGCTACACCGTTCTGGAAGAGACGTTTTGCCAACGTCTGGCCGAGCTCAGCGATCACTATCAAATTGAACGGAATCTGTTGGAAATTGAAATCACTGAAAACGCGCTGGATGTTCGCGAAGAAGATCTGCGCAGGATCATTGATACTGTGCGGCGCTTTGGATTCAGTGTGTCGATCGACGATTTCGGCGTTGAATTCTCCAATCTCTCGCTGTTTTCCGGGGCAGACTTCGACATTCTCAAGCTGGATCGCAGCTTGATTCAGGACATCGCCGTCAACGAAAAAGCGCGGGCACTCATCCAGGCGATGAGCGACGTCTGCCTGAAAATGAATATCAAGCTGGTAGCGGAAGGCGTAGAAACGGAAGAACAACTGAACATCTTGAATCAGTGTCATGTCAATATTGCGCAGGGCTTCCTGTTCTCCAAACCGATTCCCGTCGCCGATTATGAAACGAAATATTTGCCGCTTCCCGATGCAGATCTCAACGGCGGACAGGACAAATGTTAATTTTTTTAAACACGCTCCCTCGGAATGAACAGCCAGGCTATGGGCTTCGCCCACGCTGTTTTCAAGGGAGCTTTTTCATCCGTCAACGATACGCAAAAACGCAGCGTTTCCGCTGCGTCGGACTTGCTTTTTCAGCTGTTCTGCGGGATCTGACGTCTTTGCTTTCCGGTGGTTTCCGCAGCGCGATTTCAGCGCCGGAGTTCGTTCATAATTTGAACTTATCGGAAATAAATTCGCCGTTCATCCCCGGATGCAGGTACTCGTAGTGAATCAGTCGATCTTCTTTTCGATCATTTCCAATTCCCGTTCGTGCTGTTCCTGTTTCATTTCCCAATGGATCAGGATGGACAACGCGACGCGCATCACAATGACGCCGCCGACCATCATCAGCTCGCTGACTTCTTCCAGAGCGATGGTCTTGAGAATCTCCGCGCCTAACAGAAAGGAAAGACCGGTTGAAAATCCCTTCAACAGATCCAACGCAACGTTGTCGTCTTTTTTGAACAGAGAAATTGCACCCTTGCATCCAGCGTAGATGATCATGACTAACGCCAGCAGTTCAAAAAATAAGACCGCGACTTCGCCGCCTTTTAAAATAAATTCTTTTAATTGCAACATCTTCCTCAACTCCATCTTTTAGTTTACCATGACCAGCTTCGGATTCCAAGCGAAAGCGCTTAGATTCGAACATTATTTTACGCAGGTAAAGTGAAGAAATGGATGATTCAGTCCTTATTGGTCGAAAACCCAACAAGGAAAAGGCTGTGCGCCAAGGGAATAGATTGAGGTAAACTCGCTTTAAAGCTTAGTTCTGCACACAATTCCAGATTAAAAAGAATGCACGGCTCATGCAAAGCTTCCATTCAAAAAAACTGAGGCTTTTTTCTTTGCAAATAAAATAACTTTTGATCATTTTCTTAAGAAATAATTTCCCCTTTTGCGCCATGGTAACGCGGGTCAGGCTTTGAGAACTGCGGATGTCCCTGCGAAGAGAAGCAAACCTTCATTGCAGCTCCAGTTCAAATAGATATCCGGTCAACAGGGACAAGATTGTACGTTATTTACAGAATTTATGTTGTATTTTTTCAATGAGTTGAATATAATTTTCATAGTTAAGCCGGAGAACTTCTTTTCCCCTCACAAATCCAATCTATTTCAATCATAAGAACGGATGTGAACAATATGCAGAGAAAAAGCTGGAAGAACAGCTCGCTGCTGCTTCTTGGAACCGCAGTATTCGCAGGTCTTGTTTTCATACTATTCAGCACTTATCAAAGCTGGCTGAACGTCAAGTTTGAGCAGCAGATCATGGAAAACTACACCGCCTACATTGAGAGCGAAGGCGCGCAGTTTTCAGGAGCGCTCAGCGATATCGAGGGAACGCTTCAAACGCTGGCCGCATTGCTTTCCCAACAGCCGCAAACTCCGGATCAGGCGGAACTTGAGCCGGCGCTGAGGTTGTTGTCCGCGCAAAATGCTCATTTTAATGTTCAGATGCGAACACCTTCAGAAATGTCGTTAACTCCAATCCAAAGGAAACTGCTGGAACACAACGAGACAGTTGTCACTTCAATGGAAACGTCCAATTCCGGAGGTTCCTTTCTGCGCGTTCTGATCCCCATACTTCATCATTCGCAAATCGACGGCATCCTTGAGGCCTCGGTCGATGTGACTCAGCTGCTTCAGAAAAGTCAGTCGCAGCGGATTCAGACGCCGTTAAACAGCTGGATCGTGGAATCCGACGGTTCCAGCGTCTATACCAGAAACGCAAACGAGAGCGCTTATGTCAATCTCTACGCGCTGATCGAAGGCAATCCCAATTCGGAAACCACGCGGCAGCAGGTCCGCGCCTGCCTGCAGGCAGGCAATTCCGGTACGTTCCGGGTTCAAACACGGCAGGAAGGGACGCTGTACGTATCGCTGACCCCGCTGAAGACCGGCGGCTGGACGCTGGTAAATTTCACCCAGGCTAATGAAGCCTCTGAGAACTCGCAGATGATTCTGCTTTTCACAATGCGGATCGGGTTATTCCTGATTCTGACAACCGCCGCCATGGCTTATCTGGTTTACGTGCTCCTCGCACGCCAGCGCCGTCAGATCAATCTCGAACAACGCCGCTACACCTTCCTCTCACGGTTTTCCGACACGTTGATTTTTGAGTATGACGTCTTGGAGGATATGCTGGAACTGACCGGCAACGCTCAGAAAATTCTGCCGGTCAAAGAACTCTCGGCCAGACATGTGAAAAAGAACCATGCGTTGACGCCGTTTATTCATGCCGAAGATTTTTACAAGATTGAGGAAGCCTTCAAGACTGTCCACCGCTTTCAGGAATTCGGTTCCGTTGAGCTGCGGATCAAAACCCGCGACGGCAGCTATCATTGGTTCAACTGTCAATTTCAGGCCGTTTATGAACGTTATCACCGCGATCCGGTGATGATCATCGGCAAGCTGACTGATATTCAGGAACAGAAGCATATTGAGCGTCAGCTGATCGAGGAATCAAGCTGCGATGGCCTGACCTCCGTTTTAAACAAGAAAGCCGTTGAACGCCGGATTCGTGAAGAACTGAGCGAGAAGACGGAAGGTTGTCTGCTCATGATCGATCTCGACGATTTTAAAATCATCAACGACGAACTGGGACATGTTGCCGGGGATCAGGTATTGGCAGCCATCGGCGTTTTATTAAAAACCTGCTTCCGCCAGAATGATTTGATCGGCAGGATCGGCGGCGATGAATTCGTCGTCTTCCTTCATTCCATTAATCCGACGGTGATCCATCAAAAAGTAAAACAAATCAACAAGACCTTGCCCAAGCTGCTGCATCGGGAACAGATTCCGGCCGTGGTTACGCTGAGTATCGGCGCGGCCATCAGCCGTCCGGGCGATACCTATCGGCAACTGTTCAGCCGGGCTGATCAGGCGATGTACTGCGCCAAGCAGCGGGGGAAGAATCAATTTCATCTGGAAGTTTCGTCCGCCGAAAGTGCTCGGGAAAAAGAGCCGGCGGAAATAAAAACTCCCCGATAAAAACAGCCGCGGCTGCTTTTATCGGGTCTTTTATAAAGCTTCAATTTTGCATGGCTGAAAATACATACTCCGCAATGATCCGCTTTATCGGATGGCGGCTGTTATACAGTCATGCCCAGACGTTCGATTTCCCGGCGCAATTCCTGAATCCAGCGCTGGCGCTGCTGGGAAGAAATTTGTGCCTGCGGGCCATGCAGAACCGCTTTTGGCGTCAGCCAGATCGGTCCGGGCTGCGGCGTATCGCCGGTGCGGCGAGGGAACAGATGCCAGTGCATGTGGACGCTTTTGCCGATACCCAACAACTCGTAATTCATTTTCTCCGCATGAAAAACCGTCGCCACCGCCTGCGCTGTCAACGCCATTTCATTAAGAAACTGAGTCCTAAAACCCGGCTCGAGATCAAACAGTTCCACAGCGTGGATTTTGCACAAAAATAAGGTATAGCCCCGAATGTATTGATCGTCGCCCAACACGACATAGCCGGTCGGCAGCTCCGCGACCAGATTGGGATTCTCTCCCCGGGCGCTCAAACGCAGACGGGCGCAGACATCGCACTCCTCGTCGTTCAGCCAGGTTGTGGAAAATGCTTGTTTTAATTCCATCTTCTAAGTTTCGCTCCTTTGCCATAAACTGTCCTGGAAAGCAGATATTAAAAAATCCGCAGCGGCGACCTGCACGCCTGTTCCGGCAGTCTGTTCCTTTCCGCAGGCTGATGCGCCGCTGTTCACGCTTTCCACACTTGTTTTCAGGATAGCGGATTCCCGCAGGGAAGACAAGCTCAGCCCGAAAATCGTCAGATATTTGTCAGAAATTAAAAAGTCAGGCTTCACAACGGCAAACCTGACTTTTAATCTCATCCTTATTTCGCAATATAAACCGTAACGCCTTCCTTGATCGTTTCCAGCACCGCAATCGCGCCGATTTCCTCAACCGGACAGCTCAGCGGGTTCTCCTTTAGAATCACCAGATCGGCCAGCTTGCCTTCCTCCAGCGTTCCCTTACGCGCTTCCTCATGGTATTGCCAGGCTGCGTTGATCGTGACGGCCTTTAACGCTTCCAGCGGCGTGATTCGTAATTGAGGATTGAGCTGCTTTCCGCCTCTGGTCACCCGACGGCAGGCACATTCGACGCTTTCCAGCATATTGGGCATGATGACCGGCGTATCCTGATGCATCGTCACATTCAGCCCCTCGTCGATCGCCCAGCGCATCGGACTGATGTTGCCACCGCGTTGGAGCCCGAAGTTGCGCAGATGGATATCACCCCAGTACCAGCAATGCGCGGTGAAGAACGACGCCGTCATGTTCAGCGCCTTCATTCGCGCCAGCTGATCAGCCCGGACCAGCTGCGCATGGATCATCACCGGCCGCAAAGCTTCCGCTCCCGGATGCCGGGCCTGTTGGCGCTGCGTGCAGCGGATCAGCTGTTCCGCGGCCGCATCCCCGTTGCAATGGGTCAGCAGCTGCCAGCGATGGCTCATGGCCTCGTCGATCATCGCATCGACCTGTTCGTCGGTATACACCGGGTAACCGCAATATTGCGAATCTGTGTCAAGGTAAGGTTCGCTCATCCAGGCCGTCCGCCCTTGCGGGGAACCATCCAGGAATATCTTGACGCCGCCGATCCGCAGCCGGTTCTGATATCCTTGGGCATAATCCGGATGCTCGCTGATCAGCGCTTCATTCTCCTTAAGATCCACATAGCTGACGACATCGACCTTCAGCCGTTTCCGTTCGGCCATCGCCTGCAGCATCGCCCAGTCCGGACGCTTTGTGATCCCATCCTGCACCGTAGTGACGCCGCAGGATAAATACTTTTTTTGCGCCTGATCCAGCTGATCCAGCAGCTGATCAATATCCGGAGCCGCCATTCCCCGCGACAGCTGCGTAAATGCCGTTTCTTCCAGATATCCATCAGGCTTCCGGCTGCCCGCTTCCCGGCCGATCCGTCCGCCTTCCGGATCCGGCGTGGACGCGTCAATCCCCAGCTGTTTCAGCGCCGCGGAGTTCACGACGCCCATGTGGCCGGAAGCATGCGCGATTAAGATCGGATGCGACTCGCTCACCGCGTCAAGTTCTGCCCGGGTCGGATGCCGTTTCTCCCTCAGAAAATTATGATCATAACCAAATCCCTGAATCCACGCGCCCTCCGGCAGCTGCCGCTCGATGAGAAAATCCCGGATTTTCTTCTGCAGCTCGCCGATGGACGCCACATCGTCAAAATGCACGAGATTGACGGTCTGGGCCAGCGCCGTGATGTGGCTGTGGGGATCAATGAAGCCCGGCAGCATCGTATGCCCCGCCAGATCTCTTTCTTCCAGCTTCTCCTGCGGATGCGCCGCCTGCCAGTTCCGCGCCTGATCCAGCGAACCGACCAGCACGATCCGCCCCTCCTTCTCAATTAACGCCTCTGCCATCAGATCTTTCGCCATCGTCACAATCACACCGTTCTTATACAACACTGCCATACCGCAACCTTCTTTCTTTTGTCTTTATTATACCCGTCCCCCGCTCATCCTCGATAGTCATTTTCAGGCTTTTGTCAATCGTTTGGTGATTTGCTTTCTTTCATTCCTTATTTGTTCTATAATAGGTAAGAATTCAAGCGCAGGGAAGGGAGCGGGTCAAATGCTTACCAATAAATTCAGCAGTGCTTCTTCCTTATTAACGGGGATCTTTTTTATTATATTGGGCGCGTTGTTTTTTACGGAGTATTCCAAAATCTGGGCGTTGATCTATATTCTGTTTATGATCGGCTTTCTGTGGATCGGCCTCAACCAGATCCTGCGGGCGCTCAATAACAAGCAAAACGCCAGCCTGAACCTGCCGAAAGTTTTGACCAGTCTGTTATGCGTCGGTCTGGCGATCTACACCTTTTTCAATCCCGGCCTGTTCTTCAAGTTTATCCATTACGTCATCGGCTGGTGGGCTTTACTGAACGCCGCGATTCAGTTTATTAACTTCTACGTCTACCGCCGCGATTGCCTGAAAGGCACTTACGTTCTGTTCTTAAAAGGACTGGCGGACGCGATCTTCGCAGCGATGTTGATGCTCAAGCCGATCAACAAGCTGTGGATCGTCGCCTACATCGCCGGAGCTTATCTGATCTTCTACGGCGGCGTCACGGTTTTGGAAGCGTTGAAGGATTTATTAAGCGCCGGGATGAGCGTGAAAATCCGCGAGCATCTGCGCATCTCCATTCCAGTTTTAATCTCGGCGATCATTCCGCAGCGCTTCTTCCTGTCGATCAACGCGCTGATCAAAACCAACAAGCTGAATCCGGACGCGCACGTTGCGCCGCAGGCCAGCACGGATCTGGAAGTGTTCATCTACCTGAAAGAATCCGGTCCGGAATCGCTGGGACATGTTGATATCAGCTTTCAGGGTAACATCTATTCCTACGGCTGTCACGATCCGCATCACCGGGGGCTGTTCGGGACTCTGGGCGACGGCGTGCTGATCGTCTCCAAGCGTGAAGCCTTTCTGAAGCATGCGCTGAAATCTGAGGATAAGACGATCATCAGCTATGGTCTGGCGTTAAGCGAAGGCCAGAAAGCGATGCTTCAAAAACGGATTGACGCGATGCTGGAGCGTGCCTATCTCTGGCGGCCGGATGCTCAGTTAATCGCCGAGGGCGAAACGGCTGAAGGCGAAGCCCGGGATTACGCCTCGCGCGTCTGGAACGCGACGCACGCGCACATGTACAAGTTTGCCAACGGCAAATTCAAGACCTATTTTGTTTTCAGCACCAACTGCGTCCTGTTGGCGGATGAACTGCTTCATTGCAAGGAACTGGATCTGATCCCGATCGGCGGCATCGTTACGCCGGGCACGTATCTGGAGTTTCTCAACACGGAATATCTGCGGCCGGGCGGGATGGTCGTCGAGCGGACGATTTACAAGCGCACCCATGGCAAGGGCGGCGAACATGGCGGCTCGTTTGGTTCCTCGCTTTCTTCCTCTTCCTGATTTCAGCAAGATCTGCGTTACGGAAATTCGATTTGGATTTCCGTTTTTTTATTTTTTTACTTCCTTGACTTCCGGTTTGGGAAAACCGTGACGGATTCTGTTTTCGTCTGCCTGTTCCCTTTCCTTTTTCCGCTTTGACAAACGCCGTCCGCCAGGCGTCCTTATATGTTATAAGATATGTCATTTTCTGAACCAAATATGTTTGTTTAATACCAACATAAGTATTTATTCCGCGACTTTAATGTTATACTTTATTCTTGTATAGAACTAATTATTGATTCATCCCTCCTGCGGTTATTTTCATCAAAGCGCGCAGGTCAATGAATTGCGGGCTTCGCCTCACCGTCAGATCTGTCCGTTATTGTTTTACCGCCTTGCCCGCTCCTTTTCACCGTCTTAACACCCGCTATTGAAAATGAAGGTAAATCATATGAAAGTTAAAAAACAATCCGTCGCTTTCATCCTGGGGATGATCGTGCTGCTGGCAGGGACCGGCACGCTGATGATCACGGCGATGCGCGAAATCAAGGTTAAAATGAACGTCAGCGCCAACACGACGCTGCTCAACACCACGCGGATGATCTCCGACAGCCTGCTCAATAATTTTTCAAGCGATCAGCAGCAGCTGGAAACCTGCGCAAATCTGTTCAGCCGGATCGATCTTGAACAGCCGGAAGACGTCGTTCGGGCATTGGCGGAATATACCGAAGCAACGTCCTTTTTCCGTTTTTATTTCGTCAATGACGAAGGTGTGGGCTGGGATTCGACCGGCGCAAAGCTGACGCTTGAGGAAATGAGCTTTGACGATACCGCGCTGAGCGAGGGGAAAGCGGGTTATTCCGACGCTTATCTCGGCGCCAGCGGCCGTTTGCAGATCACATTCCAGACGCCGCTGCGGATCAACGGCCAACTTGCGGGCGCCTTGTATGCGGATAAAACAATGTCGAATTATCACAGTCCGTCGTTGTTCACATTCAACGGCGTGGCCGGCAGCGCCTACGTCGTTCAGGGTGAGGACGGAGCGTGGATCATCGACAGCTCCGCAAGCAATACAGACAACCTGTACGTTTTTCTTGGCAAGCAAAACAACGAACCGGCCGTCCTGGACAAGCTGAGAACGCTGATAGCGGACAACCGGTCGGGAACGATCCGGATTCAATACCATCAACAGAACAGCTTTCTCTGCTTCATCCCGCTGAACGCCAGTCATCACTGGTACTTAATTTCGATTCTGCCGCAGAATATCCTGCAGCAGGAGTCGGCGGAAGTTCTGCAGGTGATCTCCTTTGCCCTGGCCGGGTTGTTAGTCGCGCTGGTTTTAATCACGCTGCTCTTACTGAGCCGCCAGGCCTCCAGCAGCCGCGAACAGGAGCGCAAACGCCGCGAACAACTGTTCCAGATCATTTCTGAAAATGTCGACTTTGCCTTTCTCTTATATACGCCGTCCAGGCGGAAAGTGGAAATGCTTTCGGAGAATGTCCGCTTTTTATTCAACATTGAAACAAAAGAAGCCGTTGACCATCCGGAACGTTTGTTTCTGAGCTGCGGGATGCCGCCGCAGGATCCGGCCGGTCATGCGTTTCTCAACGGCGAGCTGACCCAGCGGCTGCGTTATGAATATCAGACCGGTACTGAAAACAAGCTTCAGCGCTGGATTGAGATTTATTTCATTCCCGTTCACAGCGATCAATATCTCGCCGTCCTGCACGAAACGACGGCTGAGCATCACATGCGTCAGGATCTGGCCGACGCCCTGCAGCAGTCGCAGGAAAGCAATCAGGCCCGAACTGTCTTTTTCTCCTCGATGTCGCACGATATCCGTACGCCGATGAACGGAATTATCGGCATGACGACCATCGCTCAGTCGCACCTGGACGAACCGGAAAAAGTCGCGCATTGTCTGGATAAAATCAGTCTCGCTTCGCAGCATCTGCTCGATCTGATCAACGAAGTCCTCGACATGTCGCGGATTGAAAGCGGCAAGATCAGTTTAAAAAAAGAACCCGTCAATCTGTCCCGGCTGATCTCCGACGTGCTGGTTCTGGTCAAGCCGGACCTGACGAAGAAACGCCAGACGCTGCATATCCGCTCAAGCGCGCTGGATTATGACACGGTGATCGGCGATACGCTGCACCTGCAGAAAATCTTATTGAACCTGTTGTCCAACGCCGTCAAATACACTCCGCCGCAGCAAGATATCACCATCGGGATCCATGAAGAAGCCGGCGTTGACGATAAAATCAACGTGATTTTCACCGTAGAAGACACCGGGATCGGCATGACGCCGGAATTCCTCAATCGGATCTTCACCCCGTTTGAGCGGGCGCAGGACAGCCGCATCAGTCAGATCACCGGCACCGGTTTAGGCATGGCGATCACCAAGAACATCGTCGACATGATGGCGGGAACCATTCAGGTGGAAAGCCAGGTTGGCGTAGGTTCCAAATTCACGGTAACGCTGCCGTTTACGACCACACAGACAACGCAGACAAAAAAAGTTCCGCTGGCCGGCTGTTCCGTGCTGGTAGTGGACGATGATCCCGACACCTGCGAAGGTCTGCGGATGATGCTGGAACGTGAAAATGTCCAGGTCCGCTGCGCCTACACCGGCCAGCAGGGAATTGACGCCGCGCTGCTGGCACATCAGGAAGGCCATGATTATCTGGGAATCATCATGGATTGGAGAATGGAAGGTCTTAACGGGATTGAGGCTGCGCGTCAAATCCGCGCCCGGATTCCTTCAGAGATTCCGATCATTCTGCTTTCCGCTTACAACTGGGAAGACGTCGAACAGGAAGCGCTGGATGCCGGCATTAACGGATTTTTAACGAAGCCGATTTTCCGGAGCGAATTGATTGAAAAACTCTCCGACGCTCTCATTCAGGTCAAAGAGGGAACGCCGGCGCTCAGCGATACCGCCCTCAGCTGGCCGGCTGAGGATTTCAGCGGGATGCGTGTTCTCTTAGCGGAAGATAACGAGCTGAACCGCGAAATTGTCATCGAACTGTTAAACGGCTGCGGAATTCAGGTGATCTGCGCGCATAATGGACAACAGGCGCTCGATCTTGTCCGCCAACAGCCGGAAGACGCTTTCGATCTCATCCTGATGGATATCCACATGCCGGAAATGAATGGCTATCAGGCTACCGCGGCCATCCGTTCGCTGCCGGATGCGGCGAAGGCCGGACTGCCGATCATCGCGATGACGGCCGACGCTTTTGACGAAGACGTCCAGAAATGCATGGCTGCCGGCATGAATGGACACATTGCCAAGCCGATTCAGTATCCATTACTTTTTGAAACGCTCCGCCGCTACCAGCCCTTTGAACAAAGACCTGCGACATCAAGAAACGAGGAGAACAACCATGACCATCAAAACTAAATTACGCAAAGCGGCGGCCGCGCTGACGGCCCTCTGCCTGATCGCCGGCTGTACCACCAAACCGAAAGACCCGGAAGTTTACATCGACGATAAAAATGAAGAAATCGTGCTCACCCTGTTCGCTCAGGGAGAGGTCGTTGCCAACCTGATTCAGCAATGCTTCAATGAAGTGATCAACCGCAAGCAGGAAAAAACATTTATTCTTTACAGCGACAGCGCCTCCTTTTACGCAGACGAAGGACTCTCTTACCGCGAGCTACTGTTAAAAAGACTGGAAAGCGGCGAAGCGGACGATCTGTTTATCATTCCCGCCGAAGACGTGCTGGAATTTGACCGTAAAGGTTATCTCTATGATCTTTCCGATATGGATTTCATCCACAATCTGTCCGCCGATGCGCTGCAGCAAAGCACCTATGACAACAAGGTATTCTCACTGCCGCTGTCTTATACGGCGTTCGGCTTGTTATGGAATGTCGATCTGCTTCATCAGTACGATCTGGAAGTTCCGCAGACACTATCTGAATTTCTGACTGTCTGCGAAACACTGAAACAAAACGGCATCGTCCCTTATGGCGCAAACATGGATTACGGCCTCAGCATTCTGGCGATGTGCACCGGGCTGGCGCCGTTGTACAGAGACGCGGACAAAACACAGAAACTGGCGCAGCTGGCTGAAGGAACATTGCCGATCAGCCATTATCTGCGCGACGGATTCACATTCTTAAAAATGATGATTGATCAAGGTTATCTGGACATTGAGCAGGCACTGAACACACAGCCCAACAGCGAGGAAGAAGCCGGCCGGTTCCGCGATGGTCAATGCGCGTTCATCAGCGCCTTTTGCCGGGCCGCCACTTTCTCCAGCGATTACCATTTCGAAGTCGTCATGACCGCATTGCCGGTTCTGGAAGAAGGCTCAATCTGCGTTGTCGGCGCGGATCAGCGGCTGGCTGTCAATCCCAATTCAAAACATTTAAAAGAAGCGCTGATCACAGTTGAAACGCTGGGTACTGTTGAAACGCTCAATGAATTCGCGAAGATGCTGGGCAAAACCTCACCAGCCCGCGGCAACGAAGCTTCGACTTTGCCGCAGGCCGCGCCGCTGGTTGCCAGTCTGGCAGAAGCCGAACAAATTCCCAATCAGGATTTCTCGCTGCATTTCAACACCTGGAATACAATTAAGGAATTGTGCGTTAAGCTGGGACAAGGGGAAAGTATTGACGCCCTGTGCGATGAATATGACAAGATTCAGCTTGAGGAAATTGAAACCTATCAAGGACAGTAACCGAAACGGCATTCCGGATGAGCTGGAAACAGCACGATTAAAAAAGACCTGGATATCCCGACGCTTCATTCAACGTCGCTGGATCCAGGTCTTTTCTAGTTCTCTTCCGCTTGCGTGTATCTTCAGTTTTTAGCTTTCGCCTTCAGGTTCAGTTCAGCCTGTTCCTGTTCATAACGCGTCAGCATCGCTTCCACCGCATCCCGCTGCGCCGTTGAAAAGTAAACGAAGCGGCTGACCTTCTTCACCGTAAACTCCACCTTGATCTCCCTGGTTTCCTCTGCCTCCGTGACGTCGGCCTGCGTAATCCGATCCCAGGTATAAAGATTTCCCAGCAGTACGATTCCCTGATCGCTGAAACCGCTGCGCATCTGGCTGTAAAGAACCCCCAGCAAGACGATCAGCACCGTCTGAACGATCGAGAATAACGAATGGTTTTGAAACAGCCGGATTATGCCGATAACGACGAAAAATGCCGTAATGATCCAGGTCGGCCCCAGCTTGCCCGGCACTTGAACCTGTCGGGAATGCATCGCCATCCGGGTAAAATAAAAGAGTAAAATCAGATTGACTATGACAATCGCGATTTCCATGAATTCTCACCTCATGGTGAACATTATACCATGATCTTAGCGCTTTAGAAAGAGCGAGGGCGCCGGTTGACAAGTGTCTTAAATCAAGCTACGATAAAACCAGCCAAGGAGGAATTTTCATGAAACTACATTTTTTCACCGGAAAACAATCTGGTTTCGAACAGGCCGCCGCGATTCGTCAGGCGGTGTTTGTCGAAGAACAAGGGTTTCATAATGAATTTGACGAAACTGACGAAACCTGTCTGCATTGCGTGATCTGCGATGGAGAACAGCCGGTCGCCACCTGCCGGGCGTTTGCCAAGGGCGACGAAAGCGGCCGCTGGATCATCGGCCGGGTTGCCGTCAGCCTGAACTACCGCGGCCAACATCAGGGAAACGCGGTGATGAACGCCATGTTGAAGCATCTGTCAGAACAGGGGGTGCGGGAAGTGGAAATTTCCGCTCAATGCCGCGCCGCCGGCTTCTATGAAAAGCTGGGGTTTCGTTCTACCGGAGAAACCCACATGGACGAATATTGCCCGCATGTGACAATGCTCAAGACGCTTTGACCGCTGATGACCGTCACCATCGTCCCACAGCGCTGAATCTTAATACGGCTGCAATCATAAAAGGAATTCCCTTATAAGTCCCGGGAATTCCTTTTTTGTTTTCTTGATAGCTATCGTTCGGCTACCAGCGCCAGATTTTCCTCGAGCATTTGCCTGATCATCACTTCCCAGGCTGTGCCCTTCAATTTTTCCATAGCTTCCTTCAGCATCTTGCGGCAGTTTTCTTCATCATTCTTATAATAGTAGAGCTTCGCCGCACGGTACAGGAAAATTCCCTGATAAAACGGATTGGTCATTTTCGACGCCAGATCCAGCAGCTCGTCCAGAATCTCCGTGTTGTGATGAATATAAATTTCAACTAAAAAGGTACATTCCTTGAGGATACTTTCCACCTGCGAATTGTTGAATTTCGCGGCGATGGCCTTCAAGGTGTCATACGCCTTCAGGGCTTTATCGAACTGCCGGGTATCAATATAAAAGGACACTTCCTTCTGCGCTAACCCCAGCTTGTTGGCCGGATTCATTTTAACGGCGTCCAGCTGTTCGAAAATCTCCTCGATCTTCGCCGTTTCATTCTGCATCAACAGTGCGTCGATCGCCATCAGCGAACGGTTTTTTTTCGAAAAGAACATCTTCCCTTTCCAACTGTTGAGGACCTCGAGATATTTCTCCGGATTGACCTCCTTATACAAAATTTCCGACAGCTCGACCATCAGCTTCTGCATCATCCGGTTCAACAGGAAGTACAGGATCAGACCGACGGCGAGAATCAGGACAAACTGAATGATTTTATTCATGACTTTCCCTCGACTTTACTTTGTTAACTATATCATAAAATTTGAACAGCTTACAGACAGGCACGATAGATTTCCAGAATATCCTCGCGGGTTAACGGCACAAAGGCGCGGCTGAAATCATTTTTCGCCGCCTGATCCGCCATTTCTTCCAGCCGGCTTTCGTCAATGCCGACCTCGCGCAGCGTCATCGGCAGCCCCATGGAAGCAAAGAACGCCGACAATCTATCTATCCCCTGCTGAGCCGCTGTCCAGCAGTCCAGCTGCGGATCGACGCCCCAAACATTCAGCGCAAACCGGGCGAAGACGTCGACGGTCTGTTCGTTAAGCACATGCTTCATCCAGCGCGGCGTTATGATTGCCAGACCAACGCCGTGGGTGATGTCATAATAGGCGCTCAATACATGCTCAAGCGGATGACATGTCCAGGCTCTGTTTTTCCCCAGCGAATTCAGACCGTTGATCGCCAGCGAGGCCGCCCACATCAGATTGGCGCGGGCGGCGTAATCGTCCGGCCGGGCCAGCGCCGCCGGCCCCGACTGAATACAGGTTTTTAACAAGGCTTCCGACAAGCCGTCCTGCACGGAAGCATCGCGGACCTGATCAAAATAAGATTCCATAATGTGCGACATGATGTCCGCCGTCCCCGCCGCGGTCTGACCCTGGGGAACGGTATAGGTATAGGTCGGATCGAGAATACTGAAGCGCGGATACATGCCATAGCTGCTGAAACCGCGCTTGTCGTGGGTTTCCGGATTGGAAATCACCGCAATGTTGTCCATTTCCGAACCGGTCGCCGCCATCGTCAGCACGGTGATCAACGGCAGGCATTCCTTCACCTTCGTGCGGTCGAGCACCAGCTCCCAGGGATCTCCCTCGTATGCCGCCCCGGCACAGATGGCTTTCGAACAATCCAATGTGCTGCCCCCGCCGACCGCCAGCACGCAATCCAGCTGATGTTCGCGGACTAACCGGACACCTTCGCGCACCGATCCGATTTTCGGATTGGCCTGCACGCCGGACAGTTCCTGCCACGCGATCTCATTTTCTTTCAACAAGTTTGTAATCGTATCGTACAATCCCGTTTTTTTCACGCTGCCCCCGCCATAAACCAACAGCACCCGCGTACCGCAGGTCTGAATCAGTTCTGGCAGATGAACGATCTGACCTTGTCCGAAATAGACTTTTGTCGGAATATCATAAATAAAATTATTCATCCTTTTTCCCTGACCTTTCTTAATGAACCCTTGCCGGACTTTTGCCAAACAAACGCCGCGCGCTGATTCCCGCCTCCGGCTGCTTTGCCAAAATGCAGTGATGTCTGCGGCTCAGGAAATTATGGAAAAACCACTGTCAGCAGCATTTTAAACGCCATCTCGGCATAGACGGCATGCGGCTTGCCCGCCGGCATGATGATCGTTTCTCCAGCCTTGCAGAAATGGACATGACCTGCGATCGTAAAGCGGCCGATGCCTTCCAGCACCAGGACCATCGCGTCGCCTTCGGATTCATGCGTACTGATTTCCTCGCCCTGATCAAACGCAAACAGCGTCAGGCTGACCGCGTCGTTCTGGGCCAGCGTCTTACTGACGATCTGCCCCGGCAGCACAGCGACCTGATCGGCTAATTTTAAACTGGTTTCCGGATTCATGTTTTTAATATAACTCATAAGTTTTCCTTTCCAGAGGTCTGGCCTCAGCCAGCCGGCACCTTGCGAAATCCGGCTGTCATTATGATTATTTTACCATGGTTTCCTGCGTTCTGCGCACTATTCCTGTCGATGTGGAAGAAAGCTGGAATTTCTGATGGAACGGGATTCCATCTTTGCTTCAATGTGAAAAACTGCCGGCGTGTTTTCACACCGGCAGTCTGAGAAGATTCTCTGTTTTTCCCCCATGGGAAATTGAAACCAGACGACGCTAATCGGAGATCGTGATCGTAAAGGTTGTCTGCGGATCGCCGGCCAGTCCCAAATAACCTCCCTCCGGCAGCGTCAGCGTCTGATCGCCGTCAGTGACGCGGTTATACTGGCAGATCATCGAAGAATTGTACATGAAGACTCCGTCGGATTCGGAGGTCACCGTCAGCGTCTTGCCTTCCTGCAATGCGGGAATAAACAACCATTGGGTATTGCCGGCTTCGCCGATCGTGACGGTCATTCCGTCTTCAAGAAGATCCGCTGCTTCTTCGCTGACGTACAGATCGCCGCCTGCCTGCAGATATTCGACGCCGTCTTTCGTGAAGAACTGGTAATCAAACTGATCGCGGCTGCCGCTGCCTGGAATCTGAACGAAAGCTTCGGCCCGGTTTTCATCCATGATTTTATGAGCGTTGACATAGCCTTGTGCAAATGTGCTGAGCGGCGCCGGAGCGACCGGCAGAATCATTTCATAAATCTGTGATTGGGAACTCTCGCTCAACAGGAAGTAGAGCTTTCCGCTGCGCTGCTGCCAGGCGGATTTTACGGCATAGGATAACGGATTTTCTTCCACCTTCATGGCGTAGTACACCGTTGCCGCCGTGTAGCCCAAACCCGGAATTTCCGTCACGGCTTCGACTTTCAGATAGGTGTGTCCGCCGTTTTCCTCGAAGCTGAACAGCTGGTTGGTCGTCGGCGAAGGCAGCAGGAACTTGCCATCCCCGACATGCGTCAGCGGCGTCGGGGTATCCGGCGCCTGTTCCATCGTGAAGTTGAGCATACCCTCGTCGGTGAAGTCGATCCGATACAGCGAGGTGGAATCTGCGTACAATCCGGCATAGTCCTTGACTCCATCCGGAATCGCCGGAATTGTTTCCGGCACCGACGGCAGCTGATAACGCGGCAGCGCTTCGCTGATCGCGCCTTTTTCCAGCAGCGCCTGTTCCAATAGCGTTGCGGCCATCATCTGATTATACGAGCTCAATCCGCCCGAGCTCAGAACGACGCAGGTCAGGCCATATTCCGGAATGACTGTGAAATTGGCGTGCGAATACATCGTATCGCCGCCTTTGGTCAGCGCCTGGATGCCGCCCTGGGCAAATGGGGCCAACGCGACGCTGTCCCAGCCTAAGCCATAATCCAGACTGTTGGCTTCCTCGCTTGGCCAGATCCCTTTTGCGGCTTCGTTTTCACTCATCGCGCTTAAAGAATCCGCGCTGAGCACCGGGGAACCCGGCATGAACGCCTGACCCCAGCGGCATAAATCCTCCGCGGTGGAGAAGAGGCCGCCGGTACCGATCACCGACACGATATCCGCCGGAATCTCCCGTTCCGGCTGACTTGCGGAATAGACTTTCGGCATCGCGCTGAAATCGACGTTTTCCACCGGCGTCTGCGTCCGGCCCATGTCCAGCGGTTCTAAAAACTGCGAGCGGAGGTAGCTGGTAAAATCCTGACCGCTAACCTTTTCCACAACCAGCTCCGCCAGCACATAACAATCGTTGGAATACACGGAATATGCGCCCGGATCCGCCTGCAGCCGCATCGTTTTCAAGGTTTCCAGGAATGTATCGTGAGCGGTCGTGCTCGGTGCGAACACAAAACCCTCGTCAAAGGTTGAACCCGGCAGGCCCGCGCTGTGGTTCAGCAGCATCCGCACGGTGATCTCAGAATAACGCTCGTCCGCCATCGTGAATTCCGGAAGCAGCTCCGCGACCGGCTGATCAAGTTTCAGCTTGCCCTCTTCCTGCAGCTTCATGACGGCTGCGGCCGTAAACATCTTCGACACGGAACCGATCGCATATTGATCGTCCGCGCTTAACGCCTGATCGGAGCCCTTGGCAAACACGCCCCGCTGACCCGAGACGACGATTTGATCGCCGTCCATCAGCGCATACTGAACGCTTGTGGCGCCCAGCTGACTGACTAACATTTCCGCCAGCTGATCGGCGGTTTGCGTCAAGCCTGCGGTTTCCATCGTCGGCTCACTGCTTGGCGTTGGCGTCGGCTGCGCCGTGCAGCCGGACGTCGCAAGCAACAATGCCAACAAACATGTCCATCGTTTCATTTAGTATCCCCCTTCAAATTTCTGATCGTTTTGTTTGATCTGACTGTAATTAAAACACAGCTGACCGGCAAAAACAAGCCGTCGGCGATCAGCGGAGAAAATCAGACCCTGACCGGAAGCCTGATTCGGGCAGCGGCCGGAGTTCCGTTTAGAATTGAACAAATTGAAAGAAACAGATTGAAAGACACAGATTTTCTATTCTTTCCGGACCGGATTGACATGAATAGCGCAGTGCTTCACTCGCGGGAATGTTCCCTCTACCGCCTGATGCACATTTTCAGCGATCGCGTGAGCTTCGACTAACGGCAGGTGGGCGTCGACGCCGATCTCCAGTTCGACATAAATCCGATTTCCAAAAATCCGGGTGCGCAGTGTATCAATCGTGACCACGCCGTGCTGGCTGAGAATCGTCTCGGCTATCGCATGCAGCGCTTTTGTGTCGCAGGACTGGTCGATCATCTTGTTTAACGATTGCCAGAACAGCTTGACAGCCACGGCCAGAATCAAGACGCAGATGATCAGGCCGACGGCCGGATCCATCCACAGCCAGCCCTTCCGCGCACCGCCGATCCCGATCAAGGCGCCCACCGACGACAAGGCATCGGAGCGATGATGCCAGGCATCTGCCATCAGAGCATCAGAATCCACGGTGAGCGCAGCCCAGCGTGTCCACCAGTACTGGCCTTCCTTGACCAGAATTGAGACCACCGCCATCATCAGCGCGGCCCGGCCCGGAACTTGTAATGCCGCCGGATGGCAAAGTGTCCTGATTGCGCTGATCCCGACGCCGACCCCCGTAATTCCCAACATGACGGCCAGGATCAGGGACGCAGCACTTTCCAGACGTTCATGGCCAAACGGATGATTGGCATCTGCCTGGCGATGTCCGCAATGCACGCCGATCATCACGACGACAGTGCTTGCGCAATCGGATGCAGAATGAACGGCATCGGAAATCATCGCCTGCGAATGTCCGGTAATCCCGGCAAACAACTTGAAAACGGAAAGCAGTAAATTCAGAATCAGGCTGGTCAGGCTGACGTTCAGCGCCAGCTTTTCAGCGGAATCGGAAAAAGAAGATTTCTCAGTCATGCTTTAATCCCTCGCATTCCTCTTATCTTATGAAGTCCGCAATCTTTCTGTGATCTGATTCCTGATTTTCCAACGCTTAGAACTTGGATAGAATCCGATTTCATTGCTTTTCGCTGCCTTTAGAAAAACAAGCGTCGCTGAAAACAGGCGTAGAGAAATTTCCTCCAATGCGGGAATAACAATTTCTCTGACTTATCACAAATTAGGTCAAACATTAAGAAATGATCAGGTACTTAGATCGTCTTCTACTTATTCGGCGTACCATTTTACCCCATCGTTATCACCTCATCGTTAATTAATCATTAAAAAAACAGTATTTGAATTTGCCATATCAAAAAGTCTTGAACTGTGAAAAGCCTTGCAAGCACTGAACTTTCGCAAATTAAAAGACTAAAAACAATAATGATTTTTGATGCTTTAGTGCCCAAATGGTACCCGGATTTCCTGCGTGATGTAAGACGATACGGGCAGATATAACAAAGAAGCTTGCTATTCATGGGTAAAACCCGTTCATCTGGACCGTTGATGGGGACTGACCCCTTTATTCCACACAGGTTCGTTTTAATTACAAAAATTCAAAAATGAGCGCTATAATAGATGACATACAGATTGAAAAATTTTAAATTTGGAGGTGAATAGCAATGGAATTTAACTGTGGTTTTATAAAAGATAATAAATGGTTTCGTTATAGAGCAGCGGCAATTATTATTGAAGATGATTGTGTGCTATTTGCAGGAAATGAATTGGATGACTATTTCTATTCTATAGGCGGTGCTGTTCACATGGGAGAAACCGCCGAAGATGCTGTTATAAGAGAGGTATATGAAGAAACAGGTATTTGCTACGAAATAGACCATCTTGCGGTTATTCATGAAAACTTTTTTTATAAAAGCAACGGCTCCCTGGCAGGTTTGGATTGTCACGAAATTTGTCTTTACTATCTGATGAAGCCAAAAGGAAGTAAACAACTCTTTAGTAACAGCTATACGCAAGGTGTGAAAGAAGAAATGTACTGGATACCTATTCCAGATTTAAGAAGGCACAAGGCGTTTCCTGCATTCTTGAAAGATTATCTAAGCAAAGAACATTGCGGAATAGAACATATCATTTCGGATGAAAGGAACTAACAAATGTAAGTTTGCGTAAGAAATCAGGATATTATTAACAAGCTGCTTACTGTCGCGAACAAAAACAACTGATTTTACGGAAAGGGTACTACTTTCCTATACTTGTGGCGGAACTTTTTACAAAGGAATGGAAGGGAAAGGATAATCTGAACAGAGAGTTGCTTTGAAGCATTGCAGTTAAAGGACATTTTTAAGTGAAAAGGTATAAACACCTTGTTTTATCAGTTTTAGTGACTGTGAAGGCTGGTTATGCAAGGCTTATTGAGTCCCTAATGCGTAACAAAGGCATTCTCATCGTCTTTGCAGTTGCGATAACATCACCTTGTGTGTATGCTTTTTGCCTTGTTTGTGGTGCTGAAATGGTACCCGATTTTACAAAGCCAACTTATGCGGAGATATGCGAAGATATAAGCAAAAACGTGAAAATCATTGAAAATACAGTTTTTCCCTCACTTCTATAAACACTTGTAAGAAGTTATAAGACGATTTTCGTCTATAAAATCAATAAAAAATAAATACCATGCGACATGTGCAATTCCAACGTGTATGTAATATTTTTGTTGTCCATTGGGACACCTGCCTTTGATTTTCATATGATCTGCGAATCTATTATTATATCTTTTGAAGCTTTTTTATACTCTTGGCAACACTTTCACTTCGCCTGTTCCCCCTGTGCTGATATCGCAATCTAAAATTCTTGCGTTCCAACTCTCAATAACCGCTTCTTTCATATACCAATAGCGTGCATTTTCATCCGTAATACGAAAAAGACTCCTAATATGTGTCCAATTCAAATTGTGAACGCATGCGTTCACAATTTGCTCATCAGGAAAGTATTGATAAAATTTAATGTGATATTGGGAGGCTATTTTCTCAGCGTCCAGTTTTTTTGACTTTTTGTACTTTTTCAACAGCTTCGCCCACATCGTTAACATGACTTAGCAGTATATAGTTATAAAGAGCTTATCATGTTCCTTTAAGATGCACTTTTCTGCGAAAAGAAAGCGTCTTGGCAACACTCGAACGAGTTTTCTACTAAAACGCTCTTTTTATTTCCGTTAATCAGTAACCATTCTCCTCACGCTTTCAGCGGCCGCTGCGGAGATAACTGATGATTTCCTCAGATCAAACGTTTCATTCCTGATCGTGATCATGACGTCCGCTCTTGAACCGTCACCTGATGAATCCACTGACAATGATGAATCCGCCAGTCCCCGGCAAACGCCTTGATTACATCGTCGCACCGCAGGATAAAGAAGGTCATAAACACCGGAATTCCCGCCTGCTGCGAACACCACCAGCCGACTGGAATACAAAACGCCCACAAATAAAATACATCGTTGAAAAAGACGAACCGGGCATCCCCGCCGCCGCGCAGAATCCCGACATTATTGACAAACCCCATGCAGCGGAAGATTTCGATCAGCGCGCCCACGACCATGATTTGCACGAGCACGCCGAATGTTTCCGGCGTAATGTTGTAAAATTTCGGCATCAGCGGAATGATCGCCAGAATAAACAGACAGGCCAGCGTCCCACTCGCCGCGCCGACCCGCTGCAAAAGCCGAATCGGCTGATCCAGCTCGGCCTGTTTCCCTTCGCCGATCAAGTTGCCGACGACGACCGAAGCAGCTGCGGAAATCCCCTGCGAGAGCGCGCAGGAAATCTGCGCAACGACGTTGAAGATCGCATACGCCGTCGCAAACGCGAAAGCCATGTGGCCGGAGATCATCGTCAGCACCGAGCTGCCCAGCACCCACGTTAATTCATTGGCGACCACCGGCGCACAGTTTTTGACAAACGAAGGCCACAGAATCTTCTGTGGATGGAGAATACAGCTGAAACGGAAACGAATCTTTTTCTCAAACCCAAGCGAATAAACAATCAGAATGGCGCATTCCAGCATCCGCGCCAGAATGTTCGCCAGCGCGCTCCCCACAACCCCGCAGGCCGGAACGCCCAGATTGCCGAATACGAAAAGCCAGTTGAAGATCACACTGGCCCCGATCGACGCCAGCGACGCACCCATCGCCACATTCACATCTCCGACAGCCCGCAGCGTATTGCCCAGAACCGTCGTGATCCCAAAAAACAGATAGGACACGCTGACGATCCGCAAATACTGCGTTCCGACCGCGATCACTTCGGGATTGTTCGACAACAGCGTCATGACCTCGCGCGGAAACAACGCCGCGATCGCGACCAGCACCGCCGCTGCGCTCAGCATCACGCGGAACGTGTAGCCGATCACCGACCGGATCGCTTCGCCATTCTGTTTTCCCCAATACTGCGCGATCAGCACGTTAGCGCCGCCGGTTGTCCCGAACAACGTCAGCTGGAAGATGAAGAACAGCTGGCTGGCCTGCGATACCGCGGTCAGCTGCGTTTCACCCAGCGCCCCGACCATCAGCGTGTCGACCATGTTGATGCCGACGGAAATGATCGTCTGCAGCGCTACCGGCACCGCGATCAACAGGATCACTTTCAGTAAAGCGAAGCGTTGAGGGTTGAGAAAAAGCACGTTCCCGTGCTTCTTCCTCTGCTTATTCATCGTGCGTATTGAAGTATTTCATCTCCGGGAGCGGATCCTGCGTTTTAATGTCCTTCAATTCAATGCCGTAATCCACAGCCAGCCGGTAAGCGAGGATCTCCACAACCGGCGCGTATTCCAGACATGCGAAGTCCTTCGAGGCCGGCGTGAAGCCCAAATCGTCCGCGTCGATCGGATTGGCGCCGATCACATACGCGTGGCCGACATCGTTTTTCATGTATTTCGCAATGCCCATTGCCAGATGGTTATCCTTGCCGCCGTCGTTCAACACAATGACCGCATGCCGTTTCGTGAAGCCCATCGTCGGTCCATGCAGACCGTCGTCCATTTCATAACCGACGCACATGAAGCGCTTGGCAATCTCGAGAATTTTCAGCGCGCCTTCCATCGCAACGCCATACAGACTGCCCGGGCCATACAGAACAAAGGCATCGACGTCCATCAACGCTTCCTTGTTGTGATCAAACCAGGCCAGTGTCCGGTCGCAGATTTCCTTGTGGTCCTTCGTCACCGCCAGCGCGTCTTCCATATAGGCCGCCGCTTCCGTCTCGCTGACAACGCCGCGCGCCTGTCCCAGAGCCACGCCCATCAACATTTCCGTCAGGATGCTCGCGCAGTAACCAATCGTGCGCATGCCGTATTCTTCGTAGCCGCAGCCCATGTCGATATGCACATCCGCTTCTTTTGCCAGCGGAGTCGTCGGCGCTTCCGTAATCGCCGCCGTCAGACAGCCCAGCGCTTTGACTTTTTTCAATGCCTGCTGCGTCAGCGTCGAGGTGCCGGACTGGGAAACGAAGACATACAACGCCTTCGGGTTATAAACCGTTTTTGCCAGGAATTCGTTGGGAATCATCGTGCACGTTGACAGCTTGCTTGCTTTTTCAACAAAACGGTACGATGTCAGCGAACAGGTGTTGCTTGTGCCGGAACCGATAAACATGATTTCGTTCAGCTCGCCCAGCCGATCCTTTACTGCGTCCAACAGCGGCGCAAATGTTTCTTCCCGGCGTGCGACGATCCCTTCAATCACCGACGGTACACGATAGATGCAATCCAGTAATGTCACCATTTCTTTTCCTCCTTCAAATGGAATAGAATCCGATCAGGCAGAGGACTCCCTGCCTGATCGTTATTCTTCTTTCTTTCATTGTAGCTTGAAATCCGGTTGTTTTACAGACTTCGCTTAGAAAATACCAATCCAGGTACCCAGAATTGCGAAGATCATCAAACCGAAGATCAAAACTGTCGGGTTGACTTTATTCTTCAATAATTTAAAGCAGAACAAGGTCAGTAACAGCGGAAGCAGATTCGGGAAAATTGTGTCCAGCATCGCCTGGATCGACTGTTCCGCTCCATTCATTTCAAAGACGAAACCGATGTTGCAGGAAACCATCGTCGCCGTCATCGCGCCAACCGTCATCAGACCGACAGTGCTGGCAGCTTTCGTAATCGTACCCATGATGCCGTTTTCCGCAGCGTCGCTCATGAATTTCGCGCCTAAGCTGTAGCCTACGAACGGGCCGATATAACGAACAAACGTCGCAGGAATGTTATAAACCAACAAGAAGATAATCGGTCCTAAAATACTGCCGTTGACCGCAAAGCTTAAGCCAATGCCCATTGCAATAACACGCAATGTACTCTGGAAAATGGAATCGCCAATGCCCGCGAACGGTCCCATCAGGGAAGACTTAACCGCAGAGATCGAGGATTTATCAAAGTTTGGATCTTCCGCCCCCTGTTTTTCCATCGAAGCAGCTAAACCAGTGATAAAGCCGGAAACGCTTGGGGTCGTGTTGAACAGTTCCCAATGCCGTTTGTAACCTTCAATCCGGTCTTCTTTTTCCGGATAATATTTGTTGATAACCGGGATCATCGTGTATAAGAACGCCAGCGCCTGCATTTTTTCCCAGCAGTATGGAGCGCTCATCGTGCAGGACCGCATCGCGATCTGCCGACACATTTTATTTTCTTCTTCTGTTAAATTGAATTTTTCCTTAATCATTGAATAATTCCTCCTCTTCATCCGCGGCGGCACTGGCTGACTTACCGTTGTGATTTTGTTCAACAAAGAGAATAATAACGTACAGAATACCTAAAATGGCGACTGCCATTAACGGCAAACCCAGATAGGACGAGAGAATAAAACCGACGAAGAAATAAACTGCCAGCTTTTTGGTCCACATCATCTTTAACAATAATGCAAATCCGACTGCACCCAGCATGCCTGCCGCGACGCCCATACCATCTAATAAAACAGTTGGCAGCACAGCGATGAATCCTTCGACAGCGGTCGATCCCAAAGCGATCGCACATGCACAGACGATGCCACGCGGAATGAATGTGGTTAACGAAACAAGCGGCATAATTCTTTCTAATGTCTTATAATCGCCTTTTTCCACCCATTTGTCTATTGCCGGGCTCCACAGTGAACGCAACGCTGTAAATGGAACGAACATCATCTGGCAAAGCATCGAAGCCGGAATTGCCAACGCAAAAGCGGTTTCCACACCCTGACCTAAAATAATCGCGTAAGCCGTACCGACGGCGGTCCCTGCTACGGCATCCGGCGGAACTGTGCCGCCGATCGCCATAACGCCCATGAACACTAATTCCAGGCTGGCGCCAACTACGATACCCGTTGTAATATCCCCTAATACGATACCGATGACTGTACCTACAATCAACGGTCTGGTTGTCATAGGATAGGAGAACCATGTTTCTACGAAGTCGCAGAAAATGACTGCCAATCCTACTAACAAAGCTTGTGTCATAATTGTTTCCTCCTCTAAATTAATTTACTGACATCTGTTTTTGATTCACTGGGAACCATTCGCAATTCAACATAAACCAGAGAATTTAACTCTCTCAGTGTCGTTAAATCGTCATCGTTCATATGGACGTTGGCCGCCACCTGTCTGCTACCCTCCTTTTTCTTGACTCCTCCGATGTTGACACTTTTTATCTGCCCTCCTGTTGCCTTTACCAGTTCCAACGCATCCTGAACCGTTCTGACAATCAGGAAAATCCGGGTTTTCTTCGTGCGCGGATCATTCAGCAGCACCGCTGCATCCTTCACCGTTTTGATCGCCAGCTTCACGCCGGCCGGTTTGGCCATCTTGAACGCCAGCTTGCTCATCTCGTTAGTCGCCGCCTCGTCGTTGGCGATGAGAATCGCATCCGGCGCGACCTGTCCGTGAAGCATCCGGTCATCCACTCTGCACAGCTCTACCATAAAACATCATCCTCCATTCCCTTTTCAATTTGTTCCACCGCCTGCTTGTGCGACAACACGGTGATCGTGTCCTTGGCCGACTGCACGGCGTTTTCCAACAATTCCATCGTGGAAATGTCCTGAACGTTCAGATGGCATTCCAGGATCATCGACAACGTCATGCCGCCGACCAGATACACATTCGGATACCGGCACAGTTCCGTCAGCTGATTATGCACGCTGCCGCCATGAATATCGCAGAAGATCATGAAGTCGCAATCCGGCTCGGCTGCGACCTGCCGTTCGATCCGGCGGGCGATCTCGGCCGGGGATTCGTAACGATCCAATCCCAGAGCCTGAATTTCTTCGCAATCACCCATGATCATTTTGGCGGCGCTGAGCACCCCTTCGGCCATGGATCCATGAGAAGCCAGAATTATCTTTCTCACGGGCTGTCCTCCCTTCTCTACTTACGCTCAAATATAAGCAATTAGTATGCCAATTCGAGTTTTTTTGCGTAATTTCTATTTTTTGGAAATAGGGTAGAGGGAAAATAAATTTCGCCCCTCCCATTGCACCGTACGTACGGATCTCGTATACGGCGCTACATATGTATTGCTGTCACGAATAACTTAGATAGTACTCTAAAGGATTGACTAAGCCTTGTCTTTCCTTTTCCTTTATGGCTAGTATTCTGGGATTTAAGATGTAGTTTACCACATTCATTCCACATCTTCGATACCATCCTAGTCTTGAATTTGCTACTTTAAATATGTCTTCCTCTGTAAAGGAAAAATTTTGCAGTTTATTCAGTCTTTGCAGATTTATATAAATCCGTTTCGGTATCTTCCATTGCTTAATAATAACCACTCTTATTTTGTGTCTTAACCATTGTCCGAATTTATCCAAGAATTGTTTCATACTTCCGATACGGAAATAGTTTATCCATCCTCGTATAATTTGGTTTATTCTTTTAAATGTCTCTGCTAATGGTCTTGCTACTGCGTGTTTCCGTTTTAGTATTTCTTTGATTTTCATGCATAACTTCGCTTTCCTGTTATCGCTTGGCCTACACTTCCATCCCATACTTCCTTTCCAGAACGTAAAACCTAGAAAATTACTTTTCGTCGGTCTTACGATTTTGGTCTTTGTCGCACTCACTTTTAAGAATAGTTTTCTTTCTAGCCACCATGTGATTGATTTCATTACTCTTTCTGCTGCCATTTCGCTCTTTACGAAGATGTTACCATCATCAGCGTACCTCACAAAGCGCAGCCCTCTCTCTTCAAGTTCTTTATCAAGCTTATCTAAATATATATTTGATAGTACTGGACTGAGTGGTCCTCCTTGTGGTACTCCTGCTTCATTTGGACTTACTAGTCCATCTTCCATAACTCCTGCTTTTAAGAACGAACGTATCAGATGCAGTATTTCTCTTTCATTCACATGTTCTCTAAGTATTGAGATTAACTTGTCATGATGTACTGTATCGAAATATTTTTCTATATCTATGTCAATAACCCATTCGTATCCTTCGTTTAGATATTCTAATACTTGTTCCATCGCATTATGTGCACTTCTATTGGGGCGAAACCCATAACTGTTTTCACTGAAATGTGGTTCATATATTTCGCTCAGTATCTGCGCTAATGCTTGTTGTATTACTCTATCTGTTACTGTCGGTATACCTAGCGGTCTTTGCTTTCCATCTGCTTTTGGTATATAGACTCTCCTTACTGGCTTTGGTTTATATTTCATATTCATGATTGCGGTTATAATTTCCTCTCCATGTATTTCAAAATATTTGTCAATTTCTTCCACCATCATGTTATCAACACCCGGTGCGCCTTTGTTACTCTTGACTTTCTTTATCGCCAGTTCCATATTTCTTTTACTTAGCATCTTTTCTATCAATCTCATTCGCTGTTCCTCCTCTACTCGTAGATTTATCCAAGACCATCCCCACTACTTTCCTCATCAATGATTACGATTCATTGTTTCAGAGTATCCTCATTTTCGGATTGCTTGAACATTTTCTCATAGTGATTCACACTATACATACATTAAGTCCTTCGTTATCTAGGCTGGATAACTAATATGACCTCAGCTGACTTCTTGTGATAAACCTTTTTCGACCGATGCTACCATCCCTGATTTTAAAGTTTATTGGACTTCATCGTTCACAAGACCTCCCGGGGTAAGACATACATCTCTTTCCTATCTTCACAAGTTCCTGATTTACTGTCTTGGTTTTACGTTTACCTTTTGGACTTTGGTTTGTTTCGCAACCTTATCCACCATTTAGCCTCATCAGGTTTCTGTTCGTAACCTCGAAGATTTTGCTACACCACTTCCTTCACCCTTAACATCACTGCTAACGACTTGTGGTTCACTACACTTGGCGGTAAATACCCGTGGTTGGATTTTCACCAACTAGATGTATGCCATGCCCGGCACACGAAAAAAAGCTGAAATTCCGGAATTCTTTCTGAAATTTCAGCTTTTGTACAGTGTGATTCATGCTTTTATTCAAAGTAACCCGTTTCATCTTCGACACTATTTTCCTCTTTCTCGACACTGCCCAGCGCAATGTATTCATACAAATAGCCAATTTCCGACAGCGGAATCGACACATTGTAAATCCGTTCCACCTCGGCGAAGCTCTTGCGGATGACGTCGATGAAGTCCTGATGCTCCCGCTGCAGCTCGTCCAATTTGTCGTATGGGGCGACGGTCTTGTTGATGATCAGCCGTTCGATCAGACAGCTGATATGCAGGTACAGACCGACCTTGACGTTGCTCGTAATCCGCAGACCCAGCTGCGCTTCAATCGACCGGATGATCGTTTCGACGTTGCCGAGAATGATTTCCGGGTTGAGAATGGTCAGATAGTTCAACAGATTTTCCATCGGGAAGTTGCGCAGCAGGTTGTCGTTAAACTGCTGGATCTCGTCCGGGCTCATGAATTCGTTAAGCAGCTCGGAGATCTTCTCGATGTTCTTCTGTTCGATCAGCTCTTCCAGCGAGATAAATTCCACGCCCTTGATCTTCGGATCCATCGTGCCGACAACGAACAGAATGTTGTATTTGTCAAACACCGGAGCCTGAGAGCCCATCGTCTCGATACTGTCATATTCGTAGGAAAGCACCGGGATGTTCTGCCCTGATGGCAGACTCTTTTCCAGCAGCTTCTTGATCTTCTCCGCCGTGCCGAAGCCGCTCTGGCAGATTGACAGGATGGCGTTGGCCTTCTGGCGGTTGCGCACGATCAGGTAACGGTGCTGGTTGCGGTTGGCCGCTTCCTCCAGAATCGTTTCAATTCCTTCCCCCTCCATGATCATACATCCGATATCCAGCGCCAGCTTGGTCGTGACGTTGTTAATGATGCCGATATCGACATTCTTTAAATTCTCCGTGTACTTGTAGATTTCCTCCAGCGATCCCATATCCACCATCAACAGCACTTCCTTGCACCCTTCCAGGTGTTTCAGATAGTCGGACACCTTGCGGATGATCACGTCCACGCCGCATTCGATCGGCATGTCGATGGCGTCGAAGATCTTGCGGCGAAGCAGCTGGTTGGCGACCTCGGCGATACTGCTGGCAATGTTGAAACCGTGCGCGATGATCAGCACCGGAATCTGCGAGGTTTCCATCTCGCGGTTAAAATACATCATGTAGATCAACAGATCAAGATATCCGATCCCTTCCAGCTTGATGTTCAGACTGTCCTGAATCAGCCGGGCGACGTTGCGGATCGCCGTGGCATTGATCGGAAACAGGCGCTGAATCGCCGCGATACAATCCTGAATTTCCCTGTGGTATTTCTTGTCCAGCGGCAGGCAGGAAACATTGTGGCTGGCAAAATCGAGAATGAAGCGCGACATCGTCACGACCTCGGAATTGCTCAGCTTTTCCAGATTGTATTTCTGCGCCGTGATCTGATAGATATTCTCAACCAGGCTGGCCGTCAGATCGTCCTTGGGCGTCTTGCCCGCGGGATTGTTGAAGAATAAATAATCCGTGTAGCCTTCCAGCAGGATATAGGCTTTTTCAATAAACTCCGGCATCGGCAGATTGTTCCGGTATTGTTCGATCAGCCCCTTATTGAAGGTATAAAGCATTGTTTCAAAATACTTCTGCTTCATCATCTGGCGGGTGTCGATCATCTTGCCGTCGTCATATTCCATCAGCTCGCCGTTGGCGGTTCCGCTTTGAAGCAGGAAGCTGGGCAGATCGTACAGATGCAGCTCAACCGGATCGGCAGCCGGATCGCGCAGATAAGCTTTGGCGACGCTGGCGCGGATCGTATTGACCAATTCTCCGACGTTGCCGGGATAGGCATGATTGACCAGCGTCTGGTAGGCCAGTTCACTGAACACGACCTGCCGGGCGATCTTCCCGCTTTCCTGAGTCACGATCTCATGCACCAGCTCGCGCTTTTCCTGCAGGGAGCGGTCGACGAGCGAAGGCACCTGAACGAGAATCGGAATCCGCCGCAGCAGTGTTTTCAGCAGCACCTTCTGCGGGTCCTCCGTCGTTGCGAAGATCAGCCGCACCTTTGCGGAATACCACGTTTCGTTATCGCCGACCATGTGATAGATCCCTTTGTCCATAAACAGAAAGATCTTCTCCTGACATTCCGGTTTCAAGGCATGAATCTCATCGAGAAACAGCACGCCCCCGTCGGCCAGCGCCAGTAACCCGGCCTTGTCCTTTTCCGCACCGGTGTAAGAGCCTTTCTTATAGCCGAACAAATTCGTCAGGAACAGCTCCGGATTGTTAGCGTATTCGGCGCAGTTGACGGTGACGAAGCTGCCCTTCTTGTCCAGAATTCCTTTTTCCACGCTGTATTCGTAGGTCAGCTGCGCGATATAGCTTTTGCCTGTGCCGGTCTGTCCCTACAGGAGAATCGGCAGGCCGATGCCGGGATAGGTGATCGCCGCCTTGCATTGCTCGACGCATTGCTTCAGACTTTCCTGATGCCCGACCAGCTTGCGGAAAGACACGATCTTTTCCTTCCGCGCCGTTACATCCCGCATAAGCTCCTCCACCGAATCGTAGGCCGGTTCCAGATCTTCCGCCTTCGTCCGCTCGCACAGCGCGGCTTTGCTTAAAAAGTAGACCGGACGCGTGTTGATTTTAATAACCGTCCCCTCGCCATGGGCTTCGTTAAGATATTGCGAAACAAGATTGCGGCTCACGCTGAAACGCTCCGCCAGCCCCTGAGCGCTTAAGCCGGACAGATCGTTCCAGGCGAAACAGCGGGTTGCTTCCGCCAGCGCGTCCAGAATTTTTTTCTTTGCCGGACTTTCCATAATTACCCCTCCTTCTGTTCTCCCCTTGGAATAATTCGTTGAAAAAAGATTACAATTTAAGAATAGGTTCGGAATTCGACTTTGTCAATCAAACGCGAATTAATTTTGAGAGCGCTGTCACCAAGTCCCGGTTGTGCTACAATAAGAAAAAAGGAGGGAGACCGCATGAAAAGTACGTTTGCCTTAACGCCGAAGATCCAGCCTCAGCACCGGTTGAAACCGGCGATGCTGGAATCTTTGAACATCCTGCACATGAGCTCCGACGCGCTGGCGGCCTACCTGGACGAGCAGATGCTGAGCAATCCGCTGCTGGAATGGAGTGATCAACGGCCGGTTAAGAGCGGCGATCTCTATGAGAAAGCCGGGCAGTTTGTCGCGGCCGAGGTTTCCCTGAAACAACAGCTGCGGCACCAGGCGGCAGTTTTGTTGGAACCGGCGGATCAGGCAATCGCCGAAACGTTGATCGGCTTGCTGGACGAGGACGGTTATCTGCGCGAAAAGACAGATGAGCTGTGCGGTTTGTTGAAGATCGGCGAACCAAGGCTGAACCGGATTTTGTCTTTATTGAAAACCTTGAAGCCCACCGGGGTGTTCGCTCAGGATCTGCGCGAATGCCTGCTGCTTCAGCTTATGGAATTGCATCCGGAAAATGAACTGGCCCGGCGGCTGACCGGGCAGTTGGAAGCACTGGCCCGGGGCAGTACGGCGGCCTTATGCAAGACGCTGCATTGCACGGCGGATCAGCTAAACGAAGCGATTGCCGCAATCCGCAGCTGTGATCCCAAACCCGGCCGCAGTCAGGGCGCCGCGGCCGCTTCGCTGGCTTGCGAGGTGGCGGTGGAAATCGAAGACGGACAGTTTAAAATCACTTTGACTCACAGCTTCAGCGAGCTGATTTTCAATCCGCTGCCGATCGACGATCCATCGGTTCAGGAATATTTGAAACAAAAAACGACAGCTGCCAAAAACCTGCTTCTGGCAAT
This sequence comes from Holdemania sp. Marseille-P2844, assembly GCF_900120005.1. Lineage (GTDB taxonomy): Bacteria > Bacillota_I > Bacilli_A > Erysipelotrichales > Erysipelotrichaceae > Holdemania. Next base: position 298,531 of record NZ_LT635450.1, read on the forward strand.
TCAAAAACGCAACCAGACATTGGCGGCGATCACTGAAGCAATCTGTCTGAACCAGAAAGGATTCTTTATGGAGGGACGGCCTTTAATGCCCCTGACCCGCCATCAGATCGCCAGTCAGCTGGGGCTGCATCCTTCAACGGTTTCCCGCTCGCTGGCTGGCAAAGGTCTGGAATTTAACGGTCAGCTTTACCCGTTCTCCATCTTTTTCTCCGCCAAGATTCAGGACGAATTAAGCCAGGATCAGGTGCTGCGGCAGCTGAAACACTTAATTGACGAAGAAACGCCCGACACGCCGCTGAGCGATCAACAGCTGAGCGACCGGCTGAAAACGCTGGGCTGCCCGATCAGCCGGCGAACAGTCGTCAAATACCGGGAAAAACTGCACATTCCCGATTCCCGAGTCCGCCGCCAATGGGCGCAGACCGCGTTAAACCGCAAACATTCAGGAAAAATCTGAAAACCAGCCGAAGTTTCCCCTTCTTTTCTCATCTTGTTAAAATTATTAACAACCTGTCTTCAGTTCTCTGTTATAATAAACTTACATATTGAAGGTGAGTTTATGCAGCGATGGAAAAGACGCGTCGATCTTCAGGTTTCCCTGCTTACGGCAGCTGTTGTTTTTTTGTCTTCTTCCGTCGTTTTTATTTTATGTTACACGTATACGTATGCCGGAATGATTTCAGAATTAAAAGAGCGGGTTCATGCCATCGTCAGCTTTGCCAACACGTCGCTGGATCCGCTCACCTTCACGGAAATTCATGACCGGGGCGATATGACCTCTCCGCTTTACCAACAGACCGCCCAGCTGCTGCGCGATATCCGCAGCGCGACGGGAGTGCGTTATTTATACACGGCGACCGTTACGGAAAACGATACCCTGATCTACTTATTAGATGGTCTGGAGCCGGAAAGCGAGGATTTCCGCTATCCCGGCGATCTGATTGAACCGGAGATTCAACAGGATCTGCGGACAGCGCTGGCCGGCACGGAGATCCTGCCGAATACCATCAAGGCGACGGACTGGGGGAAAATATTCATCGCCTATTCGCCCGTCTATCAGGATGATGCGGTCATCGGTGTGGTCGGCGTCGAATTTGACGCCGGGAGACAGGCTGAAATTTATCATCAGCTGCGAAACTTTATTCCCCTCACGTTAATCTTTGCCTGCGGCCTGACCACAGTGATCGCCTTCTTTGTTTTCCGCCGCATTTCCAATCCACATTATAAAGATCTGGCGATAACGGATCAGCTGACGCAAATGCGCAACCGCAATGCTTTTGAAGTGGATATCGGCAATCTCAACGCTTCTCATCAGTTTAAAAAAATGGGTATTCTTGTGGCGGATCTGGATCATTTAAAACAGGTTAACGATGAGCTGGGGCATATTCAGGGGGATTTGTATATCCAGAAAGCCGCTGCAATCCTGCAGGAGTGTCTCAAACCCCAGGCGGTGCTGTATCGGACTGGAGGAGATGAGTTCGCGGCTTTGATTTTGGACACCTCCGGACGAAAAGACTTGAGCGATCTCTGCACGCAGCTGCGGGCGCTATATAAAAAACGCCGGCCCGACTGGCCCGTAGAGACCGGCTTATCGGTCGGCTGGGCTGTTTATGAGATCGGCGATCATTCTGTCGAGGACATCTATCGGCGGGCAGACAACGCGATGTATCAAGATAAAGCGGCGTCCCATCAACAATAAGACAAGGCTTCAGCGAGCTGGGGTCTTGTCTTTTCTTTCGTTTCTTCAACGTGCATGTTCTTTCGTTTCTTCACCGTGCTTTTTTTGTTTTTCAGCATGGGCTTTAAGATTGGCTGATTCTCGGCTTTTGCCCCTTCGCCTTTCTTGTCCTTCCGCCAGCCTGAAATGAATTTTGCTTTTCCAATCGAAGCGTAATTACCAGAATCAAGGCCGGAAACCGTTCCGACCTTTTCCTCTCTTTGCCCTGTGTTTATCTGTTTCTTTACCAAACTGCGGCTTATGCCTGACTGTTCCATTCGTCAAAGAATTCCTGGAGGTACTGTTCCATAAACGCCGTGCGTTTTCGAGCCAGACGCCGGCCTGTTTCCGTGTTCATCATTGATTCCAGAAGCAGCAGTTTTTCATAGAAATGGTTGATCACCGTGCTCCGCTCGCTGCGGTAAGCGGCAGCGTCCATCTGAGTGCGCGGCGGCAGTTTAGGGTCGTACATCGGATTGCCGACATGGCCGCCATAATAGAAGGTCCGGGCAATTCCAATCGCGCCGATCGCATCCAGCCGGTCCGCATCCTGGACGATTTGCCCTTCTTTGGATAAGATCTGCTTTTCGCTCAGATTCTTGGAAAAAGACAAATGATCAAGTATCGTGAATACCGGTCTTTGAATCGACGGATCAATTTCCGCCAGACGGTCTTCCAAAAGCTGATGTTCCTTTTGAGGATCCGCCGTCAGCTTATCGTCGATGACGTCGTGAAGCAGCGCTGCGGCGACGATCAGATAGAGATCGCAGGGCGCTTCGCTGCGGGTGATCAAGACCGCGTTGTTGACCACGCGCAGAATATGATCGAGACTGTGTCCGCTGGTGTCGCCGGCCAATTTGGATTGCGCGATGGCATAGAATTTCCGGCAGTTTTCAATTTGTGTGCTATTCATGTTTCTCCTTTTCGGGCTCAAGCCGCCCGGTTTGTCTGTCAGGTTCCATTGTACTCCGTTTGTTCATCAATCAGGCTTGGGATGATTACAAGATGGAAAACTCAAACGATGCCGTCGTCGGCTTCGTCACAATCTGAATTTGAAGTAGAAAAATCGGATTCTCTTTTCTTGGAAGACGCCGAAAACACGCTTCTGCGGCAAACGCTTGCTTTGCGGGGGGGGGGGATTCTTTTTTCGCTATCTCTGTTTCTGAGGGGCTGGATCAAAGATCTGATATCCGCTGACAGTCTGAATTTCCCCGCCGCTGACTTTAACAAAGCGTTATCGCATAATGCCAGAATCGACCGCGGCACGGCTGGCCTGTCGGATTTCTTCTCGCTGTTTGTCACTTGTTCGATTGAAATGGAGCTCCAGATAGATTGAAACCAACCCCAATCCGCAGATTTGTACCCATGCCAGACCGCTGTCAAGCTCAGCGCAGAGAAACGGAAGTGACCACCCGGCGGATCAGTGCTTCGTTCTGATCGTAAAAGTCCCGGTCAAACGATCCTGTTACGGTATAATACCGGGCTTGACCTTCAAAGAACAACAACTGCAGTCTGACGCTTCTGCCTTCCTTCAGCACCGCCAGCCGGCCGCGGTCACCCTGCCTTGAGACAACGAGCTGATCTTCAGAATCCATCAGTGGGAAAGTCCATGCGGGTACGCCATATTGATAAATCACCCTGAGCGCATTCTGACCGGAAGGATCGCTGAGTGTCAGGCCATAATTCGGTGGAATTTCACTGATCAGCGGGGTGTGGATATTCGCATCGCACACACAGCTCCAGCCCGCTGGCAGTTCGATCGAAAATTCCGGATCTCAAGGTACTTCCGATTTAAACACGCAGCGTTTTTCTGCAAGATGCAGGAGAATACTGACGCTCAAAATTACTGCGATCAGAATGGGACAGACTTTCATCAAGCGGGAAATCATTGTCATCAACCTCTTTTACGAATCACGGCGTGAATTTGAGCGCGGATTTCCGGCATCCGCCGCTGCTCAAAGTCAGGATGATCCTTCAGCCATTTGCGGTTTAATGGAGAAGGGTGGGGCAGCGTAAAAACAGGAATCCCCCGGAAGCTCTGTGTATGGAAGATTAATTCTTCCAGCGCGAGTTCAGGATACAACCACTGTGCGGCATAGCTGCCGATCAAAATGATGCGCTGCGGCTGCACCAGTTCCAGTTCCCGCCGCAGATACAGCTCGGCACATTGCTTCGGCGGTCGAAGATCGCCGCTGCCTTTGGCTTTACCGGGATAACACCGGGCGATCGAAGCAATATAAAACAGCGCGGGATCATAAAATTCCGCATCCGTAATCTGATACCACTCCTGTTTCAGCTTTTTGCCGCTGGCGTCATTAAACGGCAGTCCGGTTTCCATTACGCGCCGGGACGGTGCCTGACTGATCTGAAATATTTTGGAATCGAGATTTCCCTGAAATACCGGGCGCGGTTCATCCTTGATCTGTTGCCGGCATTCCCGGCAGTTCTGAAGCTGAACTTTCAACCGTTCAAATTGTTCCCTTCGCTCTTCATTGTTCATTTCTTGTTCCTCAATCCTCGTGCTTTGTTTCATTATACCACGCTTTTAGGGAATTCATCCGGTGTTCCTTCAGGCTGTTGACCATTGGAATCTCATTGCAAAAGCGTAAGGAAAATGCTTTAATTCAGTCAGAAGCAAAACGACGCAACGATTCAATGATCCGATTCATCCAAAGGGCGAAAAAACCGAGTTCATATAGTTTCGATCCAAGAGATCAGCCATTTTGCTGAAGCGTTATAAAAGGAGGAAAAAAGGATGAAACCAAGTACGAGAATAATTTGTCTTGCCGGACTTCTGCTCAGTCTGCTGAGCAGCTGCCAACAGACCGCCGGTTCAAAATCAGAACTCAGCCTGAAAGCCGCTGCTTTCAATCAGGAAGACGCCGCGATTGCCAAACAATTTGGCTATTCGTCAGATCCCCTGATTTTCCAGTTTACAACGGACAGCTCCGTTCAATCGCTGCATTATACGGTCTATACGCTGAATCAGGGACAATGGGAAGCCCAATGGACCGGCGATCAAAGCTTATCCGGCCTCCGCGGCCGCATCGCCGTATATACCGACGGACTGCCGAAGGGCTATACGTTGATTATGCAATGCGATAATGTCTGTGTGAAAGACGAACTGCGCGTGGAAAATCCCGATTTTTCAATGCCGGAACAAGCGGTCTTATCAACGGCGGTTCTGAGTGAAGAAACGTCATGGACGAAAGGCCGGGAATTCCCCATACTGGTTCAACAGATTTCCACCCATGAAAATAAGGGCGCAGTAAATCTGGAACAATTTTTCAAACCGGATCACTTTTCCGATCAGGACGAGGTCTGGGCCTTGACTCTGATTTTTCAGGAATCAGAGAATTCACGGCAGCTGCCTTCAAAGTGATCCTTGAAAATCGCAAATAGAAAACCCTATATGTAGGTGCTATAATAGAAACGTACAAAACGACAAAGCAAAATTTGTGGAGGCAATTTATGAGCGATTTCAGCATTAAGGATATGCTCTTCATGCAGCAGACATTGCAGGAAAAATATAAAGATAAGTGGGAAACGATTGGCCCTGAAGCGGGAAAACACAAATTGTTGTGGATGATCGGCGAAATAGGCGAGGTCGTAGATATTATTAAGAAAAATGGAGACGTCAAGGCACTTGAAGATCATGCGTTACGAAGACATCTGATTGAGGAAATGGCGGATGTTCTTATGTATTACAACGATGTCCTTCTTTGTTATGGAATCAGTGATGAAGAACTCAAAGAGGCATATACGACCAAATTTGAAAAAAATATGAAACGCTGGTGAATTCCAGTTTGGGATATTTCCAACAAGCAAAAATCTCTCTTTCTTTCATAGACGGAAACAAATGATTTTTAGAAATGTGACGAAGGTTAATGGACCTTTGAGGTATAACCCCCACACTCTATCCATTGTAAAAGCTGTATTGGCAAGACCTGATGAACCTCTAATGCATAGCATAGCGGCATGAACAAGGGTATCCTGAATCGCCTTCGTGGGCATGATAATACCGTCCTGTGTTTTTATTTCTTGCCTTATTTTGTGGTGCTAAAATGGTGCTCAACTTTACAAAACTGACTTAATCGGAGATATAAAGTAATAAATGGAACTATGCGGAAAACCATGATTTTAAGCCATCTTCTCATGGTATCATAAACTTTTATGCAGACTTACAAGAAGATTTCCGTCTATTAAAGCAATAAAAAAATAAACGGGATTTGAATCCCGTTGTTTTTGCGTTTAGCTATTTTTTTCTGCCAACAGATGCTGGGCGATAAACTTCCCGACGCCGTCGTGATCGTGATCCGCCGTGATAAAATCCGCGGCACTTTTTGTTTTCTCGCTGCCGTTGGCCATGACCACGCCCATTCCGGCATGGATCGTCATGTCGTAATCGTTATCCGCATCGCCGAAGGTGCAAAGCTCCTCCATGGTGAAACCATGCAGCGCCATGACTTCTTTCAAGCCCTGCGTTTTCGATACCCGCGGATCCATGTATTCGAACAAAACGCTGGCCGTGATCAGGCCGGCCGATTTGGTTTTCGGAACGGTAAACGTATGACTGCGGGCAACGACCGTTTCCATCATTTCCGGATCACAGACAATCATGACCTTCGGCCGGGGTTGATTCAGAAATTCATCATAATCGACCACATGGTAGGGAATATGATCTACCCGGGAAAGCCGCTGGATGAACCGGTCATCCTTGGGCGCAAACAATTCCCCCTGCCAGGGAATCGCAAAGTTCACATCCAGATCCTGATAATGTTGGATGACCTGACGGATAACGTCACCGTCCAAAGGAAAACTGCTTTTTTCCACATTCAACAGAAAGTCAGCGATTTCCGCGCCGCCCGTACCGACAATCGCATCGACGAGTCCGTTAATGCCCCAACGCTCCAGTTGATTTTTAACACTATGCACATCCCGGCCCGTCGCCAGACCAAACAGAACGCCCTGCGCTTTTATTTTTTTAATTTGTTCGATGGTATAGGGAGAAACGACTCCCTGGCTGTTCAGCAACGTTCCATCCACGTCGCACATGATTGCTTTGATCGCCATTTTCTAGTCCTCTCTGATTTCACAGTCCTATTCATTATAAATCAAAAAACAGGGAATGCGGACATTGATTCGTAAATTCGTTAATTCACACAAAAATTTCCATGTCAGCCTCTTCTGGATCCCAAACCAGAAACCCTAAAACTTAACCTGAAATTAACAAAAGTCCGGCCTGGCTCCACTTCGCGCATGGTATAATTGAAAAAAGAAAGAAGAGGAATCCCATGTATCAGATAAAGAATTTTCAGGATAACGACGACGTCCGGACGCTTGATCAGCTCGGCCCATTTACCGTCATCGAATATCTGCGCGATCTCAGCGTTACGCCCGGCTCTGCCATGACCGCTTATTATTGCAATGAGATGAATGTTCGCAAACGGCAGGTACTTTGCGATCTGGCGCAGGCCGATATCACCGTCCAGGCCGGCGCGATGCAGTGGATGGTCGGCGATGTGAAGGCAACGACCGGCGTCAAAGGAGTCGGCGATCTGTTAGGCAAAGCGATCCGCGGCAAGGCAACCGGCGAATCGGCGATCAAGCCGGAATACACCGGCAGCGGCACCTTGGTGCTGGAGCCGACTTACAAACATTTAATCTTGATGGATGCCGCAGATTGGAACGGCTCCGTCGTTCTTGACGATGGTTTATTCTTAGCCTGCGACTCCCGATTGCAGCACAAAGCAGTCATGCGCTCGAATTTCTCCTCCGCGGTAGCGGGCGGCGAAGGTTTGTTTAATTTGAGCTTGAACGGGTCCGGCGTCTTCTGCATTGAATCCGATTGCCCGAAAGAAGAACTGGTGGAAATCACATTGAAAGACGACGTGCTGAAGGTTGACGGCAACTTTGCGATCGCCTGGAGCAATTCGCTGCAATTTACCGTGGAGCGTTCCAGCAAGTCCCTGATCGGTTCTGCCGCTTCCGGCGAAGGACTGGTCAACGTGTATCGCGGCACAGGGAAGGTTTTGTTAGCGCCGGTCGCAACGCTGCCGCGATAAGATCCTTTACGCAAAAAAAGACGGAATATCGGTGCTTCCGTCCTCTATGATCCGAAATCTTTCGGATCTTTTTTTCTTCGCGGGCCAAAGATCTTGCATTATTCCTTCCACAAGATTTCCGCTGTCTGACATCGGGGAGCCTGACCCTTTTTTACAACGAAGAAAAACATGATCGACAGGAAATCCCGATATTTCTTCACTTTCAATGAAAGGCGCTTCGAAGATCGGCACGCCGCAGTCCTGAACCCTGCGCCAGCATTTTCCGTCTTACTTCCCGATTTCAGACTTTACTGAACGATGAAGTCGGACGATTGGAAATGGCTGTAATACCTTCCGCTTTTGGCGGTAAATAGAATTCTGATCTTCCCTGATTCCTCGGGTTCCCGCTTTTCCCGGGATGCTTCCGTCCTTTTTGGCAACGGGTCTTCCTGAACGCCGATGATTGTCAGCCACCCCTTCAAACAAACGCCGCGGTAAAACCGCTGATCCATAAAGTAAAGGCTGGCTGGCCGTTGATCAATTCCCGGAAAAGAAAACGCCGCCGCTTCCACTTCAAACCAGAAGCCGCAAATTCCCTCACGCCGGCAGGCTTGCGGCAGCGTCCAGGTTTCAGGATATCCCTGATCGTCGATGAAGCTGCAAACGACATCGCTGACATGATCCGCCAGTTTTCCAATCGTCTGTTCTGGATTTCTTATCATTTCTATTCTCCTGTTCTTAATGAACTCAAAAATCATTCTCGCGGTATTTTTCCGCTTTTCCTTTCTGCGTATACTCCCGAATCATTTCCGTTTTAGCCGCGGTGTAGCCGTCACGATCAAAGCGATACAATTTTGCCAGCCACAGCTTCAGCTGTTGATATGCCAAAGCGGCTTTTGGATGATCAATCAGGTAATCCCGGAAAAACAGCTCGTCATGATCGCCCGGCCGGCGCAGATGGAGATGAAAGACACGCTCCGCAAAGCCCTGCGGCGTATAGCCTTTATTGAAGGACATTCGCAACTCCGACTGACTCATGCATAAATATCCCGCATCGAGAAGCCGTGCTTGCATGTCTTCCCAATTCGCCTCTTCCGTCGTTTCCACCAGAATATCCACAATCGGTTTCGCCCAAATTGTTCCTATGGCCGTACTGCCGATATGTTCCATGCGGATCAGCTGATTTTCAGGCAGCTGACTTTTCAGGAATGAAGATTCCTCTGCATAGAATTGCGGCCATTCCTGACGGGGCGGGACCAATTCGATTGGAAAGAGATGCCACAATTCTTCTAACGACATTTCAGATAAAGCCTTTGTCATAAACAGTCCTCCTTTGCGGGCAGTGAAGGCCAGGATGAAGCAGCTGAAACGTCTAAGCCTGAGTGATCCCGGATTCGCGGCGAAGATCCCGCCTCCGGCTACACGCTCACGCTTTCGCTTTCTTATGTCATCGCAAAACTCTTATCAATCCAGTTCTGGATCGCGGCGTCTGTCAGGACACCGTCCAGCGTCAGTGTGATCCAGTGCTTTTTATTCATGTGAAAAGCCCGGTACTGGCCTGGCTTACCGACTTCTTCCGCAATCATAGCCGGCTGTGCTTTTACGACAAGAATTTCGATCCATCCCTCGCGCTGCGGATCCAGCTTGCGGCTTTCAATCGTCATCAGCACGCCAAACCATTTCAAGGTTTTCTTATGGCGCAAAGCTGCGGAATGGGGCGAAGCTTCCCAAAGGTATTCCGGCTGCACATCATAACGTTCGCGGAGATAGCCGACGATCCGCCGGGCTTGTTCCGCCTGAAACGTGTCGGTGATAAAGCAGGCGGCGGCAATACGGGCAAGTTCCTGCCGGCACAATTCGCGCAGCACCGTTACGAAATGACCCTGCGCGGCTTCAGATTTAATCAGCGTATATTCTTCTCCGGTAGCCGGATCTGTCAATGAATAGTCAGGCTGCCCCTTATCCACAACGACGCGAAGCAGGAACTGACCTTCGTTGATCGGCGTTTCCCATAAAAACTGATTACCGGACTCGCGGAACCCGAAGGCAAGCAGCCGCGCCGGATCCGGTTTTTTGAAATGAAACAGGGCCTCCCATTCCCTCATGTTTTTTCTCCTCTCAGCGGTCTTGTCCTCAACCCGCATGCGATGTTTTCTACAACTCCAAAACAGGGATAATCAGCATATCCTCACGCCGATTCTCTATCCAGCCATTGTTCAATAACCGCCTGAACCGAAGCGGCGCTGTGCGCTGCGCTGGCTATGACCTGCGGCTCGGCCATGTCGATGCAATAGCTGTGCCGGGTCGTTTGAAACATCGGAATATCGTTTTCAGAATCGCCGACGACGATCAACTGATCGCGGTCCACTCCAAACTTTGCGCATAGTTCCATGATGGAGATGCCTTTTGAACTGTTCAGCGGACCGATGTCGATCATATCGCAGTCGCTGGTCGTTATGATCCCCGGATAATTCCGCCGGCTCAGCGTCTCTTTGAACGCGTCGCGCTGATGCGGCGGTACAAAGATCTGAATTCGTTCGACGCCGTCCTCTGGGTTGATTTCATCCAGCTTCGCGACCACAATCGAATCCCACAGGGAATCATAGGCCGGAACTCCGCGCGGGTAACGGTCGTTGCCGGACCACAGCCAGCAGTCATGATAGCCGGTCGCAACACTGATATTCAGATCATTCTCAAGGACATAGCGGCACAGATCAAGGTACACGCTGCAGGGCAGCTGCTTGATTATCGTCTCGCCGGTTTCCAGCCGTACCGCCGCGCCATTGCCGCCGATAAAATTAAAATCAAAGCCCAATTTCTCCGCAATGACCGGATAATGATGCAGCCCCCGGGCTGTCGCAACCGCAAATTTATTGCCATGTTCCACCCAGCGTCTGACCGCATTCAGGTTGTCTTGAAGCTGGTTGGGATTGGGAGATTCTTTTCGTGGGTACAACGTTCCGTCTAAATCTGAGATTAACAGTTTCATCTTTTACCTGGGGTCCAACGAGATGAATGGCTGCTTTCCCCTCGGGCCCTTCCTTTCCGAATTGTATCTATATAGACATGTTCTAATTAGAATATACTATATTCCTTCATTCCCGTCAATTCCTGTTTACGAAGATTGAATAAATAACGGAAGTATTACAAAGTTTCAACAAAGTGGTTGTCATAGCTGTCCCAATATTTACGGTATACCCGGCCATCGTTTCCATCTAAATTGAGCTGATACATTCTGAATGTAACCAGAAAGTTCTTTGGCTGCCACATTTCTTCATAAGAATATTGATAACGCATCCCAACTGCCTGCATGACATGGCCGCTGCGCGGATTATTTACGTCATGCGTGGCCGTGACGTAGGGAAAACCGTCTTCTTGCACCTGATGAATCACCGCCCGGGCTGCTTCTGCGGCAATTCCGCGATGCCAGAATTCGCGGCGTAAACCATATCCCAGATCATGGCTCTCGCCCGTGCTTACATGGATATAACCAATCGGAATTCCGTCGCTTTTCAGACAAATCGCATAAGCATAGCCCTGCGGCTTTGCATAAACCGAAACAAAGTTCTCCTCGTAAAAAGTCTTCGCTTCAGCAACGCTGGTCAGCGGATACCACGGCAGGTATGTATTGACTTCTTTGTCGCTGAAAATGGCATAGATTGCGGAAATATCCTGTTCTGTGAATTTCCTTAACCGCAGACGTTCTGTCTCCAATTCCGGTGTGTTCATTCCTTCCTCCCCTTCTCTCATATTAAGTCTTTTGTCTTAATTATACGCAATGATTATGTCTATGAAAAATCATTCTTTCCGCAGCCCGTGATTTTCATCATAATCAAAGTCTTCCCTGTCCGTATTCTTTGAACTTTTCAGTCAGCTTTAACTATTACTGACTGATTTATCCATGTCTGATTCAATAATAGGGTAGAGGGAAAATAAATTTCGCCCCTCCCATTGCACCGTACGTACGGATCTCGTATACGGCGCTACATATGTATTGCTGTCACGAATAACTTAGATAGTACTCTAAAGGATTGACTAAGCCTTGTCTTTCCTTTTTCTTTATGGCTAGTATTCTGGGATTTAAGATGTAGTTTACCACATTCATTCCACATCTTCGATACCATCCTAGTCTTGAATTTGCTACTTTAAATATGTCTTCCTCTGTAAAGGAAAAATTTTGCAGTTTATTCAGTCTTTGCAGATTTATATAAATCCGTTTCGGTATCTTCCATTGCTTAATAATAACCACTCTTATTTTGTGTCTTAACCATTGTCCGAATTTATCCAAGAATTGTTTCATACTTCCGATACGGAAATAGTTTATCCATCCTCGTATAATTTGGTTTATTCTTTTAAATGTCTCTGCTAATGGTCTTGCTACTGCGTGTTTCCGTTTTAGTATTTCTTTGATTTTCATGCATAACTTCGCTTTCCTGTTATCGCTTGGCCTACACTTCCATCCCATACTTCCTTTCCAGAACGTAAAACCTAGAAAATTACTTTTCGTCGGTCTTACGATTTTGGTCTTTGTCGCACTCACTTTTAAGAATAGTTTTCTTTCTAGCCACCATGTGATTGATTTCATTACTCTTTCTGCTGCCATTTCGCTCTTTACGAAGATGTTACCATCATCAGCGTACCTCACAAAGCGCAGCCCTCTCTCTTCAAGTTCTTTATCAAGCTTATCTAAATATATATTTGATAGTACTGGACTGAGTGGTCCTCCTTGTGGTACTCCTGCTTCATTTGGACTTACTAGTCCATCTTCCATAACTCCTGCTTTTAAGAACGAACGTATCAGATGCAGTATTTCTCTTTCATTCACATGTTCTCTAAGTATTGAGATTAACTTGTCATGATGTACTGTATCGAAATATTTTTCTATATCTATGTCAATAACCCATTCGTATCCTTCGTTTAGATATTCTAATACTTGTTCCATCGCATTATGTGCACTTCTATTGGGGCGAAACCCATAACTGTTTTCACTGAAATGTGGTTCATATATTTCGCTCAGTATCTGCGCTAATGCTTGTTGTATTACTCTATCTGTTACTGTCGGTATACCTAGCGGTCTTTGCTTTCCATCTGCTTTTGGTATATAGACTCTCCTTACTGGCTTTGGTTTATATTTCATATTCATGATTGCGGTTATAATTTCCTCTCCATGTATTTCAAAATATTTGTCAATTTCTTCCACCATCATGTTATCAACACCCGGTGCGCCTTTGTTACTCTTGACTTTCTTTATCGCCAGTTCCATATTTCTTTTACTTAGCATCTTTTCTATCAATCTCATTCGCTGTTCCTCCTCTACTCGTAGATTTATCCAAGACCATCCCCACTACTTTCCTCATCAATGATTACGATTCATTGTTTCAGAGTATCCTCATTTTCGGATTGCTTGAACATTTTCTCATAGTGATTCACACTATACATACATTAAGTCCTTCGTTATCTAGGCTGGATAACTAATATGACCTCAGCTGACTTCTTGTGATAAACCTTTTTCGACCGATGCTACCATCCCTGATTTTAAAGTTTATTGGACTTCATCGTTCACAAGACCTCCCGGGGTAAGACATACATCTCTTTCCTATCTTCACAAGTTCCTGATTTACTGTCTTGGTTTTACGTTTACCTTTTGGACTTTGGTTTGTTTCGCAACCTTATCCACCATTTAGCCTCATCAGGTTTCTGTTCGTAACCTCGAAGATTTTGCTACACCACTTCCTTCACCCTTAACATCACTGCTAACGACTTGTGGTTCACTACACTTGGCGGTAAATACCCGTGGTTGGATTTTCACCAACTAGATGTATGCCATGCCCGGCACACGAAAAAAGGCCGGATACCTTAAGTATTCGGCCTGTTCGTAAGCAAATGGTGTCCTCTTAGGGACTCGAACCCTAGACCCACTGATTAAGAGTCAGTTGCTCTACCAACTGAGCTAAGAAGACATATATATCAACAGCAAGATTTTAGCAAAATCATCTTATCACACCTGACGGCGGAATGCAATGTTTTGTTGAAAGCTTCCCAATTTTCAGGCGCTTTCTCTTGCCGTGCTTTGATATTATATTCCAGCACTCTAAGAAATGCAAGTCTTTTTTCTTTTTTTACAAATTTTTATGCACAAGTGAATTGAAAAAGTAAACGCAGCCTTAAAGCAAAAAGAAATTGCATTTACTTTTGCAAAGACGCGGACTGCATTTACTCGTGCAAATGAGTTATAGTCATCTTGTATCTCCCTGTCCAGATAGGAGTCCTCATTATGAGCCACTTAACTTTGCAAGATCGGATTACGATTCAATCCGAGTTGAATCAGGGTTCTTCTTTCAACACGATTGCTCGTTTGATTTCCAAGAGTCCTACCACTCTCTCCCGTGAAATTCGAAATCATCTGCTGATTCGCGATCGTTCTTCTTACCCTCAGTCTCGCATGATGAACGATTGCCTCCATCGCTTTGAATGCCGGCTAAAATTTGTCTGTCAGCCTCAGTGCCATTTTCAAAAGGGGAATTGTCGTTTTTGTGGTCATTGTTTCCGGGTTTGTCATGATTATGAAAAAGAGTGCTGTCCTTCTCTCTCTCATCCTCCTTATGTTTGTAATGGCTGTCGGCAGCGTCAGCGCTGCTCCCTGGAACAACGTGATTATAAGGCAGCAGAAGCCCACCAGGAATATCGGCAGAGGCTCGTTGAAACCCGTTCTGGATTTAATTTAACCGAAGCTGAATTGGCTTTGATTCAGCGGGAGCTTACTCCGCTTATTAAAGAGAATAAACAATCCGTACATCATGCTTGTCTGGTTAAAGCTGATATTCTCCCTTGTCATGAGAAAACCATTTATAATCTCATTGACGCCAACCTGCTTCCCGGTATCAAAAATTTAGATTTGCCTCGAAAGTGCCGCTTAAAACCTAGAAAATCAGGGCGGAAAGAACATAAGGTCGATAGTCAATGTCGGATTCACCGAACTTATGCAGACTACCTGGACTTCGTTCAAGCTCATCCGGATGTCTCCGTTGTAGAGATGGATACTGTTGAAGGGATTAAAGGCGGTAAGGTGATTCTCACGTTTCTCTTCAAGTCCTGCAATCTTCAATTATTCTTCCTGGCCGACCACCATACCTCTCAAGCTACAATTCAACAGATGGATCAACTTTATGAACAACGATTCGGTCCTGAGTTATTCAAGAAAATATTTGAAGTCATCCTGACGGATAATGGCTCCGAATTTTCCAATCCGACGGCGATTGAAAACGATGCCTTCCATCAATCCAGGTCTCGTTTATTCTACTGTGATCCCGCTGCTTCCTATCAAAAAGGGACTTGCGAGAATAACCATGAAATGTTGCGCAGATTCTATCCTAAAGGATCATCTTTCGATCAGTTAACACAAGATGAATTGAACCTCATTTCAAGCCATATCAATTCTTATAAAAGAAAAAGACTGAATGATCACTCGCCTCTTGAGTTATTCAGTCTTCTCTTCGGGAACGAAACGCTCGATAAATTAGGGCTTGTTTCCATCGCTCCTGAAAGCGTTTGCCTTTCCCTCCGGGGTTTGTTCAACAAATAAAGAATAGACACAGGGAGATCCATTGACAAGCCAGCCTAAGAACGAATTTAGCACCTGCATTTACTCAACGAAATAAATTGCATTTCGCTAAATATCTTTTCTTGTACCCTTTTTTATCTGGTTTCTACGGATATTTTAACACTTTTCCCTCATTATCTGGCTCTTTTTTTGTTTCCTTTTACTCTGTTTCTCCTTTTACTCTGCCCCGATACACATTTTCTTCTTTACCTGCGTTTACTTTTACTATTGACCATTTTTATGCACAGGTAATTTGAAAACGTCAGCGACAGGAATCATTGCGTTAACTTGGACAAAAGAGACCGTTTCCCTTCTGGCCGACGATTCCTTTATTCACAGATTCCACCGTTTATCCGGCTTTAACAAAGCATCGTGTTTTTTATTTTTTGTTTTGACCAAAAACAAAAAAGCCCTTGCGGACTTTTCATTTTTAATGGTGACTCGTACGAGATTCGAACTCGTGAATGACGCCGTGAAAGGGCGCTGTGTTAAGCCACTTCACCAACGAGCCAAAAAAAATGGCGCCTAAAACAGGGCTCGAACCTGTGACCTAACGGTTAACAGCCGTTTGCTCTACCGACTGAGCTATTTAGGCGTTTGCTTAATTATAATATCATAAGCCTTAAGGGTATGCAAGCACTTTTTTTCGTTTTTTAAATTTTTTTAATTCCATTTTTTAACATTTCTCAAAGGAAAAGTCTGCCCGGATCCGGGCAGACCACCGCTGTTTCAAAATTGCGTTAAATTGACGACCCATTTCTCTTTCCGCACTAACGAATAGGCGATCACCAGCTTCAGAATATCCGTCATCTGTCCGATGACATACAACACCAGAATATCAACGCCGGTAAAATAGGTGAAGCAGCAGATCAGCGGAATGTTCACCGTCCACATATAGCCCGAATCCATAAACAGAGTCGAACGCGTATCGCCGCCGGCGCGCAGAATGAAGTAGCACTGCGTGTTGCCCATATAAATCCAGAACATCACCGACATGATCCGCAGCACGTCCACCGCAACCTGCTTGGCGGTAGGCGACACCTGATAGAAATGCGGAACGACAAACGAAGAACCAAACATCAGAACCGCGAACAACAAGGAAAGCATGACGCTGAAGCCCAGCAGCTGATAACCATGATCGCGCGCTTCGTCCAGCTTGTTCGCACCCAACGGCTGCGAAACCAGAACCGTCGTCGCTGCGGCCATCCCGCCGAACAGCACGAAGAAGATATCGCCGATCGTATTCGCAATCGAATAACCGGACATGACCTCCGGTCCGCGCGTCGCATAGAACTTGAACAACGTCGCCATTCCCAGCGACCACATGACTTCGTTGAGCGCCAACGGCGCCGCCTTGATCAGAATGCTGCGGGCCAGCTGGCCGGGAACGTGGAACAGCTGCGCCAATTTGGTTTTAAACGGCAGATCCAGCTTCGTCAATACGATCAGCAGCACGGCCGCTTCCAGCACCCGGGCGATCAACGTCGCGATCGCCGCGCCCTCAACACCTAAGCGCGGAAAACCGAAATTCCCGAAGATCAGACAATAGTTCAGCACCGTGTTCGTCAGCACCGCCCCGGCGCTGATCACTAACGGAATTCTGGTTTCCCCCACCGCCCGCATCGCGCTGGAAATCCCCAATGACAACGCCATCGGCAAAAACGTAAACGCCGCAATCCGCATATAGGCGCTGCCCAGCTGAATGATCACCGGGTCGCCCGTAAAGAAATGCACAATCTCCTGCGGCGCCAGAATCCCCAGGATGAAGAACGGGATCATGATCGCATACGCGCTTAAGATCGAGAACCGGAACGATTGCTTCATTCGTTCCTCATCCCGCGCCCCGAAGAACTGTGCGATGAAGATCGCCGCGGCCGCCAGCACGCCGTTGGTCCCATAGGTCGCGATAATATAGAACCGATTGACCGCCGCGACGCCGCCCAGCGCCGCATCCCCCAGCTGGCCGACCATTAAATTATCGACAAGGTTAACCGAACTGGTGATCAGCTGCTGCATCATCAACGGGACCGCCACAGCCAGCGCCAGCTTGTAAAACTGCCGCGTTCCGAAAAACTTCGAGAATCTTTTTTTCATTTTTCCCTTCCTCCCTCTTTGAAATCAATGGTATCAGTTTATCATACTTTTCAAAGAAGGTCATCCTTCCCTTGAAGCAAACAGAAAAAGCCGCGGTTTCAGCTTCCTGCCGCTCTCTTCCGCCGCTCTTTCCTTTTCTGATAGATATTGTTTGAATTTCCGGCTTTTGCCGGACTACCGTTTGATTCCTCAGGCTTACGCTCAGCCTTCCAGATCCTTCAGGAACTGATCGCACGCCTGATCAAAGCTTGAATACGTCTGAATTCCGTTGGCTTTCAAGCCGCCGATCACAAACGCGTTGTAGCCGATCGGACAATCCAGGCCGGATGCCTGATTGCGTCCGATCCGGGAATCGGAGTACACCGGGTACAGCTGGATCGGCTTGCCGCTCAGCTTCTTCTCCAACAGAATGCCCAGCGCCATGTGGCTGCCGGTATCTTCATTCGCCAGATCCAGGAACACGTGCGTCGCTTCGCACTGGAAATGATAATCGGCTTCAAAGATCGCTGCCGGCGTCGACGCGCCGCCTTCGTTTAAAGGCAGGTCGATCGGATTGACAAGCTGAACATCGACATCCCGCTTTGCCAGTTCCTGACGCAGCCGTTCCCCTTCCTTCCGGCGCTGATATTGATCGGCTTCGGTAAACAGCGGGCCGACAAGATAGACCGTGATCATTCCTGCACCTCGCCTAACGCCCAGTCGATATAGCTCTGCATTTCAGCGATCGTTTTCAGATGGGCTTCGCCCTTGCCGCGGTCATGACTGCCGAGCGCCAGCACGCGCAGCAGCACCGGATGATCGCTCTGGTTGTTTTCCTGCAGTCTCGCGGCCATTTTCTTGCCATGATACGGCGGCACGTTGTTATCACATTCGCCAGTCTGGATATACGTTGCCGGATAAGCGATCCGGTGGATGTTGTGATATGGAGAATAGGAAAGCATGTACGAAAACAGCGCCGGATCCATCGGATCGCCGTATTCGGTGATATACATCGGTCCCCGGTCATCGTTGCGGAAACGGATCATATCGGTATGCGGCACCGAGGCGATGACGCAGCCCCACAGATCGGGCCGCATCGTCAGCAGCGCGCACATCAGCAGTCCGCCGTTGGAACCGCCGCAGATCGCTGTTTTCTCAGGGCAGGTCCAGCCTTCCTGCTGGATGCGCTCGGCGGTCGCGATGAAATCGGTGAAGCAGTTTTTCTTGTTTGCCAGGCTTCCCCCTTCATGCCAGCGGGTGCCGTATTCGCTGCCCCCGCGCAGGTTGATGCTGACATAGATCCGGCCCTGACTGACCCAGTCAACGATGTCCAGATCGACAAACGGATTATTATAGGAAGACAGGATCGCGTTGTTGTAGCCGCCGTAGCCATACATCAGCGTCGGGGTCTTTCCCGTTTTCTCCAACCCCTTCGGCATGACGACAAAGGCCGGGATGCGCTCGCCGTCCGGAGCCTCGGTGAAAATCTGCCGGACTTCGATATCCGCCGCCGTTTTGGGATTCGGCTGATACAGCACGCTCAGCTGATCGCCGGTCAGCTTCAAAAGCATCGGCGAATGGACAAACGATTCAAATTCCAGAATCAGTGAATCGGATTTGCGAATCCCGCGCCCATTCTGCATGGCCAGCGTGCACGCGCCCCATTGGCTCGGCAGCGACAGATCATGGACCTTCTTTCCTTCAGCGTCCACCACGCGGACGAACGACGCCGCATCTTTTAAATAGAACAGCACCAGCTGATCCCCTTGACGGATCGCATCTTCCAGCTTCATTTCACATTCTGCGACCAGCGTCCTGCCTTCCGCCAGCGTCTGGCCTTGCTTCACAGCGATCAGACGCCCCAGCGGCGCCTGAGACTGGGTCAGGAAAATCAGCTCCCCGTTCAGTGTATCGACATAGGTGAACGCGCCTTTTATGTTCGCGCTGACAGAGACAAATTCGCCGTTGTCCTGCTGCACAAAGATCACGGTATCGGCGTAATTTTCCATCACTTCCGCAACGACAGTAGCCCCGTCAGCGGAGCAGGCCAGACGTACCAGCACGGCGTTTTCACGGTAATCAAAGCAGGTTTGGATTTCATCCGTGTCGCAGTCATAACAGCGAACATGGTTGACGTTCAACCCTTTTTCCGGATCGGCGTCGGCGTCGGAATACAGAATCCGGCGGCCGGTCTTATCCCACAGCGAGTAGAAAATCCCGTCCAGTTTGCGGATCAGCTTGTTTTCCTTTTGATCGACGACCAGCACGCACGGGCGGCCAGCCCCGTCTTCCAGTCCGGTATAATAAATCAGATCCGGATCCGTAAAGGACGGATTGGCCGTAAACACCGTAATTGTGTCCGGAATCAGGCTCAGATCCGCTTCCCGGATTTCTTTAAATTCCTTGTCCAAAACGACCAGTGTGCGCGTGCCGTCCGCGTTGGCCCGGGTTGCCCAATAGCCCTCTGGCGTTTCCGTGACGGCGGTATAGCTGGCGTAAAACGGCCGCGCCTGCAGCTGTTCCTTTTTCTTCGCATAGCCCGGCAGCGTGCTGAAAAACTGATCGGTCAGCGCATTTTCCCTGGCGACCCAGCTCAGCACCGCGGGATCCTTCGGCTGTTCCAGTCCGATATACTCGTCCTTCATCGTCACGCCGAAGCGGGTTTCGGACCAGTCGGATTTTTTCCATTGCGGATAATTCATAACTCTGTTTCCCTCCTTGAAATTTCATTGATCTCATTGTACCACAATGCGCGGGGAAAAAGGATCCTCTTCCGCCGCCGAACACGTCGTCATCGTTTCTTAAGAAACCTGTCATAGACCTTCACAAAGCGTCATGGGGAAGTAAAGAACTTAAGATCTTTTCCTTTTATACTGAAAGTGACAAACAAGTCACCGGAGCGGCCATGGGAAAGTCATCTTCCGGTGGCATAATAAGGGAAACTTCAAGGAGAGTGAATTGTATGAGCCGACGTCGAGTTACGGAATTTCTGCCTTTTCTTCTGCCGCTGCGCAGAAAGCAGAAAATCTGGTGTTTTTATCAAAAAATGAAGCATGACGGGAATCGTTATGCGCGCAGGCAGGCCGAAGAACGGCTGCCGTATATCCAATATGAATGTACGCAGGGATTAATCAATCCTGACAGCGGGTATGATATTCAATATCAATACAACAAGGCCCACAACCTGAAGGTGGTCTCCCGCCGCATGCAGCAGCTGATCATCGAACCGGGCGAGGTGTTCTCGTTCTGGCAGCTGGCACGGGGCGCCGATCACGATGATCCCTATCTGCCGGGGCTGGGGCTGCACGATGGTAAAATCGTACCGGTCCATGGTGGCGGGCTGTGTTTTATGAGCGAACTGTTATATTGGATGGTGCTGCATACGCCGCTGACGGTGATCGAGAAGCATCCGCATCTGGTCATCTCGCTGCCGGCCAATCCAAATGCGGAAATGCCGGCGGGGATCGACGCGACGATTCAGGAGGGCTGGAGCGATCTGAAATTCCGCAACGATACGGATCAGCCGTTTCAGCTGATTCTGGACTTTGACGAGGATTCCGTTCACGCGCAGTTCCGATGCGCACAGCCGCCGCGCTGCCGCTACGAGGTGACTGGTTCCGCGCTGACTTATTCGCGAAAAAAAGGACAGATCTTCCGCACACAGGATATTGCGCGCACGATCTACGACGCGCACAGCGGTGAACTTGTGCGCAAGGAAGCCTGTTACACCAGCCGCAGCCGGATCGATTATCCGCTGCCGCCGGAAACTGAAATTATCGAGGAGGACTAAATCATGAACGAAAAATTGAACGTTGCCGTCCTGTTTGGCGGCTGCAGCGATGAATACCATGTTTCTTTGCATTCCGCGGCGGGCGTGCTGCGGGCACTGGATCCGCAGCGGTACACAGTTGTAAAAATCGGCATTGATCCTCAGGGCGACTGGTTTCTCACAAATGCAAGCGCGGCGGAAATCGAAGCAGATCAGTGGCATACAGCGTCGGATCTGCGTCTGCGACTGACCTTGGCTCGCAGCAACTTTGAATTAAAAAGTGAAAACGGTGAAACTGTAGCCGTCGACGTCTTCTTTCCGGTCCTGCATGGCCGCAATGGCGAGGATGGAACGCTTCAGGGCATGCTGGAATTGTTCCACATTCCTTTTGTCGGCTGCGGCATGGATGCTTCGCTGCTGGGCATGGACAAGGCGCTCAGCCATCAGCTGGCGCGGCAGAACGGGATCGAAGTCAGTCCGTTCATCGTGTTCGCTTATTCTGAGATCGATCAAAAGCGAGAATCGCTGAAACGGCTGCATCTGCCCTGCTTCGTCAAACCGGCCCGCGGCGGTTCCTCGATCGGCATCACCAAGATCAACGCTTGGGAAGAACTCGACGCCGCCTGCGCGGCAGCGGCCGAACATGACAGCCGGATTTTAATTGAAGAAGCCGTCGAGGGTGAGGAAATTGGCTGTTCCCTCCTTCAAACCTGCGACAGCCTCGTGACAGGTGCGGTCGACCGGATTCATTTAAACAGCGATTTCTTCGATTATGAAGAAAAATATGTCGATACCCACGCGCAGGTGGAATGTCCGGCGCAGCTGCCGGATTTCATCAGCGAACAGATGCGCTGTCTGGCACGGAAGTTGTGGGAAATCCACCATTGTCAGGGACTGGTGCGTGTGGATTGTTTCCTGACCCCGGACCAGCGAATCGTGTTTAATGAGATCAACACGTTGCCGGGCATGACCGCGACCAGCCGCTATCCGCGCATGATGGGACAGGCGGGTATTCCCTTTGAAACGATTCTGGACACGTTAATTGAAGACGCTTTGCGGCGGGGGAGGAACGCATGAACTGCGTACGGCTTGTCAACCGGGAACATCGCCTGGAAGCGGATGAATCTTACTGGACCCGCGAGCTGGTCTGGATTGATGAAAACACTCAGCTGCAGCCGGTCTGCGCCCGCGCTTTAAACGCCTGGATTACCCATTGCGGCGGGGAAAACGAAGTGACGTTTGTCAGCGGCTGGCGCAGTTATGATCAGCAGCGAACCCTCATGAGCGAAACGGAAAGTGAACGGGGATGGGATTACGCGCATCAGTTCGTCGCCGAGGTGCGGGCCAGCGAGCATCATACCGGGCTGGCCATCGACCTGGGCATCGCCGGCAAGGATCAGGATCTGATCTGCCCGGATTTCTCCGGTCCTCTGGCGGATCGGATGCGGGAATGCGCCGATCAGTTCGGCTTTATTTTCCGTTACCCCAAACACAAAACAGAAATTACCGGAATCAGCGAAGAACCCTGGCATTACCGTTATGTCGGACTGCCGCATGCGCAAATCATCGCTGATCACGACTGGGTGCTGGAGGAATACGCCGCTTTTCTTAAAGCTTATACCAAGGCCAACCCCTATCGCTATGATGACGGACAACGCCGCTGGCAGCTGTGGACGCAGCCGCTGGCCGAAACGCTTCCGCCCGCTGAAAACACGTCGGTCGAAAGCTCACAGCTGGATGAAACGACTTGCTTATTCGTCGAAGCGCTGGATCCTGAACCGATTCCTGAAGGTCGGGATAGGGCCTGGGTCGAGCTGGACGGGATCGCGCTGCGGCACAATTTGACGATCTTGAGAAAAGCCATGGCGCCGCAGCAGGAGCTGATGGCGGTCTTAAAGGCCAACGCTTATGGACATGGTCTGGAGCCGACCGCGGATTTCCTGAGCCGGCAGGGCGTTCGGCATTTCGCCGTCGCCACCGTCGAGGAAGCCAAGGTGATCCGGGCGATCAATCCGACCGCGGAGATTCTGATCTTAGGCTATGTTCCACCGCAGCGGGCAGCAGAACTGTCGCGTCTGCATCTCTCCTTAACCTTAACCAGTTACGATCAGGCCTGTCAGCTGGATCAGACCGGCTGTCCGATCAGCGCACATCTGCCGGTGGACACCGGGATGCACCGTCTGGGTGAAACCGCGGAGGATCTGGACGCCATCGCGCGGTACTATGCGCTGCCTCATCTTCAGATTACCGGCCTTTATTCCCATCTTTATGAAGCGGATAACCTGAGCGCTGAAGCCATTGCGCATACCCGGGCGCAGATCGAACGGTTCTTTCACGTCGTGGACGGTCTGAAACAGCGGGGAATCGATCCGGGCCGCGTGCATCTGCAGGGAAGTTATGGATTTCTGAATTATCCGGAGCTGCGGTGTGATCTTGTCCGCTGCGGAATCGCGCTGTTCGGCTGCATCGCCCCGTTCCGTTCCCGGATGGCGCTGGATTGGCGGCCAGTTGCTTCCGTCCGCACCCGGATTGCGGCGTTGCGGCCGTTGAAAAAAGGGGAGGGCGCAGGGTACAATCATGCCTGGGCCGCTCCTTGCGATACGACCGTCGCGATTCTTTCGATCGGTTATTCCGATGGTCTGCTTCGCAGTTCCTCCTTCCAGGGGGCAGAAGTTCTGATTCATGGACAACGCCGTCCGATCGTCGGCGCGATGTGCATGGATCAATGTCTTGTGGATCTCAGCTCTTTGCCCGCGGCTGTCGGGGATGAAGTCATCGTGATCGGCAAACAGGGAACCGGCCAAATCTCCGCACTGGAAGTCGCAGAAAAAACTGGAACGATTGTTCCGGAAACGTTAAGCATGCTTCGTGGACGAATGCCGCGCATTCTGGTTTAATCTGGTCTAATAAACTTGGATTTTCATCCAGTTCCAACTGAAGTATATCCCCTGTCAGGGGCAAAGATAAAAAGGGCAGGCAAGATAACGTTTTATATAACGTTTTATCTTGCCTGCTTCTTTGTATGGAAATTCTATTCCTTCCCGAACCGAGTAAGAACTCATAAAAAGATCATCGCCTTAATAAACTATAATTTATTTCTCCATCAAATGATTCTTCACAAAATCAAGTAGCAACTCTTTAAATACACTTTCTTCTCCTTGGAAATCGCTGAAATAAATTTCTATTGAATCTTCGTCTAAATACTTTATAAAGTTTATAACAACTATATCATTATCACTATATACAATACTATCCTTTAATTCAGTATAGGTAAGTTTTACATCTTCCGTAAAATCAATATAACTATTCTTCAAAAAAGATTGTTTCTCATAAACTCCTAAAAAACCAATCAGCTTAGTATATAAATCACCTTGTTCAATAGTATCTTCTGATAGTTTATAAGAAGCCATAAGATAAAACTGAATTTGGTTTGTAAATTTTTCTATTTTATCACAGAACGAATTCTTAATGTCTCCTTGGCAGCTAAAACAATCTATGTATAACTCATCAAAATCGGCATATTCATAAATATTATAATTTCCCAACAAGTTTTTATATGGAATGTGTATAGATTCCGGCGTTTCAATTTCCACACACACTAATTTATCCGTTTTTGTAAAAGTACAGGATGCTAAGAAGAATATCATAATGCAAATAAGCAATTTTCTCACTTTATTCACCACGCTTTCTATAAATACAAGTGATGTTTTTTATCTTTAGTTTAATATGAACTCACATAAATACATAAGACTCAAATCAATTAGTTTCTGCCTATTATCCAGACAGAGTATCTCATTACAATTACAGTATAGTACAAAACAATCTATATAACAGGTTATTTAATCACAAATTCTTTGGATACAATTAAATAGTTAGATATATATCGAAAGTAACAAAATTCATGGTCCAAATTTATTATCGAAACTCAAAAACAGGCTATTAAAAACATGAAATTAAACGAAGAAAAAGAAAATTTGGATTTATCAAATAGGTTTTTATTCAGTTTAGGATAGTCTAGAATTTCTATATAAAGAAACAGGCAGTACAGAGCATATCGTGCCTTGTACCACCTGTATTTTTATATATTTTCCAAGTTTACAGTAAAATCATCTGTCTGTTTTTTCATTACTTTCTTCTCAATCAGCAAGTCTGTCGATCTGCCGGACTCTCACCCGGCGGTACATGACGGCACTGAACACCATGCACACCGCTTCAGAGAGCACAAATGCCAGCCACAGCGCGTTCAGCCCGCCCCAGGTTGAAAGCAGCCAGGCCAGCGGCAGCACCAGGATCAGCTGACGGCCCAGCGACACCCACAGCGAAAGCATGCCGTCGTCCAGCGCCTGGAAGATTGAGCACAGCACGATCGACACCCCGGCAAACACAAACGACAACGAGATCGTCTTGAGCGCCGGAATGCCGATATCCAGCATCTCGGCGGATGCGTTGAACATTCCCAACAGGGCCTGCGGAAACGCCTGAAAGATCAAGGTTCCCAGCGCCATGATCATCACCGCGGCGATCAGCGAATACCGCGTCGCCTGGTAGATCCGTTGTTTTTTCTGCGCCCCGAAATTGTAGCCCACAATCGCGATCAATGCGCTGTTCATCCCCATGACCGGCATGAAGATAAACTGCTGCAGTTTGGCGTACACGCTGTAAACCGAAATCGCCAGTTCCGAATACGGCATTAATATCATATTCATGCCCAGCGTCATCACCGACGCCACCGACTGCATGATGATCGCCGGGAAGCCGACCGAATAGATCTGGCGGCAGGTTTCCAGAGAAAACCGGAAATGATTCAGACCCAAGTGGATAAACGGAATCTTCTTATGAATGATCCACGCCCCCAGCACCATCGCCAGAATCTGCCCGGCTACCGTGGCGATGGCCGCGCCCATGATGCCCATTTCCGGCAATCCGAACAAGCCGAAGATGAAGATCGGATCCAGAATGATGTTGACCAGCGCTCCGATGCCCTGCATGACCATGTTGTAAATCGCGTTGCCGGTCGCCTGCATGATCCGTTCCATCACAATCTGTACGAACACGCCGAAACAGAATACCGTGACGATTCCCATATACAGCGCCGCCTGCGAAGCGATCGCTTCGGAGGTGGTAAACAGATTGGCGAACATCCGCGCTCCGCCTAAACCGAAAAGCGCAAACACCGCCGCGCTCAGCAGCGCCAGAACGACGCCGTGCTGCGCAGCCTGATTTACCTCTTCCATCCCGCCTTCGCCCAAGCGCCGGGCCAGAAGTGAATTGACGCCGACCGCGGTGCCGACCGACACCGCGATGATCAGCATCTGAATTGGAAACGCCAGCGATACCGCCGCCAGCGCGTCTTGTGAATACCGTGCGACAAACATACTGTCAACAATGTTGTAGCAGGCCTGAATCAACATCGAAAGCATGATCGGAAGCGACATCGCCGTCAACAGCTTCTTCATCGGCATCGTCCCCATTTTATTCTCCATTCTATTCCTCCTTCAAAATAAAAAACCACTCTGTGTTTTTTAGAGTGGTTTTGCCTCACTGATTTTTTGATTCCCTTTTTCGTCTTTCCCGCAGGCATTCCTGAGGGTCCGACCGGGATTAGTTTACGCTTTCCTGATCCGCTTGTCAAGCAGATTTCTTTCCGTCAGTCCGTTTCCCCATCTGCCTGCCACTCCTGTTGACGGGCCTGCCAGAACTGCCGGTCCTTGTCGGTGACAGGCCGCAGCACGCGGCAGGGATTCCCGGCCGCGATCACACCGTCAGGCAGATCGTGGGTCACAACGGTACCGGCGCCGATCACAACCTCATTGCCAATCGTCACGCCGGGATTGACGATCACATTGCCGCCGATCCAGACAGAATTGCCGATTGTAATCGGCTTGCCATACTCCAATCCGGTATCCCGGACCTCCGCGCTCAGCGGATGCGCCGCGGTGTACAGACACACCCGCGGTCCCAGCATGACATGATCGCCGATTGTAATCGGACACACATCCAGAAACAGACAATCATAATTCGCAAAAAAATGATCGCCAATTTCAATCTGACTGCCGTAATCACACCGAAACGGCGGCATGATGACCACGTCTTCGCCGACGCTGCCCAGCAGCTCCTGCAACAACGTCTCGCGTTCCTCCTGCTGATCCTCTGCGGTCATGTTATAACGCCGGGTTAAGCGTAAAGCCCGCTGATGATCCGCCGTCAGCTGCGGATCCTGCGCGGTATACAGTTTCCCCGCCAACATTTTCGCCTGTTCATTCATCGTCGTTTCGTTTCCTTTCTTCGCTTTTCCTGTGCGCTTATTGCAGCGCAAGACCGTTTTAAGGAAAAGCTGCAAGATTCTCTTATTTTCCCGGGTTTTCCCAGGGATGGCAAGATGCTGCCCTACGCGCTTCAGTTTCAGAAGCGGCAACTGAGCCTGTTTGCGCGCCTGTTCAGTTTGCTTTCGTTTTAGAAGTCCACATTGGTGAAATCATCTCCATCGTCAAGCATGACGTGCGACTCCTCGTTGATTTTCTGCATCGCCAGCGTTAGCCGCTGCATGAACAGCTCGCGGTCTTCGTCCTCAAACGCCTCCGCCATCAGCGCCGCAAAATGCATGATGATCGCATCCGCTTTCCCGCAAACCTGCCGGCCATACGGCGTCGTTTTTAAATGCAGGCTGCGGCGATCCTTCTGTTCGATCTCCCGCTCGACAAAATCATTGCGCACAAAATAACTGATAATTTTGGTGACGTTCGATTTCGACATCCGGAAGACTGCAGCCAGCTCGCCCGGTTTTACGCCTTCATGTTTTCGGATATACTCCAGCACCTTTAAATAATGAGGATTGATCCAGTTTGCGATCTGTTGATCGATTGACTGCGTATACGTCGTACATAACGCAGAAAGCAGCACGTAATATTGTCTCTCTTTCGCTTCCATCCGCAGCCCCCTTTCGTCTTTCTCATTGTACCGCACATCCGAAGAAAGGAAAATCCCTCTTGTGAGAATCCGCAGAATTTTCGTGATTTTTCACTTGTGCTGGCGGCTGAATTCGCTGATCGAACTTCAGATTAACGTGGATAAACGATCTGATTGCGGCCTCTGGCCTTTGCCTGATACAGCGCTTTATCCGCTTGTTGATAGAGCGTCTCAAACAGGCAGCCCGCTTTGGCATAAGCACAGCCGGCGCTGACGCTCAGCCGGTCGGTCGCCGACAGCCGAATGTCCTGAACCCGCCGCCGCAGCTCTTCACAGCGGATTCGCACATTCTCCGCCTCACTCTGGCGAAGGTAGACGAGAAACTCATCACCGCCCGGCCGGCCGACAATTTCGCCGCTGAACACTTCCTGTAAAAGTTGGGCCACCTGCCCCAGCACCTGATCCCCTGCCCAGTGACCATAATTGTCGTTGACTTCCTTGAAATGATCAATATCCAGAAGAATTAAAGCACCGGTCTGTTCCGACCGCAAAACCGCCAGTTCCGCTTCCACCTGTTTGCGCGAGGCCTCAGCGTTGAGAATATGCGTCAGACTGTCGCGCTCCGCTTTTAAGCGCAGCCGTTCTTTCTCTTTAACCTGTTCGTCGATGTTGTTCAGCCGCCCGATCACATAGACGCAGCGCCCACTCGCATCCGTGATCGTCTGCATCGCGATGCGGAACCAGTGCGGCTGTTGCTGAGGATCACTCAGCGCAAGATCCCTTATCGTCTTTCCGCCGCTTTCCGTTTCCAGCAGCCGCGCAACTTCCTGCCTGATCTTCGCATAACGGAAGTCCGTGTGCGGCAGCTCGCGCATCTGTGCTGATTCCCCCGCAGCTTTCGCAGCCGGATCAAAAATCATCAGCTTCTGGGTTTTGATATCAAATTCAAAGAACAGGTCGTTGACCAGCTGGTATACCTGAAGATGTTTTTCCAACTCCAGCGAAATCTCACGATTCATTTTCGAACGCTGATGGCCGGCATACGCCAGCACAAGGATGATCAGCAAGCCGACCGCGCTGATCAACGTCACCGCCGTCAACGAATTCTCACGGATAAAATCCGTCAACGTCATCGTGTGATGGAAAACTGTATTCTTATAAATCAGCGACTGTGTTTCCTCATCGCTGGTCGACAGAATCACTTTGTTCAAAAGGGTCAGCAGCTCCTGATTGCCGCGGTTGGCGACGCCGAAACAGATCTCGTGCGTCTGCGCGGTCAAAGGGATCAGCCGCAGGTTGTTATATTTGGGCTGATTCAGATAATACTGCGCCGCATAGCCGTCGGCGATCGTGTAATCGGCCTGACCCTCATATACACTTTCCACGCAATCCTGCATCGAAGCGCAGACATGCGTCAGCGCCGTGTCTTCCCCATCAACCAATCCGCTGTTTTCGCTGAGAGCCATGACCTTGCCGCTCAAATTGGTTTCGTCAATGCGTTTGTTCAAAACCGCGACAAATTGGGAATTCAGATAGACCCGCGTCATTCCGAGGTTTCGCTTCTGGGCCAGATCATAGTCATAAGTCATCCCGGCGATCATTTCCACTTCGCCCGCAGCCGCCATTTGATCCAGCTGCGCCGTCGAGTCTGCCGGAACAAATTCAAACGTCAGGCCGGTCTTTTCGCTGATTGAGCGCAGATAATCCACGGCAATCCCGGCCGGCTGGCCCTGATCCTCAAATTCCAGCGGCGGATAATCACGCAGATAGCCCACGCGCACGCTCTGCGTCTTATCAATATACGCTTTCTCACTGTCCGAGAGCACAAGCCGGTTGGTTAAATTCCCGAAATACTTTTCTTCCAGCCGCGTGGAAAAGTAGGGATCCGACTGTTCAATGTTCTGCAAAGCATAGTTCAGTTCCTTGATCAGACCGCTGGTGTCCTTTTTGGAAGCGATGAAATAATACGGTTTGGGGGCAAAACGGGCGATTGTCCGCAGTCCTTCGACCCGGTCAGCGCTTGTTTTCAGCACCGCGTCCGCAGCTTTGTTTTGCAGCAGCTCCAGAACATTCTGATCATCGTTATAATAAACCAGCCGGGGATTGACCTTATTGATTTCACAGAATTCAAGAAATTCGTTCTTCCGGGCAACCGAATTTTCATGAATGGCGACCGTCAGATCCTGATCGATCCGCGAATCAATCACGATATCCCGCGTATCTTCCGCCGACACCTGCAGCACAGTTTCCACCATGCCGTAGCTGTATGCCGAGTAGTCATACTTTGCTTTCATGGATTCCGAGTACATCATCCCGCCCATTAAGTCGATCGTGCCCTCCGCCACCTGATCCATCAAAGCCAGAAGATCGTCGTCACTGTTGGAGCCGATGACAAATTCATATTCCCATCCGGTATACTGCGCGATTTCCTGTAAATATTCGTAGGTGTAGCCGCTCTTTTTACCATTTTCCTCAATTTGCGTCAAACCAGACTGAAGCGGATAGGCAATCCGGACAACACGTTTTTTCTGAGCCTGCACGGCAGGAAAATCCCACATAAAAAAGAGCAGAAAAATCATTCCGATTTTTCCCCAGAAGGATGCTTGTTTTTTCCTCGTAATGCCCGCTGATTTCATTCCTTCACTCCTTGCCGCTGATCTTCGCAGATGATTTAAGATCCAATTTTATTCGCCGCCGATCAGGCTTTGTTCGCCTGTTTTCGCAGTTATAATTATTTATTCTCAATAACTTTTAGTATATCAAATATTTCGCGTTCCGGCAATCTGAACCGAGAAATCCAGAGCTGGATTTAAGTAAAAACAACATGAATTCAGTACATAAAGACACATCCTGCTTTTTGAGCCGCCCCTGGTAATTCGCGGATGCGGCTGTTCCTCATCCGCCTTCCTTTTTTCCAGCCGATCAGAATCCATTGGAAGCGAAGCCTCGCTTGGCGCTGGATCTTCCACTTTGGCATAAGATGCAACCCGCGCAGAAGAAAGCCGTTCTTATAACACCCGGCAATTTCTTTTCAAGCTCTGTTTTTTATACAGTGATCTGTTACTCGTTCTCCCCCTGGCGGCTCATGAATTTCTCTCACGTTGATCCCGCTTGAGCAGATCGGGAAGCTTCATAATTTAAGATAGGGTGCTCTGGATTTTATTGGTATAATAAAGTCAGAATCAAAAAGATTTCCGCTCTTCCGTTGGAAATTCAAGCGAAAGGAGACTTATGAAAAACAGATTCCGCCGCTTTATGACGCTATGCTTCTCCCTTGCCTTGTTTGGGGCAAGCGCCGCCAGTTCTCAAAGAATACTGGCTGAACCCCCGGCAGAACCGGATCGGACGATGGGCGCCGTCTTCGACACCCCTTACCGCCATACCCTGCAGTCGGATTATGCGGCGATCCGCCAATCCGATCTCAGCGAGTTGACGGACACCGTCTGGCAAAACGATGTGCTGGACGCTAAAGTCACGGTCTGGGCAGGCAGTCAGCCGCTGGAGCAGGTGGAAATCCGCTGCGATGATTTCAGCAGCGGCAATCACCGCATCAGCGCGGAAAATGTTGATATCCGCTGGCTGTGGGAAACGCTCGCCAATATCGGCAGCGGGGATCCGGAAGCCCCCGTCATCGCTTATCCTGACGTGATCCATCAAGGCGGACCCGCGTCGATCGAAGCTCAGCAGCTCAAATCCGCCTGGATCTCGCTGACGATTCCCAGGGACACTGCCCCTGGCGTCTATACCGGGACGCTGAATGTCACTTCCGCCAATCATTCTCCCGTTCAGCTGACGCTGACTTTTGAAGTTCTCGATCTGACCGCGCCGGACCCGCAGGCAGGAGCGACGCAGGTTGAACTGTGGCAGCATCCCTACACAACCGCCCGCTATTATGGGGTAACGCCGTTTAGCGACGCACATAAAAATTACCTGCTTGATCAGCTGCGGGAATATGCGCAGATGGGCGGGCGCGGCGTGATTGCCACGATAGTGGAAGAAGCCTGGAACCACCAGTCCTATGACAGTGATCCGTCGATGATTCACTGGACCCAAACTGCGGATGGAACTTTCAGTTTCGATTATACCGATTTTGATCAGTGGATCGAGCTGGCCATTCAGGCAGGCGTCCTCGATCCGCAGACCGGCCGGGGACAGATCAAAGCTTACAGCATCGCTCCCTGGGGCAACATTGTCACTGTTGTTGACGAAGCAAGCGGCACTTCCCGACGGCTGACGCTGACGCCCGGCAGCGATGACTGGCAGGCAGCCTGGACGGCGTTTCTGGAAGATTTCCTGCGGCACACGGTGGAAAAGGGTTGGTTTGATCTCACGTATATTTCGATGGACGAGCGGGAAATGGAAGTCCTGCAGCCCTGCGTCGAGCTGATAAAAGGGATCCGCAGCGAGGCTGGGAAATCCTTTAAAATCGCCTCGGCGATGAATTATTCCGACCTGGACGATGATGCGTTTCTGGATCGGATTGACGATATTTCCGTCAGTTTGATCAACGTCAAGGACAAGTCGGACGCGATGCGGAAGCTGGCCTTGCATCGTCAGGAACAGGGCTTGTTAACAACGCTCTACACCTGTACCGGACAATATCCCAGCGCCTACACAATCTCCGATATGGCCGACACCGCCTGGACGATGTGGTACACCATGAAGCAGGGAACCGACGGCTTCTTAAGGTGGTCATGGGACGGCTGGGTTGAGGATCCGCTGACCGATGTATCCTACCGCACATTTGAGCCGGGAGATCCGTGGTTGATTTATCCTGCGGAACGAGATTCAGTTGGCGATCATTTTTACGAATCGCCGCGGTATAAAATGTTGAAGCAGGGCATTCGGGATATCAACAAAGCCAAATTGCTTCAAAGCTTATCTGCGGAATCCGAAGCAGCCGTGGATCAGTTAGTTCAGTCGCTGAAACGGCCGAAGATGAAAATCGACCGCTATGGCAGCGCAACCTATGCCCGAAATTCTGATCGTGAGCTTGTCCAGAGCGAAGTGCTGCGAATGCGGAAAGGGATTGATGAGATCGCGAAGGCGTATCTGCAAGCGCGGGTTGTTCCGATTACCGGCATGGAATGCGGAGCGTCGATCATCCTGCGAGTTGGAAAAACCAGCGAAATTGCCATCGAACCATTTCCGTACAACGCCAATCCGGTGACCTGGCGATACCACAGCAACGACGAGACGATCGCCACCGTCGATGAAACCGGATTGATCAGCGCAAAGAACCCGGGAACCACAACAATTCTTGTGCAATGTGAGGAAAATGATCAGATCGAGAAAGAGATCTCGCTCATTGTCCTCGATCCTTCACAGGCTCCCCGCAAACGGACGTCGGTTTCCGCCGATCTGAAACTGCGGATACAGAAAATCCTTCAGGCCGCCGCAGCGGCAGAGAGCCATCCTTAATCGCATGGAAAACAAGAGGCTGGAAAGCTTTGATTTTGATCTTTTGCGTTCCAGCCTCAATTTCAGTTATAGCCTGCCTGGCATCAATCCACACTCTTCATAATTCTGCACACACAAACGATAGGAAAGATGGGGAAAACTTCTTCCGATTTTCAAATTTCCCATAATAATCTCCAATCCGTTTCACTATCCCCCATTTGGAAAGCGGCAGCTGTATAAAAAGCAAGGTAAAAGGCGGTTTCATCGGCTAACTCATAAAACACCAGCGCAAACATGTGAATTGAGAAATTTAATTCAAAAATAGATCAAACAAATCCCTGACCGGCGAGCTGGTTGAGATGGGTATCAGGGTAGTCCTTATTCTGCATTCTCCGGTGGGATTGGATTTGAAGCTGAGAAGGCAGAGTGATCATTAAAATTACAATCACGTAAATAAAGTAAAATGAAACCACAGAGGTTGCCTCCATAAATTCAGCTTTGGATGAAACTGGCTCTTACTTATAAAAAGTTTTGATGTCTTTCCCGGCATCTTTGTGATTTTGAGCGGAAGAACAAAATGGCCATGGAAATTTCCAAACAGTTATCCAGTCGATATGTTTGTTTCTATCTCATAAAGATTAGTTAAATTAACGATGATTTCAAAAGATTTCTTTGTAATCGTTACCCTTGGTTCTTCACAACCTAATTGCATCAATAATTTTCTGACGATATATAACCCTTGACCTGAATTACCATTACTTCTAGAAAAATCCCCTGAATAAAAACGATCAAAAATCCGCGTTGAATCCAGACTGGAATCTTCTTTGATCGAGTTTTGGATACTGATAATCAGCTGTTCATCGTTGAAAATTAAATTTATGTTCAGATTCCCAGCAGTTGAATGAACAGCGTTAACAATGAGATTTTGAAAAACTCGTGTTAGCGCCATTTTATCGGAAGCGATGAAAATTTCTTCTTCTATTAAATGAATTTCTGGAGTTATCTTAACTTTCCAGAAAATCAGTTAATATTTGACAAATTGCTTTGTCATCTTCTGCGATCAATATACGACTCATCTTTTTTGACCTCCGATTATTTAAAACATAACGTTTAAGCAGATGCTAATTTCGATGACAATGAAGTCCTTTCTGATCAAATGCAGCCTTTATTGAAAGATTTTATTTGTTGCTTCGACTCTTTCCAACCCTAACAGCTTAAATATGAAGCTAACAATAAAACTGCCGATATTGCTTTAATGGCCGTCCATCTCTGCTTGAAATCATGTTCATCTATGATCCGCAAACTCTATTTTCCTGATCAACTTTTATTTTTAAGTTTACTTCATTTCTAATCTTATTTATAAACAACGATCCCTATTCAACGAAGAACTGGCAGCCCTATCCTCAGCGTGCCTCACACAGGCTCTTTATAAGCTCCTTTATATACAAAAAAGGGATGCGCTACTTTTAGCGATATCCCAATAATCTCATTAACATGGTGGAGCATAACGGGATCGAACCGTTGACCTCCTGCGTGCAAAGCAGGCGCTCTCCCAGCTGAGCTAATACCCCATGTATATTTAAATTCGATGGTGGGCCTGAATGGACTTGAACCAACGACCTCACCCTTATCAGGGGTGCGCTCTAACCACCTGAGCTACAGGCCCAATTAACTGTTTCCCATCGAATGCTTAATAAATATACCACGGAGAAAATAAAGTGTCAACAACTTTTTAAAATTTTTTGTTTTTTTTACATACAATTTTTTTGCAAGACAAAATGCAGGCAGCCCCTTCCATTCAATTTCACAAAAGACAGGCAGACGCGCTATTCCAGAATCTTAACAAAATCGTCGATTCCCTGAAAAATCGCATACGCGATTTCATCCAGATGTTCCTCTTTTTGCAGCGCAGTCAAATCCTGACCGTTGGATAAAAATCCAATCTCGGCCAGAATTCCCAGCGATGTCGTCTGTTTCAAGATGAAGATATTTCCGGTTTTGGGCTGAAACTTGGAGTTCGTCACCGGCCGCAGCCGTTCCAGAACAGCGGCGGCCAGCTGATGCGAATTTTCATTGCCCTGCTGATAATACACCTCTGCGCCATGTACCCGGCTGTCCAGCGAGATGTTGCAATGAATGCTGACAAACAACGTGACCTGCGGCTGATTCATAATTTCAACCCGTCTTTTTAAATCCTCCCGCTTGACATTCTTCGCATCGGCGGGCGCCAGATCAACATCCTCCTCACGAATCATGATGACCTCCGCGCCTGCCCCCTCCAATAGCCGCTGCAATTTCTTCGCCGTCTTCAAATTAATCTCATCTTCGTCAATCGCCTGACTCCGTGCTCCCGGATCCTTTCCCCCATGTCCCGCATCGATCACGATTGTCATTCCGTTTAAACGCGTATCCGACATGACTGTGATCGCGCGGCTGAACGCCCGCATCACCAGAGCGGCGATCAACAGGACAATCAAGCTCCCTGTTGCCCAGCATTTTCGTTTTAATCGTTTCATCGCTTCATTGTATGAAAAAAGCAGCGGTTCTATGCCGCTGCCCCTGACTTCGCTTTGCTTAACAGAATAAAGCTCAAGACCAGACATCCGCCTTCGCTCACCGTCGGCGTCAGCCAGATTCCCAACGCTCCGAAAATCGACGACATCGCAAGCAGACTGATCAAAATTACGACAATCCCCCGGGCCAGCGACAAGGTCAGCGCCGCTTTCGGTTTCGCCAGCGCGACGAAGAATCCCGAAGTCAGCACATTATACCCCATAATCAGAAAACAAAAGGAATACAGGCGGAACGCCGCTACCGAACTGCCAAACAATGCCGTTTCCTGCGGCTGGATGAAAACCGAAACGATCTGCGGCGTAAAAATCCAGCAGCCGCCAAAGCACAGCGCCGAAGTCAGCGCGACCGCTGTCATGCCATAACGATAGACCAATTTGATCGTTTTCGAATCCTGCTGCCCCAGCGCATAGCTGACCAACGGCTGACATCCCTGCGCAATGCCCACAAACGCCATTAAGACCAGATTGTAAACATACGTCATGACCGTGTAGCTGACCACGCCCGAGGTTCCGATCACCGTCAGAATCTGATGATTAAACGCAAACACAATCACTCCGGCCGACAGTTCTGTAATGCAGTCGGCGATGCCGATCGGAACAATCCGCCGATACTGCGACAGCTCCAGCGAAAACCGGGTGAAATGAAAATGCGTTTTCCGGCTGAACAGGAAATGACTGAAAAAGACCAGGAAGGTCAGCAGCTGCGAGATCCCGGTCGCCCAGGCCGCTCCCGCCAGCCCCCAATGGAAGCCAAAGACAAACAATGCGTCAAGCACAATGTTCGTCACCGCGCCCAGCAGCACGCCGAAGGTGGATAACTGCGGAAAACCATCCGCCTTGATCAACACTTCAAACGAATAGGAAACGATGAAGAAAAAGCCAAAGCCGCCGATGATCCGGAGATATTCCGTTACATAGCTCAACGTATCGCTGCCCGCTCCCAGAAAGATCGCCAATGGTTTGGCGAAAAAGACACAGCATGCCGAGATCAACAACGCCAGGACCGACAGCACAGCCGTGTTCATCGTAAACAGCTCGTTCGCCCGCTCCGTTCGCCCCGCGCCTCGATGGATTGAAATCAACGTCGACGCGCCGATCGACAACAGCAGAGAAAAAGCAAACATGAAATTGATAAACGGCATCGCCAGATTGACAGCCGCCAACGCCGTTTCTCCTGCGTAGTTGGCAATAAAGATGCCGTCTACCATCGTATATAAATTAAATACCAGCATCGACGCCATCGACGGCAGGACAAAACGTATAAATTTTCGTTTTAAACTCATAATTTCTCCTTCCTGAACCAGTATAAACCTTGGTATAATACCAGAGTCAAGAGGTGAAGGAATGAAAAACCTGTATCAGATCCAGGAAATTTGCCGACTCTATCATATTGGAGCCGATTCCCTGCGCTATTACGAGAAAATCGGATTGATTCAGCCGCAGCGCAGCGCAGGCAATTACCGGCTGTATTCGCTCAGCGATATCTGGCGGCTGAACGTTATCCGCGATTTACTAAAGCTGGGATTCAGCACAGGACAGATTAAAACCTACCTGGATGCCCGTTCCGTAGCGACGACCCGCAGTCTGCTGGGCGAAAAAGAAGCCATTCTGCGGCAGAGAATCAAGGAGATGGAGAAAGACCTCCAGGATGTACAAAAGCGCCGCCAGAGCCTCGAGGTGGCGCTCAGCGAGCCGATGAATCAGGTTTGCCGGCGGACATTGGAAAAACGACGATGTCTGCTTCTCAAAGAAAAGATTGAGCGTGACGAGGATATTGATTTCCTGCTGACCAAACTTTCCGGACGGCTGGAGGAACAACTCTCCATTCTCGGCAACGGCGATACGGGTTCAATTCTGGAGCTGCAGCCTGACGGTTCAGTCCGCTGCACGTCCGTTTTCATCTGCACAGAGGATGAATCGTATGATTTCATTCTGGAAGCAGGCGATTATCTCACGCTGACCTATAGCGGGCGCTATGATACCCACGACGAGCATCTGCGTCTTTTACAAGAAACAATCGAGAAACAAAACCTGAAGCCAGCGGGAAATTTCCTTGAATTTTTACTGATCGACGTTCATGAAACCCAGCGTTACGAAGAATACGTAACCCAGCTTCAGGTGCGGGTCATTCCTGCCTGATCGCTTCCCTTAATTGAAAGGCACCCTTCTACTGCGAGGGTGCCTTTTAAATCATTGGGCTCAGAACTTTACGATTTCCAGAAATCGTTCCGGCATTTGTTAAACCTCAGATGAAATTCCAATCTGGATGACGAAATCGCTTATCCGGCGGCGGAAACCTTGCCCTGATTCAAGACAACATCCGCTTTCTTTTCCAACTCGTCTGCATCCGTTAAATAAGCATGACTGAGGACGTTAAACTCCGCGTCAAATTCATAGACCAGCGGCGCAGCAGTCGGGATCGTTACTTCCATGATTTTTTCCGCGCTCAGCTGATCAAAATAGTTGACCAGCGCTCTTAAAGAATTGCCATGCGCGACGATCAGCACTTTGTTTCCCGCCAGCATTTCCGGTTTGATCACAGCTTCAAAATAAGGGACGACGCGTTTGATCGTCGTTTCCAGACTTTCGCCATCCGGCAGCAGAGCCGGATCCACCCGCCGATACATCGTCTGCCTAAGCGCACTGCGCGGATCCCCGGCAGGCAGGACTGGCGGCAGGACGGCATATGCACGGCGCCACAGCTTCACCTGTTCCTCACCGTACTTCGCCGCTGTTTCCGCTTTATTCAACCCCTGCAGAGCGCCGTAATGCCGTTCATTCAATTTCCAGCTTTTGATCACCGGCAGCCAGCTGCGGTCCATCGCATCCAACATGTGATCCAGTGTATGAATGGCCCGCTTTAAAACTGACGTGTAACAGAGATCAAAATCAAATCCCTGATCTTTCAAAATCCGGCCAGCCTGTTCAGCTTCCCGACGTCCAGTTTCACTTAAATCGACGTCTGTCCATCCGGTAAACAGGTTCAGCTTATTCCACTCACTTTCGCCATGACGAACCAGGACCAGTTTCATAACTATCCTTCTCTCTTAGTGTTAGTTAATTCTAACTTTCATTTTAATTCTATTTCTCCTCTCATGGATTGTCAACGAAAACGACCGACGTCTCAAATCCTTTGAAGAAAAAGAAGAAATTCCGAAACAGAAATTCCCTTTGGCCACAGTTTTTTTGATCGGCATTCTTCATTCTTTCCATAGTTTATGCCAACGCAATCAAAACGGATCTAACCCCTGTTTTCTAATTTATCCTCGTTTCAACACACCGTTCACTTGCCTTCTCATTCATGGCCGCGGACATCGTTTCTCTCACGCCCATTTTCAGAACGAGGTCTCCTTGAGCAATCGTCCCCTGGTGTATTTCGATGATAAGCCTCCTGCCTCTCTCTGTCAGAGGCTGCCGCTTGTCCGCAGATACCGTTTCCTTGCTTTGCCGACGACTCAGTGTGTCCATTTTCTACATCTCCCGCGTCAGTTCTTGCCTGCCGCATCACGAAAGAGCGGCAGCTCTTTTTTCAAACAGTCATGATCAGGCAGTGACCCATCCTCTGTTCCACCTTTGAAAATCAGGCGAAAGGAATTTTTCCTGAATCAAATTCCATCAGGTTTGATCAAAAGTAAAAGCCCGGAAAATTTAGCTTTTCCGGACTCTTTGAACCATTTTGAGAATAAAGCTTAACGCTTGCTGAACTGCGGAGCGCGGCGAGCGGCCTTTAAGCCATACTTGCGAACATTTTTCAAAAAACCCTTGTGGCACAAGGGTTTTTGCCATTTTCATTAACAGTTAGCCTACCCATTAACATGAAAAATGGGTGATTTCACATGGCTGTCTGCTGTCCGAAAGCGGCGTTTACCACCCCTAAAAGTTCCTTTGGTTTATTATACTTTATTTTGGCGTAAATGTCCATAGTCGTCTTGCTGTTCTCATGTCCTGCAAGGTACTGAACGGTCTTGGGATCTACTCCGGCATATAGGAGATTGGTAATATAAGTGTGCCGGAGCTGATGTGGCGTTACGCTAAAATCCAGACTGTACACGATCTTGCTGTTGTTTTTTGCATGACCGCCCAGCGGCTGCTCTACAACATACTTGATTCGCTGACCATTCACATATTTATAGCAGGTTCGATTTTTAGCGGTGCGAACTTTCACATAATTCCAGAGTCTGGCATATTGAGAGTCAGACAACGCCTCTCCGTTTTTATCTGCTATTACAAAATCGGATATAGAGTTTTCTTTCGCTTCACGCAGACAATCTACAAGGCACTTGGGAATGGGAATATCACGCCGAGCAGCCTTTGTTTTAAGAACCGTAGAAACCTCCGGCCTGTTATTCTTTGTTCGCCATGCTCGCTGCACAGAAATGTAGGGAGTGGTCACATCCAAAAATACACAGTCCCACTGCAGACCGAGGATCTCTTCCCGGCGCAGTCCGGAGTATAAACCAATCATGATAAACAGATTAGTCGGCAGATCTCTGACCGTATCCAAAAGCTTCTGAACCTGTTCATCTGACAAGGCTTCTCTTGGCTTTGCGGGTACACCGCCCTTGGCGTTGATTTTTGCAGCCGGGTTGTAGTCGATCACTTCACTGCGTTCGGCATTATAAAATATACTCTTGAACAGCATATTAACTTGGTTATAAACCGCCGATGATTTCTTCGCTAACGGGATCATGGCGATTTTAATGTCATCTGAAGTTACATCAGACAGATACATAGTCCCCAGGGGCTTAACTATGTATTTATCCACTTGACGGCGATAGTTCTGTATGGTGTCATCGGACACGGTTGCAGATCGCATCAAGAGCCACTTTTCACAGTAATCCGCAACCGTTGGATTTTTTCTTCTGAAAATGATTTCCTGCACTTCCGCCCGTGCGGCCTGCTCTTTCTTATACAGTTCCTCACAGGTCAAAGCATATAGACTTGCCTGCTTACCGTCTGCATCCGTGATTCTGGTTCGGTAATACTGTTTACCTTTAATCGTGGTAGTTTTGTATTGCGGTATGTCTTGTTTTTTCTTTGCCATATTGTTGTTCCTCCAATCGTGATATGTATTCTGATACCACTGTTCTATCAAGAAACAGCATTTATAGCAAAGGTGCGATTTGGTATGTAAAGAGGGCGGAGAAATCATCCCTGCCCTTGCGTATTTTTGTATTAAGAAGCATCCCATTGAGAGAATGCGCAGCCCATTGCTTTTACTACATCATCCGGTCTGTTGTATTTCACTTTTGCGTAAATATCCATTGTAATCTTGCTGCTTTCATGACCGGCCAGATACTGAACCGTCTTAGGATCAACCGATGCGTGGATCAGATTGGTAATGTATGTGTGTCGTAACTGGTGTGGTGTCACTTCAAAATCCAGACTATAAACCACTTTTCCGTTATGAGCAGCTTTTTCACCCAATTTGGGCGTTACGATGTGTTTCACACGCACCCCGTTTTCATAGCGGTAATAGCACCGTTCCTTAGTCGTTCTCGTGACAATATACTGCCAAAGCCGCTTAAACTGCGTGTAACTCAACGGATCTCCGTCCCGGTTTGCAACCACATATTCCGATGTAGAATTGGTCTTTGCCTCTCTCAAACATTCAGCCAGACAATCGGGCAGGGGAATGTTGCGTTCTGCAGCCTTAGTCTTTAATTCCGTAAGAATAATCGGTCTGTTACTTTCCGTGTGCCATGCCCGTCGAACAGTAAGATAAGGGGCATCCTCGTCCAAATACACCGAGTCCCATTTCAATCCGAGGATTTCTTCACGGCGCAATCCCGCATACAAACCAAGCATTACGAATACATACGGCGGAAGTCCTCTAATCGCACTTAGAAGCCGTTCCACCTGTTCATCGGTCAATGCTTTCTTATCTTCCTGCGGAACACCACCACCCTTGGCAGATAAATGAACCGTTGGATCGTGGTCGATTACTCTGCTTTCCAACGCAGCTCGGAAAATACACCTGTAAATGACGATTACTGACTTATAGACCGAAGCGGACTTTTTGGACACCGGAACGAGCGCAAGCTGAATATCATCCAGCGTTACATCTGCGATCCTCATCTCGCCAATATACGGGATAATATTACGGCGCACCTTAGAAGTATAGTCAGTCAAGGTGGTAGTGCGAACATGAACGGATTGCATTAATAGCCATTTTTCGCAATACTCTTTTACAGTAGGCGATTTTTTTCTGAACTGTTCGTTTTCAATTTTCTCTATCGCATCCAGTTCCTTGTCATACAATTCTTGACGGGTCTTTCCATAGAGAGAAATCTGCTTGCCCTCGTTATCCGTAACAGTTGTTCGATAATAGGTATGACCACCGATGGTTACGGTTCCATACCTTGGGATTCTTTTCTTTGTAGCCAATTTCTTCACCTCCAAAATATTCACATCGCTGTGTTGCTTTTGTTTTACCAAAAACACATCAATCCATCAAAGGTGCGAATTTGCCCTTATTTGCCGTTTCGCACATTACGGTAGGTTGTTCTTTTTTCCATGGGTTTTGCTCTGTGTGTGCTTTTAGCGATATATTCCTGTAATCCGGTGTCGGTGAAGTAAACGCTGCCATTTGGTACATATTGGATATAAGAAATCAAGCCATTATTTCTGGCTTCATCCAGAGTGGCCAGACTGATTCCCAAAAGTTTTGCCGCCTCCTTGCGTGTAATCAGTTTTTCCATATTGAAAAATCACTTCCTTCCTATTAAATACATTCAAGCTGTGTCAAAGAACGCGACTTATTTTTTCATCACGGTGTAGTCATATCCACGACGCTGACCGCAGTAAGTGCAGGTATCCTTTTCAACGGCATCCTGATCAATCCGCTTCAAAACAAAAGCACCCGTGCCGTAAAAATTGTTGGCACAAGTGCTGCAAAAGCAAAGTGTTAAGTTTTGCGGAGCCGGTTCAATCAGTCCAATGCTGATGGCCAGCGCATGGTTTATGCCCTGGAGGTGCTTCTCAGACAGCTTTCCGATCCTCTGTCCCAGACGATGCTTGTCTATGGTTCTAATCTGCTCCAGAAGAACCACAGAAGGCTCCCTAAGCCCGTCCTCGGCGTTAATATAGTAATGGGTAGGTAGTTTGCTTTTGCCGACAATACGGCTGGAAATCGACGCCACAATGACGGTGGGGCTATGTCTGTTACCCACATCATTCTGAATGATGACAACAGGGCGATACCCCTCCTGCTCGGAGCCGATGCCTTTGCCCAAGTCGGCATAGTATATCTCGCCCCTCAAATATGTTCTGTTCATATAGTGAAACCTCCTATTGAATTTTAGGCAGTATGTACCGCCTATGTAGGAGGTCAGACGACGAAACAATATTGGTTTGAAATGTTATTTACACACATAGCCCGATTAGCTGTACGCCGCCTGACCTTATGATACAGAGATTTCATTTGTCCTCGACACCCCAAATCTCCATTGGGAAGTCATCAAGCGGCTGACAGCGTATCAGCTCCACGGGAATTTCACCCTCACATGGTTCTCATGCAACCGCCCCCATTGCCTGCGACGGCTTCACGCCGGAACACGCTTATCACGCTCGGACTGTGGCTGGACGGGAGTCTCATTATCCCTATTGCCGGTCATGGCCATACCGGGAGCCGCCCGGTACTGATAACACACTGTTTCTCGCTCCATGACGGAAAGCTAAAAGCACACAGACCATAATCTACACAGTGAAATCTTGTTGCTTTATCCTCCCGGCACATCGTGGCGCAGCAGCTAAAGCGGCTTATGCTCATCGCAATGGCAATAGGATCGTACTTGATGAATGGGTATTCGGTTGTCAAGGAACACCCCATTCGCCGTACAAACGGAAAACGGGCAAGAAGCTATCCGTGGCCTCTCACCCGTTTCCTCACTCAAAGGGCAAAAGTTAAGCCCTTTTCAGAAAATTATTCAATTATTTTTTTCAGTGATGCCAATGCCTTATCAATGGTGTACTTGACGGCCACCTTGCTGCACCCATCTAGATCAGCAATCTCCTGATAGGTCAGATTGCCGAAATAATACAGAAGCACTCTGCGTTGCTGTACCTCCGGGAGCGTGGCAATAGCCTTATGTAACATTTCAATTTCGATATGTCGAAAAACTTCTTCCTCCACGGATTCTCTGCGTTGTGTTGCTCTGGCCATCAAGGTTGCTTCCGTCTGCTCACTTTGCTCCAGATGCCTGTCCCATTCATTGAGAAATGACAGATCATCCAATTCGAAGCTGTCCAGCAGGTCGAACAATTCTTTTGGGATCTCCAAACAATGCTCAACACGAAAACCATCCTTAAATCGTATATAATACCTTGGAGCATCTGTTTCGATGCCGACGGTAAAGATTTCATAAGGGTTGTCCTTATCCCTGCGCCGCTTTGGGCGTGGGTCAATGTTATTTTTCGGATGTATTGCATCCATTTTGTTTTCCTCCTGTCAATCGTTTTTGAAAAATGTTCAAAACGATTGATTGGGAGGACTGCGGCAGCCGACGCCGCTTATATGGTCACGGGCAAAGGGAAAAAGGCCGTGACGAAAAACGCCAAACTCACCCCTTG
This sequence comes from Holdemania sp. Marseille-P2844, assembly GCF_900120005.1. Classification (GTDB taxonomy): domain Bacteria; phylum Bacillota_I; class Bacilli_A; order Erysipelotrichales; family Erysipelotrichaceae; genus Holdemania. The sequence goes on from NZ_LT635450.1 coordinate 343,184, forward strand.
AAAAACAAAAGGTAAATTTGGCGTTACGGTTAGGATTAAGTTTGCCGGGAGGCTTGTCCGAGCCTTCACCTTTCTTCGGCGCTTCGCAATGCTGCCAGTGCGTATGGTTGGTTCGGTGACCACCTCTGTGTATTGTCCATCGTATATGGGCAAGATGGATTATGTAAGGGTGTTTGTTCGCCATTGGTAACATCCTCGCCGTAAGGGCAGCACAGCCGCCTTACGGGGGATGTGTTGCTATTGCGGTAGGCTATGCTGCCACGCCATTTTCGTATACATATTCGTATTTTTGATTTCTTCGGAGACTATTTCTTCGTCCATGATGCACACCTCCTGACTGTTGAAAGATGTCTTGTTTTATTGTCTTTTTTCATATTCAGGGTTATTATGTCGAACAGATAAAAAAGAGAGCGCCCAATCTGCTTTTACAGATCGGACGCTCTCCGTATATTCAATGCCGATGGTCGGCACCCTGGGCTATTCAATTTCATCTTAGATGCCTCCTTTCGGCAAACAGGATTATGGGTTGCTTTCCACGCCTATCACGATGATCCGGTCACTTTTGGTTGCTCCGTAGCAGGTGGACAGCGTAAGGAGCTGCTGACCGTATTCGGGCGTGATGCTGGTGTCATACAAGGCACGGCGCTTTATTTCAGCAATTTTGTTATTATAATCAGTTTCATCGGCGGCAGTATGGAAGTCATACCAGCCGTCGTTATTTTTCACATACACTACTGCAAAAACAGTATACAGTTTCAGTCCCCGTGCGGTCTCAAACTCAATAACCGGATGTTCTGTGAAGTAATCCTCGTTTCGGTACTGCGTCACATCGGAGAACATGGTGCCATTTCTCATGTTGTGACCGTAGATGATCAAGTTGTCACAGTCCAGCGTGTTATCGCCGTCAAGAAAGGGGATACCGGCATTGCTGTACTCTTTATCAAAATTCAGCCGCAGATAGCGTTGCGGTTCGCTGGGCGTGTGCATCACGGGATAATCCACCGCCGTGTCCTCGATATACACCCAGCCGATGCAGTCTGCGTTTTTCTCAAACAGCGGTGTAAGGTTACGGGTAAACACGGGCGCAGGTTCCTGCGGCTCGGTTACTTCGATCACTTCGGCTTCTTCGACGCTTGCGGTTTCGCTGTTTTCCGGTTCGGTTATATCCTCAGATTTATCAGGGACGGTAACATCGGCAATAAGGTCTGCAAGCTCATTGAAATCGTCGATCTCCTGCTGGCGGTCTTTGACCTCGCCAATGATCATTATGATTGCCACGACCATGACTGCAGCAAAAAAGAGAGTCAAGAATGGCAATATTTTCTTAACCATTCAAGACCCTCCTTTATTGGTCAAGGTTATTGCTTTCATTTATTTGTTTTCGATCCTTGTCAATTCATAAGTGCCGCCGATGGTTCCTTCGCCGCCTACAAGGGTCATTTTGTCATCATCAACCGTAAAAGTATAACTGCCGTCGTGGACGGATTCGTTTTCATAGTCGATGTGGATCTGATCTTTTTCAATCGTATAGGTAAACACATAGGACGTACCCGGCAAAATCATCATGCCGCTTCCGTCATCGTAAAACTCATAAAAGGTCGTGCCATCCACATCCCATTTTCCAATAATGGAATTCGAAGCGCCGGAACAGCCCTTACAAATCAGCACGATAATAAGGATCAGTATAGCCAGCGCAATAGCGGCGAGGATACCTCGCTGCATCATAATCTGGCGGTGGCGTTTTTTCTTTCTGCGCAGTCTTTCCGCATTGCTGAGATATCGTCCACCATTTGACCTCTGCGACGGATAGGTACGTTCTGCGGGCTGGTTGTTTTGCTCGTTCATATAATCTCTCCAAACTTATACCCACCATAAAGGGCGGTGGCGGAATTGACCGTCACCGCCCTTCGTTTAAAGGTGTGGTATCAATTTACTTTACGGAAAATTTCTTTTTTCCGAATACAGTTGTTGCTACTACGCCTGCACCGCTGATGAACAGCAGAGCGATCCAAAGGAACATATTGCTGTTATCACCAGTCTGCGGAGATTTGGTATCATCAGTCAGTTTGGCAATCACGGTTGCGGCCTTTGTGATTTCATTCTTTGCATCCGCATCCGAGAAATACTTGCCGCAGTCCTCGCAATACCAATACTCAATATTTCCCTCCGCGTTTTTCGTCGCCGCCTTCGCTTTGATGTGCTTGAGGTCGGTATGGTTGTTGGCGTTGATCTCACCATAGGCTGTACCGCAAACCTCACACTTTGCTTTTTCGGTACAGGTAGCCGTACCGCCAGTATGTCCGTCATTGACAGTCACGGTCATTTCAGCCTTGTTTCCTGCCTTGTCGGTTACAACAATGGTCTGTTTGCCATCAGCCGGCGAAAGAGTAAATTTCCCGTCCGTGAGGGTAACAGCCGTTCCGTCCATGGTGACGCTGTCAACATACTTTTCATCAATCGTAACCGTCTGCGCTTCACAATAGGTCTTGCCGTCTATAATGCCGGAAATCAAAGGATCAACATTATCCAGCACAACGCCGTTGGAATTGATATAGCAGATGTTACCGGAGCTATCGGTCAGCTTTGCGTAGATCACATATTCGTTATTCGGTTCAATGTAAAACGCACCCGTGTATGCAGTAAATACGCTGGCGTTCAGTTCGTCAACGGTAAGCTCCTTGTCGCTTAACAAATAGGTAATGGTAACATTATCACCGCTGTTGTCGCTTGCCGTGATCGTCACTTTCTGTGTATCCTTAAAGAACAAGCCAAAGGTAATGTTGTTAAAGAACGTATTCCATTTGCTTTTGTCAACCGTAATTTCGCCTGTCGGGCAGGTAACATCTTTCCACTTTGCGTAGAGCGTCAGGCTCTCGGTGACGGTGGTGGTGAAGTCATACTCTGTGGTGCAACCCGCTTCAGTGTACCAGCCGCCAAAGGTGTAGCCCTCGTAGGTGGGAGCGGTGGGTTCGGTTACCGTGCCGCCGTGGCTGACAGTCTGGCTGTCCACCTTGCTTCCGCCCTGGCTGTCAAAGGTGACCGTGTAAGTATTCAGCGTCCACTTTGCGTAGAGCGTCAGGCTCTCGGTGACGGTGGTGGTGAAGTCATACTCTGTGGTGCAACCCGCTTCAGTGTACCAGCCGCCAAAGGTGTAGCCCTCGTAGGTGGGAGCGGTGGGTTCGGTTACCGTGCCGCCGTGGCTGACAGTCTGGCTGTCTACCTTGCTTCCGCCCTGGCTGTCAAAGGTGACCGTGTAAGTATTCAGCGTCCACTTTGCGTAGAGCGTCAGGCTCTCGGTGACGGCGGTGGTGAAGTCATACTCTGTGGTGCAACCCGCTTCAGTGTACCAGCCGCCAAAGGTGTAGCCCTCGTAGGTGGGAGCAGTGGGTTCGGTTACCGTGCCGCCGTGGCTGACAGTCTGGCTGTCTACCTTGCTTCCGCCCTGGCTGTCAAAGGTGACCGTGTAAGTATTCAGCGTCAGCGCAGGCGTGCCAAGTTCACAGGTTATCTGGAGCTGAATCGGCACACTATCTCTGGTTGCAATCGTACAATCTTCCGGCGTCTTGCCGTTCATGGTGACAGCCGGCGCCAGCTCCAGACCTTTGTTGTCCAGACACAGCCAGAGTGTATACTGCGTGCCGGCCTGAAACACTTCGGTTTCACCCATGGGGCGCCACTGGTAGCCCTCTATATAAAAAACATATTTTGACCAGCCAATATCCTGAATATCGTCGGCGCTGAATTCGACGCCCGGTATCGTGGATTCAAAGCTGTAGGTGATGTCGTTCGGCGTATTGCCCACCTCGAAGCCGTCGACCGTGACGGCGAGGGCCGGCGCCACCGGCGTGCCGAATTCACAATCCATCATGATACTCCGATCGCCCGTGTTGAACCCGCAAGACTCCGGTGTTTTGCCGTTTATCGTGACAGCCGGCAGTTCAGAAAGACCCTTGTCTTTCAGTTCGAGTACGAGCTGATAGCGCGTGCCTGCCTCGAACCACTCATCGTCATAAATAATACTTTCCCACCCGCCGATTTCTTCGACGTATTTGTTCCAAGCAATCAACGCCACATCGTCTTTGCCGAAGGTGACGCCCGGGATCGTGGATTCGAAGCTGTAGGTGCAGTCGGCCGGCGTTTTGCCCACCTCGAAGCCGTTGACCGTGATGGCGAGGCCGCCCGTTTCGCCGGCGGATAAAGGCTTATACGTTGCAGTCACACTTACCGGCCCTGCAGGCATGGTAAAGGTGGTCGTTGCACTGTTTGCGTCTGCAAGGGTAACATTGCTGCCACTCTCTACAATCCACTTATCAAATACCATGGCGTCAGAAGGGTCCATACCGTCAGGAGGCGAATCTGCGGTCAGGGTAACCCTTGTACCCTCTGCTGCTTCGCTGATTTCAGTGCCGCATGCGGTTGCTTTACCGTTTGTTACGGTAATGCCGCTTTCCGGTAATTCAAGAGAGCGTTGAAGTTCTGTCAAATCGCTGTAGTTTACCACGCCGTCTCCATTAAAATCTGCGACAACGAGTTGTTCATTGATGAAACTTTCAAGACCTTCAAGATAATTTTGAAGGAGGATGGCGTCTCTTTTCGTAACTGATCCGTCTCCGTTTATATCGCCTACTATGGTATCGAGCGGCACATCCGCAAAAGCCGTCACCGGGCAGAGCATCAGCACCATGCAAAGGGTAAGCAGGATGCTCAAAATTCGTTTTTTCATGTTTGCTCCTCACTTTCTCCCGCATCCTCCGTGCGGTTTGTTTTTTTCTTTTTGAGCCGGATGCAGATCACGGTCAGCGTCACGCCTACCACAAAGGCGGCGATGCCGACCACGATGTACGCGCCCGCATCCTCCCGCAGCAGCACCGAGCCGTAGCCCTCCGCCACAGCGGAGACGCCCGGCGCCTGTACGCCTTGCAGGAGAACGCTGATACCGGCAAGGAGAAACAGGCCAAACACTGTAAGAGAAAAAAGCTCACGGTTTTCACGCCGCCGCCTGTACCGCCGCGTCCTGCGGCGGATCTCCCGCACCCGGATTTCCGTCCTACCGGTCATAATCAAAACCTCCTTTCGCGTTTTGTCATCGGGGCGTCTTTTGCACCCCTCTACTATCCTAAATACAAAAAATCAGAAATCCTCTCACCCAAAATCAAAATTTTTTCAAAAAAATTTTCAAAAAAATTGGAGCCGCCCCGATTTGGGACGGCTCCATGCGCCAGTCAGCGTATTATTTCAAATGAATATTCAGGTTTGGCAAGGACCGCTTTACCACGAACAGACAGGCGATCAGCAGCGACGGGAACAGGTAGCCCGTCATGTTCCACGGGCTGTCCGCCGTAATGAGCAGGTTATAGATGGCGTGAAAGCCGGTGCAGGCTCCGAGGATGCCCGCCGTGCCGGTCAGCGCCAGCCAGCGGCGTCGGAACACATAGGAAATACCAAAGCCCGTCAAAATCCCACAGAGGATGTGAATCGCACCGGCGGAGATCCCGCGAATGAGCAGAAAGGTAAAGTCCTCCGCACCGTTCTCCGTCAGGTAACACACGTTTTCAAAGGTGGCAAAGCCCACGGCAATAGCGATGGCCGCAGACGGCAGCTCTTTTGGCTCCGGCTCGAAGATCAGAAAGTAGAACAGCAGCGGCAGCAGCTTCATCACTTCCTCGCAGACCGGCGTGATCTCAATGGCGGCAACTGTGGTATCCACGCCGTAATACCCCATGAAAAAGCTGCTGACGTAGGCACCCAGCAGACAAACGCCCATGCCGACGGTGAGAAACAGCGTAAAGCTGCGGGCGCGGCCTTTCGTGAAGAACAGGGACAAAATCAGCGGAATGGCAAGACAGATAAAGATATTTTCGATATAGGTCATTTCTCCGCCACCTCCCGCAAATTAAGGATCAGCAGCGCCACAAGGGAGAGCGTCAGCATAATGTCCACGGCGAAGTAGAGATTGAACCTTGTAAAATCCTCCATGAACGCAGACACAAAAAAGAGGCCCACCTGCAGCGCGGTGCAGACGGCAAAGCAGACATCTGTCCGCCGGTGCGCCGTACCTCTTTGCAGCCGGAACAGGGACAGATACGCAACTGCACTCACCGGAACCGCGAACAGCCCCGACACCAGATAGGACGCCATGAACCGGAAGGCCAGGATAGACGCCGCAATCAGACCCGCACATACAGCGGGGACGGGCAAAACGCAAAGTTTCATGCCCTCCGTCCGCATAATTTGGAGCGAAAGAAAGAAAAACCACGATGCGATCCATGATATTTCCGCCACATAGAACACACGCGGAGTGTCGCCGGTGATAGCGAGGTGCAGCACATAATACAGCGTTCCCATGAAAAAGCAGGCATAAGCAAGGGCGAGGATCAGGCAGCGGCGGTCTTTGTACCGGAACAGGTGAACCACAGCCACCAGCACGGCGCAGGCCAGGACCGCCACCTGAAAAAGATTGTCAATGATTTCAAAGTTCATCGTCCCTGTCCTCCCGCTGCCTGCGTTCCTTCCTGCGGCGCAGACGGTACAAAAGCACCGTCACGCACACGCCCAGCAAAAAGGCCAGAAGTCCCATCAGGATATAGCCCAGCGCCGCATGGCTTCCCACAAGGCTTGCCGCGCCCGAAGCATGGCTTACGCCGCTTTCGGAGACACCCGCCATCAGGCCGGGCATCCACGCGCCAATGCCGACCACCAGCAGCAGACAGGCCGCTATGCAGGCCGCGTCCAGCCGACGCTGTTTCTTTTTCTGGTTTTCCCGCTTTATTTCTGCCGTCCGTTTGTGAATCAGACGGGTCCGTTCCTCATTCGTCCGCATAGGTAAATCCCTCCTGCTCTAAAATCGTTTTGAGGCTTTGCTTCCCCCGATAAACCAGATTGGAAATCTGCTTCTCGGTCTGCGCCATAACCGCCGCCGCGTCCCGGTAGCTCATATTCTCAAAGTAGACAAGGTACAGGGCTTCCCGGTACTCTGCCTTCAGCTTCTCCATTGCGGCGTAAAGCTGCCGGTCACGCTCGCTGCGAATAAGCTCCGTATCGGCCAGCGTGTCGCTTTTGGGTTCAAAGGTCAGCTCGTCGAAGCGCAGGAAGCGGATGCGGTGTTTCTGCTTGTGCCGCAGGGCAAGGTTGCGGGCGGTTTTATATAAATACGCCTTAAAGCTGCCCTCATCCTTAATCGGGCGTTCCTTTGCAAAGAGCTGGGAAAAGGCTTCGATCATCAAGTCCTCGGCCTCGTGAATGTCTTTCAGATAGCCGTTTATGTAGAGCGTCAGCGCATCGCCGTACTTTTCAACCAGCGTGTCGGCGGCCTTGTCCTCGCCGTCCAGATAACGCCGGTATAATATTTCATCGGAAATCATGTCTGCCGCCTCCCTCCGCGTTTTTCTATGCGCGGGTCAGCCGGCTTTTTGGCGTCCTCCGGGATTGCCCAGGATCGTCCAAAGCGGGACGCGCCGGGGATGCGTCCCTGTGCCACATATTGATTGACACGGCGCTCCGATATACCCCATTTGTAGGAAGTTTCCCGTATGGAGAGATAACCTTTCATACGCTCTCCTTTCTAATCGACACAATAATACAAAATATATTATATACGAATATCCGTAGATTTGCAAGAGATTCAGGAAAATATGTAGGCAGCCTCATACGAGGCTACCTATTTTAATAGGCCGGGATACCGTAGCCGAGAATTTCATAATAGCCGAGAGGATAATCCCGCCTGTTGCAGCTATCGCTCGTGTTACCCTCAATGGTATAAACTCTGCCATTCTCTACTTTCTCAACGATACCCACATGGTCGGAAAGTCCGTCCTGCGGACCGGAGGAACCATCAGGATTGTCCCAATCGAAGAAGATAATCATGCCCGGTGTAGGCTGTGCGCTGTTGTCTGCCCATTGCCCACGATCTTTGAACCACTGTACGCCGTTGACACAACCGGCGAATTTCGGGATAATGCCGTTTTCGATATAGCCGCACTCGTTGGCACACCACGATACGAAGCAGGCGCACCATTCCACACGGCTTCCAAAGCCATACCATGACCAATAAGGCTCACCGCCAACATTACCGATCTGCGACATGGCAACGGCGACAATGGCATCATCTGTTGCACCGATCCCATACAAAGCAGCCGCCCACAGGGAATTGTTTTCATCGGATAACAGTTCCGTAAGCTGCGCCCTCTGGTCATCATTAAAACCGAAGTGGTCTGCCATTTCATCGGCAGTCTTGTGACTGACTGTGATATACAGATAGGTTTGGGTCACGGTGGTTTCCGTTTCCACGATATTTCCGTTGCCGTCATCCGTTTCTGTAATGACAGTTTCCGTCTTGCTTTCCGTCCGGGAAGATATGGCGTTCATCTGCCAGAATATATCCTTTAGGATCGCTTTCTTGGATTCATCCATAGACGCCACATCCTGGGCATTGTCCGGGTCGGTGGTGGTCTTAACGGCATAGACTGCCAGCACCTCCGGCCATACCGCACGGGAGCCGGACATTTCCAATACATCGTAACTGATATTCGCCTTTGTGGTGTCGATCTGACTTTGATAATCGTCATTGATCTCCTGTACCACGGTCTGCATGGTCATCCCGGAGCCGGTATCCTCACCGGAAAAGAAGATACCGAAGCAGGAGCCGACGATCAGTGCAATCAGACAGATAACAACGATAATAACCACAGCTACCCAGCCTCCTGCAGCAATAGCGGCAACCAATGCTTTCACACCGGCAATAATCGCTTTCACGGCTGCAACTGTTGCTTTCGCCACGGCCTTGGCAGCTACAACCGCTGCCTTTGCCGCCGCCCGTGCAGCCTGCGCCGCAGCTCTGGCGGCTTTAGCCGTTGCCTGTGCGGTTTTCTGCGCCGTTTTCGCTGTAGCCTGTGCCGTCTTAACAGTGGTCTTTGCTGTCTGTTCTGCGGTCTTTATGGTTTTCTGTGTTGCTTTTACAGAACCCTTTGCCGTCTTGACCGTAGCCTTGCCAGTAGATTTCGCGGTCTGCTTTACAGTCTTTTTTCCACGCTCCACAGTTTTGACCGTCTTATCCGCAGAATGGGATACACGCTGCCCGGTACGCTGGGCACCTTTTTTCTGCATCTGCTTTTCAGCCTGTTTCTGTGCCTGCTGCTTTGCCGCTTGTTGTGGCGTTTTGGGTTCGGATGGGGTCTTTTTCTTTTGCTGAACATAGTCCCGTGCCTTGGAGATGTTTTCCTTGGTGGTTTCCAAACCCTTGCGCCCCTGCTTATCAAATTGGTGGACAGCTTCATAGGTGACAGCTTCGGTAGCACCCGTCATGCGGTCAGCGGCATATTCATCCGGGTTGTTTTCCGCAGAATATACGCCATGCTCCGCCTTGTCCTTGGTACGCACATAGGCATCCTTCATGCGCTCTCCGGCAACCGCCGCTTTGTCTATGGTTTTAATGGTGCCTTTGACAACATCCCTTGTTTTAATATCAGCCATCGGACACCACCTCCCCATCGGGAGGCAGGATCAGCTTTGCCACAACGACCATTCTGCCATTGGTACGGCTGTACTCGCAGGTGGAGAGTGTGATCAGCCTGTCGCCGTACTCGGCAGATACCCCGGTATCATACAGGGACAATTCCTTGCACCCGGCAATATAGGCATCAAACGCCGCTTCATCCTCCGCATCTATAAAGTGGTAATACTTAAAGCCCTCGACGGCAGTAGCCACGGTCTTGAATACAGCTATGATCTCATACTTACCAAAAGCAGACAGCGTATCAAAACGGATGGTTTTGTGCTGCTCATAGAAATCCCTGCTTTTGTATTGGTTCAGGTCGGCAAACATGGAGCCGTTCTTCATGTTGTGTCCGTAAATAATAAGGTTGTCGGAGTTGTCAATATCACATTCCTCCTGCACATACGGCACACCGTAGTCACTGTAATTCTTATCAAAGCCGTGCTTCAGATAAAAGTCGGGATTGTCCGGGGTCTGCATGACGGGATAATCAATGCTTGTTCCCTCAATGCTGATCCAGCCGATAAAATCATTATTCTGCTCATATACTGCACCGTACTTGTCATAGGGCGTAGGCTGCGGGGCTGTTTCCGGCTCATCCGTTCCCGGTAGCGTTTTGCTTGGCTCCGTCTGTCCGGTTTCATCGGTCTGCACGGCAACTTCTGTGTTCAAAAGGGCGGAAACACTTTCAAAGGCTTCTTTGCTTTCCTGCTCCGCCGCATAATGGCGGTACACCATCACGCCGGAGAACAGAAAGAGGACGGCGAAGATCACCGTCCCGGTTATCAAAAATATACGCTTCATGGCAGTAACCTCCATATCATCCCTGGGTGAATACACCCTCGCCGGGTTTTGTGGTAATCAGTTCGTAGAGCTTCGTATCCCTTGGGAATTTATTGATGAACGGCACAAGGGCACTGCCGTAACGCATCAGTCCGCAACCGGCATCTGCATTTGTAACATAGCTCATCTGCTCCGGGGAAATATTGAGAAGCTGGGCCAGCTTTTCACGGTCAGAAGCCGCCTGACTGAGCATTACAATAAATTCACTATTGGACAGCATGGTGCTGGCCTGCACGGAGTCCAGAAGATACTCCACATTCTGCGTGATGGCGCAGGGGTAAGCATTACGCTTTCTGAACTGTCGCCATGCAGAGGTAAAGAAGTTTCCGCTGTACTCGTTTTCATAGACAATATGAAATTCATCCACGAAAATGTGGGTACGCTTTCCACGCTTCCAGTTCAGTGTAACACGGTTAAGCATGGCATCCGTAATCGTCAGCAGACCCGCAGGCTTTAACTGTGCGCCGAGATCGTGAATATCATAGGAAATAATGCGGTTGTTGGTGTCCACATTGGTTTCATGGGCAAAGATGTCAAGGGAACCGGAGGTAAACAGCTCCATAGCAAGGGCAAGGTCACGGGCTTCCGGCTCCGGCTGTTGCAACAGCTTTTCACGGAGGGTACAAAGGGTCGGCACCTTGCCGGTCTTTTCCTGCTCCCGGTACACCTCTGCGGTACAGCGGTCAATGATGGATTTCTGATGTGCGCCCACGCCGTTTTTGTCGATCTGCTCGATCAGCGACATGATAAACTGCGACTTTTCCACGATGGGGTTATTGTCGCCATAGCCCTCCACCATTTCCATAGCGTTCACACGATCTTTGCCGCCTGCGGCAATACGCACCACGGAACCACGCAAGGCACGGACAAGGGGCGAATATTCGCCCTCCGGGTCACAGATCAGAATATCCTCATCCGGGCAGGACAGCGCCAGAAAGATGATAAGCAGCTTCGCAAAGAAAGATTTGCCTGCGCCCGGAACGCCCAGCAGGAACATGGACTGATTCAAGAGGTTGGCAAGGTTGCAAAGGATCAGATTGTGGGAAATGGCGTTTTCCCCAAAGTAAATGCCGCCCACTTCCTGTATCTCCTGAACCTTAAAGGGCATGAACACCGCAAGACTTTCCGTGGTAAGGGTACGCAGGGCGTTGATCTTTCTCACACCGATAGGCAGTGCCGTGTTAAGTGCATCAAGCTGCTGATACTTCATCGTGGCAAGCTGGCACAGGTGCTTTCTTGCCGTGGACAACAGGATCTCCGTGTCGGAGTCAAGCTGTTCCTTGGTATCCGCCACATGAACCATGGTAATGACGGCAAACATCATGCGCTGGTCACGGCTGGTAAGGTCATTGAGAAATTCCTTGGTTTCTCTGCGCTGCAATTCCATATCGTAGGGAACCACAGCAGAGAAATTGTTGTTGGCGTTCTGCCTGCGCTGCCAGTTGGTAATGTTGGTTTCAATGCCCAGCATACGGTTTTCCACTTCACGCACCGCTTCATCCGTGGATACCGGGATGATGTCAATGGAAAGCATCATATTCCGGTTCAGATCGGTCAGCTCCGTTACCATGTCATCCTTAATATAGGAAGCATAGTCTTTCAGGAAAATGACACGGGCGAATTTGTCGCCCAGCTTGATATAATCTGCGTGTTTTTCCAAGCTGTCCGGGCAGATATAGTCACGGAAGTCGTGACCTTTACGCATCATGTCACGGGCATCAAAATGGAACGAGGTTTCTTCTCCGCTGCGGTAGAAGTCATGCAGGATACGCAGCTTTTCCGTTGCGTCCAGAGGCACACACTTGGAGCCGAGGGCGGTAAAATGGGCGGTAAGGTCTGCGCCCACACGGGCAAAGTACGCCCTTGCTTCCTCCACATTCTTCTTGTGGATGGAAATGGTGATATATTTCTCCTGCATGATGCCGTTTGCGCCGGTGGCTTTATCAAGGAGCATCTGGTTATACTCACGGCGGTATTCGTCCAGTTCATCCCCGGCCATGGGCAGGAGGATGGCTTCCTCAAAGTCCTTGCGGTTCATACGGCGGTTGTTAATGGTGATCTTGGTGGTGGCACCGCAATCCAAACTGTTCAGCAGTTCGGAGTAGGTCAGAAACATGGCTTCCTTATCCTCACGGGATGCCACAAAATAATTGATGTCGGTAAATCTGAAGGTCTTGGCAAATTTATTTCCGACTATAAAAATACCGTCCTTCCAGATGCGGCGAATGGGTATCACATCCTGCACCTTGCGAGGGACGGTATATTTTTCTTTATCCAGCTTGAAAAGTTTACTGAGTGCTTTCATCCGGGTTACGCCTCCTTTTCATGTTTTGCGATACAGTCCTTTAGGGCTTCGTAGTAATAATCGGTAGGCTCAAAGCGGATTTCCCGTGGCTCGATCATCTCCGAGCGCAGCCATGCCCACAAAAACTGTTCGGCGGTCATGCCGTGGTAAGTGATAAAGCCCATAGCGGCAAAGGGAGCCGCACCGAGAATACACATCCAGGATACGGTTTCCGTTCCCACATAGGGCTTCATTACAAAGTAAAGCAGCACGGCAACGCCCACTGCCAACAGCGAAAAAATGAACTGCCGCATGGACAGTCCAAAGAACATGGATTCCGTATAGTTACGGATCTCACGATTGATTTTCACTTCCATCTATATCTCACCCCTCTTTCACATCGCCGGTGGAGATATAGACGATACTGCTCTTGGGAACATAGGCAAAGCCCACAATGGGATCGCCAAATTCCAGAATTTCATTGGGTTCTGCATTTTTGTATCTGCCGATCAGTCCATTTTCCATAGGCAGGTCATAATCTTCGGACACCTCAATCATTGAGCCATCCAGCAAATGAAGTAAATACATCTGATAGCACATAATTTCTTGCTCCTTTCATCGGTTATAAGCCCATCATTTCACGCACAACACGGTCAGCCATTTTCACAGCACCGACCAAGACGAGCATATTGAAAACCAATTCTCCGATATAGCTCCAGACCATCGACACTGCTGCGGCATTGGGATCGACCACAGGAGGCGATGCGGCAAACAGGGAGAAAATAATACAGCCCAGCACGATAATTGCGCCCTCCAGACAGACGGCGGCGTAAGACTTGATAAAGGCCACGCCTACGCTCTGCGTCGGTTCGCCTGCAAAGGTCGCCAGCGGCACCGGGGATATGGCGGTATAAAGGTACAGCTTAAAAAATCTGCCGTACACGGTCATAATCATAATAAAGGACAATACCGTGACAAACAGACCGCCGATCAGCGTGACCGCCCATAGCGGGATGCTTTCAAAAAAGCCGCAGTCCTCAACAGCGGTTACGATCTCCGAGGGGAGAACGGTCTGCTGTGCTGTACCAAAGCCTGCGGCGGTCATAATGGTGGAAATAAGCCCCTGCACGATACTGAATAATGCCAGCATCAGCTCCATGCCGTAAGTGACAACGCCTTTTGCCATCGCAAAGCGGATAAACAGCTTTAATGCCGTTTCCGGGCGTTTGGTTTCGGCAAAGGAACCGCAGGTGCGCATCACACCCACCACAAAGAACAGCACAAGCAGGGCAAGGCCGATTGCCTGTACTGCGCCGTTGATGTTGACAATAACATTCCAGATCGTGCCGCCCTTAAACTGCTGGGGAGACTGCGTGATGAGCGTCCATATTTCCGCCAGCTTCTCATTCCATGTTTCCAGAGCGTTCTCAAGGTTTTGTACGACCCAGTTATCTGACATTTCGGGTTCCTCCTTTCAGCGAAATAGCGGCAGGACGGTTGCCCGTCCCGCCGCACACCGCATAGATTAGCCAGTAATGAGGGTCAGAATTTCCTTGGCGAAGGTGATAACGATACCACCTGCAAGGGTCAGGAAGCCGTTGGAACGCTGAGAAGGGTCATGGGACTGGAGGGAAAGACCCACCTGCACAATACCCCAGCCGAGCAGGATCAGACCTACAGCACGGATCAGTCCAAAGATGAAGTCGGACAGGTTGTTGACAACGGTAAGAGGGTCGGTGCCTGCGGCAAAGGCCGTCATGGACATACCCATTACAAGGGTCAGTGCCAGCACGGTCATCACATAAAAACGGAAGCCCTTTTTTACCTTTCCGGGCATAGGCAGCTTGTTGGTGTTCTTGGTGTTGTTCAGTTTCTTCATGGTAATTTACCTCCTGTTAATTGGTCAGAGCTTCCATTTCCTCGTCGGAAATCAGCTCATAATCGGTTTCGGTTGCTTCAAACTCCGGCAGACCGTCAAGGTCAATATCCAGAGCAGAAAGGGTTGCAACGGCGTGTTCTGTGCCGCCGTGCTGATATGCTTTTCCTTGCCCGTCGGTGGTGTACTGCACATTCGGGTGTTGGAGAAGATCATACTTTTCGTCCATAATGGGATATTCGCCACGGATAAACAGCAGCGCATAGCGGTTGTCCAGCATACGCACCTCCGATGCGTCCAGCAGCTCACGCCCCGTGATCTGATAGTTGGTGCTGTAATTGCCGCTTCGTCCGGTGGACTTTCCGTAGGTGTTGGTGTCGATTGTCTGCTTGCCGAGGTAGGATTCTGCGATCATCTTGTGCGTCCCGGTTTCGTTACCGCCGAGATAGAGAAATTCATCGCAGTTGCCCAAAATGCTTTCCCATTGTTTTTCAAACAGGGCTTTAAGCTGGGCGATATTCTGAATGATGATGGACACGCTGATATTTCTGGAACGCATGGTAGCCAGCAGCTTGTCGAAGTCATCGGGCAATGAAACATTGGCAAACTCGTCCATCAGAAAATGCACCGGCACGGGCAGGGAACCACCGTACCTGTGGTCAGCAAGATAAAATAACTGCTCAAAGGTGGAGCCGTAGAGCATACTGACCAAAAAATTGAAGCTCACATCATGGTCGGGGATCAGCGCAAAGAGCGCCATTTTCTTTTCGCCCAGGGATGCAAGCTCCAGTTCGTCCGTTGCAGTCAGCGCCGCAACGCTGGACAGGTTAAATTTCTCCAGTCTTGCCGCAAGGGTGATCTGGATGGATTTCAGCGTTTTGGCAGAACCGGAGTGATAGTCCTTGTAATACTTCACGGCGATGTGTTCCGGGTCACGCATTTCCAGCCTTTCAAACAGCTCATCAAGGGGCGATTGATAGGTGTCATCGTCCTCCCGGACTTCACCGGCACGAAGCATCTCCATAACCATCGGGAAGTTCTGTTCATCCTTTGGCGCTTCATAACGCAGGTAGAACAAAATGGCAAGCAAAAGCATTTGGGCAGCGGTATCCCAAAAAGGATCTTGTGTCTGACTGCCTTTTGGTGTAGTCGCCTTAAAGAGATTTGTGACCAGCTTTTGCACATCGTTGTCACAATGCAGATAGGCAAAGGGGTTATAGCAATGACTTTTTTCCATGTTCAAAAGGTCAACCACCTTTATCTCATAGCCACGCATGGCAAGCAGTGCGCCCGTATCCCGAAGCAGCTCGCCCTTACAGTCCAGCACAAAAAAGGATGTGTTTGCCTGAAGCAGATTCACTTTCGCATAGAAGCGGCTTTTACCGGCACCGCTGCCGCCCACACAGACGGTATTGAGATTACGCCTGTGTTTTCTGCCGTCCAGACCCATGCGAAAGTTCTTTGTAAAGATACGGTTTGCATACGGGTCACTATGGTCGCAATACTTTTTGTTGATCGCTCTGACATTGCCCCATCTGGCAGAGCCGTGTTCTTCCCCTTTGCGGTAATTGCGTCGGGTGGAAAGGAAAATACCAATACCCAAGCCATAAGCGCATAAAAAAATGAGGACAGTTTTTAGGCTGTCCTCACATAGCGTAATATGGAATGGGTTATTCATGGCTTCCGGGAACCGTACAATAATTTCCGGCAACCCACCCGGCAAGGCAGGCGCAAGGAGCAATCCCAGCCATGTCACCGGGATAATACCCAGCAGGCACAGGATGTTCCTTGCACGGCGGTCATCGTTCTTCACGGGAACCGAAACGAACCTTTTTCACCGGGGCATCAATGGTTTTTAAGAGAATTTCATCCACAATATCCGTGGGACGATCTTCTCCAATCAGGTCGTTTCTCATTTCATTCAGAGCGTTTATCACAACGCCGTGTTCATACTTGTCCAGAGTTAATACACGCTTTTCTTCCTTTCCCATGGCTTATCGCTCCTGTTCCTTGGATTTGGGAGCCCTGTTCTGCTCAAAGACACGGGCCATCCTTGCGGAGATCTCGCTGGCGGCATCCCGGATCTCCGTCAGCGTGGCTCGGACGCTTTGTGCATCCGCTTCACGGAAATCGTCGGGCAGACGGCTGAAATCATAACCGCTGCAATCAATACCGTTTTTGCGGCACAGCATATAGGACACGCTGTATGCCGCAAACGCCGCACCCTCACGGGTGTAGTTTTCATTGACGGCGGCAAGCTCGGCATGGGCAAGCTCCTTGGATACGCTGCGGAAAATATCGTCTGCCGTCATGCCACGGCGGACGAAAATGACCTGCTGATCGTGGTCATACAGTGCGCCCATGTGATTGGGAAGCTCGTTTACCGTCTGCATCGGCACGGGAGGATTGCTGATAAGACCACGGAGCAAAAGCCGGTCATCCATGCTGACCGAAGGCTGAGCCTTGGTTCTTGTTGTGGTCTGGGACACATCAAACACACGCTTCACATTGTAGGAAGTGGCACGGGTGCCGTCCTCACGCTCATACTCATCACCGGGTTCCAGAATGGAAATACTCTGCGGATTTTTCTTGACATAGACGCCGGCAGCTTTCCAACCGTCAAAATCTTTCAGTTGGGTAGCCTGCGGCATCTGCGCCAGAATCAGCAGCGCATTGGTTGCGGAGTATCGGTCAAACCGTGCCTGCACATCCAGATAATCCCGGTATCTGCCACCGTCCGCACTGACGGCTTCTGCGGTGGTATCCGCAAGGTCATAGACGGCCTTGCGCTCTGCCTGCTTTTTTTCTGCCCATGCTTCTTTGTCGAAGGGCTGGTCGGTTTTCCGTGCAGGCTGAGCATCAAAAATATCATCAAAATTGCTCATTTTTGTTACCTCGCTTTCGATTTATGCTTTTTCTTTCTGTTACCCGGCTGCTTGTGCTGGTTGGTTTTCTGCTGCGGTTTCTTGCCGGGTTGTTCTTTGGCTGGAGCCGCAGGTTTCTCCGCTGTTTCCTGCCTTGCAGCCTTGATCTCCCTTAGTTCCTCACGGACAGAGGGGCGGTCATCGGCTTTTTTAGCAGTACCCTCGGCGGTTCTGCTTGGCTTCTTTGAGGTAGGCTCGGACGGAGGGGATTTTTCCATCTTCGCCGCAGAGGGGTTTGAGCTTGCAGGTTCCTCCTTTTGGATGGGCGCACCCAGCATTTCATCCAGCAGCTTATCCTCGGCGGATTTGTCCGGTGTAGTGTGTTCCGGTGCTGCAGGTGTCGCCGCACTTGCAGCTCTGCTCTGTTCAATGTCATGCTTGATGGATGCAGCATCCACGGTAGCCAGCTTGAAGCGTTCTACAATGCGGTTGATCTTGGACGCATCCTCCGCACGAACCATTACATCCACCAGCCCATCCTCGGATTTTCCCTTGCCACGCAGGGCGCAGTACACGACACCGTACCGCTTGGCTTCCTCGGCAAACTGTTTCAGATGTTCCTCGCTGATGGTAAATACCTTTAATTCCTTGCCGCTTTTCAGCATGGC
This sequence comes from Holdemania sp. Marseille-P2844, assembly GCF_900120005.1. GTDB lineage: Bacteria > Bacillota_I > Bacilli_A > Erysipelotrichales > Erysipelotrichaceae > Holdemania. The sequence continues at coordinate 361,209 of NZ_LT635450.1, forward strand.
GGTCAAACGTTGACGGCCTTTCAGCTTGTTCTTATCCTTATTCTTCAGAACGGTGTAGATCGCTGCGGCAATGTTTTTGGCGGCGGAACCGGTCAGGCGCAGAGCAACCTCTGTACCCTCCAATGACATCCTAACGATTTGTTCCGCTGCGTCGCCTGTATTGTTCATCTCGGTTTTGCTCCTTTCCCTTAGATTGCTCGTCCTCACGGACGGCTTTGATTTTTTCTTTCATTACGCCGGAGCGCATAGCAATATCGTCACATAGTTTCACCTCCCGTCGTATGGTCGAAAGCTCTTTTGAAAGCACGGCAATTTGCTCCTTTACCTCGGATAAAAAAGCTTCATCGGATTTCACCGCCACGGTGCGCTGCTTCTTATACAGCCGCCTGCGATCTGCGGTCAGTGTTTCCGCCTTGCTTTCCAGTTCGCTTCTATATGAAGAAAGCTGCTCGGCGGTATCTATGCGATGCCGTGCAAGCAGCCTTACTTCCTCGGATATGGCATCCATCTTCATCAGGTCCTCACGGAGCAGAAAATGGAGGCGTTTATTGCTGCGCTGTTTACCCTTGGGGAAATAACCCAGCAGATAGCAGTAATGAAAATATAAAGCACGGAAGCCTGTGACTTTCCGTGCGGTTTTGAAATTGCCCTTCAGCTTTGCCCGATACACCTTGCGTTTGGATTCCGGCTCCGGGAGTACCCTGCGGTGCTGGGAGAGGATTCGCTGACGGATTCCGTCTATGGTGTAATCCTCACCAAAGTTCCGTGCCAGCCGCACAAAGCGTTCCTTGCCCGGAGGACGCACGGAAATGTCTTTGCCCATTTTAATCTCATATCCTTTTTTGCGGAGCGCATCAAAAAACTGGCGTTCCGTCATGGACTGGCGGATCGCTTCATCCATATCCGCACGAACAATACCACGCCATGTGGGGCGCTGTTCCTGTTCCGCCCGCCATTCTCCGTAGTGCTTGGATTTTCCCGGCTGGGGATCTTCAATAACGGACAGACGATATTTTAGGCACAGTTCATCGGATGCCTTACGCATATCCCGATAATCCTGCTTGGTGCGGTGATATTTGATGCCGTCCACAAAGGAAACCGTATTCAGCACAAAATGGTTATGCAGATGATTGTCCTTGTCAAGATGGGTGGCAACGACCACCTGGTACTTGTCGCCCCAAAGCTGCTGGGCCAGTTCAATGCCGATTTGGTGTGCCAGCTCCGGTGTCGCTTCGCCGGGGGCAAAGGACTGATACCCATGATAGGCCACAGTGCCGTCCTCTTTCCCGAACCGGCGCTTGACTGCCAGCATTTCCTCACGGGCGGTACTTGGATGGCAGTTTACTCCGGACACAAAGCTCTGCATGACCTGTGCGCTTTCGTCATCCATCTGCTGTGTCTTTTCGCTGTTTACCGCATACTCGATCACATCAGACAGTCCCTGTGTCTGCCTGTCGGTCATATCCTGCTTTTCATAAAATGCGGGGTTGGTAGTCTTGTCCGGGTTCTCCACATAAATGACCACCTTGCCCAGCCAGCCGTTGACACGCCAGATAGATGTGGTAGCCATTTCGTCACACCGCACTGCGCTTGTCGCTTTTGCCGCCAACGGCAAAAGGCTCATCGCTCCGTGGGCGTTCCTCTCCCCGCAAAGCCTTTTGGCTTTGTGGGGTCACCATGTTGCTCATAGGCTGCGGCGATACCACCGCATCGGTGATTTTCTTTACCGCATCCTCAAAGAGCTTTACTCCGGCATCGTAACGCTGCACATCAATGACATTCAGCGTATGGGCTTTCTGTGCCACTTGGTTCAGACTGTTGCCGATACGGTACAGTTCGCGCATCATATCATAATAGTCCGGCGGTGGTGCTTCACGGGGAACGCTGCCGTTAATGAGGTGGCGGAGATAGCTTTCTCTGGAAAGGCGGCTTTTCTTCACACGCTTATCCAACACCTCCATTTCCTTACGGTTCAAACGCACTTTGATTTCAATGTTTCGTTTACTCATGGGTATCCTCCTTTTCGTTACGGTTGATCTGAATGACGCACATGGTCAGCACACCGGCCATGCCGCCGATGATAAGACCGATCACAAAAAACGATGCTTCGTACATGGTGTAATCCATCCTTTCATTTGAGGGGTTTTAGGGGGTCTGCCCCTAACAAGCTGCCTTTTGTCCCCAAAAGGCGATGCTTGCTGGTATAGTGCATATCGTTCTCCCTTGGGTCGAACATTTTTTGATACCAGCCGAAAACAAATCACATTTGGGCAGAAAAAAAGCAGCCTGTATTTCTACAAGCTGCTCTGTAATATAACAATATGAAATTATTCATGGGATTTAATCTTCGCCGGATTTCTCACCATCAAGACGGATGCTTATATTAAGTTCCTGACCATCTAATGAATGTTGGCGTTCCAAGACGGTAATTTCAAAATTCTCCGTCAGGACTTTCCATACCTTTGCAGACAGTTTTGCATCCATCTCAATGGTATACTGTGTCTTTTGTTTCATCTTCTACATCCTTTACACATTCTGTTCATCGCAGAGAAGAACATCATCTCTGGTTGCTGCCAGTGCGGTGAGTTCGTCTGAAAAGCCCGATGCACTGAATAACACATACCAAACTTTTCTGTTGTTTCGTTCCCATGTGACAGAATCGGTCTTTGCTTCCAGATCCCGAAGTACGCTTACTCCTACCGGCTCCTGCCAGTATTTACATTCACCGAGAATCAGATTCTTTCCTTCCGGATCAAGTGCTGCAATATCAATTTCCGTCTTTGCATCCCAATACCGGCCTATCTTGGTGAAGTTGAAGGGCCAAGCATTATCGGCATTCAGTTCCCACATCCGTTCTTTGCAGACATCCTCATATACAAATGCAATATGGTTTATCACAAGACTTTTTTTGATCTTGTTCATCACAATGCGGCTGTGGCCACTCTCAATAAAGCTCATATTCGGGTACACGAAAGCAAACCAAAACCGCAGGTAATTGTCTTTGATCTTATAAAGTCCTTTCTTGCTCTTTTCCGGATTATCTTCCGTAATCGGGACTTCGCGTTCCAATATATCCAGATCTATGAGCGTTTTCAGGTACTTGGTCAGACTGGTAGCCTTGATTTCCAGAACGGCTGAGATGGCAGATAATTTACTGTTTCCTGCAGCAATTGCCTTAATGATAGAGAAATAACTACCTACCTCAGTAACTTCCTGCTGAAGCAAGAAATGGGGTTCGTCATATAGATACCCGGACCGATTCAGTACACATTTTTGAATAGCACTGTAAATGTCTTTGCTTTCAGAGAACAGTTCAATATACTTCGGTACACCACCGGTGACAGAATACATTTCAATAAGTTCTCTGCGAGTCTTATTCGGGAAAAACTTGTGATAATAACCGAACGGAATTTGTTTTAGCCGAATTTGTGCTGTCCGTCTGCCATATAAAGGACTGCCATACGCAAGTGTCTGGGACTCCATCATAGAGATCAGAGATCCGCAGAGGATTACCATAACGGATTTGTCCTTTAATATTTCCTCCCAAATTCTCTGGAAGATTGACGGGAAAGCAGGATTGCTCTTGCCTAAATACTGAAACTCATCCAACACGATTACCGGTTTGCTCTCAAATGGCGTATCCATGATAGACTTAAAAAGCACATCCCAGCTCTTAACATCCGCACTCCGAAGGAGATCACTGTTAATAAATTCCGCAACCTTTTCTTTAAATGCAATTCGGTTTTGGGTTTCGGCTTCCTCGCTGGCAAGGAAGAACAGAGCGTTCTTATCCTTAATAAACTCTGAGATCAGTGTAGTCTTTCCAACTCTCCGTCGTCCATATAGAACAACTAAAGCACTTCCGTCTCTTTCGTATTCGTTTTGCAGGGTTTCCATTTCCTGCTCCCGGTCAACAAAATGCTTCACTTGCATCGCCTCACTTTCTTTATCTATATTATACCCGAAATTATAATAATTTCAAGTATAATCTGTAATTTTGTTGATAGGAGCAGGATTTTTTCAGAACACACCTTACCAATCGTCAGGATCGTTATCAGAAAACAGTAGTTATTTAGTCCATGTTCCGTGACATATAAATCTGTTCAGATACAGATTCCAAAAAATGCTCCACATAAAAATCACCGGTCAGCGCTGCGTAGCTACCGGTTACGGGATAACGATATTCAGCGGTTTCATAATATTTGCCATCCCTGTCTGCAACTGTCATCTGACAGCAGAAGGTCACGGCAAGGCTCATATCTTCAAGCAACCACAATTCGTAGCTTTCAGTTACGGTACTCATAGCCGCCGTGCCTTTTTCCACGGAGCTGTCCAGCCGGTAGCCATTCATACCAAACAGACGGTTATGACGGTAGGTGTGGGACATTTCCTCGGTGCCGTCCACCTCAAAGCCACAGATAGGAACAAACTGCCAGTAAAGCAGGGGATCAAAGCCGCTGTCCCAATATAATTCATCCAGCATCTCACGGATTTCTTCTTCATCAAACTCTGCCGTCTGCTCCATGCAGAAACGAAGCAGGGACATATACATTCTGTCCTTGGCTGACATGGCCAGCTTATCCACCGGCGTTTCCAGTTCCGTGGCCTGTACTGCCAGCTCATCCACATCTTCATTTGTGAAATTGAGCATATCCGTCTGATGGTACATACGGGCAGCCAGCCCCTCCGCCGCACGTTCATTGTCGGCGCAGATCTCGACCTTTTTATATGAGGTCGCCATAAGGGTCACTTCATAATTCTTCATTGCACATACTCCTTTAATTATCGTTCTTTTACTTTGGGTTTTACACTTGTGATGGGAATGCCCAGCCGGTAGCACAGGCAATCGTTATAGTCCTTGCCGATGGGTGGAGGGTACACGCTAACCTCATACCGATCCTGCAGCAGAGCTTTCAGCGTACTTGCTGCCAGCTTGCCGGTGGCATCTTTGTCCAGGCGCAGACATACCCGTTTAATCTCCGAATGATCAGAAAGATACTGTTTCAAGGCCAGCGGGAGGGCTGTTTCTTCGATATTCTCCTTGGGCTTATATACACCGGCAAGGGATACAAGGTGGTCGCCGTTCCACACCATACCTTCCTGTTTGCGGATGGTGGCATAGGATAACAGATCAATGGCACTTTCAAACAAATGCACCGTGTCACTGTCCTTTGCCGGAATACTGAAAGAAAACCGCTTATCGCTGCCGTTGGCTTCGCCTTTGAAATCGGAGCCAATACCACGCAGATTCGCATACCGTGGCTTGTTGTACTTATCAAGGCCCACGAATACAACATTATGATGAGGATAGCTTTCGTACAGCCGCCCGGTAGAAAAGCAGTATTCGATCAGCTCAGGATCGATGCCACGGCGAATAAGGTAATTTGCCGCATGGGTGGCACAGCGGCTTGCCTGCGGCAGTAGTACAGCCTTGGGTTTCTCTTTTTTGGGGGTGTTTACCGCTACGGGAGGAAGTACCGCTGACCGTCCCATGATGGTTTCCACCGCTTCCATAAACGGCAGTTCTTTGACCTTAATGAGATAGTCCAACGCCGTATAGCCGCCGATACCACGGGAGAACCAATACCATTTACCATTGGAAATCTTCAAGCTGTCATGCTCACGGGTACAATAGGTGTTGCCGCCAAAATGCACCAGCTCATGGGGTTCATAGTTTCGCAGATAGGTCAGCAAGTCCATTTCTCTTGCCTTGGCTACCACCTCCGGGGAAATATACGGCATAAGCAGCACCTACCTTTCTGCCCGTCTGGATGCAATAAATTCCTCACGCATGACCTTATTGGCACGACATTCAACGGCATTTCGTATCTGCTCCATGTGTCCATGCTCCTGATTGCGGAAATACTTATATACATCTGCAAGTGGACAGGGAGATTTCAGCAGCGCCCGTGCCTGTTTTTCTGTCAAGTGCATTTCCTCCATCGCTGTGAGAATATCCTGCCGCATGGTGTACTCATAGGTGTGGTTTAGGATCTCATTGGGAGGCTGGGTCAGCAACCACTCGTGGTACTGCTGTTGTTCGGCTTCCATCTTTTCATAAAGCCGGGTATTCAGTTCATTACTCATTGGGGTTCACTCCTTTGCAAAAAAATTAGCCGGGAGATCTTCGTAGTGAAAACCTCTCGGCTATGTAAAACGGCACGTTTTCCCGTGCCGCAGGGATTATCTTTCATAATCCCGTGTTTTTGTTTTCTCCGGTGCATCTTCCTCCGGTACATCATCCAGCAGCGACCTGTCTTTCTGATCCATGTTCAACAGGATGTTCAGCTCTTTCAGCCGTGCAGATTTGGCATTTAGCTCTGCTTCTTTGGAAAACGGGGTGTTCATTTCTGTCCGGGCATTTTCAAGCTGAGTCTGTGTTTCGGTCAGTTCTTCACGGGCAACATCCAATTTCCCCTGCAGGCCGTCAATGACATTATCCATACGGGTAATGTTACCGAAAATATCAGCGCCCAGCACAGTGGTGTGGGACAGGGTTCCCTTCATGGTCATGCGGTACTCATTGCTGGCACCGTCATAGGCAAGGACAGTAGAAAAGCCCCGGTACTGTCCTAAAAAGACAGCATCGGAGCCGGTCATGGTGGTGCAGGCGTCGATGATCGCTTTGCCTGCGGCTTCCTTATCCTCGTAGAAGGTGCCGAGTATTTCCATACCCACAAATCCCTCTGTCGGTTTTGGGTGTTCTGCAGCGACGGCTATATCCTTTTCATAGCCTGCGATACGCTCTGTGAGCCGCTGTATGGTTTCGGGGTACTTACGCAGCACCAATTCCTCCAACGCATACCTTTGGTTCAGGTGATTGGCTTTGAGCATATTCAGCTTTGCCACCTCCATATCCAGATTGCACTTTTCAATAATCAGCGGATTGCCGGTGGCAAGGGCCTTGATTTCGGAGTAACTGAGGGCGGTTTCGTCCACATCCTCCGCAGCTCTTACCGGAGCTTTGCTGGTCATGATCTGTGCGATGAATTTCTGCTTGTTTTCTACAAGCTGATAAAGGTAGGCATCAAAGGTGTTTTCCGTCACATAACGGTAGATCTCAACCTCCGGGTTTTGGTTGCCCTGTCGGACAATACGGCCCAAACGCTGGGCAAGGTCGGAAGGTCGCCACGGGCAGTCCAGGTCATGCAGGGCAATGAGGCGGTCTTGGCAGTTGGTGCCTGCGCCCATCTTCTGCGTACTGCCAATCAGGACACGCACCTGCCCGGAGCGCACCTTGGCAAACAGTTCCTTTTTCCGTGCTTCGGTGTTGGCATCGTGAATAAAGGCAATTTCTTCCTCCGGCACACCCTTTGCCATGAGTTTCTTTTTCAGATCGTCATAGACATTAAAGGAGCCGTCGCCCTTCGGTGTGGAAAGGTCACAGAACACCATCTGTGCGCTGCGCTGTTCCTTGGTACGCTCCCAAATATCAAAGACATTCCGGGCGCATACAGATACCTTGCCGTTTTCATCGTCAGCGGCAAGCGGATTGATAAGACGCATATCCAATGCCAGCTTTCTGCCGTCGTTGGTAATGCGGAGCATATTGTCGATGTGCGGGTCAACACCGCCTGCACGGATGGCTTCAGCTCGCTCTGCCAGTCCCTTAATCATTTCCTGCTGTATTTCAGAGGGTTTTATGACCTCTGTGTGGAAATTTGCTTTGGGAACAGGCAGATGAAGCATATCGGCGGTCTGAATATCAGCCACCATTTTGAAGGTGGACATCAGCTCCGGCAGATTGTAAAACTTGGCGAACCTCGTCTTGCTGCGGTAGCCGCTGCCCTCCGGTGACAGTTCGATGGCGGTAATGGTTTCACCGTAGTTTGCCGCCCAATCATCAAAGTGCAGCATATCCATATCCGCAAGGGTGCTGTACTGCAAGTAACGCTGGATGGTGTATAGCTCCACCATGCTGTTGGAGATCGGTGTGCCGGTGGCAAACACTACACCACGCCCTCCGGTGATCTCGTCAAGATACTGACATTTCATAAAAAGGTCGGAGGATTTCTGCGCTTCGGTCTGTGCAATGCCGCCCACATTCCGCATTTTTGTCGCCAAAAAGAGGTTCTTAAAATAATGGCTTTCATCCACAAAAATGCGGTCAACACCCAACTGCTCAAAGGTCACAACATCGTCCTTGCGGCTTTGGTCGTTCAGCTTGGCAATGCGGGTTTCCAGTGATTTCTTCGTCCGTTCAAGCTGCTTGATGGTGTAACGCTCGGCCTTGGCTCGTTTGGCTTCCTGGATACCGAACATGATGTCATCAATCTGACGCTGCAGAATGATCTCCTGCCGTTCTCTGGACATGGGGATCTTTTCAAACTGGCTGTGACCGATGATGATAGCATCGTAGTCGCCGGTGGCGATCCTGCCGCAGAATTTTTTGCGGTTACGGGTTTCAAAATCCTTCTTGGTCGCCACAAGGATATTGGCTGAGGGGTAAAGCTGGAGCCATTCAGCCGCCCATTGCTCCGTGATATGGTTGGGAACCACGATCAGCGACTTGGTGCATAGCCCCAGCCGTTTGCTTTCCATCGCTGCCGCAACCATCTCGAAGGTCTTGCCGGCACCCACTTCGTGGGCAAGCAGCGTATTACCGCCATACATGATGTGGGCGATGGCGTTGATTTGATGGGGTCTTAGCTGAATTTCCGGGTTCATACCGTAAAAACGGATATGCTGACCGTCAAATTCACGGGGACGGATGGAGTTAAAGGTTTCGTTGTAGATACGGCACAAAAGCTCACGGCGGTCAATATCTTTCCACAGCCATTCAGCAAACTTGGATTTGATAAGTTCCTGCCTGTCCTGTGCGATAGCGGTTTCCTTCTTATTGAGGACACGCTGCTCATTGCCATGTTCATCATAAACGGTATCAAAGATACGCACATCCTTTTGGTTCAGTGTCTGCTCCAGAATGTGATACGCATTGATACGCTTGGTGCCATAGGTGCTGAAGGTACGGACATTGCCGCTGTCAGAGCTTTTATTGGTAATGTTCCATTCGCCGGTTGCCTTGGAATGGAGGATCTTGATTTTGCTCTTGGCATAGCCGCCCGTGCCGAACAGCTCATACATGAATTTCTCGTAAATTTCGGTGGGTATCCAGTTCACACCGATACGCACACCGATCTCACCGGCAGTCAGATCCACGGGCTGTACGGCTTCCAGAGCCGATACATAGCTGCTGACGGTATCTTTCTTTTCGGATGGTAATGCCATCTGCAAGGCTTTTGCCATACGCAGCTTTCGGCGCACATTGCCGGAAAGATATTCGTCAGCCGTCACAAAGGGATAGCGTTCAAGGTCTGTATGGGCCGGGGAAATATCTGCGGCATCTTCTGCACAGCGAATATCCCGGTAGATAACACCTGCAAGTTCTGTTTCCAGTTCCTCCGGGGTTTTACCGGACAGCGCAGACATATATTCCATATCCACCCGTGCCTTTTCCGCAATGGATACGGCAAGAGCTTCACTGGCAGTATCAACGCTTGTTACAGCCTCATGGGGACGGATGGTGCGTTTGGTAAACATATCCGCCTTGCGCTTGAAGTTACCTTCTTCGTCCAGCACCTCCAAAGAACACAGGAGGTAATAGCTGGAGTCATCGCTGAACGCAAGGCTGTTGCCACGGCTGCATATCAGCCCGTATTTTGTAGTGTACTCGTCATACAGGGTATTAAGCTGTGCCTGCTCTTTCAGAATGTCCTCATCCGGGTATCCCTCGGTCTGGAGGTCGATCAGCTTACGGACACATTCTCGCAGGGCGATCATGCCACGGATGCGATTTTCTGCTGTGACGGACACTTCCACCGGGTACATACGGCTGTTTTCACGGAAATACACCTTGCCGTCTGAAATGGTATAACTGAAATTCCGTACATCCGGGTCGGCTGGGATGGAATGATCTTCCTCGTCCAGTTCCTCTGCTTCATATTCCGTGATCTGTGCGTGGAGGGTCTGCACTGCTTCGGCAAGCATATCGGACAAGTCTGCATTTTCGTAAGGCTTGCAGGTACTGTCCATGCCAAATCGTGTGCTTTCCATGACCATTTCGCCCAGCACCATTTCTTGATTCTGCACATAATAGCTGTTCATACGGATACCGTTTTCATCTGTATCCAGATGCACCCAATCCGGCTCAATATCCGTTATGCGGTCACGCTTCTGCAGGAACAGAATATCGCTTGTGACCTCTGTGCCTGCATTTCGCTTGAACGCATCATTGGGCAGACGGATTGCTCCGATCAGGTCTGCTCTCTGTGCAAGGTACTTGCGGACAGCAGAGTTTTCCTTGTCCATCGTTCCCTTGGAAGTGATAAATGCCACAATACCGCCCGGTCTGACCTTATCCAATGCCTTTCCGAAAAAGTAATCGTGTATCAGCCAATGGTATTTGTCGTATTTCTTGTCCAGCACCTTAAAGTCGCCAAACGGCACATTGCCGATTGCCACATCAAAAAAGCTGTCTGGCATCTGCACCTTTTCAAAACCGGTTACGGCAATGGAGCTGTTTTGATAAAGCTGCTGGGCAATGCGCCCAGAGATGGAGTCCAGTTCCACACCATAGACTTGGCTGCCTGCCATTCTGTCCGGGAGCATACCGATGAAGTTACCGACGCCGCAGGACGGCTCCAGAATATTGCCCTGTCGAAAGCCCATTTGTGACAATGCCTGATACATCGCCCGGATAACGATTGGGGAGGTATAAAAGGCTGTAAGGGAGCTTGCTCTGGCGGCGGCATATTCTTCTTCGGTCAGTAAGGATTTCAGTTCCTGGTACTTGGCATGACGGTCATCAAAGCAATCGGCAAGACCGCCCCAGCCTACATAGCGGGATAAGATTTCCTGTTCTTCGGGTGTGGCAAGTCGGTTTTCTTCCTCGATACGCTTCAAACAGCGAATAGCCGCTACATTGGCGGCGTATTTCTCGCTGGCTGTGCCGTAGCCCAACTCCGGGTCATCAATGATATAATCATGCCGCTGCTCCTTTGAGATTTCCGGGTGAAGGGTTGTAAACACGATGCGCTCACGCTTTGGCTTGGGAGGGGCAAGTTTTACAGGCGGTGCGAGTGCCGGTTCCTCCTTTACCGCCGCAGGGCGATGGGAACGGAGGGTGTTTTCTGCTTCTTCCAGAGTGGCAAAACCGCCTGCGGTGGATGCGGCATCGCCGGTCTGCTCATCATAGCCGTAGCGATTGTAATACTGACCGTTGGGATACTGCTGGATAACGATATGCTCATTGTCAGAGCGATACTGGGCAACAATCAGTGCGGATGGTTCTTCCTGCGCAGCTTCGGCATCTGCCATGACCTGCCGTATAAACGGGTCACTGTTTAAGGCTTCTTCATCCACCACCTGACCGTCCACAATACCACGCTGGGCAAGTTTCTGACGGATAGCAGCAGGGTCAACATCGTCAAGGAAGTCCCTGTCAGCGTTGTTTTGCTGATATGCTTCGTCTGCCAGCGCCACCATCACATCAAAGTCAAGGTTTGCAAGATATTCATGCAAGTTCCCCATGCTGTCGCAGGCAATTTCATGGACAGTTTCGCCGTCCACCTGGTACACCAGACGATACCGCATAAGGTCGGCAAAAATCTCAACATTGTGCATACTGTCTGCTGTGGAGCTGAACGCCAGATCCACATGATACAGATCGGTATAATCCGCACCCTGTTCAAAGACTTCCATACAGTATTCATCAATGAGTTTCTTTGCGATGATGAAATCGGCTGTATTCTTAGCGGGGCCGGAACCATACTCGGCTATGCTTGTATCCAGCATTTCCTCTGTTACCGCATAACCGGCTTCGTCCAGATGACGAATAACCTCATCCTTAAAGGTTGGCTGTGTTGGTTCTACAGGAGCAGCCGTTTCTGCTACCAACGGACGGGGTTCTTTCTTTTCCCCAAACAGCGAGAATGTGCCGTTGCGGTAGGCAGTAATATATTCAATGCCCTTTTGGCAAAGATTGTAGTCCCGGTCATCCTGCGTGGTAGTTTCCCATATCGGGAGCATCATCTGATAGATGGCTTCCACCTTTGCCGGATCATCCAACTGCGGCTGAATGATTTTGATTGCATCATAATAGTCAAACCCATAGGGATATGGGTGCGGCATTTCCTGCGGCACACGGGTGAAAAAGTGGTAAATGCTGATAGCAAGCTGTTCCTTTTCGTAAGTCGGGATATATGCCAATTCCTTTTCGGTCAGGTATCTGCCTTGGCGTATCAGCTCGGAGATGCGTTTCTCAACCTTGTTCCATGGAAGCAGGATCTTGTCATAGGGCTTAAAATGTCTGTCCTCACGGGAATAGGAAATGCCTTTGCCGTCGTGATTTTCGTTGAAGCCCATCCTGCCGGTGCCGCCCCAGCCGTATTCGTCTTTCAGAAAGCTGGCTCGTTCTTTCGGAGTATGTCCCTCACGATAATAGGCATAAATACGAAATTTACTATGCTGAACATTTCCTCCGCCAATCAGCAGCTTGTCGATTTCATCTTCAGTAATGAACTGTGATGGTACAGGCTCGGCAGGCTCCGGCGCAGGAAATACAACCACTTCACGCAACAAGCCTTCCAGTTTTTCCTTGATCTCACTGCATCTGTGATAGCGAAAGCGAAGCAGCTCCCGGTTCTCCGAAAGAGCAGTCGCAAAAGTGTCCAGTTCCGCAAGAATTTGTGCAACAGTCTCTTTGTCTGACAGCATCTTGGATAGCTGCGCCGTCATGTCCGGGTAGCCGCCCCGTGTGTCATACACACCTCGTACAGTCACCATATAACTGGCTTCACGGGCTTCCTCTGTAAAGTCGCCTACAAGGTACAGCATACTCTCAGAAAGAGCCTTTTTCTCCACCTCATCATATCGGTCTATGACCGTCTGCGGCACATAACGCCCCATATCCAGAAGTTCCCGGATGCGCTTTGCAACATCCTCCCACAAAAGCACAGTAGCGATTCTTCCCGTGGCACTTCTGCCGTGAGAAACACGCAAGCCGTTTTCGTCGAACCACATAGCATAGGGTCTGTCACCTACGAAAAAACCTTTGCCGTCACGCCTGTATTCCTTTTGCAGAAAGGCGGCATTTTTCTCCAACGGATAATCTTTGGAGAAATAAGCATAGATGCGCTCTAAGCTATCAATTTCATTTCCGCCCAGGCATAGTGCGGTATCAATGACCTGCTGGGGCAGGGTAGGTGCAGAAAAGAATGTCATTTGCGGCTCGTCATCGTTTACCGGTGCGTCAAAGCCTGCAATATCAAAGAGGGACATCTGCTGACTATCCACATTTTTAGGCGGCGTGATCTGCGTATTGACAAAGTATTCCTTTTTGTCGATCATACCTGCGGTCAGTTCCGCAACGATACCCCATGAAAAAACGGACTCACTCTTGCGGGAAAGGTATGCGCCCTCCCACATAAGCAGTCCGTCCTCCTGCGGCTTATATCCAACGCGAACACCGTCAACAATAAGCTCCGTGTATCTGTCCTGATACGCAGATTTGATATATGCCACCCGTTCTTCCAGTTCGGGATGAACCGTAAAGAACATTTCAATTTGCTGTTTTTTGTATTTAAGGTCATCATCCTTATTGGCGATGATAGCGGCAATCAGTTTCTCATCCAAAAAAGCGGGCAGCTCTGCGCTGTCCGCTTCTTCGTGTTCTTCACTTAGCTGTAAATCAGCTCCTGCAGCACTGTTTCCTCCGCTGACTGCCGGATGCTGTTCATCAGTCCCGTCCAGAGCATCGGGTCGGCGGCTTTCAGTTCCTCCGTCACGCCCTCGCTCTTCGCCGTCCGACTGATAATCTGCTCCATCCGTATTTTCGCTGTCTGTTCGATCTCCATCAAGTGGCTGTTCAGATTGCCCGATGTCAGCAGATTGGTGTAGGTGATCCTGCGGTGCTGCTTGAGAAATTTGCGGCGCATCAATGCGTACTTCCCAAGGTGAACCTCCGGCTCCTGCGGAGGCAGTAGGTTGGGCAGGTTGTAATCTCCCTGCATCGTGTATGTGATATTCTGCATATTCTATGCTCCTTTCCGGCTGTGTTGTTTCTGTTCTGCTAACAGGATACTCATTTTCGGGGACAACTGCAAATGTGCGATTTTGGTTTCTGTCCTGCCTTTGCAATGTCATAACAGTACGGGAGATTGCTGACAGACACATTTGAGAAATATCCCCGGTGGCAGTACCAAGCGCATTAAGGGTCTGCGGCGTATTGAAATCCAGTACACATCGAAAATCATCGTCCGTAAAGTATTCGCCGGGGTCAATGCCGCATCGGGAGAGAAGCATATAGCCGATACTGTTTTGCAGGGCATTACGGTATGCCACTTCCACATTCAGCTCATCCAGTTCCTCCAAAAAGCTGTTTTCCTTGTAATAATGCAGTTCTGCAAGGTAATCGGTCATGTTGTCCTCTACGGCATTTTTTGCCGCAGAGAGCAGTGCCGATGCCAAGTCCTGCTTTTCAGACAGTTCTCCAAAGCTGTTTTCCAGAGTTTCGATAACCTCTGTTTCATATTCCGGCTGCATCGCCCAAATAGGAACAGGTCTTGCAAAGCGGCTGGGGTGAGTATCCGATATGTCAAAGTAGTATTTCAGCCGGGAGCGTCTGTTATGTTCGCCATCAAACACGGCAATGCCGGTTGCCCCTCGGTTGACCCAACGCCCAAAACGCTTATTCCATCCATTCGGCCCTTCAATCGTCAGGACAGCGGTTGCGTCCGGGCGCTGGGCATAGACCAATAGCTGCTCGTCAAAGGAAAGACGGAAATTGCGGCAGGCAGAGGTAAGAAAATCCTGCCATGCCATGGGAGCTGTCACGCTTGCCTGTGTTCTGCGGTACAGCTCCGTTATGATTTCATATTTTCTCGCCATCCGGTTACATCCTCCTTATCTTGAAATTTCAGCGGTTTGCCGCTGCTTTGGAATAGAAAACCCGTAAACTTTGGCAATCTCATCGCCAAGTCTACGGGTAATCCTTGTAATGTCTGCACGGGTAGCCTTACCCTCATACAGTTTTTCTTTCAGTAGGTCTATCTGTGATTCACGAATACCGGGCTTATATACCCGATAGAGGTAATGATTTGTGCCATCGTGATGTATGGCATCACACCGCAGGTCGCCCAGCTTATCCACATACCATGTGGCATAATCAAGGTCTGAATACAGACAATCGCTGATCTTGCCGCTTTTTATCTCGCCATATCCGGAATACCGTCCGTCCCATCTGCCAATGTCTGCAATCATCAGGATGGGCTGTGAAAGCTGAATACTCAGGTTAGCACGCTCATCATCCAGATAATTGCCATTGATTTCATACATCAGGGAGATCCGTTCTTCTTCGGACATATCCGGGTATTCTGCTTCCAGATCATCCCGCCAGTTCTCATAGTCGAGGTCGTAATTGCTCCAGATGATATGTTTATCGCTGTTCATCGGGCATCACCCCTGTCATGGTTTTTCGGACGGAGGGGATTGCCTTTATCATCGTAGTTTTTGGGGTCGGCGGCAGGAACATCCCACCCGTGCATGGAGCCTGCAAGCATAGCTTCCTCCTGTGCCTTGCTGACACCCAGCTTTACATTGCGGTCATCTGCAAATTCCCGGTTATATGTTCTGTCATCGGTTGAAAACTCGCACCGGTAATAGCCGGTTTCGCCACGCTTAATGATAATCAGCTCATCCGTGGACGGCACGGTGGAATAGCACAGCTCCGGCAGGGAGGAACGCAGAGGAATAACCGTATTGCCGCATTGCTGCATACGCTCCGCAAATTCGCAGATATGGTAAAGGTTTTGTCCAACCTCCACATGATAATCGTCGATATATCGGCACACCCTGTCCATCGTTTCATCCGTAGATAATGTGATACGCACCTTATCACCGTCCGGGATACGGAAACGCTCTTTATAGTCTGGAGTGATGAAACGGATACCTTTTTCTGCATGGCTCAGATGGCGGTCAAGCCATTGGCGCAGATAGCAATAGCAGTACAGATTATAGTCGCCTTTGTTGGGATTAAGGCGGAGCATATAGGAATAGTGGTCGGTATCCACACGGAAGCCATATTCCTTGGTGTAGTTTCCCTCAAAGCCACTGGCGGGATGGTCGTAGCAATATGCAGTCATATCACGGCGGCTTTTCAAAATACCGCCGTAGCTGTTATCCTCACGCAGAGCGTTGATAACATCATCAAATTCTGCCTTGAACGCATCGCTTTTCAGATCGGCCCGGTGGTCATCCCACGATGAAAAGAAACCTGTGCCGTTGCTGCCAAAGTCTGCCCGGAGGTGTCCGATACAACCGGTCTGCATGGTAAGCTGCTGGCTTTGGGAATAGCTGTAATTTCGTTCCTGCGGGTTCATGGGTCTTATGGTCATTTCCATTATCGTTCACGCTCCTTCATCTGTTTTTGTTTTGTATGGACTTCTGATATGGTCTGCCCGTTTTCTCTGGCAGTCCAGTAGGCCGGGTAATATCGTTGCACACTATCATTGATGCACTTTTCGTATTGACCCGGTTTCCAGTAATCATTGACCGGGGCTGTGAACAGATTTCTGTCCATCAGCTCTCTGATAACAACGGTGGCAGCGCAATCTTCTTCAAAACAATAATAACCGCCCTCACGGAAAGCGCATTGCAGAGCCTCCCGTGAGAAAATGGAGGTTGCAACTCTGGCATTGACCATGATCCCGCCGTGACTGGCTGTGTCCACAGAAAAAACATGGGGATATAGCACCCTACAATGCTGAATTTCTCCCCACGGAGAAAATAAAGGCTGCATTATCGCTCACGCTCCTTATCCTTATTTTTCTGCGTTCTGCCAAAGCGCCGGTCTTGCAAATCAAGCTCTGTTTTTGCTCTCTCCAAAAGGTCACGGTCAGCTTGGCGGCGCTCATTCATATAATGACCCCAAAAGTAATTGTTGCCGTCCTTGCACTCCCATGTGACATAGGGTGCCGGGGCGGCAGGGTTATGACCGATGACAAATTCAGCATCGCCAATCATTAAGGACTGCACAATGGTATAGCTGGCATTTTTGCGCTCACTCATATCAGCGTTCCTCCTTTGTCTTAGGCTGTTTTTGATTGTGATTCTGCTCATACTGCACAAGCCCTAATTCTGCCCACTTGGGTAGCTGCTCCCGTGTCAGAGTGCCGAGAACCTCCCTGCGCTCATAGCGGCTGGTTTTTCCGGTGTAAAGATCTACACAGTAGCAGGCCGAACCACGGCTGTGGGGCGATGCACCAAAGCCGCCCACGCACAGCTTGATTTGGTGCGTTGCCTTGCGGTACTCACGGCGCAGTACATCCGGGTTAATGACAACAATTTTGTCGTTAATATCATCGTCATGGGAAATAAGGGTACAGTGTTCTGCGGTCAGCGGCGTATCCTGGATACCCTGTATCTTAGGTGTCAGTAGGGCAACACGGGTCTTTTCTGCCTGTTCTGCCACACGCTTCCCAAAGATGCCCATGATCTCCGGGAAGTCATCGCTGGAAAGGATTTCTTCATACCGGGCAAAAAGTTCATTCTGCTGGCAGAAGCCGCACATATACTTTTCATCCTGTGCGCCTGCCGGATTTTCGCCTACAACGACCTCTCGATCTCCCACATGGACAGCGTGGATGATCGTATAATCGCCTGCGGTTCTCTTGTGTTCCGACTGGATATGCACTTCATCAGTTTCCGGGTAGTTCTGCCGTTCTCTGTCCTCGATAATCAGATGCTGCAGATATTTTCCTTTATCCAACTGACTTTCAAACCAGTCTTTCATTTCATCGTCCAGCTCCAGTAACAGAGAATAGTGATGGACTTTGTTGCTGATAATCGTGTTCATGCTCACACCTCACTTTCCTCAGCATTTTCAAGCAGTTCCTTAATGCGCTGCCCGGTGCGGATATTGTGCTTATCTGTAAGCACTTTGTTCTGCACATACAGCACCGCACGGATATTGGGGACGGTAATACCGGGTATTTCCACCATTTCCTCCGGTGTGATGGTCAGAATACGGATGGGCGAATATCCTGCTTCTTCAAAGATGCGGAACAATCGCTTTTCATATCGTTCTCTCATTTTACATACGCTCCTTTCTTCGGGTATGTAAAAAGGGCGGCATATTTCAGCCGCCCCGGTCATTACTTCTTCTTGCTGCTTCTGATTCTGAGGAAAATCAGTGCCGCAACGATGAAAACGACCAATCCGATTGCGACGATGGTTTTAGGTTCCATTATTCAGCGTCCTCCTTTTTCTTGAATTTTTTGAAGCTGAGAATACCAAGCCCTGCAATACCGGCTGCGGAAACGCCCATCAGAGTCAGCCACAAGGGTAGGTTAGAAGCGTCACCGGTCTTGGGGTTATCGGGTTTCAGCTCGTTGTGCATCTCCACTTTGGTCACAGATCCCTCAAAGACAGCCGCCGTTTTATCAGCCGGGAGGATATAGCCGGAAGTGGCTTCATTATTCACTTCGGAAATGATATAGCCATCGCCAATACGGAGATTTTCAATAAGAATTTCGCCGTTGGCATCGGTTACGAACACTTCGTCATAACCATTCGGGCCGGTCACACGGAAGGAGAAACCTTCCACCTTTCCATCTGCGGAGGTCTTGATGATCTTGATGCTGCCAACCTTCGGCTGGTTCATAAAGCCTTTGCCTGCTTCATTTTCCACTGTGACAGTTTCGCCGTCCTCCGCGATCTCAAAGTAGTAAGCATTTTCGTCCAGGCAGAAGCCATCCGGCGCAGTCTGTTCCTTTACAAAGAAACCGCCATAGCGGAGATTACTCATTTCATAGAGGCCCGTTTCAATTTCGGTCATCATGCCCATGCTCTCGTCATCGGCATCCAGCTCCTTATTGCCATTGGTGTCACGGAAAATTTCAAATTCTGCACCGGTCAGTTTGTTGTCGGGATATTCCGCATCCACCTTTGTAAGCTGAACAGAGCCACGGACGAAAGCATTTTTCACTTCGATTTCAATGATCTGACCGTCCTCGGTTACAGATACCGGGAACAGAGTTTCGTTCAACACATAGGCGGGACTGCCGGTTGCAAGTTCTCTCACAATAAAGCTGCCCACGGGGATCTTCTCAAAAGCAAAGATTCCATCCTCTGCGGCGGTAGCCAGCATGATAGCATTTGCTTCTGTAAATTCTTCTGTGCCGGAAAGAAACAGACCGAACACAGCACCGGCAAGGGCGTTGCCGTCCTCGTCCTTTTTCAGTCCGTGAATACTGCCGTATTTCAGTTCATTGTGGATTGTTTCGCCATTGTTGACCTTGATTTCTACAAGTGCCACAGTCTGATCGGCGTATTCAAAAATAACGGGATATTCGGTATCGGACAGCTTGTAGTGACCGTCTGTTGCATATTCCTTGATATACAGGGAAGCACCTACAGGAATATCAGTTGTGAATACGATGCTACCGTCCACGGCACAGGTAGCAATTTCAAGCAATGCCCCGGCAGGAATTTCCGTACCGTCAGCGGCGGTCAGCTTATCCTTTGCATACAAGCCAAAGGACACAGCAGAGATTTCTCCGTTGCCGCCGATGCCAAAGAGGTCATCCTGCTCCATATCCTTTGTCAGCGTTACGATTGCTTTCTGGCGTTCATTGACCATATCTGCGGCGATTTCCGTGATTTCCACTTCCTGTCCTGCATAGGTCAGTTCTACATCTTTCGGCTCGGTATTCAGCACCGTGCCATAGCTTGCCTTGGTTTCCACGATGGTGTACTTACCCAAATACAGCTCGATGGATTCCACCGGCTTGTCTGCCAGCGTGGTAACGGTATCCACGACCTCGCCCTTGGCATAGCGGAGAACACCGCCGCTGTAAATATCCTCGGCGGCAATAATATCATAGACCGCACCGGCCAGACCCTGCATTTCATATACAGGCTGGTACACACCGCCCTGTTCCGTCACAGTAGCGAATACTTCGCCGGTCTTGCTGATCTTGATAATGCCTTTCTGCGGCATATTGGGACGCAGCACTTCAATGACCTTTACGCCTTCCTCGTCGGTACTGTCATCGGGAACCACATCGAAATAGACGGGTGTGGGGTCAAGCACATAATTTTCGGGGGCGGATACCTCCACAAGATAATAGCCCTTGCCGTATTCCAGAGGCTCCGGAGTAATCAGGAAACCCTCGTCATTGGTGTAGAAGGTAGAAACCTCAGTGACCTGCGGATAGGTGTAGGTCATTGTGATCTGTTCGCCATCCGGGGTATAAAGCTCAAAACCTACATTCGCACAAGGGATGATATTTCCGCTTTCTGCATCGGTTTTTACGATTTTGATTCGGCTTTCAAATACGGCATTGTTGGCAAGATAATGGTAGGTGCGTCCATCCTCGGAAATGAACACTTCAAAATCCGGGAGCAGCTCAGCACCCTCCTTACCGGACACCTGATGCACTACATAAGTGCCGTAAGGGAGGAACTTTGTTTCTGCGAAGCCGTTTTCATCACAGATAAGATAATCTCTTTCGCTTTCCTTGGCATCCTCATAGCTGCCGGAGGATTTCAGATAGACCTCAAATTCTGCGCCGACTTCCGGAGTTTCGATCTGTGTGGAGCCGTCATCTGCGTGTTTAATCATGCTGAGTTTGCCAATGATAACACGCTCGGTCACATCCAGATGCTCAGTGTTCAGTTCCACAGAATACTGTTCACAGCCTACATTCAGCCAGTAGATTTCATCGGACAGAAGATAACCGCCGTTTTCCGCTGCGGAGATCTCACGGATGTTCCAGTTATCGCCGCAGGGATAATAGTCCGTAATGAAATAGCCGTTTTCATCGGTCACATAAGTGTCAATGAGTGTTTCACCGTCAAACACACCGTAGGTGTGACCGGCAAGAGTAGCGTCGCCCTGTGCTTCGCCATAAGGGTAGCCATATTTTTCTACAAGGGCATCAGATTCCGCAGAAAGCAGCATCGGGACAGCACCGCTATCTCCCAGTGCTGTGTCATAGAAAAGGTTATAATCGACCTTAAAGACTTCAACCTGCCATTTCTTCAAGATGTTATTGAATGTTACTTCCGATTCGGTGTTCCATTCAATAACGGTTTCCTGTGTGTCGGGAACCACATACTGCTTGCCTGTGTTGATTTCCTCAACCACATAAGGGGTATCACCGGAAATCAGCACATTCTCAAAGATTGCCACGCCATTTTCATCGGTTTCGGCAAACTGTTCCACAGCATGTCCACTCAGAGAAGTACCGGAGAGCTTAAACTGCACACCGGCAACCAAATCATCCTCGGAGTTCTTAATGACCTTCAAGGAACCTCGTTTCAGGATGTTGTCAAAATTCACGGTAGCAGTCTGACCGCTGACCACAGTAACAGTCTGACTGCTCTGCGGCTCATAACGGTCAGATACCATTTCGGTTACAGTGAATGTGCCGGGGCGCAGGCCATCCAAGGTAATTACACCACCGTTTGCCGTCTGCACGGTCTGGTCGATTCCATCGCCGGTAATGTGGAAAGATACACCGTCCACCACGCCATCCTCGGAGGTCTTAACAATCTTCAACGAACCGGTAGATGTTTTCACATTCAGATATGCGGTTACGGGGTCAGTATTTTCCACACCTGTGACCACATCCTGCAATTCAGGAGCACCATAAGCGATCAGCTTGGCACTTTCACTGACAACGGGGATATTATTTCTTGTTGCTGTGATGGTAGCACCATCAGAGATAACATCGTCAGTGGTAATGGTCAGCGTGTTGCCGGACTGTGCAATGCTTACGCTGTTATCAGATACGGAAATGTTGTACTCGGACAACACATTGTTGGAGTCGGTCAGTGTCATTACATATTTTCCATCGCTATACTCGAATTCCTGCGTTGATCCATTCATAAAGCTGGGAACCGTATTGTGATTTCTAAGCAGGGACACGATCTGATCGTAAGCTGCTGCAGCTCCACTGTTAGGGTAATTTGAACCAAAGTGCAGAGAATATATAGTAGTATCCGTCTGACTAAAGGAACCGGAAGTATTACGACATCCAGTTACAAACTCCCAGATCAGCGTCTGCGTTGCCAACCACTTTTCATCGTCACTGCCTGTCAAGCCGTCACGATTGCCCTGGTAGCCATACAGCAATGCCAAACCAACGGCTTTTTTCTGACTTCCTGAAAGAGCATTCCATGTTTCAGAGGAATTGGCGGTCAGTTGGTCGCCAGTATGCAGCGGAACACCGGGCTGAATACAAAAGGCCGTGTCGCCGTCTACATACATTCGGTACTTGGGGTTTCCGACACCACCGGCAGTATAGCCGTTGATCTCAGCTCCGGAGTTATAATACATCGTATTGCCGTTTGCATCATAGGTGTAGGCAAATGTTACTGTACCTACATCGCCTGTTGCCGCAAACGCAGTTGCCGGCAGGAGGGATAATGCACAGACCGCAGACAGGAACAATGCTGCGGCCTTCGTAAAGAACTTTTTCATTTTCATATTCATTTTGTCCTTTCTGAATGATTTGTTGAAATGTCTTACCCATAGAAATAACAAAACCTGTACTTCTTTTTCGGAAAGTACAGGCAGTTCTGAGGGGGTGAGGTGTGGAGAGGGGGAACAGCCGGTGTCGTCACACCCGGCATAAGGGTATAGTTACCCCTTGTCAGTCGGCTCATCGTTCCATATCTCGCTGTCGCTTACGGTACAGCTCCAACGCCTTGACAATGGTATCTTCGATCTTCTGTGCGGGCGTCCCCGGCGCAAAAAATCTGTTGATGCGATCTTTGGGCATACGAAATTGCTCCTTTTGGTTCGGTTTTTCTTCCTGCATAATGGAGCAGATGACTTCCTCTGTCAGCTTGCCCTCCTTGGAAAACTGACGCATCTTGATTGCCTGTGCATGGGACGGAGTACAATCCTCCAGTTCCATAGTATCAAGCAAAATGCGCTGTTCTTCTTCGGGGAGGTAGGACAGTTCCACGGCAGGCCGCAAAGCAATCTGTAATTTTCCCTTTTCCTGCAAAACGGAGTTGTCCACCATTTCAAGCAGTTCGGGAACAAGGTAGGTCAGGCGGATAAATCGTTGGATTTGTCTTGCACTATCGGGAGAATTATCAGCAAGTTCATCTCTCGAATACTTTTGGCCCACTGGGCCAGAAGTTAAATCTGTCCGCTGTCCCTGACGCTTCATGGCATCCAGCTTCATTTTATAAGCAAACGCTTTCTCTGACGGCAAAAGCTGTTCGCGCTGTAAGTTGGAATCTACCATGATGATAATGGCTTCCTCGTCCGTCAACTCACGGACAATGCAATCCATATCCGTTTTACCAGCAAGGCGGCTTGCCATTTTGCGCCTGTGACCGGCTACCATTTCATAGCCGCCGTCCGGCTTGGTGCGCACAAGACCCGGCACAAGGACACCATGGAGCATGATGCTTTCCACCATTTCCGTCATGCTGTCATCTTCACGCACCTTAAACGGATGGTTAGGAAAGTCGCTGATTTCGTCCAGGGGTATCTTTACAACCGTTTCCCGCTTTGCTTCATCGCGCTCTGCTTGGGTGGTGAATAGACTATCTACCGAGGTCAGTAGATTTGCTGCGCTGTTTTTCGCCAATGTCCATTACCTCCTTTACCAGATTGCGGTAGGTTTCCGCCGCACGGCCTTTGGGTTCGTGCCTGAAAATACTCTTGTCTGCTGTGCTGATCTCTGCAAGCCGCACCGTAGCAGGGATAACGGTCTGCATCACGGGCAGACGTTTCCCGAAATTCTCCCTGACCGAGTTCACAATATCTTTGCGGAAATTGGTGTCATTCGCCATAGTCAAGAAGATCCCGCCGATCTTCAGCTTGGGATTAATCTGCCGTTGGATGCTCTGCACTGTGCCGATCAGCTCTGTCATGTCCTCTGCGGCAAGGTAATCTGCCTGTACGGGAATCAGCACATAATCTGCTGCGGACAAAGCGTTGATTACCAGCATACCGAGAGACGGGCGGCAATCCAGAAACACATAGTCGTAATCTTTTTTGACACGATCCACATACTGCTTTAACACCGTTTCACGGCACATGGCATTGACCAGCCCAACCTCCACAGCAGACAATGTGCGGTTGCCGGGGACAAAATCAAAGCCCTCGTAATGGTGCATGATCTCGGGATGCTCTGTGCCGCTGACACCTGCCACAATGTCATTCATAACATTACCGAGGGTCAGCGGCATATCATGCGGCTTTCGATGCCCCAGCATCTTGGTTAGGTCACCCTGCGGGTCAACATCCAAAAGCAAGACTTTTTTGCCGTTCATCGCAAGTCCGGCACCGAGATTATACACGGTGGTGCTTTTCCCAACGCCGCCCTTTTGATTGGCAACGGCAATAACCTTTGTTTTCGCCATAGATGAGTTCCTCCTTTACATAGATTTAGCCGCCCACGGCGAATGGACGGCTATGTACGGGCATGAAAAAAGCCGCTTACTCTTTTACGAATAAGCGGCTCGATCAATATGTAATTAGATACTGACCCTTTTCACAGGGGCTTCATGGAGCTTTAGAATAAGCTCATCAATACAGTCGGTGTAACGCCCATCTTGGATAAGGGCGTTCTTCATCTTAATGAGGCTGTGCAGTATTACGCTGGTTTCGGTATCGCTCAGATAAAGATAAAATTTTTGCTTCTTCAACGTTTGGCCCTCCTTTTTCTTACATGATAATCTGAAGTTATTCATATCGCAAATGTATGAAGCTATCAAACTATATTTAACGATGTCAGATTAGGACAAATCGTGTGATTCCATATCAATTGCTTTTCATTAAGAAGATTAAGCTGTTTTTTTCACCTCACTAAGCAACAGAAGGGCAGGGTAAATCACCTCGAAAACACCCCTGATTTTGCCTTGAGTTAGCCATTTCATTAACAGAAATGGGGCAAAAATGCCCGGTTAGCCTATCATTAACATGAAAATTTCAGTACAGAACGAGTCAAAACAGGACAGAAACAGACAAAGCAAGTCAGAACTTTTGGGCATAAGAAAACCCCGGAAAACCGTGATTTTCCGGGGTTTTTGTTGTGTTTTGATTGGGTTTGTGGGTCTCGTTATCTCTTGCTGAACTGAGGCGCACGACGGGCTGCCTTGAGACCGTACTTCTTCCGTTCCTTAGCGCGGCTGTCACGAGTCAGGAAACCCGCAGCCTTCAGCTTCGGACGGTAATCGCTGGAAGCTTCCAACAGTGCCCGTGCGATACCGTGACGCATAGCGCCTGCCTGGCCGGTGAATCCACCGCCGCAGACGTTGATCTTGATGTCAAACTGACCCAGAGTTTCTGTCAGTTCCAACGGGGAACGGACAACCATGCGCAGAGTTTCTTCCGGCAGGTATTCCTCCAAAGTCTTTCCATTGATGCTCATTGCACCTGTGCCCGGGGTCATGAAGACGCGGGCAACAGCTGTTTTACGACGGCCTGTGCCGATATACGTTACGTTTGATTTCTTTTTCGCTGCCATTAGTCTTTCTCCTTACTAACCCTTGATTTTCAGCTCAACAGGTTTCTGAGCCTGATGCGGATGCTCGCTGCCCGTGTAAACGAACAGATGCGTGCGCATAACATCGCCTAACTTCGTGTGCGGAAGCATACCTTTGATGGCCTTTTCGACCCATTCAACCGTATACTGTTCCCGCATCACGCGCGTTGTGCGGACACGCAGTCCACCTGGATGCATAGAATGGCTGAAGTAGCTCTTCTTGTTATCCTGATCGCCTGTGATTTCGATCTTGTCAGCATTGATCACGATGACATAATCACCGCAGTCAACATTTGGTGTATAAGTAGGTTTGTGCTTTCCACGCAGAACCGTTGCGACTTCGCTCGCAAGCCGTCCCAGTGTTAATCCTTGTCCGTCAACGACGTACCACTGACGTACAACTTCATTTGGTTTTGCCATAGTTGTCTGGCGCATAATTTAATTCCTCCTAACCAAGTGTAGTTTCCGGGGCTACATTTGGCATAAGTTGCCGAGTATTATTCTAAACTCCCGGCTCCTTTTCGTCAACTGTTTTTTAGCCTTTTTACCGTTTATTTTCATACTTTTCCCTATTTGGAAGATTTCCACAGCTCTCCGTGTGCCATTTTGCCCGAAAACGGAAAAAGCGGCTGTTCCTGCCGCCTTCCTCATCAATACATGTTTTATGAAAATTCAAGGTTATCGGAAAGGTTATCGAAATTGAATCTCCGTATCCCCCATGGCATTATCCACCTTCAGATGATGCGTTCCAGAAGTATCCTTCCAGGAATTCGACAGATTCTGATCATAGTACGCCTCGCCGATTCCGAGACTGCCCATGGCGTTCTCCGCTTCAATCCGATAATCCGAGCGGCTTCCGTTGAGCGTCAGCATCGCATCGCCCAGCGCCACGTCAAACTTGCAGCGCCCCTGCAGCGTCCCGGTGAAATCGACGTCACCCAGCGCCATCTCAAATTCAGAATCCACAAAATCCAGATCTTCGACGATCAAATCGCCCAACGCCAGTTCCACTTCGGAATTGGTCAATGTCACGCCGCTGCCAACATAAATGGTAATCCAGCTGTGATCATGACTCAAATTGCAGTTATTGATATGATCCGGATGTTCCAGTTCCACTTTCAGAATGCCCTTTTCAACCTTTGTCTTAATGCTCTGGCAATTCCGGTAATTAATTTCCACGCGGGTCTGAGGACCATCGTTGCGCATCAGCGTGACATCGCCCAAATCGCTTTCGACGTCGATGCCTGTGATATCGGAAAAAGTCTCGTCGTACGTCTGATAATTTCCATCGCCATACCCCATGCCCATGCCATGCCAGTTATGTGTTTCATAATCCTCATCCTCGTCGTGATGCTGCCGGTTCATATGTCCCTGACCCATTCCCATCCAATGATCCCCAACGCGGATGCCGACGCCGTTTTCCAGCTGATCGACGTCAATTCCCAAATCCTGTGAGGTTAAAGCGGTCTTCCCGGTGATCAGCGAGATCGTTAAGATCAGAATCAACCCGGCTGCGCCCATACCAGCCGCAATTTTCAAAACTGTCTTCATGCCTGATTTCTCCTTTCACGAATCCATTCCACGCCTTCCTGCGCCTTCTCTCTCGCCCATGGCCAGACCTTTTTCACCAGCGCGATCAAACCGCACAGGCAAACCAGAAACAAGGCCGCGCAAATTAACATGCCACCCAAGGCCAGTCCCGCTGAAGCCCAGGAAACAAAGATCATCCTGACGGCACTCACCAGCAGCGAACCAGCCAGCCCGAAAAATAAGAACAGCAGCAGAAGAATGACCATAAACGGTAAAAACAGAAGGAATCCGAAAATGATCAGTAAAATGACAATCACGATCGCCAGCGGCACCCAGATCGGACTGGCAACCAGTGCCAGGCACAGGATCTGCGGCCACGGCCATTTCTTAGCTTCCTGCTGATCAGCATTGATCCGGCTGTTGTAGCTGCTGCGGATCCCTTTCGCAAACGCCTCCGGCGAGCCCAGATCGCGGACTGCCTGATCGAACTGATCTTCGCCCGCTTCGTCAAAATATTCCTCACAATACCGCATCGCGCTTTCCTGCTCTTCCCGCGGCAGTCCTTCCAGCGCTTCTTTCAGCCGATGCAGATAAATCTGTCTAGTCATCAAGATTTCCTCCCTCTAAAATCGTCGTTATCTTCCGGGAAAAATACACCCACTCCCGCTTATATTCTTTGTTTTTCTCCAGACCTTCGTCTGTCAGCCGGTAATATCTTCGATTTCTGCCCATTACCGCCACGTCGTAGGTTTCCAATAATTCTTCTTTCTGGAGCCTTCGCAAGACCGGATACAAGGTCGATTCCGAGACCCCCAGCGTTTCCTTGATCTGCTGGGTCAGACGATAACCATAAGTATCCTCCTTCGCCAGGATCGCTAAAACACACGCATCCAGCAGGACCGAACCAATCTGAAATGTCATGGTATCTCCTCCTTGTATAATATTATATGTTGTATAATATTATATGTCAACTAGAGTATAAATCGAATTGATTTCGTCCATACTAAGATCAGGTGATAAACATGGAACTTTCTGAACACAGACATATTTTATATTTCAGCGAACAGCCGATCATTCTGATGGAAGAACTTCTGAAAATCAAAAACATCGGTTTTACCCATATTCCTACGGGAATTCCTGAAACCGCACTTTCGCAGGCTCAGCAGCATTATATCGCGCTGAAGGCTTCGCCGTTTGTGGAAAACTCTGGAATTGGATTTATCTTATTCGGTTCCGCCTGCGATCTGGCGCTGCCTCTGCAGCAGCTGTGCGAGGTTAAGATGCTGCTGGTCAATCCGCTGCGGCACGATTATTTTCCCGCGAGGATCAGCGTCATCGAAGCCAGCGAGGAAGAATCGATGTTCCTGCAGATCAAGGCGAAGCTGGAAAATATCGTATAGGCAAGCTTTGTCTGAGCACCTTTTGCAGCTTTGACATCCTTCGCATAACACGTGGCGTCCACTGCGCAAACAAAAAAACTGATCCTTCTCAATCAGTTTTTTTAATTTATGACAAAGCTCTTTTTATTTATCCTGAACGCAACTTTTGGCCAGAGCGTCCTGTGAAGATCCACGGGATGAAGAATAATAGACCTCAACCAACGTCAATCCCTGCGGTTTGGCATTGAAATGGCAGATCTGTTTATCCCGGGCCAGCAGCATCTTCTGCACTTCCTGCGGCGTCAGCCGGCCGCGCCCAACTTCAATCAACGTTCCCGTCAGCATCCGTACCATATACCGCATGAAACCATTGCCTTCGTAAATCAATCGCAGCTGATCCCCGTCTTCAACCAGCTCCAGACGCGTGATCGTCCGCACCTGATCCGGCGTTTCCGTCCGGGAATTGGCGCAGAAGGAGGAGAAATCATGTTCGCCGATCAGATAAGCCGCCCCCTCGCGCATGGTCTGGACATTTAAAGCCCATGGCGTTTGGAAGGCATAACGGCGGGTAAATACGTTCGCATCGCCCAGCTGAATTCGGTATTCATACCGTTTCCCAATCGCGTCAAACCGGGCATGAAAATGCGGGTCAACAGTTTCGATGGAACGAATGTGGATATCTTTCGGCAGATGGCCATTGATTGCCCGCTTCCATTGGAAAGCGTTGAGTGAGAAATCGACGTCAAAATGGAAAACCTGTCCCCAGGCATGGACCTGGGCGTCCGTTCGACCGGATCCCGTGATGGATATGGGCTGCCGGCAAATGGCGCTGATCGCATCCTGAATCGTCTGTTGAATCGTCGCTCCGCGCTCGGCCGGTTGGATCTGCCAACCGGCATAATCAAAGCCATCGTAGCTGACGACCGCTTTAAACCGCTGTCTCATGCCAGCCAGAGAACAAGCATCGTTCCCAGCAGCGCGGCACATCCTGCCAGCAGCAGATAATCCCGGCCTTCCATCTTTAAGATCTTATATCGCGTCCGCGTCCGTCCCGGGCAATAGCCGCGGGCTTCCATCGCGTTCGCCAGTTCCTCAGCCCGCTGAAACGCCGACACGAACAACGGCACGATCAGTGATAAGACCGCCATGATCTTTTCTTTCAGCTTGCCCTCTTTCAAATCCACGCCGCGGCTGGCCTGAGCGCGCATGATCCGCTGCGTTTCCTCGATCAACGTCGGAATGAACCGCAAAGCGATGGAAATCATCATTGCAATCTCATGCGACGGCAGGTGAAACCGCTGAAATGGCTGAAGCAAATCTTCAATCCCCAACGTCAGATCCAGCGGTTTGGTCGTTGCGGTTAACACCGTCGTGATGATGATCATCAACATTAACCGGATTGCGATATATAACGTCTGGAATACCGCGTCGCTGTAAATCGTGAAGCCAAATATTGTGACCAACGGCGCGCCGGTGCGCAGCACGAGAATGTTGACGATCAGCAGAAACAGCAGCATGAACAACATGGGCTTCATCGACCGCCAGACAAAGTTCAGGCTCAGCTTCGCGATCAGTACGACCGCGACGGCGCAGACAGCGATGATCGCATAGCCTGAGAAGCCGGCTGGAAAAAAGATCGCGATCAGCACGATCAGCATCGCCATGATCTTCGCCCGCGGATCCATGCGGTGGATTGGGGAGTTAAGCGGCATGTATTTGCCTAACGCAAAGTTATTCATTTCAGCTTCACCTCCCGCAGGATTTCCTTCGCCAGGGAGGGAATATCCATGATGTCTTCAGACAGGTGAAAGCCGCGTTGATTCAGCATCTCACGGGTACGGATGATCGCCGGCGGCAGGATGTTTAACTGCTTTAACAGATCCGTTTTGCGGAAAAATTCATGAACCGACGTTTTCTGCAGAATTTCGCCATGATCCACAACGACGACATTGTCGCAATAATTGAGAACGTGTTCCATATCGTGCGTCACGATCAGCACGGTTTTGTTCATCTGCTTGTTGAGATTCATAAACAGCTGCATCATCGACTGAGCACCCTGCGGATCCAGGCCGGCCGTCGGTTCATCCAGCACCAGCACCTGCGGATCCATCGCCAGAATGCCCGCAATCGCCACGCGGCGTTTCTGTCCGCCGGATAAATCCAACGGCGAGCGTTCCAGCATCGTTTCATCCAAACCGACAACCTTGATGACCTCGCGGGCCCGGCGCACTGCTTCTTCTTCGCTGGCACCGAAGTTTTTCGGTCCAAAAGCGATGTCCTTCAGAATTGTTTCTTCAAACAACTGATATTCCGGAAACTGAAAGACCAGTCCGACATCCTTGCGCAAGCTTTTCAAGTGCTCCGGCTTCTGCTGAGCGCTGATCGTCCTTCCCAGAATTTCGAGCTTCCCCGCGGTCGGAAGCAGCAGCGCGTTGAGATGCTGCACCAGCGTCGTCTTTCCGCTGCCGGTCTTGCCGATAATCGCCGTGACCTTGCCTTCCTCAATTTCCAGATCCACATCTTTCAATGCGGCGTAGGCAAACGGCGTCCCACTGGAGTATGTATAGCTTAGTTTTTCAAATCGAATTGACACAGTTGATTCACCAGCCCTTCAATCGTAATCTCCGGCTTCATCGTTAAGCCGTTTTTCTTTAACTGCTGCTGCAGCTTGATGCTGAACGGAATATCCAGATGCAGGCGAATCAGTTCTTTATCCCGCAGCAGGATTTCCTCCGGC
This sequence comes from Holdemania sp. Marseille-P2844, assembly GCF_900120005.1. Classification (GTDB taxonomy): domain Bacteria; phylum Bacillota_I; class Bacilli_A; order Erysipelotrichales; family Erysipelotrichaceae; genus Holdemania. The sequence goes on from NZ_LT635450.1 coordinate 392,366, forward strand.
GTGCCTTCCATCTTAATCTCGCCCTGATCCATCACCAGCACATGATCGCTCTTGGCGACTTCCTCAATGTCATGGGTGATCGAGATGATAGTCAGCTGGGTTTCGGCATGCAGCTGGCGGATCACGCGGTTAATTTCATCTTTCCCCTGTGGATCGAGCATACTTGTCGACTCATCAAAAATGATCATTTCCGGCGCCATTGCGAGCACCCCGGCGATGGCTACACGCTGTTTCTGGCCTCCAGACAAGCGGGTTGGCTCGCTTTCCAGATAATCGGTCATGTTGACCTTTTCTGCGAATTCCGTAATGATGGCGTCCATTTTTTCCTGCGCCACGCAATGGTTTTCCAAACCAAATGCGATATCGTCCCGCACCGTGGAACCGATGAACTGGTTATCCGGATTCTGGAATACAATTCCCACCCGGCTGCGGATTTCCATCAGATTTTCCTCGTTTAAAGGCAGATTGTCGATCAGGATCTCGCCCTCATCTTTTTCCAGCAGCCCGATCAGCAGCTTGGCGATCGTCGACTTGCCGCTGCCGTTGTGACCGATAATTGTTGTATAACTTCCTTTCTCAATGGCGAAGGAAACATGACGCACGGCATGCGTCGCTTCGTCATAGGAAAAGCTCAGATTTTTAACTTCCAGCTGTTTCATAGTTCTCACCTCAAAGTGTTTTAATTATACAACAGATAAACTCGTTTTAAAACAATAAAGAACCCCTTATGGGAAAGGGATTTTCCAGGTCTTTACAAAGCGTTGAATTTGTTTAGCGATCTGCGGTCGATGACACCGCTTTCGCTGATTTCAGCCTTGGACATGCCCGCGAGAACCGCGATCGGAAAAAAGAAAAAGTCCGCGCCGCCGAAGCGGAAGCCGACTTGTTTCCATTTTATTTCGATTCCAGACGATATGCGTGATACTGACCGTTCAGGCAGTCGACCTGATTGGAAACGTTCAGAATATCGCTTAAGATTTTTCCTTTTTCCACAAGCAGATCCTTGCTGATCGTAAGCGACTGATCGCCGTCCGCTTCGTTGATCTGATAGTCATGTTCCTTGATAATTCGAACGAAGGTGATCAGATCCTCCACCGCCGGGAAGCTGATATCGTGATAGATCGTCACCAGTGAACCTTCCGGATAGTTCTGATCAAAATCCAGCTGTTCTTTCAGGCAGGCTGAAATGAAAGCCGGCTTTAAATAGGGATACATCAGATTGATTTCCTGTACTTCGCGGGAATACTGCGGCTCTTCTTCAGCCTTTTCTTCAGAGGCCGCTTCCGGTTCTGTTTCAGCCGGTTCTTCTTTCTGCGGCTGCGGCGTTGTTTCTTCTTCGTCGCTGCTCAGTGTAATAATCGTTTTTTCTTCGTCTTTTTTATTGGCTGCTTTACTTAACAAATAGGCGGCGCCGCCAGCGGCTGCCAACAAGCCGAATATTAATCCTTTTTTCATCGTTGTCACCGATCCTTTTCTTTATTCTATCATATTTCATCAGGTTTTAAACTATTTTCTTAATAAGCCCACGACGGCGACACCATCGCCGACCTCCGGATAGAACTGCGTGAGGCAGTCGGGATCATGCATCAGGGTTTCCCGAAACCGCCGCAGTTTTTTAATCATTTGCCGGGTGCCTTTGTTTTCAGTCAGGGACGGATCTTCGACCATTCCATGAAAGTTCAGATTATCAAAGACAAAGACGCCGCCCTTGGCAAGATTACCGCGGAATTGTTCCATATAGCGGGGATATTGCGCCTTCGCGGCGTCAACAAAAATCAGATCATAGAGCCGGTCAGTCTGAAACTTTGCGATATCCATTGCGAACACATGGATCTGAGTATCCAGCCGTTCCGCCGCAATGTTGGCAATCGCCAGCTGTGCGCGCTCGGGATCATTTTCCAAAGTGTCAATTTGAATCAACGTTGAGAGCTTCGCCATCCGAATTGCCGAATAACCGATTGCAGTGCCCAATTCCAGAATTCGGGTATAGGCTTGATTGCGAATGAGTTCCAGAATGAATTCAATACCAGTTTTCATCATAATCGGCACATGGTTTTCCTGAGCGTAAATCTCCAAATCATTAATGGACGGCATTGAATTTCCCCCTTTTTATCCTTTTTTATTCATACGCGCTATTTCCACAGGATAAGCATGACTTTGTCTTTGGGCATCCCCTCAGCTTTCTGACGGGGTTGATAAGAAAAAAGGCTCCCTGAGAAAGGGAACCGGAGAACCTGGCAACGAGCTACGTTCACTATGGCAGGCATAGCTATTCTCGCCGCGGAAATGCTTAACTTCTGTGTTCGGGATGGGAACAGGTGTGACCA
>NZ_LT635451.1:0-295991 GCF_900120005.1 Holdemania sp. Marseille-P2844
CATAAGAAAGCGAGCCGGAAAAGACAAGGGAGTCAACACCACGAATCGACTGAGAAGAGACACAATCCTCAGAGAAATGAAGATGAGGGTCTTTTAAATTGAGAACAGATACGATAGAATGAGTAATGGACATAGTGAGATTTCCTTTCTATATTGTGTGGTAACTTTATTGTAACGGAAATTCTTACCTATGTCTCTTTTTTTATGCTCAAGAAAAAAAGGCGTTGGTTTCCACCAACACCAAAATTTATAGAACCTTTTTTTTTATATTCAAGTTCTAAAACCAAAGGCTGCGGAATAGACTGAAATAATGCTTAACTTTCTTTGGAAAACAAATCATTTTATGAAACATGGGGAGAAAATGTGAAAGTTTGCAAAGAAAAAAAACGGGATTAACCGTTCGAAAAATTAGCGAAATTAATTGCTAATAAAGCTTGTTTACAGGGCTTTTTCATGAATTTTAACACGTGTTTAATACAGAAAATGAACCATCAAATTTTGTGAAAATTTCTTTGAATTATGTGAAAAATATGTGTTGAGGGTTTACAAATCCCATTTTCTAGTGTATCATTTAATCATCGAGAAAACGGTTACATCTGGTCTGTGAAATCGCGTAAGAAGCCACGCGGATCTCAGCCCGGCTGAAATGGTTTTCGAGGATCCGGGCAACCGGAAAAAACCAAAGACACAAAAGGTTAGAAAGGGAGGACTATTTATGTCTGGAGGGTTGAGTATTATCCAAATCCTGCTGATCACAGCATGGGCATTTTGGAGCATCGTCGATAGTTTGTCTTGGAACATCGGTTTCAACAACTGTATTCTTGCATGCTTATTCACCGGCGTTGTTGTAGGCGATATGAAATATGGCCTGATCGTTGGTGGTACGTTACAGATGACTCAGTTAGGCGCTGGCACATACGGAGGTGCTTCGATTCCGAACATCACTTCTTCCGGTATGATCGCGACAGCGTTAGGCGCTGCTTCCGGCGCTGACCCGATTGCAATGGCTTCTTCAATCGGTATCGCATTAGCTGCATTATTCACACAGTTGGACATCCTGGCTCGTTTCTCCAACACTGCATTCCAGCACATCGCTGACAAGTATGTTGAAGAAGACAACACAAAGGGTATCGCGCTGATGAACACATTAGGCATCATTCCTTGGGGCCTGTCCCGCGGATTGCCTGTTCTGTTACTGCTGGTTGCTGGCCAGGGCGTCGTTGACAATCTGATCAAGATCATTCCGGCATTCATCATGAACGGCTTCAAGTTCGCTGGTGGATTGCTGCCAGTCGTTGGTTTCGCAATCTTGATGCGTTACCTGCCAGTTCTGAAGAAGCCGCAGTTCATTATCCTGGGCTTCGTATTAGCCGCTTATATCAATATGCCGATTCTGGGTATTGCCTTGATCGGTACAGCCGCAGCTTTGATCACTTATCAGAATGCTACTGCTAAGTTAGCTGCAGGCGCTGCACAGGGAGGCGACGACGATTATGACGAATAGTAAGAAGTTCACTAAGAAGGAATTAAGAAGTCTGAATCTGCGCTGGATCTGGAACTCTCAGATCGGCTGGAACTATGAACGTATGCAGGGCTTGGGCTACCTGACCACTATGCTGCCGGTTATCGACAAGCTGTATGGCGATCGTCCTGAGCTGAAGCAGAAGGCGTTGAGAACACATTCCGTATTCTTCAACACACAGCCTGCAATGGGTGATATCATTGTTGGTATGAATATCGCTATCGAAGAACAGACAGCTGAAACTGGTTCTGGTCTGGACGTCGCCGCTTCGATTAAGACAGCGTTGATGGGACCATTCGCTGGTATCGGTGATACAATCTTCGGTATGATCGCTGGTGCGGTTTTCGGATCTATCGCAGCGACAATGGCTCTGGAAGGCAATGCTTTAGGTATCGCAATTTGGGAAATCTGGATGGTTGCCGTCCTGTTATTCCGTACAAAGATGTTTGACATGGGCTACGAACAAGGCGTTAAGCTGGTTACTTCCCTGTCCGGCACAATGAATGCTCTGACGGAAGCTGCTTCTGTCCTGGGCCTGACGGTTGTCGGCGGCATGATCGCGCTGAACGTTAAGTTCCCTCTGGCTACTCTGAAAATGAGCTTAGGCATTGACCCTGAAACAGGCGAAGAAATGTTTAACGAATTCAACCTGCAGAAATATGCTGACAGCATCATGCCTGCATTGTTCCCTGCATTATTCGCAGCTCTGTGCTACTGGATGCTGGGCAAGAAGTGGATGAACTCCAACAAGTTGATTCTGGTTGTTGTCTTATTCGCTATCGTTCTGGCTTTCTTCGGAGTTCTGGCTTAATATCAAAACTCTCAAAAGTGGTGTCTTCGGACATCACTTTTATTTTGGCCGGGTACGGGAACTTTAATCCATTCCAGTTAAAATGATAAAAGGAATCCCTGTTAACGGAATCTTAACAATTCTGTTGAGCAGGGTTCCGATTTTTCCTTTATAATAGGCTTGCTTATATGAGGAAAGGGTTATTGCATAAGTATGGAACTTAGTTTTGTAATCGCCTTGATGGGCGGTTTGGCATTATTTCTTTACGGGATGAAGATGATGAGCGACGGCTTGGAACTGTGCGCCGGGGACCGGCTGCAGTCAATTTTGGAACGCCTGACTTCAAACCGGTTGATGGGGGTCGTTGTCGGGGCGTTGATCACGGCTTTAATTCAAAGCTCCAGTGCAACGACGGTGATGACGGTTGGTTTTGTCAACGCAGGGTTAATGACGCTGCCGCAGGCAGTCGGCGTGATCATGGGGGCAAATATTGGAACGACGATCACCGGACAGCTGATCGCTCTGGATATCGGAGCGGCGGCTCCGGCGATTGCCCTGGTCGGGGTGGTTATGGTTGTCTTCCTGAAAAAAGAAAAGACCAACGCGGTCGGGATGATTGTCGGCGGTCTCGGTATCCTGTTTATTGGCATGGGGATGATGAGCGATGCCATGGCGCCGCTGCGGAACGATCCGACGTTCCTGTCGTTAATTACCGCGTTTAATAATCCGATCATTGCGGTTCTGACCGGCGCGCTTTTTACGGCGATCATCCAAAGCTCCAGCGCTTCCATCGGCATCTTACAGACACTGGCCAACAATGGCCTGATTACGCTGCAGCACTCCGTCTTTATTCTGTTCGGGATGAACATTGGAACATGCATCACGGCGGTGCTCTCGTCGTTAAGCTCCAGCCGGAACGCGAAGCGGGTTGCCTTGGTTCATCTGTTATTCAACATCGGCGGGGCGCTGTTGTTCTCCGTTGCGGTGCTGGCGCTGCCGCTGACCGCATGGATCGGGCAGTGGACGCCGGCCAATCCGGCGGCGCAGATCGCAAACTTTCACACGCTGTTCAACGTTGTAACTACCCTGGTTCTGCTTCCGCTGGGGAATGGTTTGGCCGCTTTGTCGATGAAGCTTTTGCCGCAGGAGAAAGAAACGCCGGCGCCGGCGATTGAAATCACGCGCATCCCGGAGCAGCGCCTGGGCAATGTGACGATTTCGCTGCATGAGATCAGCGAACTGCTGAACCGGATGTATACTCTAGTGCAGTCCAGCTTGGATGAAGCCTTTCGCGGTTTGACGACACTGGAATGGGATAAAGAGAAGATTCTGGCGCAGGAAAGCGAGATCGACGCAATGCACCGTAAGATTATTGACGCTATTCCCTATGTGGCGACAGCCCGGATGAACGTTGAGGACTCCCGACGGTTAAACGTTTTGTTTAAAATCAACAGCGATTTGGAGCGGATGGGCGATCATGTTGTCAATTTATCGGAACATGCCTCCCAAATTCTGAAAGAGAAACAGAAGATGACCCCGGAAGCACATCAGGAGCTGGCGGATTTGCGGCTGATTCTGGATCAGACGGCGGCGCTGCTGCCGGCGATTGAGGAATATCATCGGACAGAGACGCTGCAGCATATTGATCAGCTGGAGGAACAGATGGACCAGTATTGTGAGAAAAGCCGTCAGGATCAGATTAAAAGGCTGCGCAGCCAACAGATCGACGGTTCGCTGTGCGTCGTCTTCAGCGAAGTGCTGACCGATCTGGAACGAATTCACGACCATTATCACAACCTCGCGCAACAGCTCTATCATGAGGAACTGGCCGTTTCCTGATGATCTTTTCCGGAGGATATCAGAAATCTGAAGCATAAGAAAAGGCGGAAATTTTCCGCCTTCTTTGTTTAAGGATAAAGGGTAAATTAGTCTTCGTCCGAGCTCATGCTGGCCATGAACGCTTTGACGTCAACGATGCCTTCGCGTCCCTGGGCGATCAGGCTGTCAACCGCTTCGCCTTCCGACAGAATCGCTGTCAGAACCATCGGGAAGTTCATGCCGGCGATGAAATGGAATTTTGGATTCGTCGCGAATTCAACAAATGTTGTGTTGCATGGGGAACCGCCGAACAGATCCGCAAAGACCAGAACTTCGTCGTACTTGTCCAACTCCGGCTTCAGCGCGTTCAGTTTTTCCTTGAACTGTTCCGGGCCATCCGTTGGCAGCAGGCAGCAGGAATACAGATTTGTAACTTCGCCCGCGATCATTTTCAGAGAACCTTTGAAAGCTTCTGCATACTGACCATGGCTAATTAATAAAATACCTCTCATGAATAATTTCCTCCTTAAGTTACATTTTTATTTTATCATAAACTACGTTAATTTAATAGAATTTTAAATATAGAAAAGGGTCGAGTATGTTAAAATAACAGTAAGGGAGATCACACCATGAAATTTAAATTTAAAGAACAAACCAAAGAGAATATCCTGGCCCTGACTTGTTCGGGCATTTTACTATTGGGTTTTTATTTTCTGATCACAAAATTTCCGCAGCTTAAGGAATTTCTGGGCAATATCCTCGGCATTCTGCTTCCGTTTATCCTCGGCTTTGCGTTGGCGTTTTTATTGGCGCCGGTAACGGCCCGAGTGGAAAAGAAATGGCTGGCAAAATCAAAAATGAAACCGGCAAGCAAGCGTAAAATCGGCGTTGCGGCGGCGATCATTTTCCTGTTCATCGTACTCATCAGCTTTATGGCGATTTTAATTCCGCAGCTGTTGGAAAGCGTTATGACCTTGTCGACGCAACTCAGTGATTATCTGGGCAAAGCCAATACGCTGCTGAACGAAATTACGGAAGGTTTGGGCTTTAAAACCGGCTGGCTGGAAATCCTATTTAATTCCAGCGAAGCGCTGCTGGAATCCATGCTGGGAATGGCTAAGGATTACGTGCCGAAGATCTTGAATTATTCCTGGCTGTTTGTCCGCCAGACGTTCAATTTCTTTATCGCGGTGATTATCGCAGTCTATATCCTGTTGGAAAAAGAACGATTTACAGAACAGTTTAAAAAGCTGGCTTATGCGATTCTGCCAAAAAACCGGGTGGAGTCGCTGATTCAGCTGAGCCGGCTGACGTCGCGGATGTTCAACAGCTTCATCATTGGGAAAATGATTGATTCGCTGATCATCGGCTTGATCTGCTTCATCGGCATGTTGATCATGCGGCTGCCGTTTGCGGTGCTGATCAGCTTTATCGTTGGTCTGACGAACATGATTCCGGTGTTTGGCCCGTTTATCGGCGCGGTGCCGGGCATCTTTATCCTGTTTATCGTCGATCCGATTTACTCGCTGATCTTCGCGGTCTTCGTCCTGCTTCTGCAGCAGTTTGACGGCAATATCCTCGGCCCGATGATTCTGGGCGATCAGCTGGGCCTGCCAAGCTTGTGGGTCATGTTTTCGATTATCGTCGGCGGCGGGATGTTCGGCATTCTCGGCATGTTTCTGGGCGTGCCGGTGTTTGCGGTTCTCTATGTCGTCGTCCGCGGATTTGTCAGCAGCCGGCTGAAAGAAAAGAATATCCGATCGGACGATATGCTTTAACGGGCGTTTCGCCCGTTTTTTTTGAGGAACGACGCAGCATCTGGTGCGGCAAGAACTATATAAGGACTATATAAAGAAAAGGGATCCAATCCGGATCCCTGGAACGAGTTAATTGCTGTGAAATAAGATATCTTCGTAGGTTGGCAATGTGTATTGTTTTTTATCAAAAACTGTTTCATGCTCGTCAATCGCGCTGCGAAGCTGCTGCATCAGCGGAGCAGCTTCATAATAGAAGCGAATGCCGCGCTCATGATAGTCGCCGACGCCGTCGATCTCTTTCAGTTTGCTTTCGAGACGTTCAGCGCCTTTATCCATTCGGTCCATCAGTTCATTTAAGTGGGCCAGCTGCTTTCTGAAATAGGAAGCCGGCTGATCCAGCGCCCGCAGTGTCGAAGCCAGCGACTGGATTTCCCGGGTGACAAGCGGCAGGATTTCCGTACGCGTCATGTCAATCAGAACCTTGGCTTCAATCTCGGAAATCTTCACATACTGCTCGTTCATAATCTCGCTGCGGGCGCTCAGTTCCTTTTCCGTAAAGATGTGATTGCGCGTAAACAGCTCGACAGTTTTCGGTGAGGTCAGGGCGCTGACCGATTCGATAAACGATGGAATATTTGGCAATCCGCGGCGTTTGGCTTCGGCGACCCACTCTTGGGAATAACCGTCGCCGGAGAACAGAATCCGTTCGTGATCTTTTAAAATCTGCGTACAAATTTCCAGGGCGCGGGCGCGGATGTCCTGCTTGTATTTTAAATCCGAAAGCTGCCCGGCGATTTCGTTGAGCACATCGGCAGTGATTGTATTGAGCACGACGTTGGCAAACGAGGCAGACAGGGATGAACCCAGCATCCGGAACTCAAATTTATTGCCGGTGAAGGCCAGCGGCGAAGTCCGGTTGCGGTCCGTGTTGTCCTTGGGAATATATGAAAGACCGCTGATCGGCGTAAATGAACTGTCCTGTTGATCCTCGATCGTTTGCCCCGCACCCTTCAGGGAGTTTAGGACGTTTTCGATGTAACTGCCCAAATAGATTGAAATGATTGCCGGCGGAGCTTCATTGGCGCCTAAACGGTGGTCGTTGCCGGCGCCGGAGGATGACATCCGAAGCAGCTCGGCATGTTGATCGACAGCTTTGATAAATGCGCAGACAAACACCAGGAAGCGGATGTTTTCAGCCGGCTTATCCCCCGGTTCAAATAAGTTCTGGCGATCGTCGGTGACTAATGACCAGTTGTTGTGCTTGCCCGAGCCGTTGATCCCGGCAAACGGTTTTTCATGAAGCAGGCAGGCGAAGCCATGCTTATCTGCGGTTTTGCGCAATACGTCCATTGTCAGCTGATTCTGATCCACCGCAATGTTGACGTTGCTGAAGATCGGTGCAATTTCAAACTGGCATGGCGCGACTTCGTTGTGTTCAGTTTTGGCGTAAATCCCCAATTTCCACAGTTCCTGATTGACCTCTTTCATAAAAGCGGCGACGTGGAACGGAATACTTCCGAAGTAATGATCTTCCAGCTCCTGTCCTTTGGCCGGCATTGCACCAAACAGCGTCCGTCCGGTCAGCACCAGATCCTGGCGCCGCTCAAAATAACGTTTGTCAATCAAAAAGTATTCCTGTTCCAGACCAACCATCGGAATGACACGTTTTACATCTTTATCCCCGAAGATATTGACAATCCGGGTGGCCGCGGCGCTGATCGCCTCAATGGATTTCAATAACGGCGCTTTTTTATCAAGCGATTCGCCGTTATAGGAAACAAAGACGGTTGGAATACACAGCACGTTGTCACGGATAAAGGCTGGCGAGGTGCAGTCCCAATACGTGTAGCCGCGGGCTTCAAAGGTCGCGCGCAGACCACCGCTGGGAAAGCTGGATGCGTCCGGTTCGCCTTTGATCAGCGACTTGCCCGAAAAACGAACTAACGGCTGACCATTTTCATCCGGTTCGATAAAGGAATCGTGTTTTTCTGCGGTAGAGCCGGTCATCGGCTGGAACCAATGCGTAAAGTGCGTGGCGCCGTTTTCCTGTGCCCAGCGCTTCATCGCATGCGCAATCGCGTCGGCGGTATTGCGGTCCAGGGAATCTTCTTTGGCGACGGTTTCTTTCCAACGCTTGTAGATCGGATACGGAAGCCGCTCCTGCATCAGCGTTTCATCAAACAGCAGGCAGCCAAATTCGTCAAACGGATCTGTGATTTTCATAACTCATCCTCCTGAAAACATGGTTTAATTTTATTCCAAATTTGATCGGAGTCAATAAAAATGTTAAAAAAATCATAAAAATGAAGAAAAAAATCAAAGAATGTCGGACATGATTGAAAAAAAAAGGGGGAAATTGAGAAAAAAACGCAGTCACATAGAAAAAGCTCGATTTTAAAGCGGAGGTCTGATTGACCCAGCCGGACATGGGCATACTGGACAATAGAAATAGGATAAGGAGGAAGCTTATGTTAAAAAAATGCGAGGTCTGCGGCTTGATTCTGGACTCGGAATTCATTCGGGACGATTGTCCGAAATGTCATGCGGACGCTTCGCGCTTCCGCACGCTGCCTCATGAGGAAACGGAAAAGATCACCCGCAGCCATTTGACCAACAGTCTGCTTACGGAATTGGCGGCCGTCGCTGAGCATCAGGTGCGCTTAGCAGAAAAAGGCATCGCCGATCAGCTGGATCCCGGCTGTATTCAGACATTCGATCTGGCGTTAAGACAAGCGGTGCTGCTGCGGCAGATGATTCGTGCGGAAATTGCGATCCATGCCGGAAAGGAGAAATGGTAACATGGAATTAAAAGGATCAAAAACAGAACAAAATTTATGGACGGCGTTTGCCGGAGAAAGTCAGGCGCGGGTAAAGTACGCGTATTACGCCGATCAGGCACGCAAGGATGGCTATGGTCAGATCGCGGGCATTTTTGAGGAAACCTCAGCGAATGAAAACGCCCATGCCAAGCTGTGGTATAAGTTTTTGCATGGCGGCAAGATCCAGGAGACGCCGATCAATCTGAAGGATGCGGCCAATGGAGAAAACTACGAATGGACGGAAATGTACAGGGAATTCGCTGAAACCGCGAAACAGGAAGGGTTTACCGAAATCGCCCGGCTGATGAGCGAGATCGCCAAAATTGAAAAAGGACATGAGGAGCGGTATCTGGCGTTATTGGGCAACGTGGAAAACAAAACAGTCTTTGCAAAAGCGGAACCGATCGTCTGGAAATGCCGCAACTGCGGATATACGGTCACCACTCAGCAGGCGCCGAAGGTCTGTCCGGTCTGCTTTCATCCGCAGGCTTATTTTGAACAGGAAGTTAAGAATTATTAACATCGTTCAAATCTGACAAAAATCGGAATCCGTTTATAACCGGAAATCAAAGTGAACATGAATACGGGAAATCCCGAAGCCAGTTCACTTTTTTTATGCCCGGTACAAATAGATGAAAAAAGCAAGGTTTCAGCGACGCTGAATCACGGGGCAAAAGGAGCGAAAATGCCTGAAAAACCTGAATTCAGAATCAACGAGTTATAACCGAATATGGCAGTAATTGGAAACTCATCCTGTTATTATGACAAAAAGAAGGTGAAAAACATGAGCGAGGATAAATATGCGGAGTTCATTTCACAGCGGATTTTTGACGTATGTCACAAACGCGGGGATGTTTCATTGTATGAATTATCCAAAATCTCCGGGGTCAGTATGTCCACGATTCAGAACATTGTGCATTGCCACACAAAAAGTCCGGGATTGCAGACGATGCATCGGCTGGCTAACGGTTTGAGTATGACCATTTCAGAATTTCTTGATTGTTCGTCGATCAACGATTACGAATTCAGTGAAGAAGAAAATGGCGAAAACGGACTGAACGATTGTGAAATCATCAGCTGAATTTTTACGGAAACCTATCCGTTGTGCGGCAAGAGCGCAGGGAAGTCGGAAAAAATAAAAAATTCCCTTTGAACAGAGATTCAATCTTCAACACTGTGTTTTAAAATTCCAAGTTCAGCGCTTCCAAAAAACATTGATCCGCAGATTTTCTGTTTTCCCAATCAGCGTTATTTGGATGTACGCATCATTGCGAGTCTGAAAGTGAGGGGATGAGTCAAGACGATTATCAGCGATAAAGGCGGCGGGAATTTGTTAAAGTCCTGAATTCGCGGCTGGATGCCTGATTTTTCACAGTGAGGGGGGCGGGGTGGCCCTGGTTTCGTCGTTTTTCTTTTCGAAATTCGATCGGGAATGGCCAGGCTGAAGCACCTCGCTTTTCCTCTGCCGCTTCGAAAAAAGGAACGCACCAAATTTCAATCTTTCTCTATACTGATAGGGGAGGAGGCTGGGCTATGATCGAGTTAAAAACATTGGAAATCGAGGCGTATCGGTTCATGGATATCACGCTGTTTCTGCCGCGCTGGACCTGTCGGATGATCGTCTGTACAAAGGCGGTGCTGGTTGATGAAAGCTGGGACCTGAACGTTCTGGAAACAAAACAAATCGCAGCCTTTCAGGTGCTGAAACCGGGAAAAGACGGACTGTTAAACGGAAAAATTACAGCGATGACGTCAACCGCCGCCCGCTTGGGAATATATATAGGAATGAGCGGGAAGGAAGCGCTGCTGAAGGTGATGCATGAAAAAACGGAAACGGGATAGGAACCGGCGCTGGCTGGCGCTCGTCGTGATCGCCGCGGCGCTGGTTTGGCTGGGCAACCGGACGCTCAGTCAGATCAACGCGCTGCTTAAGCCGCATGTTGAGAAAGTCGCTGCCAGTGAAGTCCGCAATGCAGCCTCGTCCGTGATTAAGCGGGCGGTCGATTCGCTGAATTTGAAAACGGAAGATCTGATCCGGGTACAGCGGGATGGGCAGGGCAACATTACGGATATCGTTTATGATACGCAGCGGATGAATGAATTGATGAGCCTGTCGCTGGACGCCGCTCAGGAATCGCTGAATGCTGCGGAAGAAGGGGAAACGGACCCGCACACCCATCTTGTTTATTACGATAAGGGCATCATTTATTCTCTGCCGGTCGGGATGCTGACCGGATCGGTGCTGCTGGCAAACGTCGGACCTTCGATTGACATCCGGATGCGTGCCGTCAACAGTCTGGTTGGGCAGATCGACGCCGTGTCCACGGCCTATGGCATCAACAGCACCCTGTTGGAAATCGACTTGAAGATCAGCGTGGAGATGTTGGTGATCAGCCCGTTTCTGCTCGATCCCCAACAGATTGAAGTTAAGATTCCGCTGGTTATGCAAATTGTGCAGGGGCAGATTCCGCAGCTGATGGTCGGCCAGCTTGCCTGATTCGTTAAACGTCAGGGATATCTTGAAGGGGAGAAGCCAATAAAAAAACCGCATCTGCGGTTTTTTGCCTGTATCGCTGCAATTAGAAGAACAACGGCTCGGAAGGCGCCATGTGGACTTCCGTTACGCCGGGAACTTCATCGAGAAGAATCGCTTCGATCCCATCCTTCAGCGTCGCGTCTAACGACAGACATTCGGAACAGGCGCCCAGCATTTTAACGGTGACAATGCCGTCTTCCAGACTGACGAATTCCACGTCGCCGCCGTCGCGCTGAATATACGGACGGATCTTTTCAATAACATTTTTAACTTGAGTTTCCATGGTTTCCATAATTTATCACCTTATCTTATAAAATACATCAGCCCGGCGATGATTAAGCCGAGGATAATCCCGCCGAAGACTTCAATCCATTTGTGTCCCAGCACTTCCTTGACCTTGGTCAGATAAATCGGATCGTCCAGACGGGTCTGCGTCAGAATCTGGATATCCTTGATCAGCTGCTGCGTAATCCGGATGTTCTGTCCGGCATAATAACGGACGTTGGCGGCGTCGTAAGCGACGATCAGCGAAAACATCAGCGTGACGGCAAATAACGTCGACGAAAAATTATCCGTGATCCCGACGGCCAGCGTCAGCGCCGCTACCGTCGAGGTATGCGAGCTGGGAAAACCGCCGCTTTCCAAGGCGAGATGCCAGTCCCAATCCCGGGTTCGTATGTAGCGGATAACGGGCTTAAGCAGCTGCGCTGTTAAATTGGCTACAATCGCAGCCCAGAACGGATACATCTGTTGAAGCATGGTGCTCACCTCGAGAATTAGTATATCACAAAAACGCAAGGAGGTGATATAATAAAAAAAGATTGGAGGCGTCTATGCAGTATCGAATCGGACAAATCGTGGAGGGAACGATCACCGGGATTCAGCCTTATGGGGCGTTTGTCAGTCTGGATGAGGAAACGTCAGGACTGATTCACATCTCGGAAATCTCGGAGGGCTTCGTTAAGGACGTTAATCATTTCGTTCATGTCCATGATCGCGTGAAGGTTAAAATTATTGATTTTGACAAGTCTACGCATCAGGCGCGGCTGTCCTTAAAAGCGCTGCATCCCACGGCATTCCGCAAGGAACGCGGGCGGGGGAAGGCCAGTCGTCTGCCAGTCATGAAAATTGGATTCCGGTCGCTGGCCGAAAACCTGGACCGCTGGATCGAGGAAGCAAATAAAGGAGAAACAGTATGATCAAATTTGACACTTCGCATGCGCATCTGCAGGAAAACATTTTCGATTATCAACAAGCGGTAACGCTGGCACATACCCAGCTGCATGAAAAGAGCGGCGCGGGCAACGATTTCGTCGGCTGGGTCGAATGGCCGAACAGCTATGACCATGAAGAATTTGAAAGAATCAAGGCGGCGGCCAAACGGCTGGAAGGCCAGTGCGACGTGCTGCTGGTATGCGGCATCGGCGGCTCATATCTGGGCGCGCGGGCAGCGATTGAGATGATGCGCGGGCTGTATTGTCAGGCCAGACCGGAAGTCATCTTCATCGGCAATACGTTCTCCAGCACGTATTTCAAGCAGGTGGAAGCGTATATTCAGGATAAGGAAATCGTTCTTAACGTCATTTCCAAATCCGGCACGACGACCGAAACGGCGATGGCGTTCAGAATGCTGAAGCAGTTGATGGAAAAGAAATATTCCAAGGAAGAATGCCGGAAGCGGATTCTGGCGACGACCGACAAGGCGCGCGGCACTCTGAAAGAACTGGCGGATAAGGAAGGCTACGAAACGTTTGTCATTCCGGACGATATCGGCGGCCGCTATTCCGTTTTGACAGCGGTCGGCTTACTGCCGATGGCGCTGGCGGGGATTGATATCGACGCGGTCATGAAGGGCTTTGCCCAGGCGTATGAAGATCTGAAGAACCCGGATCTGCATGTCAATCCGGCGTATCAGTACGCCGTTGCCCGCCGGATTCTGGAGAATCAGGGCAAGGATGCGGAAATGTTGGTCACCTATGAACCGCAGATGGCGATGATCGCCGAGTGGTGGAAGCAGCTGTTCGGCGAATCCGAAGGCAAGGAAGGCAAGGGCATTCTGCCATGCAGCGCGACGTTCTCGACCGACCTGCATTCGTTAGGCCAGTTTATTCAGGAAGGCAAGAAAATGCTTTATGAAACGCTGCTGTTAGTGGAGACTCCGACGCTGGACGGCACGTTCCCAAGCGACGGGGAAAATCTGGATAACATGAACTATCTGGCCGGCAAAAGCCTGGACTGGGTCAATAAGATGGCATGCCAGGGCACGCTGGAAGCGCATGAAGTCACCGGCAATGTGCCGAATCTGATCATCACGATGCCGGACATGAAGGAAGAAACCTTCGGCTATATGTGCTACTTCTTCTTCAAAGCCTGCGCCGTCAGCGTTTATCTTCTCAACGTCAATCCGTTCAATCAGCCGGGCGTCGAAGTCTATAAGAAAAACATGTTCCGCCTGCTGGGCAAGAACTAAGTCTGGGACTTTCTCGATTTCTCAGTTTGATGAAAGAAATCAGCAAAGCAGCACAAATAAAGAATAAAAAAGTGAATGCCGAAAGGTTTCACTTTTTTTTATGCGCAGGCATGATTTTCAGGCTGCATAGAACAGAACGGATTTTTTTCCATTGACAAACGGTCTGAAACAGCGCAGACCGATCATCGCCGCTGGGCTGAAGCCCAAGCTATTCTGCGAAATAATCATATTTTAAAATCAAATTGGCGATTTCGTGAATTCGCAGCCAATGTTCGTTTTCTTCCATCGCCTGCTGCAGCGGAATGTTCAGATCGCTGAATTCTCGGGTTTGCTTGTCATAACGGTAATTGTTGGTCAGAATCTGGCGGTCGTCGTCGGCATATCCCGGATAGCGGGGATCAAAGAAATCATGTCCCATGATCAGTTCCGGCTGAACGTCAATCGCAAAGAGATTAAATAAGGTTGGCAGGACGTCGATATCGGTGCCGGGTTTTTCAATCGTCTGACCTTCTATCAAAGGTGACCACACGAAGAACGGCACCTCTTCCAGCGAGCCGTGAGTAGCCAGCTGTTTTGCGGTCTGTTCGATGACCGTTTCGGAAAAACCTTTGGCCCGGTGATCGCCGGCAACCGCGATGACGAGCTGATCAAGCGTGCCTTTCTGCTGAAAATGATCGATCACGGAGGCGACGGCCAGATCCAGACTCATGCTTTTGGCGAGATAAACTTTGACCTGTTCGTCCAGCTGCGGATAGCGCTGGCTGACCTTTGCATAGCTGGCGGCGTATTCCCGGGCAGTTTCGGCATTGTGATCCGTTAAATCGGATTGTTCATAGCCCTGATGGCCGCTGTAAGTGATGTCGTAGAGGAAAAACGGCTGCGAATCGTCGATCATCCACTCGATAATTTCCATGCATACGGCGTCGGAGGTGCCATATTCCGGCCCCAAAACGCCCAGATCCCAGAAATCTTCATAGCCGATCTGCGCATAGAATTGATCGCGGTTGTAAAATTCCTTCGTTCCGTTATGCGCGGCGATGGCGGAATAGCCCTGGCTGGCCAATCCTTTCGCCAGGGAAACCGGATAGGTGTTGTCCGCGTATTGCTGCATCGCGATCACGCCTTCGTTGTTGGGCATCAAACTGAGGTTCAGCATGAAGTCCGCGTCGCTGGTTGAGCCTTGAAGCAGGGGCGCAGTGTAATTCACAAAGTTATAGCCCTTTTGCTGGAGCTGATAGAGCGTCGGCGTCAGAAGGGGATCAATGACCGCCTGAGTCAGCGACTCCGCTTCAAAGAAAATCAGATTTTTGCCTTTGAACAAGCCCGTTTGCGCGTTGGGCTGGGCCGGAGCGGATTGGAGATAAGCCGCAATTTCTTCCTGTGCCTGACGCTTTTGCGAACGGAAGCGCAGCGGCTCGAGCTGGTTGAGCTTCAGATCACGCAGGAAGAATGCTTCAGGGCCGAACAGCTCAACAAATTGGCGGGGAGAACTGACGTGTTCGTATAGGTATTGATCAGAATAAGTGTAGTAAAATTTGTCGGCTTCCTCAGCGTTGAGCTTGCCGTAAAACACAAGGCTGCATGCCATGCTCAAACCCAGCCAGATGAAAGCGCCCAAAAAAAATTTCATCCGTCGCTTTCCGTCCGGTGCTGGCTGCGGCTTCAGCGTTGTTAAAAGCAGAAAGATCAGGATCAGGGCGATCAGAAACTGCCAGTCCTGCGGCAGCACGGCGCTGAAACCGGCCCCGAGATTTTGCGTGGCCTCGCTGCGCAGGCCGATGGCGGTCGATAAGAAAATGTACTGACCGAATAAGCGGTAATATAAGCTCTGGCCGGCAATATACAGGAAGTACAGCAGCGTGCACAGTTGACCGGCAAGCTTGTCCCAGGGCGCCCGCAGTCCCCAGATCAGACTGTTGATTAACGCCGCCAGCGCGCCCAGCATCCAGTCGCCATAACCGGCCGGTGAAAAATAAGAATAATGAATGCTGATGAGAAGCAGGGCGATTCCCGCGCTGAGAATCAGCTTGTAGGCCAGCGGGGAAACCGCCGGCTTCGATTTCTTCGTTTTCATGGTGTTCCCTCTTTCCTTCAGTTCAGATTTTCCAGAGTTTTAGTTTACACAAAAAGAGCCGGGAAAAAAACGGACAAATCAACGGGAATGACTAAAATTCCAGCGCGGAAGAAAATAAAAATCCGGCTTCCTCAGGAAGACCGGATCCTATCGTAAGGACAAAAATGTTTATTGCGCGAGATAATCTTTCATCGAATCCGTCATGACAACGGCATATTCGCCCGACATGACGCTGTTGACGCCCGAAGGAACCTGGTCGGGATCCATGACCCACATGACCTCGATTGGCTGATCGGGATAGGTCTGGCGGAAGCGGTCGATCAGAGCCAGACCGTCGTCATAGCTCATTGTGAACAGCGCCGTCGACAGCGCGTCGGCGTAGCCGGAATTTTCCGTGACGATCGTGACCTGATGGTAATAGGTCGCCGGAAACAGCGTCTGCGGGTCGATGATGTGATGATAGAGCTTGCCGTCCTCGGCACCGTAGAAACGTTCGTAGTCGCCGCTGGAGACAAACGCCGCGGAGCCGGGCAGCGTGACGACCGCCAGCGAGCCGTTGCCGGATGGATTGCGGATGCCGACGCGCCATTGCTGACCGTCGGGCTTGTCGTTGATCGTGCAGATGTTGCCGCCGGCGTCGACCGTGCCGTGAACCAGCCCCGCTTCGATCAGCTTCTGCTGGACCTTGCCGGCCGCGAAGCCCTTGGCGATTCCGCCGACGTCTAAGGAAGCGCAGCTCTGATTCAGATAGACCGTGCCGGCGATCTCGTCGATTTCCACTTTATCCCAGCCGGTGCACGCTTTTGCGCTCTCCAATTCGGCAAGCGGCGGCACTTTGCCCAGCTGGCCTTCGTTGTTTAACGCGATGCCTTCCTCGCGATAAGTATGCCAGATCTTGAGTACCGCGCCCATCGTGACGTCAAACTCGCCGTTGGATAAATCATAAAATTCTTTTGCCGTCTTGAGCAGCTCGATAATTTCCGGATCGACGCTGACCGGTTCGATCCCGGCGTTGTCGTTGATCGTCTTGATGTTGTTTAATCCGTCGTAATCGTTATAGACGTCAAACAATGCGTTGTAGTGGAGAAACAGCTGCTTCATTTCAGCGAAATACTGATTGAACTGTTCTTCGTTTTCAGTAAATCCGGTTAACGTCATCACCGTGTCGAAGCCGGCGTCCAGCGCCATATTGGAATAACGCGTCAGCTCCGGCTCCTTCGGCTTGCTTTGACAGCCGCCCAGCATCAGCAGGCCGGCCAGCGCCAGCGACATTGCTTTTTTATTCATTTGAATCACCCGTGAAGATTCTAGCATAAATCGTCGGGCGATACTACCCAAAGGAAACATTTTCAAAACGAATCCAGGGTGAAAAAACTTGAAATTTATCTAAATAGATGTGGAAAAAACGTTTAAAATTAATAGCGATAATGCTATAATAGCTCCGAAGCGAAAGGCGGATAATGAAAAAATCGATCACCGTCGATTTTTTGTGTTTGCCAGAGGCTTTCGGTATTTGAGGAAAGGAAGAGGTGGACGGAATGTCACTATTAACGGGACCGATGCGCAAGCATCTGGACGGTCACAAAGAGCTTACAAGTCATACCGAGCTTGTCAAGGTTGAAGCGGGCAGCCTTGTATACATTCCTTTAATTAACGGTAATTCAACGGCAGTTGAAGTGTTGGTTAAGGAAGGTGACAGAGTAAAAGTCGGAACGATGATCGCCAAGCGGAATGATCATTTTACAGTTCCTTACTTTTCATCTGTATCCGGCACAGTCAAAGGCATCCAGAAAATGATGCATGCTGGCTTGCGTCCGGTCGATCATCTTGTCATTGAAAATGATGGCAAAAACGAAACAGAACAGCCATTCGGCACATTGAACTATCAAACGGCAACGCAGGAGGAACTGGTTTCCTTCATGATGAACGCCGGCATCGTCGGCTGCGGCGGCGCGGGTTTTCCAAGCTATGTCAAGTACAGAGGCTGCAAGGGCATTGATCTGCTGATCATCAACGCCGTCGAATGCGAACCGTACATCACGGCGGATTACAAGAATTCCAGCATGAACATGCAGGATCTGGTCACCGGCGTGGCGGCGATGCTGAAAATGTCGGGCGCTAAGGAAGCGGCGATTGCGATCAAGACGACGAAGAAGGACTTTATCCCGACAGTTGTCGAAGCGTTCAAGGATTACAGCAACATCAACGTCAAGGAAGTTCCGGACGTTTATCCGATGGGCTGGGAACGCACGCTGGTCTATGAAATCACCAAGAAGCGTTATGAAAAGCTGCCGGGCGAAGTCGGCGTCATCGTCAACAACGCGACGACGGCGATTGCATTCGGTCAGGCGCTGACCAAGGGCATGCCGATCACGCACAAATATGTGACGGTCAGCGGCGACGGCATCAACACGCCGGCCAATGTTCTGGTGCCGGTCGGCGTCAAGGCGGCGGATGTGATCGCGGCCTGCGGCGGTTACAGCGGGGAAGATGTGCTGCTGATCGCGGGCGGTCCGATGATGGGCAAAACGATCACGACCGATCAGTTCGTCATCACGCCGTACAGCAACGCGTTAACTGTACTGAAGAACAAACCGGTCAATCAGGTGGCCTGTCTGCGCTGCGGACGCTGCTCGGATCACTGCCCGGCGGGATTGCAGCCGGTCCGGATCAACCAGGCGGAAAAGTCCAAGAACGTTGCGATGCTGGAAAAGCTGAGCATCATGGAATGTATCGAATGCGGCATGTGCAGCTTTGTGTGCCCGTCGAAAATCGACGTCACTGAAGGCGTCCGGAGAGCGAAGCGCTACATGGCTCTGCGCGCTAAGAAATAAGGAGGGGAGTTTGTATGAAATTTAATTTTAAACCGTCCCCGAACTATCGTGATGGTCAGAGCACCGGCCGGATCATGGGCGAGCTGACCTTGGGGCTGTTGGCGGTATTTGCATTTTCACTGTATTATTATTTTACCAATTTTTCAGCGTCTTACGGCTTGCGGGCAATTCTGTTGATGATCACGGCGATCGTCAGCGCCTGCGGCACGGAGATCCTGTGGTGTGTCTTTACGAAGAAGGACATCCTGAACAGTCTGAAAAATTCTTATCCGTGGGTGACGGCGATCATCTTGACGATGATGTGCCCGCTGTCGATTGAATACTATGCCTTAGCGGTCGCGACAGTGATCGCGATCTTCTTCGGCAAGCTGGTCTTCGGCGGCTTCGGACAGAATATCTTCAACCCGGCGGCCGTAGGCCGTGCGACGATTTTCGCCTCCTTTGCGGGCGCGGCGGCGGCCGATATTGTGACCGGCGCGACACCGACGTCTTCGATGGCGGCGCAGAACTGGATTATCAATTCCGCGGAAGGCATGAGCAGCTTCCTGAAGCCGTTTGGCGGTTTGGGAAACATGTTTGTCGGTCTGTATCCGGGCGCTATCGGCGAGACAAGCGCACTGGTGATCCTGGTTGTCGGCGTGATCCTGGCGATCCGCAAGGTCATTGACTGGCGCGTTCCGGCTACTTACCTGATTACGTTGTTTGTTCTGGCAGCCGGCGTCGGCCTGATGCACGGTGCGCCGATCAGCTATGCTCTGTTCCATCTGTTAACCGGCGGCGCCATGTTCGGCGCGGTCTTCATGATGACCGATCCGGTCACCAACCCGACCAGCGCTGCAGGCCGGATTATGTTTGCGGTCGGCTGTGCGGTCATCACGATCGTTCTGCGGCTGCGTTCCAATCTGCCGGAAGGTGTCATGTACTCGATCCTGATCATGAATATGCTGACACCGCTGATCGAAAGTCTGACCGACGGCCAGCAGATCAAAATGAAATCTAAGAACATCCGCAACCTGGCGATCCTGTTTGTTGCGGGTCTGGCGATTACGCTGTTGGTCGGCAGCACGATCAAACCAGTTGCCGCGGGTTCTGCGGAAGCAGGCGCGACCAACGGTACGGAAACGACGTACAACGTCACGCAGCATGGATTCCAGGGCGACAATCAGTTTGAGGTCGTCATCGACACGGCCAAGGGCGAGGTTGTCAGCGTCAAGATGACGGAGTTCAACGATACTCCGGGTATCGGCGACGGCGTCAATGACGATTACCTGAGCCAGTTTGTCGGCGCGAAGAGCGAAGACGACGTCAACGCGGTGGATAATGTTTCCGGCGCGAGCTATACCAGCAAATCGGCGAAAAATGCCATTATTCAGGCATTGAACGCCGGTAATTAAGGAGGTCAGAAATGAAAAAAGCTTTGTATCTGGCCTGTTTCTTAGCCATTGTCAGCGCATTGGCCGGCGGCCTGCTGGCGGCAGTCAACGAAGTCACCGCGGCGAAAATCAATGCCAATGCTTTGGCTGAAGTGATGGGCAGCCTGGAAAAAGTATTCCCGGGCACAACCTATACGGAAGTAACAGATTACACGGATGACTCCGGATTAGTCACCGGCGTCTATCAGGCGGAAGGCCAGGGCTATATGTTCCAGGTCGAAACTTCCGGCTTTAAAGACACGATTAAATTTGTACTGGGCATTGACAACGATTCCAAGATCGTCGGCTACGATGTGATTGCGATTGCGGAAACTTCCGGCATCGGCAGCCGCGTTGCGGAAGATGATTTCAGAAATACCGTCATTGGCAAGACCACCGGTGATCAGATCGACACGCTGTCCGGCGCGACGATTTCCTCCACGGCGGTTGTCAAGGGCTTAGATGCCGCCAAGGCTGTCTATGCTTCATTAACCGGCAACGCAGCTCCTGCGCCAAGCACCCCGGCAACGCCAGAAGCATCTAAGGAACCGGAAACACCGGCTTCCACAGCGACAGTTCTGGATCAGAAGGCCGACGGCAGCCAGGTTACGGTTACCGTTGAAGCCAAGGGCTTCCAGGGCAACAATACCTATACTGTTGTGCTTGATTCCGAAAAGCAGGAAATCGTCAGCGTTGCGATGACGGCGTTCAACGATACGCCGGGCGTCGGCGATGCGGTCAACGATGAGTATCTGACCGGGTTTGCCGGACTGAACAGCGAAGACGCGATCGGCGGCATCGACGTAAAGTCGGGCGCAACGTATACGAGCAATTCGGCTATTGATGCCGTCAAGGCTGCCTGGAACGCGGTTTTCGCAGCGGACAATCAGGATGCGGCGGATCAGCCGGTCGCTGGCGATGACAGCGATGATGCCGCGGTTCTGACATCGGAAGACGGCGCATTAAAGACTTATACTGCGACGGCGAAAGGCTTCCAGGGCGATAACGAATATGAAATCGTCATTGATACTGACAAGCAGGAAGTCGTCAGCGTTAAAATGACAAGCTTTAACGATACGACCGGAATTGGCGACGCGGTCAACGACGAATATCTGGCGGGATTTGCCGGTTTGAAGTCGGAGGATGAAATTGCCAAGGTTGACGTCAAGTCGGGCGCCACCTTCACGAGCAATTCCGCGATTGAAGCGGTCCGCGCAGCGTTCGCGGCCAGCCAGAAATGAGGTGGATGAACAATGAATCGTAAAGAGAATTTTACAGCGGGTTTCATCCGCGAAAATCCAGTATTCGGGCTGTATCTGGGATGCTGCTCCACGCTGGCCATCACCACATCGCTCAACAATGCCATCGGCATGGGCGTTTCCGTTATTATCGTTTTGATTTTATCCAACGTCATCATTTCGATGATGCGCAAGATTATTCCGGATGAGATCCGGATTCCGGTCTACATCGTCGTTATTGCGGCGCTGGTTAAGAGTATTGAACTGTTGATCAAAGCGTATGCGTCTTCGATCGACGCGG
Organism: Holdemania sp. Marseille-P2844; assembly: GCF_900120005.1. Taxonomy (GTDB): domain Bacteria; phylum Bacillota_I; class Bacilli_A; order Erysipelotrichales; family Erysipelotrichaceae; genus Holdemania. The sequence goes on from NZ_LT635451.1 coordinate 21,572, forward strand.
CGTTAGGACTGTTTTTGCCGCTGATCGTCGTTAACTGCATTATCTTAGGCCGGGCGGAAGCCTTTGCGAGCAAGAACGGCGTTCTGGATTCCGCATTGGATGGTTTAGGCATGGGCTTAGGCTATACCTGCGCGTTGGTCGTCATGTCCTTAATCCGTCAGATTATTGCGACGGGATTAATCAACTTTACCAATCCGTTTACGAACCAGTTGATTTTTGAAGTTCGTCTGATTCCGGAAAGCTTCACGATTTCGATGTTCGGTTCGCCGACCGGCGCATTCCTGACCTTTGCGGTCTTAGCGGCGGCATTGACAGCGTATAAAAACGCACAGGCGGCGAAGGCTGCGAAAAAGGAGGCTAAATAACGATGGCTAACTTATTTACTTTGTTTATTTCGGCAGTGCTGATTAACAACGTCATCCTGTCGCAGTTTCTGGGTGTCTGCCCATTCTTAGGCGTTTCCAAGAATAAAAGTTCAGCGATCGGCATGGGTGCGGCGGTTACGTTTGTTATCTTCGGCGCTTCAATCCTGACCTATGGTCTGTATAAGCTGGTTCTGGAACCGAATTCTCTGGAATATATGGATCTGTTGTCATTCATTCTGATCATCGCTTCTTTTGTTCAGTTTGTTGAAATGTTCATCAAGAAGTTCTCTCCGGCTTTATATAAGTCGCTGGGGATCTATCTGCCGCTGATCACAACGAACTGCGCCGTTCTGGGCGTTGCGCTGGATAACATCAAGCAGGGCTTTACATTCCCTGAAATGCTGGTGTATTCTCTGGGCATCCCAATCGGCTTCACGTTGGTTCTCTACATCTTCTCCACGATCCGGGAACGCCTGGACGCGGCGGACACCCCGGTTTCCTTCAAGGGCAATCCGATCGCTCTGATCGTTGCGGCGCTGATGGCGCTGGCGTTCAGCGGCTTTGCCGGACTGGTTTAATCCATGGTCATCGCAATCCTGGTCTTAATCGGACTGGGAGCGTTGTTCGGCTTGTTCTACTATCTGAATAGTAAAACGCCAGTACCTGAAGGATGCGAGGATCTGACGGCGGAGTGTGAGGGCTGCAAGATTACTTCCTGCGCTCATAACCCCGTACTGAAACAATCAAAAGGAGAGAATAAAGAATGATTACAGCAATTATCATGATGTTTGTGGTCGGCGCCGTTCTCGGTTTGATTCTGGGGATTGCCTCCAACGTGTTCAAAGTGGAAGTCGACGAACGCGTTGAAAAAGTAACGGCAATGCTTCCAGGCTATAACTGCGGAAGCTGCGGCTTTGCCGGATGCTCCGGCATGGCGGAAGCGATGGTGGCCGGCGAGGTCGCTACGGCTTCGGCTTGTAAGCCAAGCAAACCGGATGCCCGCGCAAAGATCGTTGAGTATTTGACGACAACGCCGGGACCGGACGGCAACACGATTAACATTAAGGCATAATGAAACAGCTGTCTGTTTGTTCGCAATTCAAGAACAACGGACAGCTGTTTTTTTGATTTTCTGGATAATTGGACTGATTTGGGAGCGAATGGGTGTTTTTAGGGAGCGAATAGACTTTGAAGTAAGATCAAAAGCTCGACTCTTGTATTTATTTCAATCCAACAGCTTTAGTGTTGTCAAGTGTTTTGGAGCGAATGGGTGTTTTTAGGGAGCGAATAGACATTGAAGTAAGATCAAAAGCTCGACTCTTGTATTTATTTCAATCAAACAGCTTCAGTGTTGTCAAGTGTTTTGGAGCGAATGGGTGTTTTTAGGGAGCGAATAGACATTGAAGTAAGATCAAAAGCTTGGCTCTTGTTTTTGTTTCAATCCAACAGCTTTAGTGTTGTCAAGTGTTTTGGAGCGAATGGGCGTTTTTAGGGAGCGAATAGACATTGAAGTAAGATCAAAAGCTAGGCTCTTGTTTTTGTTTCAATCCAACAGCTCCAATGTTGTCAGGCGTTTGGGAGAGAATGGGCGTTTTTAGGGAGTGAATAGACGGGGTTCACGGAGTACGATAGTCCTGATTTTTTATATCTGGTAAGAAAATAAAAAAACCGGATCGCTCCGGCTTAGAATTTCAATTTTTTAACGCGTCCGTAACCTAATGTCCGCGGCCCGGTATGAGCCATGATGATGGGACCCATCGCGTGAATAGTGACTGGCTGTCCAATTCGCTCTTCCATCTGCCGTTTCAATTCCTCAGCTTCTTCTTTCATATCAGCTTCAACGATCATCCATTCATACTCAGTGGGATCCGCGACTTCTGCGATTGCGTCCAATCCGACTTGATAGGCTTTCTTTACTGTACGAACTTTGCCAAGTACGTCGATACTGCCGTGTTCCACCTTGAGGATTGGAACAATTTTCAGAAGATTGCCCAACGCCGCGGCGGCTGCGGAAATTCGTCCGCCCCGTTTCAGATACTCCAGCTTTTCCGGAATCAGTGCTGCCCACAGATCAGCTTCTTCTTCGATTTTGTTTTTGATTTCATCGCAGCTGCGGCCGGCTTCAACCTGTTCCAGCGCCCATTGACAAAGCCAGGCGAGAGGATAACAGGCAAAACGGGCGTCAACGACGGTTACCCGTCCATCAAAAGCGGCCGAAGCGGTTAGGGCGGATTGAAAGGAACCACTTAAACCCGAGGAAAGCGGAATGTAGAGAATTTCATCATATTCTTTTAATAAGTCACTCCACTGTTGAATTAATTTTCCCAAATGCGCCTGGGAGGTCTTGACGATCGCCCCCTGTTCCATCCGGCGAATGAATTCCGGCGTTTTAATTTCCATTTCTTCAATGTATTCCTGACCATCAATCATTAAAGGAAACCGCATGACGGTCAATTTCATCTGTTCTGCTTGTTGGGTATTAATATCGGCGGACGAATCCGTCATCACTGCTATTTTTGGCATCTTTTTCACCTCGTGCTTTACAATTATACCATAAGACATTCCCCGACTGGGAAAGACTTTTCTAAGTTTCCCCGGTTCTTTTGGATTTATTAGACAAATCTTTAAAATTGCCTGGCCTCTGGATAAATTCATCATTTTAAGAAAAAGGACACCTGAATCCAGATGTCCTGTGCGAACTATTAATGGGGCGATCGACCAGACATCTTTATGCTCAGTTTTCTTTGAATGTTTTTGAATGTTCCTGTATTTAAAGGCTTTTTTGATGTATGCGTAATTTTCCTTTTGAAGGTTTTTGAACGTTTTTGAGAAAAAATATGGCAAATTTATGGCAAATATATGGCAAGATATTAACTGCGGAGACGATCTTCGAGAGCTTTCAATTTTAGTTCTTCATTCGATCTGGCATAATCTATCGTCATTCCGGCATTGTTGTGTCCCATTAATTCCATAACAGTCCTTGGATCAACCCCTTCCGTGATCAGATCTGTACTGAACTGGTGTCGAAGTTGATACATATTAAAATTTATGCCAAGCATCCGGGATGCATATCTCACTTTATTCGTTACCTTGTCAATATCGAATAGGGTACCGTCAAATTTCGCAAATAGAAATTCTGAGTCCTGGTAAGCCAATAAATCATTAAGAATTGGAATTAAGTCTGAAACAATAGGAATTATCCGCGTTGACAATTCTGTTTTTGTTGCGCGCAGGACATTGTACTCGGTGGCAGAAGAACCAATTTCTTTATTCACACTAATGGTTCTTTCCTTGATAGAAATATCTTGGCGAGTCAAAGCGAAACATTCGCACGGCCGCATACCTGTATAGTATAACATAAACAAGGCATAAATCATAATTTCTGTTTCAAATTTATCTTTATCACTGTTACGGGTGCATTCTCTCATTTTGTCCATTATTTTTATGAGTGTATCATAATCAGTCTTGTTGTTTTTCTTTTTTACTTTTAACGCCAGACTTTTTGGTTTAATGACTTCTTCCATCAAATTGATGCTGATGTACTTCTTCATGCGTGCTGTGCGGAAGAGATATTGCCAGCAGGTATAAACTCTATCAATCGTCGTATTTGTGCAGTCCTCAATCAAAGAGTTCAGGTTCAACTGGACTTGGTAAGATGTGATTTTAGCTATATCCGTATGTCCGAGCGTCGGTTTAATATACTTGTCATAAACCTGTTTACGTTTTCTTATTGTTTCTTTTCGCCGGGGGAAAAGAATTACAGAATCGTCGTAAACTTTGTCTAAAGGAATTGGCTTTACTTTTTTAATTCCAACCGTGGCAATTTGCTTCAGCATTTCATTTCTGTGATCGACAGCGGCAGTAAATGCTAATTTTGCAGAGCCGTAGTCTTTCTCACTAAACGATTCGTTATAAGTTTCCCAGTTTTCATATTCGTTTTTATACTGAATATTGACTTGGAATGTCCATAACTTTGTTCTATCAGAATAGCGTTGACGAATGTGTTTTTCAGCTTTGAATTTGTTTGCCATACTGGCGCTCCTCTCATATTTATGATAAAATCAGAGCATAGAAAAAGTATTGTCTGGCGGACAATTTTTCTATGCTTGGATCCTTGTTGGTAGCTCGGATCCATTTCCCGGCCGTTGGTAGCGGCTGGGCTTTTTTATTTTATTCTTCTGGCGTCCAAAAACGTGAAAGTTCTTCTTCGGAGCAATAGCAGCCTGTAAATTCAGCTTCTATTCCCCATCCATCATAAGTGCAAGTAAATGTTAACTGATCACCTTTTCGCATATTTCTAAAAGCAACATGATCTCCATCAAAGGCACAGTTAAATAGAACATTACCTTGTTTGAATGTTATAAGGGGATTACCTTTAAACAGCGTCGAACTTATTTCTTCGATATTTGCTGTGATTAAAAAGTTTTTACCACCATAGAGGTCACTTCCGTTTAGCTCGTTTTCGACCATAGCATTTTGTATTTCTGTGATGATTGTTGTTGGTCGATCGTCAATAACTCTATTTTTTTCCGCTTCTGCTTCGAGCTTATTTTTTTCTTCTTCTGAAAGCACAACATTTACAACCATTTCGTTGCTTACTACGCCACTGTACTTATCAGAACAAGTGACAACCGCAGAACCGACATCAATGCCTTTTACATAATAACTAAGTATTCCTGACGTTTTTCCAATGTTTTCATCACTGATTTTACAACTAATACTTTTTTTATCAGGATCGCTTGGAGTAATGTAAACATTGAATTCAGTTTTCTCTCCCTTTATTACCGTTAATGATGCCGGTGTTATAGCTATTTTTTCAACCATTGAGGATTTACATCCTGACGCTAATAATAAGAGCGAGACAGCAAAAATGGTCTTACCCATAACTTTCATATTAATCCCCTATAATAAGGCAAAGATCTTCGCCTTCCCTTTCAAATACTTTCAATTTTTTTATAATTTCGTGAACTTCTTCCTCGCATTGATCTACGGAAGAAGCTCCTGCTGGTTTGTAGAAATGGTTTTCCATAATATGAATAATTTCATGGATTGTAGTTTTTCTCTGTTGCTGATAACCTAAACGGCCATTAACAAATACATGGTATTCATCTCCGTCATAATAGCAGAATCCTCTCCCTGCACAGGTCAAACTGTAATCGATTTTTATCCTGATATTGTGTAAGTCACAATATTCTTCAAAGGTCATTTATTTTAGACCTTTTTCTTTTCTTATTCCGTCGATCAGGATAAGGACCGGTTTCAGATCTTCTACGGTAAGATCTCTGCATTTATCAAAAAGGATTCTAACGTTATCGTTTTCGGTTATGTGCCTGTAAGTTTCAAGCAGATCAGGATTGTCGCGGAAGTATGCATACACTTCCTCCTTTTTGAATCCATATTGGTCAAGGGTATCATCCTCCTCTTTACCCATTAAATAATCAACAGATACACCGAGGTAATCTGCGATCTTCGATAATTTGTCATACTTCGGCTGTGATTTGCCTTTTTTCCATTCAGAAAAGACTGCTGCATTTATGCCAGTTTCTTTAGCCAAACGGTAAAAAGTAAGACCCTTTTTCTTTAATAGATCCTCAAGAATTTCGTACATTAGATCACTCCTAAACTGTTTAGAAAAACAAAATTAAAAAATCTGATTGACATTTAGAATAATCTAATGTAATATTTAGACAGTTAGAAAATTCTAAATAAAAGGTGTGCTGATATATTTGATTTGACACTTTAAATATACCATCGAAAATCCTAAATATCAAGAATTTCCTAACTATTAAATAAGAAAGAGGTGATATTTTGTACAACAAGTTTGCTCAACTTCTCGAAGAAAGAGGTATTACTGCCTATCGAGTTGCCAAAGAAACAGGATTAAATTCTACCGTATTTACTGATTGGAAAAACGGTAAATCAAAGCCCAAAGTCGATAAGCTGAAAATCTTAGCCGATTACTTCGGCGTCCCGATTGATTACTTTTTGGAGTGAGGTGATGTATGCACGAAATCGGGTTTGTTTTATCGCTGATTAGATGCTTTCTTCTAATGGCTCTCATTGTGTGCTTATTCATGATGGTGCATAAAAGAACCGGATTAACAGACCGGCTCTCTGAACTAGAAGTCAAAGTAAGCTGTCTCTACAAAATGCTGGTCATCTACTTGATCGGCATTATCCTAGAAATTTTGATTCAAGTTTTTTAAGGAAGCGAGGTGAAAGAGTGAACCAACGTCTTGCTTACACTGCTGAGGAAGCTGCTGAAGTGTTGGGGGTGACTTACGATAAATTTTGCTTTTGGGTAAGGCAAGGTCTTATCACAGGAATTAAAGTAGGAACAGGAAGCATCTATGCAGAAAACGAACTTCAACGCTTTCTTGATGAAAACAAAGGTAAGTGCTTATCCAGTTCAGATCATTGCAAGATCGCAATGATACAGCAAAATAAAGGGCTCCCCGGTGGCACCCGGAAAGCCCAAAGATGAATCCCATTGCAAAAGATTCATCTCTATTTTATCACAAGCGCTTGAGCTTGTGAAGGAAGGGAGAATTAAATGAAAAAGTATCGGCTTAGACGCCCGGCCCTAGTAGTCCTCACAGCCGCAATCACTGCCGGGGTGACGCTCAACCTGCCGGCCGCGGAGGCTGAGACACCTGCACCGCAGACGGTGACCGTGATCGATCTCTACCAGCCCGATACGCCGCCGGCTTACACTGCTGACATGGATATCAGCTGGCATGAGTGGCAGCCAACTGGTAAGGCTTCCGGGGTTGTCCCGGTAGCATTGCTGGAGCTGGCAGAGGAGTACCAGATCAGTCCGGTTTATGCGACAGCGGTGTTTGTCCTTGAGACCGGCTGGGGCAGCTCGTCGGCATGGCTGACCAAGCATAATCCGGCCGGCATCCGGTGCGGATTCAGGTATTGCAAATATGACACGGCCACAGAGGGCCTCAGACGCATGTTTGAGATCATGCAAGATTATTACAGCAACGGCCTAACCACAGTGGATCAGCAACGTTCCTTGTGGTCAGAGGCCGAGGATACAGATTTAATTGTCCAGCTCATGTGTCAGCTGGCAGGAGGAGAACAAAATGGAATTCAATAAACCAACAATCCACATGGAGCTTGATGGATGCAAGGTTAAAGGATATATGACCGGGCAAAAGCTGGATTTGTTTATTATGATGGCTGCCGTCGCTGATTTTGCGAGACAAGAGTTAACTGAGGATGAAATTATAAACGCTGTTTCATCCGGATTGGCAAAAGCACACGATGAAAAATGTCGAACATGTGAATGCAGTGACGATGAATCCTTTAAGAATTTAGCGGAGGTACTAATTAAAGAGGTATTCGGCAATGACAAGAGTTGAAGATCAGCTTTGGCGACAGGAGCAAAATTTCCATTACAGCGCCGGCTGTCAAATGCAATCGGAATTTGAATTGGCTTACGAATGCGATTGCGGTCATTCCTGTGAAACTGGTGAAGAACACAAGGTATTCGGGGGAACGATGTGTCCAAATTGTTACTCGAAATTTGTAGAAAACCTTCGTAATGAATGCTCACAAATAATTCAGACAAAGTTTGAAAAAGAAGAAATTGAAATTATGTGCGAAGAAGGGATCCTGGGGAATGTCTAGGAAAAGAAATTCCAATGTAATTAAGCTTAAGATCCCAGGAACCAGAGAAGAATGGCTAAAAGACAGAAACAAAGGGATTGGCGGAAGTGATGCAGGTTCTGTGCTTGGACTGAATCCTTGGAAATCAGCATATACGCTGTGGTGTGAAAAGACAGAAAAAATCACTAATGATACAGATAATGAAGCAATGCGACAAGGACGTGATTTAGAAGAATATGTGGCATATCGCTTCGTAGAAGAAACAGGTAAGAAAGTTAGAAAATCTAACTTTAGTTATCAGAGAAAAGATTATCCATTCATGCTGGCCAATGTTGACCGGATAATTGTTGGAGAAAATGCAATTTTAGAGTGCAAAACTGCATCCGCTTTAACGAAGGTTCAATATAAAAAAGGCGAGATACCAGATAACTATTATGCTCAATGTGTTCATTACATGGCAACAACAGGTGTTGATCGAGTGTATATAGCAATTCTCGTTCTTGGCAAAGGTTTTTATTGGTATGTTGTCGAACGTGACGAAGAAGCAATTAACGCCTTGATATCAGCTGAAAAGACATTCTGGGATTATGTTGTAAATGATGAAGAACCGCCTGTTGATGGATCTGAATCGACATCAAATGCCCTTCTGCAACGCTACCCGGAAGGATACGGCGCAATAGATTTGTTCGGAAGAGAAGAAATTATCAGTTCGATTAGGGATCTCGAAAATTCGAAGAAAAGTATAGAAAAACAAATAGATAAGCTTAAAAACGAACTGAAGAAAGATCTTGGTGATCATGAATATGGACAGACCAATAACTTCAAAGTTTGTTGGAAAACAGCAAAGCAAAATCGAATTGACGCTGAGACGCTGAGGAAGAAATATCCAGATATTTACTCTGAGTGTCAAAAAGAAATTTCGTTCAGAAAATTTGAAATAAAAGAGGAGGATTATGAACAATGAATGGTCAGACAGTAAACAATAAGGCTACATCTATTACCAAAGCGGCAGAAAGTGCTGTGGAAGGTAAAAAGAAAGGAAACATTACATTAAAAGATTATGTTGTTTCCATGCAAGGAGAAATTGCCAAGGCTTTACCTAAAGTAATGACGCCGGAAAGATTTACACGCATTGCGTTATCAGCAATTTCTTCCAATAAAAAATTAGCAGAATGCACGCCTCAATCATTCTTGGCCGCCATGATGAATGCAGCTCAACTTGGGCTTGAACCAAACACGCCACTTGGCCAAGCATACTTAATTCCGTATAAATCAGCTTGTACTTTTCAGTTAGGTTATAAGGGCTTAATTGATCTTGCTTATCGAAGCGGAGAGGTCAAAACGATCATGGCTCAAACTGTTTACGAAAATGACGAATTTGATTTCGAGTTCGGCTTAACACCGAAATTACATCATGTTCCTGCAAAATCTAACCGTGGAAATCCGGTTTGGTTCTACGCTGTATTCAAAACTGTAAATGGCGGTGAAGGCTTCGAAGTTATGAGCGTAGAAGATGTTAAAGCACACGCTAAAAAATATTCAAAATCTTATAGTGATGGCCCGTGGCAAACAAACTTTGAGGAAATGGCGAAGAAAACGGTACTTAAGAAAGCTCTGAAATATGCGCCTATAAAAACTGAATTTGTTCGTCAGATTGAAACTGATGAAACTATTAAATCAGATATTTCCGATGATATGACTTTAGTTCCTAACGAGAATGAAATCTATGAAGCGGAAGTTGAAAATGAATATTCGGTAGATCAAGAAACTGGAGAAGTGAAGGGAAAAGCGGCGGACCAGCCGAGCCTGCTGTAAGAAGGGAGAAAAATAATGATTGTTACAGATAGAGAAGTGTTAAAAAACAACGGCGCAGAAACCATTCTTTCGGATCCAGAATTGATCGATGGTTTCTGTGATGAACTCGCGACGGTTCTACAGAATATTGACGATCCACGAACAAATCCAACAAAGCCAAGAAAAATCATTATTGAGTTTGAAATCTCGGCAACATCTAATAAAGAAACGATTGCGATTTCTGCCAGTACGAATTCAAAAATCGTAAAAAAAGAGATTGTTAAAGACAGAATGGATATCACGAGATCGATCGACGATGTTGGACGTCTAATCAAATACAAAATGACTGAGGTAAAAACTGAAGCGCCTGGACAAGCTGACTTGTTCGGAGGCGAAGAACCTCAATCAAAGGAAATTAACATCATGTTCTCAGAAGCCCCAGACAAGACTTCTGAGAACGATTTAGACAAAGCCAGCAAAGAACACACAGATGAAGAAAACATCGAAAATTTGGCTGTTTCTGGCGGTGACAATCGCGATGATGAAGATAATTAGCTTCGTTGTTCCCGGCGAACCGAAAGCAAAGGCGAGACCCAGAGTTACACGCTCTGGGATCGCCTACACTCCTAAAGATACGATTAATTATGAGAATTTGGTAAGGCTGTCATTCCAAACGGCATACCCGTATCACACGCCAGTGCAAGGTAAGGTTAAAGCGGAAATTATCGCTTATTTCAGTATCCCTAAATCAGCATCTAAACGTAAAATGGCATCGATGGTTTTAGGCGAGATCAGTCCGATGAAGAAACCAGATCTCGATAATATCGCAAAAATCATTCTTGATAGTCTGAATCAAATCGCATTTAAAGACGATAGTCAGGTAACCAGCTTGAGGGTGGAGAAAGTCTATTCGGAAAGGCCTTGTGTTGAGGTTCGCTTGGTGATGGAGGAGTGACAATTAGGAGGTAATAGGTGTGGCTGGATACATTAAAATACATCGCAAATTAAAGGAGTGGGAATGGTACGGTGACACCAACACAATGCGCGTTTTTCTCCACCTTCTGTTGTCTGCAAATTGGAAAGAAACGAGGTTCAAAAACGAGAAAATTGGTCGAGGAGAATGCGTCACAAGTTTAGCAAACTTATCTAATGACTTAGGTTTAACGCAATCGCAGATTAGAACAGCGTTAAATCACATGGAAATGACAAACACAATCACAAACCGACGATTCTCAAATTACCGCATTATAAAGGTAGAAAACTTCGATCTGTATCAAGCGAATGACATACCTGAAGACAGACCTTTATCAAAAGATTCAGCAGACTTATCAACGGATGTTCAACAGACTTGTGACGAAAGTTTAGCGACTGCTTTAGCAACATCAAAAGAATATAAGAATTTAAGAAGTAAAGAAGTAAAGAAAGAAGAAGTAAAAACATATAGGTCGCTTGTCGATGAATACACGCCTGATCTCACTCTAAGAAAAGCCCTTGACGATTTTGTCGGAATGAGGAAAGTCATGAAGGGCTTTACCGTCAGGGCGTTGGAGCTTGCGCTTAAAAATCTGGACAAGCTGGCTCAAGACGATCAGACAAAAATAATGATCGTTAATCAGACTATTGAGCGTGGATGGAAAACATTTTACCCACTTAAGCAGAAAAGCACTTATACATCACATCGGCAGGACGTGCTACCGGATTACTACCAACAGATGAAATCCGGATCGGAAAAAGAAACCGCAGAAGAAACGGATTTTGATCGTAAAGAATTCGAGGAAATCCGCCGCAAGTTAAAAGAACAGGAGAAGTAGAGATGGAAAGAAAATATTACGAAATCAACGAAGCTGCAGCTCGCAGGTCAAAGAAAATGATGTCCTTTGATGATTATCGCGATGGAAGTGCAACAGCGGCTTATCAGTGGGAAGTGGAACAAATATACCAATTAGCTGAGAAAGTGGCTGAGAGACGGCCAGACGCCGCTGAGAAAGCGGAGAAATTAGCCGATCAGTATGCTAAGTTGCTTGCAGATCACCACAATACCAATTTCCAGATTGATCAGATGTGTCCGTCGGTGATGATCGCAGGACCGGCTAAATTTCCAGTGAGAAAAAAAGAAAGGCAGAACCAAGCGCGGGATCGGAATCGAGAGAAATACGAGCGGTGCAAAGAAATCGAAGATAAAATCAGAAATCTGCTAAATGGTAAGGAAGTCATAACCGCCGGCGATCCGGAAGCCATAGAAAAGCTGAAAAACAAGCTGGCGAATCTTGAGCAGGCGCAGGAAACCATGAAGGCAGTCAATGCCTTTTATCGCAAGTATAAAACGCTGGACGGTTGCCCTAATTTACCTTTAGAAGAGCTGGAAAAACTGAAAATATCTTTGGACATCAATTGGCGCGCAGACCCGAAGCCGTTTGAAAGTTGGGCTTTATCCAACAACAATGCGGAAATCCGGCGTGTGAAAGAGCGAATCAAGAATCTGGAGGAAGTGAAAGCCCGGCCTGCTGACACAAAAGAGTATGACGGATTTTCGGTTGTCGAAGACCCCGAAGCAATGCGGATCAAACTGCTATTTGAAGATAAACCTTCGGCAGAAATCCGCGACATCCTAAAAAAGAATGGTTTCCGCTGGTCGCCACGGGCGAACGCCTGGCAAACGCAGCTAACCAATAATGGACGTTATCGGCTCGAGCGAGTGCTGAAGGAGCTGGAAGCGTGCTGATGGTTTACCGTCTACGCCGTTATCCGCACCTGGCGCCGTCTTACATCGTGTGCAGTAACGCTGTGGAGGGCTTGCGACTCGTAAGCGGAGCGCTGAAACTACAAGAAACAGAGATAGAAGTGATCGGGATGATCCCGTGGGAAGGAAAATAAGAGAAAATGGGGAATAAAATTTCCACAATTTCGGAAGATCAGTACCAACACAATATACCGTTGGTAAGAGAATACATCCGGAACAAAGAGATGTACAACCGAGACTTCGCGAAGCTCTGCGGTGTAAATAATTCTACAATGCAAACGATTCTTGCTGGTCAGTTCAGAGGTACGATTAACACTTGGCAAAAAATCAAGCAGGCAGCAAAGCTGGATATACAATTTGACGATAAAATTGCATCGCAAATTCCGACAAAGCAAAGCCGAGAAGATGAGTTTATAAAAAACTACCTCATCAAACACCTGACCGTATTCGGAAATGTGTATGTTAACGCAAAACGTATCAAATGGCTTGGAGGGCCGAAGAAAGTGCTGGATATACTCCAAGCGTTTGGACTTGATTGCGAATTTTCCGAAGACGAAAAAGGAACAAAGTCAATTATCAAAATAAGGGAGAAATAAAAATATGAGCTTAATTAAAATCAACGGAGATATCGACGGAATCCGTGAAACAACATACGAAGAAGCCAAAATTTGCTACGACAACGGGAAAACCGTTTACACACTCAATTTCAGCGGTGAAAAGGAAAGTGCTGGTTTTATCGCTATTAGAAAATCCGATGGTATGTCGCTGTTTAAAAGCACGTCGCTTTCGTACTTTGTTGGAATTGATGATGTCATGATCGTTACGCGACATGACAATTTGATCAGATTATATCGTTCACTGGGTATTCAAGCTCCAGTCAAAAGTTTCATCCGACCAGTAGAGGTAACGAATAAAATTGTTTTTGGAGAGTTGCCGTTTTACATCATTCCAAACTGTACGGCATTCTATCACGCTCAATTCGATCACAATCCTAAAACGATCGATGATTTAACCTCGGAGGAATTATGTGGAAAGGTGAGGTCTATTAAGAGATATGTTTGTCAATCTGATGATGCAAACATCGGAGAGGAGGCTTGGAGATGAGAATGAACAAAATTAAAAGGTACATTATTGGAGAGCACATTGATTCTCCAGGTAGATATTTTTATTGGAGATTGCCGGATAACATATCCTATATTCATAAGACAGATCGCGAAACAGCTGATTTGGCTATAGTTGAAAACATGAATGGTGTTGCTTTAGTGAAAATTATTGGATGTGCAGGGATTTTCGGCGAATTTCCTTATGGTCATAAGAAAGTCTTACAGTTGATTGTAAGAGATGGATGGGACATTAACCAGTATAGAAAAAATTCATTACCATTTTAAGGAGGGATTAAGAATGATAAATCGAATTGTTCTTGTAGGGCGTTTAACGCGCGATCCAGAGATTAAAAAAACACAAAACGGACTTTCCGTTGCCGACTTCACAGTAGCTTGCGATCGCCGGTACTCTGGCGGTGATAGAAAGGATCGCAAAGCTGATTTTATTAACTGTGTGGCTTGGCGACAATCTGCGGATTACCTCGGCCAGTATGCTCATAAGGGCGCGATAGTTGGAGTTGAAGGAAGATTGCAGATTGATAACTATGATGATAAAGATGGCCGGCGAGTTTATAAAACAACCGTTCAATGCGATAACGTTAAGCTTATTTCTGGCTATGGTAATCAAGAGCATTCTGCAACTCAAAAAGCAGATTCTGACGCATCTTTTGAGGAGTATATGAGAGATGCGCCGGCATTAGAAATCAGCTCGGATTATTTTCCATTTTAGTTGAGGCGAAATAATGAAATGCGAAAATTGCGGTAAAGAAGTAAATACGTTGTTAATAAATAAGTTCAACCAAGATGGATCAGATGATGAAAAAAGAGAAACAATCCTTTGTCCTAACTGTAAAAAATATCCGTTCAAAGATAAAGAAATCCAGGAATACGAAATTGTAAGGCTGGTAATGTTCAAAAGCAAAGAAAATGAAGGAAGTTATTGGTGGATGAATTACAAGCTTGATGTGAGGACGAATTTATGAAAAATAATCCTACAATCTTTGATGAACTTATTGTTGATAATTTTGCAGGGGGCGGAGGTGCCAGTACAGGTATCGAAATGGCCTTGGGAAGATCCGTTGACATTGCAATAAACCATGATCCGGAAGCAATACGAATGCACAAAACAAACCATCCATTCACTGAACATTATTGCGAATCAGTATGGAATGTTGATCCAGTAAAGGCTTGTTCCGGTCGACCGGTGGGGCTGGCGTGGTTCAGTCCTGATTGTAAGCATTTCAGTAAAGCAAAAGGAGGTAAACCGAAAGATAAAAATATTCGAGGGTTAGCGTGGGTTGCACTGCGTTGGGCAGGAACAGTCAGGCCGCGGGTAATCATGCTTGAGAATGTAGAGGAATTTAAAACTTGGGGACCGCTTAATCGCCGGCATCATCCAATAAAAGCAAAACAGGGACAGACATTCAAAAAATTTGTAGGACAACTTGAAAAACTTGGTTATGAGGTTGATTTCAGGGAACTTGTAGCGGCTGACTATGGTGCACCAACAATGCGCAAGAGATTCTTCATGATTGCTCGATGTGATGGAAAACCTATAACATGGCCAGAGCCAACTCATGCTCCAGCGTATAGCTTAGAAGCAAAATCAGGGAAGTTAAAACCTTATGTCGGTGCCTACACTCAAATTGATTTTAGTTTACCCTGCCCATCGATATTTGATTCTGCCGAAGAAATAAAAGAAAAGTACGGTATTCGTGCGGTCAGACCGCTGGCGGATAAAACCATGAAAAGAATTGCCAAGGGAATAAAGAAATTCGTGCTAGAAAATCCTAAGCCGTTTATTATCCAGTGTAATCATAGCGGTGAACGTCGACCACAAAGTATCCAGGAGCCTATGCCAACAATAACTGGAAAACATGGGTATGGGATAGTTTCACCTTTGCTGATCCAATATCATTCCGAAACTTCTTTTTCTGTGGTTAGAGGTCAAGAACTTAAAGATCCGATCATGACAGTAGATGGTTCAAATAGGTATGGTTTAGTAACTTCATTTTTGCACAAGTATTACGACGGTGGATATACAGGTGCTGGTGCAAAGGTAATAGATCCTTTACCAACGATTACTGCGCGAGATCATAACAGCGTGTGTGCAGCAAGGTTAAAACAACTCAGCAATAATAGCGGCGAACACTTAGAGGAAGTTAGATCATTTTTGATCAAATATTATGGACAAGGGATAGGTCAGGATATAAAAGATCCGCTTGATACCATTACTGCCAACGATCGATTTGGATTAGTTACTATCGCGGGGATTGATTATACGATCGTAGATATAGGGTTGCGGATGTTGGAACCAAGTGAGCTTTATGGCTGCCAGGGATTTCCTTCTGATTATGTAATTGATCACGATTATACAGGAAAAAAATACCCTAGATCAGAACAAGTCAAAAGATGTGGCAATGCTGTATGCCCTCCTATACCAACTGCGCTTGTTAAAGCGAATTTGCCTGATCTTTGCCATAAAGAATCCATTAAATCTATGCAACATTTAAAGAGATGCGAAGCCTATGCGGAGTCTATATGACTTGTTTAGAAGACAAAATTACCCGTGCGCAGGAGCGCGTTGAATCCCTTTACAACGAAACAGAAGGAAAATGTTATCTTTCATTTTCTGGCGGAAAGGACAGTACCGTTATTCTGGCGCTGATCAAACAATGCGAAGATCTTTTGACAATTCCGCCAGGAGCGATTCCAGCGGTGTTTAACAACACAGGAATTGAACTCGGTGCAACTACTGAGTTTGTGCGGTGGGTAAGTGAAAACTGGTACAGTAATGTGATAACAATCAGACATGATAAAAGAGATTCGTTCGATTGGATTTTGAAGAACAAAGGCAAGCCTATTAAAAGCAAAATGAAATCTGATAATCTTGGAAAATGGCAAAGAAATCATAACTTGTTTTACTTGGAACAGCTGCTCGGCGATAAAACAGGTCGTTATAAAAATACAATGCTTGCCGACCGCGATCTGCACCTTCTTCATCCTGATTTCGATATTAAAGTAGGCAACAAGTGCTGCCAATATCTCAAAAAGAAGCCCTTTGACAAATGGGAAAAAGAACATGGCATGAAGGGATATATGACAGGCGAACGTGCAGCTGAAGGCGGAGTAAGATTAGCAACCATGGAAGCTAGGATAAAAGCTGGCGGGACGGCTTGCACACGAACAAAAGGTAACATGATCGTTAAACTTCCGATCATAGACTGGACAGATGAGGATATCGATGAGTTTATAAAAAAATACACAATTCCATTGTCCAAGGCTTACACAATTTACAGATCTGATCGAACCGGCTGTATTGGCTGCCCGTTTGCTGGACAGAGATTAAGTAAATCGCTTAAGGCATTGTATGATCATGAGCCATTACGCTACAAGGCAGCGCTACACTGGCTCAAAGATGTTTATATCGCGCAGGAAGTGCGACTTCTGTTTGATCCTCAATACGAGGCGGAAAGGATGGAGAAGTGGGAGAAAGTGTACAGCCAAATGCGCTACGAGATGATAAAGAAATACCGGCCGGAAAAGTTGAGAAGGTGGGATCATCAGCAATGTGAATTGTTTTAGCAAAACGACGATTTACAACATCCGGAGCCCTAAAAAGGCAGGAGGAAGGAAAAGGTATGACAGACGAAAAAAGAGAAATTGAATTGTTAAGACGCGAAAATAGAGCGTTAGAGGATGATAACTTCCAGAAGTGCGAAATCATCACTGAATTGAAGGGAAGAATCAAAAAGCTGGATCGTGAAAATCTCGGATTGCGCCAGCAAGTTGAGAACATGAAAAGAAAGGAAGCGTCACGCTATAAAAGCGATGCGTGGGTAGATTAAAATGAGAAAAATTATGAACAAAAAGGAACTATACAAACTTGCTATAGATACATGGGGATCAGAAGCTCAGATTAATCAGGGAATCGAGGAAATGGCGGAGCTGATCCAAGCAATCAACAAGTTTCGACGGAAGTTATGCACAGAAACAATTACTCATGTTGCGGAAGAAATTGCTGACGTCGAGATTATGCTGGAACAATATAAAATGATTTTTTACCAGGAATCTCTTGTCAAGGAAATAAAAAAGGACAAGCTGCAGCGGCTGGCTGAACGCCTTAAAGAAGCCGATGAGAAACTATTAATGAGCGAATGTCAACAAGATAATGACACACTGACAAAAGCAGCGGTAGTGACTGAAGGAGAATCATTACAAGAACTGGTAGACAGAGCTTATCCGCAGAACTTGACATACGCAGCAGATGGGTGTGATACAGACGGTAATCTAATATATGACCTGGCTTATTGTCCGAATTGCGGAAGAGAATTTGAATATGCAATAGGTGACTGGGGCTGCAATTATTGCCAAGATTGTGGCCAGGCACTGTACTGGGGTAACAACCAATGATCCACGCGCTGCTCGCCGTCTTCTTTGTGGCGGTTGTGCTGATCATTGACAGGATCGGAGGTGATCTGTGATGGATGTTAAAACATTAGTAAGATGCCTGTTTATAGCAGGCATTACGATAGCGTACATTGCCTGGGCAATTTACGAAATTGGAACTCCTGATAAAATCGAAAGAGGATCATTTCAGATGTGGCTAATAATTACATCCGTCGTTATCTATAGTGTAGCGATATGGGCGTGGTCATGACTGCCGCTGAGCTCCAGGCGGCCATCCTGGCCACGCAAAAGCAGATCATCTGGCGAGGCTCAGGCGCAAGCTGCGAGCCGTAGAGAGGAGATAAACGATGAGCAAGATAGTATCATTTGACTTTGACGGCACTCTGGCGGTGACCAAGTGGCCGGAGATTATCCGGCCGATATACCCAGTCGTTGAGTACGCCAAGCAATGCAAGGCTAACGGTGATCAGATCATTCTCAACACGATGCGAGAGGGCGATCGGTTACAGGAGGCTGTTGATTGGTGTCTGGCACAAGGCATTGAGTTTGACGCTATCAACGATAATGTGGCGTGTATGCAGGAGTTTTATAAAAACAATCCACGCAAAATTTTTGCGAATGAATACATCGATGATCACAATCTTGTCTTTGCAGGTATTGGCAATGGCAGCCGTCGCAACTTGGATAAGTACGCAGCTGCGCTTTGCCAACAATTTGCTTGTAGTCTTGGCTGTAGTTTGACTTGCGATTGTCAAGGGTGCGAGTTATACAGATTATGCCATGATCCGGATAAATTGTTGGCGTTTATGATGCAACCAACAGACAACTATTAAAGATAAATTGAAATTTTGATACTTTAAATAAAGCTGACAAAAAGAGCCATTTCTGGCTCCCGTGTGTAATCGACAAATTTATTTTAACACACAGGGAGGTATAAGGAAATGGTAGGGATCACAGAATCGGAATATAAGCAAAGGTTCAAAAAGAAACTTTGGTTGTATGGAAGCTACACCAGAGAAATTGAAAAACTTCAAAGACGATTTTTTGAAATTCAGAACGAACTGCATTGGCATTGCGATTTTCCCAAAGCTGCAGCCCGAAGCTGCCGTGTAGGCAGTCCGGATCCCAAACACCCGGCGGAACAACAACTGATCATAGAATATACCAGCCTAGAATATCTAATTGAAGAAGTGGCACAGGAACGCAGCTATCTTGGATTGGATGATTTTATGGCTGGTCTGGATCCCGAGGACCGCGAATTGATTAAACAAGTTTATGTGGAAGAAAAATCATATCGTGAGATCGGATATCTGCTTCCACGCAGTAAATCTAACGTTGGTTATAGAATAAACCAGCTGATTTTAGAAACTTGGGACACGTCCCACTAAAAAACGTGTTACTATGTGCGCGTAAGATGCAACAGGGTATATTACCGGTGCCGACTAAAATGCGGCGTAAGCTCGTAACAGCGCGGGCGGTTGGTGTCACGTCTCTGCTTAGATGGTGACAACGCCGAGCGGGGAATAAGCGGATTGAGCAGAATCTGTTAAACCTCAAAAAAATAAGCTCCCGAGAATTCTAAGCGAATCGGGTGCGATACAAGCGTTCCTGATTTCGGGGCGCTTTTATTTTTCCCTGGCAGTTATCTCCCTGACTGCTGGGGTTAAATTTAAAGCCATTCGGAATTAGTTCTATAAATAAAAAGAAAGAGAGAAAAATCATGGAAGAAAATAAGAATACATTACGTAACCAGATCCGCACGATGTTGCATATGCAACGTGAATTGGACAAAGAAATTTTGAATAAACAAGGGATTAAGAAATACCCTTATGAGAATATTAAGATTGCGCTGATTGTCGAGATTGGCGAAATGATGAACGAACTTCCGACGAAGTTCAAACATTGGAAGTCAACTGCTGTCGATGATCGAGAAAAAGCTCTGAAAGAATACGTTGACGTATACCACTTTCTTTTAAGCCTGTGCAATGAATATAAGATGAATGTGCCAAGATACTTGGAGTGTTTGAATGACGCTCAGGAATACCAAACTCGAGCTGAGAAAGAGGATAAAACAGTGCTGCTTAGCAAAGTTCTTGCGTCGCTAATCTGGAACGTAAGTGAAGGCTATATCGACAAAGCGGTTGGAAGTGCAAAGCTGCTGGCAGACGCGCTCGGATTCACGCAAGATGAAATCTATGAGCAATATTTAGTCAAAAACGGTATCAATCATCAGCGCCAGGATCAAGGGTATTAAGAATTATGATCAACACCGTCATTTGTAGCGGTAAGATCGGAACGGATCTCATCTATAACAAGACAGCTAAAGGAGACAGTTATGCTTTCCTTAAACTCGCGGTGCCAAAAAGGTATTTAGGAGATGAAAATCGTAACACGCACGTTCTGATCCAGTTTAACTGTTATGGTAAAGTGGCTGATAATGCGTTTGAGTATGCAGTTAAAGGCGATTTTTGCGAGGTCCAGGGGCATGTTGACTTGGATCGCAAACGAGGGATTATGCTGGTGGCTGATAGCATTCGATTTGTTTCTGGATCCCGTCGTGAGCCGGCCGACAAACTCGGCGGCGAAGAATTCAAAGGGGTGGATGACTATGAATAGGAGAAGATTTGTTTAATGAATCTGCTGGAATGGATCAAGAAGAAAAGCGATCAGATAATCCAAGATCTGGACAATGATATTCTCGATAACGAAAATATGAAACTGCGAATCGCAAGTGGAGATGGTGTTAATATTTATCCGATCGTAGCTTACATTTTTAATAAAGATAACAACCTGTCCGAGATGGCTGATCGGTCCTTCACTGATCCGGCAGAGATTGATTTTTGTTTGAAGAAGTATCAAGAGATCATGTACATGCTTAATAAAAAGATCAATTTCGTTCCAACCAAAGAAAATTTCTGCCAGTTCATGGGATGGACAGCAGAAGTTTATAACCAAAATCTCAATAGTGACGCTGATGATATCCGGGCGGTGATGCAGATGGTTGAGGATTATCTGATTGATTCGCAACTGTCTGCCGGTCAAGGTGGTGTGACCAAAGCCAACTTAACAAAGTTCCGGACACAAGTTTCTGGCAACAATGGACATAGCCTTGTGACACAAAAAGAAGCCAACGAGGACAACCGATTCAAAGCACGATTCAAACCGGCTGATCAATTGGAGAGAGAGCTTAAAAACCTTTTGCCGCAGGCTTCATGTAGTAAAAAATCATGAAACAGTTTTGATATGACACATCCCATTCTAAAAAATATAAATGTTCAATAAATGCATTGACTTAATGAACATTTATGATATCATTTAGATATGGAAGGTGGGTGTCATTATGGCATATTATGGATATGAGCGAGTATCGACAGGAAAGCAAGGATTTGACAGACAGGATGAGGCGTTAAAGCAATGGTCCAGCGATAACGGAGTTATTTATGATAAGGTGTTTAGTGATACAGTCACGGGTAAAACATTCTTCCGTGACGCTTATCAGAAAATGAAAGAAATCCTGCAACCTGGCGATTATGTTGTAATCAAAGAGATCGATCGTCTCGGGCGTGATTGGGACGGGATCAAGGAAGAATGGGCATGGATGGACAAACATGATATTAACGTTATTATCATCGATATGCCCATGATGAATTCCATGTACAAAGATGGCGCTACTCTCGATATGCGGTTTATGCGATCAGTAATATTTGAGCTGATGTGTTATCTCGCTGAGAGGGAAAGAGAAAAAATCTCGCAGCGAACCAAAGAAGCGTTGGCGGCGAAGAAATCGGCTGGAAAAACGCTTGGCCGGCCGGTAGATGAAAAGCGCAGAAAGAAAATTTGCAAGCTTTATTTATCCGGGATGTCTATTGTTGATATATCAAAGCAAATGGACGTTGCAAGAGGAACGGTTTACAGCGCGATCAAAGAGGCTGGATTAGAAATTAAGAAAGACCGGAGAAAAGAAACCAAGGGAAGCTGAAAGGCTTCCTCTATTAGCGGTGAAAATTGAGTGATTGTAATCATCTTAACACGCAACTCAGCGTTAAGATGATATACTATATATGGAGTGATATATATGGATAAAAGCAAAGCGGAAGTCAAAGATGTTGCTAGATATATAATTAATTATTGTAATGATAGCAACATACCGGTTTCTAATCTAAAACTGCAAAAACTACTTTACTTTGTGCAAGGGGTATCTTTTGCGGCGTTCGGTGAAGCGTGTTTTACAAGCGAATTTGAGGCTTGGAGCTTCGGCCCGGTTATGCCTGAGGTCTATCATGAATTTAAGGTGTTTGGTTCTAATAGCATACCTAAGGTTGAGACATATTATGACTTTACTGATCCTCATGACATAGTTAAGACATTCGACGAATCGGTATTAGATTCTAATACTAAGTTATTGGTTGAGTTAGTAGTAAAAATGTTTAAAAATTATTCGTCTACTAAATTGGTTAGTATGACTCACGCACAAGCGCCTTGGGCTGACGTGTATGAGCCTGATCAAAAAAGTATAAAAATAACTAATGAAAGCATTAAAAAATATTTTCAGAATCAATATGGATCGGGTAATTAATTATGGATATCGATGTAGAAAAATTAAATAGAGTTTTGCAAAATTTACTTGACGGAAATGATTTGGACGATATTAGAATTACAAAATATTCCGAAAAAGAAGAGGCAATGAATGATGTGTTGGCAATTTTAGATGTGAGTAGCGATGAATTTGATCCATCTAGTTTTGTTTCCAGATTGAAGTCGTATATAGAAAATCATG
The DNA here is from genome assembly GCF_900120005.1 of Holdemania sp. Marseille-P2844. GTDB lineage: Bacteria > Bacillota_I > Bacilli_A > Erysipelotrichales > Erysipelotrichaceae > Holdemania. Next base: position 44,378 of record NZ_LT635451.1, read on the forward strand.
ATAGAATTTTATATTCTGTTGTTACTAATAGGGTGTATGCAAAGAAAACTGTGGAAATGGGTACGTTACTAACAAATCTTGATAAAGTCCTGCAAAGCGAATATATATTCTGTAATTTTGATGAAGAAAAGCGGGCTAATATCATAAAAGTGATTATTAAACTTACTGATCATATCAACTTAGCGATGAGCCAGAAAACCAGTTTTGAAATGTCGGATGAAGCTTTTAAAAAAAGATCGGATCCATTAATCAAAGCAGCTATAAAAGCAACAGAAGAACGATTTGAAGGTGTTGCTAAAAAAGCTGAAGCAGAAGTTGGAGAAGTGAAAAAAGATATACTTAATCAACTGATATCAATTGTTGCCATTTTTACTGCAATTTCATTTGTAATGTTCGGCGGTATAAGTACCATGTCAACTTTATTCAAAGAGATCGGTGATGGTGTTGATTTAGGTAAAGTCATGGTATTAGGATCAATGCTTGGTATGGCTATGGTTGCAGCTACATATTTGTTTTTAAGATTCGTTATGGTAATTGTTAAGGATTCGGCAAAACACCCTGTCATGGATAAAATTTTTTATTGTTCAATAGCTTTATTATTTTTAATGTTTATTATTTCGCTTGTGGTGTGCTATGAAGGCTATGATCTAATGCCTGTAGTTTTATGTGCTATAGTAGTATTCATGTTTCTTCCATATGTGATTGATCGTATAAATTGATAATAAAATTCTTATATTATAGCAACGTGATCTCTTGAGGTCACGCTTTTTTTTGAAAACTTAGAAACAGTTTTTATATGACACATCCCAAAAGCCTGCAACAGTTTGCCTATGACACATCCCCTTTTATATGTGTAAAAATGTTCAATAAGTATCGGTTATTTTCCTTTGCGAAAATCATTTGAATTCCGTTGAAAAACGCGATAAAATGCTTATTTTAAGGCTTTTTATCTAATGAAAGGATAGGCGAAAATGTTCAAAAAGTCGTTGACAATATCGACGGATAGAGATATCCTTTAGATGTACACGGGGCGGCCCAACAAAAAACCGCCCCAGTCAAAGACCGTGCGGAAGATCGCTAGAAAGGCGGGACGTATGGTTAAGGTGATTTTGATTATATGGTTGTCGCTCCGTCTAAGGTTAAGCAAAATTAAAAAAGCTTAACCCCTGCCCGGGTTAAGCGCACCACAACGGGTTACCCCGTGTACACCAATTATACAACAGCATCAAAAAAGCCGCAAGCGTTCCAGCGCTTACGGCGACGGCTGGAAATCATGACAAGGAAAACCAGCCGACCCAATTATAGCACGGGGACAACCCCCGCGGAAAGGAGAAAAAATCATGACAACAAGAACAACAATCAGAACACCGCGCGGCACCTTCGAGGCGGTAACCTTCCCTTCGGAAGAATCGGCCAGATCGGCGGGATTCGGCCTTTACTTCACCAACGACGACGGCACGGATATTTTCACGAAATCCGATGCGGAAACCCATCACACGGATTTTGCGATCATCAAAGCGATGAAAAGAAAGTTTGATTTTGGTTGCATCGATTACGAAGGACGAGGAAAGGCGCTTAACCGGGTAACCGTGGAAATGGAATATAAGCAGAACGGAGACAAAAAGCGTTTTTCCGTCTCTGCATTGGTTTGGAATGCTCGGCATTCCGACGTTGTTGCCGGTGGTCAATGCCTTGACAGCATCGCCCCATATATCCAAAATCCGGTTTTCTCCGAAATCTTCAGACTCTGGAAAGCGTATCATCTTAACGATATGCACCCAGAATGTGAGCATCAACACGCCGCGGGATGGCATAAGCTGGCGGGAAAGAAGGTTACTTTATATCATTGGAGAATGACGCAAGAAGCCATGAAAGAACAAAGAGCCGCCGAAAAAGCCGCCCTTGTTGCGTTGAAGCTTGGGGAAACATTCAATCCGACAATTGATCAAAAATTTTTCGCTAACCTCGAATATTCGTTGACTACATGGACGGAAATGCTGCCCGCGGAATTGGCGAAATATTACGAGCCGAAGAAACCGCTTTACGCCGGCGACGAAGGGCACACAGAAACAAAGTCTTTAGGCTGGTTACATGAGAGCGAACACCCGGACGGGATTCTTGCTAAAGCTTGCCCGGTGTGTGGCTACACATACGGAAGCGAATGGAAATATTTTCCCATTCCGGAAGAAGACGAAAAAATTATATATAAGCTTATTGAAAAAGGGAGCTTATAAAGTGAAACAGGCAGAGATAAAACGATTATTTGTTTTAGAATTTTATGGAACGATGGCGGCATATAAAGCCGCCAGAAAAAACGATTATTGCAAAGTACAGCTTGAATGGTCTTGCTTTATTGATGGTTTATGCCGTGATGGCGTAATCTCACAAGCGCAATATAATAGCGCCACTTTTTAGGGATGGGGGTAAATATGAATAAGAAAAAGCGCATCGAGCAAGCCTTTCCGGGCATCTATCAAGCGATATCGGATTATAACGGTTGGGATGGTCACGCTGTTATTATGATTGATGTATCTGATTGCAATATGTGGACTGATTTATTTGTTTCCGACTCGGAGCATAAACGCTATCACAGCCCATCAATTTTTAAGTTGATAAAAAAGGACGGTTTATTCTGGCGTGACGACAAAACGTCGGCAGGCGCCGCGCTCTGGGAGATGTCGGAAGATCTAAGTTCTTATGGAGCTTGGAAGATCGGCCTGGACGATCCCGAAATTAGAAAAATGGCCGAAGATGTGGCGAAGATCGCCGAAGGTTTAATGAAAGGAGAGGGAAGATGATCAGGTTTAATGTTTACACTGAGGACGGAGTTTTTATCAGGTCCTACAGAGATAAAGAGGCGGTCCGGCGCTTTATCCTCCACGACGGCCGGTCGTCGGCCTTAGGTGTTGTTAAGGTGATCCCGTCAGCTGGGGCAGCACATTCTTACAGCTTCTTTGACTTTCTGCGCTGTTATGGTACAGTAAGAGAGGAGGTGAAGCCATGGGAAAGCTTATAAAGGGTGTTCTGATGGTCATCTTCTTCCCGATCTGGTTCTGCTTCTGGTTTCTGGCGGCGCTGGTTGGGCTCAATAAATAAAGGCAGCTTATAACAAGCTGTCTTTTTTTACGTTCTCGCCGATTGTTGATTATGCTTTATATTTATTAGATATGTTTATGATTATTAACTGATTTACATATCTAGCCTCTCTGACTTGCATAAATGGCCGTTCTAGCGACGTTTGCTCGTTGCAACTATAGTTTACTTGCTTAATTCGTTTGTCGCTGTAATGGCTTCTAAATGGGCTATGCGGCGTTTGACATTTTCCCTTATTGCTTGATGCGCTGGGCATCTAAGATATAATCGGCCTATAACGCTGTCTGAGCCAATATAAGGCGCGTTTCCTTTCTGATCAGGGATCGAGCTTATATAAAGCGCTTTTATCGCGTCTGGGCTGCTTCTGGGAGCTTGTGAGGCCTTCTTGCTGTTCGTGCTGCTAGATATGTATATATATAATAATACTTTAAACTTATATTCTATTTAGTATATAAAATTATGTATTGTATATTAAAGAAATATAAATAATAAAGGTTTTATATTTATTATTATGATAGACGCTTTTTCATGAGTTCCTACGTGCTTGTAGGCATCGTTTATATAGGCGTTATGTATTCGTGCATGATTACGCTGACATGAGCTCATGTGATGCTGTGAGGCGTTATGAGAGTGGATATGATGAGGGATGTAACGACAGTTAATCACGCCTCGTTATTTTAAAAGTTTCAACTTAAATATGCGTAAGGTATGACATAGGATGCGCCATTTCCTCATGGTGTTTCATGGGTCGATCAACGATCATGTTCATTAAACGTTCGTTTATTGCACACTTCAGATAGTCAAATAAGCCTTATTTAAAGGCTTTTTCCTATGACGTACCCCTTCCCTATTGTCTGATCGACGCCCGGGGGTCTAGTTACCCCATTTCACTACACACCAATATTTTGAAAGGAGTCATTCAATGACGGCATTAGAAAAACAAATTTCCCAGCTGATTAAAGAAATCCATGAACTGGGCAAGACATTAAAGGAAATACAGAAATCAATAGAACGAGGGACAAGAAATGATTAAATCAGGAACAAAAATTAAATTATATCCGTGGAAAACGTATCGGGACGACCCCACGAAGTCTGTACCAATAGCAATTGTGGAAGACAAGCACGGCCGGAGAGTTATGTGTCAAGCATTGGACATTAATCTGTACGCAGCTTCTACAACAAAGAAATCTTCAAGGCGAACGGGATTTCTGTATCTGAACATTTATACGAATGCGGATCTTACGATTGGCGAATATGTCACGGTAGACCAGATCGTTTCGATCCAGAGCATCTTTATCGGGCGAACAAGAATTTTTATTGCGACGATTACGATTAAAGAACAAGATCGGTCCATACCTGAAATTTTGGACGATGGCGTGATAGTGGAGGATTGCTTAGTAACATTCTGATTATTTAATTTAGAAAGGGGGTGGTTAGTCACCGTGAACTATAAAGAAGCAGCTCAGGCATATATGAAATTGTTTAAGCAAGTGAAAGTTCGGGATTCTCCGATGATGTATAAAGTGACAACCAACCTCTACATGGCGTTGTATCAGCTATATGAAGAATCTGATGTACAGGGGCAAGTTAATATTTGCTACGAAATCAACGATAACGTTCTGAAAAAAGTTCAAGAAGCGATCGATAGATGCCGGGATGTCCTGATTGCGAATAAATTATTTGATCTATACAGGCATTTGTTCGCAATGTCAGCACGAAGAATCATGGCAAATATGGCCTTATACGTGGAAGCGCAGAAAACAAAAAAAATCTGGGATAAGACACTGGAAACAATGGAGCCAGTGTTTTTTTATGGATCGAAGTTTGTCAACGAAGAACAATTCTTGATGCTTCGCGCTTCATGTATGCCAGGGCTTGGAAAATCGTATTTCGGCAATCTTTTGGTTGCCAATATTATTGGTAATGATCCCAACGCAACAATCTTGAGAATTACGTACTCGGATGACCTCGTTAAAACGACAACCCGGCAGACGAAAGCTATTATTCAATCAAAAGCGTTCGAAGAAATTTTTCCTCGGTACACTGGCAAACCTCGATTTAAAAATGATGATAACTACTCTTTCGTCATGTGTGACTGCGAAGATGAAAATCAATTTTTTGCGGTCACACGCGATGGACAGTCAACGGGTAAGCGTGCAAAATATCTTATCATCGATGATCTTCTGAAAGGCGAAATTGAATCCAGCAACACTACACTTCATGCACAACTGGTAAATCGTTTTGATTCGGATTGGACATCTCGTGCCGATGACGATTCGCAGAAGATATGTCTTTTGGGAACCATGTGGGCTCACACAGACCTGTTGAATGTGGTTTATGATCGTGAAGTCAATTCTGATGATTGCCAGATGGTGGAAGATGATAACCGGAAGTTTACGATTGCATCTGACGAAATGGCATTTATCAGTATTCCTGCTTTGAATGAAAACGGCGAATCAACCTGTCCTTTACGCTTTTCAACAAAAAAATTGATGAAAAAGCAAAGGGAAATGAGCGATTATCTATGGGCTGCTGTTTATCAGCAGAATCCAATTGCTCCGGAAGGGTTGGGGTTCACATGGTCAGCTCTTCAACAATATGAGCGATTGCCGAAGCTTGAACTGGAAACTGTGTATGCTTCACTGGACCCGGCACGCCGCGGAAAAAACTATGTTTCTATGCCGATTTTTAACAGATATAAAGGTGATGATCGATATTACCTTGTTGATTTTCTTTACAAGAAAAAGTCAATGAAAGAACTATATGACGATATCGTTGAGAAAATCATCAGCAATAATGTTTTACAGATTGTTATCGAAAACAACACGGATACAAGCTTAAAAGAAGTGCTGGAAGAACGCTTGCGAAGACGCCGATATTACAAATGTACGATCATTGAGAAATACTCTACGGAAAACAAAGAGATCCGAATCAGCAATCATCAGGGATCCGTCAGAAATTCGATCGTCTATCCAAAAAAGGGGTTATACCCAGAAAGCACAGATATGGGAAAAGCTATGGCTTCAATAACGTCATATAGCTTTGATTATCCGAATAAATTCGATGATGCGATCGATTCTATTGTGTTGTTTATTCAGCAATTTATCGATAACTTATTGAAAATGTCTAAGCCAAAGTCAATAAATCGACGGAAGCTCGGTATTTAGAAAGGACTGAATTATGACAGAAGAAATAAATCCATCCCCAAGTCCTCAGGATCCATCTCAAGATATTCCACCGGAGGAAATAACAGATCCTACGCAGGAAGAAATTCAGAGCAAGATTGACGCTTTAGGCTCAAGGTTTCACTTCGGCCGAAAAAGGATTGTTATCCCATTGGAAAAGAACAATCTAACACCAGAAAATATAGGACGATATATCAATCATATCATGGCGTGTCATCAGGAAAATGTGACTGAATATCGGCATCTTCACGGAATTTACAGAGGCGACCAGGAGATTCTCAAGAAGCGACGTTTATATGATGAGGCAAACAAAGGAAATACAATCATTGTTGAAAACCACGCCTTTTCAATGGTTGAATTTAAAAAGGGATATCAGTATGGCGATGGCGTAAAACTGTCGATGGAATCGGAAAGTGACTGTCCCCAAGAATTGTCTGAGTTTTCAAAGATTCTCCGAGCTTGTGACTACGATTCTAAAAACATTGATCTGGCAGAATGCCTTTACACTGCCGGCACAGCCCGAAGAATCACACTGCCGCTAAAAGAACATGAAAAGAAGTATAACAGAAAGAAAGTTAAGGTCCCATTTCGCACTGAAAACTTGGAATTCGAGGAATCTTTTGTGGTCTACTCTACGGCAATTGGTCATGACAAATTGTTTGGCGGTGTGGTATCAAAGCAACCGTCTTCCGATATTAACGATCGAAAGTATACGCTTACTATTTATACGGACGATCTAATTTTGGAATATGATTACACGCCTATGGGGATCGCTCAATTAAAAAGTGAAGGAAAAAATACTATTGGAGTGTGCCCGATCGTCGAATATGATCTGAATAAATCCCAATTGGGGATCATCGAAGTTGTGGAAACTATTCTCAATGGTATTAATCTAATATCTTCAAACAGTGTTGATAATATCGTAGATTTTGTTAATTCGCTCTTGGTGTTTTATAACCAAGAAGTGGATATTAAGCGATTAAAAGATTTATTAGAAGCGGGTGCTTTGGAAGTGAATTCAAACGATCCGTCACGCCCTGCGGACGTTAAATATTTGGTTAACGCCCTTAATCAAGCAGACGTCCTCGCGAAATATGAGGCTCTTATTACGGTTGCCTATGACATCGCAGGCGTCCCGCGCGCTTCCGGGACATTTACTTCCGGTGGTGATACAGGCCAGGCGCGATTGCTTGGCGGAGGATGGACCCGAGCGGACATCGTTGCAAAGCAAGACGAAAAGTCAATCATCAAAGGTATCAATCAGGATCTCGACGTTATGCTTGCTATTTGTAAAATGGATCCGGCCTGCCCGATCAATGAAATTTACCCAGAAGATATTAAGATTTCGTTCAACCGAACAAACAGCGATAACTTGCTCGTAAAAACACAGTCGTTGTCCAATTTGATCGCGATGAACTTCCCGAAAGAAGCTGCGCTAAACGCGATTGGCCTTGTATCAGGAATTCACGAAGTTTGCCAGCAATGGGAAGCTCAAATAGATAAGTCAAAGCAGGAAGCTGTTGAACTTGCTAAAAATCAAGAACAAGAAAATAACGTAGAAAACAAAAAAGTTAAGGAACCGGACGAATAAGGAGTCCGGTTTTTTATACGTCAGAGAAGACGATAAAACGCAAATGACAGAGAAGTCATTAAAACGCAAAAGCAAAAGACAGAGAAGTCTAAAAAACGCAGGAGGAATTATGTCTTTACAGGAAATGATCCGCAGAGGAACGAAAATCAAACTCAACATCCAGCAATTTGCCGAAACAACAGATACTGATCCAAAACCGGAGACGAAAACTGATCCTGAATCAGAGGGTGATCCAGAACCGCCGGCAGAGCCAACGGTATCAAAGGCCGCATTTGATAAAGTGGCAAAAGAACTCGCTGAAATCAAAAAGAAGTATAGAGCGAACCTTGATGAAACCGCTCGCCAAAGAGACGAACGAGAAGAAGCAGAGAAAGCAACCCGTGCTTTGAAATTGGAGAATGCGCTGCTTAAAAACGGATTCTCAGTTGATGAAATCGAGAGCTTGAGGGATTCGGTTGCTGATGTGGACGTTGAAGGAATTGTATCAGGGTTTGGCGCCGTCATTGCGGCTCGGTTAAAGGCGAAAGACGATGAGATCGCGGCACTGAAATTGGAAAGTGTTAAAAGACCGCCTACACCGGCCGGAGAGGGTGGACTTGAGGTAGACAAAATCACAGCGAAAGATTTTGCAAAAATGAATTATCAACAGCGTTTGGAGCTAAAGGAAAAACATCCAGATGTATACAAGAAATTTACAGGAGGAAAATAATCTATGCCAAGAACAGGTACTTTTGGCGGCTTTCCATTCGATCCGGAAGTGTTTTCCGGTTATGTATCGGAACCGTCTTATTTAAAAACAGCAATTATCGCTTCCGGAATTATTCGGGAAGATAATACAATTCGATCTTTGATCGGAACCAGCGGCAACGTCGGAACTATGCCTTTATATGTCCCGATGGATTACGAAGAAGAAGGAAACGCGGCGTTGAACTACGACGGCATGACAGATAACACGCCAATTGAAACATCCGGGAAAAAACAAACCTTTATGTCCGTCCTGAGAATGAAGTCGTGGAAAGCTAAAGATTTCACTCGTGAGCTAACTGGCGCTGACCCAATTGGCGATATCGGTCGTAAGGTTGGCGATTACTATCAGCAGACTTGGCAGCATGTTCTGATGGCGATCATGGAAGGCGTCGAGGGAGTTGCAGGGCTTGAGACGCACAAAACTAATCTCGCAAAAACAGAAGGGACGATCGAAGAATCTGATAAAATCGGTGAAACAACGTTAATTGAATTAGGTCAGAAGGCTCTTGGTGATATGGCGGATCGTTTCCGTTTGGTTATCATGCATTCGGCCGTTTATACACGTCTATCCATTCTGAAGTTGATTAACTTTAGCAAGTATACAATTCCAGGAGCAATTGTTGATACTGTTGATCTTCCTACTTACAACGGCAAGATTATTGTCGTTGACGATCGTGGGACAGTAGATACATCGATTGCCGGTTATCCAAAATACAAAACAATCATGGCGGGTGAAGGAACTTTCTTAACTTGTTCGCGAGATCTGGATAAGCCATATTATGCCGAATATGACCCAGAAACTGCGGGTGGTGTCGAAATGTTGTATACAAAACAGGGCAGAGTATTACATCCTAACGGATTGTCTATTATTTCGGATAATATCAAAGAAGAATCCCCGACAGATGAGGAGTTAAAGAATCCGAATAACTGGAAACTGGTTTTCAATCACAAAAACGTCCCGCTGGCCTTCCTGTACACTAACGGTTAATATGTTTATTCTTATCAATGGAATGCCCTTTTGCTATGACGGCGAAAGGGCATATCCGATTCAAATTGACGCATTTAAAGTTTTCATTCTGAAAGATAACCCTATACCGGTTAAAACGACGATTGGGTGCGTCTATACAGAAGATGAAATGCGTATGCGGCTGGGCATCAAAAAAATTGACGATTGGGACGAAGTCAATAAAAAAGTTGTCAAGAAATCAAACAAAACTGTTTCCAGCGTTGGTGTCAACCCTTATATTATTCAAGCGCAAAATATGGATGGTAAGGATGAACAACAATCCGAGGATGAACAACAGTCCGAGGATGAACAACTTTCAGATCCTGTTGAAAAAAAGCGAAGAAAAAGAAAGGAGTAAGGCGTGGAAAATGAACTGATCGCGAGATTGTCAGAAAAATATCCTTATATTGAATTGCTGGATATTGAAGATGCGGTAGAAGCCGCTCTTTTTGTCCTTTCAGAATTGAAAAAAGATGACATTTCAAATCTAATACCAAAGTATAAAAATTGGGTTTATCGTGCGGCCATTGAGTTTATTGAGCGTAGCGGTATGTCATCTGTGCTTGCGTACTCGGAAAATAACTACACGGTCAGCTTTGACCGAACACAGCTATCCAGCGGTCTGATTCGCGAGCTTACTCCTAAAGTTGGTGTGCCTAAATGACGATTATTCGGAACAATCGAATTTTAGTTTCACACATCATTGGGCGTGATACTTCAACGGGTATTGAAAGAAAGAAATACGGTTATCCGACAGAATATCGATTAAGTCTTTCTTCAGTTTCCGGGGAATTGGAGATCAAAGAGTACGGTGACCGGGTCTTCAATATGTTGAAAACTGTGATCGATTATCGGATGACGAAAAATATTTCTGAAGGTGATGACGTATGGGTTTATGATACTCCGCCAGCAGGGGCGGATTACAAAGTTGTTGGAGTTCGTCCGGGCAATTTTAAATCCGTAATTTATTTAGAAAAGAAGGTGACAAAATGCGTAAAGTTAAAATCCGGAATAAAAAGAACAATGTAGTTAAAAGTGTAGACGAAAAGTTCGTCAAAGACTTTTTGGGGACCGGTGATTGGGAGTTGCTTAAAGAAAATGCTGTAAACCAAAAAAATGCAGCTGGCAAAGATCGAGTTTAATCTTTCTCCCAATTCAACGGCAAAAACGAAAGAAAAGTTAATCGCTTTGAAGAAGGAACTTGGTAATATCAATGATATATTTCTTCGCCGCTCTATGGAATTCATTTGCGAACGGATTCAAAAAAACATTGAGGAAACAACAGGAAATGGTATTTATCAAGTAACTGGAACTCTTCTCAATGAATTTGGACCGGACAAAGTGATTTATGAGGGAAAGACGCTGGCAACTCTAATTTCCCATTGCGGTTATTCTGCCTTTGTTGAATACGGAACTGGTATTGTCGGTGCCAGCGATCCCCATCCCAACGCAGGATCAGATGGATGGCAATATGACACGAACGGACACGGAGAAGAAGGGTGGTACTATCTGGATAAAGCCGGAAAGCTACATTTCACAGCGGGTATGCCTGCTCACAGGTTTCTTTACAATGCGGTCAACGATTATCTTGCTATCTATAAACAAATTTATTTCAATGTAATGAAGGAAAGGATGGATGCTTTGGGGATATGAATACACAAGTGCATGAAGACATTTTTATTGCGTACAAACGATTAATGGAATCGACACAATATCAGCCGGTTGTTCTGAAGAAAGCAAATGGTTCTAATTATCCTTTAATCACTTTGGAAATGATCGACAATTCGCTGGATACAATTTCGACAGATCGAAGCGTGACTTATTCAAAATCTGATTACGAAGTAAACATCTACGCACCTGACATTGAATTGGATGGGGTTAGTATTGAAAATGTCATGGTCGCTTGGTCGTTGGCTGATGAGACCGATAAATTTATGATTGCAGCGGGATTGCATAGAATAAGCTGTCGGCCCACGCCAAACATTGATAAAGACCTCTATCGAATCACAATGAGATTTAACGCAAAACAAGACGACTATCGAGGTCGTCTTTATTGAAGGAGGAAGTTAACATGAAGTTTTACGAACAATTCCCCGAGAATCGCGCAAAAAGTGGCATTGGCTGCGCTTTGTATTCTAAGAACGCGACTGGGAAATTCTCCATCGTCTTACCTTTGGAAACCGTTCCGGTTGCCTCTGCAGCTGCCGGATCCATTGATATTGACGTAACAACTGTACCATTCATCGGAAAGATCGAAGGCAAAGCATCGCTTGACGAAAAAGAATCAGAATTCTTTGTACATCGTGATTCCATTCGGCGTTTACAAGAACTCACCGGAAAGACGACCGAGTTTCTTGTAGTTAATCCTGATTATACCGGTTATCGTTATAACGGAACGGTGTCTATCGCTCAGAGCGATGCAACGTCGGGCGATCCTCTTAAAGGAACGATGAAGATCATCCCTTCGGAGGATCTTGGTTTTATCGACGATTGCTTTGATCTGTTGCAGCAAACCGCAAAGTTTTCGTCACCGATTGAACCAACGCGGGTACTTAAAAAAAGCGAAAAGTATGAGGTTACAATCGAAACGGATCCTGCCGATGCCACGGTTACGGCAGAGAGCGATGCATCTGGTTGTGCAAGTGCGACTGTAACAGGAAAGAAATTGATGGTTACAGGTGTTGCGGCCGGATCAGCTGTCATTAGTTTAAAAGCAGCTAAAGACGGCTGTGCATCGTGGGTTACAACAATTCACGTAATTGTAGAGGAGGACGCTGCATAATGACTGTTAAATTTTGTGATGCAGGCGGATCTGAATTTGAGTTCCGCCTTTCAAATAAAGCGCGAATTGAAATTGAAAAAAAAGATACGGAATTTTTGAAAATTCCAGAAGTTGCCGAGGTCGTTTCGAAGCTCAAGTCCGATGATGAAGAAGGAATGCGCGAATTTATGCCTGTACTTATTCCTCACTTAGATGAACTGCAAGATGATGATGTTTTTGATATCGGGTACATTTTATTGAAAAATGATAGACGGTATCGCAATGAAATGAACGAAGACAAATGGAATGAAATCATCGATGTCACATCAGAAAAGTACGGTTATGAGGAAACGTTTAATGCGATGACAGATATCGTAAGTGAGGTTTTTACAAAAGTGGCGCGGATGCAAGAGTACAAAGAAAGCAAGGTTCAGTTTCACACGTTCGTGTCCACAAAGAGCAAAGAAGCCAAGTAAAAACTTTTGCGGAATTTTGCAATAAAACGTTACTTCCGCTTGCGGTTGAAGTCGGGATGGATATCGATTCTTTTTGGTATGACGATTGTAATCTGATCTACGCTTACGTTGAAGCTTATTACAATCGTCTTAATATGACAGCCTGGCTGAATGGTTTGTATATTTATAGCGCCGTCAGTACGGTTGTAAGCAACGCCTTGAGCAAGAAAGGACATAAAAAACTTGCGTATCCTTCCATGCCATTTGATCTCAGAGAAAAACAAGAAGAACTTGAGATAAAGGCGGATAGTAAGAAGAGAGATTGTGAATATCGAAAACGGTTAATGCAATTCTATTAACTGTTTTTCTAAAAAAGGAAAGGAGGTAGAAATAGTGGGAGATTATGATGCCGATATTGGTTTGCAACTTAAAACAGCTGTTGATCCCGGCGCGGAATCATTGCAGAAAGTAATTGACGTTGTTGGCCGGCTTAACAGAAGTGTTACGGCAATTACAAAAAAAGTAGAACGTATGACACAAGTTTTCGAACGTTTAAAGTCAGTGGATCTTTCTGCGATCCAAGCCGCAAGTCAAAGAATGGCAGAATTTGTAAATGCGTTAAGTAATGTGAATGTTGAAAGCTCAATTAAGCAACTTCGTAAGATTCCAAAGATTATGGAGTCCATTGCGGCTATTGACGCATCCAAAATTGGCGAAGTGTTTACAACGTTGGCAACGCAAATTCAACCGTTTCTTGCCATGCTTAAAGAAGCGGAGTCATCACTGATCGCTTTTGAAGCTGCGATGCACCAGCTTAATAAAAAAAGCAATTTAAAAAATGTAGAAAAATCTATTTCAAATGTAAATAAAGAAGCCAAGAAATCGCCGTCTTTATTAAAGCGAATGTTTAATATCGGCAAGATCTATTGGTTTTTAAATTACACAAAGCAGCTCGGACAAAGCTTTGCAAATATAGTCAATAATGCAATTGATTACGTTGAAACCGAAAACTACTTTGCAAGAGCTATGGGAGAAGCTTATGAATCGGCCAACAGGTTTCAGAACAAAATCGCAGAGGCGTATGGTTTAGCAACAACTGAAACCATGAAGTACCAGGCTACATTCATGAATATGATGAATTCAATCGGAGGGTTGGGCGCAAAGACAGCAGAAAAACTGTCAGAGACGCTGTCAATGATGGCCGTTGATTATGCGTCTTTATATAACACCTCTATTGAATCTTCAATGACGAAATTTCAGGCCGCCTTGACAAAGCAAGTACGTCCGATTCGTTCAACATCGGGTTACGATATCACTCAAGCGACCTTACAGGAAAGCTTGCAGCAACTTGGTATTTATGATCGCTCAGTTCGTACATTATCGCAAATTGAACAGCGTTTATTGATCATCTATACTTTACAGCAGCAGATGGCAAATTCGAGCGCTATGGGCGACTATGCACGAACGATCGAGAATGCGGCAAATCAGCTCAGAGTTCTTCAACAGCAGTTTAAAGAACTGACGAAGTGGGTTGGTGGAATATTCTATCAAGCCTTAGAAAAGGTGCTTCCATACATTAATGCGGTGGTCATGGTTCTAAAAGAATTGGCAAAAATGGTTGCTATTTTCTTTGGATATAATCCAAATTCTTCGGGATCTTCCGGGGTTGGAAATATACTTGATGGATATGGCGACAGCGCCGAAGACGCAACGGCAAAAGTTGAAGATCTTGAAAAAGCGGTAGACAACATGAATGCCATGGGAATTGATGAACTCAATACCTTTTCGAAGGATACGGGCGGATCCAGCGCTGATCTTGGTGGTATGGGTATTGATGATCGAATTCTCGCTGGACTGATGGACTATGACGGCTTGATGGGCGACGTTCAAATGAAAGCTGAGAAGATCCGTGATGCAATCATGGACTGGCTGGGATTTGATAAAATCCTCAATGACGACGGCTCTGTTTCCTGGATTTTGAGAGATGGGCCAACAAACATCGGCCGAATCATAACTGGTTTAAAAGTCGCTGGCGCAATCATTGCAGGTTGGATTTTATCAACGCCGCTCAGACGTTTCATCGAGCTTTTCTCTGGCGATAATAAATTTTTCAAAGGATTATTTAACATAGGAGACTTTTTCAAAAGGGTTGATGGACCCGGAATTGATTGGAGCAAATTGTTTCACTTCGACGCACTCACAAAGAGCCTGAGCGGGATCTTCTCAAACCTTGGTAGTCTGGTTAAAAACTCAAAAATTGGAAAGGCTGTAGGATCTGCCGGCAAAGGCTTAATGGATGGTCTTTTGAATAGTAAGGCGGTTACGCTACTGACATCCAAGCTTGCGGGACTAAAAGCCGCTTTCTCTGGGATATCATCAACTGTCGGACTTATTTCAGCGGAGTTCGCAAACCTGTTTGCACCTTTCATTCAGTTTATGCAGCCATTCGTTCAGTTTATTTCAGCCTTTGTTACCAGTCCCGCTTTTATCGCGGCGTTCTTTGCCGCTCTAATTGGAGGTTTCATTTACCTTTACAACACGAGCCAGAATTTCCGTAATTTTGTTGGACAGATCATTGATACAATCGTTGAAAAATTTAATATATTTGTGACAACGATTCAAGCTCTGGGAACCCAGCTGTGGGAACAGGTCATCAGTCCGATTATCGATTTGATTGGGAAAAAGCTGAGCTGGTTATGGGAAAATGGTTTTAAAGATCTTGTAATAAATCTGACTGGATTTATTGGCCTTGTAGTGACATCCCTATTTGATCTCTGGAATAACGTTCTTGCACCACTCATTTCATGGTTAATAGAACTCCTTGCACCGACGGTTATCGGTGTTGTTGATACGATCTTGGGAGTTGTTCAGACCATCGTAAAAACAGTTAGCGATGTTGTTGACGCTGTTATTACCATTCTTAAAGGTATAATCAAATTCATTACTGGTGTGTTTACTGGAAATTGGAAAATGGCGTGGGAAGGACTTGGCGATATTTTCACTGGCATTATGAATGTTATTATTTCTGTGTTTGAAGGAATGATCAATTTCATTATTGATGGAATTAATGGGTTTTTAAATTTTTTGAATGGATTGATTTTGGGGGTTGCGTCTTTGCCGACGCTTGATTGGGTTGCTAATTTTGTGCTTGGTACATTACCTCATGTACATCTGGATCGTATTGGTAAGAAAATTAGTTCAAGTAGTTCTGCCGGCGCTGATTCTATGTATGGCTATGCCGAGGGTGGTTTTCCGGATCGTGCTGATATATTCTTCGCCAACGAAGATGGTATACCTGAGTTGGTAGGCAGAATTGGTTCTCAGACAACTGTCGCGAATCAGGAACAGATTATCGAAGGCATCAAGCGAGGTGTAATGGAGGCAATGGCGGCTGTTGACAGTGGTGGAGATATTAACTTGAATCAAACGATTGAACTGGACGGCGAACCGATTTATCGTAACCAGCAGAAAATCAAAAAGAATAGGGGTTATAACTTCGGATTGGAGGGGATTGACTGATGAATAAAAACTATGGATCTGCACCAGTGTGGTTGTTTAATGGCATCCCCGCCCCAATTCCGATGGGGCAGCTCAAGATTGTCGGGTCGCAGCTCGTTGATAGTAAACGCAACGGCCGAGCGGAAGTCGTTGCTCAGAAAATCAACCGTAGGATGCGGAAATATGATTCCGTTCAATGGAGCTATTTAACCTATGATGAATGGCAATGGATTATCCGAAATGTAGAAAATTTTGAAGTGAATTTAACCTTTTGGGATGAATATGAAAATCGTATTATTACCAGAAGGTTTTATTTTGGCGATGCCAGCGCAACTCCGTATGAATGGGATAGTGTATCGTATTCAGTGGCAAAACCACTAAGCTATATTAACTGCACCGTAAATATAATTGACATGGGGTATTGATTATGAAAATGACAAGCAAAGCTTATCGTGAGGAAATCAATCAGCCTGTGCGCGGGATGTTTGCGGTTCGTGTATCTGTTGGTGTTGTCAGTATGGATGCTCAGACCAACGCCAAGATTAATAATCCAAGTGATTATTTCATTTCTGACGCAAAGATTTTCGACGATAGAGAAATCCTTTTTCCATACGCTTCTTTTGAATTTGACCAAGCATCGGCTGATGGATCGTCTTTTTTTCCTCCAGAAGGAGATATCGATGAGGCTTTATTTAATGGATATATTGTTGATGCCCTTTCTGATGAGGAGGGGAATATTAATGTCACTATTGATTTTTCCTTTCCGTCAGATGTTCAACCTTTGGAAGTTAAAGGACTTACGCTTGATTTTGGAGATTATTCTCATCCGACAAATTTTGTTGTGCGATGGGATGAAGGAGCTAAAGAGTATAGTAACGAAGTAGGTTATTTCTCTGATGAAACGACAGTTTTTTCAGGTATTAGAAATCAATTCTCAATCACATTCAGCAAGATGAGTGTGCCGCACTCAAGGTTGCGTATACGCTACATGATGTTTGGTGTCGGTCTACTTTATGATGACAGTATTATCCAAAAAGTATCGCTAAAGACCTATACAAACCCCGTGTCAAACAAGCTTCCGACCGTTGATATGTCGATGGATATCATCAACAAGAATTATGAGTATGATCTTGAAAATCCATCATCCAGAATTAATTTTCTGGAAGAACAGCAGGATGGATATCTGGCTTTCGGGTATCAATTGAAAAGCGGAACATGGGAATGGTTTAACATGGCTTCCGCAAAGCTTAAAACTTGGTCTGCTGAGCAATATACAGCAAATTTCAAATTTGAAGGATTGCTTAACTTCTACGATGCAGATTATTACAAAGGAATTTACAGCGATTCAGGACGCTCTCTGTATGATCTGTTTATTGATGTTGTGACGGATATGGGATTGGACCCTTGGCAATATGCAATAGATGATTACTACAAAACAATTGTCACACATAATCCCATCCCAATTTGTAAACACGCTGAAGCGCTTCAAATGATTGCGAATGCCGGCCGGGGATATCTTTCTTATGATGCCAATGGAGTGCTCGTGCTGAATACTAATTTTATTCCTGATTATTCGTTTTCCGCTGAGGACAAAGCTCCATACAGCAATGTATCCCTACTAAAAAAAGGGTGGAATAATCACTATGCAACATTCGGAAATAACGAAACAGATCAAGAAAGTTTCTTTCTTCCGGAAAATTCAGATTACATTGATATCGCGTATGTATCACGATCAATGTCTGATTCATCAGGATCTTTTACGAAGGCCCCTGAAATAACGATTAACCTTGAGTCTGGCCTTGTGACTATGGGGATTATTTTAGAATTTGGAAATACGATTGCGTCTGAGTTTGAGGTTTGCACCTATTTAAAAGGTCAACAAGTGGAAGTAAAGCAATATAAAAACACATCCTCTTTCATTAACTGTAATCGAAGTTGGCAGAAATTCGACAAGGTTATCCTGCGCTTTTTGAAATCGTCTGAAGGAAATCAGCATATCTGCGTAAATCGAATCAGTTTCGGCGAACTCTCAGATTATTACATCAGTTTTGGAGAGTACATTGAGAAAACGCCAAAAGGAACAGTTGAAGAAAAAATTAAGACACTGTATGTTACGGCGACACGTTTCGCAAAACAAGGTGTCGAGGAAGAAATATCATCAGTCGACTTCTCATCGACGGAATCGGGCCTCTATGAGACGATTACGTTTGATGAACCCAGATATGATATCCGGGTCGAAAACGCCACTCTGATTGAATGTGGAAGCTATTATGTAAAGATTCAATACGCTGCGGTAACCGAAGATTCTACAGCTCATATTTACGGAAAGAAGTTTGCTTTAAGTTACGTGAATGTCGGTCGGATGGTGCATGAAAAGGGAACGGATAAGTATTTCAGCAACGATCTTGTAGATGATGTTGGACAGGCGAAGCTCATGGCAAAATGGCTTGGTGATTATGTGTTTGAAAACAAGCAATATGAGTTCAATTGGCGTGGAGATCCATGCGTTGATAGTAACGATATCATTTATATTCAAAACAGGTTTAATGATCGAATGCCTTTCCGGATCATGAACAATGAGGTTACCTACAACCAGAACGCATACAGCGGAAAGATTAAAGGGAGGAGAGTTTATGTGGACGCAACCGAAGATAAATTGGGATATCGAGGACAAGATTAATGTTTCAGATTACAACCGGATAAAGAATAATATGCAGTATTTAATTAACCTGGCATACGAATTATATCCGGAATTTGGAATTGTTGCTCTTGGACAAGATAAAACGTATTCAGATTTACCCTACGCGAGTATTTGGAATGCGATAGAAAGAGATATCGATGCAATTTATGCAAACACCTTCCCAATCCAAGACCATCAAGAAACGAATACTTATTATCCTAATAATAAGTATATTTCGGCTATCGACCTTAATCGGATTGAGGCTTTTCAGTTGAAAATGAAAGAATTATTGGAAAATCAAAAAAGAGGACGTCATCGTCTCTCTTTTAGATTAGGGGGTGATCTATACGCTTAAAACGAATTACAAAGACGATATATTCTCTGGCTCAAGGAAATATACTCTTGTTGAAAATCCGGACGGAACAATTTCTCTTGAGGATAAAACGGATTATGTTCAGCAGGGTGATACCTTTGCGGCAAAAGACGCAAACAGTATTTGCCTTGCGATAGGAGTTAAACACGAAACTGAAATCATTGTTCCATCAACCGCAGTTTGGACACTTCTCACGGCTGAAAATGTAGGAACTTTAGATCCTCGCCCAAAGGTAAATCCTGATCCCAGTCTAAAATATCCATATTTTACAGATATTGATTTTGACTGCGATGAAGACGATGAAGTCTATCCTGAGTGGGATATTGACACCGCTGAATTGGGATGTTTGGGAAACTCTATCAGAGTATCGGCTGGCAAATTAAGAATTTACTGCAATGCTGATATGTCCGGGACTCAGCTGCGAGCATACCAATATACACAGAAGAAATCAAATACTGCATCATGAAAGGGATGATTTAATTGGCAATAAAAAGTGTAAAAGTAACACTCAACGGGCAGAGTTACGATTTAACCTACAATTCAACGTCAAAAAAGTATGAGGCAACAATCACTGCCCCAGGGACCACGTCGTGGGGACAAAATAACCATGTTTATCCGCTGACTTTTACAGCAACCGATGTCGCTGGTAACACCAAGTCAGACGCGTCTAAGACGATCCGTGTTAAGGAAACCGTCAAGCCGACAGCGGCGATTACGGCTCCGACCAATGGGTCTACCGTGATCACAAACAAGCCGACAATCACAGCGCAATTTAGAGATGCGGGCTCAGGAGTGCTAAAGTCGTCGATCGTCTTAAAGGTAGACAACACCGCAGTAGCCGCGGCGGATTACACCCTGACAGATGTATCCGGTGGTGTCGATCTCAGTTATACGCCTAAGACGGCATTGATGGACGGCAGCCATACGATTACCGCAAGCTGCAGCGACAATGACGGAAACACATCGGCAGCGGCCAGTGTAACCTACAAGCAAGACACTACGCCGCCGGAACTGACAGTAAGCCAGCCGACTACGCCGACCAACAAGGCCGCTTGCACAATCACAGGCAAGACCTCTGATACGACATCCAGCCCAGTTACTGTCAAAGTCACGCTTAACGGTACGGATCAGGGCGCGATCACAATTGATGCCAGTGGCAATTTCAGCAAGGCGTTAACTCTCAAAGAGGGTAGCAACGCCATCGTGGTACGCTCGACGGACGCCGCTGGTAAATACTCCGAGGTCACCCGCACGGTCGTCTTGGACACTGTTGCTCCGGTCTTCGGTACGATCACTGTTACTCCTGATCCGGTCAATACAGGTGGTTCGATTACGATCACCGTCGAGGTCACGGATGCCTAATGGTAACCCGGGTATACGGTAATGCCGGCCTGTATTATGTAGAGTTCAAAAGGATATCAGAGGGATTGTGGACTGCCACGATCCCTTTTCCTGATTCCTGCGAGTTGGTTATTGACTTATACGCAGAAGACGACGCTGGAAATCCAAGCTTTTACACGGCGTATAAGATTTTATTTGATTCGAGCAAGCTGACCTACCGGTTGATTCCAAGTCCGTATCGTGCGGTGCTGTTATCTCAAAATATTACAGCGAAGTTGATGCCAACAATGGAAAGGAGAGGATAGTATGGTTGCAAATCCAGCCTATATTATTGGTGAAAATAAGGTAGTATCTTTACAACTTGAGAGCACAAAAGGAGAACATTTTGTAGTCAAGGAAGCTACATATAAACTCACATTAGATGAAGTGGAAGTGCTAACTGGAGATTGCAAAATAGACAACGAAAAATATGTTGTGTCTTGCCAGCTTGAACCTCCGGATCCTGGGTTTTATCAGTTGGACATTAAATGCGTTATCGGGCCGGAAACTTTTATCTTTAGATACGGGGTGATCGTAAAATGCTGACAGTGGCCAATCCTACCATATCTAAGACAGTTGTCGCTACCGGCGAGCGTTTTATTGTTACCGTCGAGGTCACATCAAAAATGACCTGGACAGAGCTTAAAAAAGCCAAGTGGGCGGACATCAAAAAGTACACCTGGGCGCAGATCAAGGGGGTGGTTAAGTAGTGGCAACCTCAACGGCGCATTACAACCTTGCAAAGCCGGCGGATTCTGATTCGGCGGATAATACGGTACTTAACAGCAATTTTGACAAGATCGACACAGCGATTTACAACGCGACGTCAAAATATCTTCCTGGCTTTACGATTGCGGCGACCGCAACTTGGACACAACTGACCAGCGCGAATGTTTCTAGTCTGGACCCGGACTATCTACAATTCGATCCGACACTTAGCTTTCCGTGGTTCACCGATGTGACCTATACTTGCGGGGCGGATGACATCATCGAGCCAATGTTTCCTATCGGCACGGAGGGTATTGGCTTATATTCAAGAATAAGCGCAAACAAGATCAGGGTTTATGCAGATTCAAACAAAAATGGCACAGCTTATACGGTGCCACGTTGTAAGAAAGGATGAAGAAAATGGGATTTTGTAAAAATATACTGCCTTCCAAAGGAAAAGATCCTTTAAAAACGGAACCAATTGATTGTGTAGTGTCTAATAAGCTCACAGGTGGTGTAACTGTAAGCTATCCTGCCGGTTATTATCAGTTTAAACTGGCTTATACTTATCAACAATTTGACCGGTCCAACGAAAATATTTATTATCGAGATTCGGTTGGAACGTTGCATTGGCTTGGAAGCATGGGAGCGGACGATTATGGTTATTCTCCATACTACTCTATAGCCAATTTAATTTTGGATTTAACTCTTTTCGAAAGCACTGAAACACTAAAAAAGATGACGAGTTTTTCCCTTGTCTTTGGACCAAATAGCCGTGACCCACATTTTAGTTCTTTTGCTGCCGTAGGACTCAGAAGAGTCGGTGGGGGGGGGGGGTAATTTTATCCCTCTATTCTTTAAAAAAGGCTTTGTTAAGCCATTTTATGAATGTTTGTATCACCTCGGGAAGAGGTGGAAACTGATGGGATTCTGTAAAAACATCTTGCCAAATGGATCTGGTGGTAATCCATTCCCTGGATATAAGCTGAAAACAGGTGTTTTGTGTAGCCTGCCACAAGCGAATCAGAGTAATACTGCACGCAGAAGCTTAGCTATCCCAGCTAATTGTATCCCAATTTGCATTAAGTGTTCTGGTACTTGGAATTGTTATTCTGGTAAAGGAGAAACTTCTAGTCTTGGTATTTCTATCTCCGATAACAATGGAAAATCGTTATTAAATGTAAACAAAAATTCAGGCCCACAATGGATGAATATTAGTAATGGTTTTTATCTCTATCCTTTGGGAGCGTATGATAATGATGTTGAAGCGGCTTCGACGATTAACCGGATCGACATTAATACTTGGGGTAATGGCGGCATGTATGACGCAACTACCGGGAAAATAGAAGTGACAGCTTGGCTTGAGAAGACAGGCGCAGGTGGAGCTAAGCCGGTTAAACCAAAAGAGTATAAGCGACTCTATCTATATAAAGATGGGGATCAATGCACAGACGTTACAGGAGGATGGACTTTCACGAAACCAGCATCTCCAGGAGGAAATTACACTTCGTCTTTTAATAAAGATGGTTGTTTATATTGTGGAGGTCAAAACACAGGTGACGCCAGGTTTAAAACTGTAAATTCGATAAATATGTCCGATTATGATCGGCTAATGATCGAATTTTATCATAACGGAAGCGCTGCTGACGCCAATACACAATTTGGCCTTACTAATGGTGGAGTAAGTGTTGTGAAAATGGCTTTAGCTCAGTCTTTTGTTAATAAAATTACTTTAATGGGAACTAGTGATATGGTTAGCGATGTAATTGATCTGTGGTTGTGGACTGGTGGATATTCAACTACTCATCTCTATATCAAGCGAGTATGGCTCGAAACGGTAGGTGAATGATATGAATTTTTGTAAAAATATCGTACACCCTGGAAAAAAAGAAATTCCTGAATTTGAATGGGTTCAGATTGCTGAAAATTTAAAATTCAGTAATACGACTTGTAAAGTTCCTAAAACTCCTGGTGTCTTTTTATACAAGATAAGCAGACTGGGAATGGGTGATAGCGCTGGTGGAAAGCACACAGAAATCATGAGTCCTGATGGATCTAAGCAAATGACGATCGTAAATAACAATGGTGGAACTACAGGGTTAGATGCGCGAACGCTGAATCACATTATTGACCTCCGTGAACTTGGCGACGAAACGGTATTTTCTGATAGTCTGTTTATCAAAACGATTTCTAAATCTTGCACAGTTGATTCGATTTTTGAATGTAAGAATGCCTTGAAAAAATTCGGGGGGGGGTAAGAAATCCCCTTTATTTAAAGGATTTTTTACCATTTTTCGTCACTTTGAAACGAGGTGGCGTAAGATGAATTTCTGCAAAAATATTTTGCCGAATGGGAGCAAAGCTATTGTAAAATCTTATTCCTTCAGCACTTGCGGAGGTACTACTTTCGACACCGGGATATTTAATCCAACGGATTTAAAAAATTTCAGATTTGTTGGCTTCTGCGGCTGGGCTGGTCAAACTGCGACTTACCATCTCTACTTGTCTTCAGATGGTGGTAAAACCTATGAGCTATATAAGTCGGGAGCACCGAGTGGCTGGCAAGGATCAACGCCAGCGCCTCTTGTTTGGGCGTTTGATAAATACAGTAAAAAAATCAATCGCATAAAGATTACGACAAGCTGCACGGACAGCCGAGTCACCAGCTGCTGCACATTAAGCTGGTTAGATAAGGCGGGTGTTTAAGATGCCTAGTTTCAGCCGCAATATTCTTAATACCGCAGGTAAGCGCAAAGTGGGAAACAAAAGCATATCCGCCCAAGCCAACACGCAGACAAGATCGTCTACCCTAGATTTAGGCGAGCCCAAAAATATCTTATCAATCGTTAATATCTACGAGTGGTATTGGGGGTCGGGAGGCGTAAACGGGACTGTTCACATCAGAACAGAGGTTTCAAACGATCAATCGACATGGATTAATATATTTGAGACCGCCTCTTACCAATATAAAGATAGTACCTATCAGCAAACCACAAAAATAAATATTGGTAAATATCGATACGTCAGAGTTACAGGTTGGTGCGATCGCGAAGCTTATCGGGTAGAAGCCAATGTAACTTATGAAGAATAGAGAGGAGTGATCTTATGGACTACACATCGCCTGCTGACCTCTGTCGGTGGGCAGAGCAGCAGCTCAACCGTAAGACAGTTTACAAGCTCGGCGGTATCGGCCGCTATGACGTGTCTGGCCACCGGGTGTTTGACTGCGTCGGCCTGATCAAGTGCTTTTTGTGGCACGACTACGGCCCGGGCAATACCAGCTACTACGGTAAGACGGCGCCGGACATCAACGCCGATCAGATGTACGCCCGGGCGACCGACAAGGGCCCGATCAGCACGTTCCCGGACATCCCGGGGCTGATGGTCTGGCAGCCAGGTCATATCGGGATCTACATCGGCAATGGTCAGGTTATCGAGGCGACGGCTAAGCGATGGGGATCCGTCGGCGGCTGCGTCGTCAAGTCACAATTTACCAACAAGTCCGCAGCGATGTACCGCGGGACATGGACACACTGGCTCAGGTGTCCTTTTTTAATTTACGAGGAGGGATCTAAGATGTATTTAAAACCAGGGTATCAGAGTATTGCCTGGCAAGGACAGATGATCCACGTTTACAAGCGTAAGGCTGATCAGGATATTGGCCTGCTGCAGTTGCCAGGGCAAGTAACCAAAACGATAGATAAAATCGACGATGACCACATTCATTACTGCAAGGTTAACTGGCCATTTTTCAACAATCATCCAGATACTAAAGAGTACGGTATTACCTATGGACGTAATCAAGGATTTACCAGGGATGATCGGCCGGCACAAAAAGAGTATCACAGCTTAATCATTACCAAAGACGGAAAATGGCTGAAAGGTGATTTTGAAAGCTGGGAATACCCGAAAGATGAGATCAAACTCGGTACTATGTATGCGGTTTGCCTACTGCATGAAGGAAAAGACGAAGCGGACATCTCATCTGCCTGCGGGAATGTTAAATACACTGCAGCCAATACCCAGACTATTTTGATGGGAAACAAAGATGAGATCGTTTTTGCGGTTGTATCGGGTAAGCTCGATGGGACAGCTTGCCGTCAGTTTGCTAAAGCGTACGGGATGACTGAGTGCTATCTGGGCGATAGTGGAGGCAGCTCGCAGATGATCGTTGATGGTGTTAAAAAGGTGTATACAGGCAGACCCTTAACGGCGGCGCTGACGTTTTACAAGATCGATGCACAGCCAGATCCGGATCCAGATGTGCCTGTAATCCCAACAGGCCAGACGATGGTCTTTAAATGCACTAAAGCCAGCACATCAAAAGGGTATCCGCTGAGGTCATCAGCGCCATCAGGAGCAATCGTAAGCTATTTACAGCCGGGCGAAAACGTCAAGGTGGTCGATATTCAAAACAAGGGCAAAAATCAGTATACGTCTGCTGCAGAGCCGTGGTGCTTGACTGGGGACGGCCTGTGGTTTGCTTTTGATAAAGATTATTTTGAGTAGGAGGACTAAACTTATGAAAAAAGTATTTATCAGTCAGCCGATGAGAGGAAAAACAGAAAACGAAATCCTCATGGAACGAAACCGAATTATCGAAGAAATCCAGGCATCTATCGGTGATCATGAGGTCCTGGACACCTACTTCGACGACTTTGGCCCCGGAGCTAAAC
Source organism: Holdemania sp. Marseille-P2844 (assembly GCF_900120005.1). GTDB lineage: Bacteria > Bacillota_I > Bacilli_A > Erysipelotrichales > Erysipelotrichaceae > Holdemania. The sequence continues at coordinate 70,531 of NZ_LT635451.1, forward strand.
CGTTGCAGTACCTGGCTAAGTCACTCTGGATGCTTGCTGACGCAGATTGCGCTTACTTTGCGCCGGGGTGGAAGGATGCCCGGGGGTGCCGAATTGAGCATGATTGTGCCATAAATTATGGGATTACAGTCCTGAAGGACTAGAGGAGGAAATGTAATGGAAATCACAGAAATTATCACTCAGTTCTTAATGCCACTAGTGCTGGCCGCATGTTATGCAATCGGCGCTGCGCTTAAATCTACGGAGCGCTATCCAAACAAATACATCCCGGCCACTATGCTGCTTATTGGTGCAGTGCTTGCACCTTTGGCCACCGGCGACTGGTCAGCGCAGACCATCATGATCGGCGCGATCTCCGGATGGGCGTCTACGGGTCTCAACCAGACAATCAAGCAGCTGTCCAATAAGGAGTAAGTCATGCTGGAAGGACTTACCATCAGCGTGGCGGATATCTTATGGATCGCCGCAGCACTAAGTACCTTGACTGCTGCCTGGAAAATCATTAAAAATAACCCGATAGCTAAGCATGAGAAACGTTTTGAAAAAGATGAAAAGCGACTTGACGATCATGATGAGAAACTGGCGAGAGACCTTGCTCGCCTGCAGGATGCAGAAGCCGCCGACAAGATCATGTGCAAGTGCCTGCTTGCTCTGATCGATCATGAGATCACCGGCAACGGCACGGAGCGCATGAAGCAGATCCGAACAGAGCTACAGCAGTACCTTATTGACAAATAGCAAACACCCCACCTTCCAATGCCGGAGGGTGGGGCTTTTTATTATGGCTTAACGGATTCGATATACCATTTACCGTTTGATTCCTTATATAGATTCCTCTGAACACCTGACACTTTGACGATCCAGCATTCACCGCACATTCCGGCCAGAGATGCCTGAACGGGGACATGACCAATTATCTTCTCAACATTATATACATCCAGCGATTCTTTAAGCCTGAACGATCTTGGCACGATCTGCCCATTAGTTAAGTAATCGCCATTGACTATAACTTGCTTTTTATAGACGTTCATTGTATATCACCCATTTTAATTGTATTCAATATCAAGTGTTCTAAAAAATATGGCAAAAGATATGGCAAATTTCATGAAATATATAAAAAACGCCTTTGTTAGGCGCTTTATTTTAACTTAATGGGGCGATCGACGAGACTCGAACTCGCGAATGCTGGAGCCACAATCCAGAGTGTTAACCAACTTCACCACGACCGCCATCAGCGAATACTATTTTACCCTAGATGGCGGAATTTGTAAAGCATAAATTTCAAAAAAAGAAGAAGAGCGCGATCAAAAGTTTAACGCTCGTTTTTTAGCCAGCGAAGCACCTCGCTGTCCTCAACTAACTGACATTCAGATTCCGCATAACTGCCGGCGGTTAAATATAACTCGATTCGTCCTTTTTTCTCCGCGATGGACAAGGCAGTGAGATAAGCTTGATCAACAGCTAACAACACCGTTGAAGGCAGCGTGTCGTCTGCCTGAGTGATTCGTTCGCCATTGCGGTTCTGCAGCTCCAGAACGCGTACCCCACGCAGCAGGCAGTCCATCATTTCCTGACCTTCTGGCCATTGTCCATAGACGTATAGATCGACCTTCTGTCCCGGCTGCATCAACTGGCCGCTGATCTCGCTGACCGCTATGGTCAAAGGGAAGACCGCCTGACCTTCGTTCAATAAAGTTACGCTGAAATCTGCCATCGCTGCCGGCGTTTCAACCATTTCCCGATAGAACAAAGAACCGGCCGGAATTGTGCCCTCAAGCCGTGTCCAGGAACCGACAAGCTCTTCTTCCCGGCATAAAACGTCAGCTTGCAGGTAAGCGGAAGGCACGTCAATCCAGATCAGATCGTCCGCCGCGATCAAATGACGAGGCGGCAGGGTTGAGACGCTGACGGGAACAGAAACCAAAGACAGACGTCGGGCCAGCTCCTGCCGGAATAATAAAATCCCGCTGAGAATGAGGATAAGAGCTGCGGCAGAAACTGCGAGGGTCGTTGCGATTTTTTTCTTCATAGATAAAATCCTCCTACTATAAATATTGCGGAAAATCGCAAATTGCCTTACAATTTTTTAAAATTTTAATGAATAGTATATTGCAATATAGAATAGCTAGTGATATGATCTTGTTAGAAGGAGGGATTGGATGAACGCTCAGTTTAAGAAAGGCGTGCTGGAAATGTGTGTGTTGTCCTTGTTAGCGCAGGATGATCAATATGGCTATGAGCTGACAGAAGCAATCTCGCAGAAAATGACGGTCGCGGCCGGAACGTTGTATTTAATTCTAAAGCGGCTGAAAGACGACGGCGATGTGGAGACCTATCTGGTGGAATCTGCAGAAGGTCCAGCCCGCAAGTATTACCGGCTGACGGAAAAAGGCCGGTCCCACGAACAACAGTTACAAGGCGAATGGCGTGAATTTGTACGTTTAGTGGATGAACTCATCCGGAAAGGAGAAGCATGAACAGAAAAGAATACATGGAACGGCTGCAGATGGATCTGGAGGCTGTTGACGAAACGACGGCGAAGGAAATTCTTCAGGATTTTGCCGATCATTTTGATCAGGGGCTGAGCGAGGGACGGAGTGAAGAGGAAATCAGCGCGGAACTGGGTGATCCTGCGGAACTGATCAGCGAATTGAACACCCGGCCGCATCATCAGTCGCAGACGGAAGCTCAGCCGGACGCCAGCTCATTGTCTGCGGTTGTCATTGAGGCGGACAGCGCCGATATTACGCTCAGACAGGGAAATGGCAGTGAGGTGCTGGTCGAGTTCTATGACAGCCGCAATCCACTGCGGGTGCATAATTATCGTTTGGATACCTTTCAGGAAGGCGATATTTATCATATTCATGTGCATCGCTTGCAGAACAGCTGGCTGCGGGCCGGGGCGGGCGAGCATCTGCGGCTGGACGTCACGCTGCCGGCTGCGTGCCTGGACATTAAAATCACCGGGATGAGCGGCGATATCCGCCTGAGGGAAGCGATAAGCTGCGGTAAGCTTGCGGTCGTCACACAGAGCGGGGATATTGAAATCCGCGCCTTGGACGCCGAAGCGGTTCAGCTTACGTCGACCTCCGGTGATATCCAGGCGGCAGTGCGCGGCGAATTAGTCCAGGTGGCATCTGTCAGCGGCGATCTTGACATCGCTCAGGCGGAAGGGAAGCTGGGCAAGTTCCGCACGACTTCCGGCGATCTAAAGGTTCAGGGCTGCTTCCAGGCGATGCTGGCGGAAAGCAAAAGCGGCGATCTGGACTTGTCGATTGAAGAAGCCGAGAGTCTGAAGCTCGATACGATCAGCGGCGACATTCATTTAAAGCTGCCGCGCACAACCGGTTTTCTATGCAGCTTCTCAACGATCTCCGGCGATCTTGGCCAGCATATCGGCTTACCGCTGCAGCGGCAGGGCCGCCAGCTGAGAGCCGGCGACGGGCATGCGCAAATCGCCGTGAAGACGATCAGCGGCGATTTTAAAATCAGCGACTGACAACTGTTCTATCACCTGATAAAATGGCCCGGAGATGTTTGAATAACGCATCGCGCGGGCTTTGGGGAGAATTAGGCAGACAAAAAGACGACGGCGTCCGGCAGGGCGCCGTTTCGTTGTTTCCGGTTTTATGCTATAATAAAACCTCTAAAGGAGTGCGGCTCATGGAAAGCTTGAATATCAATGGGAAAACGCTGCGGCTGACGATTCAGCGCAAACCGATCCGCAATTTAATCCTGCGCTTGAAAACGCCGGACGAATTGCTTGTCAGCGCGCCTTACGCCTGTTCGACGGCGGAAATCCTGCGGTTTATCGAAACGAAGCGCAGCTGGATTGCGGCGCATGCCGAAAAGCTTGCCCAGCGGCAGGCCAGACAGGCGGAATCCTCGGCTGACGGGAGTCTGGCGGTATATGGCCGGCCGGTACAGCTGCAGTGGGTGATCGGCAAAGGCAAACCCCGCCTGCAATCGGAGCGGCTGGTTCTCTATGGTCCGGATTCGCAGCCGGAAACAAAGCGGCGGGCCTTCGATCAGTTTGCCAAAACCAGTCTGGAGGCCGAAATTGGACAGCTGCGGCCGCGCTGGGATCAGGTGATCGCCGATTATCATCTCGCGCAGCCTTCGATCCACTACCGGCGCATGACAAGCCGTTGGGGCAGCTGCATTCCGGCTAAATCCAAGATTACGCTGAATCTGAAGCTGATTCATTATCCGCTGGCCTGCGTTGATGCCGTGCTGTGGCATGAATACGCGCATTTGATCGTGCCGAACCATTCGCAGCGGTTTTACGCGGTTATTTTGCATCACATGCCGGACTATGAAGTGCGCAAAGCCCTGTTAAATGGGGATTTGTAAGAAAACTGTAAGGAAAACAATGGAAACGCTTAAGATTTGTCTGGTAAGGTTATAAAAGAGAAAAGCGGGGAGGATAGGACTGATGGAAAACTATAAAATCTTAGTTGTGGACGATGATCATGAAATTGCCGACGCGATTGAAATTTATCTGAAGAGCGAAGGCTATGAAATTTTTAAAGCCTATAATGGCATGGAAGCCCTGGAAATCCTGAATCAACAGAAGATCCACTGCATTCTGATGGACGTGATGATGCCGAAGATGGATGGCATTCAGGCGATCATGCATATTCGGGAAACCTCCAACATTCCGATCATTATCCTGTCTGCCAAGTCAGAGGACATGGATAAGGTGCTGGGCTTGAACATCGGGGCTGACGATTATATCACAAAACCATTTAATCCGCTGGAAATGATCGCCCGCGTCAAATCGCAGCTGCGCCGCTACATGCAGTTGGGGGCGACGGCGGAAACCGGAACGGTGATCGAGGTCGGCGGTCTGAGCATTGATCTGGAAGCCAAGACGGTCACGCTGGAAGGCGAACCGGTCAAGGTGACGCCGATCGAATATCGAATCCTGGAGCTGTTCTTGACGAATCTCAACCGGGTGTTCTCGATCGACGAGATCTATGAACGAGTGTGGAATGAAACCAGCTTCCAGAGTGAGAACACGGTCGCGGTGCACATCCGGCGGATTCGGGAAAAAATTGAGATCGATCCGAAGAATCCCCGGTATATAAAGGTGGTGTGGGGGATTGGATACAAGATCGAGAAAAACTAGCGGGTTTCTGGCGTTCCTGCTTTTTTTCGTGCTGCTGACGGGGCTGTTGTTCACCTCGTCGCTGACGGTGGAAACGCTGTATTCCGCGCAGGGCAAGCAGGCCCTGTATCCCAAACAGATGATCCAGCAGAGCCTGCAGGATCTGGCGCAGCTGCTTTATGATGAAACGCCGCTGGCCATGGAAGTGCAGGAAGACCTGTACTACAATCTGCATTATGTTGTCGAGCAGAAAGAGATTTATTTCAACAGCGAAGATGATCTGAAGCTGACTTACGATCAGTTTTTACAACAGTATGGCGGCAAAGGCATGCTGACGCTGACCTGGCAGCAGGGCGAAACGCCGCAGATCACCTACCGCGGCGGCTACTTTCTGATCGATCAGAAGACGATTACGCGGGAAACCGCGGAAACAGCGGTCAGTCTGCTCAAGCTGTATTCGCAGGAAAAAGTCGAGCGGCTGGCGTTGGTGATTCCCGATCAGCTTGCTTACAACACGCCGATGTATTACAGCTATACTTATTTTCAGGAATCCATGAATAATCTCAAGATCTGCTTCTATTCTTCCTTGTGCCTGTTTTTTATCACGCTGGCCTACGGCGTGTTCAAGCGGACGGCAATTACAGCCTTTAACGAGGGGCTGGCGCAGTTTACCGCGAATTTCTGGATTGAAGTAAAGCTGGGCCTGGTGCTGGTGCTGACAGTGATGATGCTTTCTTTGTGGCTGCCGCTGCCGTTATCGGCTACGGTGACGTTCTGGGAATTCTATGTTTTAGTCAACGAGCTGCATTTCCATGGCCTGAAACCTTTCCATCATAATATCCTGAATTCTGCGATGAAGACTGTCAGGCTGATCAGCGGCCCCTATGGCTATCAGAAAAAATGGCTGACAGAATTTCTGCTTTTAGTGGTGTTCGAGGTCGTCTGCGCGTTTATTTTATGGACGATGATGTTTTCTTCCTTCTTAGGCTTTATCGGCATTCTGGTGTTCGTCTTGATCTTTGCGGCGGCATTTCTTGTTTTGTTTCTCTATATCCGGCGGATGATGACATTCATGCAGGACTCTGCGACGCTGGCGCAGCAGGTGGAAAATATTCGCCGCGGCCGGCTCAACGAAAGCTTTGAATTGAGCGAAGGCAGTCTGCTGCAGCCGGTCAGCGATAATCTTGAAAAGATCCGCGAAGGCGTCAGTCATCAGGTGGAGGAGCAGCTTAAGAGCGAAAAGCTGAAAATTGAATTGATCACGAATGTATCGCATGATTTAAAGACGCCGATCACCTCGCTGATCAACTACTCCGATCTGTTGACGAAAGCGGAAATCCAGCCGGAATACGCGCGGGATTACGTGCGGATCATCACGCAGAAAAGCGTGCGGCTGAAGAATCTGATCCAGGATCTGTTTGAGATCTCCAAAGCCGCCAGCGGCAACCTGCAGATGGATCTGCGCAGGCTGGAAATCAACGGACTGCTGATGCAGACGCTGGCTGAGCTGGACGAAAAGATCGAGGCCAGTTCCTTGGAGTTCAAGATTCAGTATCTGGACACGCCGGGCTATATTCTGGCCGACGGCGGACGATTGTATAATGTTTTTGACAATCTGATTACCAACGCGATCAAATATTCGATGGAAAATACCCGCGTTTACATCCAGATTGAACGCATGGATGATCAGATTTGCATCAGTTTTAAAAATATTGCGAATTACGAGCTGAAATTTGATCCCGGTTCTCTGACCGAACGGTTTGTCCGCGGCGATGTATCCCGCTCCACCGAGGGCTCCGGACTGGGACTGGCGATTGCGGAAACTTTCGTGACTTTGATGAAGGGGCAGATTGAGGTCAGCGCCGACGGTGATCTGTTTAAAATTGAAATTCGATTTGCGGAATTGCCGCAGGACCACGCTGAAATGTAAGCTCAGCGGCTTTCCTGGATTCTGATCTGATAAAACAGGCCGGCGCGGGGCAGACTAAGGACAGAATGAAAAGGAGGCAGTTTCATGAAGAAAATCATTCTGTGCGCCGGAATCTGTCTGGCGGTGCTGGCCGGCTGTTCCTGGAATAAAAACAATTCGCAGCCCGCGCCTTCCGCTTCGCCCAGTCCGTCGCCATCCGCTCTGCCGACGATTGATCCGGCCATCACGGAAGCCAGCGATATCGTCGGGGAAACAACGGCGTTTGGAACGCCGATCGTGTCCGTTCAGATGAAGGACGGCAAAATCAGCTGGGTTTCGATCGACGAGATCACCGAAGATACGACGAAGAAAGCGCTGGGCGATCAGTATAAGCTGGGTGAACAGGCGATCGCCGGCTGGAGCGAGCAGATCAAAGCGCTGGAAGACTACATCGTCGCGCATGGTCTGGACGCTGTGGACGTCGATGAGGAAGGCAAAGCGGCGAACGAAGATCTGCGGACGCAGTGCACGATCACGATTCAGAACTATTTGCAGACGGTAGAAAAAGCGGTCAGTCAGGCTGAACATCCTGAACCTGTGCAGAAATAACGCGGCCGGGCAACGATCTGAAGCATGAAAAAAACCGGAACTTCCGAAGTGGGGATTCCGGTTTTATTTTTGTCTAGTCGATTAAGGCGATGATCTTATCCCAGGTCTTTTCGCCAATTTTGCCATCCGGCGTCAGACTGTGGGCATTTTGAAACGCAATGACCTTGGCTTCGGTTTTGGCACCGAAAACGCCGTCGGCTGTAATCGGGGTCGACGGCAGCGTAAGCCGATTCAGATAGTTCTGCATTTTCTGGACTTCCAGTCCCGTGTCGCCGTATTCCAGCGGCGGCTGCCCGCTGCCGGGATCCGGGTCGGGATTCGGACCGGGGCCGGGATTCGCCTTGTATTTAGCGATAATTTTATCCCAGGTCAGGGTACCGATGATTCCGTCGGCCGTTAAACCGGTGTGTCTTTGGAAAATCATGACAGCGTTTTCTGTGGCGGGTCCGAAGGAGCCGTCTTCTTTTAAAACAGGAAGGTCAGGGTACGAAGAGCGCAGGACGTTCAGATACTGCTGCATTTTCTTGACCGCCAGCCCGGTATACCCTCTGCGAATAACATAAGCCATGTGAGTAAATCCTCCTTTCATTAACAAGGTATGTCTAAGGGAGAGGACCGAAAGGGAACGTGCCTAACGGGAATTCATTTGGTTATTGGCCTTTTCTCTTCCGCGTGAGCTGCATACGGTATACTGGAGGTGAAAACCATGAGAATTTTGATTTACAACGATCAAACCGATAAGATGGAAACGTATTCGCTGCGCTGCTGCGATAACATGCCTTATACGGCTTGCTGCCGGTTTACAGTCGGCGAGTTCATGCGTAATTCCCACAGCCGAACGATTGGCTGGTCGACCCGGCGGTTTCTGCGGTCAACCGATGAACTGATCCGGCGGTTTGGCATGAAGCCGCGCATCAGCCGGGCGTTTCGGCGGGCGTGGAGCGCTGAGGAACCGATGATTTTGACGCACATGCTGGGGACGGGAGTTGATCTGGGACGAAACCTGTCGCTGTCGGGGCTGCAGCAGCTGGTCACGCTGGCGGAAGATCAGGAGTTGTTAGATGTGATCACCGACCTGCAGCATACCCGGATTGAAGCCCACATGCATCATCAAAATGAAGCGGCCAGCGACTTTGTTCCGTTCGCGCAGATTCAGAAAGGCGATCAGAAGACCGAGGTCTGTGTGGCGCAGGATGCGCTGTGGGCGCTGGGCTATCCAGTCACGAAGATCAGCGGCGTGTTTGACGCGGAACTTGATCGAGTCGTACGGGCGTTTCAGCGGGATCAGGGGCTGGTTGCGGATGGAATTATCGGAAGACTGACCTGGGAAGCGTTGATGTCCCAGCTGCGGCCGGTTCCCGGTATTGATGATGACATCGCAGACTGAACTTCAACGGAAAGAAAAGAATGAAATGGCCTGATTTCAGGGCCATTTTCGTTTGCGTGGATCGTGGGAAAAGGTGTTATAATGAAAAAAAGAGGGAGAAGACCAACCATGAATTTTGATGAATACATCGACCGCAGAAATACGCACTGCGTCAAGTACAGTCAGGCTAAAACCGCACAGCGGCCTCAGGATGCGCTGGTGATGACGCTGGCGGACATGGATCTGCCTTGCTGCAAAGCGATCACACAGGCCATCGTCGAGCGGGCGGCGCATCCGTTTTACGGCTATCAGCAATTTGACGAGGTCTTGCCAAAACGGGTGTGCGCGTGGGCAAAGGAACACAGCGGAGCAATTCTGGATCCGCAGACAATTCAGATCGCGCCCAGCGTCAACACTGCGATTGCACTGTGCGTGAGGGCGCTGACGCAGCCGGGGGACGGAATACTGATCCAGAATCCTTCGTATAGTCCATTCCGCAAAGTCGCTGAGCTGAATCAGCGGCGCTGCGTGATCAACGAACTGATTCAGAAGGACGATCATTATGAACTGGATCTGGCTGATTTTGAAGCGAAGCTCAGCGAGGTAAGGATGTTTATTCTATGTTCGCCGCACAATCCAACCTCCCGGGTATTCAGTCCGCAGGAGCTGGACGCGATGTTATCGTTGTGCCGTCGATATCACATCGCCGTGATCGCCGATGAGATCCATGCGGATTGGGTATATGGGACAATGACGGCGGCCAGCGCTCTTGATCAGAATGTAATTACCCTTTTATCGCCAAGCAAGACGTTTAACCTGCAGGGGATGCAATGTTCGTTTATGTTTATCCCCGATGCTGATCAGGCGCAGGCGGTCCAACGCGAGCGTGATGCGCTGGCGTATATGAATAATCAGACTTTCTCGCACGCAGCCGCGCTGGCCGCTTACAGTGAGGAAGGCGCGGCGTGGCTGGACCAGGCGAAGGCGTATGTGCAGGAAAACACGCGGGTTTTTTGCGCGATGCTGAAAACGGCCGGTGTGTCGCTGAAGCCGATGCGGCTGGAATCGACGTTTCTGTTGTGGGTAGACTGCAGCGGCTGTTGTAAAACCGACGCGGAAGTCGTCGATCTGTTTGAAAACCGCTGTCATATCTATGGCAGCACCGGTTCGCATTATCAATCCGGCAAACCGTTTATCCGCTTGAATATCGCCGCGCCCCGCAGCGTGATTGTGAGGGCGGCGGAGCGGCTGATCCGCGCGCTTTCGCAGTCGTGCTGAAGGAAAGAAAGACGCCAGAGCATAAAAATAAGAACACCGCCGGTCGGCGGTGTTCTTTGGCAAGGCTAAGTCGGGAAGCGCTGGCCTACAAGTTGCGGATGCGATAGAAGTATTTATCGACGAGTTTGTCGTTATGCTCCGCTGCCGAGGCGTCCATAAAGGCGATGTGGCCGTTGAAGTAGACATCCGGATCCAATCCGCGCTGGACAAGCAGCTCCACCGTCTGGGTCAGCACGGCGTTTTGCAGATAAACGGCCGGGATCGTCGAGGTCGAGCCGATCTTCATCGGGAAGCCTTCGATCTGGACCGCCGCGTCGCCGATCAGCGAACAATTATCTAAGACAATATCGCAGACGTCTTTTAATTTCCTGCCGCTTTTATGCTTGGTCGTCAGATAATCGCTGTATTCGACGGCCGTGATCGCGATCGTCGGAATGCCTTTTTCTTTGGCGCGCAAGGCGGCGTCCACCGGTACGATATTGTTGCCGGAATTGGAAATGATGATCATGCAGTCATTGGGCGTGACACGGTGATAATCGACGATATGGCGGCCGATCTCGTAGGTGTTTTCCATCAGGTAGCTTTTGGTGATGTCAAAAGTGCCGGTGACGCTGGGTTCCAGCAGCGCGGCATAATTGGCGACGGTGGCGGCGCGCCAGAAGGCGTCTTCAATGACCAAATGGGAATGGCCCGCGCCCAATCCATAGATCAGACCTCCCCGCTGCGACACGTCGGCGCACAAAGTGGCAGCTTTCATGATGTTTTCGCCCTGACTGTCCATAACCTTGGCGATGATTTCGTTCATGACGTTGAAGTAATTTTTCCAGGCTTCCATAAGAATCTCCTTTTCCTCATTGCTTTCATTGTAACAACTTCGTTTGTAAAAAAGAAGTCCAAAACGGAAGAAAAAAACAAAATGAAAGAATTTACAAAATGTAACAAATTGAAACTTATTTTCATGGAAATTCGCGAAGAAAGGTCTTGAACAAAAAATGAAATCGGTTACAATAAAGCTATAAAGAACCAAGACCGGAATGGAGTGAAACATCATGAACCAGAAGAAAGGCTTAGTTTTTGGCGCCCCTCAAAATGGAGATGTTAGAGCTGAAGGTGTTTTCGGCGGGGTTCTTTTGGAAAAAATCAGTTGTTTTTAAGATGGATTTAGACTGTCCATCTTTTTTGTCTACTCAATGGAACGACGCAATAAGAAAAGGATGCGTCACAGCGGTCAGACAAGAGAGGCAGCGGTGTAAATCCACCTACGCCTGAATGAGGATCCTTGAAAAAGCCGGCGGCAGGAAGCATACAATACGGCGGCAGGGATCAGAAGTTCAGGAATACTTTTGCGGGCTATGCCGCAAGGGGTTCCGAGATTCGGAATGAGGTATGGAAGGTACATTGTTTGATGAATAAATAAAAGGAGGAATTCATTATGGATCAAACAAACAAAGAGTTCTGGGATGCGGCGGCAGCCGGCGATTTCGCGAAAGTCTGCGCCTGTGTTTCCAAAGGGGCGAACGTTAACGTTTCCAACGGCGACGGACGGACCGCTTTGATGCGCAGCGCCAAGCGCGGCTATGAAGATATCGTGCGGTTTCTGCTGGATAACGGAGCCAATGTCCGGGCTCGCGACGTCAACAATAAGACGGCGTTGATGGGTGCGGCGAAAAAAGGTCATCTGGGCATCGTCAAGATGTTGGTCGAAGCTGGATCCGATGTGAATTCGCATGACGACAACGGCCGGACTTCTCTGATGCGGGCTTCGTTCTTGGGTCAGAGTGAAGTTGTGGAATATCTGGTGGAAAATGGAGCGAATGTCAACGCCCGCGACAGCAAGGGGCGGACCGCGTTAATGGAAGCGGTTCTGGCGTGCAAAGTTGACGTCATCAAATATCTGATCGAACATGGCGCGGATATCAACATGCAGGATAATGCGGGCTGCACGGCGTTGATGAGAGCGAGTTATAGCGGTTATGTCGATTTGGTTCTGTACCTTCTGGACCAGGGCGCGGATAAGAGCATCAAAGATTTCCAGGGCAATCTTGCAATTCATTATGTCCGCGAGCACTGCTTCGCTGAGCTGAAAGAGCATTTGAAGTAGGGGGAAGCAGCATGAGAGATTATTTAGCGAATGAAGTCCGCAACATCGTTCTGATGGGACACAGCGGCGCGGGCAAGTCCAGCGTCGTGGAAGCTGCATTATATTTTACCAAGGCAACGGACCGGCTGGGCAAAACGATCGACGGAACCAGCGTGATGGATAACGACGCGGAAGAAGTGAAACGCGGGCTGTCCGTCTATACCTCCATCGCTCCGGTGGAATGGAAAGAATGTAAAATCAATTTTATTGATACGCCGGGTTATCTGGATTATGAGGGCGAAGCGCAGTGCGGCATCGCGGTCGGCGATAACGCGCTGATCGTCGTCGGCGCTAAAGACGGCGTGGAATCGGGAACGGAAAAAGCGTGGAAAATCGTTACCCGTAAGAAACTGCCGACAATTTTCTTCATCAACAAGATCGACGAGGAAAATGCTTCGTTTGATCAGACCTACAATCAGCTGCGCGAACATTTCGGCAAGACGGTCATTCCGTTTGAAGTTCCGATTCAGCGCGAAGGCAAGGTTGTCGGTTCGGTCAACATTCTGCGTAAAAAAGCATGGTATTATGACGATCGAACGACGCCGAAGGAAGTCCCGGACGAGCTGAAAGACATCGTTGAGGAATATTACAGCCAGATCGCGGAGGCGATCGCAATGGCCGACGACGAGCTGATGGAAAAATTCTTCAGCGGCGAGAGCTTTGACGAACATGAAGTGGCCAAGGGCTTGCGGATCGGCGTGCGCAACGGCGATATCCGACCGGTTTACTGCGGCAGTGCGACGCAGGTTACCGGCATTGAACGGTTGTTGGATCTGATTCGCGAATACTTCCCGAGCTATGCGGAAAAAGGCATGATTGAAGCGCTGGATCCGGATGGAATTCCGATTCTGATGGAAACCAACGAACAGGAAGCGTTCACAGCGCAGGTCTTCAAAACGATTATTGATCCATTTGTCGGCAAGATTTCATTATTGAAGGTCATGACCGGCGTTATGAGCACGGATGCGCAGGTCTTAAACGTTCAGAAGGATAAAATTGAAAAACTGAATCAGATTTACATCGTCAAGGGCAAGCATCAGATCGCGGTCGGCAAGCTGTTTACCGGTGATATCGGCGCGGTGGTCAAGCTGCAGTTTACGGATACCAACGATACGCTGGCAACCCGGTCCAAGCCGGTGACGTATGCGCCGATTGAATTCCCGAAGCCGATGCTGGGCGTTGCGATCTGGCCGAAGACCAAAGCGGATGAAGACAAGATGAGCATGGGTCTGCAGCGGATGTGCGAGGAAGATCCGTCAATTCGTCTGGATAAGAATAAAGAAACCAAGGAAACGGTGCTGTACGGCATGGGTGTGCAGCATATCGACGTCATTTTAAGCAAGCTGAAATCAAAATATAAAGTGGAAGTCGATACGACGGAACCGAAGGTTCAGTACCGTGAAACAATCCGCGGTACGGTCACGGCGGAAGGCAAGCATAAAAAGCAGTCCGGCGGGGCGGGGCAGTATGGTCATGTCTTCGTTAAATTTGAACCATGCGACGGCGATGAAATGGTGTTTGCGGAATCCGTCTTCGGCGGCGCGGTTCCAAAGCAGTATTTCCCGGCGGTTGAAGCAGGTCTGCGGGAATGCATGGAAAAAGGCGTACTGGCCGGATACAAGGTTGTCGGCGTCAAGGCGACGCTGACCGACGGCTCTTATCACGAGGTTGACTCCAAGGAAATCGCGTTTAAGGCCGCGGCCCGTCTGGCCTATAAGGCCGGCATGCCGAAAGCCAAGCCGATTCTGTTGGAACCGATCGGCAAGGTTGAGGTTCTGATTCCTGAAGAATATACCGGCACGATCATCGGTGATTTCAACAAACGCCGCGGTATTATCCTCGGTATGGATCTGGTCGATGAAAAAGAACAGAAGATTACCGCTGAAGTGCCGATGGCGGAAATGATGAAATATTCGACCGAACTGCGTTCAATGACGCAGGGCCGCGGATCCTTTATCATCGAATTCGATCGTTACGAACCGGCGCCGCAGCCGATTGCCGATAAGGTGATCAAAGCTGCGAATGTTGCGAACGACGAAGATTGATAGAATTAAAGCGGAAAGGACTGGATAAAATCAGATCCTTTCCTTTTTTTCGCTTTCGCTTTGATCAATGAAATACCGTCGGACAGCGTCTTTAAAATTGGAAAGATGAAAATTCCTTTCGTTTCTTAGTGCATTATAAAAAGCTGGCCGCAGCCAGCTTTTCAAGACTATCCTTTTTTCTCCTGCAGGGTGACGGTGAGTTCGACGATCCTGCCATCCCGCTTGACGGTGATTTCAAGCTGATCGCCGACTGAGCTGTTGTTGAGAATCGTGGTGACGTCAGAGATGGCTTCAATCGCCGTATCGTTGATCGAAACGAAGCAGTCGCCCGGCTGCAGCCCGCCGTTGGCGGCGCTGGAGTTTTCGACGACAGATTGAACGTAGACGCCCGGCGTTTTATAGCCGTACTGAGCGGCCAGCTGCGCTGTCGTCAGATCCAGCGCAGTGATGCCCAACGATACGCGGCCGCCGACATAACCCTGCGATATCAGATCCTCAATAATCGGTTTTGCATCGTTGACTGGAATCGCGAAGCCCAGGCCCTCGACGTCTTCACCGGAAGATTTGGCGACGACGATGCCGACCAGTTCGCCATTGGCATTGAACAGACCGCCTCCGGAGTTGCCCGGATTAATGGCGGCGTTGGTCTGAAGCAGGTTCCGGCGCTCATTGTTCAGAATGATTTCCCGGTCGAGCGCGCTGACGATACCGTTGGTAACCGTCCCGCCCAGCTGGCCTAACGGATTGCCGACGGCCACGACCGGCTCGCCGACCGACAGCGAATCGGAATCGCCCAGAATTGCCGGGGTCAGACCGGAAGCGTCAATCTTGATAACGCCGATATCCATTTTGGAATCCGTTGCGACCAGCTGCGCCTGGTATGTCGTACCATCATGCAGCGCAACGGTGATCGAACGGGCGTCCTGAATCACATGGTTGTTGGTGACGATGTAGCCATCCTCGGAAATGATCACCCCGCTGCCGGCGCCTTCCGTGACAAACTGGCGCAGGAACAAGCTGTTGGTCACCGATTCCGTGCGGATCTCCACGACGCTGTTCTGCGTCCGGGCGGCGACGGTCGGAATATTGATCGAGGTCACAGGCACATTCTCAAGATTCTGAGGCAGGCGCTCTACGCTCTGGACAACGACGCTGCCTTTCTGACTTTTAGCGGCCAGCGTCCCGGCAGAAAAGCCGATCACTCCGGATAACAGCGCGCAAGCGGCTAATCCGAGGCGGAAGGTTCTTTTCATTGACCGCAGTTCTTTTTGAATCGCCGCGGTATCGGAATCCAAAAATTCAGAATCGAACATTTTTATTTCCTTCTTTCTTATCGTTTTTATTATAGGAAGAATCCGTGAAGTTTGTGTGAAGAAATTGTAAACTTGCCTTGACGGGCGACGACTTTTTAGACAAAATGTCTAAAACTGAGCAATTCCCGCGTCAAAAATCTGAAATCAGGCTGAAAACGTTTGAATTATAAACTTTGCGCAGTGAGAGCATAAGGCGGCTTCCCATGCCGGACCCCAATCCCTTTGTCTCATAACGTTTCCGGTTATGTCAAAAGTTTCTTCTTGCCTGCGCTCTGTTTTGCTTGTAGTTTGTGACAGTGCGAAATTCAGTTTCCGTTAAGGAAGCTGATAAAAAAATACGCGGTTAATCGCGTATTTCCTGAATTGATTTGGCGATGGTATGCGTGATTGGACTCCATTCGATCTTCTTGAACAACGCTTCGATCGCAATCGGAACATAGGTGAAAATAAAGATCGGAAAGGAGAAAGTATACAGGATTTTTTTCATAGCGCTGCAATGGATATTGTTCCATTCCGTAACGGTGGTCAGGATGCCGAATGCGTACAGGATCAAATAGTAATTCGTGACGGAAGCGGTGATGGCGCCCAATGTTACGGATAAGACTTCCGGGTCACGCTGAACAAACAATGTCCATACCAGAGCCAGTGAGTTGATCAGCACGCTGAACAGGGAAACGAACAACGCCGGCGCAATCGTCATCGTCATATCGTAGCTGCTGAAATCGTGCTCCTTGAGAATCCGTTTGACCAGGGAAGTGCCGTACTTACCGAAAACCTGATAGAAGCCCTTGGACCAGCGCAGCCGCTGTTTCCAAGATTGTTCAAACGTGCAGGGCTGTTCGTCATACAGCACCGCATCGCCGCAATAGCCGATCTTTAACCCGTGCAGAACGCTGTCGACGGAGAATTCGATATCTTCGGTCAGTAAGTGATGCTTCCAGCCGTTGTTCGCTTTAACGATCTGATTGGAAATCATGAAGCCGGTGCCGGAGATCGCACAGCTGGAGCCGCACATCATCCGCGCCTGGTTCAGATATTTTGATTCGCGTAAAAACCACAGCGAATACCCGGCGGAAATCCAGTTGGAATCGTAATTCTTGGAGTTGCGGTAGCTGGTGATGATTTCATAGCCGGAATCGAAGACTTTGTTCATTTCCCGAATATAGTTCGGATCGAGCAGATTGTCGGCGTCGAAGACGAAATAAGCCTCAAACCAATCTTTGGGATATTCCTTCATGATGTGCTTGAACGCGTAATCCAGCGCGTAGCCTTTGCCAACCTTGAGCTGATTGAAACGTTCATATACAACCGCGCCTTCCATCTGCGCCAGCTCGGCCGTGTTGTCAGTGCAGTTATCAGCGACCACAAATGCCGTGACAAGCCCGTCCGGATAATTCTGCGCCTTAATGCTCTGAAGCAGTTCGCGGATGACGGTCGCTTCGTTGCGCGCGGCGATGATGACGCCATAGCGGTGCATCTGCTTCGCTTCAGGCGCCGGCTTCTTTTTGCCAAACAGGACGATCCCGGCATAAATGATCTGATAGAGATAGAGAAGCAGGAATAAGAGAAAAATTGTAAAATTAAATGCGTTTAAACTTTCTAGCATATACATGGTCCTTTCTTCGGATTTTCACCCTGTAAAAAGCAGCACCCCCCAAAATCCGGATGCTGGATTCTATTTTAAACGGCTGAAGAAGAAATGCAATCTCTGTGAAGAAAAATTCACATTAGTCATGAAAGTTTTTGTTTATTTTAAGAAAAATGTAAGAAACTTTCAGACTTCTTAAGAGATGAGCTCAGACCTTAGTATGTCATCAAAACGACGTTAATTATACATAAAAAACCTGAAAAAATTCAGGTTTCGCATGATTTTTCATGATTTTTTCATCGAAAAGGAGAAGAAAGCACTGGTCAGGGCAATTCCCAGCGCCAGTGCGCCGGCGCAGCCCAACGTGTGAATGCCGATTTCCAAAGCGTTCATCGTGTTGCCCTGGATGATGGCCAGCATCGTATAATACATGCCGCCTCCGGGAACCAGGGGGATCAGGGCGCAGATCAGAAACGTCGTGACCGGGGTTTTCATGCGCCGGGCAAGCAGCTCGCTGACCAGACACAGTCCGCAGGCTGCCAGAAACATTGCCAGCACTTCGCCGCCGTGAACCTGCATCACCAGTTCATAGATCAGACTGCCCAGGGTTCCGGTGAGCGCCGCCGCCAACAGTTTCCGATCATGAATATTAAACAAAATGCCAAAGCCGATTTCAGCGAGAAAGGCTCCGATCAGTTTGATCACCATAGCGGGTTTCCTCCCAGCATCATCCACAGACTCATGACCAGGCCGGGTCCTAACGCCACGGCAATCGCGATCAGGAAAGCCTCGACGCCGCGGGTCATCCCGGAGATCAGATCGCCGGACAGGCTGTCGCGGATCGCGTTGGTAATCGCCAGACCGGGGACCAGAAGCATCAGACAGCCGATGATTAACGCGTCTAACGACGACGCCAGTCCGGTTTGATTGAAGACGATCGCCAACAGCGCGGTGAGAGCCGAGCACAGGCTGATTGCGAAGAAGGACGGAAACTGGCGTTGTTCTAAAATCGAACTGCATCCTTCAATCAGGCCGCCGATGACCAGCGCGCAGCACAGATCGGGAAATTGCCCGCCGAAGAATAAGGTGAATCCACCCGCGCCTAACGCCCCAGCCGCAATCCGGCGCGAAAGTGAGTACGGGTGAAGCCGGGCGATCGCACGCAGCTGTGTTAGAAATTCGTCCAGCGTCAGCGTCCTGCTTTGGCGGGAGAGCGTGTTGATCCGGTCGATCCGGTCGATATCCAGACCGCGCGACTTGATCCGGACGATCTTGCTGACGGAACGCCCGCCGGCGACGATCGTGACGAAGATGCCGGTCGGCAGCACGATGCTGCTGGCCTCCTGGGCGCCGTAATTCAGGCAGATCCGGCAGATCGTGTCCTCGACGCGGTAAATCTCTGCGCCGCTTTCCAACAACAGCTGGCCGGCGTAGGCTGCACTTTGCAGCAGCTGATCAAAATCGTGGGTCATTTTCTGAATCCCACGCTTTCTCCATCGCGAAGAATCTGTTCACCAACACGCAGCCCGTCGATCGCGGCCGACACGATTCCGCCGGCATAGCCCGCGCCTTCGCCCGCCGGGTACAGACCCGGGGTGGTTAAGCTCTGAAATTGTTCGTTCCTTAGGATCCGTACCGGCGAGGAAGACCGGGTTTCGACACCCGTCATCAGCGCGTCGGTTTCGATAAACCCGGGAATTTTCTGATCAAAATAACGCAGCGCTTCCGTCAATGCCCTATTGATGGAGGGGGAAAACAGCGGATGCAGATCCGTCATCGTCACCCCGCGGCTGTAGCTGGGAATCACAATCCCGTAATCGTGGGAAGGCTGGGCGGCCAGGTAGTCCGCGATCCGCTGGCACGGCGCTTTGCCGCAGCGGCCGCCCAAAATCCACGCCCGGTGTTCAAGTTCCTGCTGATAATGCATGCCATCCAGCACGCCCTCGCCGAAATCGCTGCGGCGCACCTGGACTAACAGAGCACTGTTGGCATTGGCCTGATCGCGGGCGTATTCGCTCATTCCGTTGGTCACGATCGCTTCGTCCTCGCTGGCGCTGGCGACGACCATGCCGCCGGGACACATGCAGAACGAATAAACGCCGCGGCCTTCCCGCGTCTGACAGGTCAGCCGGTATTCCGCGCTTTTTAAACGCGGATGGCCGGAGGCTTCCTTATATTGATTCTGATCGATCAGTTTTTGCGGATGCTCGACACGCACGCCGACCGCAAAGTCCTTGGCTTCCATCGCGATCCCGGCTTCGTGCAGCATCGTAAACGTATCGCGCGCACTGTGGCCCAGCGCCAGCACCAGCTGGCGGCAGGCGATCCGCTGATCCCCGGCCGCAATCGCGCAGACTCCGTTTTCATCCGTGAACAGCGCGGTCATCGGTGTGTTGAAGCGGACCTCGCCGCCCAGCCGCTGGATTTTCAGCCGGATGTTTTTGACGATCTGCCGCAGCCGGTCGGTGCCGATATGCGGATGCGCCTGATAGCCGATCTCCGGATCCGCGCCCGCTTCAATCAGCTCGTCCATCACTTTGACAATCCGCACATCTTTGACGCGCGTCGTCAGCTTGCCGTCGGAAAAAGTACCCGCGCCGCCTTCGCCGAACTGCACATTGCTTTGCGGATTCAGCGGCCCGCCTTGCCAATAGGTTTCGACGTCCTTCACACGCTGATCGACGTCTGCGCCGCGCTCCAGCACAATCGGCCGCAGTCCCGCCTCGGCTAACAACAGCGCCGCGAACATGCCGCACGGGCCGAAGCCGACGACAACCGGCCGCGGGCCGTCAAAGGAAACCGGCTTGGGCGGCTGATAGCGATAAGGTTCAGCCGCGCTGACATGGGTCAGTTTCTTTTTGAGGATCTGAGCTTCGCCCGGCGTTTCAACCAGGACGGTATAGACAAACCGCAGCGGTTTCTTGCGCGCGTCCAGCGATTCCTTCACGATTTTCCAGGATGTCAGACGGCCCGGACGCAGCCGCAGTTTCTTCATAATCAGGGATTCCAGGCTTTGCGGATTTTCATCCAGCGAAAGCTGTAAATTGGATATTTGCAGCATGGTTGATCAACTCCTGTCCTCCATTATAACAAATCTTATGACAGTGTGCGCTCTTTGCTTGACGAATTTTACAAGATCGTTACAATGAATGAGAGAGAATCACGAAAGGAGTCTTCCGTATGAATCAAGCGACACAATTCCGCCGGGATCTGCATCAGATTCCGGAAACCAGCTTCACAGAATTTAAAACCAGGGAGTATGTTGTTTCCGTCTTAAAAACACTGCATTGCGAGCTCATCGAGCTGTTGGAAACGGGCGTAGCCGCCTACTTTGACGCCGGCCGGCCGGCAACGCTGGCGTATCGCGCCGATATGGACGCGCTGCCGATCCAGGAAGAAACGGGGCTGGAATTCGCCTCGCGCCATCCGGGGAAAATGCACGCCTGCGGCCACGACGGCCACATGGCGATGCTGCTGGGATTTGCCCAGGAGCTGGATCAGCTTGACCGCAGCGGTTGGAAAAACAACATTCTGTTAATCTTCCAGCCCTCGGAGGAAACGGTCGGGGGCGCCAAGCCGATCTGCGATACCGGGATTTTTGAAAAGTACAACGTCAAGGCGATCTTCGGCACGCATCTGTGGCCGTTTATCCCTGCCGGGACCGTAGCCAGCCGGCCGGAGGAGATGATGGCGCACGCCAGCGAGGTCACGGTGACGGTCAAGGGCAAGAGCACCCATTGCGCCAAACCGGATGAGGGCATCGACGCGCTGGCGATCGGCGCGGAGCTGTTATGCCGTCTGTACGCGATGGAAAAGAAAATCGCTCCGAACCAATACCGGATTTTAAAGTTCGGAAATTTCCACGCCGGCACGGTGCGCAACATCCTGCCGGAAACCGCGGTGCTGGAAGGCTCCTACCGGTCGTTTCAGGACGCCACGTTCGACTGGATGATTGATCAGACGAAGGCGATCATGCGTCAGCTGGAACAGGAAACCGGCTGCCAGATCGTGTTTGATTACACGGAAGGCTATCCGGCCGTGATCAACGACGCCCCGCTGTTTGCGAAGGCGCAGGCGCTTCTGCCGCAGCTGCAGGTGCTGGACAAGCCGGAAATGATCGCGGAGGATTTCGCGTTCTATCAGCGGAAAATCCCGGGCGTGTTCTTCTTCTTGGGCACAGGCACGGGGATCGCGCTGCATAACTGCCATTTCAATTTTGACGAACAGGTGCTGCAGGAAGGGATTAAGACCGATCTGGCGCTGATGAACATTGATCTGTAAACATAGGAAACGCTAGGAAGGCTGGGTGTGACTCAGCCTTTTTTAGGTGTGGCGGGCATTGAAATGTTTTCCGCCATCTCAAAAGACCGGCATAAAGGTTAAAAAAGGCAGCGGACTTTCCGGGTAAACGGGAAGAAGCAGCCATACTAAAGATGAAGAATAATGAAAAATGAATCGGAAAAGAGGGGTGTTATGAAAAAAATTGCGGTGATCACCGGTGCAGACAGCGGTTTGGGTCGGGAATATACGCGGCTGATCCTGGAAGAATCAAATGTGGATGAAATCTGGGCGCTGGCCAAAACACCGGCCCGGCTGCAGCGGCTGGTTCAGGATTTCGGCGCCCGGATCGTTCCGGTCGAAATTGATCTGACGCAGCTGGACGCTTTGGCGGATTTTCATCGTCGTTTAAGTCTGGAAAAACCAGAGATCCGCTGGCTGATCAACAACGCGGGGATCGGCAAGTTCGGTCCGTTTGAAAAGCTGGAAGCGTTGGAAGCGGCGCGGATCGTCGATCTCAACTGCCGCGCGGTCGTGGAAATGACATGGAACTGCCTGCCCTATATGCCCCCGGGCAGCCGGATTGTCAACACGGCTTCCCAAGCCGCCTTTCAGCCGCTGCCGTATTTCAGTGTCTATGCGGCAAGCAAGGCGTTTATCGACCGGTTTTCTCTGGCGTTAGCCGTCGAGCTGAAGCCGCGGGGGATCACGGTGACCTCGGTCTGTCCCTGCTGGATGAGAACCCCGCTGCTCAATAAGGCGCAAACCACGGCCAGACCCGACGTTGTGTGGATGTTTCCGATCACGGATCCGGCCCCGGTCGCCCGGGCGGCAATTTCTGACAGTCAGAAAGGCAGACGCCGCTCCGTTTATGGAACGCTGACGCGGCTCGCTATTTTGGGGGCGAAGCTGCTTCCAACCGGAATCACAATGGCCGTGTGGCTGATGCAGCAGGGGCTTAACGGCATGCATGTCTGGCATTGTCCGCACCCCTCTAAGCCCGGGGAGGCAGAAACGCATTGCGAAATGTTGAAACTGCTGGAAATTTCAATTCAGGCCAGTCATGCCGGTATGCCGCGGTGAAAGATTGTCATTCATTTTCAGAAAAATTTCATTTCCTGCTTGACAAGTTCCCGCTTCAGATTTATCATACAGTCATTGATATAACAGCGATGAAAAGAAAAAGTAAACCTGAACTGCTTATCCAGAGAGTTCCCGGTTGGTGCAAGGGAATATGAGAAGCAGGTTGAACACATCTTGGAGCAATTCACCGAACGAGGAATCAAGTAGGCTGGATCGGAACCTGTACCCGTTATCGTACTAGAGTATAGAAGTTTTGTACTCGAAGAGGCTGGACTCCGCGAGGAATCTGGTAAATTAAGGTGGAACCACGAAGGGAAAAACGACCCTCTCGTCCTTAGCTGCAGGACGGGAGGGTTTTTGTTTTAGCGGCGCGGGCTGAAACGCATCCTGTTCGGGATTCAATTTCATTTCATGCTATATCAAAAAAGAAAAAGGAGAAATGAAAATGAAAATCGGAAAATTGGGAATGGGTTTGATCGGATTGGCGCTGGTGGCGATGACGGGATGTCAGAGCGCCGCCAAGCCGCAGGGGGACAGCTGGAGCGCAATCGAAGACAGGGGGAAGCTGGTCGTCGGGATTGACGATACGTTTGCACCGATGGGCTTCCGCGATGAAAACAACGAGCTGGCCGGTTATGATATCGAGATGGCCAAGGCCGTTTCAGAAAAGCTGGGAATTGCCTTTGAATTTCAGACGATCGACTGGTCGATGAAGGAATCCGAATTGAATGCCGGCAACATCGACTTAATCTGGAATGGTTATTCAATTACGGACACGCGGAAGCAGCAGGTGGCGTTCTCCGAGCCTTATCTGGAAAACCGCCAGCTGATCATCACGCTGGCGGATTCCGAGGTCAATGCCAAAGCGGATCTGGCAGGGAAAACGATCGCGGTGCAGAAGGAATCGAGCGCCTTGGAAGCGGTCAGCGCCGATGCTGCGTTCACGTCTGCGTTAAAAAACGGCGCGCCGGAGGAATTCGATACGAACATCGACTGCTTTATGGATCTGGAAGCCGGCCGTTCGCAGGCGATCGTCGTCGACGAAGTGCTGGCGCGGTATGTGATGAAGCAAAGAGGTCAGGAAAAATACAAGGTGCTGGACGAGAATTTTGGAACGGAACAATACGCAGTCGGAATGCGCAAGCAGGATACGACGTTGCTGGAGAAGATCAACGAAGCGATGAAGGCCTGTAATGAAGACGGCACAACGGCGGCGCTGAACGCCAAGTGGTTCGGGGAATAAGCATGATCCGTCAGATTCTGCCGTCGTTACTGGCCGGCGCCGGGGTCACGCTGCAGGTATTCTTTATAACGCTGATCCTGTCGCTGCCGCTGGCTTGTCTGCTTCAGGCGCTCCAGCAGTTTTCCGGCCGCGCCTTAAAGCCGCTGTTTCGCGGCTACATCACGCTGATGCGGGGGACGCCGCTGTTATTGCAGCTGATGTTCATCTTCTTCGGCATGCCGTATCTCGGCCTGACGCTGAGCCGGGAACTGTCGATTTTTATCGCTTTCACCTTGAATTATACCGCTTATTTTATCGAGATTCTGCGCGGCGCGTTAAGCGCAGTCGATCCCGGACAGGCGGAAGCCGGGAAGATGCTCGGATTCTCCCGCCGCTATATCTACTTTCGGATTCAGCTGCCGCAGGCGCTGCGCACGGCGATGCCTTCGATTGGCAACGAAGTCCTGAATTTGGTCAAGGACACGTCGTTGATCTACGTTTTGGGGGCTTCAGAGCTGCTGAAAGCCGGCCGTTCCGCCGTCAACACGTATGCGACCGCACTGCCGTTTGTCGTCGTCGGGATTCTCTATCTGGCGATGTGCGGCGGGTTCAGCTGGCTTTTGGGACGGATTGAGAAACGCATCAGTTATTATTAGGAGGGCAAGTCATGAGCTGCATCGCAGAAAATTGCGCCAAGACCTTCGGCAGGACGCCGGTCTTTGAAAATGTGTCATTGCGCGTGGATCCGGGTGAGATCGTGTGTCTGATGGGACCCTCCGGCGCTGGAAAAACCACGCTGCTGCGCTGTCTGTGCGGGCTGGAGCTGCCGGAAAAGGGCACGATTTCACTTTCCGGCACGGTGCTGTGTCAGGATGGCCGCTGGCAGTCGCCCATGGAATACCGGCAGAAGATCGGACTGGTGTTTCAGAACTGGAATCTGTTTCCGCATTGGACCGTCTTACAGAATTTGATCAAGGCGCCGGTTCATCAGAAACGGATGAATCGGGCGGAAGCTGAAAAAAAAGCCCGCAGGCTTTTACAACAGCTGAATTTGGCGGAGAAGGCGGACGCCTATCCCAATTCACTTTCCGGCGGGCAGAAGCAGCGGGCTGCGATCGCGCGGGCCTGCATGCTGGCGCCGGAAATCCTGTGCTTTGATGAACCGACCAGCGCGCTGGACGAACAATCGGCGCTGGAAGTGTCCAACATCATTCAGTCGCTGGCGAAACAGGATGGTTTGGGGATTCTGGTCGTCACCCATGACGAACAATTCGCGCACCGCACCGGCACGCGTTTCGTCCGGCTTAGCGAACTTCAGTCTAAAAAATAATCATGAACCGTATCCCTCAGGGAAGCGCTCAGGCACATCGTGCCGGGCGTTCCTTTTTTTGTGACAAAGGGGATCAATCGGTAGTTTGGGGTATCGTGCAGCTGGCCTGCTTCATCAATGACGCTGAAGCGGGAAAAATCTTCCCCGATGCCTTTTCCCGACCATTTGACGACGCTTTCCTTCGCCGTCCACAGTGAAAAAAAGGCTTCCGGATACTGGGTTAGCCAGGCCTGTTCCCGGGGGTGAAAGAACCGGCGGGTAATCGCTTCCTGACGGCAGGGATGGGGCTGTTCGATGTCGATGCCCACCGGCGCGCCGGCGATCAGGCAGATCCACTCCTGCCGGCAATGGGAGATGCTGAAATGCAGCCCCGGCAGATCGGCGAAGGCTGGCTTGCCCCGGGCGGAAACAACCTTTTGTACCGGGACAAAAGGCAGCAGGTGCTGATCTGCCAGCCAGGACAGTGCCTGATTCAGCCGCTGCGCGCTGTCGCTTCCGCTGAAATCAGCGCTGAAGCGCCACAGTCCCCGCAGCGGCTCATTCATGCGCGCCCAGTTCGGTCAAGGTAGCCAGAATATCTTTTACATTGCGGATTTTGCGGATGCTGCGGACATTGATCTCAACGTCAAACGTTTCTTCCAGCGCTGCGACAATATTAACGATATCGAAGGAATTCAGCTGGAGATCGCGGACCAGATCGGTTTGTACGCTGACGCCCGGCTGACCCGTTTCAGCGATGATGATCGCGATAATTTTTTCAAGCATAGTCGGCCGTTACCTCTTTTCTAAAACGGTGCTGCGTTTGATTTTTTTGGTCGCCGTTTTCTCAAATTCAGAATCGCGCAGCTTAATCATCTGGATTTGTTTGTATGCCGGCAGCGTTTCGTTGACCTGATCGATCTGCGCCTGCAGCTGTTCTAATATTTCATACGGCGACATTCCGGCGGTCAGCTCGGGATCCGGATAGACCATCAAAGCCAGCCGCACGTCGTCGGCATGGGCGGAGGAGTTCAGCCCGAAGGCCATGACCTCCTTGATCAGCGGCAGCGAACTGACATAACCTTCAATCTCTTCCGGGGAGACTTTCTTACCATTCTTAAACACGATCAGATTTTTCTTGCGGCCGGTAATCGTCAGATGTCCGTTTTTATCCAGACTGCCCAGATCGCCGGTCATAAACCAGCCCTCGTCAAACGCTGCGGCCGTCAGTTCTTCATTTTTATAATACCCCTGCATCAGGGACACGCCCTGAACGAGAATTTCGCCGTCCTTAAGCTTCAGCTTGTAGCTGGGCAAAACATGACCGACAGTGTCGACGCGGCGGTCCTTATTGCGGTTGACCGCCAGTAATGGGGAACATTCCGTGATCCCATAGCCCTGGATGATCTGAAAGCCGAAGGCTTCCATTTCCTCGCCGATTGTGGCCGACAGGTGCGCGCCGCCGCAGATGATCAGCGACAAATGTCCGCCGAAAGCGTCGCGGATCGGCTGCAAAAACGCGGGGTGCAGCGTGATCCCGAATTTGCGGCAGAACTGAAACAGCTTCATATATTTGCGCAGGGCTTCTTCTTTGCCTTGTTTGCGCAGCGTGCGCCAGATATTCTGATGAAGCGTCTCGACGATCAGCGGCACGGCCATCAGTGTCTCCGGAGCGAAGGCTTTCAAATCGCGCATCATCGTTTTTAATGAGCCGTTGACCCCGACCGTGCTGCCGTGCAGAAGCATGTTGATGACGGAACAGGTCAGGCCATAGGTGTGATAGAAGGGCAGCGAGGTGAAGACCGTTGCACCGACCCCGACCAGGCGCATCGAGTCGGCGGCGTTGGTAAGAATGCCAACCTCCGACAACATCACCGGCTTGGAGGTGCTGGTCGTACCGGAGGTGTAAACGATCGAAGCGGTAAAATTTTGCGGATGATCGGGAAACGACCAGACGCCCTGACGGCGTTTGACGAGGGCCTGCCCCTGCTTCAGCAGCGTCTTCAGCGTGAATTCGCCTTCGCCTTCCATCAAGATCAACTGCTTCAGCGTCGGATTTTCCTGGCATAACAGGCTGCCGACAGGCTGGAAGGCCGGGGAAAGGAAACA
Organism: Holdemania sp. Marseille-P2844; assembly: GCF_900120005.1. Lineage (GTDB taxonomy): Bacteria > Bacillota_I > Bacilli_A > Erysipelotrichales > Erysipelotrichaceae > Holdemania. The sequence goes on from NZ_LT635451.1 coordinate 97,890, forward strand.
GGCTGTGCAGTCCGCCTGCATGACCATGCTTCGCAGCACGTCGTCGGATTGTTCGATGTCGATGCACACGGCGGTGCGGCCGCTGATGATCAGCGCGAAGTAAACAAGCAGCCATTCGATACTGTTTTCGCTGATGATCGCGACGTTGCCTTCAGGCAGCGCCAGCCGGAAGGCTTCGCTTAACGCCTGGACGTTTTGCTTCAGCTGGCTGAAGGTCAGACTGCGGCGTTCGCCCTTGGGGGAGTAGCTGACCAGCGCTTCTTTTTCGGCAAAACGGCGGCTTGTGCCGTCGATAAACTGGCGGAAGGTAGCGTAGTCGTCGGCCGGGTAATAGGCATAATTTTTCATTGTGAGGTCCCTTTCCTAAAGTTCGTGGAATGTCCATTCCAGCTGCGCATGGATCTTGTCGTAATCGTTTAAGAGCTCCAGGAACTCGTCGACCAGTTGCGGATCAAACTGCGTGCCCTTGTTGCGGATCAGTTCGGCCCGCGCCTGATCGAGCGAGAGCGACTGACGGTAGGCCCTAAACGAGGTCATCGCGTCGAATGCGTCGGCCACGGCGATCATCCGCGATTCCAGCGGAATCTGGGTACCAGCCAGACCATCGGGATAACCCTTGCCGTCCCAGCGTTCGTGATGACCGCGGATGATGCCGGCGATATCCTGAAAGAAGCTCATCGTGGAAAGAATCTGACAGCCCAGCTCGCTGTGGCGGCGGATCTGCGCAAATTCTTCCTCGCTTAACGGTCCCAGCTTGGTCAGAATGGAATCCGGTACGCCGATCTTGCCGACGTCGTGAAACAGGCCGGCCAGGCGGATCAGCTCCAGCCGCTGCGGATCCTGAATTCGTTTTTTAGCCAATAACGTCGTGTAATAGCTGACCCGATCGGAATGGCCGCGGGTGTAAATATCTTTCGCTTCGACCATCAGCCGGACCGCCGTAATCGTTTCCATATAGCTGTCTTTGAGCTGCTTGTTCGTTTCTTTCAGCTGATGGTTGCGGCTTTGCAAGACCGTATGCAGAACCATCCGCGCGATCGCCGAACCCGCCTGACGGCTGTAGAGCGTCAATAACTGAATCAGTGTTTCGGCCGGGGCCTGCCTGAAATGAATTCCGATCATGCCGAGAAAATGCCCGCTTTCATCATGCAGCGGCAGGGCCAGGCGCTGTTCGCACAGATCCGGCTGACGGGAGCTTTTTATCCGCTGGATCGCGTCGAGAAAATTCGGATAGTACAGCCGCATAAACTGTCCCGCGTCCAGCTCATAATCGCCGCTGCCGCTTAATAACAGCGAGGAAACCAGCGACACTTTTTCGCTGAAGGAGGGGATGTTCTGCGGGTTGAGCATCACGAAGACGTCGTCTTCATGACACAGAGAACGCACCTGTTCCACGATCGCCGCGATCAGCTGCTGCGGATTCTGATCCTGATACAACGTCGTGACGTTGCCGAGAATTTCGTTAAGTCCGTCGCGGTAGCGGCGGATTGTCTGCATCTGGCGGATCGACTTGACGCACGATTCAACCAGCAGTTCCAGCTGATCGAATTTATCGCTTTTTTCATAGTAGCCCTGGATGTCCAGCTCACGGATCGTCTTGACCGGCGGCGCCAGATCCTTGTGGCCGGTTAGCAGGATGATAAACAGATCGGTGTTGAACTTGCGGATCTCCTCGACGACCTTGTCGCCGCAGATTGGATTCATCAGAAAGTCCAGCAGCAGGATGTCGTAGTGATCCAGACGGATTTTTTCGATAGCCCGCCGCGGATTGCTTTCAATGTCGACGGTGTAGCCGCAGCCCTCAAAATAAGAGCGCAGCGCCAGCGTGATCATTTCATCGTCGTCCAACACCAGCAGGCGGAACTCGTTATGGATCTGACCTTTGCGATTTTTACGCATCAAAAGGGACTCCTTTCTTCAGATTTTGGCAGGTTTTCTTCCTGCAGGACTTCGCTGTTGAGCGGAATCGTGAACCCGAACACCGCGCCGCCGCCCGGGTTATCGTTAAACCACAGTTCACCGTCAAACTTTCCCTGGATCAGCGCTTTGGACATATACAATCCCAAACCGGCTCCGGCGGTGCCCTTGGATGTGATCATTTCCTTTAATAAATGACGGCGCACGGAATCGGAAATGCCGCTGCCGTGATCGCTGACCGAGAGCGAGAGCTGGTCGTCTTCCTGCCAGATCTTTAAGCGAATGGTGTGGTCGGATTGGGGCAGCTGGGCGTCGATCGCGTTGGCGATGAAGTTGTTGACGATCTGAACGAGGTTGTTGATATCCCCATGCAGCACAACCGCAGGCGGCACGCAGTTTTCTGCGATGAGCTGGCAGTTGTGGACGGTCAGCTCATGGCGCATGAGCAGCGTCGTCCGCCGCAGCAGTTCCTCGGGCGTGAAGGTGACCTTATCGGAGGCGTTCATACTGGCGGCCTGGCCTTTGACGGCCGTGATGATGTCGGACATGTACGAACACGAATCCTTGCAGCGGTGAATCCAGTCCGTCATTTCCTGAGCGATCTCCTTGTAATCGGCCGGGGTGACCTCCGGATCGCCGAAGCTGCGCTGACATTCGTCGACCAGATCGTCCATCGCGTTGAGCGCTCCGGCAATCGACATGATCGGCGTTTTCAAGTTGTGCGCAATGCCGCCGACCATCTGACCTAACGAAGCCAGCCGTTCCCGTTCCATCATCCGCTTCTGTGAATTCTGTAATTTCTGCATGCTTTCCTTCAGCTTGGTGACGTCCTTGTAAATAACGCTGAATCCGACGATCACCTTATTCATGATTAACGGCGTGACCTCGACCATGTAGTAATGCAGATGACCGTCGGCGACGATCGACTGTTCATAGGCGATCGAACTGCGGCTTTCGCGCGACGATTCGACGGAGCTGATCAGATTGTAGACGGCCGTCATCGCGCTGGGATCGTGATCGCGGTGGATGTTGATCAGCGGCTTGTTGATCTCAATCCCGCAGCGGCTGCCGATGATCTGGGCGAACGGCTGGTTGTAGTTGAGCACCAGCCCGGTCTCGCTGAGGATCAGATAACAGTCGGAAATCCAGTCGAGGATGTGCTGCGTCGCAATCGGCGTGATGTTGAGGAAATTCAGCTTCTCAATCGCGATGCCGTGGAAGATGACCGTGAACACAAAGCTGATCGGTGTCGCAGCGATCGACAGGTTCAGAATTTTGAGCGTTGCGAGCATACTGACGACTAACGGAATCAACGTACCTAAGGAGAACATGACGGCCTGCTGCATATACAGACGGTTGTTGCTTTTAAAGGCAAAGTGCAGGATGATGCAGATCGCGGCGATCATGCACAGGTAGCTGTAGCCGCCGCTGATATACATGTAGGGGCCGAACACGACCTCGCTGGCGATCACGCTGAAATGCTTGTAATGCAGATGATGCAGCGGATTGGTCCAGATCATGATGTTAGTGAGCACCGGGACGATAAACAGGCCGCGGACTTTCTTCGGCAGACTGTCGTAATGATGGGTGAAGACCAGCGCGATCAAAAGCAGCAGCACCGGCGCCATGCTTGTGCCGAAATTGGACAATGCGTCCCAGATGTAAAGCATGATTTCATCGCCGGGCGCGGTGAAGCGCATGCCGATCAGAGCGGTCATCCATTCGATCAGAATCATCGAGAACGCGACATAGATTTTATTGATCAGGTGGCTGCGGTTGGTGCGCAGGTTGCGCGAGACGATCAGCACCAGACCGATGATGGAGATGTAGAAGGTAATCAGGGCGCCGTTGGTTATCATCGGGATTCACCTCGTTTCTGACAAAGCTGGGCCAGCTCGCGGTCGGGACGCGGAAGCGGCCAGCGGTAGCCTTCCGCTTCCAGCGCCTGCAGCGTCACAGCGGCGTCGGGCTGGATTTGAACGGGCTGCTTTTCCAGCTGATTAAGCTGTTCGATCAGACTGCCGATCACATCGCTGCCTGAACCGGCTTCCCGCTGCAGCGCAGCGGCGAATTGTTCGTCGCCGACGATGGGCAGCTGCGGGAAAATTTCCTTAAATGATAGCAAATGAGGATTCATCAGATGCAAAACGGTCAGGCGGGAACGCAGGCCGGCGACGGCCGCCAGGGCGCATTCGTCAACCGCTGTGACCTCCGCCGCGGTCTGTGCCAGCGCCGGATTCAGACAGCCGACCTGCAGGATGGCCTGACACAGCCGCCAGAAGGCGTTGGTTTGCGGATGGCGCTGGAACTGACCGTCCCGATGCCGCCCGCACAGCCGGCCTAAGCGCAGGATCCGCGCCGGCTGGCCGGCAGCGATTGCCTGACGAACGGCCTGTTCGGCTAGAAATTTGCTTTCAACGTACAGATTTTCGTTCCAGTTCTGCCCGATGTCGAGATCGGTTTCGCAAAAGCTTGCCGGTTTCTGCGGATCGGCGGGCAGATACGACCCGCTGACGCTGAGCGTGGAGACATGCACCAGCGGGACGTTGATTTGCCGGGCGAGGGCAAGCATGTTGCGGGTGCTCTCGACGTTGGCGGCCAGAAAGGCATCGCGGCGGCCATAGTGACTGACCTCGGCGGCGCTGTGCACGACGCACGTCAGCGAGGCTTGCAGCCGTGATCGCTCTGCGGCGGACAATCCCAGATCAGAGCGGGTCAGATCGCCATGCAGGCAGACAAGTTTGTTCTGATAACGGCCGACCCATTCCGGGCCGAATAACGCCTGCGCTTTTTCCAGCAGCGTGGCTTTATCTGAACGCGACAGGACAACGATCGAACACGACAGGTTCTGTGTCAGCAGCACGTCGATCAGATGCAGGCCGAAGAAACCGGAACCGCCGCTGATCAGCGGGCTACGCCAGTTGACCGGTGCATCGGATTGCAGCGGGAACTTGTCTAACCGGGGGGAGACCGGCTTTTGGACTTGCCATTCCGGCTGTACTTTCTGACGCTGTTCAGCTAACGTCGGATGGGCGTAGAACTCTTCCAGTGTCAAATGCAGGCCGAGATTGTAATATTCTGTCAGTAACGTCAAAGCGCCCAGCGAAGTGCCGCCCTGATCGAAAAATGACAGATTTTCGTCCAGTTCGGAACGCTTCAAGACCTTCCGCCACATCGCCGCCAGATCGGCGGGGCCGGCTTCTTCCACAACCGGCGGCATTTCAATTTCGGGCTGAATTCCTTCGAAAGTACAAGGACGGTCGGCAGCGGCAGTTTCAATCAACGCCGCCAGCGCCCGCCGGTCAGTTTTGCCGGAGGCGGTGAGCGGCAGATGATCCAGCCACGTCAGCGAGGAGGGGATCATGAAGTCCGGCAGCATGGATTGTAACGCCGGCCGCCAGTCCGTTTCTTCGCTGCCCGAGACAAACGCGTGCAGCGAGAGCACCTCGTGATCCTGAATCCGCGGGATCACGGCGCATTCGCGGATGCCCGCAAGACGCAAAAGCTGCTGCTCAATTTCCTGCAGCTCAATGCGGTGGCCGTTCAGCTTGATCTGACTGTCGCGCCGGCCAAGATATTCCAGCTTGCCTTGCGGATTGACGCGGACTAAATCGCCGGTGAAGTAAAACCGCCGCTGAGGCTGCTGCGGAGCCTGAACGAACGCCGTGTTTTTAGTGGGGGCGTTGATATAGCCCAATCCGACTCCGGCGCCGCCGATCACCAGCTCGCCGCTCTGCATCGGCAGACAGCGCTGACGGGCTTTGTTTAAGACATAGGTTTCGTAATTGGCCAGCGGCATACCGATGGTGACCGGGGTTTTGGAAACTTCATCCCACGTGGCATACACCGTCGTTTCCGTCGGACCATAACAGTTGAGGATCCGGGCTGAGGTGCAGGAGGCGGTCTGGCGCACTAACGGCGCAGGCAGCGCTTCCCCGACATGGATGATTGTTTTGACCGAAGCCAACGCTTCCCGGAATGCGGCGTCGGCCATGTTCATCTGCATTCGCGTCGGCGTAAACTGCACGAAATCACAGCCCTCATTCTGGATTAAGGCGGCCAGCTCCCACGGCAGGCGCAGCTGGGATTCATCGGCGATCACTACCGTCATATCCAACGCCAGAGCGATCAGACTTTCCGTCAGGAAGACATCGAAAACCGAATTGGTCGCGCATAGAGCCCGCCGGCATCCACCGATCAGCGGCCGCATTGATTCCAGAAATGCCGCGGTGTTGCGATAAGTGATCTGCGTTCCTTTGGGCAGACCGGTGGAGCCGGAGGTAAACAGGCAATAATGCACGGCGTCCAGCGGACGGGCCGGCGCCTCAAACGGCACCGAACCCTGAGCGAGCACGGAACAGGTTGGAAGCGATAGATTCAATTTCTTTAATAAAGCCGGAGTTCCAACGATCAGATCGGCGCCGGCCTGATCCAGCATCGTTGCGATCCGGGCTGAAGGGAAGTCTGGATCCAGCGGAACATATGCCCGGCCGCAATGCATCAGTGCGAGCATTGCGACAAACAGTCCCTCGCCCCGCTCACACAGAATTCCAGCCGGCTTGGCCGAAGCGTTCTGCATCAGTGCGCCGGCCAGACGATCCGCCTGTTCGATCAGCTCGGCAAAGGTCGTCGTCTTTTGATGAAAGCGCAGGGCCGGCTGGTCTGGATGCAGCCGGGCGCGCTGGCGAATCTGCACGTCCAGCGGCAGTCCGCAATATGGCACGCGCAGAGCGTTGGGCGCGTCCAGGCAGCGGTAGCGATCCAGCGGCGCAAGCACGTCCAATACAGTCCAGACCGGATCCTCCTTCGTTAAAGTCATGACGATGTGTTCCAGACTGCGCTGGTAGAAGCGGATCGTTTCTTCGCGGTAGCGCTGGTTCTCAAATTCAAAGCAGAAATGCCAGCGGCCGGCTTCCCAATAAACTTCCTCGGTTAACGGCAGTTTGCTTAACCCGGTCGCCACTGGCTGACAGCCCAGTGGCTGCCCGGCTAAGCGCAGCTGGTCCGCCGCGATCGGCCGCAGCGAAAACAACAGGCCGAAGACGGCGTTGCCGCCCACCTGGCGGGGCAGATTGAACATCCGGATTAAATCTTCCAGACTGACCGCCTGATGATCCTGAATTGCCGCCAGCTGATTCTGCACGCGCGCCAGCAGCGCGCTGATCCGCATCTGAGGGTCAAGCTGAAGCGCCAACGGCAGCGTATGCATGAATAACCCCGGCATCGCCTGCGTCGCCGCCTGCGTCCGGCCGCTGACCGGCATTCCGACAACGACCCGGTCGCTCTGGTTCCAGCGGGCCAGCTGAATCAGCGCCGCACAGGCAAACAGGGCGGCCGGCGTCAGCTGCTTCGCAGCGCAGAACGTGCGGATCTTTTCCGAGCCTTCCAGACTCAGATCATAGATGAGCTGACTGCCTCCCTGATGCGGCTGTTCCCGCCGGTCCTGCGGCAGAAGCAGCGGTTTTGGCAGCGGTGTCAGCGTCTTTTTCCAATACGCAAGATCAGCTTCCGCAGGGCCATCCTGCATCGCCCAGGCCGCGTCTTTGTAGGTGAGCGCCGGCGAGCTGCAGACACGTCCCTGATAGAGCTGATCGAGATGCGAAAGCAGTAACGGCGTCGTCAGCCCGTCGCTGATCAGATGATGCATGTCCAGTCCCAGCGCCCAGCCTTCTTTACGATGAATGAAGGCGGCGGAAAACAGCGGCGGTCTGGCCAGATCCATCGGCCGGATTAATGTTGCCGGATCCCAATCCGGTCCTGCTTCGATGATCTCGACGTTGAAGGCGACCTTGTCGTGAACCTGCATTCGGATTTCTCCATCATCCAGGACAAAGCCGGTGCGCAGCAGTTCTTCTTCCTGCACCAGTTGGACTAACGCTTGACGTAAGCGGTCGATATCGAGTGTGTCGGGCAGCGTGAACAAGCCCGGCATGTGGTATGCGTCGTTTTCCGGGTCGGCAAGCAGATCCGCCAGAATCGCTTTCTGTTGAAAGCTCAGCGGATAGGTTTTTTGTTTTGGAGCCGCTTGCGGCTTTGGCTGCGGGGCAGACTGCCCGCCGTCCAGCACTTCGCCGATCGCCGCGGCGGTGCGCAGGTGGTAAAGATCCGCCGTTTTTAAACGGATCTGAAATTTTTCTTCGATTAAACTTAACAATTCCATCGCGATCAACGAATCCCCGCCGTAAGCGAAATAATCGCTGTCCAGCTGCATGTCCGGCCGTTTTAGAAGCGTACGCAGCTGATCGAGCAGCCAGCGCTGAGCCGCGGAAGTGGCGGCGGATCTGAGGGGCTGAGGGGACTGGGGCAGCGGCGGCAGCCGGCTAGGATCCAGTTTGCCGTTAGCGGTGAGCGGCAGTTCGTCGACCGCAAGATAAACGGACGGGACGACCGGCGCGGGCAGCTGTTCCATTAAGGCGCGCCTGAGACCGGCCGGATCGACCGGCTGATCGCTGACGATGTAGGCTGCCAGGGTGCGGCGGTCATTCTGAAGCACGACCGCGGCGTTTTGAATGTGCGGCAGCCGGCGCAGCTGAGCGGTGATTTCCTGCGCTTCAATCCGGTACCCGCGCACCTTGAGCTGCTGATCCTGACGGCCGGCGATCACGATCTCGCCATCCTGCGTCCAATAAGCCAGATCGCCCGTGCGATAGGCACGTTCTCCCTGTAAACAAGTCAGCGGCTGGAAGCTTTCGTCGGTTTTGGCGCGATCCTGATCATAGCCCAGCGCCAGGCAGGGACCGCTGATCCACAGTTCGCCAATACTCTCGCAAGGCAACGGCTGGCCTGTGGGATCGAGCACGAGCAGGCGGCAGCCGGGCAGGGGCTGGCCGGCGGTAATCCGGCGGGCGTGCGACAGCTCTTTCATGCAGACGCCGATCGTCGCCTCGCTGGGACCATATTGATTATAAAGCCGCGCCGATGTCCAGCGCTTGAGCTGACGCAGCAGGACGGAAGGATAAGCTTCCCCACCGCAGACCAGACAGTCCAGCCGGGAGACCGCCTGACAAAATGCCGGATGTCTGAGATATGCCTGCAAGCGCGAAGGCGTCAGGGAAAGCATGCCGATGTGATGGCGGCCGATGTAATCGGCCAGCTGGGCCGGGTTCTCCGCCGCTTCCGCATCAGCGAAAACCACGCTTCGTCCATTCAATAACGCGCAAATCGATTCGATCAGGAACGCGTCGAACGCCGGGCTGCATAACGAAAGCACCGGATTTTGCGGATAGACGCCGGCCATCGCGTCGATAAAGTTGCATAAACTGGCGGAACCGACCAGGACGCCCTTGGGGGTTCCGGTCGTGCCCGAGGTGGTGACGATATACGCTGTCTCCGGCGGCGTGAAGGGACGCGGGGCGTCCGCAAGCGCGGCCGGATGAAACTGATCATCTTCGATCGTTTTCCAGGCCCAGCGCCGCTGCGGGTCCAGCTGTTCGCGCAGCGCGCAGGAACTGATGATCAAGTCTGCGCCCGTTTGTGCAAGCAGCGTTTTCAAGCGGTTTGCGGGTTGGACAGGATCAAGGTTGATCCACACGGCGTGGCTGAGCATCGCCGCAAGCATGCCGGTGATCAGAGCTTCGCCCCGCGGCAGAAGCAGCGCGATCCGCAGCGGTTTTTCCTGCGGTAAAGTTAAAATCTGCGCGGCTAAAGCTTCCGCCTGAGCATTGAGCTGGGCAAAGGTCAGATTGCGGTCCTGATCGACAATCGCGATCGTCTGTCCCTGATTTTCTGCGATCTGACGCCAGCGGGCGGTCAGCGTTGAAGAGCAGACGGCTGCAGCTTGTGGATTGAAAGCATACAGAACGCGGTCTTCTCCGGCTTCTTCCAGCACGCGCAGTTGGCTCAACGGCGTATCCGGATGAGTCAGCACGTCCTGGAGGATCACGGTCAGGCTTTGATGCAGCTGCGCGATCCGGGCTTCGCTGAAGCTCTGGACCTGATAATCGTAGTCGATCTGCAGGGCGGCGGTTTCGCGATGGCTGACGTGCAGGCATAATTCCTCCATCTGCCAGCCGCTGAAATGCCAGGCACCGCTGAAATGGACAGTGGTGTCCGAAGGTGGGGTTAAGCGTGTGTCTTCATAGGAAAGCGCGATCGAAAACAAGGCTTCCAGTTCCGGCTGCTGAGCGCGGGCCAGTTTCATGATTTCGGTAAACGGATATTTCTGATGCTTTAACAGGCGGTACCATTGATCGTTGAGCGTCTGGCAGCACTGATCCGCTGTCTGCGCGGGATCTGTTTCGCAGCGAAAGGGCAGCGTGCTGACGAACATCCCGCCGGCATTTTTTTCTTTGGATTGGGAACGATTGATTACCGGTACGCCGATCACCGGCGCTTTCTGGGCGTGAACCCGGCTGAGATAAACGGTCAGTCCCAACAGAATCATGATAAACGGAGAGATCTGACGCTCGCTGCAGAAGGCTTGAAGCCGCCGGCTGAGGCTTTCTGAAAGCGGGCGGCTGAACCGCTTTGATATTGGACTTGGGGGATAGACCGGCGCGGTCCGCAATGGTTTTGGCGCTTCCCATGCCGCGGTTTCCCGCTGCCAGAATTGCTGGTCGCGCTCGTAGCGGGGACTGCGCAGGTAGGCTTGTTCCTGACGCAGGTGTTCCCGATACGGCGTCAGCTCAGCTTCCTTGAGACTCTCGCCGCGGCATGCGCGGCAATACAGCGCGGCGATGCGGTTGTGCAGCAGCACCTGCGCCCAGCCGTCGGAAATCAGATGATGCGCCAGAATCAGCACGCCGCCGCACGTTTCCCCGATCTGAAAGCCATAAAAATGGATCAAAGGCTGATCCAGATATGGCATCGGCGTCTGTGTCATTGCCTTTTGCCAAACGGCGAATTCCGCTTCGCTTACCGCTGAGAAATCCAGCACGGGAAAGGATTGGGAAACAAACGGAACAAAATACTGGCGCGGCCGGCCTTCGATCAACGTCAGCCGCGTTCGCAGCGTTTCATCATGTTGGACGACGGCATTCAGCGTTCGCTGCAAAGCTTCGGCGTCAAAGCCTTCGTCGATAAACAAAGTGGTACTGATGTGATTGATCGGCGTGTGCGGCAGCGCTTGTTCCAGATTCCAGATATTCTGTTGACTGAATGACAGGTCTTCAGTGTGGGGCTGCGAAAAGGTTTTCATCCCGGTCCTCCTTAAATTTGAAAGTGTGTCAGGAAGCGGTGAGGCATCAGGCTTTGAAGCTCAAAGTAAACATTAACTATGAGAATTATATCGGTTCAATAATCAAAAAACAAGACGCGGTTCATGACTTTTTGATTCAATTTTCATCCTGCTTTTTCGAATGCTTTCCTTTTTGCGAAATCGCTGCTTTTTTCGTTCTGAAACTCAACCTCTTGATGCGGACACGAATTCATTTCGCAGATTTTTGACGGCTGCGGAATTTTCAGGTAAACTTAAAATCAGGAATGAGGAAAATTCAATGAGGAAAATTTGATGAACGCAGCATCAGAATCTTTTAAGCCCGCGCAGCGCGCCGGTGATCCGGCAGGAAGGCTTAAAATAATCAATTTACTGCGGTTTAAGCGTCAGGCAAGAAAACGTTGCGTGACAAATCCGCAGGGTGTCCCTTACAATCGGGTTGAGGTGAAGAGCAATGAAAACACTGGGTGAAAAAATCGCCGGGCTGCGGCAGGAGAAAAACATGACGCAGCAGGCGTTCGCGGACGTCATGGGCGTGACCCGTCAGGCAATCTCGAATTGGGAGCGGGATAAGACGGAACCGGATGTCGCCGCGCTGAAGAAGATCGGACAGGTGTTCGGCGTCGATATGAACGAGCTGTTAACCGATATCCATCTTAAACGCAGGGAAGTCGATACACGGCCGTTAACCCGACTCTTTTTGGCGATTCTGGCGACTCATTTGGGATCGTTGCTCTGGTTGTGCGCCACGACGTCCACGATGAAGGAAGCGCTGAGCCGGTATGGCTTTCGGTTTGTCTTCGTGCTGATCGCGCTGTCGATCTATGCGGCGTTTACCTATTGCATCCGCAGCCGCGATTTCTCGCTGTTGTCTGGTTATGATCCGCATGCGCCGTATGATCTGGATGTGATGGCGGACATGACGGCGGCGATGGCAACGATGATTCTGACCGATACGCTGAGCTTTTCAATTCTGAGCTGTTTGTTGGAAGGGCAGCTTTCTGAATCTCTGTCGATGGTCTTGTTTGTGATGTACCTGGCAGGCTTTGTCCTGTCCATTCTCCTCGTTAATGTGAAATATAAGGACCGGATTTATCGGGATCCGGATTATCCCGACAAGATCCGCAGCGGGAATCGCATTTCAATTTTCTTCGCCGCGACACTGATGGCGGGAGTGATGATTCTGATTCTTTCCGGCATGTTGGGCTGGGTGGGTCATAATTCCCCCAAAGCTGCATTTCAGGTCCTTCTTTTTCTGCCCTATATCCTGTTGAATGTCGTCTGGATGATGATTGAGCAGGATAAACTGCACCGGCTGATTGAGCGTGGTGAAATCTATCGCTTCGGCAAAAATACGCTGGGCGTGGCGGTGGCGGATGGAATTCTGCTGGGATTGATCCTGTTGATCAGCTGGGCTTAGCAGAGCGGGATGCGTTCAGCTTTCTGGAAATTCCAGAATCGTGGAGAATAAGGAAAGGTGATCATAACGAAGGGGCTGAAAAGGTCAGAAGGAATCGAATGATCAGCTCGTCATTGACTTTCCGGTTCCTTCTTCCATTCGTCAGCGCCTCAGCAAATTGGAAAAATACGGGCGGCAAGAAGATGTTTATTTCTACTTTGACAGCAGCGAGCGGCTGGAGAATGCGGTGAAAGATTATGTTGATGAAAGCGTGCTGACACAAGACAAAGAGAATGGTTGATTCAGAAATAGGGTTGGGAGGTTCGGATAGGCAAGAGATGATTGATTTAATACGTGGGAAGCGACGATGCGGTTTTATGGCAGCGCTGATGGAAGGAAATTGACGATCCGCGATCAAAGTGAGAACGGGTTCAAGATTAACAGACGCGATGAGGAATTAAGGATAAAAAGACGCTTAATTTATACCTGTGTAGGGAAAATGGATTTTTTTAGAAAAAGATTGACAAATTATTTTGAAGATTTTATAGTAGAGACACAGATATCCAGAATTGTTACTGGGAACAGGCAAGATCAGTATCTGATGCGTTTTTTGCATCTGTTACTGATCTTTTTCTATGTCAGAAACGAAAGGGGCTGTTTTCTTATGCAGGATCACTATGTGATAACAAAACTGATCAATAACAACGTGGTGTTTTCCACGGATGCCGGCGGCCGGGAAATCATTGTGTTCGGCAAGGCTGTTGGATTTGGAAAGAAGCGTGGGGATAGCATCGACAATTCAAAAATCATCAAGGTTTTTGAACCTTCGGATACGAAGGAAAAGAATTTCCTGATGAATCTGGTTGAGTATATCGACCCGGTGTATATCGACATGGCCACGAAAATCATCGCTTTATTTGAATCCCGGCTGCATTGCAAGGTCAATGTGATGATGAATATCAGTCTCTCCGATCATATTCACAATGCCGTGCGGAACAAGCAGGAGGGCTTCCAGGTGCCGCTGGATATTCTTGAGGAAGTCAAGACGATGTATCCGCGGGAATTTCTGATTGCGAAAGAGGGACTGGATCTGATCGAGAAAGAAACCCGGACGACACTGGGGGAAGATGAAGCCGGCTACATTGTGCTGCATTATATCAATGCCCAGGGACAGCATTTCCGCAGCGACGCGAAGGTCAGACTTTTGTTTCAGGAGCGCGTGATTCAGGAAATCGAGCGGGAATACGGCGTGAAGCTGGATCATCTGTCGGTCTATTATTCCCGGTTTCTGACACATCTGAGCTTTCTGGCTGCCCGCCTGCATGACGGACAGTTATTGGAAGCTTCGCAGAGTACGCTGTACCCGCTGCTTGTGCAGAAATATCCACGCTTAGAAGCGTGTACGGAACTGATTGCCGGGATTATCTTAAACGAGTTTCACATGCCGGTGGGCGAGGAAGAAAAGGGATATCTGGCGCTGCACATCCACAATCTGCTTAAAAATTTGAAAATGGAGGAGAGTTCTGATGGAACAACGTTTAAATAAGGATCAGTGTACCGGCTGCGGGAACTGCCTGACGGCCTGTCCGCTGGATTTGCTTCGCCTGTCGGCCCAGCATAACCGCCGCGGCGTGTGCTTCGTTGAAAATGTCGATCCTCAGCGCTGCATCGCTTGCCGGCGATGCGAGCTGATGTGTACGGCGGGAGCGATTGATTTTCTTGAAAACAATCAGCCTGTCAGCAATACTCTGATTGACAAGCAGGCAATCCCGCCGCATGCGGGTTGTTATCTTGGTTCGCTGACAAAAGCGTTGGCTGACGCGATCGAACAGTTGGGTGTGCGCGAGCAGGTGGTGATCTTTAAGAAGAAAGCCGCCGATGTCAATCTGAATTGCGAACTGCACGATTACGCGGACGAACAGTTTTATCAGGACGGTCTGGCCTATAAACGGGCGCATCCGGAAAAGCTGGTCATTTTGATTTGTTCCAGCAGCAAAGCGCCGTCCACCGCCCTGAACCAACAACGCTTCAACGCGCTGCGAGACGAGTCGGTTACAATCATCAATACCTTAAACTGGTTTGAGCGCGATGAAGCGGGACAGCTTATCGGCGGCGGATCGCGGATGCTTGAACAGCTGCGCGACTTAGGTTACGCTTCCTATCTGGCCCGCGGCAGCGTGCGCTCGCCCGAAGCGATAGGACGGCTGACGCAAAGCTTACGTAAGGCGTTGATGCTGCAGCGGCAAAACCGGCCGTTTGCGGTTGTAGAGATTGTCTTTCCCTGCTTTTACCGTCTGGCAGGCCGCCCGCAGCGGTGGATGAGCGCTCAGGAAATTGAACCGCTGCGTCAATGGTTCGCAAGCAAAATTGAGCCGGAATATCCGGAAGAAATTCTCAAAGAAGGAAAGGAGTAGAACGATGGGATTATTTAAACAGGGCCGGCGGACGGCGGCCCGCTTGATCGTCAAAGCGCCGGTTTCCGGCGAAGTGAAACCGCTGGCCAGCCTGAACGACGGCGTGTTTTCAGAAGCGCTGCTGGGACCGGGCTGCGTTATCCAGCCGGGTGAAGACGAACTGACCGCGCCGTTTGCGGGCGAGGTTGTCATGGTGGCGGCGACGAAGCACGCGATCGGGTTGATGAGCGATGAGGGCGTCGAGCTGATGCTGCACGTCGGTCTGGACACCGTCAATCTCAACGGCGAAGGCTTTCAGGTGGAAGTCCAGCCGAAGATGCACGTGCAGGCGGGGGAGCGGCTGATGCGCTTTTCACGCGAACAGATTCAGGCTGCCGGCTATCCGGACGGCGTTGTGATGATCGTTACCAACGCCCGTTTGTTCAAACAGGTTGAAACACTGAAGGAGGGGATGATCAAAGCCCAGGAAAATTTATTATCCGTATCGAAGTAATTCACATCCACGAATCCCGATAACCAGAATTGTTACTCACGCGGGCAAGATCAGTATCCGATTCATTTTCCCATCCGGGCTTAGAGTGAACGTTATTAAATCATATTAAAATAAGGAGAATGAAGATGAAAGAACTTGCAAAACAATGCATCGAACACGTCGGCGGCGCTGCCAATATTCAAGCCGTCTCCCATTGCGCGACCCGGCTGCGGCTGACGCTGCGGGATCAAAGTCAGGTGAATGAAGCGGCGTTGACTGCTTTGCCGGAAGTCATCAAGGTGATGCAGGTCGGAGCGCAGACGCAGATCATTATCGGCAGCGACGCTCCGGAATTGTACGGCGTGGTCAGCCAGCTGGTCGAGCAGGCCCAGAGTGAAGCCCCGGCCAAGTCCGCGGAAGCGGCAGAAAAACAGCCGGTGGCGAAGAATAAAAAGAAGGCGGCTGCGGGGAAATTCTTCGATGCCTGCAGCAGCATGTTTACTCCGCTGGTGCCGGCGTTTACGGCAGCCGGGATGATCAAGGCTGTGCTGGCGATTCTCGTAGCTGTTTTCGGACTGGCGAAAACCTCGCAGGAATACATCATTATCAATTATGTTTCCGATACGATTTTCTACTTCCTGCCGATTTATTTAGGCGTCACCGCCGCTTCTTATTTTGGCTGCAACAAATATATTGCGGCCGCCGTCACGGCCATGTTTGTGCATCCGGCCTATGTCGGTCTGGTTTCTGCAGGCGAGGCCGTTGCGTTTTTCGGCATGCCGGTCGTTCTGTATAATTATTCCTCGACCGTCTTTCCGACGATTCTGACCGTCTGGTTCATGGCGTATGTCGAACGGTTTGCACGCAAGGTTTCACCCAAGGTCGTCAAAGCGATCATGGAGCCGATGCTGACGCTGCTGATCACCTTTCCGGTGGGCCTGTTAATCCTCGGTCCGATCGGCGCGGTTCTCGGCGAGGTCTTAATGCAGATCTTCGCGGCGATCGACGCTTCCGTCCCATTCTTAGTTCCGATGATCGTCGGCGCCGTTTCGCCGTTTCTGGTCTTTGTCGGCATGCACCGGGCAGTCGGTACGCTGGAAACGATGCAGATCGCTCAGATGGGTTTTAGCTCGCTGTTAGGCACAGGCATGTTGGCAAGCAACATCGCGCAGGGAGCGTCCACACTGGTGCTGTCATTGAAGTCGAAGGATGAAAAGGTAAAGCCGCTGGCCTTTACCGCCGGCGTGACCGCGTTGTGCGGAATTACGGAACCGGCGCTGTACGGGTTTACCGCTAAAAATAAGAAGTCGTTGATCGCGACGGTCATCGGCGGAGGCGTCGGCGGCTTCTATGCCGGCATCACGCATGTCGTTCGCTTCGCCAAGGGCGCTCCGGGTTTGCCAACCTTGCCGGTTTTCATCAGTCTGGATAATCCGATGAATTTGATCAATGCCTGCATCACAGTGCTGATCGCCTTCGCGGTGGCCTTCATCGCGGCATGGATGATGATCAAGCCGGAGGAGATCCAGTAACCCGCCGACTGAATAAGCAAAAAGGGAAATAAGGGAAGTCTGAGGAAAAACGGACTTCCTTTTTTGTCTCTGCGTTTCAGCGGCAGAAGCCACAGTTTTATGGGACTATCGAAAAGAATGATCCCAGATATAAAATAAGGATAGCGAACAGCTAGGTTTATCTTGGAAAGACAGGGGGAAAGTGAAGGAAACGGAACTGAATTTCCAGGGTTTTATGAACGAAAGCTTGTGCTGAAAAACAAACTGGGTTATAATATTCATGGCTTTAATTTAGTGCAGCGACACTAAGAAGGCATACACAAATTTTAAGATGAATCTGCGTTCTTTTCGTGTAACCTTCAAAAGCCTGTTTTTGAAGGCTTTTTTTTACAGAAACGGAGGATTCCTGATGAACGATCTATACCAACTCAGCTCTCTTTCTACCGATGAGATTCAGCACATTCTCGATGTTGCCGAACAATGCCGCCAGGGCCAGTTCATCGACAGCGAGAAAGGAAAAATCGTTGCCAACCTGTTTTTTGAACCATCTACCCGAACCCAGTACAGCTTCAATACCGCCGAGGAAAAACTGGGGATGAAGGTGATCAACTTCAACGCTCAGGCCTCTTCGATGCAGAAGGGCGAAAGCTTCTACGATACGGTCAAAACGTTTGAGAGCTTCGGCCTGGACGCCGTGGTCATCCGCGACCGGCAGGATGAATACTACAAGCAGCTGCAGGGCCGGATCAACATTCCGATCCTCAACGCCGGCGACGGCAAGAAAGACCACCCGACCCAGTCGCTGCTCGATTTGATGACGATCCGTCAGGAGTTCGGTCATTTTGACGGCTTGAAAATCGCGATTGTCGGCGATATAAAATACTCCCGCGTCGCCCATACCAACATCGAGGTTATGCAGCGCTTGGGCATGCAATGCTTCATCAGCGGACCGGAGGAATACCGCGATCCGCAGTACGATTACATTGATTTCGATCAGGCGGTCAAGGATATGGATGTGATCATGCTGCTGCGGGTGCAGCACGAACGGCATGAACAGGCGATGTCCCTGACTCAACAAGAATACCATGCGCGCTACGGTCTGACCTTGGAGCGGGTGAAAGCGATGAAGGACACCGCGATCATCATGCACCCGGCGCCGTTTAACCGCGGCGTGGAAATTGCCGATGAGGTCGTAGAATGCGAAAAATCCCGCATCTTCAAACAGATCAACAACGGCGTATTCGTGCGCATGGCGGTGCTGAAACGCGCAATGGAGGGACGATAAATGAGTTTTTTAATGCAGAACGGCGAGGTGCTCTACCGCGGCAAGGTCCGCAAAATGGACGTCCTGGTTGACGATCTGGGCCGGGTCACGGCTGCGGATCAGATCGATCTGACGGCGGAGGACGTGGACGAGGTGATCGACGCGTCAAGCCTGCTGATCGCACCGGGGCTGATCGATCCGCATGTGCATCTGCGCGAGCCGGGCTTTGAATACAAGGAAACAATCGCTTCCGGTACCGCAGCTGCGGCCAAGGGCGGCTACACGACGATCATGGCAATGCCCAACCTCAATCCGGTACCGGACTCGCTCGAACACTTAAAGGTGCAGCAGGACCGGATCCGCTACAACGCAAAAATCCAGGTCATTCCCTATGCCGCCATCACTCAGGGGCAGAAGGGCGTCGGCGAGCTGGTCGATTTCTACGCGCTGGCCTCGGAGGTGATCGCCTTCTCCGACGACGGCAAGGGCGTGCAGGAAGAAGCGATGATGCGCGAAGCGATGTTAGCGGCCAGGCGCAACAACTGCCTGATCGTTGCGCATTGCGAGGATGAAAGCCTGATCGCCAAGGGCGCCTGCATCCATGCGGGCCGCAAGGCGGAGGAACTCGGCTTGATTGGCATCAGCAGCGCCAGCGAATACCAACAGATCGAACGCGATCTCAGACTGGCGGAGGAAACCGGCTGTCAATATCATATCTGCCACATCTCGTGTAAGGAATCCGTCGAGCTGGTCCGCCAGGCGAAACAGCGCGGCGTCCAAGTCAGCTGCGAGGTCACGCCGCATCACCTGTTATTGTGCGAGGACGACATCAGCGCCGACGACGGCCGCTTCAAGATGAATCCGCCGCTGCGCACTAAGGCCGATCAGGAAGCGCTGATCGCGGGCATTCAGGACGGCACGATCGACATGATCGCAACCGACCACGCGCCGCACAGCGCCGAGGAAAAAGCGAAGGGTCTGCAGGGCAGCGCAATGGGCATCGTCGGCCTTGAAACCGCGTTTGAGCTGATCTACACCTATCTTGTCCGCACCGGCAAGATCACGCTGGAGAAGTGCTTTGAGTTAATGAGCTACAACTGCGCCGACATCTTCGGCATCGAGGGCGGCGAAATCATCAACTTTGAAAAGGCCAATCTGGCTGTCTTCAACTTAAATCAACGCGAAAAAATCAATCCGAAAACCTTTGTCTCCCAAGGCAAAAGCACACCGTTTGAAGGCTGGTGGGCGATGGGCCGCTGCGTGATGACGGTGGCGGACGGACAGATCGTGTATAGAGAGGGGCTATAAATAATGGATCGTAAACTCGTATTACAAAACGGCATGGAGCTGCAGGCCAAGGGCTTCGGCAGCCAGAAAGAAGTGATTGCTGAGCTGGTGTTCAACACGTCGATGGTCGGCTATCAGGAGATTCTCAGCGATCCCTCCTATACCGAACAGATCGTCGTCATGACCTATCCGCTGATCGGCAACTACGGCATCATCGACGAAGATTATGAATCCAAGCTGATCGGACCGAAGGGCTTCATCGTCCGCGAATACAACGACAAGCCAAGCAACTTCCGCTACACCAAGACGCTCAACGAGCTGCTGGAAGAAAACGAGGTGCCGGGCCTGACACATCTGGATACCCGGAAATTGACGCGGATTCTGCGCGACGAAGGTGCGATGCTCGGTCTGATCTGCGACTCAGATGTAACCCACGAGGAAGCGATGGCGAAGCTGGCGGCCTACAGCGCTCCAAAGGATCTGGTCGCGCGCGTCTCGTGCAGGAAAAAATGGTATTCCCGCTGCGCCAATCCGCGCTTCAATGTCGTCGCGATTGACTGCGGCATCAAATACAACATCATCCGCGAGCTGAACCGCTATGGCTGCAACGTCACAATCGTGCCGTACAACACTTCGTATGAAACGATCATGGCGCTCAATCCAGACGGCATCTTCCTGTCCAACGGGCCGGGCGATCCGGAAAACGTGCCGGAGGTCATTGATTTGATCCGTCAGCTCCAGGGCACAAAGCCGATCTTCGGCATCTGTCTGGGCCACCAGATGATCGCGCTGGCCAACGGCTTGCCTACCTACAAGCTGAAATTCGGCCACCGCGGCGGCAATCATCCGGTGAAAAATCTGTTGACCGGCAAGGTCGAGATTACCTCCCAGAACCACAGCTACGCCGTCAGCACGGACGGAATTGAAAAGACCCGTGTCGAGATTACGCACATCAACCTGCTTGATCAGACTGTCGAGGGCCTGCGGATTGACGAGGACCGCATCTTCTCAACCCAGTACCATCCGGAATCCGCTTCCGGACCGGAGGATTCCAAATATTTATTCGGATTGTTCATTCACAACATGGAAGCTATGAAGGAGGGCCGTTAAGATGCCGAAAAGAACGGATATTCATAAAATCTTAGTCATTGGCTCAGGACCGATCGTCATCGGTCAGGCCGCGGAATTTGACTACGCCGGCACCCAGGCCTGCCTGGCCCTGCGCGAGGAGGGCTATGAGGTCATCCTGATCAACTCCAATCCGGCGACGATCATGACCGATACCAACATCGCCGACAAGGTCTACATGGAACCGCTGACGCTGGAATATGTGTCCCGCATCATCCGCAAGGAACGCCCGGACGCGATTCTGCCGACGCTGGGCGGCCAGACCGGCTTAAACATGGCGATGCAGCTGGCGAAAAAAGGTGTGCTGGAAGAATGCCGGTGCGAGATTCTCGGCACCGACTTTGAATCCATCGATCAGGCGGAGGACCGCCAGCGCTTCAAGGACCTGTGCCTCAGGATCGGTCAGCCATGCCTGGAATCCTATGTTGCCCGCACGATTGAGGAAGTCGTAGAGTATGCCAACAAGATCGGCTATCCGGTCGTACTGCGGCCGGCATTTACGCTGGGCGGCACCGGCGGCGGCTTTGCCTACGACGACGATGAAGTCATCGCGCTGGGCAAAAACGCCCTCAAGCTGTCTCCGGTCAGCGAGGTTTTAGTTGAAAAGTCGATCAAGGGCTATAAAGAAATTGAATTTGAAGTCATGCGCGATCACAACGATACCGCGATTGTGATCTGCAGCATGGAAAATATTGATCCGGTCGGCGTGCATACCGGCGACTCGATGGTCGTCGCTCCCTGCCAGACGCTGTCCAACAAGGAATATCAGCTGCTGCGCAACGCCGCGCTGATGCTGATCCGCGAATTAAAGATCGAAGGCGGCTGCAACGTGCAGTTCGCGCTCGATCCGTTCTCCTTTGATTACTACGTCATCGAGGTCAACCCGCGTGTATCCCGGTCCTCGGCGCTGGCGTCCAAGGCGGCCGGCTTCCCGATCGCCCGCGTTTCCAGCAAGATCGCCGTCGGCCTGACGCTGGATGAAATTCCGATTGCCAACACTCCGGCTTCCTTTGAACCGACGATCGACTACGTCGTGACCAAGATTGCGCGCTTCCCGTTCGATAAGTTCGCCAAGGCGGATCACACGCTGAGCACGCAGATGAAGGCGACCGGCGAAGTCATGAGCATCGGCCGGACGATGGAGGAAAGCCTGCTGAAAGCGGTGCGTTCACTGGAAATCGGCGTCGATCACATCTACCTTGAAAAGTTCGATTCGCTGACAACCGAAGAACTGCTGGAAAACATCAAGACCCCGACCGATGAACGGCTGTATGCGATCGCCGAGCTGTTCCGCCGTAAGGTTGACATGATGCTGATCTACGATGCGACCAAGATCGACGCGTTCTTCCTTGATAAGATCCACCACATCATTTCCGTGGAGGAACGGGTGAAGGCCGATCCAAGCGAGGAAAATATCCGCAAAGCGAAGCGCTTAGGCTTCTCCGATAAATATCTGGGCAAAATTCTGGGCAAGAGCGAGCTGGAAATGGTGCAGTGGCGCCGCGAGCACAATCTGCGGCCGGTCTACAAGATGATCGACACCTGCGCTGGGGAGTTCAGCGCCTATGTCCCATACTTCTATTCCACCTACGAGGAGGAAAACGAAAGCATCGTCACTGACAAGCCGTCGATCCTCGTGCTGGGCTCCGGCCCGATCCGCATCGGGCAGGGCGTGGAATTTGATTACTCTACAGTCCATGCGATCTGGGCGATCCAGCAGGCCGGCTATGAAGCGATCGTCATCAACAACAATCCGGAAACTGTTTCGACCGACTACTCGATCAGCGATAAGCTGTACTTTGAACCGTTGTGCATCGAGGACGTCATGAACGTCATTGATCTGGAAAAGCCGCAGGGCGTCATCGTGTCGTTGGGCGGCCAGACGGCGATCAACCTGGCGGACCGGCTGAACAAGCTGAATGTGCCGATCATCGGCACCGGCACCGAAGCGATTGACAAGGCGGAAAACCGCGATCTGTTTGAAAAGGTCGTCACGGAATGCGGCATCCCGCAGCCGCTCGGTCAGGCCGTCACCAACATTGAGGACGGTCTGAAGGTTGCCAACCGGATCGGCTATCCGGTCTTAGTGCGGCCAAGCTATGTGCTGGGCGGCCGGGCGATGCAGATCGTGCATCAGGATGAGGAACTGATCGAATACCTGACCAGCGCGGTTAAGATTGATCAGGATCAGCCGGTCTTAGTCGATAAGTACATCCACGGCTGCGAGGTCGAGGTCGATGCGATCTGCGACGGCCAAGACGTGTTTATCCCGGGCATCATGCAGCTGGTCGAAGCGACCGGCGTGCACTCCGGCGACTCGATGAGCGTCTATCCGCCGTACTCCCTGAGCGACAAGGTCAAGGCGACGATTCAGGAATACACGGTGAAGCTGGGGCTGGCGATCGGCATTGAAGGGCTGTTCAACATTCAGTTCATCGTCGATGAGAACGACGAGGTGTCGGTCATTGAGGTCAATCCGCGTTCCTCGCGCTCGGTGCCGTTCTTATCCAAGGCGACCGGCGTGCCGATGGCCAACATCGCGACCAAGGTCATGCTTGGGCAAAGCTTAAAGGATCAGGGTTATACGACCGAGGTCATGGCGGAAAAGAAACGGTTTTACGTCAAGAGCCCGACGTTCAGCTTCTCCAAGCTGCACGGGCTGGACGCCTATCTGTCCCCGGAAATGAAGTCCACCGGTGAGGCGATTGGCTATGACGATTCACTCAACCGCGCGTTGTACAAGTCGCTGCAGGCCTCCAACATGCGCGTCGTCAACTACGGCACGGTGCTGGTGACCTTGGCCGATCAGGACAAGGACCGGGCGATTCCGCTGGTCCGCCGGTTCTACGATCTGGGCTTCAACATCGAAGCGACCTCCGGCACGGCCAAGCTCTTGAAGGCGCATGGCATCAAGACCCGCGAAAAGAAAAAAATCTCCGAAGGCTCCGAGGAAATTCTCGATTCGATCCGCAAGGGCCACGTCACTTATATCCTCAACACCTTGTCCTCCAACGATTCCCGCACCTCTAAAGACGGCTATCAGATCCGCCGGTGCGCCGTGGAAAACAACGTGACTGTCTTTACCTCGCTGGATACCGTCAACGTCTTATTGGATGTGCTGGAAGAAATCACAATGGGCGTTTCGACGATTGATCAGAATTAAGGAGGAGTTATGGGAGAGCGCATAAAACAATATCGGATCATCTCCAACTGGAATCTCGCCGACCAGGTCTATGAAATGGAACTGGAAGGGGATTCCTCCTGGATCACCCATCCCGGGCAGTTTCTCAACGTCACGATCGACAATGCCTACCTCAAGCGGCCGATCAGTATCTGCGACTGGAATGAGAACGGCCTGACGATCATCTACAAGGTCGTTGGCTTCGGTACGAAGCAGATGTCTCAAAAACAGCCGGGCGAGCTGCTGGAATGTCTGGTCGGCCTGGGCAACGGCTTCACACCGGAAGCCTTCGATGAAAAAAAGGTGCTGCTGGTCGGCGGGGGCGTCGGCGTGCCGCCGCTCTACGGACTGGCGAAAACGTGTTTGAAGCAGGGGAAGCAGCCGGTTGTGATTCTCGGCTTTACGGCGGAGAAGGATATCTTCTACATCAAGAAGTTTGCGGATCTGGGCTGCGACGTCAAGCTCAGCACCAATGACGGCAGTCAGGGCGTCAAGGGCTTTGTCAGCGACGTCATGATTCAGGAAGGTCTGACCAATCTGCCGTACTTCGCCTGCGGCCCGATGCCAATGCTCAAGGCAGTCTGGAGAACCTCAAACGCTCAGGGTCAGCTGTCCTTTGAGGAACGCATGGGCTGCGGCTTCGGCGCGTGCATGGGCTGCAGCTGCGAAACGATTTCCGGCCCGAAACGCATCTGCAAGGAAGGCCCGGTGCTTTCCAGTCAGGAGGTCTTATGGACGAAAGATTAAAGGTCACGCTGTCCGGCTGGGAGCTGGACAACCCGGTCATTCCGGCCAGCGGAACTTTCGGGTTCGGCTATGAGTTTGCGGATTTCTACGACATCAACATCCTCGGCTCGATCGCGACCAAGGGCACGACCCGCGAGGCGCGCTTCGGCAACCCGACGCCGCGGATTGCGGAGTGCGAACGGGGCATGATCAATGCCGTCGGGTTACAGAACCCGGGCATTGACAAGGTCATCAGCGAGGAATTTCCGAAGTTGAAGCAGGTCTACCAGAAAAAAGTCGTCGCTAACGTATCCGGCTTCTCCAAAGAGGAATATGTCGAATGCGCGAAAAAGATGGACGCGCAGGACATCGTCGGCATTCTGGAGGTCAACATCAGCTGCCCGAACGTGCATGGCGGGGGCATGAGCTTCGGCGTCAGTCCGGACGCCGCGGCCGAGATCACCCGCGCGGTCAAGGCGGTGACCACCAAGCCGGTCTACATCAAGCTGTCGCCGAACGTCACCGACATCGTTGCGATTGCCAAAGCTTGTGAAGACGCCGGGGCGGACGGGATCTCGATGATCAACACGTTATTGGGCGCGCGCTTCGACCTGCGCACGGGCAGGCCGATCATCGCCAACGTCATGGGCGGCTTCTCCGGCCCGGCGATCAAACCGGTCGCCTTACGGATGGTGTATCAGGTTTATGAAGCTGTCAAACTGCCGATCATCGGGATCGGCGGCATCGCCAGCGCCGAGGACGTCATCGAAATGATGTACGCCGGGGCCACCGCGGTCGAGATCGGCGCGGAAAACCTGCGCAATCCGTATGTCTGCAAGGAAATTATCGAACGGCTGCCATCCTTGATGGATGAACTGAACATTGAAAAATTGAGTGACGTAATAGGGAGGGCTCACCAATGATGAAAGAACGAGATGTAATGATCGCCTGCGACTTTTCAACCAAAGCGGAAACGATGGCGTTTCTGGACCTGTTTACCGAGGAAAAGCCGTATGTGAAAATCGGCATGGAGCTGTTGTATGCCGAAGGACCGGACATGGTCCGCGAGATCAAGGCGCGCGGCCATAAAATTTTCCTTGATCTGAAGCTGCACGATATTCCCAATACCGTGAAGAAAGCGATGCGCAACATCGCGCTGCTGGACGTCGATATGACCAACGTTCACGCCGCCGGCACAATCGAAATGATGAAAGCCGCGCAGGAAGCGATCGACGAGGTCGGCGCGCATACGAAGCTGATCGCCGTCACCCAGCTGACCAGCACCAGCGAAGATCGGATGCGCAATGAGCTGTGGATCGATCATCCGATTGCGGATACCGTTCAGCATTACGCGCACAACGCGGAAATCGCCGGTCTGGCCGGGGTTGTGTGCAGCCCGCTGGAGGCCGGTCTGGTACATCAGGTCTGCGGTGAAAACTTCCTTACCGTCACGCCGGGCATTCGCTTTGCGGATGACGCCAAGGGCGATCAGGTCCGCGTCACCACGCCGGCCAAGGCTCGCGAGATCGGCGCCGATTACATCGTTGTCGGCCGTTCGATTACCGCCAGCAAGGATCCGGTGGCCAGCTACCGCCGCTGCATCAGAGAATTTGTGGAGGGGAAATAACCATGAGCACAGAGAAAAATATTGCCAAGCATTTACTGGACATCAAAGCGGTTTTCTTAAAGCCGAACGATCCGTTTACCTGGGCCAGCGGGATCAAAGCGCCGATCTACTGCGATAACCGCCTGACCTTATCTTATCCGGAGGTCCGCGATGATGTGGAGCACGCGATCGCCGAGATCATCAAAACGTACTATCCGCAATGCGAGGCAGTCATGGGCACCAGCACCGCCGGCATCGCGCATGCTGCGCTGGTCGCTCAGATTCTGAACCTGCCGATGGGCTATGTCCGTTCCAGCGCCAAGGATCATGGCCGCACCAATCAGATTGAGGGACGCTGCGAGCCAGGAACGAAGGTCGTCGTCGTCGAAGATCTGATTTCCACCGGCGGCAGCTGCATCGACGTCGTCAACGTGCTGCGGGAAGCGGGCGCGGAAGTGCTGGGCATTGCGTCGATCTTCACCTATGGCCTGCAGAAGGGGATCGACCGGCTGGCGGCCGCAAACGTGAAGAACGTATCGGCTTCCAACTATGACGCGCTGATTGAGGTCGCTGTGGAAACCGGCTATATCAGCGCTGATGATGTTAAAAAGCTTCAGGCGTTCCGGGCGAATCCGTCGGATTCCAGCTGGATGAGTCTGTAACTTGAATTTTTGAATAAAGAAAGGGCTGAATTGTAAAATCCGGCTCTTTTTTATTAAAAAAATACAATTATAACCGGATATTTATATCAATTTATGTTATTCATCAATTATAACCATAAAACTAAGAGAATTTTCTGTGAAAAGAGAATGGAATGAGATTCTCCTGAAGCAGGAGAATAAGCTGTATATCCAGTTCGCCCAAGAGATTGGATCCGCAGAAACAGAAAATGTGAAGCTGGAAAATTATTGGATATTCGGGATAATTATCCCGAACTATGTATTACGAACCGATATTTTCTCAGGCGGTAATGTGGAGAAAATTAAGGCGATGCCCATTGTGGATTTTCTGTTGAGCCATGAATTTTAAAAATTATATTTTAAAGAACAGACATAAAAAAGCTGATGATTCACTCCAGGAAAGAAGCTTCATTCCTGTGTGAATCATCAGCTTTTCTTATTTTAGCTCTCAGGGATTTCCACGGGCAATTTGCCTTCAGGAAGCAAGGTTCCATTGAGTACGGAGATGACCGACTGCACCGCGGCAGGGGTATAGCCATACGTACAAAGCACGGTCGGAGCATCTTTTAGATATTGCAGATCATACGGACTGCCCGCGCAGATGACGACAATCGGCTTTTCAGTTTCAAGCAGCTGATCCAGTAATTTTTTCTGGTTTGGAGAATCCGCCATATTGTAGACCAATAAAACAAGGGTGTCGTAACCGGAGGCCCGCTGCAGGATATCGTCGATTTCCGATTGTGTCGGATCCTGATGAACATTCACGGCCTTGCCAAATAAGGAATCCGCGGCCACTTCGCCGAAGCTCTTTTTATCGAATTCCAGCGGATAGACGCAAGGAAAGGAAATAAACAAGGTGCTGTCTGTCGGCAGCGGCAGCGCGGAAATCTCATCGCGGATCAACGTCATGCTTTGGTCTGTCGTATCCTGAACGAGCACCTGATGCGATTCCAGATCAATATCGTAAGGTGCATGATTGGATTCGCCGTTGTCCTCAAACAAGCCATAATCATTCTTAATCCGCAGAATGGAAAGAACCGCGTCGTCCAGTCGCTCGGTGCTGATGGTTCCCTGATTGACAGCTTCAATCAGGGCCTCGATCACCGGTGTTTGAACATCTTCGCTGTCCGGCTGCAGGACTTTGCCATCGCCCAGAATCACCATGTCCACGCCGGCCTGAATTGCCTGAACTGCCGCTTCTGCCATCCCGTAATGCGCTTCAATGGCATCCATCTGCAGGCTGTCGCTGATGACGATTCCGTTGTAGCCCAACTCATTTTTCAACAAATCGGTGATGATCGTTTTGGATAAAGTTGCGGGAATCTTTTCTTTTTCAATTTTAGGGAACAGGATATGCGAGGTCATAATCGCGCTGACGCCGCTGCGAATCGCCGTTTCAAACGGAATCAATTCCGTTTCTTTCAGCTGATCCAGCGTCTTATTGACAGTGGGCAGGGCGAAATGCGAATCCTCGCTTGTATCTCCATGCCCTGGGAAATGCTTCGCTACGCTGACCACGCCGCCTTCCTGCAAGCCTTTAATCCAGATCGAGGCAAAGCTGGCGACAGCTTTCGGATCATCGCCATACGAACGCAGATTGATCACCGGGTTGTCCGGATTGGAGTTGACGTCGAGCACCGGCGCGAAGTTCATATTGAAGCCCATGCCGGAAAGCTCATCTGCCATCGACCACGCCAGCGAATACAGATTCTCCTGCCGGCCGGCCGCGATCGCCATCGGGGATGGGAAAATTGTGACGCCTTCGCGGACCCGGTTGACCATGCCGCCTTCCTGATCGATTCCAATGAACGCCGGAATCTGAGTTGCGCCGCGGATGGTGTTCTGGAGCTGTCCGGTCAGCGTCGTCGCCTGCCCGGCGTTTTCGATATTTTTCGCATACACGATGACGTTGCCGATCTTATTGGTTCTGAGCCAGGCCTCAGTTTTCGTATCGACTTCCGTCGTTTCAAAAGAAACGATGACCAGTTGACCCACTTTCTCCTGAACTTCCATTTTTGCGACAAGCTCTTTTAACTGCTGTTCATTGAGCTTTTCAGAAACGGCATTGTCAGAAGGCGTTGGGCTGGGTAAAATTTCCGGAGAGGGAACAGGTTCCGGGCGGCTGCAGCTGGCAAGCATCAAAAGAGATAAAAGCATCGCTGACCACCGCCGGCCGTGAACAGATGAAGAAGCAGGAAAAGCAGGGGAACGGCTCATCGTGCCTGCTCCTTTAAATAATCAATTACTTCAAGCAGATCATTGCGGCTTTCCTGGATTGCTTCCTTCATTTCTTCATCCGGTTTTACAAAGTCATAGATCCAGACGCTTTTCATCCCTGCCCGCTTTGCGGCGATGATGCCGAACTTGGAATCTTCCAGCACGACGCATTTTTCCGGGGCGGCGCCGGCTTTCCGCGCAGCGGTTAAAAAGATTTCCGGATCCGGTTTGCCATGGGTCACTTCATCGCCGCACACGACGCTGTCGAAGTGATAAGGCTTGCCGATACTGCCTAAAAGCGTGTCGACATATTCGCGGTGACTGGACGAAGCGACGCATTTCTTGATGCCTGCCTCGTCTAAATAGTCGAGCAATTCAGTCAATCCTTTTTTATTCAGGCTGCCTTTGTTTTCACACATGCCAAAGATCTTTTTTAACCGGCCTTCGCTGATTTCCGGAAGATGCGGTTTTAGATCCTGATGGTTCTCCATGGCTTTTAAGAATAATTTGTGTCCGCAGCCGATGATCTGATAGAAAAACTCATCGTCTAACGTAATTCCATATTTTCCAGCGATTTCCCGCCAGTTTTCATTAGCGACCTTTTCGGTATCGAACATCAGGCCGTCACAGTCAAAAATTACACATTCTATACTCATTTTATCCACCTCGAATCTCTCAAGATGATTATAATGGTTTTCAAAACAAATGGCTACTTCTTTTCCTGATTCTCCTTCATAAATGCCCGCAGAAGCTTCATGAAAGCCCGCTTTTCAATCCGCGAGACGTAGGATCTGGAAATGTGTTCCTGTCTGGCAATATCCCGCTGCGTCATTTCCTGATGCCCTTCCAGCCCATAGCGGCGGACAAGGATGCTGTGCTCCCGTTCATCCAATAAACCCATGAACTGAGCGAGCTTGCGTTTGTTTTCCTCAAGCATCAATTTGTCGATGGGGTCAGGCTGGTCCGGGGCGGGAATCACGTCGATCAAGGTCAGCTCGCTGCCATCTTTATCCTGACCAATCGCATCATCTAAAGAACGCGTCTGGAAAGCATGCTTGTTGTTGCGTAAGTGCATCAGAATTTCATTTGCTATCCTCCCCCCAATGCGTTTTTAAAGCACTGAGGGGATTAGTTTTTCCCAGGCGGTCATCCTCCATATCGTCAGTATCATAATCGACATCAGAGAAGTTCACCAATTCCTCTGTTTCGTCATCATCCTCAGTATTACCGGATGCTACAGCAGCAATTTCCGGATACTCGATTTCATCATCCTTTACACCAAACAGAATCACATGGGCGTTGACACCATCCCATACCACCTTACGCACAATGGTACGAATGGCAGCACGTTTCTGTTCAACTGTCATTTCATCAATGCCATCCTTGAAGATGGTCAGCAACTGACGAAGCAAATCAAATTCAATGTCGCTGAGAGCGTGCTGTGAAGTCAGTCCCTCCAGTTCCTGAATACGCTGTTCAAGGGACTGGTATTCTCCATTCAACTGCTCAATTCGTTTGGTTACATGAGCCTTGGCAGGGCTGTCACCCATATCTACGAGGGAGTCTACCAGAGAGTTGATTTTCTTCTCTGTATCTGCCTTTTCTTTTCGCATATCATCCAATCGCTGTTCATAGTCCATACGATTGCCGGTATAGAATCTGCGGCTTTGCTCCAACTGTGCAATGAAAGTGTCTTTGTCCTCTGCAAGCATTTTAATCTGCTCAACCACAGCCATATCCAAAGTGTTGCCGTTGGCATTTTTGCTGTTGCACACAGATCTCTGACTGCGTTCCTTCATTTTGCAAACATAGGTATAAATTACCTTGCCGTCCGCAGTTTTGCGCTTGCTCATCTTCGGGTACATACGCTCACCGCAGCTACAGAACAACAATCCAGTCAAAAGTGCTTCGTTACTGCGAGGTTTTCTGAAAGACTTCGACTTATTGCGTTCCAGAGATTCTTGAATCTGCACCCACACTTTACCCGGAATCAGACCCGGATGTTTGCCGACAGATACAATCCACTCGCTTGCAGGCAGGTACTTGGTGGCTCTGCCTTTTTCCTGATCGGTACGGTTGTAAGCCATAATACCATGCTGGTTATCGAAAGCATCTTTTTCTGAGAACAAGTCTGTATCGTTCTGAACGAAGTAATTATAGGCATCTTCATCCGCAATCATATAAACCGGATTTTGCAAAATAGCTTTGATTGAGAAACGAGTAAAGTAGTTATTGTTTTTTGTCTTGATACCCTGTTTGATCAAGGCAGCTTCTGTCAAAGTCAGAGAATCTGTTTCTATATATAAATCATAAATCATTCTAACAATATCAGCTTCATCCGGAATCAGTTTCAGCTTGCAGGCTTTCTTGGATTTACCATCAATGGTAATGCTCTTAACTGCTTCTGACGCATAGCCGGTAGGTGTCGTACCTCCAAGCCAGCGTCCGGTCTTTGCCAGTTCGTGCATATTATCACGAATACGTTCTGCGATGGTTTCACGTTCCAATTGAGAAAAAACCGATGCAATATACATCATAGCTCGTCCCATAGGAGTGCTTGTATCGAACTGCTCTTTAATAGAAACAAAAGAAATATCCAGACGAGCCAGTTCTTCAATCAAAGTAGAAAAGTCGCTGATATTTCGACTGATACGGTCAAGACGATAAACAATAATTGCCTTGAACTTACGCTTCTTGGCAGCGTCCATCATCTTCTTAAAATCCGGACGATTCAAATTACCGCCAGAAAATCCTTCGTCTTCATATACAACAACTTTATCAACAGCGGCATCACCATAATGCACACGAATATATTCCTTACAAAGTTCGACCTGATTGCCGATACTTTCGCCTTTGCCCGTGAACTTAGACTTACGGGAATAGATAGCAATCATTTCTTCATTTTTCCGCATTTTCATATCCTCCTTATCTTGATATGTGATGTGTCTTGTGGTATTATAACATAGCGTAGCAATAAAGTAAACAGATTGGAGGGTTTTCTATGAAATCATTTTTCGAAGAAATGGGCGGAACTTATACATTGGGGGCAGACGGAATGTATTATCCGGATCTTGCACTTCCAGAGGAAGAACCTCATTACGGCAAGTATGGCCGAATGCGTCTGCGTCATCTGAAAGAGAATCATAAGGTATTATACACTACGCTTTTGCTGGACGGAGAACTGGTCAAACATCTGAATGAGGTAGATGATTCCGCTAATCAGAGAATGGAGCTGCTGACCCTGCAAATGCAGGAGCGACAGGGCGTAAACGAAGCATTAAAGGCTCGTGACCAGACGGCGTGGGTCGGTGCTATGAATAATATCCGTAATGCGGTAGAGGAAATTGTGTTAAGTGAATTGATATATTGCTGATAAAAGATGCCACGGCGGTTACTCCATTACGAAGCAACCGCCGTGGCTTTCTTAATTTTCTATGAATTATATCTTCATATCTTGACTTTCTCGATATTCGAGTTATAATAAAATCAAAGAACTCGATATTCGAGATGAGGAGGTGTGACGATGCCAAGACCGAAATTTCAAACGCTAACAGAGCAGATGTTTTATATTTTGCTCAGTCTGAAAGAAGAATGTTATGGCATTGATATTTTTGATAAAATATCCGCTATGACCGATGACCAAGTTACTGTCGGTTCGGGAACAATGTACAACTTGTTGGAACAGTTTCTGGATGCAGGTATGATTCGAGAAGTTAAGGTAGAAGGTCGTCGCCGCAGCTACATCTTGACCGATAAAGGTAGAGAGATGTTAGAGGCTGAAACTCAAAAATTACGTAAGCGTGTTGCTGATTACGATGCTCTCTTTGGAAAGGAGGAAAGCAAATGAAGAATACCAAACACCAATTAAGTTTCTTTTCTTTTTATGATTTCCCTACTATTGAAAAGCATTTGTCTGAAATGGCTTTAGAAGGTTGGATGCTGAAAAGTGCAGAGGGAACTGTATGGAAATATGAGCGTATCGAACCGAAGCAACTGCATTTTGCTGTAACATATTTCCCAAAAGCAACGGCATTAGATCCGGAGCCATCCGATGAATTAAAAATGCTTTGGGATTTTTGCGAACATACTGGTTGGAAGCTGGCTGTGCAAGCAGCTCAAATCCAGATTTTTTACAATGAATCTGAAAACCCTCGTCCGATTGAAACTGATCCAGTTGCTCAAATCGAGAATATTCACAGAGCTGCCAAGAAATCTATTCTTGTTAATTTCTGGTTAGGTTTACTTCTTGGTATTATGAATCTGGGACTTTTTGCTTATCAGCTTTTTACCTATCCTGTTGACACACTCGCAAATGCAAGCAGACTTTGTTCAGGCTGTATGTGGTCACTCTACCTTATTTCTACAACAGCGGAACCCATTGCGTATTTCCGGTGGCACAAGAAAGCTCAGAGAATTGCACTTGAAGAAGATCGTCTGCTTCTTCCTAAAGACACTCGTTTTATCAAAAATACTCTGTTTATTCTACTGATGACTGTACTGGTGTGTATGCTTCTGTCCCTTCCTGGTGCAGGCGCTGTACAAGGCATAGTATTTGGCGTATTGTATATGACTGCGTTGATTGTCATTGTTCGCACTGTTATGCGTTATCTCAAACGCAGAAAAGTATCAGCAAAAATCAATTTTACCGTCACAATGCTGGTCAGCATAGCTATGTCTGTTGCACTGGTCGGTGTATTGACATTTGCTATTATTAAAGGCACAGAACAGGGATTCTTCACAGATAGTAACGCTGCTGGAACCTATGAACATGACGGAATGGTTTGGGAGTATTATGACGATGAACTTCCGCTTACAATCGAAGACTTGACCGGTGAGCAATATGAAAGTTATTCTTATCATTGTACAGAGGACAAGACAATCTTTTTGACAAAAACCGAATGTAGACAAAACCCTCGCTATGATGCAGATAACTTCAAAGAACTTCCAGATATTGAATATACAATCATTACGGCAAATATTCCGGGGATATTCACTACAATTAAAAATGCCGTCATCAATGAACGTCAGGACGAAATTCACGGAGATTATATTTTCACAGATCATTATGAAGCTATAGATGCTACACCTTGGGGTGCTGATGAAGCCTATCAGCTCCATTGGAGCGATTCGGTACTTAATAAATATCTATTAGTTTGGGATGAACGAATTGCAGAAATTACCTTCTATAGTTGGGAACCTACTCCGGAGCAGATGGCTGTTGTGGCAAATAAACTGACAAAATGATATTGATAATCCCCAAAACAGCACCGCTCCCCCAATGCACCTTAAAAGTGCGTGATAGTTGGTGGTAGCAACCGGTGGTTTTTGCTACGATATAGGCATAGTAAACCACGAAAGGAGACGCATTATGAAAACAACATTATTTATGGCTTTGATTACGCTGCCACTCTTTTTCTTAACTATTGGAGGAATTATTTATCTCTTTGTTTTGCTTTGCAAAGCATTAAAAAAATACATCTCATCCTCCGACTCTCGTAAGGAATCCGCAATCATCAAAAAATCTTTGGGAGAAGTTTTGAAAAATTATCGCACCAAGAACAAAATGACACAAGAATTTGTTGCTGAAGCTGTTGGCGTCAGCAGACAATCCGTATCGAAGTGGGAGCAGGGAATCTCTGATCCCAGCACTTCCAACCTTTTTGCTCTGGCAAAACTGTTCGGTGTCTCCGTTGAGGAACTGCTGAAAGAAGTTGAATAAGAAATACGAATCATCAATCTCACATAAAGGGTGGTGCATGGAATGATAAAACGGAACCTTTGGGATTTTGAAGTGGAGATAAACGAATCTGCTACAAAAGAATGGTATTTAACAAGTGAGCCATGGGGCTGTGAATGTGGTGATTGCCGCAATTTCTTAGAATTGTGCAAGCGAAACGAGCTTCCCGAAGCTGTTCATGCCATTCTAAGAGAACTGAATATTGCACCGGAGAAAGCTACCTATGTATGTGAGATCATGCCCAAGGATAACGATCACTTATATCAATTCAGCTATCGTCTTGCCGGTCGTATTCTGAATGAAGATACCGCAAAGAGTACAGTTGCTGATTGGGGTGAAGTACGGTGCTGCCACGAACCTTACCCTTACGGAGCACCGGACTTTCCGACATCCCACTTTGATTTGGAGTTTTGGGTAAAGCTTCCGTGGGTGTTAGACGAGAAACAATAGATTGGAGGGAGCCATGACAAGAACCATATTTGATAAAATTAACCCGCCCTACAATCTGCACGATATGAATGTGATTGCATTTGAAGTAGACGGAAATACCATTACAATGAGAACACAGTCCGGTATGATAAAAACCGCCAATCTGTCATCTCAGGTTGAGGGCTATGTAGAATTTCACGACGTAGACTTCGACTTTTGCTATGTTTACATTTACAATGGATTCTATGGAAATGTAGGAACATTCTCAGGCGAAAAGATGTTCCTGAAAGACTTTATAGACAGCTTTGAAAACGCAGGTTTCTCAATCATGGACGAAAACTACGGCTACAACCGTGTCTGCTACACCGGTTTCCTTTCAAAAGGTGGAACAATGGGTGAATGTACTATTGAAATCTATCATAACGGAGATATGGTTTTCGTTGATGAAACCGAATATACCGGTACGAAAGAAGTCATTCTCAGCCATGACAGTGAAGCAATGATCTACTTGGTTCCTGCGGAAGTTGCTGCCGATCTTGATAAATACTGTTGGGACTTTGCCGCTAATTGGGTCTGGCATGGTCCTGAGAATGGTAAGTTTTTGAAGCACTTTAGTGATAATCAACTTGGTGCAGTTTTCGGCGCACCTGATTTCATTGATTATCTGAACAAGTGGGTGTTTCCTGATTGTGAATCCAAGTTCATCAGGGAGCTTAGCTGTTTCGGGAATGAGATACCTGAGGAATACCGGAATCTTCCGAGCTACAATTTCTAAAAGAAAGCCACGACTGCTACTCCATTATAGAGCAACAGCCGTGGTTTTCTTATCGTTCGTATTCTTTCTTATTCTGCTTCTTCGATTGTGGCACTACCTGTTCCGGTGTCTTCAACTGTTCATTGATAGAACGCTTTTTCTTATGAATCGGCTGCTCCTTCAATTCG
Source organism: Holdemania sp. Marseille-P2844 (assembly GCF_900120005.1). Lineage (GTDB taxonomy): Bacteria > Bacillota_I > Bacilli_A > Erysipelotrichales > Erysipelotrichaceae > Holdemania. The sequence continues at coordinate 133,954 of NZ_LT635451.1, forward strand.
GCATCAATCTGCCGGTTGGCTTCATCGAAGGTATCAGAACTGTATTTATCTCTGTATTTCTCATACAATTTCCGAATCATACCGACCATGCCTTCAGGACGGAGGGCTTCACGTTTCTGCATGACAGCACCCTTATTTTCCGGTGCAATACCATCTCGGATTTCAAGGAACTCTGCTTTATTAGCTTCTTTCTGCCCGGACAATAGGGTGTGCTGTTGCACTAAGGTATCCAGCGTCGTGTCCATATCTTTTAATGCCTGCTTCTTAGCAGCAACACCATTATCCTGGCAATTCAATCGAGCCAGCAACTGTGCCTTCCGGAATTTCAGTTCTTCAATATCCTCCGTCAAAGTGGCTATCTGTTCGCCCAGCTTACCTGCACGGATGAAGTGAATACCGCAGTTTTTCTGCTCTGCAATCAGTTCTTTTTTCTCAGCAGTTTTGGCTTTGATTTCAGATTTTACATTTTTGTATTCAGCCAGTATATCGGCCAGAAGATTTTTCTGGAAAACTACCGCTTCCTGCTGAGAAATATTCATGATCAACTGATATTGAATCAGAACCATGTGGTCACGCAGAGTTTCCAATGCAGAAGCGATGGCCGGAATATTTTCTTTGACAGCTTTCATCAGCTTCTGTACTTGTTTTTTCAATTCACGCAGGAGCTTATTATCTGCTTTGATCTGACGGTTCAGTTCACAACGGCCAGAAACAATTCCCATGGATTCCAGTTTTCTTGCATGGTATCCTTCGTGGACGGTCGGCTGTTCGCTCAATCCTCTGGCGGCATGACTGCGACAGTCTACACGATCGGCAATACCATGACGTGCCTGTTCTTCATTGATAATCGTTTCCCAACTCTTACGCCACGCAAATATCTGTTCCTCGCTGTTCCAACGCTCTGTAAGAGGGTTCTGTCTCCCATAGCGGGTACTTTTGGGTGTCTTTGATGTTCTGATACATCCCTCAATTTTCTCGGCTTCAGACGGGGTTAAATACTCCTTTTTCTCCCCGAACTGATACATATATTGTTTCTCCCAGCCCTGTGTCTTGGAGACTTTGAACTCATCAGCGGTAAATCCACGTTCTTCGCTGCCACGCTTACAAAGATATTCTTTCTGTGTCTTTGCCTGCCACTTGCCATGCTCATCCAAGGGACGCATGGTGAAAAGAATATGGCTATGGGGATTATGCCCCGGAGGGTACGGATCATGGATGTTCACATCCGCACACATTCCAAGGTCAATACCTTGCTCATGAACAAAACGCTCCAACATATTTTTCCAGTCATCCAAGGACAGTTCCGATGGCAGAGCAACCACAAACTCTCTTGCCAGTCGGCTGTCCTTTGTTTTTTCTACGGATTCGACTGCTTCCCAGAGCAGCTGCCTGTCTTTCCATTCTGCCGGTGCATACTGCGGAAGAAAGACTTCGCTATACAAACATCCCTGTTTTCTGGTGTAGTCATGGGTAAGTCCGTCATAATCATTGTAGAGTCGGGAGCAGGATGCATAAGCGGCAGCTGCTATTACGGAACGTCCTGCACCACGGCTCACAACTTTTGCTTCCAAATGGAAATAGTTCACTATTTTCCTCCTTCCTGTGCCACAGCACAATTTTTGATTCTTTTTCTGAAAAAGAAAATAGGTGCGGTAAATGCTGCACCTATCTCTGCGATAAAACTGCCGGTGGCAGATTTTCGCAGGCAGTTAGCGCAAGGTAGGGTACAATTTGTACCCCGGCTGACAAACGCATCAGCGGTTGTACTTGCGGAAACTGCGTGGACAATGACAGCAATTTGAAAAAGCGTGGCATTGTACATAAGGCTCCAATGGAGCCGCAAAGCCTCGCAGAGCGCACGACCCCGAAGGGGATACCACCGCCCATTTTATGGGTGGTGAGTAAGTGCGCCCTTCGGGATAGCAGCAAAGCTGCCAAGGCTTATGCCTTCAATCGTTCTTCCGTATTCAATCGTCTTTTCAGCTCCAGCTTCACATCATCAAGCTCCATGGTCTGAACTTCCGGGAACACGCTCTCCAATACGGCTCCCATCTGGATCAATCGTCTGGTTCTTGCCTTACGCTCTTTTTGACGGTCACGGGCTTCAGCAGCTTCCAATCTGTGCTGTGCCTGCAATAATTTCTTTTCATCTTCGGTCATAGGTCTGTTATTTGCCATAAATTCTCCTTTCTGGTATCGGGTTGGTACTGTAATCCGGTGTAGATGGTGCAGATACAATTCGCTTTGCAATTTTAAGGTTATCTGTGTACTGATAGGCGAATTGTTCAGCACCATCGGCTGTGAAATTAAGTACCGGAATTTAATATTTTTCGTGCTTCCTGCATATTGGCAGCTGCGTTCAGTTCTCGGATATTCTGATTATTGATTTTCAGAGGAACACAACGCTCCAATACTCGGTCATAAATTCTGGCTCTTGCCAGATCTTTCGGATGTTTCAGCTCATCCAAGGTCAGATTGGTGGTTACAATCAGCGGCTTTTTGCTTCGGTATCGGCTGTCAATCACATTGAATACCTGTTCCAGAGCAAATTCTGAACTTCGTTCAATTCCCAGATCATCAATAATCAGCAGACTGTATTTGTTAAAGCTGTCAATGAACTGGTTTCTGTCATCGGAATACATTCCGGTCAGCGTATTCAGGATTCTGGAAAAGTTGGTCATCAAAACCGGAATTCCTTTGTCCAAAAGGGCATTTGCAATGCATCCGGCGAAAAAGGATTTGCCGGTTCCCACATCGCCCCAGAGGAGCAATCCCAACGAGTTGGCTTTCATTTCCTCCCAATGTGCCACATAATCATGGGCTTTCTGCATTTCCGGATTATAGCCTTTATCATTAGCAAAGTTGTAATCTCGCAGGGATTTGTCCTGCAATCCATTGGCTCTCAATCGGGATACTTGTATTAGATGTTCCTGATGCTGGCGCTCCGCTTCTTGTTTGTCATATTCCTCCTGTTGACAACGGCAGCGAACTGTGGGGAGAAATACTCGTTCCTTCAGTTCAATTCGGTGCTGTCTGGGAGTATGGCATTTGGAACAATAGATCAGCCCGTCAGCTTCGTTCAGATATTCGTCCGCTGCAAGCTCTCTTGGCTGAAACAGATCGTCCACGGCGTTGCTAATTGGTTTCATAGGCTTTCATCCTCCTTACATTCATAGGTTCGTTTGACAGGAGCAGGATGGTCACGCAACACCCAGCTTCGTATGGTAGCAGCATGGTTGGAATATTGCTTACCACTGGATGCCATGTAGCTGGATAGCTTTTCAATGTATTCCTGATAGTGGGGAACTACCTTTTGCAAGGAAATCAGTTCTTCCACGCTCAAGAAAACATTTTGATAAGAGCCATAGGCGGTACGTTCATCCTTACTCTCTGTATTTGTTCTTTTCATATTGTTCTTCTCTTTATTACTACTGGACAGTTTTCTTTCTGTCACAGAGACAGTTTTCGTTCCATCTGTAGGACAGGAATCTGTCTGCCTAACAGAAAGATTTCTGTCCGTCTGAGCCAGTGCTTCCAATGGATATTTGATATAGATCCTGTTTGGAAACCCTGCGCCCTGACGTCTGCGGACAATCAGATTTTCTTTTTCCAGAGCAGATAGTGCAGTCTTGATGGACATTTCGCTCTTATGCATGGTTTCTGCCAGACTCTTGATAGGAAAGAAAATGAACACATGACCTTGTTCATCTGACCATCCATCGTTTTTCTGTGACAGCCTTGCTCGGTCGAGCAAAACCGTGTAGAGAATTTTTGCGGTTTCACTCAGTCCATCTTTGTCCAGTAGAAATCTTGGAAATGCCATATACGGCGGTATCGGACTATCCTGTGTCAGAAATTGTGTCATGTGTTCACCTCCCATCTATGAGATCAGCTCGGAGAAAACTTATTCTCCAAGGAAGTCCCAATCCAGTTCTGCATCTGGTTCCTGCTGTGTGACCGGAGTTGTTGTAACCGGCATTTGCGACAGTCCCGCCATACAGCCTGCAAGAAATATGGGAAGTGTTTTCTCCATGGCACTTTCTACAGCGAAAACAATCTGATTTACAAATCGTTCCTCACGTTCTCTGGTTTCAAAGTAAGGATCATCCTGACTGCGATAATAGCGGTCAAAATATTCCACCAGAGCCACGGCAATTACATTGCTGTAGGACTTGAAATGCTGTTTGTCCATGGCCTGAAGATATTGCCATGCTCGCTTCTGTGTGTCCTTTTCCAGATTGAAGCGAAGGTTTGTGCTGCGGATATTCTCGCTCATGGGTTACTCCTTCCTGCGAAGGCTGGCAAAGGCGAGATATTCATACCCTTTGGCTGTCGCACAAATATCATCCAGAATGGTCACTCGGCTTTCATCATACTGTCCAAAGTGTTTGACCAGACAACCGCCACCACCAACGATATACAGTCGCATCAAATCCGGATTGTATTCATAGCGGCGAAGTGTGGCGAAAATATCAGCTACATATCGCCTTGCTACGGAAGTGATACAGTCCAGATACGACTTGCTGATGTCAGCAGTACCGAAGCGAAGCACCTGTTCAATGGTGGATTCTTCGATTTTTACCCCGAAGCTGTCCAGTACCGCATTCTTAGCGGCAATCATACACTGATTGACACCAAACTTTTCTGTCCAGCAGCGGCTTTCCATTGCCTTTTTATTGTTGATATACAGAATGTTCATCGTGCCATTTCCAATGTCTGCCAGAAGATTCGTTCCTTTGAAATCCCCCAAACGACCGACAATGGCAGGGTATCCCTGTGGAAACAGGTTACATCCGACAAAACGGATGTGATAGTCCTTGCTGTTAAATCGGAAGTTCACTTCCTTGTTGCGGAGCAGGTAGTTTCGGAAGTCTTCACGCTGCTTGCGAATCCAGGTCAGCGGCAGGCCGGCAGCCAGATGAACATCTGCTTCACGGATGCCATATACGTTCAGCTCTCTGGCAACTGCCATAAGGGTCAGAATGTAATAGTCCTCGTCCATGGCCTTGTCAGCGATAAATTCCTTGTGACCTTCCCCAATGCGGTAATAGATACCGCCATACTCCAGAATGTTGCCGGAGAAGATTGGTTCTGTTTCATAAGCGGTCACCCCGGTAGAAGTAACTGTGTTCGCAGTTTTAATGTTGCCGTAACCATGATCGACGGCGATAATTTTGATGTTATTCAGTTCTCTCATTTGCTCTGTACCTCCTTGCGCTTGTTTGTGTTCATAAAAAATGCCCCCTTTCAGTAGATTTGCTTTGAAGTAGCACCGGATTTTCTGATTTGGTGCTGTTTTCATTGCAATTTCATTCTACTGAAAGAGGGCATAAAACACATTGAGCGTGGATTGAGCGGAAATTGAGCAAAAAAGAAAAGCAGCCACACACCGTAGTGCATGACTGCAATTAAAATTTTGTACAATATTATTTCCTGCAAACTTGTTCGATTTTATCAGCTGCCCCTTTGGAACCTGAACAGTGTTTAAAGCTACAAGAGATTTTCATGGCATTTTCTTTGTATGAGCCCACTAACAGAAGTTTATTTATGGCATTTTGAATGGAAATTCTGTCAGTTTTCTTTAGTTTAATTCCTGCTCCAAGTTGATGCACACGTTCAGCAACACCTCCCTGTTCAGCGGTCTGTGGAAGCATAAGTAAAGGAACTCCAAAATAAAGGCTCTCATTTACGCTATTCATTCCACAGTGCGACAGAAATATATCTGCCACTTGAAGCACCGCAATTTGATCAACGTGTTCATATACAGAGATATTTTCTGGCAATTTTCCGAATTCTTTGATGGATACCAAATTACCAACAGATATAATTACCTGATATTCCGTATCTGCAAGGGTGGTAATACAAGTTTTATATAAAGGCATCATATCATTATTTACGGTGCCCATAGAAATATAGATCAGTTTTTCTTTGGTTTTTACAATCTTATCAGTAGCAGGGCGGATAGATGGACCAACAAAAACGTATTTGTCTGAGAATGTATCTGCACAAGGCTGAAAATCAGAAGAAGTGTATACAATCGTGTGTGTATTATCATCGTTCTGGATAATATCAAGTACACTTTTAATCGGATACCCTTTGTCCTGCAGGCGCTTTATATTTTTCGTGATTTTGGGCATAGAAATTAACATTCGTACTAATTCACCAATACCTTGCTTCATGATTTTTGCAGAATATTGATTGAATGCGAAAGTTGTAGTAGAAGAAACAAAAGGTATTCCTAATTTTATAGCAATTGCTTTTCCCCATACCGCCATTGAATCAGCAACAATGCAGTCCGGCTTCAGCCGTTTCATATCTTCGCACACTTTATCATCAAGAGCTAAGGTTGTGTCTACTAAAATTTTCGTCGAAAATGCCAGGTCTTTACCAACACGTACGGAATCTTTAGGTGTGAGCTTTTGCTCCATATCATAATCATCACAAGAAACGAAAGTAGCTCCTGCGGATTCTATTTTTTCACGCATGATATTATAAGAATAGTACCATACCTGATGCCCACGAGAAACCAATTCACGTACAACGCCAAGAGTAGGGTTTGTATGACCATGCGCCGGAATACAAAAGAAAACTATTTTACTCATGTATCACACCATCCTTTATTCATCTATTTCCGAAAAAATCTTTTGGATATATTCCATTTGCATTTCTTTTGGCAGGATTGCAATTCCTCTTTTCTCATCTCCAAGAACCAGAATTTTATTCCCTGGCTGAAGATCAAAGAGTTCTCTTGCTTCTTTAGGAATTACAAACTGTCCTTTTTCGCCAATCTTTACCATCCAAGCATATTTTCCATTTTTAAAGTCCATATCCAATCCTCCAAAGTATGATTATTCATACAAATCATACCATTTTTAATAGTGATTTTCAAGAGTATATAATACTTGCAGATGAAAAAAGCAGCCATACACCGTAGTGCAAGACTGCCTTGTTTAACCATATTAAATTGTCCGCTGAAAACTGAAATTTTCAGTTCCTTGTAAATACCGACCACATAGAGCACTCTGCACGGTCATTTAGAGCAGACCTTCCGCTGATTTAGAGCATCCTTTCCGCTCTGTTGAGCACTCCGTTTTATATATCCTATAATAAAACCGGCACACGATTGTGTGACTATTATTATAGGAGGTCGATAACCATGGTTGATTATCGAGAAATTTTGAGGCTAAAAAGCCTCGGCTACAATCAAACTGATATCGCTGCCAGTGTCCACAGCTCACGCAATACGATTCAAGAAGTTCTTAGTATTGCCAGTGCTTTACAGATTCAATGGCCACTTGATGACGATGTCACAAACCGCGTACTGGAATCTATTCTTTATCCGGACAGACACAAAAAGGATGAAGAACGTTTGATTCCTGACTATCCCCGCATTCACAGGGAACTAGCAAAGAAAGGGGTAACGCTTTCTCTTCTCTGGACAGAATACTGTATAGAGGCAAGGAATGCAGGTAAAACGCCGTACATGAGTACCCAGTTCAATGATAACTATCATAAATGGGCACGTGTTTCCAAAGCCACTATGCGTATTCAGCATAAACCCGGTGATACAATGGAGGTCGATTGGGCAGGAGCTACCATTGATATTTATGATTCGGTAACCGGCGAAGTTACACCGGCATATCTGTTTGTTGCTGTATTATCATGCAGCTGCTATGTGTATGCTGAAATCTGTATTAACATGAAATCCGATACGTTTATTAACTGCCATGTACATGCTTATGAATACTTTGGCGGTGTAACCCGTCTGTTAATACCGGATAATCTAAAAGCCGGGATTACAAGAAATACCCGGTACGAAACCGTAATTCCTCGTGCTTACAAGGAAATGGCAGAGCATTATAACACTGCTATTGTTCCTGCAAGGGTAAAGCATCCGGATGATAAGCCTAATGCCGAAGGCTCTGTTAAGTTTGCAACCACCTGGATTCTGGCGGCACTTCGTAACTACCATTTCTTTTCTATTGAAGAAGCAAGAATGGCTGTTTCTGAAAAGCTCGAAGAGCTGAATAACCGTTCATTTACAAAACGGGCAGGAAACCGCCGTATTGCCTTTGAGAATGAAGAAAAGGAATTTATGCAGCCGCTCCCTTTGTGCCCTTACGAACCGGCAGTCTGGTCCACTGCTAAGGTTCAGAACGATTATCTCATATCGGACGGAATCAATAAATACTCAGTTCCATTTGATTTAATCGGTGAACATGTGGACATTCGCTGTACCGGCACAACTGTAGAAGTATTTTTCCATGGATGTCGTGTTGCTTCTCATGTAAGAAGAAACGTGGCACAGAGGAATCCTATCTCTATCAAAGAACACATGCCGCCGGAACACCAGAAATATCTTACTTATAATCCGGAGGAGTTTAAAACATGGGCAGAATGTATTGGCGAATTCACATCAAGGGTTGTTAATTACTTCCTTTATTCCGGCAAAGAACCAGAACAGGGTTATAAATACTGTGTCAGTCTGATGAAGATGGCTGACCGTTACGGACAAAACCGTATCGAAAAGGCTTGTGAGAGACTGTTATCCTTTACATCACAGCCTTCTTTGAGAAGCATTGCAACCATTCTGAAAAATGGACAGGATAAACTTCCATTAGAAAAGACAGTGGAGGAACATCCTGTTTCAGAAAAACGTAGCAAAGGAATTACCAGAGGTGCATCTGCCTACAGAAATGGAGGTGATGCAACATGTTAAATAATTCTACGCTTGAAACGTTAAAAGCTATGCACTGCAGCGCAATGGCATCAGAACTGGAAAACCAGCTGAGTGACACCAAAACATATGGAACACTTGCCTTTGAAGAACGTGTTGCTCTCTTGGTGGATGCTGAGTGGAACAGGCGTCAACAAAATAAGCTTCAAAAGCTGATAAAACTGGCAACCTTTTCTCAGCCAACAGCATGTATTGAAAACATAGAGTACTTACCTGACCGGAAACTGGATAAAGCGCAGTTACTACGGTTTGCTACCTGTCAGTATATCAGCGAGAATCACCATATCATTCTGAAAGGTGCCAGTGGTTCCGGTAAGACATATCTTGCCTGTGCACTGGGCAACGCAGCCTGCCGGAAATATAAAACTGTACGCTATATCAGAATGCCCGAGTTGTTGGACGAACTCAATCTTGCAAAAGCAGATGGTTCGTTCCGTAAAATAATTAAAGCTTATCAAAAGGTAGACCTTCTGATTATTGATGAGTGGCTGATTCGTAAACTTACACCGCAGGAAACTTACAACCTGTTAGAAATCATTGAATCTCGTGTGAACAGTTCCAAGGGTTCCATGATCTTCTGTACACAGTATAACAATGAGGAATGGTATGGTCGTATTGATCCGGAATTCGATGAAGGAAGTCCGATATCGGAAGCCATCATGGATCGTATTACGAATAACGCTTATGATATCCTCATTGAAGGAAAAACATCTATGAGAAAGCGTCATGGCTTACAGGCTTCTCAGGAAGGAGCTAACCATGATTGATAATAATTATTGCGCTTTCAGTAAAGACCATAAATGTATTCAATGGATGGACTATGAATTGACCCGCTATGAATTAGCAGAGGCCAATGAATTATGCCATGGAAACTGGATTGAAATCCAGCACCTACGGGAGTACATTGATATATTAAAAGCAACTCTTACAGAGCACGGAATAGAGATTCCGGCGGAATACTAAACCTATCATTGCACTCGTCTCCGGAAAGGTATGCACTGCTTTTCCGGAACGGAGTGCTCAACAGAGCGGAAAGGATGCTCTGAAAAGGCGGAAAGTCTGCTCTAAACCTCCGTGCAGAGTGCTCTATGCGGTCGGAATATACAGTTCCTTGCAAATTTGAATTGGTTATTCTTCATCTTTGTTGTTATTTTCTTTAGACTTTTTAGAATATACTGAACCTAAGCAAAGAAATGTTGAACCAAGGCACAACCACACAACAGCTATGGAATTATGGTCTCCACCCACAAAGTTTAGAATTGCAGCTAAGTAAAACAATACTGCTGATACATAGAACAGCGTAGATTTATTTTTTCTCATTTTTACACCTCGTCAAATTCATATTCGTTACTCAATATTGCTGAAATTTATCTTCCTGCCAATGACTTTCCAACAACATAAATACCACCCAACATTTCTACAATTGATAATCCTAATAGTACACCAGAAACGAAATCTTTAATATTTGAACCTCCAAACGCATACGAAAGAGCCTGTAATGCAATGCCCATTACAATTAGCATAACTCCATATAGCATATTTTTTTGTTTTTCTAACTCTTGTGTTCGTCTAAGTAAATCTATAATCTGTCCATCATCATATGTACGAACACTTTTTTCTTCGGATATTTCACCATCCATCAGTTCTGCCACCGTAACCTCAAGTTCTTCACACAAGCTTTTTACAATGGAATAGTCTGGCATACACTTACCAGTTTCCCACTTTGAAATGGTCTTATTGGAAACTCCAAGCTTCTCTGCTAATTGTTCTTGCGTTAAATTTTTCTGTTTCCTCTTTAATGCTATAAACTTCCCTGTAACTAATTGGTTCATATGCATTCCTCCAATCATTTGATGATATAAAGGTACTTCTTTCATTGTTTAAATAAAATCCCTTGTTGGTAGAATATAGTTGGAATCCATATAAAACTCAACAGAAATTTCAAATTCATCTCTCAGTTAAACTCACCGGCTTACTGAAATTTTACGTTCTCTACAGATTTAGATTTAAATCGAATCCACACCAGTTTGTTTAACAAACTGCTCTATCTCAGAATTAACTTGTTCTGCATTATCCCCATTAGAAAAATGAGAAGCGTTTTCAATGATATGTAACGGATATCCTGTTGTATCTGCCCATGCAATACAATATCGTTTGACTTTTCCAGTTTTATCTTTGTCACCAAGCAAAATCAATACTGGGCATGTCAAATGTAAATCCCTGTTTTCCTGTGCAAACTTTCCATAAGCGATGTCCATTTGTTCTATAATTTGTTTCTTTGATAATGGTGCTAATATTTCTATCATTTTATTATAAGAATAGTCTGTTACAGATATGGATTTTGCCATACTCTTACGAAGCATCTTATCTGTAAACCAGTTTGCCATTGGCTTAACTTTAGAAAGCCACCACAAATCAGATTTTGAATAGTATGCTGTTCCAAATGGTGTTGTATCAACAGCTATGAAGCATTGCACCTTTTTGGGATATAAATGTGCAAACATTTGTGAAGGATATCCTCCCATTGACATTCCTACCAAACAAACTTTTTCAATGTGTTCCTGTTCTAATATTTGATGTAAATCTCTTGCAGTATTTTCATAAGAAAAATCATTATAAGGCACAGATAAACCATGCATAGGAACATCCCACGCAATTACTATATATTCATTCTTGAAATATTCGATTTGCTTTTCGAACATTGTATGATTCGCTGTTAAGCCATGGCTAAAAACAATTGTCCCCTTAGGTATGTCTTTGGTTCTTGAAATCCAATAATGTACTTCTCCTCCAACTCCTTTAATGGTTCTATGTTCCATAATACATCCTCCTGACACTATGTAAGCTTCAAATTTTCGCTCTACTCAAGCATTTCCTTTCCAAGATATAATCCTGCCTGTGCATACGTCCCAAGCAGTTCCTGTTTCTTTGCTTCAATCATATCCGGTTCAAACTCAAATACCATTTCATAGATTTCCATAGCTTTCTGGAAATGAGAAGTAGCCTGTTGGATTTCTCCCATAGTCAGGCAGATACCGCCCATAGCTTCTTGTACACTGGCATAATCCAGACCCGTATCAGAATTATATTCTCGGATTACACGGCACAGCTTTCGTAACGCAGATAGACCAACATCCGGCTGTCCCATATCTGTCAGTAATACAGCATAGTTTGTAATCTGCACAATGCTGTCATGGTAATAAGCCAGACCATATTCATCCATAATTCTGATTGCCTGTTCCATGTTCTCTTTAGCAAGTTCCAGTTTACTATTTACTCGATACATTCCACCAAGATTAGCATAGAGATTGGAAACCAAAAGGGCATTATCCGGTGTGACTTCTGAAATCATAGCAATGGCATCTTTCTGCATCTTGATTGCTTTATCCGGTTTCTTCTCATAAGCTGCTCGATAGCTGAGCAGTAATGCTCGATCAGACGCAGATCCGGCAGCCACATCTTTCAGCAATGCAGACAGCGTATCAATAACCTGTTCCATGCCCGGATAATAATGATAATTCTCCATATACGGAAACACATCTTCCAAGAATCGGAGATATGCCGGCATATCATCATTTTCAATCTGCACTATCACAGATTCGATAGTCTGGAATAACTGCTTATGATAGGAAACTTCTTCTCCGTGACGCAGGCAGATCTGCTGTAAGCTGTCAAGTAATGCATGGCATTTCTGCACGGACGGTTTTGTTTCTTCTATGGCTACTTCCTGTATCATCGGATGAAGGGCGATCATGCGACCTTCCAGTGCTTTTATGAAGCCTTTTTCTATGAGGTCGTTGACAGTATTCATATCACGCAGCTTCAGCCAGTTTGCAAACAGTCTGTTCTGAACACCAGTCATCGGAGCCAGCGCAAGATTTCTCATAACATCGGTTTCTGCTTCTGAAAGCTGATACAGAGAAAATAAGGTGTGGATATGGTCATAATAGGTAGCCTTGCAACTTTTCCCATCCTTGGAAATGCCGATGGTGTCGGTAGCATCCAGGGCGGCTTTTTCCTCTTTCAGCTTCTTTAACAGGAGTAACGGCTCCATAATTCCGCTTTCCAACAAGCAAGCCGACATTTCTACCGCCAAAGTATGACTGTGTACCGTTTGGATGATTTGTTCCAAAATTGGACGGTTCTTTTCAGCATCAGAATAGAAACAGCCCATTAAATTAACCAATGCTTCTGTATCAGAGATTTCTTCCAGATTCATGGAAGTATAGTTGTTAAAGCTGCTTCGTGTAGTGAACAGAATACGGCAGCGATATTTCATCACAACCGACAGCAAACCATCCTGCGTTGCTGTAGTATTGAAGTTATCAATGATAAATAAAGTATCCTCTTTCAATGTGCGCAGGAAACGGTTATGTTTGCGGAAACGTTCTTCGCTGTCATCATCCGGCAGATCATCCGCAAAATCCATATCAGAAATATCTTGTTTCAAATCACCGGTGTAGGAAAGAAATAGAATATTTGTGTATTCTTTGCTATGAGCCTTGGCATAGGCTTTTGCCAACTCACTTTTACCAATACCGGCGATACCTTGCAGAAATACCTTTCCATGTTTACACAACAGCTGATGTAAAGTTTCAAGTTCATTGTCTCGTCCGCAGAAATGACGGCATGGCTTTGGTGTTCCGCCATCGTAGATAAAATCTTTCACAACCGGAGAAAGATTTCCAGCTGACAACAGATTCTTTGTATTTGCATCTCTCTTTACGAAGTTACGCTCCATGCCAAAACACAACGCAGAAGTTAGAAAAAACGCTTCGTCCATTTCACTTTCACAAGGATAGTTCTGAAGGAGCTGTTCCTTGGTTTTATCCGAGATAGTTGTATCCTGTACCAGAATGTTATAGACTTCCTGCACTGCCATAGCACTGTCATACATTATCGACAGTACATTTCTGTGCATATCAGCAGCGAGCCTATTTCGATTATGGAGATCCATATAGTATCCGGTGATGCGAGGACTGATTTTTGCCTGACCGTTAAACCAACGGCAGACTAATCCATTATCAAAAGTAAAATCCAAGGACTTTTCATCACTTAGGAAGCTGACAAACAAATCGTACATCAAATCCAGTTGATTCATATTATGTGCATCACTGATATATTTACGAATAATGGTGATGACTGAACTGAAATCTAAATATTCCATAGACAGCCCTCCTTCCCCAAAATAGTCAATTTGCGCTCAATTCACGCTCAATGAATCTTTGACAGATTCTTGATAAGATGATACCACGAAAGAAGTTCCGTAGTTCTTCAACAATATTATAGCAGAAAACGCCATTTTTTGAAGTGGCAAAACAGGCGTAACAACGTGGGAATAGCGGACAACTTCTCTCTCATAGACTGAAATACCGAGGGAGGTGCGTGGTATCGCAAGAAAGAGTGTTCCAATCAATGTAATTGTCCATTATCCGAAAACCATAGAAGGTCAGCGTGAATTGGCAGAGCGTGTTGCTGGTGTCCACGCAGATATGGTCAATCAGCATATCAAAAAACTGAATTGCCCTTCCGACCAGAAGGTACTGCTCCTGGATGCGGTGATCAAATCCGCATCCATAGAGAAAGCAGGTGAACAAACTCCTTAAAGTTTGAACACCTGCTTTTTTCTATACCTTTATGATGTCTTTGAAATATTTCTCCCAAGAATCTTTGAACATTCGCTTCTCATCATTTTCCCAGCATCGTAACGTTCCCGGATCAAGATGTATCAACCGGGCAAACGGCTTTTTCTTTAAGCCAAGGCTCTCACGATATTCTCGTATCATTTTCCCTTGCCCTTTATATAAGAAGCGATTGTAATCGTCCAGTAAATCATCTACCGGAACCTGATAGAGTGCTGCCAGCTTGTCCACGATTTCTTTTGGATAGTAATCTACATATCCAACTTCAAAATCTATGTAATGCCCTCTGGATATTCCAATCAGGTCTGCGACCTCTTTCTGCATCAGCCCCATGTGGTGACGGCACCAGCGGAGCCTGTCCTGCACATTCGGTATATCTTCATAATTCTGATACTGTTGATTAAACAACTGAGCTTCCAGAAGTCTGCGAGGGGCTATCAGTCGGAAACTATGGATATACATCGGTGCATACCTCACATAGCCCTCCGAAGTGGAGCAGAGTATGTAAATATTCTCGGAAACCTGTGCCAGAATACGCCATTTTGGTGCTTTTCTGCTCTGAGGGGATTGATTCGGAACCATAAACGCATCTGCGAGAGGATAGCATTTTCGATACAGCGGGAAACATAAGTTGCCAGCTTATGTCCTTTATCGACCTTGAACGTGTCGATGCCTTTGATCAAACCGATCGTACCGATGCTGATGAGATCTTCGGTTTGTTCGCGGCGGATATCGAATTTCTTTACGATGTGCGCGACTAAACGAAGATTGTGTTCGATTAAATCAGCCCGCGCTTCGACGTCGCCTTTGGCCATGCGCTGCAATGCGTCTTGTTCTTCTTCCGCTGTCAAAGGCTGCGGGAAGGAGGTTGTCCGGATGGAACCGATAAAGCAGCTGAAGAAAATCTGTAGCATTTGAAAAAGTTGTGTCCACATAGTTATCACCTTCTTCAACGTATGTTCGATCCTGCGATTTTAGTCGTAATTTGATGAATTTTCTTAATGCGGCACTCTCGATTAAAAGTTCACTTTCTTCCCAATTTGAAGTCAGCAGTCTTCTAGAATTGGATTAAATCCTCGATCCGCTATGAAAATTTTCGATCTTTCCTCAGCAATCGTTTAAAATCAAGACCTTGATTTGTTAACGGCATTGTGTTCTTAAACTTCTATAATTCTTACATTTTGCTCTGTATTGATAAATTTGTGATATGATTTCATTGATAGAATTCCCAAATATTACCATTTTTCAATATAATCTATGATAGAATATAACCGGAATTTTTGGAGGGGGAACGAACATGTTTGCGAATAACAAAATGCGAGAAAACAGTGGACGTCTAATCAAGATCTATCGTGAACGAATGCATCAGGGATCTAAAGATAAACGTTTCAGCTGCAACGAATTTATTTTAGCGACCAGGGAACATCCTTTTTATGAAGTTGTTGAGGGTGAACCGGTTTGTTCCCGAGCTACATTAAATCGTTTAGAGCGGGGACAGATCATCAAAGATGATGAGTTATACGTCTTCTTCATTGAGAAACTGGGGTTTAAGGTCGATGACTTTCCGGGGGTGATGTCACAGGTTGAATTAATTAGTGCTGAATTATTTGAAGCTGTAGAACTGTATGATATTAGGAAAATAAAGGAAATTGATAATAAAATAGAAACTCTATTCACTAAAGCTAAATCATATTTCTATTATAGTGATATTTATGAAGCATTTAAAATTATTATACAATACTATTTGTTTGCTGAATATCCTAATAGTGTGACTGCAGAAAGAATGTATTATACGAGTTTTTTATTAAGCTCAAAAATAGATGAAATACTTAAAAATATATTATTTGATTATTTTTTCTTTAGAGAAATGAATATGTCTTACTCTGAGAAAATATCAGAACAATTAATTAGTTATAAAAATGGTTCACAAATTTCAACAATTTATATAGTTTTCTGGCTTATTTATAAAGAAAGGTTATTAGATGCCTTGCGCTATACTGAACTGGGAATCATTTATTTTACGCAATTAAATAGCATATATTATTTAGGTATTTTATATTATACGAAGGCATTGGCTTTGCATACAGGCAATAAAGATAATGTAAAAAATTACTTTGATCGATCTATAGAATATTTATCAAAATGTGGAGGTCGATTAGCTGAAAAAAAGCTCAAAGAAAATTATTTTAACGTAGGTTATCATTATTATTATGATAAGGATTATCTATTAGCCAAGGAATACTTTGAAAAGTTCTTAAGTTATAAGCCTAAGTTTACAGCTCATATTTTACATGTTTTAGAATGTTTTGAAGAATTAAATTTACCAACAGATACAGCGTTATTCAAGCAGATTCATTTAGAGGATCCCAATGATAATAGTACTTGTAAAATTTTTTATGAGTATTTTTCAATGAAAATTAATAATGCTTCTGCTAAAGAATTACAAAATTTTATCATGACGGATATTCATAGATTATTGATAAATCAATATCGTTCAGAAAGCATTTTAAGCTATTTTAAGTCTGAATTATCAAAATTAGTAAAAATAACGAAAAAATATAAAGATATTGATAGTTTCAATGATTTTACTTCGCATAAAATTGCTTGATATGTAAAGATTTCATGATTCAAATATTCTGACTTTTGAAATGTAACAAAAACATATTAAATGCGATTTTCATTATATAATAAGACCGTTGAAAGGAGGAAATATGAAGAAAGTATTGTTAAGCGCATTAGCTTTAGTAGCGTTATGCGTATTGTGTACACCAGTGAGTGCTGAAGAAACAGACCCAGAAGGTTGCTCTGTTGAACATCCAGAATTGTGCATTGAACCAGCGGGTTGCACAGCACCAGATTGCATGTTTGGTTAATCTATAGATTAACTGAATTGCATAAAATCAACAACAATGTTTATTATGGCGAAGTAATGGGGGCTTCATTCTACGGGAAAACGAGTGAACGAAACAAGGTAGAAGAACTAAGTTGCAGAAACATAATAAACCGGACCGCTACAGTGAGAATAAAAACATAATCGATATTTATTTGATGTCTTGCTTGTAGAAAAATGATAAAAATTGGTGAGTGATCGGTCTATTTATAGGTGCAAAACCGGTCGCAGGCAGTGATGGAGAATCTGATAGGGAGTCGGATTCTCCATCGTTTTTTTGTGTTTCGACAAAATTTTGAAGCGCGGACTGTTATATTGATCGGGGTGAGAAGATGATTAGAGGATATATGATCCGCGATGAGTTTATTTCTGTTATGAAAAACAGTACGTCGGTTCTTGGCTGGATGGAAAATCGTGATGAATATCAAGCTCAGCTTGACGCGATCCTGATCTCGCCGGATGTCATTTTTCAGCAGCTGAAGACACGCTTTCAATATCGTGATGATATGTTTCTGGTACCGGATAAAATAACTTATTATAACTCGCTGACACAGCGGACGAGCACGCTCGAAAAAGAACAATGGCATCTGGTTCTCTCAGATAAGGCGGAATACCCGTTTCTGTATGAATTGAAACAGCTGCGGGGGACATTGGTTCTGACGGAAATAGACTTGTAAAATAGATTGAAAAACGATACAATAAATACGATAATCACAGAGATAGGTGGTGTAATAATGGGAAACGCATTCTTGAGTTCAATCGGATTTCTGATTTTGGGACTGGTTATCGGTGGTGGATTAGGTTTCTTCTTCACGCGCCGTTATTTTGAAAAGCAGTTGAAGGAACATCCTCCAGTCAATGAGAAGATGATTCGCGCCATGTTCCTGCAGATGGGACGGAAGCCGTCCGAAGCTCAGATCCGGGCTATCATGAAGTCCATGGGACAGTAACTCAACATTGGGAAGAAGGAAATAAAAAGCTGATAAGCAGGGGACAGGATCGCCGGACTTATCAGTTTTTTTATTTGACTCAGGTGACGGGAACATGACTAAACTGTAAGGCTGCAAGCAGGATCTGCGTGGTATAATGCGGACAGGTGATAAAGATGAAATGGATAAAGCGTTTCGTGCTTGTTCTGCTCACGCTGCTTGTGATCGGCGGGGGATGGCTGACGGCTTCAGGCTATCAGCGATATAAAGAAGCGATCGCCGAAATGCCGCTGGCGGATAAGATCGAAGAAGTGAAACAACGCGAAGATTATATGCCGCTGGATCAGATCAGTCCGGATTTTGTGAATGCGGTCGTCGCGGTGGAGGATCGGCGGTTTTATACCCGACAGGGAATTGATGTAATTTCTCTGGGCCGGGCATTGCTGACAAATCTGATCTCCGGCGAGCTCAAGGAAGGCGGCAGCACGATTCCTCAGCAGCTGGCGAAAAACCTGTATTTTACGCATAAACCGTCCTTGACGCGGAAAATCGCAGAAGTGTTTTTTCTCTATGATCTGGAAGCGGCCTACTCCAAAGATGAGATTCTTTCTTTTTATGTCAACGTCATCTATTACGGCGACGGGCATTACGGCATTGCTCAGGCCAGCCGCGGATATTTCAACAAGGAACCTTCCGAGCTGACGTTGGCGGAAGCGACCTTACTGGCAGGATTGCCGCAGTCACCAAGCCGCTATCAGCTCAGTTCCGGCAAAGATCTGGCGCTGCATCGTCAGCAGCAGGTTTTGGAAGCGATGCAGGCGGTCGGCTTGATCGACGCGGCGCAAAGTCAGGCTGCTTTGGAATGGTCATCCAACTATTTGGGTATGTGATTGAATAATTTATTACACCTTTCTTAAATTGACATGAAGCATTCCTTAATCCTCTATCTATTTAAAGCCGGGATCGGTATAATCAAGATAGTAGGAGGTTCTGTCTATGAAAAGGTCAATTTTGCCTTTCTTGTTTTTCTGCGTATTTCTGTTGAGCGCAGGATGCGGCAGCCAGCCTGAAAACGCGGCGACGGCCTCGGAGTATTCCGTAAAATCACAGGCCGAAATCAGCGTCAGCAACGATGGATTTCCAATTTCGATCAGCAATCTGCTGGATCGGTTTAAGACCTATGATTTTTATGAAACGTTAAATCTGGAAACGGTCAGCGCCGAGCAGATCGGCTCGCTCGCGGAGTCAGATGCGACTTTATATATTGTTGAAGGATCCGCAGAGGTTCGTGAAGAAAAAGTGCTGGACACCGATTATCATATCTATTATTACGATCAGCTGATGATCATTTATAATGGTGCGAACGATGTGATTCTCCAGGCGTTGAATGAACAGCTCAACGGCGAATGACAGGCATTGAATCGACGATAAAATAAAAACTCGCTTTCAGATGAAAACGAGCTTTTTTCAGATTGATCGTCAGTTACATCCAGGAGATTTTCTTTTCCTCATGGCTGCGGATGCGTTCGATATTCGCTTTGTGACGGTAGGTGACAAATGCCCAGAGAATCCAGATGGAAGCGGTGATCATGAGATTGGACTGGGTCAGCGTCGTGATCAGCGCCGCGCTGGCGATGCCGATGATGGAGGACAGCGATACCATCTTCCAGATCTTCAAGGTGATCATGAAGATCACAAACGGGATCACAAACATCTGGATCGGTTCATGGGTGACGAACAGGCCGGTGGCCAACAGATAGCCAAACGTTGTCGCGACCGCCTTGCCGCCCTTGAAATTGGCGAAGATCGGGAAGCAATGCCCCGCGCAGCAGCACATGCCGGCGTAGACCGCAGCCTCCGGAACAAACAAGACGCACAGGCCAACAACGAAGAAGGCTTTCAAACCATCCAGCACAATCACGGTGACGCCGGCCTTTTTTCCCAGCACGCGGCCGGCGTTGGTGCCGCCCAGATTGCCGGAGCCAAAATTACGAACGTCGGTTTTATAGAAGACTTTGCCGATGACTAACGCCCAGGGGATCGATCCGAAAAGATAACCCAGGACCATCGCAAAAAGAATTTTAATCATTTCCTCTTCACTCCTTCGCCCCTATTTTATCATAAAAACCGAGCGCGTAAACTTTTATTTTAAGCCGTTTTTGTGTATAATCTAATCTATGGCGGATTGGAATGAAGGCGGCGGGGAAAGGCTAAACTCAGGAAAATCAAGCTGAAACGGAAAGGAGAAAGAGTAGGATTTTTTCTTCTCTAATCGTAATAAAAGATGGCAAAAACACAGAAATATGATGAGAATTCAATTCAGATCCTGGAAGGATTGGAAGCGGTCAGAAAACGTCCGGGGATGTATATCGGATCGACAGATTCGCGCGGCCTGCATCATCTGGTCTGGGAAACGGTCGACAATGCGATTGACGAAGCGCTCAACGGCTTCGGCAAGAAAATAACGATCACGCTGGAAAAGTGCGGCGCGGTCTGCGTTGAGGATGAGGGTCGCGGGATGCCGATCGGCATGCATGCCAGCGGTGTTCCGACGATTCAGGTTATTTTTACCGTCCTGCATGCGGGCGGCAAGTTTTCCTCCGAAGGAGGGTATAAGACCTCCGGCGGTCTGCACGGCGTCGGCGCCTCGGTCGTCAACGCTTTAAGTGAATGGGTTGAGGTGACGGTCTGTCAGGAAGGACAGATGGTTTCCATGCGTTTTGAGGATGGCGGCAAGAAGATCGGCAAGCTCGAAAAGCTTGGCAAAAGCACCAAAACCGGCAGTAAGATCCGGTTCATGCCGGACAAGCGGATCTTCTCGACGATCGAATTCAATGCCGGCTTGATCTGCGAGCGGGCACGGGAAAACGCGTTCTTATTGAAGAATATCACGATGGTCGTGAAGGACGAACGTTCCGGCAAGACGGAAACGTTCCATTACGAAGACGGCTTAAAGGCTTTTCTGGAGTATCTGCATGAGGATCGGACGGTGCTGCATGATCCGGTTGTGTTTACCGGAATGGCGAATGACATCGAGGTACAGTGCGCGTTCCAGTATACGGATGATTATCAGGAAAGCATGGTTTCCTTTGTCAACCTTGTCCGCACCAAGGATGGGGGCACGCATGAAATGGGTTTCCGATCGGCGTTCACCAAGGCGTTTAACGATTATGCGCGGAAGCTCGGTTTGTTAAAAGAGAAAGATAAAAACTTTGAAGGCAGCGACGTGCGCGAAGGTCTGACCTCGATCGTGTCGGTGTCGATTCCGGAAAATCTGCTTCAGTTTGAAGGTCAGACCAAAGGCAAGCTGGGGACCGCGGAAGCGAAGAGTGCGGTCGAGAGCCTTGTCGGCGATAAGCTGAGCTTCTATCTGGAAGAAAACAAAGAGCTTTCGACGATGCTGATCAAGAAGATGCAGAAGGCGTCGCAGGCCCGGGAAGCGGCGCGGAAAGCGCGTGAAGAAGCGCGGAAGGGCAAGAAGGCCGGCAAAAGTGAAAAGGTGCTTTCCGGCAAGCTGGCGCCGGCTCAGTCCAAGGATGCGACCCGCAAAGAATTATTCTTAGTGGAAGGCGATTCCGCCGGTGGTTCCGCCAAGCAGGGCCGCGATTCCAAGTACCAGGCGATTCTGCCGCTGCGCGGTAAGGTGCTGAATACGGAAAAGGCGGGACTGGCAGAGATTGAAAAGAACGAAGAATTGAATACGATCGTCCATGCCCTGGGCGCGGGGATCGGTTCCGGCTTCGATTACTCCGACAGCAATTACAACAAAATCATCATCATGACCGATGCCGATACCGACGGCGCGCACATTCAGGTGCTGCTCTTGACGTTCTTTTACCGCTACATGCGGCAGTTGATCGAGCATGGCATGGTTTACATCGCCCTGCCGCCGTTATATAAGGTGACCAAGGGCAAGCAGCTGCGCTACGCCTACACTGATGAGGAGCTGGACGAGGTGAAGCAGCAGTGGGGCAAGGTCGAGATTCAGCGCTACAAAGGTTTGGGCGAAATGAACGCGTCCCAGCTGTGGGAAACGACAATGGACCCTGAAACCCGGACGCTGATTCAGGTTTCGATTGAAGACGCGGTGCAGGCGGAGCGCAATGTTTCCATTTTGATGGGCGACAAGGCCAATCTGCGCCGTACCTGGATTGAGCAGCACGTCGCGTTTACGTTGGAAGATACGTTTAAGGTGGAACAGAAATGAAGAAGAAAGAAAATACAGCGCCGGTCAAAGAACCCAGCCTGGTGATTTCTCCGTTAGAGGACATCATGGGCGAGCGGTTTGGCCGCTATTCCAAATATATTATTCAGGAACGCGCGCTGCCGGATGCCCGCGATGGGCTGAAGCCGGTTCAGCGGCGGATTCTGTACGCGATGTATCATGATGGCAACACGTTTGATCATCAGCACCGCAAATCGGCGAAAACCGTCGGTCTGGTCATCGGTAATTACCATCCTCACGGCGACAGCTCGGTTTACGACGCGATGGTGCGGATGTCGCAGGATTGGAAGATCCGCATGCCTTTGATCGATATGCATGGCAACAATGGTTCGATCGACGACGACCCGGCGGCGGCGATGCGATATACCGAAGCACGGCTGGCGAAAATCGCCGGAACGATGCTGGAGGATATCGACAAGGACACGGTCCTGTTCGCGCCGAACTTCGACGATACGGAGAATGAACCGACCGTCCTGCCGGCCCGCTTTCCGGTTCTGCTGGTCAACGGAGCGACGGGAATCGCGGCGGGTTACGCGACCAACATCCCGCCGCACAATCTGAGCGAAGTGATCGACGCGGCGATCTACCGGATGCAGCGGCCGAAGTGTTCGCTGGAGGAACTGATGGAAATCCTGCCGGGACCGGACTTTCCGACCGGCGGTATCGTCATGGGCAAAAAAGGGATTGTCGATGCCTTCACCACCGGCAAGGGCCGGATTGTCATCCGCGCCCGCACGGAGATCGTCACGGGCAAGACATGCAATCAGATTATTATCCGGGAAATTCCCTATGAAGTCGTCAAATCGTCGATGGTCCGCAAAATGGACGATATCCGGCTTTCCCGCGAAATTGAAGGGATTATGGATATCCGCGACGAAACGGACCGGACTGGTCTGCGGATTGTCATCGACGTCAAAAAGGATGCCGATCCCAATGTAATCCTGAATTATTTCTATAAAAACACAGATTTACAGATCTATTACAGCTACAACATGGTGTCGATCGTCAACAAGCGTCCGGTTCAGATGGGCTTGATCGGGATGTTGGACGCCTTCATCGCGCACCGTGAGGAGGTCGTGCTGCGCCGCAGCCGTTACCTTTATAATAAGATGGAGGAACGTTGCCACATCTTAGAGGGCTTGATGAAAGCCGTGTCGATCATGGACGAGGTGATCGCCGTCATCCGGCAGTCGAAGGATAAGGGCGACGCCAAGCGCAATCTGACGGAATCGTTTGGTTTCAGTGAAACCCAGGCCGAAGCGATCGTCACCCTGCGGCTGTATCGTTTGACGTCGACCGATATCGTGGCGCTGCGGGAGGAATTTGCGCAGTTAGTCAACGAGATGGAAATGCTGAAAACGATTTTGGAAAGTGAGACTGTCTTAAAGAGCGTTCTGATCAAGGAACTGCGCGAGATCAAAAAGGAATATGCCGACCCGCGCCGCAGCGAGATTCAGGCGGAGGTTGAGGAAATCGTCATTGATAAGACCGCGATGATTCCTAACGAACGCGTCATGATCACCGCATCCCGCGATGGGTATGTCAAACGGGTATCGCTGCGTTCCTACGGGGCCAGCGACAACGCGATGACCGGCTTGAAGGAAGGCGACGTGCTCGTTGGACAGCTGGAAGTCGATACGCTTGACACGCTGTTGTTGTTCACAAGCAAGGGTAACTACGCGTATCTGCCGGTGTATCAGATCGACGAAGCGAAGTGGAAGGACGTCGGCTCGCATATGAATAAATATGTCAGCATTGACGGCGACGATAAAATCATCAATGCGATTGTCGTCAAAAACTTCTCCAGCTACGCCTGGATTGTGACCGTCAGCCGGCGCGGACAGGTCAAGAAAACGCCGATCAGTCAGTGGCAGGTGCAGCGCAACAACAAGATGATGACCGCGATGAATCTCAAGAAAGACGATGAGATGATGCGGGCGTTCGTCGTGTATGCGCACGAGGATCTGATCATGATCAGCCGCAGCGGCTGGATCAGCCGGTATTCCTCGGATCTGGTACC
Organism: Holdemania sp. Marseille-P2844; assembly: GCF_900120005.1. Lineage (GTDB taxonomy): Bacteria > Bacillota_I > Bacilli_A > Erysipelotrichales > Erysipelotrichaceae > Holdemania. Next base: position 158,397 of record NZ_LT635451.1, read on the forward strand.
GGCCAACGGCACCAAGTCGCAGGGCGTCAAGGCGCTGAATCTGGCGAAGGACGACACGCTGGCGGCGGCCTGCAGCTACAGCGACGAACGTCAGAGCCTGTGGGTATTGTCGGATAAGGGCAATATGAAACGGATCAAGATGAGCGACATCAACGTCACCGGGCGTCCGGTCAAAGGCGAAATCGTTGTGAAGCGGCTGAAGACCAACCCTTATCATATCGCCTACTGCCAATGCGTGCAGCCGTATGACAGTCTGATGCTGATGGATCCGCAGCTGCAGATTCTTCAGGCGAAAGACGTGCCGATGATGAGCCGGGAAGCCACCTTCTCCACACCGCTGGAACTGAAAAAGGACTGGGGTCTGATTAAGGGGATTGAGGAAGTGCGGATTGTCGATCATCCGGTCGGCGAGGACGAAATTCCGTTTGAAGACTATGATGAAGAATCGGAAGCGGATGAAAAAGTCCATTCCGATATTGAAATGATGAGTTTGTTTGAAGAAGAATAAGGAAGGCCCGGCGTAAGCCGGGCTTTTCTTTTACGGGGCAGAAGCTTGTGGCTGGCAGTAAACGCCGGCAGACTTGAACAAACGTTCGTCGTCAAAGGATGATGAAATCAATTTCTTTCGTTTCATTTTTGCCAATCTATATCGTTTACTCTTTTCGGCTTGCAGTGTCGTGTTTTGATTTGAGCCTTTTTATTATAAATTCTTGTTTGTTTTTCAGCCTTGTTCCCAATGAATAATAACGGATTAACTCAGGAAGGAAAGAAAAAGGTTGAAATTCCATCAGGAATGCCTATACTAAAGGTGTAAGGTGTTGCTGAAAGGCGGCACCCGTCATGAGCTACCTTTTACGGTGGCGGCGGACAGATGAGCGCTGACTTTTCTTGGTCGATGGTGCAGCGCTTTTCTTTTTGGCCTCTATAATTTTTAAGCGGCATTCAATCACCTTGATCGAACATTCGATCAAGGGCAAACCAACTTTCAAAACTACATTGACAAAAAGTTCCAGGAAATGTTCCATAGAATTGCCCTCCTTGAATGACAGACGACAAAAATCTGTCGGTTTGAATCGAATTGAAAAGGTCAAAAGTCGATTCTGTCCGGACGGGCATCCGCGGTTCAACAAAACCCAACACTATTAATATTGCGGAAAAGTAAAAATAACCCCCTAAGAAAATGATGAAAAATATGTTCACAAAGTAAAAAAAGAGCGCTGAAGATACTTTTCGGAAATAAGCTGCGATGGGGATTCTATTATTCTGCATATAGGATGATTATGCAGGAAGAATCGATTGGAAAACTGGTAATTGTTCAGGCTGATGATATAATAAACCTGAAAAAGGAGATCATTCATGCGAAAAGTATTGATTTTAGGCGGCAGTTATTTTATCGGCAGACGGATTACAGAACAGTGTTTGGAAGATGGCTGGGAGGTTTCGTTATTAAACCGCGGTAGTCAGCCATGGACAGGCAGACCGGTAACGCAGCTGACCTGCGATCGGGAAGACGCGGCAGCGATGAAACAAACGTTAAAAGGCAGAACTTTCGACGCGGTGATCGACGTGTCCGGATTAAACCAGAAGCAGATTGAGATCTGCTGCGAAAGTCTGGATTGCTCCGTTAAACACTGGGTTTTCATCAGTTCCAGTGCGGTTTATGATGTAGACCGGTGTGCGCTGCCGATTTTAGAAACGCAACCGTTAGGGGAAAATCCATACTGGGGACAATATGGTACCGATAAAATCGCGGCGGAAAGCGCGCTGACGGCATTTTGCCAAAAGCAAAACATCGCGCTGTCGATTTTGCGGCCGCCTTATATGTATGGGGAATATAATTATGTGCAGCGGGAAAGCTTCATTTTTGATCACCTGATGCGGAATCAGCCGATTTTGATCCCGGCGGCGGATAACCGCATTCAGTTCTGCTACACCGGCGATTTAGCCAAGATCGTCACTACTCTGTTAAGGTGTCCGGATCAGGGGATTGAGATTTACAATGTCGGCGATCAACAGGGCGTGAGCTTCAGCGAATGGATTCAACAATGTGCTGACGTCTGCGGCGCGCAGGCGAAGATCATTCCGGTTCATGATGCAAACTGGAACGCCAGAGATTACTTCCCGTTCCGCGATTATGACAATGTACTGGATGTGACGAAGATTCATCAAATTGTGCCGGAAGATACCTCGTTTGAAACCGGCTTGACGCGGGCTTACCGCTGGTTTTGCGAACATCGCGGCGAGATTGTGTTTAAGCCCAAGCTGGCGGCCAATGAAAAACAGATTCTAAGCGAAATGGGAATACAGGAATAAACAGAGCGTCCGGCACAAGCCGGACGTTTTTATGAATTCGCTTGACAGAATGAGATTACAACTGTAATATATAAATGTATTACAGTTGTAATCTGAATGGAGGGACGTTGATGAACGCCGAAAAAATCACTGATGCCGAATTAGAGGTACTTAAAGTTCTGTGGCTGCGGGAACCCTTGACCGCGAATCAGATTGTCGAGGAGGTTTCCAAACAAAAGGACTGGAATGCCAAGACGATTCGTACGTTAATCCATCGCTGCGAGGAAAAACAGGCGGTGACGGCCGACCGCAGCGCACGTGAAATTTTATACAGCCCAGCGATCAGCCGCCGGGATTATACGCGGCAGACACAGAAAAGTCTGGCTGATAAGCTGTTCAACGGTTCGATGAGCCGGATGATGCTGAACTTCATGGAAGAAGTCCAGCTGAGTGACGATGAGCTAGAAGAATTGAAGGAAATGATCCGCGATGCTGAAAAATAGTCTGCGGCAGCTTCTGGAAGTCTCATTAATGATCAGTCCGCTGATTATCTTGATCTTCCTGCTGAGAAAAAAGAGTCTGCGTAGGCTTGGACCAACCGCCCGGCTGTTGTTGTGGGTTCCGCTGTTGATTCAGCTGGCAATTCCCGTTCAGCTGACGTCAAAGCACAGCCCGTATCAGAAATTGACGACAATCCCGTTGGCAGATTCATTCGCGGAAACGGTAGAACAAATTGAAACTGCGCCGATAATCATCCATCCAGCCCAAGCTGCGCTCTCAATGCCGCCGGACAAGCCGATACCGCAAAATTGGACCTGGGGCGAGGGACTGGTGATGCTCTGGGTATTGGGAATGGTCGTCATGACGACTGTCAATGGGATCGCCCGTGTGAAATTGAAAAAACGGTTATGTCTGCAGCCTTGTTCTCCCGCGCTGGGTGAAGAAGCAGTGCGTCAGATGCGGATTAATCGCTGCCTGCAGATTCCTGTCCGGCAGAGCGCGAGCCTTCACAGCTGCGCGATTTATGGCAACTTGATGCCGCAGCTGGTCTTGGGCGCAGATTTTAAAGAACGAACAGAAGCGCAGCGGAGAGTGATGCTCGATCATGAATGCCTGCATGTGAAATACGGACATCCATGGTTTCTGGGATTCATTCAGCTGCTGGAGATCGTATACTGGTTTAATCCGTTAGTGCGCCTGATGATGAATCAGCTGCGGCTGGATCTGGAATACTTCATCGACGAAAAACTGCTGGAGGATAAACCGCAGGCAGACCGGATCGGTTACGCTCGCCTGTTGCTGGCGTTGAGCGCGGATCATGATGAGCGGGCGTTGCAGTGCCTCAATAGCAAGCGAACACAAAAACGATTTAAAGAAAGGATGGGATGGATTGTGAATAAAAAAAGAACGCCGTGGCTGCTTGCGGCCGGGATCGTCCTGATTTGCGCCGGGGTCAGCGTCAGCATGATGGTAAAACCGGATGCTCAGTCCGGCTGGGAAATGACGATGAAGCGGACGCTGATTCAAAACGAAGCGGCGCCGGTTGAATTGACGGACACCCATGAAATCAAGGTCTGGTGCGAAGGCTCGAAGAAAGCGCTGGAATCAATGGGCATGGAGGTGCCGGTCATCGTGCGGGTTAAGGAATGGGTTTCGCCGACTGGCGAAACGCTGACGCTGACCGATATGCAGCGGGGCGCAGAATCCCTGGCGCAGCTGGAATTCGGGGAAATCCCGGAATCCGTGACCTGCTTCATGCCAACAGATCGGATCTTTGTAAAACTGACTTCGGACCAGCTTCTTCAGCCGTATCCGGTAGCGGGCGGCGCTGACGCCGTAGCCCGGATTCAGGCGATTTCGCCGGTTGAAAACCCTGAAATCACCTGCCGCTGGGGTTGTTATGCTGATCATCAGGCGCTGGATATCACCGATCCGGATAACAAGCAGGCGCCGATTCTGGCAACGGCGGCGGGAACGGTGAACACGACCGGGTTTAATTCGATCGACGGCAATTACATCATTCTTGATCATGTCGACGGAATTCAGAGCTTTTACGGACACTTGGGCGAAATTCAGGTTGCGGAAGGGGACGCTGTCGCGCAGGGACAGACGATCGGTATCATGGGAATGACCGGACGGGCAACCGGACCGCATGTACATTTCTATCTGATTCAGAATGAAACCGCGTTGGATCCGTCAAGTTTGTACCAGTAAAGAGGAAAATACATCGCTCTTCAAATCAAAACCCGGAAAATTTCCGGGTTCTTTTGTTGCTTAGAAAACGGTTTCACGGTATACTTCACCTAGAGGTAAGAGGAGGAATTTTATGAGTACCCTGGATTATCATATCCATACGATCGTCAGCACCGACGCGGACTACACACCGGAGGAAATCATCCGCATGGCGCAGGAAAACGGCGTGAAGACGCTGGCGATTACCGATCACAACAACGTTGCCAGCGTCGCCGAGGCGGCGCGCTTGGGTGAAGCGGCAGGCATCCGCGTCATTCCGGGCATAGAGATTGACTGCGAATTTGAAGGCGTGGGCTTCCACATGACGGCTTATGGAATTGATATCACCGATCCGCGTTATGATGAATTGTTCCATTATTATTACGATCAGTCTGTTGAAAACACCTGGAAAGCGAAGTATCAGTTCTGCGAAGCGATGGAACTGGATTTGCCGGACGAGCTGTTAAAGACCGTGGCCAAGGACAACATTCTTGTGCCCGAGGATATCGGCGCATACCTGTTAAGCCACAGGGAATACGATGGTTTACGCTGGCTGGATCCCTACCGCGAGGGCGGCAGCCGCAGCGATAATCCGAATGTGAACTTTTTCTGGGATTTCTTCTCCCAGGGTAAGCCGGGCTATACCGCAGGAAGCAAGAAGACGGCGGCGGAAATCATCGACCTGATTCACGCTACCGGCGGGGAAGCCGTCGTCGCCCATCCAGGCGCCAATTTCAAAGGCAAGGATGAAATTCTGGAACGATTATTAGACAGCGGCGTGCAGGGCATGGAGGTTTACAGCAGCTATCACAATGAGGAACAGACCTGCCGTTACCGGCAGATGGCGCTGGATCATGGACTGTGGATGACCTGCGGCAGCGATTTCCACGGCCATCACAAACCGGCGATTCAGATCGGGCGCATCCCGTTTCTTATGGATGAAGCGGAAATTCACCGCTTTTAAGCCTGTTTTACAAATTTCTTCGTGATTTTTACAGTGTGCTTTGATATAATGATAAAGTCAATTTTGGAAGGTGGTTATTAACTATGGGACGTGCACATGAGGTCCGTGCGGCGGCGATGGCCAAAACAGCCGCAGCGAAGTCAAAATTATACTCCCGTTACGGCAAAGAACTGTTGATCGCAGCGAAAGCGGGCGTTCCGGATCCGGAGATGAATCTGGGCCTGAAACGGAAAATTGCCGAAGCGAAGGCGAATCAGGTACCTGCCGACGTCATTAAAAGAGCGATTGAAAAAGCGAAGGGCGGCACTGGCGAAAACTACGATTCCTGCCGTTACGAAGGTTTCGGCCCGGGCGCGGCGACAATCATTATCGACTGTCTGACCGACAACACCAACCGCAGTGTCAGTGCGGTTAAGACCTGCTTCAACAAGGCGCATTGCAAGATGGGTGTTGCGGGCTGCGTCTCGCACAGCTACGACAACGTCGGTCTGTTCAACTTCCCGTATGAAGATGAAGAAGGCATGCTGGATGCGCTGATCATGGCGGAAGTCAATGTCATCGACATTGAATGTGAAGACGGCACCATGACCGTGACGGTCGATCCGACGGATTTCCACAAAGCGAAGGAAGCGATCGACGCCCTGATTCCGGAGGTTGAATATGACGCCTGCGAAATCACGATGCTGCCGCAGGAATATGTCAAGCTGGAGAGTGAAGAAGACAAGGAATCCTGGAATCGTCTGTTGACGATGCTGGACGATTGCGACGACGTACAGAAGGTTTATCATAACGTCGAAGCTGAATAAGTAAAAAAAACGGTAAATTTTGAAGCCCGTCTGACGTGTTGGATCAAACTGGGGATGGCTTCGATTGTACCGTTTTTTTTTTGAAAACAGGAAGCTGCCAGCGGCTTAGAAAATCGTGCCGCCGCCGTCGGCGCGGATTGTCTGACCGGTGATATAGCCGGAGGCATCGCTGGCTAAGAAAACGAGAACCGGAGTTAAATCAGCATAGGCCGTGCCAATCCGACCGATAGCCGGAACCGTAAAGCCCAGGGTTTCTGGTTTACGCTGACCTTCCGGAAACGAATCAATGATCGCCTGCATTTTCGGAGTGATCGCCGTCGGACTGATGCAGTTGATGTTAATCCCATCTTTGCCCCACTCGCGGGCCGCAACTTTTGACAGACCGCGGATCGCTTCTTTGACCGAAGCGTACGCTGCGTAGCCTTCTGTACCGGTCAAGCCGGCCGGGGAAGCAAAGTTGATGATCTTGCCATGGGATTCTTTCAAATAAGGATAGCACAGCTGCATCAGCCGCCATGTCGCCAGATAGCCGCTTTTGAATACCGTCATCAGATCGGCTTCCGTCTGCTGCAAAAATGGAATGCCCGGTTTTGCGTCTACCGCGTTGTTGATCAGAATATCGATTCGTCCAAAGCGGTCGGCGGTTTGCTTGACCAGATTTTCAAGCTGTGCCCGATCTGTAATGTCACAGACGACAGCCAGAACCTCCGCGCCTTTCTTACGGCAGATTTCAGCTGTTTCCTCAAGCTTGGACTGGGTTCTTGCGCAGATCGCCAAATTTGCGCCTTCTTCCGCGAAGCGAATGGCCGTTTCCCGTCCGATTCCTCCGCTGCAGCCGGTGATCAAAGCCACTTTCTCTTTTAAGACATTCATGAAGATTCCTCCTTTACTATAATCGTAAATCGTGATGATGAAAGAAACAATGAAAATGTTAAATAGTTAAATAAATTCACAAAGTTGTTTGAAAAAAAGCCTGAAAATAATTGCGAATTCACAGAACGATACCCGCAAAGATCGATTTTTGATATAATGGAAAGCGAGGAAAGGAATGAATTATGAAACGAATACTGACTTACGGAACCTATGATCTTCTGCATTGGGGACATATCCGTTTATTAAAGCGCGCGAAACAGCTGGGAGATTATCTGATCGTCGGACTGTCGACCGACGAGTTCAACGCGATCAAAGGAAAAAAAGCTTATCACAGCTATGAAGAACGTAAGATGATGCTGGAGGCGATCCGCTATGTCGATCTGGTGATTCCGGAAAACGAATGGGGACAGAAGGCAAAGGATATCCAGGAATATCACGCTGACGTGTTTGTTATGGGCGATGATTGGGAAGGGAAGTTCGACGAGCTGAAAGCATATTGCGAGGTTGTTTATCTGCCGCGCACCGAAGGAATCTCTACGACTAAGATCAAGGAGGATCTTGAAAAGCTGAAATAAGTTGAAATAAAAAAAGGCAGGAAGATTTATTGGTTTTTCCTCGAACTTGGGTAAAGATAAAAAGAATAGGTAGCACAAAGCCTGAAATCTTGCTTTGTACAGCCTCCTTTTTTGTATAGAAATTCTAAGCCTACCCTAAATTTAGTAAGAACCGGTTTATTGCTTTAATCCACTGTAAAAAAAGAGTGTATTTTTCTTATGTCCAAGCATTATAAACAGATAATCAGTATCTCTATATTCGAATGGAGACACGGACTTTTCTCTCTGTTGAAGATCAAGGATTGCTTTCTTGATAAGGGGAGGCTGTATTTATCACTTATAGCTTGAAAACTTATGTTCGCCGTTTTATGAATTTTATGCCCGGGAAGGATCAACCGATATGATTAAAATTTGCATTAGCCGCAGTCAAGCGGGACCCGGATCTATAAAAAATTCTTTAACAATAAAGTGTTGGCCCTGTTTTGTAATTGCATAGGACGGTATATCAATTTCGACGAAGATTGCGATAAAAAAAGTAGTGAAATGAGTGATCAGAAAGCGGCATTGAACGATTCTTACTCAGTTTTGATCGGCATCGAATTTCTGACGGCAAAAAGCTGGCGGCAGTAAGCTTAAAAATAGGTCTACTGTTGCCAGCTTTTTTTATGGTAATTTAATGAGGATGATGTCATGATCCTTATTTTACAGGATGATCGGTCCGCCGATTTCTTTTTTTAACAATGCGATCCGGGCGGATTCCGCCATCATTGAGGCGTACAGCTGTGTCGAACGGTATTCCAGCCGGCGGTAAGGCTCGGGAACGGCCGCAAAACGGGAGGCGATGCGAACTTCCTGTTGACGCAGCTGTTTTAAATACTGTCTTCCGGTTTCGTTGAACGCCAGCGGACGCAGCGTATCCAGCGGCGGCAGGCTGCGGACCTCATCCCAATGAATCTGGCACAGCAGCTGCAGACAGGTGCGCTGAATCCGCGATCGGGTATAGCGTCGGTTCACGGCCGCAGCGATGAAGCTGTCCCAATTCGGCGAAATTTCTGCACAATGAGCCAGATGAACTTCAATCCCTTCGGAAAACAGGAAGTACGTTTGCAGCACGTGAACCGGCATCGTGATCAACATCGTTCTTAAATAAGGATAGAACTGCGCCAGACAGACCCGGGGACCGGTCTTCAGCGCGGAAGCCATCGGCGTCTGTTCATCGCAGAAGCATTCCTGTTCAGCGGCCAGCCGGATTGCCTTGGCGCTGGCCACCGGACCCTGCAGCGCTGTTTCATGATAGCCGACGGTACGCTGGATCGTATAGGGCGTGATCGGGCTGTCCTGCAGCTGCTTCAGATAGGCCACGCCCAGGATATCGTTGGGCAGCATCTCCCTGGCCCATAAACCATATGCCTTGGGGAAAGCCAGTCCGGCGGCCAACGACTCCTTCAGATGATCCGGATTGATCGGCATCGACGCGATTTCCTTCAGCTCCTGCAGGTTGTTGCTTTCCGAGCCGAAGACCAGGGAAGAAACCTGCGCCAGTTTTAATAATGTCACCGCGCCTTCGGCAAAATGCGAAGCGCTTTGCGTGACCCAGGGGTAGGGCAGCTCGATGATCAAATCGCAGCCCTGCGCCAGCGCCGCCGCCGCCCGTTTCCATTTGTCCAGAATTGCCGGCTCCCCGCGCTGGACGAAATTCCCCGACATCACCGCGATCAGCACGTCGCAGCCGGTGATCGCACGGGCTTGTTCTATATGATAAAGATGACCGTTATGAAACGGATTGTATTCCACGATAATGCCGCAAGCTTTCATAGACAACCTCCAGAACTTTCCAACCCTTCCTTATGGGAAGGCAGACAGCGGTGTTTTGCACTGTCGCCCCTTATGATATCATAAACATTCGTGAAATGCTCACAAACCGGAGAAACGCTATGCTATAATAAACTAGGAATCCGAGGTGAAACAAAAATAATGGATGAAAAACAAAAAATAGCGACAACGATATACCGCCCTGATGGGCAGCCGCGGGCAATCTTCCAGATTTCGCACGGGATGGCGGAACACCGGCTGCGGTATGCGGAATTCGCACAGAATCTGGCTAAACTGGGCTTTGTGGTGGTGACCAGCGATCACCGCGGTCATGGCGGATCCGCTGCCAGTCCTGAGGAGCTGGGTTATTTCAACAAGCATAAGGGTTGGCAGAAATGCGTCAACGATCTGTATGAGCTGATGATTCAGGTGAAGCAGGAATATCCGGATGTGCCGGTAATCCTGTTCGGTCACAGCATGGGTTCGATCATGGCCCGCAGCTTTGTCAAACGCTACGACGCGCTGCTGAACGGACTGATCCTGTGCGGCGCGCCGAATTACAACCCGGCCGCCTCGGCCGGCCGGGTTATGGCCAAGACGATCATGGCGCTCAAGGGTGATCATTACCGCAGCAAGCTGCTCGATCAGCTGGTGCAGGGCTCCTTCAACAAGCAGATCCCCAATCCGCGCACGCCGTTAGACTGGCTGAGCAAGAACCCGGACAATGTCGACGCGTACATCGCCGATCCGCTGTGCGGATTCCGGTTTACCGCTTCGGCGTTTGACGATATGTTTTACGGGATTCAGGATATGCACGATCTGATGCGCTGGAATCTCAAGAACCCGAAGCTGCCGATTCTGTTTATCGCCGGCGGGGATGATCCGGTGACCGGCGGCCGCAAGGGACTGGAAAGCTCAGCGGCAACGCTGCGGGAAGCCGGCTATGATGACATCGAAATGCGGGTGTTCAAGAGTCTGCGTCATGAGCTGCTCAACGAAAAAGAAAAGGATCAGGTCGTTGCGGAGATCCTTGACTGGTCAGCCCGCAAGATCCCCGGCTGCGCCGATCTGCGGCAGGGAGAACAAGTCGGTCAGTAAGCTGTAAATTTCTGCTTTCATTTCCGCTGTCCAACGTTTTCCAACCTGCGAAAAACCCCGGTGTTAAGCTTTAAAAGTTATCATTGACTTTAGCTGGGTTTTTACATATAATAAAGGCTGTTAACGAAATAGGGTGAACTGCGCGTGAAATGGTCTAAAACTGAACTGATCAATCAAGGGAATCAAGAACTCACAATTAACGAGGCTGTGACGTTTGATCCGGAAAGTTTGGCGAGTGACCGCCTGCGGGATTTGAAAAACGTGACGGTGACCGGCAGCGGACATTACGATCCGTCGCGGCAGCGTTTCGAGGCAGATCTCAAGGTCACGGGTGATATGGTGGTTCCCTGCGCGGTGTCGTTGGAAGACGTCATCGTGCCGTTTGAGACTTCTTCTCACGAAGTGTTCTCTTTCCTTCCGTGCGAGGAAGATGAGGTTCATGTTCTGAAGAAGGATGTACTTGAACTCTACCCGGTCGTCTTTCAGCTGATCCTGGCCGAAGTCCCGCTCAAGGTTGTTAAAAGCGGAATTTCCTATCCCAAGGGAGAAGGCTGGGAAGTCATCAGGGAAGAAGATTACAACCGGCAGAAGAAACAAGAAATTGACCCTCGTTTAGCGAAACTGAAAGAATTCAAGTTTGATGATTAGGAGGTGCTGACACATGGCTGTACAACAGAGAAGAAATTCGAAGACAAGAAAGGCAAAACGCAGAACGCATTTCAAGCTGACGGCTCCGACGCTGGTTAAATGCCCGGCTTGCGGAGAATACAAGCTGCCGCATCGCGTTTGCTCCTGCGGTTCCTACAACGGCAAATAAAACAAAAAGAAGATATCGGAAAAGGTTTCCGGTGTCTTTTTTTATTCTTGTAGATAAGTTGAAAATAATTCAATTAGATTAAGAAACAGGACTTGATTTATTCTGACACATTTCGACAAAAAGCCTGTGTTTAAGCCAAATGGTAAAAATTGGTTAACAAATTATGACAACTTAATGACGTTTTATTAAAATAAATTCTTGGCATTTGCGGGGACGGTGTTATAATTGTGGTATGAAGTGGCATAAAGTGGTAGATTGTGGGTGATTGATCATGTTCATGGGCGAATATCGGCACAACATTGACGCCAAGGGCAGAATGATCATTCCTGCCCGCTTTCGCGATGAGCTTGGCAATCGCTTCGTCGTGACCCGCGGTCTGGACGGCTGTCTGCGCACCTATACAATGGCGCAGTGGGACGCCGTGTTCGAACAGCTGAAACGGCTGCCTTCGACCAAGCGGGAAACCCGGATGTACATTCACATGCTGACGTCGAAAGCGTCGGAATGCGAACTGGACAGCCAGGGACGAATTCTGCTTCCCGCCGCTTTGATCACCGAGTCCGGAATTGAAAAAGAATGCGTCGTGGTCGGGGTTGCCGATCACGTGGAAATCTGGGCCAAGGAACGCTGGGACAACTACTATGACGAAGCCAGTGCTTCGTTTGAGGATGTTGCCGAACAGCTCACGGAGTTTCTTATATGACAAGACATTACAGTGTATTGCTTCAGGAGTCCATCGACGCCCTGAACTGCCAATCTGACGGTATTTATGTTGACGGCACATTAGGCCGCGGCGGCCACAGTCTGGAAATTGCCCGCCGCTTGCAGACCGGTCATCTCTACGCGTTCGACCTTGACGAACAGGCGCTGGCGGAATCCGCTCAGCGATTAGCCGAAGTCAGCGACCGCGTGACGCTGATCCGCGCCAATTTCGCGCAGATGCGCGAGGAGTTGAACGCGCGGGGCGTGCTGAGCGTCGACGGTGTGGTCATGGATCTGGGCGTTTCCTCGCCGCAGTTTGACGACGGCGAACGGGGATTCAGCTACCGCTACGACGCCCGTCTGGATATGCGCATGGATCAGAGTCAGCCGTGCTCGGCCTGGAATCTGGTCAACGAACTTGATGAAAAAGAACTGAGCGCGCTGCTGTGGAAATACGGCGAGGAAAGCTATTCCCGTCCGATCGCCCGGCAGATCGTGCGGGCCCGCGCCCTGCATCCGATCGACACGACTTTCGAGTTGGTCGACGTGATCAAAAAGGCGCTGCCGGCGAAAGTGCTCAATAAGAAGGGACATCCGGCCAAGCAGACGTTTCAGGCTTTGCGGATCGCCGTCAACGGCGAACTGGAATCGCTGGAAACCGGCCTGCGGGCGGCGATGTCGTTAGTCAAACCGGGCGGCCGGATCGCCGTCATCACCTTTCATTCGCTGGAGGATAGGATCGTGAAGGAAACCTTCCGTCAGGCGTCCAGCGTTGAAAAAATCGACCCGCGGATTCCCTTGCTGCCAAGTCAGATCCGGCAGCCGGACTTCCGTCTGGTCAGCCGCAAGCCGATTTTGCCAGGCGAGGAGGAGCTTGCGGAAAACAATCGTTCACATTCCGCGAAATTACGCGTATTAGAAAGGATAGGGGATTAGAATCATGGCTAAGTTAGTGAAAAAGAAGAAGAAGCTAAGGTTAGAAGGATTGGCTGCAGTGCTGCTTTTTTTCGCCTCAGTTTGTTATGTTTCTTCTTCATTATTCTTAAGAACTTACAATAACTCATTGAGCGCGCGTCAGCAGAGCGTATCCCGCGACATCGCGGCACTGCAGACTGAGAACGACGCGTTAAAGATTGAAGTCCAGAGCTTGAGCACGCGCGACCGCGTCACCGGCATTGCGGCCGAGGACGGCATGACACAAAATCAGGGGAATATTGTGACAATCGCCAAAACTGGAGAGTAATTCTCATGCGGCAAAGCAATCGCATGATCCTGCTGATCCTGGCGACGATTCTGTTGATCAGCACTTTGGTCACGGCGAATGTTTTTTTAGTGGCCGTCGTGAAGGTCCACGCCCGCAGCGGAACGGATCTGACCGATTATGTTTCCGCCAGCAACGTGCACAGGACGGTTCAGCAGGCCCGAAGGGGATATATTTTAGACCGCAACGGAACGATCATCGCGCAGGACAACGTGACCTACAACATCATCGCTATTCTGGATAAAAACCGCCAGAGCCGCAAGGGCGAGATCGCTTATGTCGACGATCCGCTGGCCACGGCGCGTGCGCTGGCGCCGATTTTAGGCATGGAGGAATCGACGCTTTACGGCTATCTGACCAAGAACGCCAAACAGGTGGAGCTTGGCAGCAAAGGGCGCAATCTGCCGCGGGAAACCAAGGAAGCGATCGAAGCGCTGGATCTCAACGGGATTGAATTTGTGCAAACGACAAAGCGGTCCTATCCGTTAGGCACGTTTGCTTCCTATCTGATCGGCTTCGCGCAGGCGGACGACGACGGGGAAGTCAGCGGCCGGATGGGCATCGAACAATATATGAATGCCGCGCTGAGCGGCGAGGATGGTTATAAACGCTATCAGGCGGATAAAAACGGCAACATTCTGCCGGGCATGAAGATGGAAGAAAAGAGCGCCGTCAATGGCAACGACGTGATTTTAACGCTGGATCAGGGGATTCAGGAAGCGTTGGAAACGGCGTTCATGCAGACGCAGGCCGAGTTTAACCCGGAAAAGGTGTGGGGTTCGGTCATGGAAGTCGAAACCGGCAAGATCCTGGCATGGGGCCAGTCGCCGTCGTTTGATCCGAACACGATGAATATTGATGATTACGTCAATTATGTATCGCAGATGCCTTATGAACCGGGCTCGACGATGAAGGTTTTCACCTATGCCGCAGCGATCGACAGCGGAGCGTATGACGGCAGCGTGCTGGTGGACAGCTCGAAGTTCTGTTACGCGGCGGCCAACCGGAAGCCGTACCGCGTTTCCCAGGGTGATTCCCGCAAGATCGGCTGCATCGGCAACGCCTCGGGCAAAAGCTGGGGCATGATCCCTTACGATCTGGGCTTAGTCTATTCGTCCAACGTCGTGACTGCGAGCATCATTACGAATTTAATTGAACCGTCGGTCTATGAGGAGTATCTCGACCGCTTCGGTTTTTTCAAGCTGGTCGATACCGACGGTATTGCGGAAAGCACCGGCGTGAAGAATTTCACCTGGCCGGCGGACAAGCTGGCGCTGACCTACGGGCAGGGCTCGACCGTCACGATGCTGCAGATGATCCAGGCCTATTCCGCGATTTTCAACGACGGCACGATGGTCAAGCCGTACGTCATCGACCAGGTGCGTTCCTCCTATGACGATCAGAATGTGCTGTATCAGGGCCAGACGCAGGTTGTCGGCAATCCGATCAGCGTCGAAACCTCCAGGCAGGTCCAGCAGCTGATGTACGACACAGCCAACCGCGAGGACGGCACCGCCCGGTTCTATCAGATTCCGGAAACGACGATCATCGCCAAAACCGGAACCACCCAGCTGGCGGCGGTCGGCGGGGGCGGCTACAGCACTGGCAAGACGATCGTTTCGCTGATGGCGGCGATGCCGGCGGAGGATCCGAAGGTCCTGGTGTATTATGCCTTCCAGGCCGATTATGATAAGAACGCGCACGTCAAATCCGACGCGATCAAATCGGTGCTGCGCAAGGTTGCGATGACCTACAATTTTGCCGGGCAGCAGGACGTCAGCGAGCCGAGCACGCCGTCGGCGGAAATCGTACCGATTCATGAATCCACGATGCCGTCGCTGATCAATCACACGTTAACCTACGCGCAGAACAAGCTGGCCGACAGCGAATGCGATGTGATCGTCTTGGGCGGAGGCGAGGAGATCATCGACCAGTTCCCGCAGGCCGGCGAGATGGTGGTGACGCGCCAGAAGGTTTTCCTGCTGACGGACACCTATCAGATCACGATGCCCGATATGAACAGCTGGACGCGCAAGGAGGTCAGCGGTTTCTGGAAGGCCAGCGGTCTGCCGGTCAAGATCGAAGGCTACGGCAAGGTCGTTTCCCAGAATATTCCGCCGGGGACATTGGTCAACAAGCAGACGGCGATCGAGGTCGTGCTGCAGGAATAGATGTTTCATCCTTTACAAACAAAGAAAGATCCGCATGAGCGCGGGTCTTTTTTCATAGGATGAAACAGAGGTGATCGGATGCTGAGCACACGGATAAAAAAACGCATCAACAAAATCGTGATCGGCGGCACGGTCATTTTTGCCTTGATCATCGGCAAGCTGGCTTACGTTCAGATTCTGGATCGGGAAACGCTGTTTTCCAAAGCGCAGGATTTATGGGAGCGGGATTTCCCAGTATCCGGACTGCGCGGGAATGTTCTGGACATCAATGGCGAAGTGCTGGCGACAGATATTCCTTCGACGTCGGTCATGGTTGTTCCGGCCCAGATCACCGATCCCGACAGCACCGCCCAGCAGCTGGCGGACATTCTGGAAACGGAAAAAGAGAACATCTACAAGCAGATCACCCGCAAGGTTTCGACTCAGCGGATCGTCCCTTACGGCCGGCTGATTTCCAACGAACAGGCCAAGGCGATCGACCATCTGGATCTGACCGGCGTGTATCTGGTGCAGGACTCGCTGCGCTATTATCCCAACGGCGCCTACCTGGCGCAGGTGCTCGGCTTTACCGGCGTGGACAATCAGGGGCTGGCCGGACTGGAGCTGCAATATGAGGAAATTTTAAAAGCGAATAAGGGAAGTATGAAAATTCCATTCGACGCGAAGGGCCATCCGGTGAAAATCTATTCCGAGCGCTATGAAGCGCCGGGCCAGGGAATGGACGTCATGCTGACAATCGACACGCGGATTCAAAGTATTCTGGAGCGCGAGCTGAACAACGCGATGGAACGCTATAACCCGGATTCTGCCTGGGGACTGGCGATGAACCCCAACACCGGCGAAATTCTGGCGATGGTGTCGAAGCCGGACTTTGATCCCAATCATTACCAGGACTACGACGAATCCGTCTACAACCGCAACCTGCCGGTCTGGATGAGCTATGAACCGGGTTCGACGTTTAAAACGGTGACGTTTTCCGCGGGGCTGGAGGAAGGACTGTTCGATATGGAACACGACGGTTATTACGACCGCGGTTATGAAATCGTCGAAGGCGCGCGCTTAAAGTCGTGGAAAGCCGGCGGTCATGGTCAGCAGACCTACATGCAATGCCTGCAGAATTCGTCCAATCCCTGCTTTGTGCACATCGCCCAGATGCTGGGCGGCGATAATCTGAGTAAATATCTTGATGCCTTCGGCTTCGGTCAGAAAACCGGCGTCGATCTGCCGGGCGAGGCCAAGGGCATCCTGTTCAATGCCGACGACTGGGGCTTGCTGGAACAGTCAACAACGGGTTTCGGCCAGGGCATTTCCGTCACGGCGATCCAGCTGGTCACGGCCTTCTGCGCAATCGTCAACGGCGGGACGCTGTACCAGCCGTATATCACCAAGGCGATCCTGCATCCGACGACCAAGGATCCGATCGTCGAGGTGAAGCCCAACGCCGTGCGCCAGGTCATCAGCGAGGATACCAGCTTCAAGATGCGCTATGCGCTGGAAAGCGTCGTGGCGTTAGGCGGAGCGAAGGGGGCGTATATCGACGGCTACAAGATCGGCGGCAAGACCGGTACAGCCCAGAAGGCGAAGGACGGCGCGTATCTGAGCGGCGAGTACATTCTGTCGACGATCGCCGCGGCTCCAATCGACGATCCGCAGATCGTCGTGTATATCGCGCTGGATGCGCCAAAGTCCAACATTCAGTACGGCGGCACCGTCGTTTCCCCGATCGTGCGCAACGTGCTGGAAGATGTGCTGACACTCTATGAGGTCAGGCGAACCGACGATCAGATGGCGAAGATCAAGCTGTGGACCGATCCGGTGACCATCGAGGTCGGCGATTATATCGGCAAGGAATACAAAAAGGTAAAAAACGAAAATCTGAAGCTGGTCAAGATCGGCGAGGGCGACGTCGTCGTTGACCAGCTGCCGAGTCCGGGGGTGAAAATTGATGAACAAGGAACAGTCTGGCTCTACTGCCCGGCGGCGTCGGCTGAATGAGCTGCTGCGGGTGATTGGCATTGAAACGGAAGACGCGACGGAGCTGACCGCACTCAGCGACCGGGCGCAGGAAATCGGCCGGGACGGGTTGTTTGTCGCGCTGCGGGGCGACCGCGCGGATGGACGGCAATGGGCTGACGCGGTGCGCTCGCGCGGCGGGTACGTGCTCAGCGATCAGCCGGGGGAACGGACGATCGTGCATCCCGATCCGCGTGCAGTCTATCCGCTGCTGCTGCAGGCGTATTACGATTATCCGGCGCTGAAGCTGACGATGATCGGCGTGACCGGCACCAATGGCAAAAGCACGGTTACCCAGCTGCTTTACGACATGTTAAACGGCGCCGGGCGGCGCTGTTGTCTGATCGGCACCGGGCGGATTGTGATCGGCGATGAAATTCGCTTCAGTCCGAATACGACGCCCGATCCGCTGACGTTAACGCGCTTGCTGGACGAAGCGGTGAGACGGGGGATTGATACCGTGATCATGGAGGTCAGCTCCCAGGCGCTGGCGATGCACCGGGTCGACGGGCTGTTGTTCGATCTGGCGGTGCTGACAAATCTGAAACAGGATCATTTGGATTATCACAAGACATTAAAAGCGTATCAGCGGGCGAAATTCATGTTGTTTGAGAAATTGAAAGAGAAAGGGACGGCGATTTTGAATCAGGACGACCCGGTGACGCAGCGCTGGCTGGGACAGCTGCACCGGCCGGTGTTTACCTATGGCCGGGACAGCGTCAATTTCCGGATTCATCCGGTCGCGGAAACGCTGGATTCGATCACGTTTGATCTCAACGGCCACCGCGTCGAAGCGCCGCTGGCCGGAATCTTTAATGAAGGGAATCTGGCAGCCGCACTGGCCTGCGGGTTCGCGCTGGATATCCCCTGGGCGGCGATGCTGGAGTTCGCGCGTCATGCGGCGTTACCGGAAGGCCGGATGGAAATCGTATGCCAGCAGCCGGTGCTGGCCGTCGTCGACTACGCGCACACCGCCAGCGCACTGGAAGCGATGCTGAAGCACTGGCGTAAGGTGGCGGATGGGCGGCATACCCGTTTAAGCGTGGTGTTTGGCTGCGGCGGGGATCGGGAGGCGGATAAACGCCCGCTGATGGGCCGGATCGCCTGCACCTATGCCGATCAGGTTGTGTTATGCGACGACAATCCGCGCACCGAGGATCCAGATCGAATTCTGGCGCAGATTGCCGCGGGCTGCGACGGCTCTGAGAAAATCATCCGCGACCGGGCGGAAGCAATAAAATTTGTACTCGACGGCGCGCAAACTGATGATATAATAGTAGTCGCTGGAAAAGGCGGGGAGACTTCCCTGATCCAGAACACGGCAAAGACTTGCCCCAGCGACCGCACGTTGATCGAGCGGTACTTCGGGTAAGCGGGGAGGACAGAAACATGTTTCTAACACTGGTCAGTGCTTTTGGAATCAGCCTGGTCGTCGTGCTTGCGACGATGCCGCTGCTGATCTCCTATCTACATAAAATCAACTACAACCAGACCGTCAGCGAATATTCGTTAGAAGAATACAAACAAAAACAGAAGACGCCGACGATGGGCGGCATCGTGTTCGTGCTGACGCCCTTAGCCGTAACGCTGCTTCTGCAGCCGGAGGCGATCCGCGACCTGCAGGCGATGATCGTGATGCTGGCGTATGTCGGCTACGGTCTGATCGGCTTTCTGGACGATTATATCATCGTGATCCGGCAGAACAACGAAGGCCTTAAGCCGCAGTACAAATTCTTTTTACAGCTGGTCTTAGCGGTGTTGTTCTTCTTCATGTACCGCCAGAACGCGTCGACGGATGTGATCCTGCCGTTTCTTGAATGGGTGATTCCGTTAGGCGGGCTGTATATGCTTTTGGTGTTCTTTATGTTCACCGGCGCGTCCAACGCCGTCAATCTGACCGATGGCATGGATGGGCTGGCAGGGGGATGCAGCTTTTTGGCCTTCGCGCCGTTTGTGATGTTCGCTCTGCAGCAGGACAAGCTGGCGATCGCGACGTTCATCATGGCGGTGATGGGTTCGCTGCTGGGCTTTTTGAAATACAATTCGCATCCGGCGAAGATCTTCATGGGCGATACCGGCTCGCTGGCTTTGGGCGGGGCGCTGGCTGCGGTCGGGATGATTCTGAAGCAGGAGATCGCCGTAGTGGTGATCGGCGGAGTGTTCGTCTGGGAAACGCTGTGCGTCATCATCCAGATCTCGTCGGTGAAGCTGCGCGGCAAACGCGTGTTCCGCTACACACCGATTCATTACAGCTTTGTTTTAGGCGGCATGCGCGAGACGCAGGTCGTTGTGATGTTCTGGATTTTACAGCTGGTCTGCACAGTGGCCGGCTTTCTGATTGGAGTGTTGTAATATGAAGGTTTTAATCATCGGCGCGGCCCGCAGCGGGACGCAGGCGGCGTATTTGCTGGCAAGTCATCATCATGCGGTCACGATCACCGATATGAAGCAGATCGACGCAAAACGCGAACTGGAAGAAGCCGGAGTTCAGGTGTTGGATCACGGACATTCGGAATTTTTGAAAATGGAAAACTGGGATCTGATCGTCAAGAATCCGGGAATTCCTTATCATGCGCCGTTCGTGCAGTATTTCGTGGAGAAAAAGGCGCGGATTGTCAATGAAATCGAGGTCGCTTCGTGGTTTACCGATCAGTTTACCTATGCCGCCATTACCGGTACTAATGGTAAGACCACGACGACGACGCTGCTGGGCGAACTGCTGAAACGCAAGCGTCCCAATGCCCGGACAGCGGGCAATATCGGCGTGCCGTTATCGGAAATTGTGCGCCAACAAGGTGATCAGAAGACGGACGTGGCGCTGGAGGTCGCTGCCTTTCAGCTGGTCGCGATGGAAAAGTTCCATCCAGCGGTGTCGGTCTGCATGAATCTGACGCCGGATCATCTGGATTATTTCGGTTCGCTGGACGCCTATTACGACGCCAAGATGCTCGTCTGGAAAAATCAGACCGGCGACGACTGGTTTTTAGTCAATCTTGACGATCCGGAAATCGTCAAACGCTGCGTGGATCTGCCGTGCCGCAGGGTGACGTTTTCGCTGGATAAGCCGGCCGACGTCTGCGTAAAGCAGGATCAGGTCTGGCTGTTTGATCAGCCGCTGTTTGCGCTGAGTGATCTGCATCTGCCGGGCCGGCATAACTTGCAGAATGCGATGGCGGCGGCCGCGATGGCGGTGAAGATGGGCGTGGACGCGGATCAGATCCGCGAAGGCATCCGCACGTTCAAGGGCGTCGAGCACCGGATCGAATTTGTGGCGGAAATCAATGGCGCGCGGTATTACAACGATTCCAAGGGGACCAACGTCGACGCGACGACGGTCGCCCTGAAGGCTTTTGACAAACCGGTGATTCTGCTTGCCGGGGGGTATGATAAAAAGACCGGCTTCGAGGGTCTGAAGCCGGTTCTGGACCGGATCGCGACGATGATCGTGTATGGCGAAACCCGCGATCAGCTCAAGGCGCTGCGGCCGGATGCGATCGTCGTGGAAACGATGGCGGAGGCTGTTGATCAGGCCTGTCAGCTGGCGAAGAAGGGCGATATTGTGCTGTTGTCGCCAGTCTGCGCCAGCTGGGATCAGTTTACCGACTATGAACAGCGCGGCCGCCAGTTCAAGGAACAGGTGTTGGCGCTGACCGGGCAGGCTGATGAAAAAAACGGTCTGTAACGCCGGTATTGTGCTTTAACCTTGAGCGATCCGAGATCATTGGCGTATCCGGTCACGACAGGTCATGCAGCGGATGTTCTTGAAGAAGACCTGATTTTCAGGTTCTATAAATTTTGGTGTTGGTAGAAACCAACGC
This sequence comes from Holdemania sp. Marseille-P2844, assembly GCF_900120005.1. Taxonomy (GTDB): domain Bacteria; phylum Bacillota_I; class Bacilli_A; order Erysipelotrichales; family Erysipelotrichaceae; genus Holdemania. The sequence continues at coordinate 179,810 of NZ_LT635451.1, forward strand.
CTTTTTTTCTTGAGCATAAAAAAAAGAGACATAGGTAAGAATTTCCGTTACAATAAAATCACCACAAATTACAGAAAGGAAATCTCACTATGTCCATTACTCATTCTATCGTATCTGTTCTCAATTTAAAAGATCCTCATCTTCATTTCTCTGAGGATTGTGTCTCTTCTCAGTCGATTCGTGGTGTTGACTCCCTTGTCTTTTCCGGCTCGCTTTCTTATGACCCTCCCTCTTCCTGTCCTCTCTGCGGGTCCTCCAACCCCGGCTCGGCTATCATCAAACATGGTACGAAATCCTCCCTCATCACCCTGCCTTCCGTTTCCCGCCGCCCCGCTTATCTCCGCCTCAAAAAACAACGCTTCCTTTGTAAACATTGCGGCCATACTTTTACGGCTTCGACTTCCATCGTTCTCCCTCATTGTTTCATTTCCAATAACACTCGTCTCTCCATTGCCCTCGACGCCAAGATGAAGACTTCTGAAAAAGATATCGCTTTCCGTCACTCTGTTTCTCATGCTACGGTGAATTCCCTTCTTCAACAGCTCTATCAGGATTTTAAAGTCCAGCGGAATTTTCTTCCCCCTCATCTCTGTTTTGACGAGTTTCGCTCTGTCAAAGGGGTTGATGCTTCAATGTCTTTTCTCTTTCTTAACGCGGAATCCGGTCAGATCCTCAATATCCTTCCTGATCGCAGAATGCCCGCTCTCATCCGCTATTTCATGAGCTATTCCAGGAAAGCCCGCGAAGCCGTTAAAACCGTTTGTATGGATATGTATTCCCCTTACTTCTCTGTCGTTCACCACTGTTTCCCTCACGCCAAGATCATTCTTGACCGCTTCCACATCGTTCAGCTGCTCAGCCGCGCTCTCAATAAGACCCGCGTCAATTTCATGAATCAGAGTAAGCCTCATTACAATAAGCTCAAACGCTATTGGAAACTCCTTCTTAAATTTGAAGATGACCTGAATGATCAGGACTTCAAAAAATGGGTTTGCTTTCCATCTCTGATGCGCGAAATTGACATTGTCCACTTCTTAGTTGAACTGGATCCCGAGCTCAAGGCGACTTATGAGCTCTATCAGAGTCTCCTTACCGCGCTCAACCGGAAAGATCCTGACGCCTTCCTCCAAGCTTGTCTGAATCCTGATCCTTTGATCTCCAAGCCCATGAATACCGCCATTCAGTCCTTAGTGGAACGGAAAGAGGCAGTGATCAACGCCTTGACTTACTCATTTTCCAATGGCATGATTGAAGGTACGAATAATCTGATTAAGGTCATCAAGCGTCTGGCTTTCGGTTATCGTTCTTTCATTCAATTTAAGACCCGCATTTTACTTATTTCTAACACCTTAGTTCCCTGCCGTTTTCTCAATTAAAAATGAGTCCCATTTCTGGAACTCATCTGCGTCTTTCTTGTTTCGGTTTTTCTCTCACCAACACTATTTTTGAAAGAGCCGATTTTCATACTTGAAACAGCTGCGATAAAATAAAAAAGATCCGCCGTCGAGCACTTGATCGCGAATATCCCAGGGCAGCTGCCCGGATTCGTTGATCGTTGGCTTCAACGGCGGATTTTTGGGTTGCGCATAAACCGGCACGTCTGAACCTGTTCAGCGGTTCAGATAATCGCAGACGGCCCAGAGGAACTCGGCGTTGGATGGTCGGCCCTGATCCGGATTGACGGAATACCCGAAAATCTCACTGATCAGGGAAGCATTGCCGCGCAGCCATGTTCGTTCAATGGTGCAGCGGATGTTTTTCTCAACCCGGTCTTTGGTGCTGTTAAACTTTTCGGCAATGATCGGATATAATCCGCGGTCCAGGTTCTTGAGCAGGTGCGGCTGTTCCGCGAGCGTGATCATCGCGAATTCCAAGAACCGGTAACCGGAAAGACTGCTGGGCATGCCCAATTCGTGAAGCAGCTGAGCCGAACGGCTTAACTGCGGCCTCCTGTGATTTTCAGGCGCCCGAAATAATTCACGGACGCAATAAAAAAGTCTGTGATGAAGCACAGCGTTTTCACTAATTGTATTCATGCTGAAAAAGTCATAACTCATATCCCTGGCACCCTCTTTTCTCCTGATTTGTTTGGAATCAGAATAAAAACAGAGGTCTGGCTTGCAGAAATGATAAAAAACGGTGCCATTTCAGATTACACTCTTTTTGTGACCTTGTCAAAGGTTTAACCGGAAATTTGGGAAAAGAATATTTGTAATTTCCCTGACTTTCAGATAAGATAAGACTGTGAAAAAGAGGGATGAATCATGAAACAACAACGTCAGTTTCCGACGGTGACCGTGACGAAAAAAGCGCAGCGCAGCCTGCAAAGCGGTCATCCGTGGGTTTACGGCGGCGAAGTCGTCGAAGTCAAAGAAACGGCGGACGGGCAGCTGTGCGATGTCGTCAATGAAAAGGGAACTTATCTGGGAACCGGGTTTTATAATGAACAGTCGCTGATCCGCGTGCGGATTGTTTCGCAGAATGCCAACGACGGATTTGACGAGGCGTTCTGGCGCCGCCGGATCGGGTACAGTCTGGATTACCGCCGGATCGTCATGGGCGAGGATTTCGGCTGCTGCCGGCTGATTTTTGGGGAAGCCGATCACTTCCCGGGCTGGACGGTCGATCGGTTTGGTTCGGTGCTGGTCAGCCAGATCATGTCGCTGGGGATCGAACGGATCAAGGATCAGCTGTTTGCCCTGTTGTGGGAAGAAATGGAAAAACGCGGTCAAACAGTCGCGGGAATTTACGAGCGCAACGATATTGCGCTGCGCAAAAAGGAAGGACTGAGGGAAGGTACGGGCTGGGCCGCCGGCTTCCCGCATCCTGAAAGCACGACGACGCAGATCGTGGAAAACGGAATCCGCTATGAGGTTGATTTTGGCGAGGGGCAGAAGACGGGATTTTTCCTCGATCAGAAATACAACCGTCAGGCAGCGGCCCGGCTGGCGAAGGGAAGATCGGTGCTGGACTGCTGCACGCATACCGGATCATTTGCGCTCAATGCGGCGAAGGCTGGGGCGGCGCGGGTGATCGCCGCCGATATTTCCGCCAGCGCATTAGCCAGCGCCAGAGACAATGCGCGGCTTAACGGATTGGAAGAGAAGCTGGAGTTTGTGCAGGCCGACGTGTTCGATCTGTTAGCGGATCCGAAGTGGAAAGCGCAGGGCATTGATTATGTCATTCTCGATCCGCCGGCGTTTACCAAATCCCGCAAAACGATCCGCAGCGCCTATCAGGGCTATTGCCAGATCAACACGCTGGCGATGAAGCTTTTGCCGCGGGGCGGATTGTTCGCAACGGCGTCATGTTCGCATTTTATGGAAGACGCAATGTTTGAAACGATGCTGCAGGAAGCCGCGCGGAACGCAAAGGTCGAGCTGCGGCAAATCGAGGTCCGTCATCAGGCCCCGGATCATCCCATTTTAATAACCGTGCCGGAAACCCGGTATCTTAAATTTTATTTATTCCAGATTGTGTGACGAAAGGAGAAGACAAACATGAAGGAAATTATGGACGCCAGTTCCATGAAGCGTTCGTTAGTACGCATGGCGCATGAAATCGTAGAAAAAAACAAGGGTGTGGAAGGACTGGTGCTGGTCGGCATCAAGACCCGCGGCGAATTTCTGGCGGAACGTTTAAAAAAGATGATCGATCAGTTTGAGGAATGCGACATTCCCTGCGACAGCCTTGATATTTCTTCGTGGCGCGACGATATAGAACGCGGCGAGGTTCAGCCGCCGGCCTTGCGCGTGCCGGTGCAGGACAGAATCGTGATTCTGGTCGACGACGTCTTGTATAAAGGCCGCACAGTGCGCGCAGCGATGGACGGCATCATGCACTTCGGCCGGCCGCGGGCGATTCATCTGGCGGTGTTGGTTGACCGCGGACACCGCGAGCTGCCGATCCGCGCCGATTATGTCGGCAAGAACGTGCCGACTTCACTCAATGAGGATGTGAAAGTGCTGGTCAGCGAAACGGATGATCAGGACGGAGTCTATATCAGTTAGTCTGGTTCAGAAGGAAAAGAGGAAACGCAATGAAGAAGATGAACGAACAAATTCTGGCGGACTATGCTCAACAACTGCTGAGCATCGACAGCCCGACCGGTTTTACTCAGCATGCGATCGACTGGATCGAAAAACAGGTGCAGGCGTTAGGCTACGCCTGTTATCGCAACGCCAAGGGCAATCTGATCGTGGAAATCGAAGGACCGGCCGATCAGCCGGCTGTTGCGGTGAGCGCGCATACCGATACGCTGGGGCTGATGGTCCGATCAATTAAAAAGGATGGCAAGCTGGCGTTTACCCGGCTGGGCGGGCCGTGCCTGCCGACGCTGGATGGCGAATATTGCCGCATCATCACACGCCAGGGAAAAGTCTATACCGGTACGATTCTGTCGACGGCCCCGGCAGTGCATGTCTACAAGGAAGCTTCGAGCCAGGAACGCTCGGAGGAAACGATGGAAGTACGGATCGACGAGCTTGTCCGCAATGAAGAGGATGTGCGCAGATTGGGAATCCAGGCCGGGGATATCATCGCGATCGACCCGAAGACGACGATCACCCCGAGCGGCTTCATCAAATCCCGCTTTCTGGACGACAAGATTTCCGCCGCGATCTTTCTGACGCTGCTGAAAGCGCTCAAAGATGAAAACGTGACCACGCCGCAGAAAACCTATTTCCTGTTCTCCACCTATGAGGAAGTCGGCCACGGCGCTTCGTGGATTCCAGGTGATGTCCGGGAGCTGTTGGCGGTCGATATGGGCTGCGTCGGTACAGATCTGAGCTGTACTGAGACCGATGTGTCGATCTGCGCCAAAGATTCCGGCGGCCCGTATGATTATCAGATGACCAGCCGGCTGATCGAACTGGCGCAGGCGCACCAGCTGCCCTATGCCGTCGACATCTATCCGTTTTACGGCAGCGACTGCGGCGCGGCGCTCAAGGGCGGCAACGATATCCGCGGCGCTTTGATCGGCCCGGGCGTGCATGCCAGCCACGGTATGGAACGGACGCACATGCAGGGCGTCAGCGCGGCTTACACGCTGCTGGCGGCCTACCTGCTTGAAAAATAAGCGAAGGATGCTCTGAAAGAGACAAATCCCGTTTATTGGACAGGATTTTCAATATCGAAGCCCGCAGCTGAAGTGGAAGTTCGATCTTCCGGCGGCGGGTTTCTTTTTTTTGCGCTGAGGATAGGGTGAAAAAATCAGGCCGGTCCGTTTCCCTTAATCAAGGGCAGAACTAAAGACGCATTTTCTGAAGAATTATGGTAAACTATTCGGTATAGAATTGAGGGGGAGTTATAAGTGGACGCAATATTGAACTTTTTCCGCTGGCAGGGAATGATCAAGCCGGCTCAGATCCGCGGCGAAATACCGAGCAACAAAGCGATTTACAAGCGCACCTATCAAATCGCCTGGCCCAGCGCCGTCGAGAGCGTGCTGATCGCGCTGATCGGAGCGGTCGATTTGATGATGGTCGGCAACCTGGGCTCGGCGTCGATCGCGGCGGTCGGCATCACCAACCAGCCGAAGTTTCTTGTGCTGGCGACGATCCTGGCGCTCAACACCGGAGTTACCGTGCTCGTTTCCCGCCGCAAGGGGGCGGGAAAGCAGGAAGAAGCGAATACCTATCTGCGCCAGGCGCTGCTGCTGAGCGTCGGGTTTTCTTTTCTGCTTTCCTTCTGCGGCGCGCTGTTCGCTCCGCAGATTCTGGCGTTTGCCGGGGCGACGCCGGATTATCTGGGCCTGGCGGTGACCTATTTCCGGATCATCATGTTCGGTAATTTCTTCTACTGCATCGGTCTGACGATCACCGCCGCCCAGCGCGGCGTCGGCAACACGCGGATTTCGATGGTGACCAACATCGCGGCCAATCTTGTCAACCTCGTGTTCAACGCACTTTTGATCAACGGTCTGTTTTTCTTCCCGCGCCTGGAGGTGGCGGGCGCGGCGATCGCGACGGCGATCGGCAATATCGTCTCGTTTCTGATCGCGGTGTATTCCGTCACGCATACCGAGGGCTTCTTAAAGCTGCATCGGCGGCAGTCGTGGAAGCCGGATATTCCGGCGATCCGCGATCTTTATAACATCAGCTGGTCGGCCTTTGTTGAACAGATCTTTTTGCGGATCGGCTTTCTGATGTACGCCAAAGCGGTGGCCGGCCTGGGCACGGTCGCCTTCGCCGCCCATCAGATCGTCATGAACATCATGTCGATTTCGTTCTCCGTCGGCGACGGGCTGTCGATTGCCAATACCTCGCTGGTCGGGCAGAGCTTAGGCGCCAGCCGCTCGGATATGGCGATCATCTACGGCAAGGTTGCCCAGCGGATCGGCTTGATTCTGGCAATTCTTGTCTCCGGTTCGATCACGCTGTTCCGCGCCCAGCTGATGGCGCTGTTCACCAACGAGGCGGCGGTGATTCTGGCCGGGGAAACACCGTTGATCATTCTTTCGATCACCGTGCTGTTTCAGATCGTGCAGGTCATCATCGTCGGATCGCTGCGCGGGGCCGGCGACGTCAAGTTTGTCGCGCTTCTGATGTTTGTCAGCGTCACGATCGTCCGGCCGGTTCTGACCTGGGTGCTGTGCTATCCGCTCAATCTGGGATTGCCGGGGGCGTGGCTGTCGGTGCTGCTCGATCAGTTCACGCGCTATATCGTCAGCTACTGGCGTTTCCGCGAAGCGAAGTGGACGCGCATTCAAGTGTAGGCAACAGAAGGGGGAAATTCATTGATTTCCTCCTTTTTTGACGGCCGGTTTTCAGGCAAATTGTAAAGTTTAAATCATCTGATGGAAAGCGCTTGAAAAAAATGGGTAAAAATCGGAAAGAAGCAGGAAGAAGTTGAAAATCGAGGTTTAAAAATCAAACCTTTTGTTTTATAATGGTAACGGTTAGAGAGTACAGGAGGTTTAACCATGACAAAAACTTTTATGTCCATGGATGGCAATACAGCTGCCGCTCATTGCGCGTATGCGTTTACTGAAGTAGCTGCAATCTATCCTATCACCCCATCCTCACCGATGGCTGAAGTCGTTGACGCATGGGCTACTCAGGGCCGTAAAAACATTTTTGACACGATTGTCAAAGTTGCGGAACTGCAGGCTGAAGGCGGTGCCGCCGGCGCGGTACACGGCGCTCTGCAGGGCGGTGCGCTGGCGTCCACATTTACGGCAAGCCAGGGCTTACTGTTGATGATTCCAAATATCTATAAGATGGCCGGCGAGCTGCTGCCAGGCGTTATTCACGTCGCAGCGCGTTCTCTGGCAACCCGTGCACTGAGCATTTTCGGCGATCACAGCGACATTTATGCCTGCCGTCAGACCGGCGTCTGCATGCTGGCGTCGCATTCCGTTCAGGAAGCAATGGATCTGGCCGGCGTCGCGCATTTAGCGGCGATCAAGGGCTCCGTACCGTTCGTTCATTTCTTTGATGGCTTCAGAACTTCTCACGAAATTCAGAAAGTCGAAGTCATGGATTATGAGTTCTTAAAGAGCTTGATCGACATGGACGCGGTTGAAGCGTTCCGGGCCAATGCGCTGAACCCGCATACCAACGCGGTAACCCGCGGCGGCGCGGAAAACGACGACATTTATTTCCAGGGCCGCGAAGCGCAGAATCTGCACTATGAAGCGATCCCGGATATCGTTGCCGATTACATGAAGAAGATCAGCGAGCATACCGGCCGCGAATACGCACCGTTCACTTACTATGGTGCACCGGATGCGGAACGCATCATCATTGCGATGGGTTCCGTTACCGAAACGATTAAAGAAACGATCGACGAGCTGACCAAGCGCGGCGAAAAAGTCGGCCTGATCAAAGTCCATCTGTATCGTCCGTTCTCCGTGAAGTATCTGACCGCGGTGCTGCCGGCTTCGGTCAAGAAGATCGCGGTTCTGGACCGCACGAAGGAAATGGGCGCCCGCGAACCGCTGTACCTCGACGTCTTAGCCGCATTAAAGGGCATGGATCTGACGATCATCGGCGGCCGCTACGGCTTAAGCTCCCGCGATACGCAGCCGAACCAGATCAAGGCTGTTTATGACGAACTGGCGAAAGATGCTCCGAAGGCGGAATTCACCATCGGCATCAACGATGACGTTACGCACCTGAGCCTGGAAGTCGATCCTGAATTCCATGTCAGCGCGGACTACACATCCTGCCTGTTCTTCGGTTTGGGTTCTGACGGTACCGTTTCGGCGAACAAGTCTTCGATCAAGATCATCGGCGACAACACCGATCAGTATGCGCAGGCGTATTTCCAGTATGACTCGAAGAAGGCCGGCGGCGTTACCCGCTCCCACCTGCGTTTCGGTCATTCCCCGATCCGTTCCACCTATTATATTGAAAACGCTGATTTCGTTTCCTGCAGCTTAGACGCTTACTGCTTCAAGTATGACATGGTCAGCTGCCTGAAGAACGGCGGAACCTTCTTATTGAACACAACGTTCTCCGCAGAGGAACTGCAGGATCACCTGCCGAACCGCATGCTGGCGCAGCTGGCGAAGAAGAACGCGAAGTTCTACATCATCGACGCGACCAAGATCGCTCAGGAAATCGGCATGGGCCGCCGGACCAACACGATCCTGCAGTCGGCGTTCTTCGCGCTGAACGAACAGATCATGCCGTATGATAAAGCGGTTGAACTGATGAAGTACATGGCGAAGAAGTCCTACTCCAAGAAGGGTGACGAAATCGTCCAGCTGAACTACAAGGCGATCGACCAGGGCAAAAACGGTCTGGTTGAAATCGAAGTGAAGCCGGAATGGGCTGAACTGAGCTATGATTCCGGACGCAAGCTGACCGGCGACGAATACTTTGACAACCATGTCATGGCGATCAACTCTCTGGAAGGCTATGATCTGCCGGTATCCAACTTCATGAAGTACGATATCCTGGACGGCTCGATTCACAACAGCGTTTCCTTCAAGGAAAAGCGCACGATCGCGGTTCAGGTTCCGACCTGGGATCCAAACAACTGTATCCAGTGCGGATTCTGCTCGTTCGTCTGCCCGCATGCGACAATCCGTCCGTTCTTACTGACGGATGAAGAAATCGCCAATGCGCCGATGGAATTCAAGACGATTCAGGCGATGGGCAAGGGTGTTGAAAATCTGAAGTATCGGATCCAGGTTTCTCCGGCGAACTGCGTCGGCTGCGGTCTGTGCGTTGTTGAATGTCCGGGCAAGGGCGGCAACAAGGCGCTGAAGATGGTCGATATCAACGAAAAGCTGGATCAGGAACCGCTGGCCGATTACCTGTTCAAGCACACCGAATACAAGACGAACTACTTCCCGGTGGACACGGTCAAGGGCTCGCAGTTCGCAATGCCTTACTTTGAAGTTTCCGGAGCCTGCCCGGGCTGCGGCGAAACGCCTTACTACAAGCTGGCTTCTCAGCTGTTCGGCAAGGATATGATGATCGCCAATGCGACCGGCTGCTCAATGATCTACTGCTCCTCGACACCGTCAACTCCGTTCTCCAACGATGCGGAAGGCAACGGCGTCGCCTGGGCGAACTCCCTGTTTGAAGACAACGCTGAATACGGCTACGGCATGGCTTTGGCGCAGAACTTCAAGGAAGCGCGCATCCTGTCGCTGATGGAAAACAACCTGGATTCCGTTGAACCGGAACTGAAGGCGGCGTTCGAGAAATATCTGGCGGCGGGCAACAACCGTGATGCACAGCGTGAAATCAAAGATGAAATCATTGCCGGCGTCAAAGCTTCCGCGAATGAAGCGGTCAAGGAACTGCTGGATTACGAACGCGACCTGGTCGGCAAGTCGATCTGGATCGTCGGCGGCGACGGCTGGGCTTATGATATCGGCTACGGCGGATTGGATCATGTTCTGGCCAACAACCTGAACGTTAACGTCCTGGTTCTGGATACCGAAGTTTACTCCAACACCGGCGGACAGGCATCCAAGTCTTCGCAGTCGGCAGCGATCGCGAAGTTCGCAGCCGGCGGCAAGAGCACCGCGAAGAAAGACCTCGGTCAGATCGCGATGGCTTACGGTCATGTCTATGTCGCTTCCGTTTCGATGGGCGCGAACCGGGCTCAGACGCTGAAAGCCTTCAAGGAAGCTGAAAGCTATGACGGACCATCCCTGATCATTGCTTACGCACCATGTGCTGAACACGGCATCAAGGGCGGTCTGGCGAACCATCAGAGAGTTCAGGCCAAGGCTGTTGAATGCGGCTATACTGTTCTGTACCGTTTTGATCCGCGCAACGAAGAACATCCGTTAACGATCGATTCCAAGGAACCGAACTGGGATCTGTTCCAGGCGTTCCTGCTGAACGAAACCCGTTACAGCCAGCTGCCGAAGCTGAAGGGCGAAAAAGCATACGAAATGTTCGAAAGAACAAAGAAGGATGCGCAGCGCCGTTATACACGCTTAGTCAAGCTGTCAGAAGAATAAGCTGAAGATCGTATAGAAAGCTGACCCTCATTTTGGGGGTCGCTTTTTTTTGCTTTTCAGCCGCTGTTGAATGGAAGCATGGAATTATTCCCTGATCGATTTTGATACATCTGAATTTGAATAAAACAAGCTCCTCTTTGCAGAAATCTGGCAAACAATGTCCGCCGGATGTCTAAGGCTCAGGATGAAAACCGCGGAAGGACTTGATAATTGATAGGGTTTTCATTATACTTGATAGTGGATTCGAGGTATGTACATGAAAGTATTGTTGTTTTTTGAAGGAGAAAAGGTGATCTCGACCTCCGGAATCGGACGGGCGCTGAAGCATCAGAAGCAGGCGCTGACGATGGCGGGGATTGAGTACACGCTGGATCCGAACGATGATTTTGATATTCTGCACATCAATACGGTCGGACCGGCCAGCGCGGGGGTGATTGCCAAAGCCCGCCGGGAAGGCAAACCGGTCATTTATCACGCACATTCAACAGAAGAAGATTTCCGCAATTCGTTTGTGCTGTCCAATCAGTTTGCCCCGCTGTTTAAGAAGCATCTGGTTTCGCTCTATTCCAGCGCCGATGCGATCATTACGCCGACGCCCTATTCCAAGAGCTTGTTGGAAGGCTATGGCATTGACTTACCAATTTATGCCGTGTCCAACGGCATTGATCTGGACCGCTTCAGCTACAATCCGGAAAAGGTCAAAGCGTATTACAAGTATTTCAGCCTGAATGAAACCGATAAGGTCGTATTGTCTGTCGGCTTGTATTTTGAGCGCAAGGGACTGCCGGATTTCATTGAGGTAGCGAAGCGTCTGCCGCAGTATAAGTTTATCTGGTTCGGCTATACGCCGCTGATCTCCGTGCCGAAGAATATCCGCGAGCTGGTTGAGGATCATCCGGCTAATGTGATCTTCCCAGGCTATGTTAAGGGCGCGATTATCGAGGGCGCGTATGCCGGAGCGAATGCTTTTTTCTTCCCGTCTTACGAGGAAACGGAAGGCATCGTCGTGCTGGAAGCGCTGGCCGCTTCCCAACAGGTCATCGTCCGTGACATCGGGGTGTTTGATCCTTGGCTGAAAGATCGGGTGAACTGTTATAAAGGCCAGTCTGTAGACGAGTTCGTCGAGCTGATCGAAGGAGTCGTTGAGAAGCGTCTGCCGTCGGTCAGCGACGAGGGGAAAAAGACGGCACAGGAACGCAGCATCGCCAGCGTGGGCCAGCAGCTGAAAACCATTTATGAAACCGTGCTGGAAAACAACCGGCCGGAGACGTTGTAAGGAGAGCAAGGCTCTCTTTTTCTTTGATTTGACGGGGATTTCTTAAGAAAGAAAAAAGAATCGGCGAAGGCGGTCTTAAGAGCGCGGGGCAGGAAGCCTTATTCCTTGTGTAACCTTGTTTTTCATTGTATAATAAGTTAACGAGGCTGAGGAAGTATGAAAAAAGCGCGAAACTATGTGATTAATATTCTGCTCATCGTAGGCTTCACAGCCGGAGTGCTGTGGTTTACCTTGAAGGATAATTTTAACGAAGTCATGGGGATTCTGCAGCAGGTGAACGCCGGCTGGCTGATCGTGATCATTGCGATCGCGATTCTGTATCAGTGTGTGATCGGCTGGATACTGACGCAGCTGACCCGCATCAGCAATCCGCATTACAAGTTGAATTATGGGATTGTCAACGCCCTGGTGGCTTCTTTTTTCCATGGCGTGACTCCGAGCGCCTCGGGTGGTCAGTTTGCCCAGGTGTATGTGTTTAAGAAACAGGGCGTGCCGTTAAGTGATTCGGCGAGCGTGCTGTGGATGGATTTTATCGTGTACCAGTCGACGATGATCGCGTCGGTTTTCATTTTGATCCTGCTGCGGTTTCATCATTTCTACACTAACTATTCGCAGTTCTTTTTGCTTGTCCTGCTTGGCTTTCTGGTCAACAGCCTGGTGATCATCGGGTTGTGGGCGTTAGTCCGGTTCCCGAAGGTTTACACATGGATCAGCACGACCGGTCTGCATCTGGGCTGTAAGCTGCATCTGGTAAAAAATCCGGAAAAAGCGCTGGCTTTATTAAAGGATCAGCTCGACCGGTTCGGTAGTGAAACCGCGAAGCTGAAAGGCCACCGGCCGCTGATTGTGCGAGTGACGCTGGCCAACTTTGTACGGCTCGGCCTGTATTATGCGATCCCGTTTTTCTGCGCGCAGGCGCTGGGCCTGAACGTCAGTCTTGATCTGATTATTGACTGCATGGCGCTGTCAGCGTTTGTGTCGATGATCAACGCATTCATTCCGATTCCGGGCGCCAGCGGCGGTACGGAAGCTACGTATGTTTTGATGTTTTCAACGATCTTCGGAAAGCTGGGCGCGACCAGCTCGATGATTTTATGGCGGTTTGCCTCTTATTACTTTATGCTGATCCTGGGCGGTCTGACCTTTATCTGGGTTAAGAGCCGGCCGGCGATCGTTGTCGAACCGATGCAGGAGGAAAAGAAATGAGAATTGGATTATTTACAGATACCTATCTGCCTGACGTCAACGGCGTCGTTTCTTCCATCGTGACGCTGCAGCAGGAACTAGAAAAGAATGGTCACGACGTGTTTGTGATCACGACCCATCCGGGACTGCTTCAGGTCCAGCGCGAAGGCAATGTGCTGCGGCTGCCGGGGGTGGAATTAAAAAGCTTATACGGCTATGTGCTGACCAGTCCGATTCATTTCGCGGTGCTCAAGGATATCCGCGAGATGGAGCTGGATGTGATCCATGCCCATACGGAATTCGGCGTTGGAATCTTCGCCCGCATCGTAGCGAAAATGCTGCAGATCCCGCTGGTGTCGACGTATCATACAACCTATGAGGATTATACACATTACGTCAACGTCTTTAATCTGGAAACGATTGATAAGGTCGCCAAGAAAGCGGTCAGCAGCTTAAGCAAGCTGTATGGCGAGACAAGCACGGAACTGATCGCTCCATCCCAGAAGACCAAGGAAATGCTGCAGCGCTATGGAATTAAAAAGCGGATTCACGTGATTCCGACCGGACTGGACCTGCAGCGCTTTGACGCCCACCGCACGGATGCGGAAACGATCCGGCAGCGGCGCGAAGAGCTGATGGCGAATCCGGAAGAGACGCTGATCATTTTCGTCGGCCGGATCGCGAAGGAAAAAAGCATCGACTTTGTGATCGACGGGTTTACCTATTTAAAAGAAGCCGGGGTGCCGGTTCATTTTGCGGTGATCGGCGGCGGGCCGGAGCAGGAAGCCTTGGAGAGCCATGTGCGCGAGCTGGGGCTGGATTCAATGATCACCTTTGCCGGGAAGAAGCCGGCGGACCAGATTCCTTCCTACTACCATTGCGCGGACGCGTTTGTTTCCGCTTCGCTGACTGAAACGCAGGGCATGACCTACATCGAAGCGTTAGCCAGCGAACTGCCGGTTTTTGCCCGGCCGGATGAAGTGCTGGAAGATCTGGTGCTGGAAGGCCAGACCGGTTTCCTGTTTAAGAAACCTGAACAGTTTGCCGAGAAAGTGCAGCTTTTCTTAGCGATGAGCGCAGAGGAGCGCGCCGTGATGAAGGCTGCCGCGAAGTCTCAGGTTGAAGTTTATGACAGCCGGATTTTCTATCAGAAGGTGCTGGAAGTCTATGAAAGCGCGACTGCGGAATACCGTGAGATGTACCGGCTGGAATCGATCCGGCCGAAGGACGACTGCGTTGAGCTGAAGGTCTGCTCGCCCAACGATGAAATCCGAATTCTTGTTTCGCTGGAAACGTATTTCAATAAGGGACTGCGCAAGGACGTGCTGATCAGCAGCGATGAGCTGGACGAACTGATCAGCGAGGAAGAAGCGGTCAAGGCGTATCAGAGCTGTCTGAAGCGGATCGCGGCGAAAGACCGCACGCGCAAGGAAATCTACGACTGGCTGACGCAGAACACGCAGCTGGATATCAAGCAGATCAACGAGATCGTTGAGAAGCTGGAAGAACGGGATCTGATCAACGACCTGCGCTATACCAAAAATCAAGTTTATAATCTGAAGCTTCTGATGCAGGGCAAAAACAAGATCAGCCGGACATTGCGGAAGAAGGGCATCCCGTATGAGATGATTGAATCCGTGTTCGCCGACGAGGATGAACAGTCGGAATTCCGCAACGCATTGAAGTGGGCGCAGAAGCTGCAGCCGACGATCAAGGAAAAATCAGTACGGATGAAGAAGAATATGATGAAATCCAAATTGATCGCTCAGGGCTTTGCGGTCGACGTGATCAACGAGGTCATGGACAACCTGAGCTTTGTCGAGGAAGAACGGGCCGAGCTGGAGAGCCTGCGCAAGACGGCGGCGAAAGCAAAGAAGCGGTATCAGTCGAAGTACAGCGGCACCAAGCTGCGCAATTACGTTTTCCGTTACTGTTCAGCCCAGGGCTTCGACGTCGAGGATATTTATTTAATTTTAAGTGAAATGGAGTGGGATGATGAATAAGAAAATCAGTGAGTTTAAGGAAGGTGAAAGCCTGACGCTGCCGCTTTTGCTTGTGCAGGTCACCAAGGGCGTGACGAGCAATGGTTCGCCTTATCTGTCTTTGACGCTGCAGGATAAATCCGGGACGATCGAAGGCAAGATCTGGGATGTGAAGGAAGAACAGGCGGCTGCCTGCGTGCCGGGACGGGTCGGCGAGGTCAGCTGCGAGGTGCTGCGGTACCGGAATTCACTGCAGCTGCGCGTGCACCGGCTGACGCCGATGGATCAGCAGAGTATTGAATTAAGCGATTATGTTATCGCTTCGGATATTCCCAAGGAGCTGTTGCAGCAGAAGATTCAGGACGCGATCAGCTCGCTGTCCAATCCGGTCTATAAGGGGATTGTCAGCGCATTGTTCGCGGAATACGACAAGCCGTTCTTCGATTATCCGGCGGCGGCGAAGAACCATCACAACTTCGTCGGCGGCCTGGCGGTGCATGTCACCGGGATGGTCGATCTGGCGAATGAGATCGTCAAGCTCTATCCGCTGCTGGATCGGGATTTGTTGGTCAGCGGCGTGCTGGTTCATGATCTGGGCAAGCTGACGGAACTGTCCGGCCCGGTCATGACGGAATATACGCTGGAGGGCAAGCTGATCGGGCATATCTCGATCATGCAGGCGAAGATTATGGAAGTCGCCGTTCAGCTGGGCTACGAAAAGAGCGAGGAAGCGATTTTACTGCGGCACATGGTCTTGTCGCACCATGGTCAGCTGGAATTTGGTTCGCCGGTCATGCCGATGGTCGCGGAGGCGGAAGTGCTGCATCTGATCGACAATCTGGACGCGCGCATGAACACACTGGATAAGGCGTACGCGCAAACGGAGCCGGGCAGCTTCACATCGCGTCTGTTCCCGATGGAAAACCGGGCGTTTTACAAGCCGAAATCGAAAAAGAATGAAAAACAGGATGAAGTGGATTGAGGCCACAGATTTCGGAAAGCTGAGAGGCATTATAAAATAAATATCTGATCATGAATGAGGTGCTGGATAATACCGTCGAAGTCAGCTTGTTTTCGTCACCGGATGGGTTTATGAAATTTATGTATCGTATGCGGGCATGGATGGGATTGTCTATGTGAATGAAGCGGACGCGTATCTGCGGCGGGAGGAAATCAAACGAGTCCTGGCTGAGGACTATCATAAGAATAAAAAACCGTCAAATGAGTTTATTGTGGAATTCGAAAATAAATACGAACTGAAAATTTCGTCTGATCTTTATTTTGACGGTTCCGCTTTGTGAAATGAAGACTGAAGAGAATCTTGCGGGATTCTCTTTTCTTTTTTGTACACTCTATTATAATAAGGATAGCGATTGCGGACAGAGGAGGAAAAAATGGAATGATTGATATTCATTGTCATGTGTTGTGGGGCGTCGACGACGCGTCGCAGGATCGGGAAACAACGAAGAAGATGCTGCAAATTGCGGTAGAGGATGGAATTGAGGCGATCTTGTGTACGCCGCACAGTCTTCCTTATTATAAATATGAAAACGACGCTCAAACGCTGGCGGCGCCGTTTGCGGCGCTGCAGGAGCTGATCGCCGAAGAAAACTGGCCGATTGAAACGGCGCTGGGCTGCGAGTTCTTTTTGACCGATGCGTCGCTGGAATGGATCCGCAGCGGTCGGGCGCTGACGCTGAACGGTTCGCGGCGGCTGTTGATCGAATTTCCCTGGTATCAGAAGGTCCATCTGGGCAGCAGCGAAACCGAGCTGTTAAAGCAGGTGTTGGATGCGGGCTATGAGGTGATCATCGCGCATCCGGAACGGTATAAGAGCGTGCAGGAGGATTTCTCTACGCTGAAGCGATGGCGGGCTATGGGCTGCGATTTTCAGGTCAACCGGACTTCGCTGATTCTCAACGACGATAAGGAACAATGCGCGCTGGCCTGGCGGATGGTAGAGGAAGGCTATTGCGACGCCGTCGGCACTGACGCGCATCATTGCTGGGGCAAGCGGGTGATCAAGCTGAGCGATGTTCAGGCCGAGATTGAACGGCGGACAGACCGGGATACTGCTCTGTTGCTGTGCCATGAAAACGGGCGGCGGCTGATCACGGGTGACGCCTTGATCCATCGCTGAGGTGAAAATCATCAGGAAAGGAATAGGACAATTTGACCGGCGTGAAAGCAGAACAACCAAGATCCGGGGCCAAATGAAAGGGAAAGGGGAAGGAAAATGAGTAAAAATATCATCGATCAGCTCTATCGTTTTGAAGGTCAGCCGGAGGCTTCATTTGCGGAAACCTTCGTCAGACAAGTCAAGGCTTTTAGCGGGGATGTCGTTGTTTTCGTGACAGCAGGCGGGTGATACCGAGGTACAGATAATCACAGCTGAGCGCTATTATGCGCGGGTGAATTCAGCAACGGGCGTGACGATCACCTTGGTGATTCGAGAAAGGGAGATCACGGCTTATGTTGCGGTTGTGGCCGGCGGCGAAGGACCGTTCAATATCAGCTGGGGCAACTATGAAAATTATTTGAAAAAGGTGGAGAAGCTTTTGCTTTCGTATGCTTTCAAGCGGATCCCGGGCGCGATCAGCGTTCGTCCTTAAATCATTTCAGAAAAAAGTTCATCCTGCGGGATAAGGATACGCCAGGGATAAAAATGCTCCATAAACAAGTGCTTTTTTGATTGTTGACAAGGGAGGAATTTATGAGTATACTTTTTGCAGTGATCCTTTAAGAGAGTCCCGTGAGGCTGCTCAAGGAAGATGAATACGTTTCGCCTGTTCATTTACTCCTGATCTTAAAGGGTCAGGAGTATTTTTATGAAAGGGGAACTGTATGAAAAAAACAGAGAAAAAAGGCAATCATCTTGCCGTCAAAATGGCGATCGCGATGGTTCTGGGGCTGATCTGCGGCCTGGCCATGCTGATGCTTCGTGAAAATCTCTTGACCTCGGGCCAGACCCAGACCTGGGTGGCTATCAACAATCTATTATTCCAGGATATTACGGCGGAGGCCGGCAAGAATGCGATCGGTTTGTTCTACATCGTCGGTCAGCTGTTTGTCAACGCACTGCAGGTCATCATCGTACCGATGATTTTCTGTTCGATTGCGTTGGCGATCTGTCAGATTACGGATACGCGCAAGCTGGGGCGGATTTCCAGCAAGACGCTGGGGACTTTCTTACTGACGACCGTGGTGGCGTTGGTGATCGCCGGCGCTGTCGGTCTTACCGTTTATGCGACCGGGGCTTTCAATGCGGTGGAAGTCAGCGGCTTGAATGTTTCGACGGGGTCCAGCGGAAGCAATCCGCTGTCAATCTTGTTGTCGATCGTCCCGAACAACATGACCAGCGCGTTCTCAACCAACGGACAGGTGCTGGCGGTGGTGTTCTTAGCGGTAGCGACGGGGTTGGGCATCAACGCCCTGGGTTCCAAGGTAACCGTTTTAAAGAAGCTGCTGCAGGAGATCAGCGATATCATCACAGTTTGCTTAAGCTATGTGATCAATAAATTTGGTCCGCTGGCAATCTTCGTTCTTTTGACCCGGACGTTTGCAATCTACGGCGTCGATCATCTGAAGCCGGCGCTGGCCTATGTCGTGACGACGGTGCTGCTTCTGCTGGCCTTCCTGATCGTCGGCTATGCGATCTTTGTGGCGGTCTTGGGCCGGATCAATCCGATTCCGTTCGTTAAGAAGATTGCGAAAGTTGCGGTGTTCGGTTTCTCTACTTCCTCCAGTGCGGCAACGCTGCCGCTGAACCGCAAGACGGTAACGGAAGAACTGGGCGTCAGTGATGAAATTGCATCGTTCACGCTGCCGTTAGGCATGACGGTCAACATGGACGGAACGGCGATCATGCAGGTCATTGCCGCGATCTTCGTCGCGGCCTCCTCCGGCTATTCTGTGACGGTTTCCAGCATTGCGATCATTGCGATCCTGGCGCTGATCGCTTCGATCGGCACACCGGCGGCTCCGGGGGCTGGAGCGGTCATCCTGTTCACAATTTTGACGGGGATGGGTTATACCAATGACGCGGCGTTGCTGGCATATTCGCTGATCCTGGCGATCAACCGGCCGATTGAAATGCTGGTTACTTCGCTGAACGTCGTCGGGGATGCTGCAACGTCGGTCATCGTCGCCCGCAGCGAGAAAATGCTGGATGAAAAGCAGTACAATGCCGAACAAAATTAGAGTGTGAAAAGAGTTGGCCAGAAGCTGAAAAATGCTTCTGGTTTTTTTCATATTTGTTCGTGACAAACGGAAATTTCAGTGCTATTCTAGTATTCAGTTTAAGGGGGAGCATTACTGATGAGAAAGCATCAACATCCGACAGTCAATGAGATTACGGAAGGGGTTATTTGGAAACAGCTGCTGTTGTTTTTCTTTCCGATTATGCTGGGAACGTTCTTTCAGCAGTTATACAACACGGTCGACGCGATTATCGTCGGTCAGTTTGTCGGCAAGGAGGCGCTGGCGGCGGTTGGGGGCGCGACGGGGACTTTGATCAATCTGCTGGTCGGCTTTTTTGTCGGCTTGTCTTCGGGCGCGACGGTCATTATTTCACAGTATTATGGCGCGCGAAAGGTGGAGCAGTCAAGCGACGCCGTGCACACGGCGGTGGCGATGTCGTTGATCGGCGGGGCGATCATGATGGTGATTGGGATCTTCGGCGCACCGGTGGCGTTAAGGGCGATGGGGACGCCGGAGAACATTATGAATTATTCATTGATTTATATGATTGTCTACTTCGTCGGCTTGATTCCGAATTTGATGTACAATGTCGGGTCCGGTATTCTGCGGGCTGTCGGAGATTCCAAGCGGCCGATGTACTTTCTGATTGTCTGCTGCCTGGCCAACGTGGTTCTGGATCTGCTTTTTGTCCTGGTCTTCCAATGGGGTGTCTTCGGTGCGGCGGCGGCTACCTGTCTGGCGCAGTTTATCAGCGGCGGACTTGTCTATCTGAGCTTATCTCAGGCTGAGGATGACCGTTACCGGCTGATCCGCAAGCGAATTCGGCTGCATGGCGAATTGTTGAAGGAAATCGTCGTAATCGGGATCCCGGCTGGGCTGCAGTCGGTCATGTATTCGGTATCGAATATTGTGATTCAGGCCAGCGTGAATACGTTTGGCACGGACACGATTGCGGCGTATACGGCGTATGGGAAGATCGATGGGATCTTCTGGATGATCATGGGGGCTTTCGGCGTGGCGATCACGACGTTTGTCGGACAGAATTTCGGCGCGCGTAAAATCGACAGGATTCACAAGAGCGTCAGGGTGTGCCTGGCGATGGCATTTGGCACAGCATTGGGAATGAGTGGGATCTTGATGGTGACCAGTCGCTGGATCTATCATTTGTTTACGCAGGACGCGGCGGTGATTGAGGTGGGGATGCAGATGTTGTTGTATCTGGCTCCCTATTATTTCACTTATGTGTGTATTGAGGTGCTGTCAGGGGTGGTGCGCGGCACAGGAGATTCTGTAATTCCGATGATCATGACCTGCATGGGGGTATGTGTATTGCGCGTCGTCTGGATCTGGATCGCCGTTCCGCTGAATCCTACAATTGAGAATGTTTTGTTCAGCTATCCGTTGACGTGGAGTCTGACTTCGATCCTGTTTGTGCTGTATTATCTGCAGGGTGGCTGGTTAAAGCGCAGGTTGAAAAAAGAAGAGAGAAAAGGGCTTCAAAATTGATTTGTTTATTCTTTTAAACAGTTTATAAGATTCGTCAGGATGTAAGCCAAGTTAGATTTTCTTGAGTTATAAAACTGTATAAATAAGAAAATCGAAGGTAAAAATTCTTCGATTTTTTATAATTTTTAGTGAACGTTCAGGACAAAAAACAGGTAATTCATTACATTTTAAGTGTTGAAACTGGAACTTTACTTACACTTTCATTGACATTCACACGATCTACTTTTATAATGTCTAATGTAAGAAGATAGGGTAATTATTTTCATTATAAATAAAATCGATCAGCGTGTCAATGCTTACAGACGTGATTACTAAGCATTATCCTGGTTGTAATGGTTTCTAGTATTCATATTATATTAGGAGGAATTGTATATTTTAAAATTCTCTGTATATGAGTTTATAAAAATATACTAAAGAAAGTATGTTGTTAAAATTTTTTATTGAAAAATTTCCTTTAGTATTTAAAAAAACTGATACTAAATTCAGTGTATCTGTCTTTGAATTTTTGATAATTATTTATTTTGTTTTATTTATCTATGAACAATCTAATACGTATAAAATCATGTATGATTTTATTTTGATTTTAATTATATCTATATGGTTTGGAGTGGCTAAAAATTTTTATAATAGAATTAAAAAATTAAAATATATCTACAATGAAAATTCTGATTATAATAATCTATATAAAAAATATAATAGTTCACTATTTAACTGGAATTTAAGCAGGTTTTTTTTCATAATTATTTGGATATTTAACATTGGCTTTGTTTGTTATACAGTTGAAAGTTTAGGTTTAATTCCTAATTCTTTTAGCTCAAAAATTCTATTTAGTATAACTTTAATATTAAATGGTTCTAGTTATTATGGTTGTATCTTACATGCTTGCTTTCTGGCAAAACTTTCTTCACTAAAATGGCTCTTTCAAAAATAGTGTTGGTGAGAGAAAAACCGAAACAAGAAAGACGCAGATGAGTTCCAGAAATGGGACTCATTTTTAATTGAGAAAACGGCAGGGAACTAAGGTGTTAGAAATAAGTAAAATGCGGGTCTTAAATTGAATGAAAGAACGATAACCGAAAGCCAGGCGCTTGATGACCTTAATCAGATTATTCGTACCTTCAATCATGCCATTGGAAAATGAGTAAGTCAAGGCGTTGATCACTGCCTCTTTCCGTTCCACTAAGGACTGAATGGCAGTATTCATGGGCTTGGAGATCAAAGGATCAGGATTCAGACAAGCTTGGAGGAAGGCGTCAGGATCTTTCCGGTTGAGCGCGGTAAGGAGACTCTGATAGAGCTCATAAGTCGCCTTGAGCTCGGGATCCAGTTCAACTAAGAAGTGGACAAGGTCAATTTCGCGCATCAGAGATGGAAAGCAAACCCATTTTTTGAAGTCCTGATCATTCAGGTCATCTTCAAATTTAAGAAGGAGTTTCCAATAGCGTTTGAGCTTATTGTAATGAGGCTTACTCTGATTCATGAAATTGACGCGGGTCTTATTGAGAGCGCGGCTGAGCAGCTGAACGATGTGGAAGCGGTCAAGAATGATCTTGGCGTGAGGGAAACAGTGGTGAACGACAGAGAAGTAAGGGGAATACATATCCATACAAACGGTTTTAACGGCTTCGCGGGCTTTCCTGGAATAGCTCATGAAATAGCGGATGAGAACGGGCATTCTGCGATCAGGAAGGATATTGAGAATCTGACCGGATTCCGCGTTAAGAAAGAGAAAAGACATTGAAGCATCAACCCCTTTGACAGAGCGAAACTCGTCAAAACAGAGATGAGGGGGAAGAAAATTCCGCTGGACTTTAAAATCCTGATAGAGCTGTTGAAGAAGGGAATTCACCGTAGCATGAGAAACAGAGTGACGGAAAGCGATATCTTTTTCAGAAGTCTTCATCTTGGCGTCGAGGGCAATGGAGAGACGAGTGTTATTGGAAATGAAACAATGAGGGAGAACGATGGAAGTCGAAGCCGTAAAAGTATGGCCGCAATGTTTACAAAGGAAGCGTTGTTTTTTGAGGCGGAGATAAGCGGGGCGGCGGGAAACGGAAGGCAGGGTGATGAGGGAGGATTTCGTACCATGTTTGATGATAGCCGAGCCGGGGTTGGAGGACCCGCAGAGAGGACAGGAAGAGGGAGGGTCATAAGAAAGCGAGCCGGAAAAGACAAGGGAGTCAACACCACGAATCGACTGAGAAGAGACACAATCCTCAGAGAAATGAAGATGAGGGTCTTTTAAATTGAGAACAGATACGATAGAATGAGTAATGGACATAGTGAGATTTCCTTTCTGTAATTTGTGGTGATTTTATTGTAACGGAAATTCTTACCTATGTCTCTTTTTTTTATGCTCAAGAAAAAAAGGCGTTGGTTTCTACCAACACCAAAATTTATAGAACCACTAAAATTAGATGATCTGAAGCACAATAATTATCTACCTTCATGTTCTAGTGAAATTCAGCAATTAGTCAGTCATTCTTCAGAGAATTCACTTACATTTTTAATAGTATCTATACTGTATAATTGTTTGTATATAACAACATTGTTATGTGATAATTCGAATATGGTTTCTAAAATTTCTGGAATGATTAATTTTCAATTATTAACAGTTACATTAGTAGTTCTTAGCTTTTTTACATGCATAGTAATAACAATTTTACCCAAAATTTATATTAATAGAATGGTTTTCTATTGGAAAATGGTTAAATTACAAAGCTTAGAGGAGAATCTTAACATTGCTGAGATTAATAATGATAAAAACAAAATTCAAGAGTGTATAACTTATATTTCAGAACTTAGTAAAGATCAAATAAAATATAATTATTACATTTTAGAAATAATTATAACAATAACTTCATTAATATTAAATGTTCTAAACATTGCTAATTTAATTTATAAATAAGGAAATATCTACGACTTTAAAACTAAATAAAAAAAGCGCCGAGGCGCTAGTTTGAGAAGACTGTATTTATTCGCTATAATATTTAAGTTTCCAAAGCTTCAAACCCTAACTAAGATAGAACAAACTATAGGATAAACGTATAGTTTTGATTATTTGACTAACTCTAAAACTTCATCCAGATCTTGTTTTTTTGATTCTTTGAATTCGCATACGAACGCATCGTCTTCGCTGTAACGGGGAATGATGTGGAAATGCAGATGATTCACAGTCTGGCCTGCGGCCTCGCCGTTGTTGTTCAGGATATTGATCCCCGAAGCTCCTGTTTTTTCCTGAATCCGTTTCGCTAAGTGCTTGACGACCTGAATCAGGTGAGCGGCTGTTTCATCGTCACATTCCAACAAATTGTCGACATGCTTCTTAGGCATAACCAGAGTATGACCTTTTGTAACCTGGGAGATGTCCAGGATCGCTAAGACCAGATCATCTTCGTAGACGACTTTTGATGGAATTTCATGGTTGATGATGCTGCAGAATACACACATGGGAAGCTCCTCCTTAACAATGGATTAATTCGTATTCACGCGTGCCCAGACCAATTTCTTCGCCATGGGCAAGACACGTCTGCCAGTTAGTATCCGGATGCGTGTCGGTGAAGTGATCGTGGTGATCATGCTGATGCTCATCCAAGACGCTGCCCGCAATCACCGGAGCCTGGTTTACCGCATCAACACAAGCCTGATCTAGGGCTACCGGATCAAAGGAGGCAAAGATCCCGATATCCGGAACGATCGGCAAATCATTCTCCGCATGACAATCGCAGCATGGTGAGACGTCCATGACAAAGCTGATATGGAAGTGTGGCCGACCCTGAATAACCGCTAGCGAGTACTCGGCAATCTTCTCGTTGAGGATATCGTTAGCCTCGTCGTTCATCGGTTCAATCGCATCGAAGTTGCACATGCCGATGCAGCGCCCGCAGCCAACGCAGCGGCTGTGATCAATGTGCATCTTGTGATTCTCATCGAAGTTCAAGGCGCTGTGGGCACAGATCTTCTGGCACATGCCGCAGCTGTGGCACCGTTCAGGATTGACCTGCGGCTTTGAGCTGTTATGCATTTCCATCTTTCCGGCACGGGAACCGCAGCCCATCCCGATATTCTTCAACGTCCCGCCGAATCCCGTGGATTCATGCCCTTTAAAATGAGTCATCGTGATGAAGATATCCGCATCCATAATTGCCCGGCCGATCTTGGCTTCTTTGACATGCTTTTGATGAATCGGCACTAAAGTTTCGTCCGTTCCTTTCAAACCATCGGCGATCAGAATGTGGCAGCCGCAGCTGAACGGATTGTAGCCGTTCTGATACGCTGATTCAATATGATCCAGAGCGTTCTTTCGTCCGCCGACATACAAGGTGTTGCAGTCAGTCAGAAACGGCTTACCGCCCAACGACTTGATCAGATCTACGATTCGATGTGCGTAATTCGGCCGCAGGTAAGCCAGGTTTCCCGGTTCGCCAAAATGAATTTTAATCGCGACATATTTATCTTGAAAATCCAGTTTTTCAATTCCCGCCTGTTTCACCAGTCGTTCCAGCTTGTCCAACAGGCTGGTCGTTCCATAGGTCCTCAGGTTCGTTGTATAAACCTTTGCTTTTTCCATATTTATTATCCCTCCATGTCCCTTATTATATAGGAAAGTGGAATGCATTTCCAGCGATCACCTGCGGATTGGAAAAATATTCGCAGACCTTTTTCAAATACATAGATTGATAAACTTTTATCTTTTCGTCACCGATCAAAGTCAGAAAAAAGCCCTGGGAATTTGCGTTTGCAGCTCCTGGGGCTTTCGTGTTTAAGGTCTCTTTTTACTTCGATTTTGCCTGAATCAGATAATCCGCGTAGTTGGATTCCAACTGATCATAGATCGTCTTATCATAGACTGTGAAATTGTATTTTTCAAAATAGAAGATCGATGCTTCCGAAGACAGCGCGCTGATCGAGGCGATCGTATCGACCGCTTCATCCTTGAAGCTTTCCGCATCCGTCGCGATGACCTGAACGATGTAGAAGTTCGCGCCGTTGTCATCAGCGATCACGTCGGTCAGTGTTGGATCTGTGATCACCGACAGCGTCGACAGGACGTTGGTCGCATAGCTGCTCTGCGTCGTTGCGATTGTCTCGGCGGCGGAAACGCTGGAGCCTAAGCTTGTCGCCGTTTCTTCAAAGTTCGCGCCACTCTTGACCTGTTCCAGGGCCTGGTTGGCCGTTGCTTCATCAGTGAACTGCATGATCCGGATTTTCTTCGGGGAATAACGGGAAACCAGATCGCCGAACTTTTCGTTGACGTAAACCTTCGTCAGTTCCTGAGCCTGCAGACTGACTAACAGACTGTTGTTCAGGTATTCTTCCTCATCCGCAAAGCCATAGGACTGCAGGTAGCTGGCAAACGAATCGCCCAGCATCGTCTTGTACGTGTTCAGCGTTTCTTCCGCTTCGCTGCGCATTTCATCCGTTACTGGAACTTCTTTTTCAAAAATAACTTTCTTTGCTTCATTGATCGTGAAATAGCCGGCATCCCGCGCCAACATGAAGTTGTACATGTCGCCTTTGGTCAGCGTCTGATTGCCAACGGAGAAGACGGCTGTCTTCGGATCTTTCAGGGACGCGCGCGCATCGCTGCAGCCCGCTAACAATAAGGCCCCGAGGGCTAAAAGAACAAGCTTCTTCATTATTCGTTTCCTCCCTGTTCGCCGTTGTTTTCACCGTTTTGATCTTCGGCGTTGTTCTGATCTTCGCCCTGACCTTCAGGATTTTCCGTGTTTTCCGTAGTTTCCGGCTGAGTTTCCGGTTCGTCTTTTTCATTTAAGCCCATGTAGATCAACAGTTTGTTCTGCAGTTCGTCGTTGCCCTTGAAGTCCAGGTTCATTTCCTGAGCCTTCTCCCAGACAACCTTCGGCTGCAGGTTCGGGTAGTAGGTCGCCAGGGCGTCGTAGAACTCATCATAGCCTTTCAGCGTCTCCGTGTCGGAAACATCGCACTTGATGATGTGCCAGCCATAGGTCGTCTGAATCCATTCGCTGACCTCGCCCTCGTTCATCGCCAGTGCGGTTTCCAGGAACGGGGAGACTAACTGGCTGTCGGCGTCCATGTAGCCGATCGAACCATTCTGGACGGCAGAGCCGGAATCTTCTGACAACTCCTGCGCCACTTCGCCGAAGTCGCGGCCGCTGGCCAGCGCGTCCTTAACCGCGTTGACACGGTTGGTTTCTTCTTCTGTCGGGTTGGCCGGATCATCCATCTTGATTAAGATATGGCTGACAATCCGCGGCTTCTTCGCTTCAACATACGCCGGGATGTATTCGTCGGCATGCGCGTTGATGTAATCCTTGATCATCTGCTGCGTCTTCTGGATGTGGATGAAGTAGTCTGTCAGATCAGAAAGCTTGCTGTAGCCGACGCCGTTGAGCGCTGTCAGCAGCATTTCCTTGTACTGATCGCCGTAGGTCGACTGATACTGCGCCGTAATCGAATCCGCATACGACTGGGCCTGCGTCTTCATTTCCTCCGTGGTTTCAATGGACGGGTCAACGACCGCTTTCTCCATGAACTGATAGACGCCGGCGACGCCCATTTCGTTAAACAGCGTGTCGTAGAATTCTCCGGCTGTGATATCCTGATCGCCGATCGAGAATACGACGTCCTCGCCGCCGACTGATTTTCCTGGGAGCTTTCCTTTGTTCTGGTCGTATGCAAAATAAATGCTGGCTCCGATTAACAGAACGCCAACAAGGCACACAAACCAGTACTTTTTGAGTGTTTGTAACATGAATGTACCTCCTAATGAACTTTATTATTATAGGGTATTTCAGGGGACTTTGCAATTTGATCGGCAGGCTTTCTATCTGAATTTTGTGTGAACAACCCCATTTTCCCGCTTTTTTCCATCATCGCTGGAAGAAAAAGGCCGAAAGAGTGCTTGGTAAAGCCGTTTGAACAGATAATAATCCGCACATCCTGAAACAGAATATGCTATAATCATTCTGGACATTTTTTGTCTGGATAACAACTCGAATCATGAGCGGAAAGGATGAGAGAATGAGTCAGCTGATGATTAAAAATCTTCATGTTGAGGTCGAAGGCAAGGAGATCCTCAAAGGGATCGATCTGACGGTCGCCGATCATGAAATACATGCTTTAATGGGTCCTAACGGAAACGGAAAATCGACGCTGCTGGCGGCGATTATGGGGCACCCGAAATATACTGTGACAAGCGGAACGATTGAATACGACGGACGCGACGTTTTGGCGATGAGCGTCGACGAGCGCAGCCGCGCTGGTTTGTTTCTGGCGATGCAGTATCCTCAGGAAGTGCCGGGCGTCACGAACTCCGATTTCCTGCGTGCGGCAATGAACGCCCGCCGGGAAAATCCGATTTCCCTGTTCTCTTTTATTAAGGAAATGGAAAAGACGATTAAAGATCTGCAGATGAAGCCGGATTTAGCACATCGTTTCCTCAATGAGGGCTTTTCGGGCGGCGAGAAAAAGCGCAACGAAATCGTGCAGATGAAAATGCTGAAGCCGTCGCTGGCGATGCTGGATGAGATTGACAGCGGATTGGACGTCGACGCTCTGAAAATCGTGGCCGACGCCGTGACGCAGATGCAGCAGGAAACGGGGCTGGGTATGATCGTCGTTTCGCATTACGAACGATTCTATCAGTTATTAAAGCCGACGCACGCACACGTGCTGATCAACGGCCGGATCGTCATGGAAGGCGATGAAACGCTGGTTCAGAAAATTGATCAGGACGGCTACGACTGGCTGTATCAACAGCTGGATCTGCAGCCGGCCAAAGAAGAAGTGAAGCTGACCTTCACCCTGGGCAGCTGCGCCGCCAGCGCAAGGGGCCGCAAGCATGGCTGAAACAGTGCTGACCCTGCATGAAAGTCCGGTCAGCCCCGTCGTTTTACAGGAAACATTGCGCGAGCTTGTCATCGACGCTTCCGCGCCGCTGACGCTGACTTTGACCGCGCCTGCGCAAACGGCCTGCTCCCTGGTCGTCCGGATCCGTCAAGCCGAAGCTCTGACGATTCAGGTGCGGGCGGAAGCGGCCAGCCAGCTCACGCTCTTGTATTGGAATGAGAGCAGCGCGCCGATCACGATTCGCGAAAGCAACGAAATTTACCGTGACGCCCGCTTCAAAGCGGCGTATGTGCAGCTGAATCCGGGCACGGTCGATCATCAGTCCAAGACCCTGCTGAAGGAAAGCGGGGCCGAGGCTTTGGTTCAGTCGGCGGTGATCGCACAGACTCAGAAGCAGTTTGTCGTCGATCTCATTCACCAGGCCGGACAGACGACGGGAATCATGGAGAATTACAGCATTGTCCTGCAGGGCGGACGCTACCGCATGGAAGCGACCGGCAAGATCGAAAAGGGCGCCCGCGGTGCCAAGAGTCATCAGACCAGCCGCGCACTGACCTTTGACGCCCAGCAGACCGCGACGATTCTGCCGAAGTTATTGATCGATGAAAACGATGTGGAAGCCAGCCATGCGACGACGATCGGACAAATGGATGAAAACCAGATGTATTATTTACAGAGCCGCGGCTTGAGCGAAGACGAAGCGATCCGCCTGGTCACGATCGGCTATCTGCTGCCGATCGCCCGGATCAGCGACGATCCAAAACTTCAGGAAGCCCTGGCTCAGGAAATTGAAACGAAGGTGAATGAAGTATGTTTGACGTCCTCAAAATAAGACAGGATTTTCCAATGTTTCACAACCGCACGATGCAGTCGCATCCGCTAGTTTATCTGGACAACGCCGCGACGACGTTCAAGCCGCAGTGTGTGATCGACGCCGTCGTGCGGTATTACACCGAGCAGACGACCAACGTTCACCGCGGTGATTATGAAATTTCCTATCAGGTATCGGAAGCCTATGAGAAAACCCGCGAAGACGTGGCGCGGTTTATCCATGCCCAGCCGAAGGAAATCGTCTTTACGGCCGGGGCCAGCGCGTCGCTGAATCTGGTGGCGTATGGCTACGGGCGGAAGTATTTAAAGCCGGGCGACGTGATTCTGTCGACGGAGGCGGAACACGCGTCCAACATCCTGCCGTGGTTTAAAGTCGTGGAGGAAACCGGTGCGAAGCTTGAATACATTCCCCTGACGGAGGATGGCCGGCTGACGCTGGAGAACTTCCGCAAGGCGATGCATGAGCAGGTGAAGATCGTCGCTGTCGCGGATATCACCAATGTGCTGGGCTATGTCGCGCCGATCGAGGAAATGACGCGGATTGCCCATGAACACGGAGCGATCGTCGTCTGCGACGGGGCGCAGTCCGTGCCGCACACGCCGACGGATGTGAAAGCCTGGGACGTGGATTTCCTGGCGTTTAGCGCGCATAAGATGTGCGGCCCGACCGGCATCGGCGTGCTGTATGGCAAATTTGAGCTGCTGCAGAAAACCGATCCGTTCATGCTCGGGGGCGGCAGCAACGCCCGCTTTGACATGTGCGGCAACATCCTGTTAAAGGACGCGCCGTATAAATTTGAAGCCGGGACGCCGAATATCGAAGGGGTGCTCGGCCTGCAGCAGGCTGTGCGCTATCTCGAAAACATCGGCATGGACAAGATTGAAGCCTACGAGCATGAGCTCAAGGCCTACGCGATTGAAAAACTGAAAAAACTGGATAACCTGATCCTGTATAATCCAACCTCACCGACCGGCATCATCGCCTTCAATGTGAAGGATGTGTTCGCTCAGGATGCGGCCGGATATCTGAATTCCAAGGGGATCGCTGTGCGCTCCGGCAATCATTGCGCTAAAATTCTGCTCAATGTGCTGAAGACCTCGGAAACGATCCGTGCCAGTTTGTATTTCTATAACACGAAGGAGGACGTCGACCGGTTTGTCCAGGCGTGCAGTGAAATTACGCTGGAAAACTGCGTCGGACTGTTCTTCTGATTGAAAGGAGGAAGTTTATGTCCAGTTTGCTGGAGGATCCGATGGTCTTGCGCGAGATCATCATGGATCACTATCAATATCCGCACAATCATAAGCTGACGGACGACGCGGGCTACCATCAGGTGCATATGGCTTCGGAATCCTGCATCGACGATATTACGGTTCAATCCAAAATCAACCCTGCGGGCAGCATCGAAGACGTGCGCTTCGACGGGGTCGCCTGCACGATCTCAACGTCGTCGACCTCGATCATGACGGAGCTGTTGAAAGACAAAAGCGTTGCCGAAGCCAAGGCGATCATCGACGAGTATTTCGCGATGATCGAGGAACAGCCATATGATCCGGAACGGCTGCAGGAGGCGGTTGCCTTCAAGAATGTCAGCAAGCAGGCCAACCGGATTAAATGCGCGACGATCGGTTGGAAAGCGATGAAGGAAATGATCGAAGAATGGGAGAAAAATCAATGAGCCGCGAACAAGAAACAGTCCTGAAGACGCAGGACGATTACCAATACGGCTTTCACGACGAGGACGTCAGCGTCTTCAAAACAAAAAAGGGCCTGACCCGGGAAACGGTGATCGAGATCTCAACGATCAAGAAGGAACCGCAGTGGATGCTGGATTTCCGTCTGAAAGCCTATGACGCGTTCGTCAAGATGCCGATCCAGGATTGGGGTCCTGACTTAAGCACGTTGAATTTTGACGATTACACCTACTATATCCGTCCGAGCAACAAGAAGGAAACGGATTGGGAAGAGGTACCGGAGACGATCAAGGACACCTTTGACCGGCTGGGCATCCCGGAGGCGGAACAGAAGTTCTTAGCCGGCGTCAACACCCAGTATGAATCGGAAACGGTTTATCACAACATGCTGAAGGAAGTCGAGGAGAAGGGCGTCATTTTCCTGGATACCGACTCCGCTCTGCAGCAGGTTCCGGAACTGGTGAAGGAATACTTCGCGACGGTTGTACCGTATACCGACAACAAGTTCGCTGCGCTCAACAGCGCCGTGTGGTCGGGTGGTTCGTTCATCTATGTCCCGAAAGGGGTAAAGCTGGAAAAACCGCTGCAGTCCTATTTCCGCATCAATTCGGAACAGATGGGTCAGTTTGAACGGACGCTGATCATCGTCGATGAGGGCGCCGACGTGCATTACGTCGAAGGCTGTACGGCGCCGACGTATTCCAAGGAATCGCTGCATGCCGCGGTGGTCGAGATCATCATCAAGGAAGGCGGCAAGTGCCGGTATTCGACTGTTCAAAACTGGTCGGACAACATCATCAACCTCGTCACCAAGCGCGCCAAGGTCGATGCGCACGGGGCGATGGAGTGGATCGACGGCAACATCGGGTCGCAGACGAATATGAAATATCCGGCCTGTCTGTTAGTCGGCGAATATGCCCGCGGCATGTGCATTTCGATCGCCGTGGCATCCCGTCATCAGGTCCAGGACGCCGGAGCCAAGATGATTCATCTGGCGCCGCATACTTCCAGTACGATTATCTCCAAGTCGGTTTCCCGGCTGGGCGGCGAGGTCAATTACCGCGGTCTGGTCCAGCATGGGCCGAAAGCGGAATACGCCCGTTCGAAGGTGGAATGCGATACGCTGATCCTGGACGAGCAGTCCCGCAGCGACACGATTCCGACAAACGTGTCGTCTTCGCGGACTTCGACGATCGAGCATGAAGCGACAGTCTCGAAGATTTCCGAGGAACAGCTGTTTTATCTGATGTCGCGCGGACTGACGAAATCGCAGGCGACAGAAATGATCATCATGGGCTTTCTGGAACCGTTTACCCGCGAGCTGCCGATGGAATACGCGGTCGAGCTGAACCAGCTGCTGAAGCTGGATATGGAGGGCAGCGTTGGATAAAAAAGCACTGCGGAAGCTGGCGCAGATGAAGCGGCACGAGCTGCCGCCGCTGCTCAAAGCGCAGTTTGATGAAAATATCCGGTCGCAGCTCATGAAGGTGCAGGAACCGTATCAGAAGATCGGAATGTATATTTCGATCAATGATGAAGCGGATACCCGCCGGATCCTGCAGCATCTGCTCGATCAGGGCAAACAGATCGCCGTTCCCAAGTGCGTCGTGCGCGAAGGGCGGAACACGCTGGATTTCTATTGGATCGAAGGGTTGGAGGATTGCATTCCTTCCCGCTTCGAGCTGTTGGAACCGGTGGCGCAGCCGTCCCGCAAAGCGGCGTTGTCCGAGCTGGAGCTGATGATCGTCCCGGTCGTCGGATTCGATTGGCGCAAGAACCGGATCGGTTACGGCAAAGGGTATTATGACTCGGTGCTAGATACCTTTCCCGGCTTGAAGGTCGGACTGGCCTACACAATGCAGCGCGTGGCTGATTTTGAGCCGGAGGCTTTCGATGTTCCGCTGGATATGATCATCACGGAGCAGGGCTCCTTGTAAACAAAGATCTCTTAAAATGAGAAACAACGATGAAAACCGGGGTGAACGCTCCGGTTTTTGATTTGATAAAAAAAGAAGCTTTCGCTTCTCATTTCTGATCTAATTGTTCCAGGCATGTCTGCCGGGCCTGCTTGGCGGTAGTGAACGCAACATCCTTTTCAAATAAATACGTTATAAAATGATTCCAGTCCGTAACCGGGAAAGAATCCGGGTCAATCTGCGTCAGGACCTCGGCAATAACGGAGTAATTATCCTGCGCCTTTAAATCAGAAATGAATAAACCGCACTGGTCTGCGATCTGATCAATTAGTGCCATAATCCTTCTCACTCCTTTATCGTTTCAGTAAAGTGTACTTTAATAAAACACCCAGCAAATCACTCTATTCTTTATTTTAATAGGTAGAACGTTTCCTGTCAAAACCTATTTTGGTAATTTTTACAGCTTGTTTCCAATGTGTCAGAAAGGTACACCTTTTTAAAACAAAGCGGTTGATCAAAGGGAGAAAAAGTTTACCATCTCCCTTTTTTCTGTGTCTATGATGTAATGAATGCATGGAGGAGGAAGTTATGTCACAGACCGTTTACGGATATATCCGCGTTTCATCAAAGGATCAGAATATCGAGCGTCAGAGGAAGGAGCTGATCGCCTATGGCGTCGCGCCACGGCGGATATATATGGATAAGCTCAGCGGAAAGGATTTTAACCGTCCCGGTTATCAGAAGCTGACGCGCCGCAAGGTCAAGCCGGGCGATCTGATCGTCGTTCAAAGCCTGGACCGGTTAGGCCGCAATTATGAAGAAATTCTGGAGGAATGGAAATGGATTACGCGTACCCGTAAAGTCCATATCAAAATTCTGGATATGCCGATTCTGGACACCAGCGTCGATCAGGATCTGGTCGGCACGCTCATCTGCAATCTTGTGCTGGAGCTGCTTTCGTTTGTCGCGGAGAACGAGCGCAAGATGATTCGCCAGCGCCAGGCCGAGGGCATCCGGATCGCCAAGGAAAAGGGCGTGCATCTGGGCCGTCCGCAGCTGGCGGTGCCGCCGGAATTCATGCCGCTGTATCAACAATGGCGGCAGAAAAGCCGGCCATCCAAGGAGCTGATTGCCCAAAGCGGAATGTCGTATCAGAAATTCTACCGCACCTGCCGGAAACTTCGCCAGCGGGAAACGAATGCCAGCCGTTAAACCGGCGCGCTGGATTCTTTTTATTGTCCGCCAAACTCTGCCGGCTTTTTCCGAACTTCCGTTTTCGCGGCGCTTAAATTATGATATGATAAAGGACAGAATTCGGAGGTGAGAGCGCATGCGGATCGCGAAAGTTTGGATTGAACATCCGGTTTTACAGCTCGATCAGGTGTTTTCTTATGACGCGCTGCAGCTGCCGGCAGAAAAGGGCAAGCGGGTGACTGTTGATTTCAACGGCCGTCAGAACGTCGGGTTTGTCGATGCGGTGACGGAGGTGGACGACGGTCAGCCGGAGACTCAGGTCAACGGGCGTCCTTTGAAACCGCTTTTGTCCGTGCTCGATGAGAACGCGCTGATCACGCCGGAATTGTTTGAGCTGGCTAAATGGATGGCGGAGGATACGCTTTCCCCGGTGATTTCCTGTTTTCAGGCGATGCTGCCGAGCAAGCTCAAGCCGAAAAGCTCGAATCAGAAAATTAAAATGGAACAGATCGCCGTGTATGTGGGCGAGCATCCGCTCTTAACACCCCGGCAGAAGGAAGTGCTGGGCTGGCTGCGGACGGAAGGCCCGACGGTTTTGGCGCAATGGCGCAAACAGTCGCCGGCGATCACCCGCACACTGGAAAAGCTGGGCTGTGTCCGGCTGGACAGCCGGCCGGTAAAAGCGCGGGAAGAACAGGCCGGTCAGGCGGAAGCCTTTCTGCCGCTGAACGCGGATCAGAAGCGGGTCGTGCAGGAAATTCAAACGAGCACCCAGGATGTGATTCTGCTTCATGGGGTGACCGGCAGCGGAAAGACGGAGGTCTATCTGCATCTGGCTCGTCAGGTGCTTGATGCGGGCCAACAGGTGTTGATTTTAGTGCCGGAAATCTCGCTGACTCCGCAGATGGTAGCGCGCGTCAAAGGCCGCTTCCAGAACGATGTGGCGATTTATCACTCCGCGCTGAACAATCAACAAAAATACGAACAATACTGCCGGGTATTTGAAAAGCAGGCTTCGATTGTCGTCGGCACCCGCTCGGCGGTGTTTATGCCGTTTGACCATCTCGGCCTGATCATTCTGGATGAGGAGCACGATTCCAGCTATAAGCAGGATTCCCTGCCGCAGTACCATTGCCGCGATATCGCCATTCATCGCGCACGTCATTTCGGATGCAAGGTGATCCTGGGCAGCGCGACACCGTCGCTGGAATCCTACGCCCGGGCGCTAAAAGGGGTGTACGGTCTGGCTGAGCTGAAAGAACGGGTCAACCGTCAGCTGCCAGTCTGCACAGTGGTCGATATGAAGAACCAGAACCGCGCGCAGTCGGGAATTCTGAGCGACGTGCTGCGCCAGAAGATCGCGGACCGGATCAAACGGGGCGAGCAGGCGATCCTGTTATTGAACCGGCGCGGATACAGTCCGCTGATCAAATGCGGCCAGTGCGGCGAAACTCTGCAGTGCCCGCATTGCGACGTGGCCCTTTCCTATCATAAATCGATTCAGAAGATGAAGTGTCATCTGTGCGGCTCGGAGTTTCCGTTGGTCACGGTCTGTCCGAAATGCGGATCGCGGACGTTTGCGGCGCCGGGCTACGGCACGCAGAAGCTGGAGGAAGAAGTCGCGCGGCTGTTTCCGCAGGCCCGTGTGCTGCGCATGGACGCCGATACGACATCGCGCAAGGAAGCCCATCAGAAGCTGCTTGAACAATTCGGCCGGCATGAAGCGGATATCCTGGTCGGCACGCAGATGATCGCCAAAGGTCTGGACTTTCCGCAGGTCACGCTGGTCGGCATCCTCAACGCCGATGCCGGCACGGCCCGGCCGGACTTTCGCAGCGTGGAGATGACGTTCGATTTGATCATGCAGGCGGCCGGGCGCAGCGGCCGTTCCCAGACGCCCGGAGAGGTTGTCATCCAGGCGTTTGATCCGAACCATTTCGCGGTTGTCGCCGGCAGCCGGCAGGATTATCAAAGCTTTTTCTATCAGGAGATGCAGTACCGGCATTTAGGCGGCTATCCGCCGTATACCTATCTGATCGCGCTGACCTTTTCCGACGTTCGGCCGGACCGACCGAAGCAATCGGCGCAGGTCGTGGCGCAGGCGCTGCGGCAATCCAGTTTGTTCAAGGTGCTGGGGCCGAGCGATCTGTTCAAGCTTCAGGATCGCTACCGCAGCCGTCTGGTGCTGAAAGGCAAGGATCTGGATCAGATGAAGGCCGCGCTGGCGCAGGTTCTCCAGGAATACCGCAAGCAGCGCTCTCAGGCGCATTTAAGCATCGACGTCAATCCGCTGATTCTCGAGTAGCGGATTTCATTCATTCCATCTATCTTTAGGGAATCGTCTGCCCTGTCCCGGCCGGCGGTTTTACAGGAAGATCAAGTATAAGCAAGCAAAGGAGCAGGCTGATGAACACAACAAGAAAAAGAGCGTGGCAGGGGCTGAACGCGATCCTCAATGAAGGCCAGTATGCCAATCTGTGGCTGCGCCAGCACGGTCAGACGCTCAGTGAGGAAGAAAAACGCTGGGTGACCGCCGTGATCTACGGCGTGCTGCGCCATCGTGAACCGCTGCGCTGGCAATGGCGGGATTTAGTGCGCAACGTGCCGGAACCCAGCGTCGCGGTCTTGCTCGACATGAGCGTGTACCAGCTTTTTTATCTCGATAAAGGCGCTGAGTACGCCATCGTCAACGACGCGGTCGAGCTGTGTCCGCAAAGTAAAAAAGGTCTGGTCAACGCCGTTTTGCGCCAGCTGCTGCGGCGCGGACCCAAACCTCTGCCGGAGCCGGAATCCATCGCGGATCTGGCGTTAGTGACCAGTCACCCGCAGTGGCTGCTGCAGCTGTGGAAAGCCCACTATGGCGAAGAAAAAATGCGCCGGATCGCGCTGGCGGACTTGGAAGAAGCGGCGGTCAGCGTGCGGATCAATCCGCTGAAATTAAGCCGGGAAGCGCTGGCGCAGCGGCCGGATTGGGTGCTGGAGTCCAACGGCTGGACGATCCGCACCGCGGGCAATCCGGTCAGCGATCCCTGGCTGAAGGAAGGAAAAATCGTCATTCAGGACCGTTCCAGCCAACAAGTCGCGCTGATGCTCGATCCCAAACCGAACGACACGGTTTTTGACGCCTGCAGCGCGCCGGGCACCAAGACGACGCAGCTGGCGGCGATGATGAACAACGAAGGCTCGATTCTGGCCTGTGATCTGCATGCCCATCGGCTGGCGTTAGTCGAGGAAGCGGCGCAGCGCTGCGGCGCGACGATCATTCAGACCCGGACGCTCGATGCCGCGCAGGCGGACCAGCAGCTGACCGGGCGGCAGTTTGACCGCGTGCTGCTGGACGTGCCGTGCAGCGGATTGGGCGTATTGCGGCATAAGCCGGAAATTCTGCTGCGGCTGACGCCGGACTCGCTGGACGAGATCGTCGCGCTGCAGGCTGCGATCCTGACTCATTGTGCGCCGCTGTGCAAATCGGGCGGAACGCTGGTTTACAGCACCTGTACGCTCAACCGCAAGGAAAACGACAAGCAGGTCGCCGCGTTTTTGCTTCAGCATCCGGAATTTAAGCTGCTGGCGGAACAAACGATCTTCCCGGATGAAGGCGCGCAGGATGGCTTTTATATCGCGAAAATGACCCGCCGCGGTTAAAAATATGATAGAATAAAGGACGGTGATAGAATGAAAACAATTTATGATTACAGTTATTCCGGACTTGAGGAACTCGTCCTCAGCCTGGGATGGAAAAAATACCGGGCCGATCAGATTTTTCAATGGCTGTACCGCAAGCATGCGACGTCCTTCGATCAGATGACCGATTTAAGCAAGGAGATGATCGCAGCGCTGAAGGAACAGTTCTGCATCAATCCGATCCAGCTTGTTGAAAAGCAGGTGTCGCGCGACGGCACGATCAAGTTTTTGTTTGAGCTGGGCGACGGGGCGTTGGTCGAGTGCGTCTTGATGACCTACAATTACGGCCGCTCCTTATGCGTAACCTCGCAGATCGGCTGCAACATGGGCTGCACGTTCTGCGCCAGCGGTCTGCTGAAAAAACAGCGGGATCTGACCAGCGGTGAAATGGTCGCACAGGTCATGACCGTGCAGCTGGAGCTGGACAAGGAAGAAGACCGGATTTCGCACGTCGTCGTCATGGGCACGGGCGAACCGTTTGACAATTATGACAACGTGCTGAATTTCTGCAACACGATCAACCATGACAAGGGGCTGGCGATCGGCGCCCGCCACATCACGATTTCGACCAGCGGGCTGATTCCGAGCATCGATCGGTTTGCGGCCGAGCATAAGCAGTACAACCTGGCGATCTCGCTGCACGCCCCGACCGATGAGCTGCGCAGCCGGATCATGCCGGTCAACAAGGCTTATCCGTTAGGGCCGCTCATGGCCTGTCTGCGGCGCTATTCGGTGGAGAACAACCGCCGCCTGACGTTTGAATACATTCTGCT
This sequence comes from Holdemania sp. Marseille-P2844, assembly GCF_900120005.1. Classification (GTDB taxonomy): domain Bacteria; phylum Bacillota_I; class Bacilli_A; order Erysipelotrichales; family Erysipelotrichaceae; genus Holdemania. The sequence goes on from NZ_LT635451.1 coordinate 218,314, forward strand.
TCAAGGCGTCAACGACACCAACGAGATGGCGGTGAAGCTGGCTTCCCTGATCCGCGGCATGAACGCTTACGTCAATCTGATTCCCTACAATCAAGTCGATGAAAACGGCTATAAGAGTACAGATTACAAATCCGCAATGCGCTTTTACGACGTGCTGATGAAGCAGGGCGTGAAAGCAACGCTGCGCCAGGAGCACGGCAACGACATCGACGCCGCGTGCGGGCAGCTGCGCGCCAAGCATGAAAGGATGCGCGGGCAATGAAGTGCTTCGGCGCTACCGATACCGGCTTGGTCCGTGCGAACAATCAGGACAGCTATGTCATCGCCTCCAATGAGGTAGGCGATGTTTTCGCTTTGGTCTGCGACGGCATCGGCGGGGGCAATTCCGGCGACGTGGCGTCCCAGACTGCGATCCAGTATTTCAGCGAGGTGTTCAGCGCGAACAAAGGCTTTAAGGATGAGGAGGAAGCTCTGACCTGGCTGCGCTATCAGATCCGCAAGGCCAACGACACCGTGTTCACGCTTTCGACAACCCGCCGGGAATATCAGGGAATGGGCACAACCCTGGTCGGGGTGCTGCTGATCCCGCAGGGCAGCTACGTGATCAACGTCGGCGACAGCCGCGCCTACGCTTCGTTTCAGGATGGCAGCTTCCGCTGCCTGACGCAGGATCACACGCTGGTTCAGGATATGGTCAACCATGGCGAGCTGAGCGAGGAAGAAATGATGAATCATCCGAAGCGGAATATGCTGACCAACGCCCTGGGCATCTGGTCCAACATCCGCATCGATCTGACGCGGATTGACGATCCGGCGGATACGTTTTTATTATGCTCCGACGGACTGCACGGCTATGTGCCCGACAGTGTGATCGCCAAGGTCATGCTCGACAGCCGCCAGACGCTGCAGGCCAAAAGCAAACAGCTGATGAATCTGGCGCTGCTGCAGGGCGGCTACGACAACATCACGATCATCCTGATCCAGAAGGAAGCGGGGGATAAGCGATGAACAAAATGATTGCCAAGCGCTACATGGTCGTCAAGCACATCGGCCAGGGCGGAATGGCGGACGTCTATGTCGCCGTCGACACGCTGCTCAACCGGGAGGTCGCGGTAAAGGTGCTGCGCGGGGAATTAAGCAACGATCCCGTCGCGCTGCTGCGGTTTCAGCGGGAAGCCAATGCCTCCACGGCGCTCTCGCATCCCAATATCGTCGACATATACGACGTTGGCGAGGAAAACGGCTACCATTACATCGTGATGGAATACGTCCGCGGCAAGGATCTGAAACAGCTGATCGCCCAGCGCGGCGCTTTGTGCAAGGAAGAAGCCGTGGCGATTATGAAGCAGTTGGTCAGCGCGGTTGCCGAAGCGCACCGCTGCAATATCATTCACCGCGATATCAAGCCGCAGAACGTACTGATCAAAGACGACGGCACGCTCAAGGTCGTCGATTTCGGTATCGCGCTGGCGCAGGATGCGCTGCAGCTGACGCAGTCGGATTCGGTCATGGGGTCGGTTCACTATCTTGCCCCGGAGGTGGCGCGCGGGGAAGCCGCAACGCGCCAGAGCGATATTTATTCCTTAGGCATTGTGTTCTACGAGTTGCTTTCCGGCGAGGTGCCGTTCCATGGCGAACAGGCCGTACAGATCGCGATGAAGCACATGCGCGAGGAAATCCCCTCGATCCGCAAGCTCAATCCGCAGCTGCCCCAGGCCGTTGAAAACGTGATCCTGCGGGCGACCGCGAAAAATAAGAATTTCCGCTATCCCAGCTGTGAGGTCATGCTTCAGGATTTAACGACCTGTCTGTCCCCGCAGCGCGCTGATGAGCCGCGCGTCGTGTTCAAAACGCCGAGCGAGGGCAACAAGACGATCGCCATCGACACGGCCCGGCGCAAGGAGAGCGGTTCCTCACATCCCTCAGCCAAGCCGAACAAAAAGAAAAAGAAACGGAAGAAGAAAAGCAACGCCTGGGTAGGCCTGCTGATCACCGGGTTAGTCGTACTGTCAATCGCGGCGGTGGTCTTTATCCTCGCGCTGACCGGCAACTGGGGCGGCAAAAGCCAGCTGGTCGAAGTGCCGCCGTTGATCAACCTGACGGTCGAGCAGGCAGCTTCCACGCTCAGCGACGCCGGGCTGGAGCTGAACCGCGCGGAGATCAGCTACGCGTTAACCGACGACGTGGAGAAAGACCGAATCTATGAAAGCGATCCGGCCGCGGGTACGGCACTGACGGGCGGCAGTCAGGTGAAGATCAAGGTATCGCTGGGCCGCTATGTCGTCGTTGAAAATTACGTCGGAATGAAGATCGGCGAGGCCCGCGAAAAGCTGGAGGGTTCCAATATCCGCATTCAGACAAGCCAGGAAGCCAGCGACAGCGCGCCGGGCACGATCCTGCGACAGGAACTGCTCGATCCACAGACCAAGATCGATCCGCAGAAAACCAATACGATCCGGTTTGTGATCGCCGCGTATCCGACCTTCCAGATTGACTGGTCGATCAAAGGCATGGACGTCTTTGAGGCCCAGTCGCTGTTGGAAAGCCAGGGTGGGGAAGTCATGCTTTCCGTGCTGGATACCAGCGGTATGAGCGAGGAAGAAGCCGCGAATCTGCCGCGGGGCGTCGTGATCAACTGTTCACCGGGTTTCGGCACGTTGTATGAACAAAATGAAGACAGCTATATTACCTTATATTATTATTAAAGCATCCATCGGAACGATTAGAAAAGGAGCGTTATGATCGGAAGAATAATCAGAATTATTTCCAACCAGTATCTGGTTGCGGACGAGGAAGGCCGCCGCGTGGCATGCGTGGCGATGGGCAAGGTCCGGCGGCAGGACAAACCGCGCGTGGGCGATTGGGTCGAATATACGGATTTCGGCGATCAGACCGGAATCGAGCGGATTCGTCCGCGGATGAACTCCCTGATCCGTCCGCCGGTTGCCAATGTCGATCAGGCGCTGATCGTCATGTCCGCGAAGGATCCGGATTTTTCCTGCACGCTCGTCGACCGGATTCTGTTTCTGATCGTCAACGCTTCGATCAAGCCGGTGCTGTGCATCACCAAGATGGATTTAGTTCAGCCGGACGACCCGGTTCACGGCTGGATTGAGGATTACCGCCAGAGCGGATATGAAGTTGTGCTGAGCGGCCGGGAGGAACTCGATGAAAATCTGGCCGGGGTGCTGCGGGGCAAGGTGACGGTGCTGACCGGCCAGAGCGGCGTCGGCAAGTCTTCCTTATTGAATAAGCTGAATCCTGAGTTTCAGCTGCAGACTCAGGAGATTTCCAAGGCGCTGGGCCGCGGCAAGCATACGACCCGGCATGTTGAGCTGCACGAGGTAGCCGGCGGCTGGGTGGCTGATACGCCAGGCTTTTCCTCGCTGGATTTCAGCCGCATGACGCCGACCGAGCTGGCGCAGAGCGTCCCGGACTTCGCACCGTATTTAGGCCGGTGCCGGTTCCGCGACTGCATTCATCAAAACGAACCGGGCTGCGCGATCAAGCAGGCCGTGGAAGACCGGCAGGTCTCCCGGATCCGCTATGCGGACTATTTGGATTGTCTGACCCTGGTGCAGGGCCGAAAGGAGAAATATTGATGACGATCATATCCCCCTCGATTTTATCGCTGGATTTTTCCCAGCTGAATTCCCAGATGGACGCGGTCAACGCCTCCCGCGCCCAGTGGCTGCATTATGATGTGATGGACGGCCATTTTGTGCCGAACCTGACGTTCGGTCCGGATATTCTCAAGGCGTTCCGCAAGCTGACCGACCGCCAGCTGGACGTGCATCTGATGATCAGCGATCCGCGGAAGTACGCGCCGGTCTTTGCCCAGGCGGGAGCGCAGTGGATCACGTTTCATTACGAAGCGATGAACGATGCCCAGGACTGCCGCGCGCTGGCCAAGGAGCTGCGTGCGTTGGGCGTGAAGCCGGGCATTTCGATCAAGCCGCAAACGCCGGTGTCCGTGCTGGAAGCGTTGTGGCAGGATTTCGATCTGGTGTTGGTGATGTCGGTGGAACCGGGCTTCGGCGGGCAGCAGTTTGATCCGTCGGCGCTGGATAAAATCGCCGTGCTGCGCCAGTGGGCGCAGGCGGCTGGCGCTGATCTGCGGATCGAGGTCGACGGCGGGATCAACGCCGAAACCGGGAAGCTGTGCCGTGAGGCCGGCGCGGATGTGCTGGTCGCGGGCAGCTATATCTTTAAAAACAACATTGTGGAAGCCGTTGATTCGTTATGTTAAAACCGTGCACGATCGTGCTGGGGCTGGCGCAGGACTGTGCGCTGGCTGAAGGGGATCTGATCGGCGCGGACCGCGGGGCGCTGATCTGTGCTCAAGCACACCGGCGAATGGTGATGGCGATCGGTGATTTTGACTCGGTCACTCCGCCGCAAAAGGAACTGATCCGGCAATATGCCGATCAGATGCAGGTGCTGCCGGCGATGAAGGATGAAACCGACGCGCTGTCGGCGCTGCGCTGGGCTGCCGGTCAAGGCTATAACCCGATGGTTCTGATCGGCGGGGTCGGCGGAAGGCAGGATCATCAGCTGGCCAATCTGCTTCTGGTTATGCATCAGAAGCTGCCGGTCATCCTGCGGGAGAAAAACAATGAATTGTTCTGTCTGGATCCAGGCCGGCATGTGTTTCATCCCGATGCCCGCCGCTTCATTTCCTTTTTCGCGGTGGAGCCGGCGGTGCTGACGCTGGAAGGATTTCTATATCCGCTCGATCATTATGTGATGGAGCGCGGCGACACGATCGGCATCTCGAATGAAATCGCGGCGGACGAAGCGGTGCTGACGCTGGATCAGGGCCGGCTGCTTGTCGTCCGCAGCCGCGACGACGGCGAATAATCCAATTTTCAGCGAAGGAAAGCCGTACAGACGCATGTTTGAAAACAAAATTATTAACCAGCCTTATTTCCTCAACAGGGAGTAAGGCTTTGTCTTTAAAAGGAGAGATCAGCGTGGATTCTTTAACGATGCAGAATTTAAGCCGGGCGACGATGGAATACCTGATACAGAATTTATCGGCAGGGATGTCGTTAGTGGAAGTAAGAAGCTTAAGCGAGCGGTTTATGCTGGAAAACGGAGCCGATTCATTTTGGTACTATGATGTTGGGGCGTTTGTTTTTTCCGGGGAGGAAACGACAATCTCAATTTCCGGGAAAGACTATACAACCGCGGACCGGCGGATTCGCGAGAATGATCTGCTGACCGTAGACCTGAGCCCGCAGTGTCAGCGGATCTGGGGCGATTACGCAAGAACGCTTGTGATCGAAGCTGGGAAGGTGGTCGTTCATCCAAAGGATATCCGCCATCCGGAATGGAAGCGGGGACTGCGCATGGAAGACCATTTGCATCACGTTTTGACGGAGGCTGCAACGGAAGCCATGACGTTTGAGGAGTTATATTTTGTCATGAATGAAGAAATCACAAAGCAAGGCTTTGTGAACTTGGATTATCTGGGAAATCTGGGCCATTCGATCGTTCAGGATAAACAAGATCGGATCTACATTGAAAAAGGGAATGGTACGAAATTGTCGGACGTTAAAATGTTTACCTTTGAACCCCATCTTTGTCTGCCGGGTTCGCTTTATGGCTTTAAGCAGGAAGACATCTATTATTTTGAAAAGGGCAAGCTGAAGCGCTTGTAAGGGCAGGCGGGCTGAAGATGCGGCATCGTTTTCCTGCTTGATGAAGATGATCCGACTTAACCGCAGGAATCAAGACCGTGAGTCCGTTGGCGGAATGCCGCCGGTGCGGTATAATGAAAAAAAGGAGTAAATAATCAAGCCTTCCTGATTGAGAGTCTTGATTTTGAACATGACGATGAAAACTTGTATTTGTATTGCCGGGATGCCGGCCAGCGGAAAAACCACGGCGGCGCTCCGGCTCAGCGAAAAGCTGGGGATCGCGATGTTGTCCAAGGATGAGATCAAAGAGAAGCTGTTCGACCGGATTGGTTTTCAAAGCCGGCAGGAAAAGGTTCAGCTCGGTCTGGCGGCGATGGAAATTCTTTATTATGCGGCAGAGCGTTGTTTAGCGGCCGGTCAGTCGGTGATTCTGGAGAATAATTTTGAGGATCTTTCCCAGCCGGGCTTGCAGGCGCTGCAGGAGCGAACCGGCTGCCGGATGATCACAATTCTGTTCGATGGGGAAACCCGGGCGGTTTATGAGCGGTTTGTCAAGCGTGATCAATCGCCGACCCGGCACCGCGGCCATGTTGTGAACGACCGGTATCCGGAAGTCGGCGTCCCGACAGAAGTGCCGACTTTGAGCTTCGATGCTTTTGAACAAAGTATTGCGCAGCGCGGATACCGGCGCTTTGCGATCGGTACGCTGATCCCGGTTGACTGCACGGATCCGGCGCGCATCGACGTGGAAAGGCTGGCGGAACAAATCCGGGAGCAGATGGACGCATGATCATGATCGAAGCTAACGCCGGGTTGGCGGACAGGCTGGCAAAGCTGAAACGCCGGGTGTGGCAGGAAACCTATACGGGAATTTATCCATCGCAAAAACTTTTAGAGTTTGATGAAGCCCGGCACGTGGAAAAATTCCGGCGGTTGATCGCGGATCCGACAAATCAGGTCGTGCTGCTTGGCGAGGAAGGGCAGGACGCCGGCTATTTTGTGCTGGGAAAACCCCGCTTGGGATGGACCGAATTGCCGATCAGCGTCAACGCCCTCTATTTGATATCCGATTTTCAACATCGCGGGCTGGGACGGCAGGTCTGGCAGGAAATTGAACGCCGGGTAAAGCAGGCGGGATTCACGGTGTTTGGCTGCCGCTGCAATGAGCACAACGAACGCGCGCTGGCGTTTTACTTCCGGCAGGGCGGCGTGATAATTGCGCGGGAAAGCGGGCATGCGGATCGTTCGGAAGATCAGATCTCCCTGCTTTTTCAACTTGAATAAAACAGAAGGATGGAGGATCCAGGCAACCGTCGGTTGCCTTTTTGTTTTGTTGGTTTCCGGGCTGGAAATGCCGTTTTGATCGTGCTACACTGGTTTCTGTCGAAAGGAGTGGACGATGGTGAAATTAGCGGAAAATATTCAGCGGCGGCGCAAAGCGGCCGGCTGGACACAAGAACAGCTGGCTCAAAAATGCGCGGTTTCCCGGCAGGCGGTGTCAAAGTGGGAGGCCGGACAATCAGTTCCCAGTCTTGATAAACTGCGTCAGTTAGCGAATTGCTTTGGAATTTCAGTCGACGAGCTCGTTCAGGATGACCCTGCCGCTGCGCAGACGGAAACGCTTCAAGCCGGATCGCCTTCACTGGTCGAGCTGGATCAGGCGCGGCAAACCCGGCAGCGACGCCACGGCTGGACTGCGGCGGCCATCGTATGCCTGATCGTGGCGGTCGGAATTCTTGCGCTTCAAATTGTGACGTACACGATCGTCCGTGCCCGAGGCTGGGAATACATTGCGGACTGGATTTCACCGCTGTTAAATTTAATGTTGGTTCTGGCATTGGCTTTATCCGGCAGCGTTCTGATCCGCACGCCCAGCTGGCGAAAAAGCGGCTTGGGCATCGCGCTGGTGCTGATGGCGGGGTTTGGCTGGCAGCTGCAGCAGGCGATCCAGCAGCGGCCGACGACGATCAGCTTTTCGGCTGACGGCCGTCATCAGGTCGTGATCAAGCAGGATAAAACAACCGGGAAGACTGTGCTCTGCCGCAGCCGCTATGGTCTTTACCGGCGTGAAAAAGACACGTTTCCCTATACGGTGGAAGGGCCGGTGAAGCTGCAGTGGCTGGCCGAGGATGTCTGTGCAATCACCTATCAAACGCTGGACCGGAGCGTTCATCAGATGATCGCGACGTTTGGCGACCGCGGCGATCCGATCAGCTATCATAACATGGCTTCGGCGATCCAGGGCGAATGGTCGTTGATGGAAACCAACGCGGCCGGCTGGAAAATCGTAGTCGACCGCACGGGAATTCATCTGGAAAATGGAACGCTTCAGGAAGATTATGCTTATGACGACGCGGTGCCGTTCGGGACGCTGGCGCTGGCGTTGTGCCGGGACGGACTGCCGCAGTGGACGCTGGTGTTAAGCGAGGAGGGAACGTTGAACGAACAGGATCTGTTCATCGACGGTTCGCTGATTCTCTGTCCGGTCGCAATGAACCCGACCGCGCCGCTGAACTTTGTCCGCACCTCGCCCCTGCCTGATGTCGGTTTATTTCAGACCCCGGACCTTCCGGAGGAAGACGAAACGCCGTTGGTTGAAGTGATGCGTCAGACGATCCTTGCGGATCCGACGTTATCGCAGCCATTACCCAACGGCGCAATGAAGCTGGACACCGCCAGCACCGATCCGCTCTGGCTGAGTTTGTTGACCCTGCGTCAGCGGGATGAAGGCTATCGGGTTAACGGCGTCGATATCCGCGTGGAACTGGCTTCTGTACAAGTGCTGGCGGGGACCGATGCCGATCAGCTCGTGGAGGTCAAAACGAACGAATGGGCGGTTTCCCCAGGCAACCAGGGCGCCGGACCCAGCGGCGAAGCGTTTACGATGACCTATAAGCTCCGTTTGATGCGGGCGGAGAACGCCGTGTTGGCAGCGCTGATGCCTTCCCTGGAGGAAGGAATGAGCGGACTGGAGCCCGTGGAGCTGGAACCTGAGTTTCCAGCGGTGCCGGAATTGGTGCATTATTTTGTCAGCGGTCTTTATGATACAACCTATATGTATATTAACCGCCGTTCCCCCGCACAGGCGATGCAGATCCTGCTGGATGAAGCCTTTGCGCAAAAGGAAGCTTCGCTCAGCACCGATGGGCAGCAGGCGCTGCTGGAAAGCGACGGCGGTCAGACGCTGTGGCTGCTTTACGATGGGATCGCGGAAGACCGGCTTCACTATCGTTTCTGGCTTGTCCGCTGCGAAGGACCGGACTGGCTGCATTGCGACGGCCTATGGCAAAGCGAAGGGGAGTACACGATCCCGATCCGGGAAGCGGAAAACAATGCCCAGCCGGAGTAATCGTTCGATCCTGAAATAAAGCAAAAGTTGAGTGAAAAACGCCTGGAAGTATCTGGAAAAAAAAGACCGCAGACGATCGGAAAAAGAACAATTTTCCTGGGCTGCGGTCCTGTTAAATAATTTTTTTTCTAAATACCGAGATTAAAATAATTAGCCTGCTTGCAGCAGCGTCTTCCGGCTTTAACCTGACAGAGACCAGCCAGAGAGAAACTTGAGCCAAGAAAAAAAGGAGCGTGAACTCCTTTTTAATTAACCGTTTTTCTGCTGAGCCTTCAGTGTTTTTAAAGCACGGGCGGAAATACGGATTCGCTGTGGCTTACCATCAACCATCACTTTAACTTTTTGTAAATTAACGTTCCACTTGCGGCGGGATGCGTGCAGGGAATGAGAACGCTTATTTCCTGATAAGGCTTTTTTACCGGATACGGCACATACTCTAGACATTAACCGTAACCCCCCTTTCTGTCTTAATTTCGCTTGTAAACTATAACATGATCATCCAAAAAATGCAAGGCGTTATCCGAAAAAGGTGATAAAGAAAAAGGATTTTTTTACAACGGCGGCTTGGAAATACGAAAAACCGCCGGATTTCTGCCAAAATCGCCAGCGTTCGCAGGAAGCTGACATCATTTTTATCCGGCGTGGAAGGCAAAGCGAATTGTTGGAAAAATTCTTTTGTTGAATAGTGTTTTATGATATAGTATATATGTGTAGCTCAGGGGGTCGAAAAAGGCATGGACAAGCAGATTTTCGCGGCGCTGGAGATAGCGGATCACGAAGTTAGATTGCTGGTAGGCGAGTTCTTCAATACTCGCTTTAATATAATCAAAGTCGAACGGGTTCCTGTGGCGGGCGTTCAGTTTCATCAGCTGACGGAACCCAATGAAATTGTCAAAGCGATCCGGAGGGCGGCGGAAAACGCTTCCCGCATGATCGGTGCACGGATTGAACGGGTTTTGTTATCCATTCCCTCGCGGGATATGATGCGCAAATCGCTGAAGATTACGGTGCCGGTTTCTTCTTTTGACCGCCGGGTAACCGTTCTTGATGTTCGGGAAGCGGTTAAAAACGCCATGAAAACGAAAATTGAGAACGGACTGGCGCTGATCAGCGCAGTGTGCGTGCGGTATACGTGCAATGGGATCTCGACGCGGCGGATGCCGATCGGCGAGCTGTGCGACGAGCTGACGGTGGACGTCGATTTGTTATGCGCGAACCGTAAGATCGCGTTTGAATATGTCAGCTGTGTCGAACAGGCGGGGCTGGAAGTGCTGGATATCAGTCTGGACAGCTTTGCGATCGCGAAGGAAGCGGCGTTGTTCGAGCAGACGATGGATCAGAATTTAATTTTAATCCGGCTGGAAGAACAGACGACGACTCTGTCGCTGTTGTCCAAGGGCAAGCTGGCGAGCTGTGAGATTATCGAACAGGGAATCGATCAGTGGAGCCAGGCGCTGGTGGAACGGTACGAACTGCCGCTGGCGGAAGCCGTCCGCTTAGTCAAATACAACACGCGATTGAATCAGCGTCGTCCGGTGCAGACGCCGATCTATATCTGGTCAAAAAATACAAAAACGTACACGCTTTCCGAAAAGGAACTGTGCGAAGCGATTCGGGAACCACTGGAATCCTGGATGGAACAGATTGAACAAATGTGCCGACCGATCCTCAAAGCGGGCAAGACGCAGATTGTGATCGTCGGCGAAGGCGGCGAGCTGCAGGAAATCGCGGAATATGTCCAGGATCATCTGGGAGCGCCGGCGAAGGTGTATTATCCGGAAACCCTGGGTGTGCGCGACAGTGCGTTAACCGGGTGTCTGGGATTGTTCTATGCTTACAAGGATCAGCAGCCGCTGTTAAATACCGATCAGGTCGGCGTGAACGCCGCACAGTTTGAAAAAGCGGTGACGATCGGCGGGTTGAAGAAAGAAAAAACCAGCGTTGACGATTCGATTACAAAACGATTAAAAGACATGCTTTTTGAAGCCAAACAGAAATAGGAAACGAGAGGATGAATGAAGATGGATTTAGAATACAATCAGGTTGCGAAAATTAAAGTCTTCGGCATCGGCGGCGCCGGCTGCAACGCCGTGAACCGCATGGTCGAGGAAGGCGTTCAGGGCGTTGAATTCTATGTCGCCAATACCGACATGCAGGATCTCAACAAGTCTCCGGTAGAAAACAAAATTATACTGGGCCGGGAAACAACCCGCGGCTTAGGCGCTGGTGCGAACCCGGAAATGGGACGCAAGGCGGCCTTGGAAAATGAAGAAGAAATCCGCGAAGCGATGCAGGGTTCCGATATGGTCTTTATCACCGCCGGCATGGGCGGCGGCACCGGCACCGGCGCTTCTCCGCTGTTTGCGAAGATCGCCAAGGAAATGGGCGCGCTGACCGTCGGCATCGTCACCAAGCCGTTCTCCTTTGAAGGACCGCGGCGGATGGCGCAGGCCGAAGCCGGTTTAAGTCAGTTGAGCGAATTCATTGATTCTCTGATCATCGTTTCCAACAACCAACTGCTTCAGGTCATCGGCCGGATTCCGTTTGTTGAAGCGTTTAAAGAAGCGGATAACGTTTTGCGTCAGGGCGTGCAGACGATCACCGATCTGATCGCGGTTCCTGCCATGATCAACCTCGACTTTGCGGACGTGCGCTCGGTCATGGAAGGTCAGGGCAGCGCGCTGATCGGCATCGGTATTTCCCAGGGCGATAACAAGGCTCAGGAAGCGGCGCAGAAAGCGATTCAGTCGCCGTTATTGGAAGCTCAGATCAACGGCGCCAAGAAGGCGATCGTCAACGTCACCGGCGGCGCGAACATTTCGATTTACGACGCGAACGACGCAGTCGAATACATCCGTGAAGCGGCCGGCAATGACATCGACATCATCTTCGGCGTAGCGATTAACGAGAAGATCGGCGAATCGATCATCGTGACAGTCATCGCCACCGGCTTTGATCTGCCGAAGATCAAGGTGCCTTCCCAGGCGAAACCGTCGGTCAAGGTCGCGAATAAGATCACGGAAGAAATCAAAAAGGAAACGGAAGAAGACGAGGAAGACAACAGCGGCATCCCAAGTTTCTTTCTCTCCCGCAAATAAACGAACGTGAATGAAGACGGAGCTTTGGTTCCGTCTTTTTTCTTGTTCTGGTTGAAAGCGCTTGATCGTGGTAAAATAAGAATAGAAGCAATGCGGAAGGAGGTCCCAGTCATGGATCTGGTTTACCTGGATTCTGATATTCTCGGCGACAGTTATGACGCGCAGCTTTGCCGGAAACGTTTTATTCGTTATGCGCAGGATCATCCGCCGGTATTAATCGCCGTTGCGCGGGTTGGCGAAGCGGAAAGAGAAGTCTGGAACAGCCTGAAACAGGCATGTTCTTTTGTGCGTTATTTTCTTGATGATCAACATCCGTGCGAGCAGCTTGACGGGATGACGGTTGAGCTTCAGGAGCAGTGTCTGCAATGCGGAAACTGGCAGATCAAACCGGAACGGGGCGCGGCTGCCTGGATTCAGGCGGAAACCGGCGTCAGCTGGCGCTACATCGTATTGGATATGTTAAGCGATCCTGCGTTTTCCTATTATCACCACATGAAGACGTTTTCCGACCTGCATTCGGCCTATGTCTACATTCGAATTCGAAACGGAATTCATAAAATTTTGAATTAATGTTATTTAAATAATTAATCAATATATTAAAAATATTAAAAAGTTCTTGAAATAATTCAAATATAATTTATAATATTCTCAGGAGGACACGAGGATGGCCAAAAAGATTAAGATCATTGTGGAGTCGCCTGAACAAAATGTCGTGATTCCGGCAATTCCGCTGAGCGCCGCCGCGGCAATCTTGAAAGTTGTGCTGTGGGGATCGCAGTATGTTCCGGCTCAGTCGCGCGATGAAAGCGTGCAGCTCCTGCTGGATAACCGCGACGCGATTCTGGACCTGGTGCAGACGTCGGTCAGGGAATTGAAAGCCTGCGAGCCATTCCGGCTGGTCGAGGTGGAATCCGGTCCGAATCGGGTGCTCATTGATATTTTAGGATAAGGAGGAAACACGATGCGAAATGAAGTGTTCGGAACGTGTCCAGTCTGCGGCAATCAGCTGCTTGCGACACGGTTAACCTGTACCCGCTGTCATACGGAGATTACCGGCGAGTTTGCCTTATCCCGTTTCAGTTATCTGAATCGAGATGAACTGCAGTTCGTCGAGACCTTTATCAGGGTTCAGGGCAACATCAAGGAAATGGAAAAGGAATTCAATATTTCCTATCCGACGGTCAAGAAAATGCTGGATACGATCATCACCAAGATGGGCTTTCCGGTCAAGCAGGAAGCAGAACCTGCCGTCCGTGCCGACGATGTGCTCTCACGGCTGCAGCAGGGCGAGATCAGCGCCGAAGAAGCGATTGCGCTGTTAAAAAAGTAGGAGGAACAACATGAACTCCCGAGAAAAAATTATGGAAATGGTCAAAGATGGCACGCTGAGCGTGGAAGAAGGGCTGCGGCTGCTGGATGCGATCGAAGAAAGTGAAAAACGCACGGAGAAGACGTCCAAACCGGCTGAATCGGAGGTGCGTCCGTTGATTTACAGCGCGCCTTCCCATCCGAAAATGCTGCGGATTCAGGTTGAGTCGGCCAATAACGATCGGGTGCGCGTCAATGTGCCGGTGTCGCTAATCCGCGCAGGTCTGGATTTCACCAAACAGATGAAGCTCAGCGGAATGGACGTGGATCTGAAAGGCGTGGATCTTGACTTGATCATGAAACTGGTTGAAGACGGTCAGGTCGGCGAACTGGTCGACGTGGTTTCGGCGGAAGGCGACAAAGTTCGGATCGTCGTCGAATAGTCATTCAATTTTAAGGAAGCGAAGGCTTCCTTTTTGCGTCGTTGTCCGTATAATTAGAGAAGAGGTGTTGAATATGCTGAAAGAAGAGTGCCGTTTGTTCCAAAAGGTCTGGCTGGGCTGGACAGAATCACAGATGGATCAGTTTGTCCGGATCGGGACGCAGTTAGCGCAGGCGCTGGCGGAAGGCCGGAAGGTGTATGCCTTCGGGATCGGCGAGGATCATTGGTTTGCGGAAGAGCTGACGGCCCGGCTGCAGGGACATCCTGAAATCATCGGTCTGTTTCCCCGTGAGCTGATGACCTACGATCGCCGCTATGCCTCGTTAATCCGATGTCCGGAATATGCCAGGGTGCTGATCGAAGCCTGGAAAATAGAGCGAAATGATTTGGTTTTGTCCTTCCACAGTCAGGATACGCCGCTGTATGCCGCGATGGAAAAGCATTGCCGCCGGTTAGGGATTCAATGGCAGATGCTGCAGGCGGACCGGCAGACGGAAGTGCCGGGATTGTTCAGCGTAGAAGAACGTTTTCTGCCTATGCTGCAGGTCTATGGCGCCCAGGCGGTCAATGCCGTCAGTTTTGCGTTGGCGGCCGGGATGGATCCCGCCAGCGCTGTGCATGAACTGAATAAAAGCATGCTGGAAATTTTGGAACAATTTGAACAGACCCAACTGCCTTCGATCGCCAAAGTCACTGAGGAGTTGGAGCGGAAGCAAGGCCGGCTGATCGTCATGGGCAGCGGTCATTCGCACATGCTTCAGGATTTGATGGCGCAGGAGAAGACGCCGGATAACGTCGTTCCGATTCTGGAACAGGAATTGATGGTATTCGATCCAGTCCAGAGCGGCTGGACGCAGAAGCAGCGCGACTATGCCCAGATGTTGATTGATAAATATAAAATTCAACCCCAGGACGTATTCCTGATGCCGTCCAACACCGGGAAAAGTGTGATGAACGTCGAGCTGGCGCGGTTGTTGTGGTCGAATAAAACGACGGTCGCGGCAATCACGAACATGAAACAGTCGCCGGTGATCAAGTCCGATCATCCCAGCGGCCGGCGCTTGTTTGAGACGGCGGATATTGTGATCGACAACTGCTGCGTCAACAAGGACGCCTGCCTGACAATCGACGGTCAGCGACGTTGTCCGTTGTCCTCGGTGACGGTGTTGCTTTGCGGGGTTCTGCTTCTGGAACAGCTGCATGAACTCAGCGCAGAGTAAGAAAAACAGAATTTAATGTGAGATATAGAAGGTCAGTAAACAAAGGCTGGAAAAAGCACAAAAAGTTAAAAAGATGGGAATGCTGCGAAAATAGGTTTCCATCTTTATTTCATATGAATAATAAACAATTTGTAAATGAACATCATCTTGTTTTGCGGTATGATTAAAGCAGATAAAGAGGATTTTTATGATGGAAAAAGAACGCAGCGACGAATTATTGAATCGGGGCGCGAAAGCGTATCAAAGCGAAACGCCGGAAGGCTTCAGGACGGCTGTGCGGTATTATCTGGAATCCGCCAGTCTGGGTAATGGTCAGGCGATGACGAATTTGGGTTATGTTATACCTATGGGCGGGGCGTGACGAAGAATCCGGCCGAAAGATTCCGCTATTTTGTGCAGGCGGCGAAGCTGGGAAATCCCGAAGCGATTATGAAGGTTGCCGACGCTTACCAACGTGGTCAA
The DNA here is from genome assembly GCF_900120005.1 of Holdemania sp. Marseille-P2844. GTDB lineage: Bacteria > Bacillota_I > Bacilli_A > Erysipelotrichales > Erysipelotrichaceae > Holdemania. The sequence continues at coordinate 233,835 of NZ_LT635451.1, forward strand.
TTTGTTAAAAAGGATGAAATCCGGGCGTTTCAGTTTTACCGCAAGCTGTTTCAGCATCTGCGGGAAACGGGAGAGCTTATGGATTATCCGGAGGTCTGCCTGCGCTTAGGTCGATGTTATTTGGAAGGAAAAGGGACCGAAGCAGATTTACGGCAGGCGCGGCGGTTTTTAGTGCTGGCGGTGCACGGCTACTCCCTGCATGAGGATCAATATTTCTACTATCCGAAACAGCGCCGTCAGGCAGAAGAACTGCTTCGGCAATGTCAATAAACGCAGGCTGACTAAGAATTCAAGACGTGGGAAAGGGGGAAAATTATGCAGCGGAAAAAGCGAAGCCTCAGGATCGTGGCCGTGCTGGCTGTCCTGTTTGGCGGATGCGTACCAGCTTCTTCGCCGATAGAACCGACTCCCGTCGTTTCGCCGGCTGTCATCTCGGCAGAGACGGCGTTTACCATTACACTTTCACCTGCGGATGAAACAGGCTTCGATATTACTCAGCCCTTAAATCAGGTTGAGATCACCAATCATACTGATCAGGAAATCCAGATCCTTTCTCTGGATCTTAAAGGCAACCGAGGCGGAATCCGCGAAATTCCGATCAACCGCACACTGGGACCGCAGGAAATGGGCTGTTATTTCATTGCGGGGGAATATCGCAAGGATATCGATCCGGTGGCGGCGGTGACGTTTGCCAGCCAGGCCGCCGCGAGCGTGACAAAATATGATTATGATTCGCAGAAAACAGAAACGCTGAAGCGGGAGAATCCCCCGGCGCCGTTTCAGTTCAATTTCGCATCGACCGTGCTCGTCAGAACGACTGATGCAGGTTTTCAGTTCGCCATTCTGCCGGGGAAGCAGGCATCCTTGCGCGAAGTCGAAACGCCTTACGGCGGATACTGCACGCTGGAGGATGAGCTGCTTGACAATCAATATCGCTATGGCAAGAAGCTCTTTTACAGCTTTGTAGACACAAAGCTGGAGCTGGGGGATCAGGAAAAAGCGTACATTGAGAACCTGATGCTTCGCTATAACTGCGATTACGCTTATAATGGCGAATATGATCCGGTAAGGATCATGGAGGAATATGCCCTGTTAAGAACTTATTCGCTGATGAAGTCAGAGGATCCAGATCATCCCTACTGGCTTTTGTATTGTACTCCCGATGTTTATGCGTTCACCCCGGCGCAATGGGAAGCGGCACAAGCGCAGAAGCTGACGTGGGAACAGCTCTGGCCGATGCTGAAGGAAGAACCGAATTCCTGCCAACAGATTTACTTTCAGGGCTGGGATGCTCCGCTGACAGACGCTGACCGAACCTGTGTGATTTAAAAGAAATTCCGGCCTGCTTTGAAGGAGAACCGGAAAAGTCTGAAATCGGCGCGGATAAACCGGTGATTTATCTTTATAAGGATACGGAAATCGACTTCACGCTGACCTTGGGGACGCCGCCGACGCTCAGCTATCCGCAGTATCGGCAGGGATGGTCAGGCACGGTGACGGCAGAGGATTTGATTATTCAGGATCGCCGCTATCCATATCTCTATTACGAAGCGCAGATCCCGGATGACTTCGACTTTGATTAAGGGTTTGTCGTAGCCCGTGAGGATACCGTCGGTTTCTTAGAGGAAAAGCTGGCGATTCTGGGCTTAAATGAAAGGGAGAGCGCCGATTTCATCACCTACTGGCTGCCGGTCCTCTCCCAATCCGACTATAACCGGATTACGTTTCCCTGCGCCGATTATGCCCGGCTCGTTCCGCTTCAATGCCAGCCGCAGCCGGATACACTGATCCGCGTCTATATGCTCTCGGAAGGTCTGGACGAGGCGGTTGTAATGGAGCCGCAGACGTTAGACCCGGCCCCGGCCAGAACCGGATTTACTGTTGTGGAATGGGGCGGCAGCCGCCGCAATTCATAAACATTTGTCAAAGAAAGTCCAAAACCGGAGGAATCCGGCTTTTTTTGGCACGCTTTGCGGACGATCCGGCGCTGCGCCGCGTTCTAATCCGAGGGGATTTGCGATATAGATGGGAATAGGTAAAGGAGAAGTGCTATGCCCTATCGTCAAACTATACAGGAACTGGAAGCAGCAACACTGACTAACGCCCGCGAGGGCCTGAGTGAAAAAGAAGCGGCCGCCCGGCTGCAGCGCTTCGGCGGCAACGAGCTGGAAAAGAAAAAAGAAGAATCACTGCTGAAAAAAATCGCGGAACAATTCAATGATCCGATGATCCTGATTCTGATCCTCGGGGCCGTGATCTCCATTTTTCTGCATGAGGTGATGGATTCCGTCATCATCGTTGCGGTGATTACGATCAACGCGCTGATCGGCGTATTCCAGGAATGGAAGGCGGAAAAAGCGCTGCACGCGCTGGAAAAAATGACTGCGATGAAAGCTGTGGTCAAGCGTGACGGACAGCTGAAGCAGATCGACGCGGCCGAGCTGGTTTTGGGTGATCTGGTGTTTCTGGAAGCCGGCAACTTCGTGCCGGCGGATCTGCGCTTAATTGAAACCGTACATCTGAAAGTGGAGGAATCCAGTCTGACCGGCGAATCGGTGCCGGTCGATAAGGATGCCTCGGCGCGTTACCCTAAAGATCAGACGCTGCCGCTGGCGGATCAGAAAAACATGGCGTTTTCCTCGACGATCGTCTTGGACGGCAACGCCGCGGGGTTGGTCGTGGCAACGGGCATGGACAGCGAGATCGGCAAGATCGCGAAGCTTTTGCAGCATGAGGAAAAGCTGCTGACGCCCTTGCAGCGGCGTTTGGCTGAGTTGTCAAAGGTGCTGGGGGCGCTGTCGGTCATCATCTGTGCGGCAATTTTTGTGATCGCCGTCATTCAGAAACGCGATCTGTTTGAAATGCTGCTGACGTCGATTTCCCTGGCGGTGGCGGCGATTCCCGAGGGACTGCCGGCGGTCGTGACGATTTCCCTGGCGCTGGGCGTCCAGAAAATGAGCGATCATCACGCGATCGCGCGCAAGCTGCACGCCGTGGAAACACTCGGCCAGGTTTCGGTCATCTGTACGGATAAAACCGGGACGCTGACGCAGAACCGGATGACGGTTGTCGCGTACTATCTGAATGGTAAAATCCAGACAACGTCGCAGAAAGTGACGGAACGGAGGCTGAAGGAAGGCTTCTATCTGTGCGGCAACGCCAAGCTTGACGCAGAGGGTGTCATCGGCGATCCGACCGAAGTGGCGCTGATGCGCTGGGCGCTGGATAACGGCGTCGACGCCGCGCAGATCATCCGGCAGTTCCCGCGTGTTGCCGAGATTCCGTTTGATTCCCGGCGCAAACGGATGAGCACTGTGCATCAGACGGGCTTGGAAAAAATCGTCTATGTCAAGGGCGCGTTGGAAAGCGTGCTGCCGTTATGTACGCATTTGTGGCAGGATGGCCGGCGGGTGGAGCTGACAACGCCGATGCGGCGGCAGATTGAGGAAGCCGCCGCACAGATGGCCGGCGAAGCGCTGCGCGTGCTGGTGCTGGCGACGCGCACCGTCGCCTCGCTGGACGAGAGTCAGTTTGAAACCCGGTTATGTTTTATCGGAATGGCAGGGATGATCGATCCCCCGAAGGAAGGTGTCAAAGAAGCGATTGCGTTGGCGCATAAAGCAGGCATCGACGTCGTGATGATCACCGGCGATCATCCGGAGACCGCGCTGGCCATCGGCCGCCAGTTAGGCATCGCCCAATCGCTGGCGCAGGTGCTGACCTCGGTGCAGATGCAGGATCTGAGCGATGATCAGCTGGCTCAGGCCTGTCAGCGCATCCGGATTGTCGCACGCGCCACGCCGCAGGATAAGGTCCGGATTGTGAAAGCCTACCAGTTGGATGAAAAGATCGTGGCGATGACCGGCGACGGGGTGAACGACGCGCCTTCATTGAAGCAGGCCGACGTCGGCATCGCGATGGGCAGCGGAACGGAGGTATCGCGGCAGACGTCCGATCTGATTCTGACGGACGATAATTTCGCGACGATCATCAGCGCGGTCGAGGAAGGCCGCAACATTTATCTCAATATCCAGAAGGCTGTGCTGTATCTGCTTTCCTGCAATCTGGGGGAAATCACGACGCTGTTTCTGGCAATCGTGCTGATGCCGATCGCCCCGGCGCCGCTCTCGGCGATTCAGATTCTGTGGATCAATCTGGTTACCGATGCGTTCCCGGCGCTGTCGCTGGCCGCCGAACCACAGGATCCCTATATTATGGATCAGAAACCCCGCGTGGCGACGGAAAGTCTGTTCGCCAACGGCGGCTGGGCGTTCATGGTGCTCAATGGTCTGTATATCGGCACGATCTCGTTAGTCGCGTTCAAATTCGGATCAAACTATGATCCCCGTACAGCACATACGATGACGTTCATGGTCCTGTCGATCGCGCAGCTGTTCCACAGCTTGAATCTGCGCAGTCTGGACCACTCGATTTTCAAGGTTGGGATTCTCCGCAATAAGCTGTTGTTAGCGACGTTTGTGATCGGCGTGGCGCTGCAGGTGATGGTGGTGAATCTGCCGATCTTCCAGATGATTCTGAAAACCGCAGCGCTGGACTGGACCTGCTGGGCCGTCGTGTTCGGTTTGTCCGCAAGCCTGATTTTGATCAACGAGATCTCCAAATTATTCAATCCTGTCAACCATTCATCGCGTCCTCTCTCCCGGAAATCCTGATCCGGGAGTTTTTCAAATTTCTTACAAAGCGCAGAAACTTCTGCAGGGCGCAGGACTCTATGTTAAAATAAATCCAGTGTAAATCGGATAAACGCATCGCAATCCGCGATGTTCAAATGCTAAACCTCTGGAGGACTGCCGACATGGACAAACGTAAAACTCAGCCGCACAAGAAAAAGAAGGTCCGGCGTGATTTAACCTTGATCAATCAGATCATGGCTTTTTTCGTGCTGACCGCCGATTTGTTTCTGGTGCTGGCGATGCTCGGGCTGACGCAGTTCAGCTCGTTAAGCCGGACGCTGTTTATCCGTCTGAATCTGATCGTTCTGGCGGCGGCGCTGATTTTGAATTTCCTGGCGATGCTGGCCGTTGGCCGGCGCAGCGTCAGCCTGTTGAAGACCGCGATGACGGCGGCGGTCGTGATCGGCTTGATCAGCGCGTTTGGCGTGTATGTCGAAGGCCGGCTGAACGTCAATCTGGACAAGATGATGGATCAGGGATCGTCGCAGGAAACCGTCGGCGTTTCTTTTGTCGTGCTGGGTGATGATGAGCATGCCGCGCTGCAGAGCGCGCAGGATCTCAACGGCAAGGTGTTCGGGATTCTGGATGACGAACAGGCGCAGCAGGGCTATCAAATGCCGAAGAACGAGATTGAAAAATTAAAGTTAAAGGTAACATACCGTGAATATTCCGATTATACACGGCTTTTAAAAGGGCTGCTGAACAAGGAAATCGACGTGGCCGCCCTGCCGGAAAACTATAAGGGCATGTTTGAAACGAACGAGGAAATCGCGCCGGAGCTGGCGGCGCTGCGCGATGTGCATAACTTTAACCGCACGCTGACGATTCATACCGAGCAGGGCAGCGATAAGGACGTGACGAAGGAGCCGTTCACCGTGCTGATCATCGGCGTGGACGACGACCGGAGCGACGCGCTGATGTTGGCAACGGTCAATCCAGGCAGCATGACGGTGCTGCTGACGTCCATCCCGCGCGACAGCTATGTGCCGATCGCCTGCTATACCAATCAAAAGTCGGATAAGATCAACAATTCCCGCGTGCGCGGCCGCCAATGCACGATTGATACGGTGAAACAGCTGCTGGACGTCGATGTGGACTTCTACTTTGAAAGCAACTTCCACGGTATCATTGAAATCGTCGACGCTTTAGGCGGCGTGATCATCGACAATCCGAAGGAATTTGTCGGTCAGGATTCCTCCGATGAACGTGGACATCAGACAGTGTGGGTGCCGCAGGGCGTTAACCGGCTGAATGGCGAACAGACGCTGGCGTTTGCCCGGGAACGGCATTCTTATAATTCCGGAGATTTTCAGCGTCAGAGCAATCAGCAGCAGGTGATTCAGGCAATTTTGACGGAAGCGGTGCGGCTGAAGGATGTCAATAAGGCGCTGAAGGTGCTGGATGCGGCGGGCGAGAACGTGTCGACTAATCTAAGCATGGAACAGATGATCGGCTTGTTTAACTTAACGATGAAGAAGATGAACCGCAGCTATGTGCAGAATCAGAACATATTCAATGTGATCGGCGCGCGGATTTCCGGCGTCAACGACCGGGCGCCGAATCGGATGTCGATTGTCCGGTTGTATCAGGGCTCAATCGAAGACAACAAGAAAGCAATCCACCGGGTGTTTAATTTGAACAGCGAGATCGACGCGCCGAAGGCGCTGTCGTTCAGCATTGACTGGGTCTATGAGGCGCCGGCGATCTCAAAGGATGAATATGACGAGAAATTTGCGCCGTTAAAGCAATGATCTGTTAAGGAAGACTAAAAGAGAATTTCTGAGGAAAGCGAGACGGGGATATGGATACAACACATCAATTTCAACAGGAGCTATTAGCGGCTTGCGATGAACACGGCCGGCGCTTTTCTTATCCTGTTTTGCGGGATGCGGTGCTTAAAAACGGATACTTTCTGGGCGTGGTCGCAGTGATTGAAAATGATCAGCATCAAGTTTTGATCACCCGCCGGGCAGTTGGGAAAAGCGATGGGGGACACTGGGAATGCCCCGGCGGGATGGTGAAATTTCACGAATCCAGTCTTGATGCAGTACAGCGTGAGCTGAAGGAAGAACTTGGAATTTTGGTTAATTCTGAAACTTGTCTTTCTGTACGAATTGTATTCCATCAAAGCCGGAAAATTTCCCTGTTTCATGTCCGGTTCAATGGAAGTATTTACGAGCTTGTTCTGCAAAGCGAAGAAGTGACAGAAGCCTGCTGGGCGTCTGTGAACGAAATCGACGAATTGATGCGAACAGGTCAATTCATCGCTTGTTCAGTCCTGACATCTGATTTATTAAAGGAAATCTTATCATGAAACTCACATTGACCCGCTATGCGGTACGCCCGGGGAAAGAGCAGCTGACCCGCGAATGGATGGCTGTATTGAACCAAAGACAGGCGGAGGTTCAGGAAACGCTGAGCGATGAAAAAATGGCTTTGGAAGCAATTTTCATGGAAGAAGACGCGAAGGGAATGGCTTTGATCTGGGTGGATCTGCAGGGTGAGGGGACGGATGTCCAAGATTCTGCGCATCCGATTGATCAAGTACATCTGGCTTATTGGAGAGAATGTATTGATTCTTCGGTTCCTCCTGTGGAGTTAACTTCTGTGAATTGCTTCGCTGATCCCAAGGTCCAGTTAGCGCTGCTTGCAGCTGCGGGGATGGGCGAAGATTGATCATTGCGGTTAAGAATACAGGGTAAAAAATTGGACGTATAAATTAGTGCATAAGAAATGAAAAGTGGAAATCCCGCTTTTTTTCATCCTATTTTCAAGAAGATAATAATGAAAAATAGTGTAATTTTAGTGAAAAATAGTGGAAAGCGGCCCTCACAAGCATTTCCTAAAACCAGAACAGGAAGTTAGAAATTATTATCTGGCACTTTTATATTTAGAGAATAAGTTGAAAAAAAAGGAAAAAGTTACAAAAAGAATGATTTTGGAAGTTCAGGCGATCGTGGAAAAGGGAGCTTCCAAAGAAAAAATAGGATTGCGGGGGCCCATGCCGGCAGGCGTTTTATTTGCGGTTTATGATTCTTTGAGCGGGAACGCGGATTATATTCCGCCTGAGTATATTGATGTTCCGATACTGCTTGATGAATTGGTAGACTATCTTGATCATACTGATGATCATCCGTTGTTGATCGCGGCGATTGCCCATTATCAATTAGTTACAATTCATCCATTTGAAGATGGGAATGGTCGAACGGCAAGATTGATTTCTGGATATCTGCTCGATTATTTTGGATATGGATTTCAGGGGATTGGTTCGTTAGAAGAATATTTTGCTTATGATGCAGAAGAATACTACAATTCCCTGCAAATGGGGTTGCCTGCTTTATATTATTCAGGCAGAAATAATCCGCCGCATCCAGAAATTTGGCTTACTTATTTCTTAAGAATGATGGAGCTTTACTCAAAGAAAGTTTATGATTTGTCATATAAAACAAAGGAAAGTAATGTTGTTTCGAGCTTGACCTATTTGAAAAAAAGGGAGAAGGAGCTGCTTAGTTATTTGTTTGAAAATGGAATTAGAGAATTTACTCCGATTGAACTTGGAAAAAAATTAGGAGTTACCAATAAAACGGTTATCAACAGAGTTGCTGGTCTTGTTCAGCACGGATTTCTTATTCCGGTATTAGTCAATGAAAGAATACGTTCTTATCAAATAAGCGAATTAACGAAGGAGAATGAAGAAGAAATAATCAAGCTTCAGCATGGGTTGCAAACTAAGAAAGCATAATTAAATAACAGAATAAAGAATTCGGTTAACAAGTCTAACTTTAGAAAGGAGACAGGTCTATGATGGAGGCTATTTACACGTTTAACGGAAAGGACATAACGATGAATGTATGTTTACAGATCCGAGCCGTTGTGAATATCATTCAGGAACAACTCAATTTATCTTTTGAAGACGCGATGCTGGAGTTCTACCGTTCATAAACGTACAAAACGCTGCAGCCGACGGAAAATGCGCTGTGGGCGGAATCGCCGGAATTTATTACCGATATGTTTTTTGCCGAGCGGGAAGGAAGAGAATTCTAAGCGGCAGTCCAAAATAAAAATCAGCGGGGGAAGGTTTATCTTTCCTCGCTGATTTCAGGTTTGCGGTTTATTGGAGTTCTGTCAAAATACGCTGGGCAAATTGCCGGCCACCTTCAAGATTTGCGCTGTCCGGATGCGATAAAGCGGCGTCAAAGTTCTCCAGCAGGGAAGCCCAGCGCGGATTCTCCGGCTCTTTTGCCTGCAAGGCCAAATACCGCTGTTTAACGGTTTCCGGCATTCTTCCCTGGCAGGCGTAGCAGCCCAAGATCGTGTTGTCGGCAGGAACTTGATCGGCGCTTCGCTTCAGGATCGCCTGGAAATATTCGTCCGACTGGCCAAAGCCGCAGGTCGCAAACAAGGCCAGCTGCTTCTGATGACACTGGGCCAAAAAATCCAGGACCGGCTTGGCGAAGACGCCTTTGTCTGTCCAGGAACCGACAAAAATCAAGTCTGCCTGCAGCGCTTCAGGCGCAGGCGCTCCGGAATAAATAAGCATTTCGTCCGGCAGGGCGGATTGAATTGCTTCTGCCAGCTGACGGGTATTGCCGGTATTACTTTGAACTACGATTGCGATTTTCATTGGATATCACTCCTTTTCTGATCATAAATACAATGAATTCCCTGATGGCTCATCAAACCTTGCAGACATTTTTGATTGCAGCCGGCACAATACCGGATCGTTTCCGGATGACCAGCCAACAGTTTCGCGGTCCAGTCGGGATCAGCGATCAGCTGCCGGCTCATTGCGGCTGCGTCGATCCGACCGCTTTCGATCGCCTGGTCGATGAATTCTGGATGGCGCAGATTCCCGACGCCGATCACTGGTTTGCAGGTCAGCGCTTTGACTTGATCGGCAAATTTTAGAAAACAACCTTCCGCGGAAAACGCCGGGTGATTCGCGGGCGGAATCGTGTCGGTCAGCGCGCCGTGATTCGCCAGGGTGACGTGGAAACAATCGACGCCTGCCTGTTCCAGCCAGCCGACGACCGGATCCAGATCCTGTTCCAGCACGCCCGCTTTGCCATAATCCGGATTGATCTGCCGGACGGCCAGCTTGTAGTCGATGGGCAGCGAGCAGTGCTGCCGGACCTGCCGCACTGCTTCCAAAGCAAACCACATCCGATTTTCCAGACAACCGCCGTATTCGTCGGTCCGCTTGTTGATCAGTGACGAACTGAAGCTGCCGATCAAACGATCGCCGTGTACCTGAATCATATCGAAGCCCGCGGCCTGAGCCTGCTGGGCGCTGAGACCGAAAGCCGCAAGGATTTCGCGAATCCGTTTTTCACGCATTTGATTGACCGTGACCGCGGCGGAGTCGTTCAGTTTCTGACGCAGCTGATCCGCGGTGAGTCTGTGTGTCAGCAGCGCGGGAATTAATTTCAGCATCGCTTTGAAATTGGCGTCTGAAAGATGCAGCTGGGCGGATACTTTTGCGCCTTGTTGATGCAGCTCGCTGATCAGCTGCCGGTAAGCGGCGAAAGTGCGGGGGTTTTGTAAACTTTGGGAACCGAGAACCGGGATATCCGGCAGGATGATCAGGGCGGTCTGGCCCTGAGCGATCGCGCTTAGCTTCGCGGCTTTTTCTTCCGGCTTTAAGCCCAGGGTGGTGGGGGCAAAGATGATCCGGTTTTTCAGTTCACATTTGCCGATGGTGATCGGCTTAACGCAGGCGTGCGTCATTTTTCACTCCTTAAGCTCAGGACAACCTGACTTAAAAGCGCAGTTAACTGTTTCGCTTGATCCGGTGAAAGACAGGCCAGCGCCCCCTGCTCCCATTGCTGGTTGGCGACAGTGATTTCCTGGCAGATCTGTTCGCCTTTTTCGGTTAACGAAACGGTGAACGCCCGGCCGTCCTGCGCGCTGCGCGTGCGGATCAAACAGCCGAGCTTTTCCAGCTTGTCTAAACAGCGGGTGATGTGGCCGTTATCCTGACGCAGCTTTCGGGCCATGGCGGACGGCGTACAGGCGCCGGTATGCTCAAGATAGATGAGATAAGGGAACAACCCTACGGTTAACCCGAAGGCATCCAGCCGCGTTTGCAGCGTGGACGTATATTCCCGGCGCAGCTGGCAGATTAAATATGAGAAAGGATAGGACATAAAACACCTCCTGACTTCTTCAGTATAAGCATAAATTTGACTAAGTCAAATAAAATAATCAAAGAAAAGCGAAAATTTCCGCTCAGAGCTGACCGAAAGCTTGCAGCGCAGTAACGATGCCGTCCTGTTCGACGGAATCGGTGACGTAGTCGGCAATCGCTTTAATTTCTTCCCGGCCCTGGCCCATCGCTACGCCGACTCCTGCCGCCTGCAGCATTTCCAGATCGTTGATCCCATCGCCAAACGCCATTGTGGCCTGGGGATCAATATGGAAGTGCTGGCAAAGCCGGGTGATCCCGACGCCCTTGTCTATACCCCGGAGAACCAGATCGGCATAGTGAAACGGCGTCGGCAACACCGTCAAACCGGGAATCGTCCGGTAAGCCGCATAATCGCTGTCCGCTGCGTCAAAGGCCAGCGCCATCGTCGCCTGATCGTCTGACCGCGTCGCCCGGACGTCGATCGCGGCCGGATCGCGGTGAAAGAATTCGCAGGCCGCGATGAAATCCGGCGTCGGCGGACAATTCAGCCAGTCGTCATGACCCATATACTGGATCGGTGAGCGGAGCTGCGCGGAGACCGCTTCTAACCCCGCCATCGTTGCCTGATCAAAGAAAACCCGGAACAGCTCCGTTTTCTGTGCGTCGGCAATGACGCTGCCATTGCGGCAGATATAGCCGTCCCACGCAATCGCCGCCAGCTGCGGCATCATCAGGATTGTATTCACATCCCGTCCCGAGCTGATCACAATCTTTTTTCCATTTTTCTGCAAGCGTGTTAACGCCTCCATGACCGCCGGCGAAATCCGGTGATTGCGATTATCCAGCAGCGTTCCGTCGACGTCAAAGAAAAACATTTGAAATTCCTTCATTCCGTTCACCTCATGGTTTTCATTATACTCACAACGCGATGAAAAATCATCCTGAAATTGCCGCGGAAACGCTTTCGTCCGGTTGTGATTTAAGGGTAAATCCAGTATAATGTATGGGTCTTTAGACTTTATTGTATTGATGCGCTGCCGCGCAGGAATACTGAAAATAGAAAAAGAGGAGGAACTCAATGGAAAATCAAAAGCTGGACGCTTTGTGCGAAGCCTTTTTCACCGAGCATCAGGTCCGTGCGATGGATGTCGCGATCTTTCAGCAGGGAGCAGAAATTTATCATTACCGCAGCGGCCGGACGGCGTCGAAGGGCGCGAAGATCACGGAGAAAACGATGTTTTCAATCGGCTCCATCAGCAAGATGTTCACCACGGCGGCCGTGATGATGCTGGCGCAGGAAGGCAAGCTGTCGCTTGACGAGCCGATCGTGAAAAAACTGCCGATGTTCAAGATGCCGGATGCCCGGTATAAAAATATTACGGTCCGGATGCTGCTGAATCACAGCAGCGGACTGCCGGGCAACTGCTTCAAGGGGAAATACACCAACGCCCGCAACCGTAATCACCTGAAGGAAGAAATTGAATACGCGGCGCAGAGCCGGCTGAAGGATCAGCCGGGAAAGTTCAGCGTTTACTGCAACGACGGGTTTTCCCTGGCGGAGCTGTTAGTCGAGGTGGTCAGCGGGCAGAGCTATTCCTCCTATATTTACGAGAAGATTCTCGAGCCGTTAGGCATGGAGCATACCGATTTCCCAATCCATGAAATCATGGATGGCAAATACATCAAAGCGAAATCACCGTTTGGTCTCGACTTCCCGCAGGAATATGTCAACGGCATTGGTTCCGGCGGGATTTACAGCACGGCCGCGGATTTATGCCGTTTCTTAGACGCGCTGCGTGAAGGCAAACTGGTTGATGAAGCGGGTCTGACGGAAATGAATCGCGATCAACAACCGAAAGAGCTGATCGTTGCGGACAATACCACGGAACGTTATGGTCTGGGTTGGGACTGCGTGTCGATGCGGCTGTTTGAGGGCTTTGGCAAACAGGCGCTGTGCAAGTCCGGCTCGACGTTCGGGTTCAACTCCCATTCCCTGATTATCCCGGATTGTCAGCTGAGCGCCGCGGTTGTCCTGTGTACGGATAAGGGCAGCGCTTCAAAGCTCAATCAGGCACTGGTTTATGAAATTCTCAAGGCTCAGGGCTGCGCGTTTGAAGCGACGCCGCTGCCGGCGTTGAAAACCGTCGTGCATCCGGTGGAAATTACTGGTTTGTACGGCAATAAGGATCAGATCGTGCGGGCACGCTTTGAACATGGCGATCTGACGCTGGAGGTTCGCGAAGCCAAGGGCGGCTGGCGGCTGGAAGTTTCCGGCTTGCAGGAAGATCACGGCTGGTTTGCGGGACAGCCCGGCACGTCGGTCTTCGGCATGGCCGATTTAAGAATCGGGTTTGTGCCGCAGGGCGAAAAGCTGTATCTTGTTTATCAGATGCCGGGCAGCGTCGTGGCGGAACAGGCTGAACGCCAGGTTTTTCTGCAGAAGCTCAAGCCGTCCGGTAAAGTAAGCGGCTGGAAGAATCTGACGGATAAGACGTGGATCATGGATAACGAATATCTGCAGCAGCGCACGCTGGGCAATGTCCCGATGACCTTTACCGTGCAGATGGAAAAGGGCTACGACGACCTGCTTTTAGCCCCGTATCCGCTGCGCATCCTCAACGATTATGAGGCGGTGCCGGCGATTGAGATTCCGGGCAATTATTCGCGCGAAATGTCGAGCGTTTTGTGGCTGGCGGATGGTTCGATTCAAAACGGTCAGTACCACTATGTTCTCTGTGAGAACCTGCCGCCGTTGGACGTGCGGGAAATGACGCTGCGCGATCCACTGATTCACTGGTATATCGGTGCCGCGCCGATTGACACGCTGAAAATTGATGGGATTGCCCGCGTCGTCGTCCTGGACGAAAACGGTCAGGTGGAATTTGACAGCCAGTTGTCCAGCGGTCTGCCAACTTCGCTGCGCGGCAAACGGATCGGTTTCTTCGGCGAACTGAACAGTAAGATCAGCCTGCAGTATCTGGAGGAAAACGCATGATTTACCTTGATCTGCATACGCATACCGTCGTCAGCGGACACGCGTACAGCACGCTGAACGAGAACATCGCTGCAGCCAGGGAACACGGTCTAACGATTTACGGCGTCAGCGATCATACGCCGAAGATGCCGGGTTCTACGCATCTGTTCTACTTCCGCAACCTTCATGTCGTCCCGGAATTCGTGCAGGGAATCCGCGTGCTCAAAGGCGCGGAGCTGAATGTGATGGATGTTGAAGGACATGTCGATCTGGACGAAAGCACGCTGAAAATGCTTGATTACGCGATCGCATCCCTGCACGTTCCATGCTTCGGCACCGCGCATACGGAAGCGGAAAACACGCAGGCGATGATCAATGCCGTGCAGAATCCTTATGTCAAGATTCTTGGCCATCCGGACGATTCCCGCTATCCGATCGATCAGGAAGCGGTCGTTCTGGCATGCAAGGCGACCCATACGTTAGTCGAGGTCAACAATTCCTCGATGAATCCGAAAAGCTCGCGGGTCGGCGGCCGGGAAAATATGCTTGGGATGCTGCGGTATTGCAAGCAGCACGGCGTGCCGGTCCTGTTTGGCAGCGACGCGCATTACTGCGACGCGATCGGCCGGTTCCAGCGGTGTGAGGAAGTCTGCGCCGCCGCGGAGTTTCCAGCATCGCTGATCGTGAATTCCAATCCGGAACTGATTTTTGAATATTTTCATCTAAAAGTCGAATAAACAGTCGGTAATGCGAGTAAGATAAGCGTTTAACAGAATAAAGGAAAAATATAGTTAAGAAATCGATTCCCTTCAAGACGGGGTCGATTTTTTCTGTTGAATCCCATTTGCTTTCAGGGGTTGGCAAATTTATCTTTTCGCAGCCAGGATAAAGTCAGACATGTTGAAGATTTTCGGGCTTATGCTTATCTTTTCTTGGTTCAATAAAGTCGTTGAAGTGAAGTTAAGGATAATCAGAAGTTTGAAAGCAAAAAGAAATGAATGTCTGATTCAATTACTTCGTCGATTCGCAAGACCATTTCCAGTGTTCGGAATTTAATTTGAAAATGGTTACAAATAAGTTTGCGATTTTGTCGAAAATAATTGAATTTTCATGAAAAAGAGGAAGGCTTTTTTGAAATTACCGCAATATTAACTTGTAGAGGAGGTGGGGGAATGTCCATCAATCTACTTGAACGGAAGAAGCAAAAGAAGAGAAGGATTTCTTTGTTGGACGACTGGGTCTTTAAAACTGTGATCGGTGATCCTGAGGATTTGATATGTCTGACGAGTCTTTTCCATGCGATTGATCCTGATTTTAAAAAGGTGCGGTTGTTGCCGAATGAGAAAAAAGCAGGACATCCTGACGACAAAGCAATTCGTTATGATATCTGCGGGGTGATCAACGAGGAGATTTATTTTGATCTGGAAATCCAGCAAAACGGGAATCCCGAGGAGCAGGGAATCCGCATTGTTTTCTATTTATCGCGTCTGCTTTCCGGCCAGAAGACAAAGGGAAAAGATTATCGGGAACTGAAACCAGTGCGCGTGATCATGATCACGAATTTCTGCTTTTTTGACGATCCGGATGTGAGCAGCGATGTGTTTTATTTAGCCGGTGAGAAAACGGGAAGAACCTTGACAAAACACATTCAAGTGAGTATTATTGAATTAGCAGAAGTGGAACGCTTACAGCGGATTCCAGTCAAGGATTTAACGCCGTTGGACCGGTGGCGCGTGGTATTAAAATTTGCAGGCGATCCGGACAAAGCGGCGTGGATTCAACAGATCATAGCGATGGATGAAGGATGCAGAAGGGCGGTGGAGAAAATGATGGAGATTCCGATGAGCACGATCGAGTACATGTGGGAAACAAAGCGGCTGGACAGAGAAATGATGCGGAATTCAGAGATCCGCAAGGAACGGGAAAGAGCTGTGAAACAGGCGCGGGAGCTGGCCTTAAAGCAAGGTAAAGATCAAGGTTCTCTGTTGAAGCTTATTACAATTACACTGAAAAAAGCGAAGAAAGGAATGCAAGCTGCTGAAATAGCGGATATTCTAGAGGAAGAAGAAGCATGTATTCAAACCATTCTGAAAATCAAAGCACAACATCCGGATTACACGGAGGAGCAAATTGCAATAAAGATTATCAGTGAGTCTGTTCATCCGGCAGCAGTGCGAAACAAAGAGAGACTTAACGAAGAAAGCGGAGGGTTTCCACTCACATGAGGTCAAATCCTGTATAGAGGGGCAATAACCTACTGCTGAATCAGAACGCCGGTCTATTATTTTTCTGATTGCCTGTGTTAACCTTAAAGTAAAAAGAGCCTGAATATTAAAAAAAGGAGAAAGTATATGATCCAACAACTTATTGAACAGCATCTCAGCGCGATAACCGCTCAAATCCGGACAAAGTACCCGTCTGAAATTGAAAGCTTTACAGAGCGGCTTATCGGCTTAGGGATGGATGCGGATCAGGTCGAGGCGGATATGCAGGCCGTTTTAAGATCCTTGGTAATGAGAAACGAGTCGATTTCCGATGAGGAATTTTTCTATATTTTAAACTCGTTCCCCGATTATGAGCAATTCGGCAGGCAGGTTATCGAATTTAAAATTACGCTCGAGGGAACAAAAAGCTGGCGCAAAGTTCGCCTTCCGGCACTTCTCAATTTAACGGAGCTGGCCTGTGCGGCGATCGCCGCCTTTCATGGAATGGGCGGACATTTATTTACGCTCAAGTTGAAGAATAAACAATATTCTCCATCTGAATTTGAGCTGGGGGATTATGAAGATTCCAGCCGGGTTTCGCTTTGCCATCTGGAACTCAAAGAAAAATCGAAGATCCAGATTGACTATGATCTGGGTGAAGGCTGGAGCTTTAACTGTGTGGTCACCAAGGTTATAAATGAGGGTGAGCCTCTGTCAGAGCCGGAGCTGATCAGCGGGAAAGGCTATAATTTGTGGGAAGATAACCGCGAGTATCTGGAGTACTTGATACAAGATCCAAAAATTAAAGTGCAGGATTGGGAAGGCCGTTACCGTCAGGTCGGAAAGATTGCGAAGGAAGAAGGCATTACTCAGTTTGACATGGATGACCGCGAGGAATTTCCGCTGGAGATGCATCTTCTCCAGGAGCTTTACGAGCAGGCCTATAAAGCTTAAATCAGGGCGTTTTTGCGGGAAATTTTGAAAAAGGGGTTGACTCTGAAAAAAGAGTGAACTATAATCAGGTACATAAACAAAGGCTTTGAAAAGAATAGTAACTCCGATGGAAACTTGACAGAGAGCCCGGGCGCTGAAAAAGGGCAGTGAAAATCGTTGTGAAAATGGTCTTGGAGCTGCATACCGAGGGAAACTTAGGCTATGACGGATTCACCCGTTAACGTGATACGGTATAACGTTATTCAACGCGTACCGGAAGAGGCAGAACGTGAAAGCGGACTGCGAATTAAGGTGGTAACACGGGAAATCAACTCTCGTCCTTGTTGGGGACGGGAGTTTTTATTTTAAGGAAGGAAGAGGAACATGATAGAACTGGTCGGAGTCAATAAAACCTTTACGACGAAGGACCTGAACGTTGAGGCGTGCAAGGATGTTAACCTGAAAATCGAAGACGGGGATATCTTCGGCATCATCGGATTTTCCGGCGCAGGGAAATCGACGCTGGTCCGCTGCATCAACCTGCTGGAGCGGCCGACCTCCGGCAAGGTGCTGATCGACGGTGTCGATATCACCCAGCTGAAGGAAGCAGAGCTGCGCAAGATCCGCAAGAAGATCGGAATGATCTTCCAGCATTTCAATCTGATGCGTTCGCGTACGGTTTATCAGAATATCGCTTATCCGTTAAAAGGAAGCAAGCTCACTAAAGCCCAGATTGACAAAAAGGTCAAGGATCTGCTGGAACTGGTCGGGCTGAGCGAGAAGCTGAACGCTTACCCCTCGGAGCTGTCCGGCGGACAGAAGCAGCGTGTCGCGATCGCGCGGGCGCTGGCTAACGATCCGAAAGTGCTGCTGTGCGACGAGGCGACCAGCGCGCTTGATCCGCAGACAACCTCCAGCATTCTCAAGCTGCTGAAGGAAGTCAATCAGAAGCTGGGCATCACGATCGTCCTGATCACGCACGAAATGGCAGTCATCAAGGAAATCTGTAATCGCGTTGCGGTTATGGAGCTGGGCAAGGTCGTCGAAACCGGCAACATCCTGGATATCTTCTCGCATCCGAAAGCGCAGATGACGATCGATTTCATCAATTCCACCAATCCGATCACCAAGATTTACGAGCTGATCGACAACGGTGCGGAAATCGTGCGGCTGCATAAGGGCCAGCGGTTATTGAAGCTGACGTATGGCGCTGAGGAAACCAAGGAAGCGCTGATTTCGCAGCTGTCCAAGAAATACGACGTTGTGTGCAACATTGTGTTCGGCAACGTCGAGGTGATCCAGCAGGCCGCGCTGGGCAGTCTGATCGTCATGCTGGAGGGCAGCGAAGACGCGATGCGCAAGGCGGAAGCTGAATTAAAGCATTACAACATTGAAGTGGAGGTGCTGAAATGCTGGAACAATTAATTCCCAACGTGATGGTGAAGATCCCCAAGCTGATCCAGAGCATACTGGAAACCTTCCAGATGATGGGCTGGTCGGGATCGATCTCGTTTGTGCTCGGGCTGTTCTTCGGCGTCGTGCTGATCGTCACCCGCAAGGAAGGCATCATGGAATGTCATCCGGTCTATTGGGTTCTTGATAAAATTATCAACATCCTGCGTTCGATTCCGTTTATCATCTTAGTCCCGGCGACCTTATTTCTCTCGCGGGCGATTATGGGCACGGGCATCGGCGTCAAAGGCGCGATCATCCCGCTGATCATCGGCACGGTGCCGTTCTTCTCCCGCCAGATTGAACTGGCGCTGGCGGAGGTTGACGGCGGCCTGATCGAAGCGGCGCAGGCGATGGGCGATTCGCCGTTACAAATCATCTTCCGGGTCTATCTGAAAGAGTCGATTCCTGCGATTGTCCGGGCAACCACGATCACGTTCATCTCGCTGATCGGCCTGACCGCGATGGCCGGTGTTGTCGGCGCCGGCGGGTTAGGCGATTTCGCGATCCGCTATGGACATCAGCGCAGCGAACCGGACGTCATCTGGGTCACGATCCTGATTATTTTGATTCTCGTAACGATCGCGCAGGCGATCGGCGACGTGATCATAAAGAAAACAACACATTAAGGGGGAACTGAAAATGAAAAAACTACTCTGCTGCATCCTGGCTGCGCTGGTCTTAACCGGCTGCAGCGCCGCACCGAAAGAAAACAACACGACACCGGAAGGTTCTGAGGCCCGCACCGTCAAGGTCGGCGTCATCGGCGAAAACAACGAATACTGGCAGCCAATCATTGATGAAATGGCGAAGGACAACGTCACAATCGAATTTGTCACCTTCAGCGATTACGCGATGGTCAACAAAGCCTTGGCCGCCGGCGATATCGACATCGACAGCTTCCAGCACTACGCCTACTTTGATAAGGACTGTGAAGCCAACGGCTACGACCTGACGGCGATTGGTGAAACGGTGCTGGCACCATTAAGCCTGTATTCCAAGAAGATTGCCGGCATCGACGAAATCAAAGACGGCGATAAGATTGCGATCGCTTCCGACGTAACCAACGGCGGCCGTGCGATCAAGCTGCTGGAAAGCCTGGGCTTTATCGAAGTTGATCCGGAAAAGGGTTATACCCCGTCCGTCACGGACATTACGAAATACAACGTCAACATCGAAATTATCGAAATTGAAGCGAATACGATCCCAAGCATTCTGCCGGATGTGACCGCGGGCTTCATCAACGGCACAATCGCGATCGACTCCGGTCTGTCCCCGAACAAGGATTCGATCTTCATGGAATCGGTTCAGGAAGGCTCGGATAACCCGTATATCAACATCATCGCCGCGCGTACTGCGGACAAGGACGATGCGGTTTACAAGAAGATCTGCGAGTTATTCCAGACTGACGCTGTTGCTCAGATTATTAACGATCAGTATGACGGCGCGCTGATTCCGGCTTGGAAATAAAGCAATCGACTTCAGTAAAATCAGATTCCAATTAAAATTCAATTAAAAAGGCAGTGCGCAGAAGAGTACCGCGGAACCAACTGAAAAAGCGATCGGCAGAGGGTGAAAGGCCGAAGGGAAGTCCGTGGAAAGATGATCTGCAAGCCGCGGCTGTGAGCTGGACACGTCCAGGTGAGCGGCCGACGGGTTCGCCCGTTACCGCGAACACGGTTCTTCCCTGCAGGACAGAGAACGACCGGATGAGGCTGAGTCAGCGATGGCTTGGTAAAGAAAGGTGGTAACACGGAGGCTTCCGTCCTTTTTCGAGGATGGGAGCCTTTTGTTATAAATGAGAAGGAGAAAATGAAGATGAAAACAACGTTAAAACATGTCAGTGTTCTGTTGGCCTGCGCCGGATTGATCGCCGGCTGCTCCACAAAACCGGCTGCGCAGCCGTCCGCCGCGCCGCAGGATCAAACCGGAACGGAAAAAACTGTGATCACGATCGGGGCCTCGACCTCCCCGCACGCTGAAATCCTGGAATATGCCCAGCCGTATTTGGAAGAAAAGGGCTACACGCTGAAAATCGTGGAATTCTCGGATTATGTTACGCCGAACACCGCGCTGGAACAGGGCGATCTGGACGCGAATTATTTCCAGCATGATCCTTATCTGGAGCAGTTCAATGAGGATCACGGCACGCATCTGGTCACGGCCGGGGGCATCCATTTTGAACCGTTAGGCATTTATGCCGGCAAGTCAAAAGCCTTATCCGCGATCGAACAGGGCGGCTGCAGCTTTGCCGTGCCCAACGATGGCACCAATGAAGCGCGGGCGTTGCAGCTGTTGGAAAGCCTGGGTTATATCAAGCTGAAAGACGGCGTGGGCTTAAAGGCGACGCCGGTGGATATCGTTGAGAATCCGTATAACGTCAGCATTGTAGAGATAGACGCTTCGCTGGTAGCCCAGACCAAAGACGACGTGGACTTTGCGATCGTCAACGGCAACTATGCGCTGGACGCCAAGATCACCGATCTGCTTCTGACCTCGGAACAGGCTGATTCCGAAGGCGCGAAGACGTATGCAAATATTATCGCCGTTCGCGAAGGCGAGGAAAACAGCGATAAAACAAAAGCTCTGATCGACGTTCTGACCAGCGATGAAGTCCGCGCCTATATCCGCGAGCATTACAACGGACTGGTGGTTCCCGTCGAATAAGCCATGAGCCGCCCGGCGTGTCCGGCGGCTTTTTTTCATGAGAAAGTTTTGCCAGCACCGGCAGAGAGACCCACTATGGCAATGCAATACATTTCCTTGCGCAGGCAAGAAGCGCAGGTATAACCGAACAGGCATCCGATCCAAAGGAGTTGAAAAAGACAGTAAAGTCCGGCTGCGGGTTCTTGTTCGATCCGTCATGCTGAAAAAGGCTGGCGTTTCAGCGAAAGCAGCGCATGGCGAAGCCTAAAAAGCCGAAGCGGCGGATCGAAGCGGAAGGGGAAGTGGGATGGAAGCTGGAAATTCCTTGAGAACAGGCTGTGGAGTGTGATAAACTTAGAGCAAAAGACAGGAGGAAGCTGTGCGTGGAAGAGAAACAGATACTGTCGGAAATTGAGAAACAGGAACGCCAGCTTTCAACGTACTGGCGGAATCTGCATTGGCGGGTGTGCGCGGTGCTGGCGGCGGGAACGGCTGCGGCGGAGATTCTATTGTTTTTTGTCTTGAACGCCGCGGCATTGATCAGCTGCACTGTGCCGGAATATCTGCTTCGCTATATCGCGGTTCCAACATTGATCAACGCAACGCTGGTGCTGGGCTGCCGGCGGCTGATCAATACCCGGCATTGGGAAGAAACGAAAAAGGATGGACTTGTGTCGCTGACGATGACCCTACTGTGTTTTGTCATCACGGTCATCCACGGGGCGTTCAGTTCTGTTTATATGATGTTTGTGCTGCCGACGTTGCTGACAACCTTATATGAGCGCAAGCGGCTGACGGTCGTGATTGCGGCAACGGGGATGGCGTTATGTGTTCTCAGCGCGTTTATGCCTTCCTGGGATCCGGACAAGATCGTCACCGCGTATTACTTCAGCGATATTCTGATCTGCCTGATGGTGCAGGCAGGTACGCTGGCTGCCTGTTGGGAGCTGCTGGAATTCCAGCGCCGCCGTCAACAGATCAGCCGGCGTAGGGATGCGGAGCGGATTTCGTTAGAGCGGGAAGTCAGTCATGACGCTCTGACCGGAGTCGGCAGCCGGATCGCGCTGAACCGCTGCTTTGAAGAATTGGAAACGGAGCGGGATTACACGCTCGTCTTGTTGGATCTTGATGATTTCAAACAAATCAATGATCAGCTCGGTCATCTTTCCGGCGATGAGGTGCTGCGGTACGTTGGAAAATTGTTAAATGAAACTCCGGAATTCATGCATGCCTACCGCTTTGGCGGCGATGAATTTTGTCTGGTGCTGAAGCAGCCGCAAAGCGAGGAGCCGGAAGTGATGCTGCGGCGGCTGCAGAACCAGTTCAGCCAGCGGATGATGGACTTGTTCCCGCAGTTCCCGATGACGCTCAGCCTGGGGATTCATCGCCAGCAGCCGGGCGAATCGGCGCTGCAATGCTTTCGCCACGCTGACGAAGCTTTGTATGCTGCGAAAGGGTAAGGCAAGAATCAGCTTACGGTAAAGTAAAGGAGTTTTCGATTATGGAAATGTGGGACTGCTATACCTGGGATCGGCAAAAGCTTGGCCGTCAACATCGCCGCGGGGAACCGATGGCGGAAGGCGAGTATCATCTGGTCGTGGAAATCTGGACGGTGAACCGGCAGGGGGAGCTGCTGCTGACACAGCGCCATCCTGATAAACCCCATGGATTATTGTGGGAAATGACCGGCGGTTCGGTGCTGGCTGGCGAAACAAGCCGGGAAGGCGCCTGCCGCGAACTGCGCGAGGAAGTTGGCTTGCGGTGCAGCCCGGAAGCGCTGGTCTACATCGGCACGGTCGTGAAGGGGCGTGCGATTGTCGATTTGTATCGCTGTGATCAGGAATTTGACGCGGCAAAACTGTCGCTGCAGCCGGAAGAAGTGGTCGCGACACGCAAGGTTACGCGCGGGATGTTTTTGGACATGATCGCTCAGGGCGAAGTGGTGCCGCACGTCGGGCTGCAATTCCAGTTATTTGCGGAAAAGATTCTGGATCCGAAAACTTCGAATTGACGGAATGAAACAAAATGTAAGAAAATGAAAGAAATTAAATGAGCGTCTGATTTATGACGCTTTCTTCTTACACGAATGATTGACTTTTTTTACAGGATTGTGTATCATTACTTCATTGATAAACATCGGCTTATCAATCAGTGATTTAGAATCGCCAACAACTCTTGGTGGGGCTCACTGCATTCCTGTTTGAAGGAAAGAAATTGGAATCAGAGGTTGGGGAACCGCTGATTTTTTTCTGCGATGACCTGCTCTCACGATAGCGAAAAGGAGAAAGAAAATGCGAACGATTTTACGAAATGCGAAAATCTGGCTGGGCGGCGATCAATTTGCCAGTGCCGTGCTCTTTGACTCATCTCAAATTCTGGCGGTCGGCACCGACGCTCAGGTAAAAGCCCGGTGCCAAAAGAGTGATCAGGTCATCGACGTGCAGGGCCGGCTGGTCCTGCCGGGATTGTGCGACACGCATCTGCATTGTTACAACAAGGGCTGCACGCTGCAGAACATCGACTTGCAGAATGCTGCCTCGATTGAGGAGGTTGTTGCCCTCAGCCGGGATTATATTCTGGCACATCCGGATTTCAGCGTGATCCATGGCCGAGGCTGGAATCATGATTATTTTGCGGAAGGCCGGATCTTAAACCGCACGGATCTGGATCGCATCAGCACGCGCGTGCCGGTGGTTTTGACACGGGCCTGCGGACATATTGCCTGTGTAAACACATGCGCTTTGCAGCGGCTGGGCTTCACCGGGGCGATCGTTCAGCCGCAGGACGGTCAGATCGACGTTGACGAGCAAGGCTGTCCGACCGGAATCTTCCGCGAAAACGCAATGCTGTTGTTAAAGCCGCTGGATCCGCCGCTGACGGTGGACCAGATCAAGGAGCGGTTGGCGCTGGCGTTGGACGCGGCGGCCCGGGCGGGGCTGACGACTGTGCATTCCAATGACATTACCAGTGAAAACCTGGATCTGATGCTCGAGGCTTATCGCCAGCTGCGCGCGGAAGACCGGATGCCGGTGCGGGTCGTTCTGCAGTGCACGCTGACCGATCCCGAATCATTAATGCGTTACCTGGAAATCAGGAAACAAACGCCGCCGGACGAGGTGCTGGTGTTCGGCCCGCTGAAATTGTTGACCGACGGCTCGTTGGGCGCGCGGACAGCCTGGATGCGTCAGCCGTATGCCGACGATCCATCGACACGGGGGATTGCGACGATGACCCGCGTGCAGCTGGACGCGCTGGTGTCACTGGCGCATGCCCATGGACTGCAATGCGTCTGCCATGCGATCGGCGATGCGGCGATTGAAATGGTGCTCGATACGTTTGAACACGTGAACCGGACATGTCCGGATAATCCGCTGCGGCATGGAATCGTACATTGCCAGATCACCGATTCTGCGCTGATCGACCGGTTTGCCTCCACGCATACCGCGGCGCTGGTTCAGCCGATCTTCCTTCACTATGATCAACATATCGTCGCGCAGCGGGTGGGAAACGAACTGGCGCAGACTTCCTATGCCTTCCGTTCATTAGCTGAGCGCGGCGTGGCGGTTTCGTTCGGCACGGATTGTCCGGTAGAGGATCTCAATCCATTTGCGAATCTGTACTGTGCGGTTACGCGCAAGGATCTGCGCCATCCCGAAGCGAGCGGCTACCGCCCAAAGGAGGGATTCTCTCTGAAAGCGGCGCTGCGCTGCATGACTGAAACCGCAGCCTGGCAAAGCTTTGAGGAAGGCCGCAAGGGCGTAATTCAGGTCGGGGCCCTGCCGGACTTTACGATCTGCGATCAGGACTTGTTTACGCTGCCGCCGCAGAAGCTTAAGGATGTCCGCAGCTGGATGACGATCAGTCAGGGAAAAATACAGTGGCAGGCGAAATAATCCGGATCGTTTGAGATCTGTGATTTTACGCCGGCTGTGCACGATTGAAAAAACGCCGCATCACCGGTGATCCTTATAATAACGGATAAGATTACAGAAAGAAAAAGGCTCAGTTTCCAGAGGTTATGGAAGCTGAGTCTTTTGACTATGAATTATTGAGCACCGCGCGGCCCAACGCCTTCGCCACATCCTCGCATCGGTCGCAGCACTTTTCCAGCCGTTCATAAATTTCCATCCAGACCATGATTGCCAGCGGATCCTGCGGCGTGGCGAACAGTTCGTGCATCGTTTCGGCATACAGCCGGTCGCCGTTCTCCTCCAGTTCGTTAACTCTGCGGATCAGATCTTCCAGCGTCGTGGATTTTTTGAAATGCCGGAACTCTTCGAGCGCCTGCTGCAGCGTGCGGATGCACTCGATGATCAAGCCGCAGAACTGCAGCGCCGGCGGGTCGATTTGATGAATATTATACATATACAGCCGGATCACAACGTCCTCGATCGCGTCGGTCAAATCGTCGATCACATCGGACAGCTCCATGATGTCCTCACGTTCAATCGGCGGCAGAAATTCGCGGATCAGCTGATCGGTCAGCTGATGCTTCAGCGTATCCGCACTGTGTTCCACAGTATGAATTTGTGCCATCCGCTCCTTGAGCACAGCCGGGTCATACGTTTCCAGCGTTTCCTTCAACAACTCCCCAGCCCTTAACGAATGCCGGCCCATTTCCAGAAACGCGTTGAAATAATCAAATTGTTTGCCCATAAACAACTCCTTCCATTAAAAGAGAATAAAGAACAACTTCGCCATCAGAAAGCCGATCAATCCGCATCCTGGAAAGGTCAGAACCCAGGTCATTACCATTTCTCTGACGACGCCCCAGTTGACGTTGGACAGCCGCCGCGCCGCGCCGACGCCCATGATCGCCGTCGTCTTGGTGTGGGTCGTGCTGACCGGAACACCGGTTAGTGAGGAAACCAACAGGCACAGCGCCGCCGCGGTATCCGCTGCGAAGCCCTGATATTTTTCCAGACGAACCATGTCCATGCCGACGGATTTGATGATCCGGTAACCGCCGATACTGGTGCCTAAACCCATGATGGCGGAACACAGAATCATCAGCCACAGCGGGATCACGAAGGATTCGACATGCGCCTGCCCCTGGCGAGAAAGACGCCCAGCAGGAAAACACCCATGAATTTCTGGCCGTCCTGCGCTCCGTGCATGAACGCCATCGCCGCCCCGCCGCCGATCTGCGCATAGCGGAAAAACGAATTCGTGCGCCGCCGGTCCAATTTGCGGCACAGCGCTTCAACCAGCTTCACGCACAGCCAGCCCAGCGTGAAACCCAGAATTGTCGAGAGCACCAGCCCGTAAAGAACCTTGATCCATTCTGATCCATTAATCCCGCCCAAACCGCCGTGCAGGGCGATCGCCGCCCCCGACAGCCCGGCGATTAAGGCGTGGCTTTCGCTGGTCGGAATGCCATATTTCCACGCCAGCACCGCCCAGCTGACAATCGCGAACAACGCCGCACACAGCGCGATGAGCGCCTGTTGGGGATCGGAGCCGAAATCCGCGATGTTGTAAATTGTTTCGGCGACCGTAGCGTTGACCATCGTCATAAACAGCACGCCCAGAAAATTGAAGAATGCCGCCATCAGCACGGCGCTGCGGGCCGACATCGAACGGGTCGATACACAGGTTGCGATCGCATTGGGCGCGTCCGTCCAGCCGTTGACCAGAATTACGCCGATCGTTAAGATCACGGTGATCAATAACGGCAGGCTGTGGGTCAGCTGCTGCAGAAAATCAAATAACGAAATGCTCATTCTGCGCTCCTTTCTTTGTTTGGCTTCATTGTAGCATTTCTGCCGCCGGCGGAACAGGAAAACTTCGGGAGTACGACAAACAGATCAGGCTGAATGTCAACTTGAAGAAAACGCAAATTCTGCTGTTGTGTCGTCAGATCTCAATCAGATGTTCGATTTCTGCCATAATTGACAGAAAAGAAACAGTGCCGGCCGGGGATCCATGATATAATAAGGTCGAAAAATGTCAGGGGGAGAAGTATGCCAGCAACTTATACACATGCCGTTTACGGCCGTCAGGTTCTGGATCAGCTGGAGCCTGCGCTGCGTGAACGGATCATTTCACATTTAGATTGTTACAACATCGGTCTGCACGGACCGGATCTGCTTTTCTTTTATAAACCTTTAAGTCAGGCGCCAATAAAAAAACAAGGCTATGCGATGCACCATGAACCGGGCCGTCCGTTCTTTGAACACGCCCGCACCCTGATCCGTCAGAGCGTGGATCCGGAGGCGGCGCTGGCCTATATTCTGGGCTTTATCAATCACTTTGTGCTGGACAGCCTGAATCATCCGGCGATCTTTGCGTTTCAGGAAGAATCCGGGCTGAGCCACAGCGAGATCGAGTCGGAATGGGATCGGGCGCTGATGGTCGCGCAGGGCAAGGATCCGCTGCGCACCCGCTCGACGGAGCATCTGACGATTTCGCCCGCGTGCTGCCAGGTGATCGCGCCGTTCTTTGACGTCCGTCCGCGCGATATCGAACAATCGCTCAAGACGATGACCGGCTTGCTGGATCTGTTTGTCGCTCCCGGCGCGGCAAAGCGCAATTTCATTCTCGGAGTGATGGGCTTGGTCGGAGTCCGCAAGAGCGAAGGCGGCCTGATCATCAACCGCGAGCCGAATCCGCGCTGCGCTGATTTTATCCAGCAGCGAATGGCGGGGATGGACGAAGCCGCAGTGCTGTCCGTGCGTCTGATCCGCGAATACGTCGCGACGCTGAACACTCAAAAACCGCTGGATCCGTGGTATGACGAAGACTACGAGTAGAGGATGAACAATGGGGGACAACATGGAAAATAAGAAACTCACAGCCTTGGAGAAACAATGGATTTTATACGACGTCGGCAATTCCGCGTTTATTCTGTTAGTCGCGACGATTATGCCGATCTACTTCAATTCTCTCTGCCAGAGCGCGGGGATTGCGGAAGTCGATTATCTGGCGTACTGGGGTTATGCCGCTTCCGTTTCAACGCTGATCGTGGCGCTGAGCGGACCGGTGCTGGGCACGCTGGCCGATTATCAGGGCCTCAAGAAGAAAATATTCGCACTGTGCGTGATGGTCGGCGTGTGCGCGCTGGCGGCGTTGTGGATTCCGACCTCATGGCGAGTATTTTTGATTCTGTACATCGTGGCCAAGGTCGGCTATTCCGCCAGCCTGATCTTTTACGATTCGATGCTTTCGGACGTCACGACGCCCGAGCGGATGGATCGGGTGTCCTCGCATGGTTATGCGTGGGGTTATATCGGCAGCTGCATTCCGTTTGTGATCAGTCTGGTCTTTGTGCTGTTTTACGAACAGTTTTCGATGACGATCATGACGGCGATGATTCTGGCGTTTGTGATCAACGCCCTGTGGTGGCTGGGCTGCACGCTGCCGCTGTTAAAAAACTACAAGCAGAAATACTATGTTGAAGATGTGCAGAAGGATAAGCTTCGCGGCAGCTTCCGGCGGTTAGCCGATTCGTTCCGCAAAATCCGCAGACATCGGAAAATCTTTCTGTTTCTGATCGCGTTCTTCTTTTACATCGACGGCGTCTATACGATCATCGACATGGCAACCGCGTATGGCAGCGCCTTGGGATTGGATACTCAGGGCTTGTTAGTGGCGTTACTGGTAACGCAGATCGTTGCGTTTCCCAGCGCGCTGGTGTTTGCCTGGCTGGCCCGCAAGATCAACAACGCCAGATTGATCCAGCTCTGCATTTTCGCGTATACCGGCATTGCACTCTTTGCGATTCAGTTGGATAAGCAATGGGAATTCTGGGTGCTGGCGGTGTGCGTCGGCTTGTTTCAGGGCGGCATCCAGGCGCTATCACGTTCCTATTTTGCGCAGATCATCCCGCCGGAAAACGCCGGAGAATTCTTCGGCCTGTTCGACATCTGCGGCAAAGGCGCAGCCTTTCTGGGCACAGCTTTGGTCAGTCTGACAGCGCAGATCTCTGGCAGCGCCAATGGGGCGATTGCGATTCTTGCGGTGATGTTTGTCATCGGCCTGTTTTTGTTCAACCGTGCCCAACGCATGGAATAAACTGAAAACGATGGGGCAGCCCATCGTTTTATAACGTTTTATGAAGATTGTGCGGTGCGCATGGAGGACAAACCGTGGTTCTAATTTAGAAGTGGAACAGCTGGTGCAGGAAGCCGTAAGAATTTCCCAGAAGGTAGCAGATGATGAATAAAATCAGACAACTGGGGATCAGTACCAGCATCAGATTTTTCAAATTCAGCGGCCGATGTTTCGCCATCGCGTATCCCTCCTGTTCTTGTCTTTATTGTACCCCAATTCCGGCGTTTCATCCTTTAAGACTTCGTAAAGAAAAATAAAGGATTTATGAAGAAATGGGCAAACTGCGATCTTCCGGATTGTTCTGCGTATGGATGATTAACTCGAAAACAACTTCGTAAATTGTTTGAAAAGCGCGCAGATAAAGGCTTTTTCATTATTTTGAATGCCAGGACCATTGCGCCGGGAAACAGTTCATGCTATAATTCAAAAAATCAGTGAGGAAAATTTCATTGCCATAAGTGGGCGGATGAAGCGCTGAAGCAGACTGAATGGCAGCGACGCACGAAGGGCGCCGCCGCTGAAATGAGACTGATCGGATCCCTTTCGCGGATCCAAGGCGGCAACCCTGCTGTGTCATTATGAGAGACGCAAAGCTCATAGTGTGAATTGAAATGAAAGGATGTGTTTTCGTTGGACGATTTGCCCCACCCCACGGTTAAGTCAGGGCACCTGCCATCTCTGATTTGGATGAAACTGTCAAGGATCAGAATGTTCATCCGATATCATGTTATCCGATTCTGAGAGTGAAATCAGAAATAAATCAGAAGGATAAAAAAGGAGAGAGGTAAGATGAGTAATACGATGACGCTGATTGGAATTTTAGCCATTCTGGTCTTTTGCTCGAGTTTTTTCTCGGCGACTGAAACGGCGTATTCCAGTATCAATAAAATAAAATTAAAAAATATGGCTTCGGCCGGCAGCCGCAAGGCGCAGAAAGCGCTGGAGCTGGCGGACGGCTACGACCGGTTGTTATCCACGATTCTGGTCGGCAACAACGTGGTCAATATTCTGGCTTCGTCGCTGGCGACGGTTTTGTTCGTGCAGAATTTGGGCTTCGGCGACGCCGGAGTCAGTCTGTCGACCGCGGTCATGACGGTCGTGATCTTAATTTTCGGCGAGATTTCACCGAAAAGCATTGCGAAGGAAACGCCGGAGAAGTTTGCGATGGCGGTTGCGGGGGTGATCGGGTTTATCCAGACGCTCTTAACCCCGATCAACTTCCTGTTCAGCTTGTGGAAGAAGCTGCTTTCGATGTTGTTTAAAGTTGAAAACGACGATTCGATGACGCAGGAGGAACTGTTGACCATCGTTGAGGAAGCACAGAACGAAGGGGATCTGGAAGCCCATGAAAGCGACTTGATCTGCGCCGCGATTGAATTCAACGATCTGGACGTCAAGGATATCTTAACGCCGCGGGTCGACGTGGTTGCGGTCGATGTTACGGATTCGCTGGATGAGATCGAGCTGATGTTCCGCAACAACAATTTCTCGCGTCTGCCGGTCTATGAAAACTCGATCGACAATATCGTCGGAGTCATTCACGAAAAGGATTTCTACAATTTATACTACAACCACATGGGCACGTTCAAATCAATTACCCAGACGTTGTTATATACCAGTCCGCACGTCAAGATATCCACGCTGCTCAAACAGCTGCAAAGCTCCAAAACTCATATGGCGGTCGTGCTGGACGAGTACGGCGGGACCGCCGGCATCATCACGCTGGAAGATATTCTGGAAGAACTGGTCGGTGAAATTTACGATGAACACGATCAGGTCAAGGAGTATTACAAGGAACTGGATCCGAACACGTATCTGATCGAGTGCGATATGGATCTGGACGATATGTTTGAATTCTTTGGTCTGGAAGATGAGGAAGATTACGACTTTATCACCGTCAGCGGCTGGGTTATCCATGAGCTGGAACGGATTCCGAAGGTCGGCGAATCATTCACATATAAAAATCTGGTCGTCACAGTGACGCAGACTGACGCCCGTAAGGTGATCGAGGTGAAGGTCAGGGTCCTGCCGCAGGATCAGGATGAAGAAGATGACGATCACAAGCCGAAGAAACAAAACGGCATGAAGATGCTTTCGTTCTAAAATCAGGAATCAAGGAAAATGATCAACGCCGGCGGTAGCCGGCGTTTTCTTGATGGGAACGCAGTGAATCCGGATTGGGCAGAAAGGAAAACGATCCGGCCGGAAAAGGAAATTCAGCTAGAACTTGCGGTCAGGCACAAACGGGCTTAAAATGAAACCAGGAAAACAAGGAGGATCCGTTATGAAAATAATTTTGGATTTGGATACCGGCATCGACGACGCGCTGGCGCTGAGTTATGCGCTGGGCGATCCGGCAGCGGAGGTGATCGGCGTGACCTGCACCTATGGCAATGTGTTTCAAAAGCAGGCATTGGAAAATACGGAAACCTTGTTAAAAGCGCTGGGCCGAACCGATATTCCGGTCTATGCAGGACCGGTTCATCCCCTGACCCAAACCGACTTTGCGCCGACACCGATGTGCCGGGTTGTGCATGGCGAATATGGATTTGGCAAAGCGCTGATTGAACCGGATCCGGATCTTGTCCGGCCCCGGCCGGCTGTGGAATTTATTCTGGAAGCCGCCCGGCAGTATGGAGCGGAACTGACGCTGTTGACGGCCGGTCCTCTGACGACGCTGGCGGAGGTGCTGCGCCGGGATCCGGAATTCAAAAACCGGATTGGCCGGGTTGTCTGCATGGCCGGGGCGCTGACGGTGGCCGGAAATGAAACACCGTTTGCGGAAGCCAATGTGCGTGTCGATCCGGAAGCGGCGGCCGAGGTTTTTGCCAGCGGGCTGCCGTTGGTGCTGGTGGGACTGGACGTGACGCTGAAGACGCTGTATGATCAGGCGCATATTGATCATCTGCGCGCCTTGAAGACGCCGGCTTCGGAATTAATCGGCGGGCTGATGCAGTTTTATCTCGACTATTACAAAACTGATAAGCGCCGTCTGGCCGGCTGTCCGCTCCACGATCCGCTGGCCGCAGCCGCCGCGCTGCATCCGGATCTGATGACAACGCTGCCGGTCAACCTCAAGGTCGAGCTGGAAGAGGCCGCCGGACGGGGCCGGACCGTCGCTGATCTGACGCGGCTCAACGACTCACAGAAGGATCATCAGATGGCGATCGACGTTGACGTTCTGCGCTTTCTGGAGCTGTTTACCCACGCGTTGGAACGATCTTTGGGAAATCGTTAATCCGGAATTGGAAACGTGGTGTGAGATCGAAAGGAAGTAAACTTTGAGTTTCTTTGTATTGAATGTAAATGAAATGAAAGTGATGAAATTCTGCCTTTATCACTTTCATTTTTTGTAAAATTTTGTATAATGAACCTATTGAAAGAAATGAGGGTGAACTATGATTTGTATTAAAAATGGATGGGTGCACGACGCGGTTCATGAAGAACCGTATATTGCGGACATCTTGGCAGACAAGGGCAAAATCACGGCGATCGGTCGAAATCTGATCGTGCCGCAGGATTGCGAGATCGTCGACGCGACGGATAAAAATGTTTATCCAGGCTTTGTCGAGGCGCATTGCCATATCGGCCTGGATGGCTCCGGGATCGGTTTTGAGGGCGACGACTGCAATGAGATGACAGATATTCTGACGCCGCAGCTGCGCGCGATCGACGGCATCAATCCGATGGATCCGACGTTCCGTGAAGCGGCGCTGGCCGGCATCACAACCGTCTGCACCGGACCGGGCAGCGCGAATGTGCTGGGCGGTACGTTTACGGCGATCAAGACAGTCGGCAAGCGCGTCGATAAGATGATCGTCAAAAAGGAAGTCGCGATGAAATGCGCGTTTGGCGAGAACCCGAAGCGTTGTTATAAAGATAAGAATAACTATTCCCGGATGTCGACCGCGTCCAAGCTGCGCGAAATGCTTTTGAAGGCCAGAGAATACGACCGCAAGGTGCTGGCCGCGGGCAGCGATGAAAGCAAGCTGCCGGCTTACGATATGAAGCTGGAAGCGCTGCGGCCGGTGCTGCATGGCGAGCTGCCGCTGAAGGCCCACGCGCATCAGGCCAACGATATTTTCACGGCGCTGCGGATCGCGCAGGAATTCAATGTGAAGATCACGCTGGAACATGTAACGGAAGGGCATCTGATTGTCGACGAGCTGAAGGACGAACCGGTGCCGATGGCGGTCGGACCGTCGTTGACCCATGCGAGCAAATTTGAGCTGCGCAACAAAACGTTTGAAACTCCGGGAATACTGGCGAACGCCGGCTGCCAGGTTTCAATTATCACCGATTCGCCGGTAATTCCGCAGCAGTATCTGCCGCTGTGCGCCGGTCTGGCGATCAAATCCGGCATGAAGGAGTGGGATGCGTTAAAAGCGATCACAATCAACGCCGCCAAGCATATCGGCATTGAGGATCGCGTCGGTTCGCTGGAAATCGGCAAGGATGCGGACATTCTGGTCATGGAAGGCAGTTGCTTTGAGGTTTCGGCACAGCCGGAAATCGTCATCATCGACGGAAAGGTCGTGGCGTAAGACATGCGGTTAGTTCAAAATGGACTGGTTACCACGATGGCTGGCGAAGGTCCGGTCATTGCGGATATCTTAATTGATAATGGAAAAATCGCGGCGATCGGGGAACACCTAACAGTTCCGGAAGGCTGCGAGATCATCGACGCGACAGGCCTGCAGGTGTACCCTGGGTTTATCGACTGCCATTGCCACATCGGTTTGTATGAAGACGGAATCGGCTTCGAGGGCAACGACACCAACGAATCGACCGATCCGATCACGCCGCAGCTGCGCGGGATTGACGCGATCAATCCGTTCGATCCTTCGTTTAAGGAGGCGGCCGCAGCCGGCGTCACGACAATCGGCACCGGGCCGGGCAGCGCGAATGTGGTCGGCGGGACGTTTGCGGCTGTGAAGACCGTCGGCACCTGCGTCGACGAGATGATCGTCAAGGAAGCTGTCGCGATGAAGTGCGCTTTCGGCGAAAATCCGAAGCGCTGCTACCAGGGCAAAAACAACAACACCCGGATGGCGACGGCGGCGAAGCTGCGCGAGCTGTTGTTTAAAGCGAACGAATATTCAATGAAACTCAGCGAGGCCCGTCAGGATCCGAGCAAACGCCCGGCTTTCGACATGAAGCTGGACGCGATGCTGCCGGTCGTGCGCAAACAGCTGCCGCTCAAAGCGCACGCTCACCGGGCAGACGATATCTGCACGGCAATCCGGATCGCGAAGGAATTCGATTTGAAGCTGACGCTGGAACATGTGACAGAAGGTCAGTTCATCCTGCCGCAGCTGCAGGCGGCCAACGTACCGCTGGCTGTCGGGCCAAACCTGCACGCCAACAGCAAGTTTGAAATCCGCAACATGACGTTTACGACTCCGGGCGTTTTAAGCAAGGCCGGGCTGCAGGTTTCGATCGTGACGGACGCCCCGATCGTGCCGCTAAAATATCTGGCGATGTCGGCGGGACTGGCGGTTAAATCCGGGATGGATCACACCGAAGCGCTGAAAGCGATCACGATCAATCCGGCGAAGCATCTGGGCATCGCCGACCGGGTGGGTTCGTTAGAGGTCGGCAAGGACGCGGATATCGTCATCACCGACGGCGATCCGCTGGCAATGTTCACGACGGTCCGCACGGTTCTGATCAACGGCGAGATCGTTGCCTAAAACAGAATCAAGAAATCCTGACTGCTTTGATTAAAGCTTCAGGATTTTTTACATTTGAGGGAAGTGCAGGGCTTCGCGCCGGCGGAATTTTATGATATAGTGAAAAGCAGAGTTGCGGTTGAATGACCCTGTCCTAAGGACAGACGGGCAAAACCTGTGAAGCAAGGAGCGAAGTCTATGATCCGAATGTTAGCGTCTGATATTGACCATACTTTATTTTCTCATCAAACCTACGCGATTCCTGAGGTGAATCTGAAGGCGGCGGATACGCTGCGCAGTCAGGGCGTCGAACTGGTTCTCGCGACGGCGCGGATTTATGCCGGGGTGCGTAAGCTGGAAGCGCAGTTGGATATGCGGGAAAAAGGCGGAATGATCATTGCCTCCGCCGGGGCGGAGCTGATCGACTGCCGCCGCGGTATCCGCACGGTGCTGCACAGCTTAACCCTCGAGCAAATAAAAACGCTGAAGCAGTTTTCCGACGCGCATCCAGGCGTGACGCTGGCGGTGCAGCAGGAAGATCTGATGGTCGCCGACGGCTACGATGCTTCATTAGACAGCGACCGCACTGTCGTCGGAATTGATTTTCTCGTCGTCGGTTCCGATTTCTTTTCCTACATGACAAAACCGGCGTGTATGGCGGGATTGACCGGCGATCCGCAGCAGCTGGATGACATTGAATTCCAGGCCCGCGCCGTCCTGAAGGATGTGACCCTGACGCGCTCCGGCCCGGGGTTTCTCGACGTTACACCGCAAGGCGTGCACAAGGCGCTGGCGCTGAAGCAGCTGTGCGGTCGTCACGGTATTCCGCTGCAGGCGCTGGCGGCGATCGGCGATGGCAACAACGATCGGGAAATGTTGGCGGAAGCCGGCTTGTCGTTTGCGCCGTCCAATGCCGTGGAGGCGGTTAAAAAACAGGTCGATCACGTATTGGGGAGCTGCGAGGAAGGCGCGTTCGCTCAGGCCGTGGCGATGATTTTAGAACGGAACGAAAAGGAGCGCGCGCATGGAACGGTATAGTGCGATCAAACAACTGGCCGTGACCAGCGCGGAACTGATCGAACAGGTTCAGTTTGACGATCACCAGGGCAAACCGGAGAAAATCGAACCGCTGCTGGCGCAGATCATCACGCTGGCGCTGGCGGCGTCCGCCGACCCGGAAGCCTTAAAAACAAGCTTGTTTCAGAAAGAAAAGACGGAAAAAGGAGAAAAATAGGAAAAAATCTCCTTTTTTTCGTATTTGAGGCAGGCAAAATCGAATTTTCAGCGAATATTGTAAGTGAGCGGTCTGACTGAACCGGTCATGTTTCTCATAGGCTGATACCAGAGGTGAAGCCAAATGAAAAAAAGTTCGATTGTAACCATGATGGCCGTCTTGTTGTCGCTGGGCTTCTGCGTTCTGTATTTCGGATTGTTTGCGCGGATCAGTGAAACAAGCTCGGCGCCCGAGGATTCGCTGGAGGTCACCGTCACGCCCGGCACGCAGCCGGAATCGGCGGCGCCGGTGATTTCCGACGATCAGGGATCATCGTCGCTGAGCTGGATTCAGGCCGGGGTGTTCGCGCAGGAAAGCTCCGTGCGTGAGCTGACAGCGTTTTTAGAACAGGACGGATTTACGCCCGTGACCTATACGCGCGGTGAATACCAGATCGTCGCCGTCGGCGTCAGTCTCGATCCGGAAGTCACCCGCCAGTGCCGCCAGCGGATGATCGATCTGGATTACGAATGGATGGAACGCGCCTGTTCGCTCAACGAAACTCAACGGCAGCAGCTAAGCCAAGGTCAGACCGCATCGGTATTGGAGGGATGTACATCACAACCGTAAGAGAAATGCCCTGTGAGGAACGGCCGCGCGAAAAAGCGCTGCAGCAGGGAATTGAACACTGTTCCAACAAGGAAATTCTGGCGCTGATTTTACGCAGCGGCGTGCCGGGAGCGTCCAGTCTGATGATCGCCGACCAGCTGCTTCAGCGCAGTCAGGGCGTCAGCGGTCTGTCCCGGCTGACGCTCAAAGAGCTGACGCAGATCAAAGGCATCAGCCAGGTCCGCGGTCTGGAGATTTTAGCGTGTTTTGAGCTGGCGCGGCGGATCAGCGAGGAACAAACCCGCGATATCGACGTCGTTTCCAATCCGGAGGCGCTGATGGCCTGGCTGGGACGGGAAATCGGCGGCAAGCAGCAGGAGCACTTTTTAGCGATCTATCTCGACGCGAAAAACCACATTTTAGAGCACCGGCTGTTGTTCAAAGGTACGCTGGACGCCAGCATCGTCCATCCCCGCGAGGTGTTTAAGGAAGCGCTGCTGGCCTCGGCCTGCCGTGTGTTGGTTGTACACAATCACCCGTCGCAGGATCTGACCCCAAGCATGGCCGACCGGATCATTACCCAGCGCTTAAAAGAAACCGGCGAGCTGATCGGAATCGAGCTGCTGGATCATTTAATCGTCGGAACCACGCAGTATTTCAGCTTCCGCGCCCATGGATTATTAGATTGAAGTTCGGGGGCAATCACCGTATAATAGACGCAGGTGATAAAATGAAACTGAATCGTTTTCAAAAAATACTGCTTTGGCTGATTGGCATTTCGCTGTCCTTGTCGTTAATTTTAAACGTCGTCAGCGTAACGACCCCGTTCAGTGAAATCAGCCGGCAGGGGTATAACGTCTTTTCCATGCTTAAATATTCGTTGATTGATTATCCGGTCACGACGGTGACGGATTTCTTTACCTCATTCTCACGGCTGTGGCAGGTCCGTCAGGAAAACGACCTGCTTCGCACCCAGGTCGATCAGATCTCTTCGCTGCAGGGGCAGCTGGCGGAAGCCGAGCGGCAGATCGAGGAGCTGAAACAGATCGCGGACTTGAAAACGATCGTTTCGGATTACGATCTGATTCCCTCGACCGTGCTTTCGCGCACTCAGGAAGCCTGGAACAACCTGTTGACGATCGACGTCGGCAGCGCCGACGGGGTCGGGCTAAACTATGCCGTGATCACGCCGAAGGGATTGGTCGGCAAGGTAACGAAGGTTAACGAACACACTTCGACGGTGAAGCTGATCACTGCGGAAGACGGTCTGAATAAGGTGTCTGTAAAGATTGAGATCGACGAAGGGAAAACGGTCGATGCCATTTTGGTGAAATATGACAGCAACGAACAGGCTTTTGTGATGCAGCTGTTGACTTCCGGCGCGACCGTTACGGAAGAGATGCGCGTCGTAACCAGCGGTATGGGCGGCGTCTTTCCTTCCGGCTTGCTTGTCGGCACGGTCAGTAAGGTCGAGGAGCTGAGCAATGCGGTCGGCATGAATATTTACGTCCGGCCGGCTGCGGATTTTCAATCGTTTAACTATGTCTGCGTCGTCCGCCGCCAGGGGGCTTCGCAATGATTTACGAAGCGGCTTTCATCGGAATTTGCTTAGTTGCCGACATGATCCTCACGGCGCTGTTCCCATTTGATTTCGCGTTGATTCATTCAGTTTTTATTCCGTGCATGGGCTTTTGTGCGCTGATGCTGACGGTGCGGCAGAAAAATCTTCTGGATTCGCTGTTCATGGCGTTTGTGGCAGGGATGGTTTTTGATTTTCTCAACGCCGATCACTTCATGCTCAGCTCGCTGGTGTGCATGGCGTGCGCGTTTCTGATTCATATTTGGAGCAAGCATATCAGTTCTTCGTTATTAGAGCTGATGATTCTCTTACTTTCGATCATTTTCGTCAAAGAGCTTCTGATATACTTCTATATGACCGCAAGCAATCTGTCGGCGATGTCGCTGATGACATGGCTGAGCAAGCGTCTGGTAACGACGCTTGTCGGCAATCTGGCGCCGATCCTGCTTGTGATCTGGATGAATGATCAGCGGCAGACCCTGCAGATTCGGCGGGAGTCAATCCGCAGAAAAGGGGAGAAGCTCAGATGGGAACAGTTAAAATAATCGGACAAAACTCCGGACTCACGATTCGCATGGACTGCCGTCAATGGCAGGATCAGGCCGTCGAGCTGGAGGCCAAGCTTCGGCTGCTGAAGACCCGCGACGGTCATCCGGCCGAAGTTTTTTTTGACAGCGATCCGGGCGCGGAGCGGCTGAAACAGTTGTTTGAGATCCTGCAGGCGACCGGCTGCGTCTGCCGGGGACTCTATGTTCAGAAAAAACCGGAAGTCTCAGGTGATTTGACCGTGATCCGCGAACCGCTGCGGGCGGGCGAGGTGATTCAGTTGGAAGGTGCGGCCGTATTGCTTCACGATGTGCGCCAGCCGATTCAGATCGAAATGCGCGGCGGCGGGCCGTTGATCGTCCTGGGCACAGTTGCCGGGCAGATCCGCCTGCTCGATCCCGCCTGCCAGCTGATCGCGATGGGACTGGATCATGCCCGCGTCAAGATTTCAGACAGCGACTGGCAGATTCTGACAAATTTCGCGAAAGTCTGTGTGTATTATGAGAATCAGAGATGCATGAGTCTGAGTTTGAAGGAGGAAGAAGTGTGGCAAGGGTAATCATGATCACCAGCGGCAAGGGCGGCGTCGGCAAAACGACGGTCTGCGCCAACCTCGGCATCGCGCTGGCGTCATTAGGCAAAAAAGTATGTATGATCGACATGGATCTGGGCTTGAAAAATCTGGACGTGATGATGGGCTTGGAAAACCGCGTGTTCTATGACTTGAAGGATGCGGTCGAAGGCCGCTGTCCCCTGAGCCGGGCGATGATCCAGGACAAGCGCTGTGAAAATCTTTTTCTCATGGCGGCCTGCCGGACGGTCAATATCGGCCGGTTAAAGCTGGAAGATCTGACGACGGTGATCGATCAGCTGCAGGATCAGTTCGATTTTATCCTGTTGGACTCGCCGGCCGGGATTGAGCGCGGCTTCCAATATGCAATGTGCTGCGCGGACGAAGCGTTAGTCGTCGTGCAGCTGGATATCGCAGCTCTGCAGGACAGCGACCGCGTGATTGGAATTCTGTTAAAAGAAGGCAAGACGACGATCCGGCTGGTGATGAACCGCGTCAATCCCCGTTACATTGAAAAAGGCATTTCGCTAAGCGTCAAGGAAGCGGCGGACTGGCTGGGGTTGGAAGTGATCGGGTTAGTTTATGAGGATGAAAATCTGATCGCCTGCAACAACCGCGGCGTGCCGATGGCGTTCAAGCGCAGTACGATCACTTCGCAATGCTACACCGTGATCGCTCAGCGGCTGTTGGGCGAGAAAGCAGCGCTGCCGAAATTCAAAGAGAAAAACATCATCCAGAAATTGTTTGGTTAAAGATCGCCGCGGCGGTCTTTTTTACTTTGTCTCAGAGATAAAAAGCATCGGGAAATAAAGAAAGCAAAAAAATAACAAAAAATAATTTTTCCTATTTACAACAGAATAGGAGTAGTCTATAATGTGAACAGAAAACATATGAACATATATTCATATATAACGGAATTTCTGTTGGGTTTTCATCAGCCCTGTTCCATGATCGGAACATCCAACATTTTAGCTGGAGGAAAAAACTATGAAAACAGAAGTATATGCGCTGCCGGAACTGGATTGCCCGAATTGTGCGATGAAGGTGGAGCGTCAGGTCGGCAGAATCAAGGGATTGAACGAGGTCACCGTCGATTTTGTTCACAAAAAGATGATTGTTGAATTTGAAGGCGAATCCAGAAAAGAACAGATCATTCAGGCTGTGAAGAAGGTCGAGCCGGATATCCGCATCGTGGAAGTGACGGATAAAAAAGAAGCGGCGCCGCACAGTTCGCTGCCGTCTGAAAGTCAGAAATATGAACATCACCACAAACATTGTGACTGCGGTGAAGACCACGAGCATCATCATGGAGAGGAAGAATGCGGCTGTGGTCATGATCACGAACATCACCACAAACATAGTGACTGCGGCGAAGACCACGAGCATCATCATGGAGAGGAAGAATGCGGCTGTGGTCATGATCACGAACATCACCACAAACATTGTGACTGTGGCGAAGACCGCGAACATCATCATGGAGAGGAAGAATGCGGCTGTGGTCATGATCACGAACATCACCACAAACATAGTGACTGCGGCGAAGACCGCGAACATCATCATGGAGAAGAGGAATGCGGCTGTGGTCACAATCATGAAGCCTTGCCGGAAGTCGATCATTCGACAATGAAAGGTGAGCTGAAACTGCGCTTAGCCGGTCTGGACTGCGCGAACTGTGCAGCGAAGAT
Organism: Holdemania sp. Marseille-P2844; assembly: GCF_900120005.1. Taxonomy (GTDB): domain Bacteria; phylum Bacillota_I; class Bacilli_A; order Erysipelotrichales; family Erysipelotrichaceae; genus Holdemania. The sequence continues at coordinate 274,792 of NZ_LT635451.1, forward strand.
CGAGCGGGCGGTGAATGTCCTGCCGCAGGTGCAGGAAGCCTCGGTCACCTTTTCTACACAGACGCTGCTTGTCGATGCCAAGCCGTCCGTGAACCGGACGGAGCTGATCGCTGCGATTGCGGAGGTTGTTAAGAAACTGGAACCGGAAGTCGACGTCGTGGAAATGAAGGCAGGCGCGAAAAATGCGGAACCGGAAGCGGCTCAGCCGGGCTTCTTCCGGCAGAACGCCAGGCTGTTGGCGGTCATCGTGTTTTTGATCGCCGGGATTTTCTTGCAGGAACAAAACTATGTCGTTTTGATTTTCCTGATCAGCTTCCTGCTGATCGGCGGGGAAGTCGTTTACAATGCGATCCGCAACGTTTTTCAGGGTGAATGGTTTGACGAAACCTTCTTGATGAGCGTGGCGACGATCGGAGCGTTTGCGATCGGCGATTACGTGGAAGGCGTCGCGGTTATGTTGTTCTATCAGATCGGCGAGCTGTTCCAGTCCTACGCCGTCAACCGCTCGCGCAAATCAATCGGTTCGCTGATGAATATCCGCGCCGACTATGCGACGGTACTGCGGGAAGGAAAAGAACTGCGGGTGGATCCGGAATCCGTAGCGATCGGGGAAACCATTCTGATTAAGCCGGGCGAGCGGGTGCCGCTGGACGGTATTCTGACCGAAGGCACAACGTCGCTGGATACCAGCGCGCTGACTGGCGAAAGTCTGCCGCGGGATGCGCGGAAAGGCGAAGAAATTCTGGCCGGCATGGTCAACCTCAGTGGCGTCGTGCAGGTAAAAGTCACCAAAGAATTCGGCGAATCGACGGTATCGCGGATTCTGGAACTGGTTGAGAACGCCAGTTCCAAAAAAGCACCGATCGAGCGTTTCATCACCAAGTTTGCCCGGGTTTATACGCCGACGGTCGTCGTGGCGGCAATTCTGGTCGCGATCATTCCGCCGTTTCTGCTTCAGATGGGATCGTTTGACGTCTGGCTGTACCGGGCGCTGACTTTCCTGGTCGTATCCTGTCCATGTGCACTGGTCATCTCGATTCCGCTGGGCCTGTTCGCCGGCATCGGCGGCGCCAGCCGGCAGGGAATTCTGGTGAAGGGCGGCAATTTCTTAGAAATTTTAAAAGACGTCGATACTGTCGTCTTTGACAAGACCGGAACGCTGACCGAGGGCAAGTTCAGCGTTACCCGGATTCAGCCGGTCCATGCCGAAGCGGACGCGTTATTGGAATTGGCGGCGTATGGCGAAGCCTATTCCACTCATCCGATCGCCCGTTCGATTGTCGCAGCCTATGGCAAACCGATTGACAATCAGAAAATCCGCCATTATCAGGAAATCTCAGGCCAGGGCGTCGAGGTGGAAGTCAACGGCCGGAAGCTGGCGCTTGGCAACGAGAAATTGATGCAGGCGCACGGAATCGATTGCCCGCCGGCCGATGAGATCGGTACGATCATCCATGTAGCCCGGGAGAGCGAATATCTGGGCTGGCTGGGGATCAGCGACGTAATCAAGGGCACAAGCAAGGCTGCAATCCGCCAACTGAAACAGGCGGGCATCCGCAACACCGTCATGCTGACAGGGGACAACCGCAGCGTTGCCGAAGCAGTTGCCGGCCAGATTGGAATTGATACCGTCTATGCGCAGCTGTTGCCGCAGGATAAGGTTGAACAGGTTGAAAAGCTTCTGGCGGCGCAGCCGGAAGGAAAAAAGCTGGCGTTTGTCGGCGATGGCATCAACGACGCGCCGGTGCTGGCCCGGGCGGATCTGGGGGTTGCGATGGGCGGCGTCGGCAGCGATGCAGCGATCGAAGCGGCGGATATCGTGCTGATGAAGGACGATCCGGCAGCGCTGGCGAGAGCAATTCAGATATCCCGCAAGACCCACGCGATTCTGCGCCAGAATATCGTGTTCTCTCTGGCGATTAAAATCGGCGTCCTGATTCTGACGCTGTTTGGGAAAAGCAACATGGGAATGGGCGTGTTCGCCGACGTGGGCGTGACGCTGCTGGCGATTCTCAACTCAATGCGGGCGCTGAAAAGCGGGCAATAAGGCATTTCATTCACCGGTATTTGCAAAAAATACCGGTTTTTACATTGTCCATCAATTAACTTGTGAAATTACGAAAGATTTTAATAACTGCCTGAATCAAATCCGGAAATTCCTGTTATACTGAAGTTACAAGAGGACTGAAAAGTCCGGAAGGAGGGTTTACTGATGTTTGATTTAACAGGAAAAATCGCCGTCGTCACCGGCGCGTCCAGCGGCTTGGGCGCGGATTCGGCCAGAGCTTATGCCGAAGCAGGAGCCAATGTGGCGTTATTGGCGCGCCGTCAGGATAAGCTGGAAGCCTTAGCCGAGGAATTACGGGCGAAAGGGATTGATGCGTTGCCGGTCGGCTGCGACGTCACCGACGAAGCCAGTATTGAAAAAGCCGTCAAGACCGTGATCGAACATTTCGGCCGCATCGACATCCTGCTCAATAACGCCGGGGTCGCCGTCCGCGGCGGAGTTGAAACGCTGAGTCAGGAAGACTGGGACCGCTCGATGAACATCAACGTCAAGGGGATGTACATGATGAGCAAATATGTGATTCCGCACATGAAAGCACAGAATTATGGCAAGATCGTCAACATCAGCTCGGTCAACGCTTTGATCGGCGACAAAAACGACATGTTTATCCGTCATGCCTACAATACCTCCAAGGCGGCGGTGCTCGGTTTGACACTGGGCATGGCTTGTTCCTACGGGCAGTTCAACATCACAGTCAACGCTGTCTGTCCGGGATTGTTTGAGTCGGAGATGACGCAGAACACGCTGTTCAAATCGGAAGCCTTCTTACAAGGCTACAGCGCCCAGTGTCCGATGGGACGTCCGGGCCGGCATGGAGAAGTCAGCGGACCGGTCCTGTTTTTCTCCAGCGACGCATCCAGCTATGTTACTGGCCAGCGTATTATCGTCGACGGGGGAACCTCGTTAGTATAAACCGAACGCATTAACTTATTTCTGCGGATCAGGACAGAAGATCTTGTTTCTTTTGTCCTTTCCTTTTTTCTCGGGGATCCTTGTTTGGATTCACAGCCGGTTGTTTCGGTTTTCTTTTGAACCTGATAATGATAAAATAAAGATACGCAGGGGAGGGATGTCCGATGGGGTGGCTGCATAAAATGAACGCTTATTTTAAAGAACAGCTGTCGCTGAAGAACTTGTTGAAGGTTCTGCTGATCCTGCTGATCCTGTACTTCCTTTCCCTGACCTCGAATGTCTGGATGAGCTGGCTGACGACGCTGCGGCTGATTCTGACGCCGTTTTTAGTCGGGTTTGGGATCGCCTATGTCGTTCATCCGTTTATTGAATTTCTGCAGAAGAAGGGCGTGTCGCGCAGGATTGCGATTCCGCTGGTCTGCCTGGGGATGCTTACTTTGTTGATCGGGATCTTGATGATGGTCGTGCCGATGGTCTACGACAAGACGACCGAGCTGATCAACTCGATGATTTCCGGCTTGAACTGGCTCTATCAACAATATGTGGAAATGAATGAAAACGCGCCGAACATCTTAGTCGCGGGGATTTTCCAGCAGATCACGACGCTGCTCAACGATACGAAAAGCTGGCTGCCGAACTTTTCGGCGCTGCTGCCGCAGCTGATTTCCAAGGTGCTTTCATTTCTGACCAACGCGGTGTTCGCGTTTATCATTTCGGTATATGTGCTGTTTGACTTTGAGAAGATCCGCAAGACGATTTTCAGCTTGGCGCGCACGATTGACAAGGAACTGCCGATCTATCTGAGCGCGGTGAACGCGGAAATCAGCGGTTATCTGCATTCGCTGCTGATGCTGATGGCGATCAAGTTTATCGAATATTCGCTGCTGTACATGCTGATCGGGCATAAGAGTGCGGTCACGGTCGCGCTTCTGACCTCCATCGGGTTGATCGTGCCGTATTTCGGCGCGACAGTCGCCAACTTTATCGGGATTTTGACTTCGCTCACCTTACCGCTGCCGAAGGTGTTGATCTTAATCGGCGGGATCTGCGTGCTGTCGATGGTCGATGCCTACATCATCGCGCCGATCGTGCATTCCCGCAGTTCGCAAGTACCGCCGCTGTGGACGCTGCTGTGTGTGTTTGCGGGCGGGATGCTGCTGGGACCAATCGGGATCATGATCTCGATCCCGGTATTTATGAGCCTGCGGGTGATCGTCAACCTCGTGCGTTTCCGCAATGAGCGCTATGACCCGCTGCCTTCAGAAGACGAATAAAGAACGGTTCGCCGTTCTTTTTCTTTTGCCTGTCCGCATACAGTAGTATCAGGGGAGGAGATCAGCCATGAGTGAGATCAAACATATCAGAAAACGCATATCCGCCCGCCGCAAAGCGCCGGGTCCGCGCGCCTATGAAGGGCCGGGAAGTCCGTTATTTACCCTTATTTACGGTCTGGCCATGCTGGCGATGGTTGGGGCCAGTCTGGGTTTAGGCTGGATGATCAACGAGAAGCAGCATTGGGTGGATCCTGAACCTGTCCTTCAACAGATCGAAGTGCTTTCAGAAAAGCTGCATTTAAAGTCTTTATCAGCCTGGCTGCCGTTTGAAAAGTGGTTTGGCAAGGATCAGCCGGTCGCGGCGGCGGTCAGCTATGAGCTGATTCAGGATCATTATTATAAACCCGCTTCCGGCAATCAGGTGCAGAGCATCGCTGAGGGCGTCGTCTTATACATCGGCGAACAGGAGAGCGGAGCGATTGTCATGGTGAAGCAGGATAACGGCGTGCTGGTGACCTATGGCGCGCTGCAGCAGGTCCAGATCCATCTCAACGACCGGATTTTAAAGGGCGCGGTTCTGGGCGCGGTGCAGGATGCGGTCTATCTGGAATTCAGCGAACAAGGCCAGCCGGTTACACTGGAGCGGGCGATGGGCGATGCCGGTTAAAATCAAAGTCAGCGGTTTTACCATCCTGGTGGCAGCCCTGGCTTTTTTTTCTCACGCCGTTGTGCCGCTCGGCCACATTTTCTTCATTCTGGCGCTGCATGAAAGCGGTCATGCGTTCTGGGCGTGGTTTTTCCATTATCCGATTCGCCAGCTGTCGATCCTGCCATTCGGGCTGGCGCTGACGCTGGAGCATTTCGGCGATAGGGATGCGTGGGAGGAACTGGTGATTCTGGCCGGCGGGCTGGCGATGCATGGCGTCATTCCCTTGCTTTATGGGGGATTGGCAAAACTGGGCTGGATATCGCCGGTCATGCTTGACTGGGTGCTGGATATCAATCGGTCGGTTTTTCTGTTTAACGTGCTGCCGCTGTATCCGCTGGACGGCGGACGGATCGTGCAGTCGCTGTGGCATTGCGTTCTGCCGTATCAAACGGCTCAGGCGCTGACGTATAGTTTATCGGCGCTGCTGATTCCGCTGGTATTTGTCAGATTGATGAATTGCAATCCGATGACGCTCGGGGTGTTCGGGTTTCTGTTTGCCGTCAACCTGATCAGCTGGCGCCAGCGGGCGTATCAGGCTGAGCATTTCTACCTGTACCGCCTGATCCATCCCTGTTCCCATCCGTTAAAGCTGCATCGTAAGCAGGATTTATACCGCCAGCGGCATAACGTCATCCTGGAGCCGGGGGGACTGCTTGATGAAAAACAATGGCTGGCGCGGCGCTTTGGCAAGGTCGAGCCGCTTCCATCCCAACCGCGTAGCTGGTTGATTTAAACAGGGAGTTCAGACGAGGAAAGGCTGTCGGAAAGAGGGTTTTTTTCAAGGCCGGAATATGCTATAATCCTAAAAGGAAGCGAGGAACATCCATGCGAAAGAAAATTACTCTTCTAGTTCTTCTGGGCTTGCTGCTGACCTCTTTAACCGGCTGCGCAACCGATAAGAAAAAGGTAGTATATACGGTTTATCCGTTAGGATATCTGCTGGAAAAGATCGGCGGGGACCGGATTGAGATCCAAAGTCTGCAGGACGATATGATCGTCCAGCGCGCGACGGCGGCCGGCGATTTGAAAGAACGCGTCAAGGACGCCGATTTAGTGCTGCACATCGGCCAGCTTGAGCCGTATTTCCAGCTTGTGCTGCCGGAAATCCGTTCGGCCAGTTCGGCGGCGGTCAAGGATTTGTCCGTCAATAATTCGATTTATTCGTTTAAACGTTATACCCGCGTCATCGCCAACGATGTCGAGCAGTTTGTCGAAAGCGCGTATTACAAGGGCGACGCCTTCGATTCGATCGACGTGAATGAAAAGGATCTGGCGTTGTGGATGGATCCGATCGCGATGACGAGCATGGCGAAGGAAATCCGCGACTGGCTGTGCGAGAATTACGTCGAGGAAAGCCGCTACTTTGAAGAAAATTACAGCCAGCTGGAAAGCGAGCTGGTGCGTCTGGACGCCGAATATCAAAGTCTGTCCAGCACGCTGAAAAATGAGAAGAAAACGATTAAATTCGTTTCGATGACCGCCAGCTTCGGCAACTGGCAGAAGACGTACGGCATTCAGGTCTATCCGGTGATTCTGTCAAAATACGGTGTGCTGCCGAATGAAAAGCAGCTGGATATCATCAAGACCAAGATCGTGGAGGACAACGTGAAGTATATCGCATATGAACCGAACATGACGGAGGATATGCTCGCTTTGTTCGATCAGCTTTCGGCTGAGCTGAACCTGCAGCGGGTGGATTTGAGCAATCTGTCGAGTTTATCGGCGGATCAGCGCGAGGATAATAAGGATTATCTGTCGATCATGGTCGAAAACCTGAATCAGCTGGAAAGCATGGCGGAGGACGATCTGACGCCTGCGGTTCAGGAGCCGGCGGCGGACGAGGATGAAGACGCCTGATCGGCGCATCGTATTTGGATTTCAGCGCGGAGGGAAAGTTCTCTTCGCGTTTTTATTTTAAGCGGCGGATTTTAAAGGCAGGCGTAATGAAAAATAAATGGAGCTGTGATTCTGGGATTGATGACTCAGAAGCTCAATTAACTCAGAAAGAAGAGAAAAGAGTTGAAATTCCGTCAGGAATGTCTATACTAAAGGTGTAAGGTGTTGCTGAAAGGCGGCACCCGTCATGAGCTACCGTTTACGGTGGCGTTGGACAGATGAGCGCTGACACTTCTTGCTGGATGGGACAGCGCTTTTCGTATTATAGAAGTAGGAATAAAGTATCCTACTCGATATAGAATTAGATGAGTATAAAATATTGAGATTGAGAAGAAATCATACAGGTGATGTTCAGTTAATCTTAGTATCTCATCGAGAGTATCAGAAGTTAGGATATAATATTCTGGCTCTTTCAAAAATAGTGTTGGTGAGAGAAAAACCGAAACAAGAAAGACGCAGATGAGTTCCAGAAATGGGACTCATTTTTAATTGAGAAAACGGCAGGGAACTAAGGTGTTAGAAATAAGTAAAATGCGGGTCTTAAATTGAATGAAAGAACGATAACCGAAAGCCAGGCGCTTGATGACCTTAATCAGATTATTCGTACCTTCAATCATGCCATTAGAAAATGAGTAAGTCAAGGCGTTGATCACTGCCTCTTTCCGTTCCACTAAGGACTGAATGGCGGTATTCATGGGCTTGGAGATCAAAGGATCGGGATTCAGACAAGCTTGGAGGAAGGCGTCAGGATCTTTCCGGTTGAGCGCGGTAAGGAGACTCTGATAGAGCTCATAAGTCGCCTTGAGCTCGGGATCCAGTTCAACTAAGAAGTGGACAATGTCAATTTCGCGCATCAGAGATGGAAAGCAAACCCATTTTTTGAAGTCCTGATCATTCAGGTCATCTTCAAATTTAAGAAGGAGTTTCCAATAGCGTTTGAGCTTATTGTAATGAGGCTTACTCTGATTCATGAAATTGACGCGGGTCTTATTGAGAGCGCGGCTGAGCAGCTGAACGATGTGGAAGCGGTCAAGAATGATCTTGGCGTGAGGGAAACAGTGGTGAACGACAGAGAAGTAAGGGGAATACATATCCATACAAACGGTTTTAACGGCTTCGCGGGCTTTCCTGGAATAGCTCATGAAATAGCGGATGAGAACGGGCATTCTGCGATCAGGAAGGATATTGAGAATCTGACCGGATTCTGCGTTAAGAAAGAGAAAAGACATTGAAGCATCAACCCCTTTGACAGAGCGAAACTCGTCAAAACAGAGATGAGGGGGAAGAAAATTCCGCTGGACTTTAAAATCCTGATAGAGCTGTTGAAGAAGGGAATTCACCGTGGCATGAGAAACAGAGTGACGGAAAGCGATATCTTTTTCAGAAGTCTTCATCTTGGCGTCGAGGGCAATGGAGAGACGAGTGTTATTGGAAATGAAACAATGAGGGAGAACGATGGAAGTCGAAGCCGTAAAAGTATGGCCGCAATGTTTACAAAGGAAGCGTTGTTTTTTGAGGCGGAGATAAGCGGGGCGGCGGGAAACGGAAGGCAGGGTGATGAGGGAGGATTTCGTACCATGTTTGATGATAGCCGAGCCGGGGTTGGAGGACCCGCAGAGAGGACAGGAAGAGGGAGGGTCATAAGAAAGCGAGCCGGAAAAGACAAGGGAGTCAACACCACGAATCGACTGAGAAGAGACACAATCCTCAGAGAAATGAAGATGAGGGTCTTTTAAATTGAGAACAGANACAGATGAGGACTTGTTTTTTTGGATAATAAGGGGAAACAGATTTTCACCTCTTTTGTTTTGCGAGCGACAACTCAGAGAAAATAAATAAAAAGTTCTTGAAATAACTCAGGAATGGAATATACTATAAGCGTAGGGACGCTTGAGAAAGCGATACCCGTCAGACACTATCTCTTATTTGAGAAGTGGTGGACAGATAAGTGCCGATGATCTTTGCGACTGATTGCGGCACTTTTTCGTATTATAAAAGTAGGAATAAAGTATCCTACTCGAAATAGAATTAGATGAGTATAAAATATTGAAATTGAGAAGAAATCATACAGGTGATGTTCAGTTAATCTTAGTATCTCATCAAGGGTATCAGAAGTTAGGATATAATATTCTTAGCTTCTTTTCTTTTGTGGGCCAACCTAAGTTGAGAAGCTCATAGAGAAGAAATGGCTTGGCACTTTTTGGAACAATCTAGTTCGTAAAAGAAAATGCCATTCTTCCTATTCAAATTCATAAGCTTGTTTAAATCTAAAAAGGCATCCGCCACAAGAGTGGAATCGTCTGGATTTCTTACGAAACAAAGTTGAATTGAATATGGAAGTATTCTCTCTCTTATTTGTGAAAGGAGGTTTTGTCCATGAAAGGGCCTATCGTTAGTATTGATGTATCCAACGGAAACAGTCACTTCCAATGTTTTACACAAAGAGGCACTAAAATGGGAAAGGTGCATCGGATTTCTCACACCGTAGAAGGCTTTAACTGCTTAAAATCAAAAATAGAAGAACTGGAGAAGAAAACAAACGAAGAAGTGGTAGCGGTCTATGAAGCAACCGGCGTGTATACGAAGCCATTAGAAAGATTTTTAGAAAAGAACGAAATCAAACAATACTCCATCTCGCCGTTACAGTCAGCGAAACAAAGGAAAACAGAAATACATAATAAGAAAACAGATAAAAAAGATCCCGAATCCATAGCGGAAGTCTATTATATTAAAGAGCTCCGAGAGGATGAAAAAGAAGCGGATCTCTATCATGAATTGCGTACTGCCAATCGTGTATATGAAGACTGTCTTGTCCATTTAAGAAAGTATAAAGTCACCTTTCAAAGTCACCTGAGTATCGTGTTTCCAGGCTATATGAAGCTCTTTCAAGACGGATACAGTCAAATCTCGCTGCAGTTACTGGAAATGTATCCCCATCCCGATAGGTTGAAGAACAAGCAGCCAGAGAAAGTGGCAAAAAAACTGAATAAGCAAACCGATCATAGTTTTGAAGTTTGTTTGAAAACTGCAGAGAAGGCGATTGAGTTTGCGAACAAAACGTATCCGGACTGTGATAAAGAAGATGCTTGGGTTGCGGTGTTGGTCGATGACATTCATCATCTCCAGGATACGATGGAAGAGGCAGAGGCGAAGCTCGATAAAATTATAGAGCTTGCGAAAGCAACGCCCTATTACTCTATTATTTTAAGTATTGATGGTATCGGTCCCAATCTGGCATCAAGAATCATCGCAGAGTTTGGCGATATAAGCAAATTCAAAACCAGAGGCGCTATGGTAGCCTATGTGGGGAATGATCCCAACAGAGCAGAATCAGGGGACATAGAAGGCTATCATTTATCGATTTCCAAAAAAGGGAATAAACGATTAAGATGTATTTTATATTTAGCGGTAACCTGTAGTATACGATCAAGGAAAGAGAATCCCATTAACGCTTTCTATCAAAAGAAAAGGCAACAATCAACCCCACTAAAGTCGAAAGCTGCCAAGGTAGCTTGTATCACCAAGCTAATTCGCACAATCCATGGGATGTGCAAGACGGGTACTGTGTTCACCAGCTAACCACCTATATTATATCTCAAATTACAAAAAGTTGAAGAGATTCAATCTTTTTGTATTGATGTTTTTTGAGATTTTGAGATTTTTCAAATTCACGCAAAAAACTCTTGTTTTTTATTATCTAATTTCTTTTCCTATATTATATCTCAAATTACAAAAAGTTGAAGAGATTCAATCTTTTTGTATTGATGTTTTTTGAGATTTTGAGATTTTTCAAATTCACGCAAAAAACTCTTGTTTTTTATTATCTAATTTCTTTTTGGTCTCTATAATTTTTAAGCGGCATTCAATCACCTTGATCGAACATTCGATCAAGGGCAAACCAACTTTTAAAACCACAGTGACAAAAAGTTCCAGGAAATGTTCCATAGAATTGCCCTCCTTTGATGACAGACGACAAAAATCTGTCAGTTTGAATCCATTTTGATAAGACCAAAAATCGACTCTGTCCGGACGGGCATCCGCGGTTCAACAAAACCCTACATTATTAATATTGCGGAAAAAATAAATAATCCTCCTGAGAAAAATGAAAATGTTAAAATTTTTTCTGTTTTAGTAAAACTTGAAAGAATCAGAATTTTATTCACAGGAAACATCAATTAAGATTTAAACGGACAGGACTGCGGTTTATGCGCCAGCTTGCGCTTCTTTTGATATTCATCAGGGCTTATGGTAAAATAAGAACTGAATCCAGTTTAAAAACAAAAGGAGATCCAACCATGAAAAAAATGTTGTTAGTCGATGGAAATTCCATGCTCTTCCGGGCATTTTACGCAACCTTTATGCGGCCGATGTCGACGTCGACCGGTATTCCGACCAACGCGATTTACGGTTTTGCGATGATGATCAACAAAGCCGTTCAGATCATCCAGCCGGACGCGATGCTCGTCGCTTTCGACAAGGGCAAGCATACCTTCCGCCACGAGCTGTTCGCCGAGTACAAGGGCGGCCGCAAGGAAACGCCGGACGCGTTAGTGGAACAGTTTCCGATCGTGCGCGAATATCTGGAAGCGGCGGGGATTAAGCAGTTTGAAATGACGGATATCGAAGCCGACGACATCATCGGTTCAATGATTAAGAAATATCCGGACTGGGATATCAACGTGCTCAGCTCCGATCGCGATATGCTGCAGCTGATCGACGAGACGACCTCGGTCTGGCTGATGAAAAAAGGCATCAGCGATATCGAGGAGATGACCGTGGAAAGCCTGAAGGAAAAGATGGGGATCACGCCGGATCAGATCCGCGACCTCAAGGGGTTGATGGGCGACGCATCCGATAACATCCCGGGAATTCCGAAGGTCGGTGAAAAGACAGCGCTGAAGCTGCTGGAACAGTTCGGTACGGTGGAAAATCTGATCGCCAACACCGACCAGCTCAAGGGCAAGCTGAAAGAAAATGTCGAAGCCTTCAAGGATCAGGCGCTGTTATCCAAACGTCTGGCGACGATCAAAACCGACGTAGAGATTCCGTTTGAAACGGAAGAATTCACATTTCACATCACGCCGGAGCCGCTGCGTCAGTTTTATGTGCGCTATGAGATGAACTCGCTGGCAAGCAAGCTTTCTACCCAGATCAGCGAGCAGGCGGAAGCCGAGGCCCCGGCCTCGCAGCCGACACTGACGGTGGCGGAAGTCCGCCGCTGTCCGGAAGCACTTCTGCAGGACAACGCGATCCTGGTGCTCGACCAGGATCAGCCGTCGGTCTATTTCGCTGACGTTCACGGTCTGGCGCTGGCGTATCAGGACCAGGATGTCTACATCCCGATTGAAGATGTCCGGCAGGATGAAGCGCTGTTAGCGTATCTGGCCGGGGAGAAGACCAAGATCGTCTACGACGTCAAGGCTTGTCTGCATTTAGCCGACGGCGCGGGACTGACGATCAACGGAATGAAAATCGACGCGATGATCGCCGCGTTCCTGTGCGATTCGACGCTGACCAGTGATCAGAAGATCCGTGAGAAATTCGGCCTGACGGAAACGGTGACGATGGATGAGGTATATGGCAAGCCGGGCAAGATGAAGCTGCCGGAGCCGCAGCTTCAGCGTCAGCTGTGTGCCCAGAAAATTCAGCTGATCGACGCGCTGTGGAAGAACAGCGAGCCGAAGCTGAAGGAGATGGAAATCGTTTCGCTGTTTTACGATGTGGAAATGCCTTTAGCCGTCGTGCTGTATAAGATGGAAAAGGAAGGCATCCGGATTGATTCCCAGACACTCGACGATATTGCCCGGCAGACCCAGGCCCGCCTGGACGCGCTGACCGATGCGATTTACGCCGCCGCCGGAGAGACTTTCAACATCAACTCGCCGAAACAGCTGGGCGAAGTCTTGTTTGACAAGCTGGGACTGCCGGCCAGCGGGAAGAAGCGCTCAACCTCGGCCGACGTACTCGAAAAGCTGCTGGGCGTGCATCCGATTATCGCCGATCTGCTGGAATTCAGAAAATATCAAAAGCTGTACAGCACCTATGCCGAAGGCTTGAAAAAATACATTCATCCGGATGGAAGAATCCATACGATCTACAATCAATGCGCGACTCAGACCGGCCGGCTGTCCTCGACCGAACCCAATCTGCAGAATATCAGCGTCCGCGATGAGGAATCCCGCGAAGTGCGCAAGGCCTTTCTGCCGAGCGAGGGCAATGTGCTGGTCGCTTCCGACTACTCCCAGATCGAATTAAGAATGCTGGCGCACATGGCGGACGAGCAGGGGCTGCTGGACGCATTCCGGCATGCCGTCGATATTCATACCAAAACCGCGTCAGACGTATTCCAGATTCCGCTTGATCAGGTTGACGCGAAGCATCGCCGCCAGGCCAAAGCCGTCAATTTCGGGATCGTCTACGGCATTTCCGATTTCGGCCTGTCTCAGCAGCTGGATATCAGCCGCGCTCAGGCGAAGGAATTCATCGAGCGCTATCTGCAAAGCTATCCGAACATTTCCAAATACATGGATCAGGTGATCAGCTTCTGCCAGGAACACGGCTATACCGCGACGATGCTGGGCCGGCGCCGGGAAGTGCCGGAGATTCACGATAAGAATTACATGACCCGCGAATTCGGCAAGCGCGCCGCGATGAACGCTCCGATCCAGGGCTCCGCTGCCGATCTGATCAAGCTGGCGATGATCCGCATCGACAAGGCGATCAGCGAAAAGGGATTGCAATCCAAAATGATCCTGCAGGTTCACGACGAATTGATTTTCGACGCGCTGCCAGGCGAGCTGGATGCGTTATGCGCGATTATCCAGGAGGGAATGGAGCACGCGATGGAACTGAAGGTGCCGTTAGTCGCGGAAACTAAAATCGGCAGTACCTGGTACGAGGCGAAATAAGATGCCGGAGCTGCCAGAGGTTGAAACGGTCGTCCGCACGCTGGAACTTTTAATTCCTGACCGCCGGATCGAACACGTTGAAGTGCGCATGCCGAAGATGATTCAGATGGATGCCGGCGAATTCTGCCGGCGCTTAGAGGGACAGCACTTCCGCCGGTTTTCGCGGCGCGGGAAATACCTGGTCTTTCAGATGGATGATGTCTATTTCATCGCGCACATGCGGATGGAAGGAAAGTTTTATGTCCAGCGTCCTGAAGAACCGTTGTCCAAGCATATCCATGTGATTTTCGATCTGGACGACGGGACGCAGCTGCGCTATCACGATACGCGCAAGTTCGGGACGATGGAGCTGATGGAACTGAACGGCGATCTGCGCCACTTTCACGAGCTGGGGCCGGAGCCGTTCGACGACGAATTTAATCCGGACTACTGCCGCGCATTTTTAAAGAAACGCCGAGTTCCGATTAAACAAGTCCTGCTCGATCAGAGCTTTGTCGCCGGCATCGGCAATATCTATGCCAATGAGATCTGCTTCGCGCTGCGGATTGATCCGCGCAAACGCTGCGACCAGCTGACAAAAGCGCAGATCACCGCGCTGCCGGAGGTCACCCGGCAGATCCTGAGCCTGGCGATTGAGGCCGGGGGCAGCTCGATCCGCAGCTATACCTCATCCTTAGGGGTGACCGGCCGGTTTCAGCTGCAGATCCAGGTCCATGGCCGGGAAGGCGAAGCCTGTCCGCTGTGCGGCGGGCCGATCAAGAAGATTGCGGTCGCCCAGCGGGGGACCTACTATTGTCCGCATTGTCAGAAAAAGAGAGGAACGGGAATCGAATATGATCAAAATCGCGATCACCGGCGTGATCGGCAGCGGAAAGTCGACGCTGAGCCAGTGCTTACGAAATCTGGGGTATCCGGTCGCTGACTGCGACGCGATCAGCCATGCGATCCTGCAGCCGGATCAGGCGGGATATAAAGCCTGCGTCGAAGCTTTCGGTCCCGCTATTTTAGATGATCAAGGGCGAATCGACCGGGCGGCTTTAGGCGCGATCGTCTTTCAGGATGCCGCGCGGCGGCGCCAGCTCGAAGCGATCACGCATCCCCTGATCCAGGCGGAATTAAACCGCCAGGCAAAAGCCTCCTCATCGCCGCTGTGGTTTGCCGAGGTGCCGCTGTTGTTTGAAGCGGGCATGGAAAAGCAGTTTGACGAGATCATCACCGTCACCGCGCCGCTGGAAACCATCCTGCAGCGGCTGCAGCAGGGCCGCGGTCTTTCACCTCAGCAGGCGCGGGCAAGGATGGCGGCGCAGATGAGCCAGGAAGAGAAAAGCCGCCGTTCGACGCTGACGATCGTCAACGACGGGGATATTCCCGCAATGCAAGATCAGATTCAACAATGGATCAAGGAGAAACAAGATGGAACTGAAAGCGAAAGACGGATACCGCAGTGAAGTGCTGCGGCCGCTGGGCGCGGACGCGCTGAATTCCTTAATGTCGCTGTATCAGCCGCTGGTCGGCTGCGCCGGGGCGGCGCTGTATCTGACGTTGATCAGCGAAGCCAAGCACCAGCGTTCGTTTGAGCCGCACGGCCGGTTATGTCAGATCATGAACATGGACATCACGGTGCTGGAACGCTCACGGCGCAAGCTGGAAGAAATGATGCTGATGCGCAGTTATATCAAAACCGGAGAAGGCAAGGACAACTACATTTATGTGCTGTATCCGCCGCTGGAAGCCGACCGGTTTTTTAAGCATGAGGTGCTGGGGCGGCTGTACGCGCGGATCATGGGGGCGAAGCAATACCAGCTTTCGCTTAACAAGCTGGCGCACATCGAGCTGTCGCGGGAAGGCTTTGAGGAAGTCAGCGAACAATTCAAAAGCTCGGTCATCGAGAACTGGGACGCCGAGAGCGAGGAACAGTTTGCCAGTATCAAACCGCGGTACAATTTCGACGCCGGCGATCATCCGGCCATTCACTTCGATTACGAGCGCTTCTTAACCCGCGCCAGCAACCTCGTCTTTCCGATTGAAGCGCGCACCAATGAGAATCTGCGCCTGATCGGGGAGCTGGCGACGATGTACGGCTTAAGCGCCGATGAAATGCTGATTCTGGTCGGCCGCTGCACAGACAATACGAACAACACGCTGGATGCGGAAAAGCTGCGCTCCACGGCGTTTGTCATGAAAGCGAAAAAGCCGGCGAAAAAGGTCTCGGACGATCCATACGATCTGCCGCCGGTCGCCTTTCTGCAGTCCAAGCAGAACGGTGTGCCGGTGCAGGACAGCGATAAACGCACGATTGAGAAGCTCATCACCGAGATGAAGATGGATCCGAAGGTCGTCAATATTCTGTTGGAACACGTTTTGTCCATCAGCGATAACAAGCTGGTTCCTTCCTTTGTCGCCTCGCTTGCCGCAGCCTGGATCCGCTCCGGCGTTGATACGGCGGAAAAAGCCATGGCGGAAGCTAAAAAACCACGCGGCCGCAGCGGCCGGGGCGGCAGCCGCAAAGACGTGCTGCCGGATTATTACGTCCAGATGAAGACCGGATCGGAAAAAGAAACCGCAGAAGAAACGGATTTCGATCGTGAAGAATTTGAAGAAATCCGCCGCCGGCTGCGCGAACAGGAGGGCTAAGCGATGGAAGCCGTAAAATGGGGAATCCAACTGAACGAACAACAGCTGAAGGAAAAACAAGCGCTGGCCGCCAAAATGAAAGCTCATCCGCTGGTGCAGAACTTTTTGCAAACCAACGGTCTGGATGAAAGCTGGGTTGAGAACTACCCGTACCGGTTTCATCAATGGATCGACCAGCTGAGCCTGTGCCAGAACTGTGCGGGCTTAAATCAATGCCGCCAGAAACAAAAGGGCGAGGTGCTCGATCTGTCGTATACTGGGTTTCTGACGCTTCAGGTCCGTCCGTGCCGTTATGCCAGGCAGCAGCTGCAGGCGGAAAAGCATGTTCACAACTACCGCATCAACGATTTGCCGCGGCGTTTGTGGACGGTGTCGATCACTGATATCAACATCGACGAGGAAGAGACGGCATACGCGGCAGCGGTGGCGAAAATCTCGCAGAATTTGTTAGCACCGGCGGAAAAAGGACTTTATTTGTTTGGCGCGCCGGGAGTGGGGAAGACTTATCTTGCGGCCTGCGCGTGCAACAGCTATGCCCGTCAGGGCAAGCGCGTTGTGTTCGTGCATGTGCCGACGATGGCTTCACGGATCAAGGGGCTGCTTGACGACCGCGACAGCTTCGAGGACGAGCTGTACGAAATGAAGCGTGCGGACTTTGCGGTGTTCGACGATATCGGAGCGGAAAGCGTGACCTCCTGGCTGCGCGACGAAGTGCTGCTGCCGATCTTCAACGAGCGGATGGACCGTCAGAAACTGACCTGGTTCACAAGCAATGAAAACTTCAGCTCGCTGGAAAATCACTACATGTATAATCAAAAATCCGACAAGGAAGAATTGAAAGCGGTTAGAATTATGGAACGCATAAAAGCCTTGTCGAAAGAGATGAAAATCACTGGAAAAAATCGCCGAAACACGTCGATTTAGTTTCACAATTTTCAAATTCAATGCTATGATATACGGGAAATGACAGGAGGGTTACGTATGATACGAAGAATCGGAATCTTGACGTCCGGCGGCGATGCTCCGGGCATGAACGCGGCGATCCGGGCAGTGACGCGCGTGGCGCTGGCCAACGGCTTTGAGGTCATGGGCATCAAGGATGGTTACCGCGGTTTAGTCGAGGGCAATTACATTCCGATGGATAAATCCACCGTCAGCGATATTCTGAACCGGGGCGGCACCGTACTGGGGTCGGCCCGTTTAACGGAATTCAAAGACCTGGAAATACAGAAAAAAGCGGTGCAGACGCTGCAGAACGCGAAGATCGACGCGGTCGTCGTGATCGGCGGCGATGGTTCTTATCGCGGCGCGATGGCGCTGACGAAACTGGGCATTAACTGTATCGGTCTGCCGGGAACGATCGACAACGATATTCCGGGCACCGATTTTACGATCGGCTTTGACACGGCGCTGAATACCGTCGTGGAAGCGGTGGATAAACTGCGTGATACCTCCAGCTCGCATCATCGTTGTTCCGTCGTGGAAGTGATGGGCAACCGATGCGGCGATCTGGCGGTCTGGGCTGCGATTTCCTGCGGAGCCGAGATCGTCATCACGCCGGAAACGGGCTATGACGAGCTGGATGTTCTGGAACGGCTCCGGTATTTGGACAAAGCCGTGAAGAAACGCCATGCGATCGTCGTCATTTCAGAGAAGATCGCGGACGTCGACGAGTTAGCGCGCAAGATTTCCCAGAATACCGGCTTTGCCGGACGGGCGACTGTACTGGGCCATGTGCAGCGCGGCGGATCGCCATCGCCGAGAGATCGTGTTTTAGCCTCGATGATGGGCGAAAAAGCGGTCGATCTGTTGATGGACGGCGTCGGCGGACACTGTGTCGGGATGATTGACAACAAGGTCACTTCGATGCCGATTGAGGAAGCCCTGTCTTCCCCACGGCATTCCCGGAAGGACTTGTATCGTCTGTTTGACCGGTTAGTATAAGTTGAAGGAGGAAGATTATGTTAGGTAAGAAGACTAAAATTGTATGTACGTTAGGTCCTGCCAGCAACACCCCGGAAATGGTGGAGAAGCTGGCGAAGGAAGGCATGAATATCGTCCGGTGCAACTTTTCGCATGAGGATCACAAAACCCATGGCGAACGCATCGACATGATCCGCGAGGTCAGCGAACGAATCGGCATTAACCTGGCCATTATGCTCGATACCAAGGGCCCGGAAATCCGCTGCGGAATCTTTAAGGATGGCAAGGCTGATTTCTTAAAGGGCGATATCGTCAAGATCTGCCGCGCGGAAATCGAAGGAACGCACGAGCGTTTCCACATCGCCTGCCCGGAACTGTTTGAGGACGTGAAGGCTGGCAATTACATTCTGATCGACGATGGCAAAATGCGCCTGACGATTCTGGAAAACGACGGACAGGAACTGACCTGCCGCGTCGAAAACTCCGGAACAATCAAAACTCGCAAGGGCTGCAACGTGCCTAACGTGAAGCTGTCGATGCCGTTTATTTCGGAAAAAGACGATGCGGATATCCGCTTTGGCTGCGAAAAAGACGTTGACTTCATCGCCGCTTCGTTTGTCAGACGGGCGGAAGACGTTCTGGCGATCCGCAAGATCCTGATCGAAATGGGCAAGCCGACGATCCAGATCATCGCGAAGATTGAAAACCAGGAAGGCTTCGACAATCTGGAATCGATTCTGGAAGTTGCGGATGGCGTCATGGTTGCGCGCGGCGATCTGGGCGTTGAAGTTCAGACACAGTATGTTCCGATTTACCAGAAGACGATTATCCATAAGGCGAATGAAATGGGCAAGCCGGTCATCACCGCAACCCACATGCTGGAATCCATGATGGCCAACCCGCGTCCGACCCGTGCGGAAGCGAGCGACGTTGCCAACGCGGTTCTGGATGGCTCCGATGCGATCATGCTTTCAGGTGAAAGCGCGGCCGGCGAATATCCGGTCGAAGCGGTCAGAACGATGGCGACGATTGCGGAAGCGGTCGAAAAGATCATTCCGTACCGTGAGCGTCTGGATCATTCGATCAAGTCCAGCCGCAAGACGGTTCAGGATGCGATCGGCATCGCGGTTTCCGATGCGACGCTGACGCTGCAGAACGTCGGTGCGGTTGTCGTCTTCACCCAAGGCGGCACCACGGCGAAGCGAATCTCCAAGTTCAGACCGTGCGTTCCAATTCTGGCCGTCACGTTCACCAAGAGCACGCAGCGCAAGCTGGAAGCCTATTGGGGCGTAACGCCGATCTTCTCGGATATCCAGAATGAGCTGACCAATGATGACGAACTGGCGAGCACTATCGCCAAGGGCTACGGCTTGAAGCCAGGCCAGCTGATCATCATGTCCGCCGGTTACCCAACGGGCGAAGGCAGCGCCAACATGATGAAGATCATCGAAATAAAATAAGGGCTCTTTCAAAAATGGTGTTGGTGAGAGAAAAACCGAAACAAGAAAGACGCAGATGAGTTCCAGAAATGGGACTCATTTTTAATTGAGAAAACGGCAGGGAACTAAGGTGTTAGAAATAAGTAAAATGCGGGTCTTAAATTGAATGAAAGAACGATAACCGAAAGCCAGGCGCTTGATGACCTTAATCAGATTATTCGTACCTTCAATCATGCCATTAGAAAATGAGTAAGTCAAGGCGTTGATCACTGCCTCTTTCCGTTCCACTAAGGACTGAATGGCGGTATTCATGGGCTTGGAGATCAAAGGATCGGGATTCAGACAAGCTTGGAGGAAGGCGTCAGGATCTTTCCGGTTGAGCGCGGTAAGGAGACTCTGATAGAGCTCATAAGTCGCCTTGAGCTCGGGATCCAGTTCAACTAAGAAGTGGACAATGTCAATTTCGCGCATCAGAGATGGAAAGCAAACCCATTTTTTGAAGTCCTGATCATTCAGGTCATCTTCAAATTTAAGAAGGAGTTTCCAATAGCGTTTGAGCTTATTGTAATGAGGCTTACTCTGATTCATGAAATTGACGCGGGTCTTATTGAGAGCGCGGCTGAGCAGCTGAACGATGTGGAAGCGGTCAAGAATGATCTTGGCGTGAGGGAAACAGTGGTGAACGACAGAGAAGTAAGGGGAATACATATCCATACAAACGGTTTTAACGGCTTCGCGGGCTTTCCTGGAATAGCTCATGAAATAGCGGATGAGAACGGGCATTCTGCGATCAGGAAGGATATTGAGAATCTGACCGGATTCTGCGTTAAGAAAGAGAAAAGACATTGAAGCATCAACCCCTTTGACAGAGCGAAACTCGTCAAAACAGAGATGAGGGGGAAGAAAATTCCGCTGGACTTTAAAATCCTGATAGAGCTGTTGAAGAAGGGAATTCACCGTGGCATGAGAAACAGAGTGACGGAAAGCGATATCTTTTTCAGAAGTCTTCATCTTGGCGTCGAGGGCAATGGAGAGACGAGTGTTATTGGAAATGAAACAATGAGGGAGAACGATGGAAGTCGAAGCCGTAAAAGTATGGCCGCAATGTTTACAAAGGAAGCGTTGTTTTTTGAGGCGGAGATAAGCGGGGCGGCGGGAAACGGAAGGCAGGGTGATGAGGGAGGATTTCGTACCATGTTTGATGATAGCCGAGCCGGGGTTGGAGGACCCGCAGAGAGGACAGGAAGAGGGAGGGTCATAAGAAAGCGAGCCGGAAAAGACAAGGGAGTCAACACCACGAATCGACTGAGAAGAGACACAATCCTCAGAGAAATGAAGATGAGGGTCTTTTAAATTGAGAACAGATACGATAGAATGAGTAATGGACATAGTGAGATTTCCTTTCTGTAATTTGTGGTGATTTTATTGTAACGGAAA
>NZ_LT635451.1:296160-539601 GCF_900120005.1 Holdemania sp. Marseille-P2844
GTAATGGACATAGTGAGATTTCCTTTCTATATTGTGTGGTAACTTTATTGTAACGGAAATTCTTACCTATGTCTCTTTTTTTATGCTCAAGAAAAAAAGGCGTTGGTTTCCACCAACACCAAAATTTATAGAACCAAAATAAGCTGAAAACAGTCCGAAAGGGCTGTTTTTTTCTGACATTCTCCGCTAAAATGAAAAGCAGGATCAAAGAAAAAAAACGAACAGGATGAGGAAATAAGATGATCAAGTTAATCGTATGTGATTTTGACGGAACGATTTTAGAGCGCAGCACTCAGCTGATTTATCCGCGTGTCGCTGAAGCTCTGCGCAAAGCGAAAGCGGATGGGATTGAATTCTGCGCGGCAACCGGCCGCAACGCTCCGGCTGCCCGGCGGATTCTGGAAGGCTCCAAGGTCGAAGGCTGGATGATCGATCTCAACGGCGCGGAGCTGCGCGATCCGCAAGGACAGGTTCGGGCCGTTCAGGCCTTGGATAAGAATCTGGTGCAGCGTCTGCTTCCCAAACTGAGACATCCCGAGGTGCTGACCACGCTGTACAGCGGCGAGCTGAAATATACATTTCTGCCCGTAGAGGAGCACTATCGGCGCTATTTTACAGTTCCTGGCTGCGGCAAAACTCCGCAGAACACGCCGCTGAGTCAGTTTGAAGCGGATTATCGGCAATTCGAAAGACTGGAAGAACTCGCCGACCCGATCTTTAAGGTTGAGATGCGCAGCGCGTCGCTGGACGCTCTGCATCAGATCCGCGGTCAGATCGACGACATACCGCAGATCGCGCTGACTTCGGCGTTTACGCATAATCTGGAAGTGCTTCCGATCACCTGCAACAAAGCCTCCGCGTTAACACAGCTGCAGGAAATCCTCAAGCTGCGGAAAGAAGAGATCGCAGTCTTCGGCGATGATCTGAACGATTTGTGCTTGTTTGAACAGTTTCCCCTCAGCTATGCCGTGGCCAACGCCAAGCCGGAAATCCTCAAGCGCGCTCACGCGGTGATTGGGGCGTGCGATCAACAGGGGCCAGCGGATGTGATCTTCGGTTTCAGCAGCGAAACACGATAAAGAAAACGGATTTCATTTCCATCGCCAACAGAAGCGAAGGGGAGAAATCCGTTTTTTACTGATGACCATACTAAACGTCATTGAAATAGAATAATTGCGATTGACTATTTCCGGCAGAGATGGCGGTAGGCGTTAACTTTTCTGTATTTGCCCAGATCTTCCCGCTTTCGATAGGCGCGCAGTGCGTCGATATCAAACGTTGCATAGACCAGACCGTCTTCCGTTTCGCTCGCTACTGTCAGACAGTTATCCTGGCAATCCCAGACCTGGGGATGAAAGGCGCACGAACATCCCGCTTTTTCTCCCGGCGGATTCGCCATCGCGACGCCGACCTGGTTCTGCATTGCCGCTACGGAAAGCTCCTGAAGGCGGAACGGCTTGATATCGCCGCAGTCGTTGGGAATTAAGATCAGCTCGGCGCCTTGAAGCATAAGCTCCCGGGCACTTTCCGGATATTCCCGGTCGTAACAGATCATCGTGCCAAGGCAGAGATCCTCAAAATGACAGACCTTGAATTCTTCGCCGCTCTCGAGATAACGCTCAAACGAAAAATCACAGGTATGCACTTTACTGTATTTCATGAGCACCGTACCGTTTCGGTCGATGAGATAAGCGCTGTTTTGAGGATATTTCTTCCCTTGAGTAAAAGCCGTGATTTCCACACCGATGGCATGGCGTTTTGCGGCTTGGCAGATTATATTCAATGCGGCGCTTTCATCCGTCAGGGCGTTCTCACACCAGGCGCGGAAGCTGGGGGCGTCTTCCAGACTTTCCACCGGCGTAAGGGTTTCACAGATTTCAGGAAACGCATAGCTTGTCAGGAAGCACTCCGGAAACAGGATAAAGTCGGCGTCCGCCTGCTTCGCTTCCGCGATATAGCGAAGTGCAAGCATCGTGTTTTCCTGAACGTCGGTTGTTTTCGTTTTGTGCTGAACCAGCGCAATTTTAAATTTATTCATTTTACTTCATCCTTTGCTTTGTTCTGTATTTTGATCACGTATGCAGGAATCAAGATCGAATGCCGCGATCTCCCCGTTTTCAGGATGGAAGCCGCACAGTGACTGGATCACCAGACCATGGCAGACAACGAGGATGTCTCCCAGGCCGCAATAACGCCGCAAGACACGGATCATGCGCCGGCGCATCGCGGGAAGGGATTCCCAGGCTTTTTCTTCGCCGGGCGGATAAAACCCGCCACAGACCTGAAATTCATCGTAATGCCGCGCTGCCTGCTCGTCCGGTAAATAAACGTAGGTTTGATCGGCCACCCATTCGTGCAGATCAGTTTCTACCTGCAGCGGAATCTGGAAGCAGCGGGAAAGAATCGCGGCGCTTTGTAAAGCACGGGTGTAAGGCGAGGATAAGATCAGCCGGGCTTGGGCAAGCCGGGGATCGGCCGCTGTCATTTCGATCTCCTGCATGCCTTTGACGGAAAGGGGCGCGAGATGATTGCCGAATCCCTGATAAATTTTTGTGTCTTTTTCTGTATAATCCGCAGAACCATGACGAATGAGATAAAACATCATAAACCTCCTGATTTCTTTAAATGTGAACAGAAAAAACGCCGATCGTTAAGATTCAGCGTTGTTTTGTTTCGTTTTGGAATGTGTCCGGCTTGGTGTTTCGCCATTTTCAGCCGGGGCTTTTTTTGTTTTTGCCGGTGTGCTTCTCGGCTTGCGTGTCCGCTTTACCGCGCCTTCCTCATCCTTATGCGCCGCAGCGGCCGCTTCGCGTTTCTGCTGCATCTGCAGCATTGCGGCCTTCTGGTTCAGGATCACCGGAATGACGATCGGATTGCGGTTGGTCTTCTTATACAGATACGGTTCCAGCGAACTGCGGATACAATTCTTTAATTCGCCGAAGGTCGTTTTCTGCATCATTTTTTTCTTTAAAGCTTCATAAACGATCATTTCCGCTTCCTTCAAGAGCGTCTGACTTTCCTTGATGAAGACGAAGCCGCGGGAAACGATATTCGGCCGGCACAGAATTTTATTCGTGCGCGAATCGATCGTGACGATGACCGCGACTAAGCCGTTATCGGCCAGAATCTTGCGGTCGCGCAGCACCGCTGTGCTCAAGCCGGATATATCGTTGCCGTCGACATAGATATCGTCGGTCTGGATGCGGGTTTCCGCTTGGAAGACTTCGCCGTCGCGCAGCACCAGCACGTCGCCGTTAGCGCAGATGAACGTATTCTCGCGCGGGACGCCGGTTTCAATCGCGCTCTCCGCATGGATCCTCAACATTTTGTATTCGCCGTGCACCGGCATGAAGTATTTCGGCTTGATCAGCTGGAGCATCAGCTTCTGTTCCTCTTGGGAACCGTGGCCGGTCGTATGCAGGGAGGTCAGCGGGCTGTTGACCAGCACGTTGGCGCCGACCCGCGTCAGCTGATTGACGACCTGGGAAACGCTGACCGCGTTGCCCGGGATCGGATTGGACGAGAACACGACGGTATCGCCCGGAATGATTTTAATCCAGCGGTGCGTACCGTTGGCAATCCGGCTTAACGCCGCTAACGGTTCGCCTTGGGAACCTGTGCAGACGATGCAGATCTTACTGGCCGGCAGCGAATTCAGCTGGTCCGGCGTAATGAAATGCTTCTCCGGAATGGCGATGATGCCGAGCTTGCGTGCAATCTGCACGACGTTTTCCATCGACCGCCCGAAGACGGCGACCTTGCGTCCGCAGGCTACGGCCGCTTCCAGAATCTGACCGACGCGGTTAACGTTGGAGGCAAAGGTGGAAACGATTAAGCGGCCCGGCGTTTTGCGGGTGATTTCCAATAAGGATTTCGCGACTTTTTTCTCACTGATCGAGAAGCCGGAAACCTCGGAATTGGTCGAATCGCTCATCAGCAGGCTGACGCCGATCTGACCGATGTATGCCATTTTCTGATAATCGCTGTTGGTGCCGATCGGGGTCAGGTCGAACTTGAAGTCGCCGGTCTCCACGATCCGGCCGTTTGGCGTGTTGATCAAAATTCCCAGAGAATCCGGGATCGAGTGAATCGTGTTGAAGAAGCCGACCTGGAAATGATTGGTCGTGATCCGCGAATCCTCGTTGATCTGCACGAGCTTGACCTGCCGGCTCATCCGCCGTTCCTCCAGCTTTTTCTGAATCAGGGAGCAGGCGAAGCGCGGCGCGTAGATTTTATCGAGCCGGATCGACTGCAGGAAAAACGGAATGCCGCCGATGTGATCCTCGTGTCCGTGCGTAATGATTAACGCCTTGACTTTCGCCTGATTTTTAATCAGATAGGAATAATCCGGAATGACGTAATCGACGCCTAACAGATTTTCTTCCGGAAACCGGACGCCGGCGTCGACGATGATAATTTCATCCTGATGCTCAAAGCAATACATGTTTTTACCGATCTCACCCAAACCGCCCAGAGCGTAGATGAGCGTGTCGGTATCCCGATGAAACGGAGTTTCGACGACCTCGCTGACGGCGCCCGCAGGAATGGACTTCTTGCGGGGAGTTGATTTACGCGGTGCTTTTTTTGCAGGCGTCGCTGCAGTATTTTCTTTCATTATTTACCTCTTTTCTTTATTCTTAAAAAACAATGCACCTGTCTTTTAATGATTGATGTTCGCTTCTTTGCTAATCCCTTGGCAGGGGAGACGATTTCACGGCTAAACCGCGGGATGGCCTGAAATGAATTTCAGCTCCCCGCGGCAGCCAAAAACGATGAGTTTTCTGATTTTATTTATAAAGGGAAACGCCGTTGGAAAGACCGGCAGGAACGAAAAACGGAATTATTCGATCACAATCGCATTTTCAACGGGAGCATACGGATCGTTTTGATTGATCCGGTCATAGAACAGAATGCCGCTGAAATGGTCGATCTCATGCTGCAGGACGATGGCCACATACCCGGATGCCCGGAAAGTCACCTCGCGGTCCTGAAGCATATCGTAGCCTTTGACCTTGATCCGTGCGCTGCGGATGACGTAGCCTGGATGATCGTCGAGAACGGACAGGCAGCCCTCGCCGGATTTCAAATAGGAGTTCTGGACAGACTGAGAAATGATTTTTGCGTTGGCCAGCGCGTATTCGTAATGAATCGGATTGCCGTTTTTATCTTCTTCATCCACAACCACAGCCAGAAGCTGCTTGGGGATGCCGATCTGAATCGCCGCGATGCCCACCGCCGGACGCAGATTCTTGGTTTCCGCCAACTGGGGATCCGTCGATTCCTTGACGTAGGTTAAAAGCTCCATTAACGTATTTTTATCTTCTTCGGACAACGGCAAAGACACCGGCGCTGATTTATCGCGCAGATGGGCGTCATTGTCCTTTACAATGGTATCCATGTTTATGTTCATAAAATCTACCTCACTTTATATAATACTCAAGAAATGCAAAGAAGGAAAGGAAAATTTGACGAAAGCTTTCCATAAATTGATTTTTAAGCGCTTTCTTTTTCTTCTTTCTGCCAGAAACAGCCCAATTTTGACGATTCTTTCCTTTATTCTATTCAAAACCAGTCTCCTCGTCACGTCCTTTGATTGTCAAAAACAGAACTTCAATTCTTTTGTGCAGGGCTGGGATTTATGGTAAAATGTCACCAGGAGGCGGATGAATTTGACGCAGAAAAAAAAGACTTCTTTTCGGATGCCGTACCGGTATGATTTGATCATCCATCTCTGTACGCTGATTTTAGCGGTGTTCGGTTTGTTCATGGTCGCTTCGGCAACGATGGGTCTGGCATCGGGCAACGTGATGACGCTGATGAAAACAATCATGAAACAGCTGGCGTTCACGGTTCTGGGATATCTGGGCATGGTGACGATGGCACGCTGGTTTACGTTTGAACGTATGAAGAAAAATATTACGCCGATCGTCAGCCTGACGCTGGTGCTGCTTTTGTTAGCCCTGTGTTGGGAGGTTGGCGGCGCACGGGCCTGGATCAAAATTCCCTTTCCGGGCCAGGAGATCACGATCCAGCCCTCGGAGTTTTCCAAGGTTGTCATCATCATGGTCATGGCGACATATCTGGGCGATATCCGCAACCTGAAGCTGACGGCCAAAGACTTGATGCGCAACCCGCTCTTGATCGTCGGGGGCTTCTGCTTCATCGTCGCAATCCTGCAGTCGGACTTCGGTTCGGCGATCGTCATGGCGGGGATCGCGTGCATCTGTTTTCTGATCCCCTACCATCCCTCGTTAGTACGGCTGCAGAAGATGCTGGTGATGTTGCTGATCATCGGGGTTGTGCTGATCGTATGGATCCTGTCGCCAATGGGCGAACACCTGATCGAAGCGCTGCCGTTTAAGAACTATCAGATCAACCGCTTCACCTCGGCGATGAATCCATTTGCGGATAAATACGGCACGGGCTTCCAGCTGATCAACGGACTGGTGTCCTTTGCCAGCGGCGGATGGCAGGGCGTGGGGTATGGCAAGTCGATTCAGAAGTATACGAACTTCCCGGCGGCGAACACGGATTTTATCCTGGCGATCGTCGTCGAGGAACTGGGCATCTTTGGTTTCTTATTGATTTTTATCTGTTATGCGCTGATCGTCGGGCGGATGTTTATCTACGCGATCCGGATGAAAAGTCAGCGCGGGCGGATTGTTTTGATCGGCGTTTCAATGTATTTCTTCATTCACTTTTTGTTCAATGTCGGCGGCGTAACCGGCTTGATCCCGCTGACGGGCGTGCCGCTGTTAATGATTTCCGCAGGGGGTTCCAGTACGTTGTCCGTCATGGTGGCGGTTGGCATGGGCCAGGCGGTGATCTCGCAATACCGTCAGGGGAAGATAGAATAAGACGTTAAACGCGGGCCGGCATAAACGGCGAAGGACAACGCTGGTAGGAAAAATGGCGATGTAAGAAAGCGGAGCGGGCTTAACGATGCTTGTTTATAGGAAAAGCCGGCGATTGGAAAAAAGAAAGAAAAGAATTCCCGAAGCGACTCGGGAATTCCAAAGAAAGGGAGAGGAGAAACAAAGATTGGGGGATAGCATCTTTCGATGCACTAGTATCTTGCCCGAGTTTTCCGTCCTTTATACACACAAGGAGTAAAAAAATGCGAATTGTTGCAGGAAAATTTCGTTCCCGGCTGATTCAGGCGCCCAAAGGCGATCAGACCCGGCCGACGCTGGATAAGGTCAAGGAAGCAGTATTCAGCCGGATCGGCCCGTATTTTGACGGCGGCGTCATGCTGGATCTGTTTGCGGGCAGCGGCTCAATGGGACTGGAGGCGCTGTCGCGAGGCGTGGAGCATGTTTATTTTGTCGACCGCAGTCCGGCCGCGGCGGCCGTGATCAAAGCCAATATTGCTTCGCTTCAGGTTGAAGCGCAGTGCGACGTCTGGAAGTGCGATAGCTTCGCGGCGTTAAGACGATTGGCGGGCATGGGTGTTCAACTGGATTTGGTTTATCTGGATCCGCCTTATCAGAAGCAGCAGCTGCACAAGATCATGCAGCAGCTCGACGCGTTAAATCTGATCCGCGATCACGGACAGGTGATTCTGGAGAGTCTAAAGGAAGACGAGTTTGACGAGGCCTACCATCAGCTGCATCGCGTCAAGGAAGCAACTTACGGCATCAGCCGCATCAGTTATTATCGAAAGGAAACAGAACTATGAAACGAGCATGTTATCCGGGATCGTTCGATCCCCCGACCTATGGTCATCTGGACATCATCACGCGGGCATCGTCGGTCTTCGACGAGCTGATCATTGCGATCATGAAGAATCCGAACAAACGCAACGCCTTTACTGAGGAAGAGCGCGTGCGGATGCTGCAGGAGATCACGCGCGATCTGCCGAATGTCAAAGTTGTGGTCGGCCATGGTTTGACGGTGGAATTTGCAAAGTCGATCGGCGTGCAGGTGCTGATCCGCGGCATCCGGGCGGTCATGGATTATGAATATGAGCTGCAGCAGGCGACGGCCAATATGTTTCTGGATGAGACGATTGAAACGGTGTTCTTCGTTGCCCGGCCGCGGTATTCCTTTCTATCGTCGTCCGTATCCAAGGAAATCGCGCTGAACAACGGCGATCTGTCGAAGTTTATCCCGGAAGCCATCATCAATGAGGTTGAAGAAGAGCTGAACCCGCTGAAAAAGAAAACCGGTGGGGAATAACGGCGATTTCCCAGCGGGGAAAAACCGCCGCGGCAGACTTCACTGCCCGCAGGCAGGACGGGTGAGAAGGAACGCAGGCTTTGAAACAAACAGTACAGGATTTTACAGGCGGTTCCATTGATCAGGATAACGCTGAAAATGGGGGCTGAAAAATCACCCGGCCAGATTTTAGACAGACAGAGGCTTCAGACGAGCGCTGGAAAATAAAAAGAGCCGCGGCGGATCCGAAAATAAGGAAATTCGCCGCGGTTTTCCTGTGGTTTTAAGCCAGAAAGGACAAATGAAAGCAATGATCAGCCGCGCAGTCTTTGCAGCATCATCAAGAAGAGGAAGAGACCGCCGGCCAGGCCGGTCTGCATCAGCCGGTAAGCGAGATAACGCAGATAAGCCAGATGAAGATGCGGCGTGAGCGAGAGGACCTGCAGATGCACGCTGAAGCTGGCAAATCCCAGCACCAGCGTCATCAGCAGCGCTTTCAGGGGCACGGCCAGCGGCAGCAGCGCCAGATTGTTGGTGCCTAAGGAAAACTCGGTCACGCACTGAATCGGCAGATGCCAGGCAGCAGGCAGCTTCATCGTCGCTAAATTCAGCAGTACCAGTGTCAGCAGAAGATACGCCCCGATGAAATATAAGCTGACGCCGGCCTGGACAACCGCGTCTTTTAAATTCTCAAATAAGGAAGGAACGGATCCGCGCGGATCCAGTTGCAACGCAACGGGCGTCTTGCGCGTAAAGAACAGCAGCAGCATCACGGCGAAGAATTCCGCCAGCCAGATCATCAAGCCGTATTGAAAGGATCGCAGCAGAACCGAACCGCAGGTGATCAAGATAAACGACGGCGTGCTGACCGTAACGCAGCAAGCCAGCCGCTGCCCCTCAGCCTGCGAAAGCCGGCCATCCCGCACATAATCGTCGATCAGGATCTGTCCGGCGGGCGAGCCGAGAAAGAAGGAAGCGAAGACTAAGGAAAAAGCGGCCGGCGAGATGCGGAACAAGCGCTCGGTAAATCCAAACAGCCGCCTTGAGAGGGCGGCTAACAATCCCTGACCATCAAGGATGCGGATTACGACCATCGCCGCAAACAACGACGGCACCAGTTTTTCAAACCAAATCGACAACGCCTGACAGGATGCCTGGTAGGTTACCGATCCATAATAAAGCAGCGCGGCCAGCAGCGTGAAAAAGATGATTGTCATTCCTTTTTTCATAGGCAAAAAGCCTCCTGGTAAAGTGTATGAGTCCCAAGCTGAAAGTCGAACAGCGATAAGCTTGAAAACTTGAAAAAAATTAGCACTTTTAACTTGACAGTGCTAACAAGCTGGATTATACTGTTAGCAGACATCGGGAAAGAGTGCTAAAGGAGGCGGGATGATGCTGACACCAAGGCGGATTGAAATCTTCAAGGCCATTGTCGACGAGTTCGTTCAGACAGCCGAGCCGGTCGGTTCCAAGACTCTGATGGAAAAGTATCAGCTCCCTTACTCCAGCGCAACGATCCGCAACGACATGATGGTCCTGGAAGAAATGGGACTGCTGGAAAAAACACATACCTCCAGCGGCCGCGTGCCTTCCACAAAAGGCTATAAGTTCTATTGCGAACATCTGATGGAACACAAGGTCGATAACCAGCTGGAAGTGGCAGTCCGCCAGCAGCTGGCCAGCAAACCGCTGAATTTGGACGATGCCATCCGCGAGAGCTGCAACATCCTCTCGCAGATGACGAACCTGACTTCCGGCGTGCTGGGGCCGGATGCGAGCCGGCAGCGGCTGGAGCATGTCAAGCTGTTCCCGATCAGCAACCGAAGTGCTGTGGCAGTCTTTATTACCGATCTGGGGCATACGGAAAACCGGACGTTCCAGTTCGACGACGACCTGTCAGTAGACGATATCCAAACCTGCTGCCAGATTCTGAACGACCGATTGAAGGGCACTTTGATCAAAGACGTCGTGGATAAGATGGATTCGATCAAACCGATCCTGGCGGCGCATGTCAAACGGCATGAAATGTTGTTTCAGGCGTTTGTCAACGCGTTTGTCAAGTTCGCGAGCGAGAACGTATATTTCAGCGGCCAGAACAACATGTTGTACCAGCCGGAATTTGCCGACATTGAAAAGCTGAAGGAATTGATGACGATGATGGAGAACCCGAGCCTGTGGCGTCAGATCGGCACCACAACCAATTCGGAGCTGGCGCTGAAGATGAACGAAAACGCCCAGCTGGTATGGGTCAACGACATGGCCGTCGTCACCAGCAAGTTCAAGCTTGGTTCCGAGGAGGAAGGCCAGCTGATGGTCTTCGGACCATCCCGGATGGATTACGACAAAATTGTTTCGCTGTTGGAAATGGTCAGTCAGTCGATCGAGAGTTTATACGGAAAAGGAGGCAGCCATGAATAACCAGGAAGAAATGAAAAAAGACGAGCAGAACGCCGAACCGGAAACGGCTGCGGCGCCGGGCGAGACCGAAGAAATGACGGAAAGCCCGCAGGTGGAACCGGAAGCGCCGGCCGCGGAAGAAGCGGCGGAGCAGCCGGAAGAAAAAAAGGAAGACAAGAAAGACGAGAAGAAGAAAGGCTTCTTCTCCAAGAAAAATGAAATTGAAGAACTGAAGACACGGATCAGCGAGCTGGAAGGGGAAAACGTTAAACTGAAGAACGAATACCTGAAAGCCTACGCGGATACGGAGAATACCCGGCGGCGTCTTCAGCAGGAAGCCGAGCAAACCCGGAAATACCGGATCCAAAGTTTCGCGCTCGATATCCTGCCGGTTCTGGACAATCTGGAACGGGCGCTGGCAATCGAGCCGACGCCGGAAACCGAAAGCTACCGCAAAGGCGTGGAAATGATTTATCAGCAGCTCATTCACGCGCTGACCAAAGAGGGCGTGAGCGAGATCGAAGCGCAGGGCAAGGAATTCGATCCGAATTTCCATCAGGCTTTGATGATGGAAGCGGTCGAGGGCGTCGAACCCAACCACGTCACCGAGGTGCTGCAGAAGGGCTACATGTTAAAAGACCGAATCCTGCGCGCCGCGATGGTCAAGGTCAGCGAATAAGCAAATAAGTGAAAATGTGTAAATAAATAAGGAGGATTTCTATTATGGGAAAAATTATCGGTATTGACTTAGGTACAACCAACAGCTGCGTCGCCGTCATGGAAGGCAGCGAAGCCAAAGTAATCACCAACCCGGAAGGCAACCGCACCACACCGTCCGTCGTCGCGTTTAAGAACAACGAACGGATCGTCGGCGATGCGGCGAAGCGTCAGGTCGTCACCAACAAGGATTCGATTATTTCGATCAAGCGGAAAATGGGCACCAATGAGAAAGTTCAGCTCAACGGCAAGGAATACACGCCGCAGGAAATTTCCGCGATGATCTTAGGCTACATGAAGGACTATGCGGAAAGCTATTTAGGCGAGAAGGTCGACAAGGCCGTCATCACCGTTCCGGCTTACTTCAACGACGCGCAGCGTCAGGCGACGAAAGACGCCGGTAAGATCGCGGGCCTGGAAGTGGAACGGATCATCAACGAACCGACAGCGGCAGCGCTGGCATTCGGTATCGACAAGACTGACAAGGAACAGAAAGTCCTCGTCTTTGACCTGGGCGGCGGTACGTTCGACGTTTCGATTCTGGATCTGGCCGACGGCACCTTTGAAGTTCTGGCAACCGCAGGCGACAACCATTTAGGCGGCGATGATTTCGATAACGTGGTCGTCGACTGGATGGCAGATCAGTTCAGAAAAGAAAATGGTATTGATCTGAAGCAGGACCGGATGGCGCTGCAGAGAATGAAGGAAGCGGCGGAAAAGGCCAAGAAGGATCTGTCCGGTATGGTTCAGACACAGATTTCCCTGCCGTTCATCAGCGCCGGCGCAGCCGGACCGCTGCACTTTGAAGCGACGCTGACCCGCGCGCAGTTTGACGCGATGACCAAATCGCTGGTCGACCGCACGGTTGTTCCGGTTCGTCAGGCATTGAAGGATGCCGGCTTAACCAAGAATGATATTGATCAGGTCCTGTTAGTCGGCGGCTCAACCCGAATCCCGGCGGTTCAGGAAGCTGTCCGTCAGGAATTAGGCAAGGAACCGAACCGTTCCGTCAACCCGGATGAAGTCGTAGCCTTGGGCGCGGCGATCCAGGGCGGCGTCATCAGCGGCGACGTCAAGGACGTCTTACTGCTGGACGTTACACCGTTAAGCTTAGGTATCGAAACGCTGGGCGGCGTCATGACCGTGCTGATCCCAAGAAATACAACGATCCCGACTTCCAAGAGCCAGGTCTTCTCGACAGCGGCGGACAATCAGCCGGCGGTTGATATCCATGTCCTGCAGGGCGAACGTCCGATGGCCAACGATAACAAGACGCTGGGCAACTTCCAGTTAGGCGGCATCGCACCGGCCCGCCGCGGCGTTCCGCAGATCGAAGTTACCTTTGACATTGACGTCAACGGTATCGTCCACGTTTCAGCGAAGGACAAGGGCACAGGCAAGTCCCAGTCGATCACCATCTCCAACTCTTCCGGATTAAGCGATGAAGAAATCGATCGGATGGTTCGTGAGGCGGAAGATCACAAGGCGGAAGACGATAAGCGCAAAGAAGAAATCGAATTGAAGAACCGCGCGGAAGCGTTCATCAATCAGATCGACGAAACACTGAATACGGAAAACGCGAACGTCACCGATCAGCAGAAGGAAGAAGTCAAGAAGCTGCGCGACGAACTGCGCACGGCAATTGACAACAACGATATCGACACGCTGAAGACCAAGATGGAACAGCTTGAAAAGGCAGCCAACGATATGGCTCAGGCGATGTATCAGCAGCAGGCGGGTGCTCCGGGTGCTGATGCGGGCGCAGGCGCTCAGGATGACAATGTCGTCGATGCCGATTTCAAGGAAAAGAAATAACAATTCACGCCGCACAAAAATCCTGGTTTCCATACTGGGATTTCTGTGTTTGAGCGTGCTGATCAGCGGTTGTTCCCGCACCCCCAAGAACAACGCCGGTCAGTTGGAAAATGCGGACAACGCCGTGCTGACAAGCTCGCTGAGCGAGGAACAGCTGGCGCATGTCAAAGAATGCAACGGCCGCTGCGTCAGCAGCGATCAGCCGGTGGAGCTCGTCGTGATGAACGGCGGCAAACCGGAACCGTTTGCCGTGCTGCAGCCGGGGCAGCTGGTTCAGTTAAAAGAAATCAACGATCCGAATCTGATCACTTCACAATATCTGCCCTTGGATGGAATGGATCAGGAGGGCGGTGCGCAGGTATTGGTCAACGCGCTGGAGGTAACGCCTTCCGGTCGCTGGCTGAATCCGACCAATCATTTACTGGAAAAGGATTTTGCGGTGAAGCTGAAGGCCGGCACCCGGATGCTGGATGACAACGGCGAAACGATCCTGACGACCAGCACGGATCAGCAATGGCTGGTGTATGCCCAGAAGGACGGCGCTTACGGCGTTGAGCTGCAGGGACGAATCGTCTGGGTGGATTCCGCTCAGGTTGAAGAAACGATCGCCCGGCCAGGCAGTGGCGGACCGGCGGCTACGTCGCTGCCAGTGCTGATGTATCACTTCTTTTACAGTGAAGCCGAGGGTCAGAGCCGCGAAAACGTGAATTTCGTCGAGGTGGAGGAATTCCGCGGGCAGCTGCAGGCGTTGCAGGAGGGCGGCTACGTCGCGCTGACGATGCGCGAAGTGGAAATGATGATGAAAGGCTGGGCGGATGTGCCGGAGAAATCGGTCGCGATTACGATCGACGACGGCGATCCGAGGGTTTATCAATATGCTTATCCGGTATTAAAGGATTTCGGCTATAACGCGACGCTGTTTCTGATCACGGGCTGGATGAATCCGCAGCTGCCGTATGAGTTTTTTCAGATGCGCGAGGATGGCTTAGAGCTGCAGTCGCATTCCTTCCTGATGCATCAGGGCGGATGCAAGGCCGGCCATGGCGGACGGATCCTGTGCGTCGATCACGATGAGGGCGTAGCGGATACCCGGCAGTCGCTGGAATATGTCGACGGCGGCTTCGTCTACTGTTATCCGTTTGGCGACGTGAACGATCACGCCGTAGAAATTTTACAGGAAGCTGGGGTTCAGCTGGCTTTTACGACAGAATATGGTAAAATAAAACCCGGAATGGATTTGTACAGGTTGCCGCGGATCCGGGTTACCGGCGGCGCGGGCCTGGACCGGTTCATCAAAAGTATAGAGTAGCAGGAGGGTGATGTTTTATGAGCGAAAAGCGCGACTATTATGAAGTCCTGGGCATCAGCAAAGGCGCTTCCGATGATGAAATAAAAAAAGCCTATCGAAAACTGGCGAAGCAATACCATCCGGATGTGAACAAGGAACCGGGTGCAGAAGAAAAATTTAAAGAAGTCAACGAGGCCTACGAAGTGCTCAGCGACCCGCAGAAACGGGCGACCTATGATCAGTTCGGTCATGCGGGAATGGACGGTATGGGCGCCGGCGGCTTCGGCGGCGGTTTTGGCGGCGGCGGATTTGACGATCTGAACGATATCTTCGGATCGTTCTTCGGCGGCGGCTTTGGCGGCGGCGGATCCCGGGCCCGGTCCAACGGCCCGCGCAAGGGTCAGGACCGCTACATGCAGATGAAGATCAGCTTTATGGACGCGATCTTCGGCAAGACGGAGACGATCACGATCGACGTGGATGAACAGTGTTCTCAATGCATGGGAACCGGTGCGCATTCCAAGGATGACGTTACCGTCTGTCCGACGTGTCACGGTTCCGGAACGGTCGTTACGCAGCAGCGGACGCCGTTCGGGGTATTCCAGTCCCAGAGTGTCTGCCCGGACTGCGGCGGCACGGGTAAGAAAATCCGTAAAAAATGCTCCAAGTGCGGCGGCAAGGGTTATGAACATAAACGCGTGAGCGTCGACGTCAAGATCCCGGCCGGCATTCAGTCCGGGCAGCAGCTGCGGGTATCCGGCAAAGGTGAACGCGGCGCCAACGGCGGGCCAAACGGCGATCTGTATATCGAGATCATGGTCATGAAGCACGATTATTTCGTGCGCGACGGCCGGAATATCTACATTACGATTCCGATTTCTTCAGTGGACGCAACACTGGGCTGTTCGGTCGACGTGCCAACGGTTTATGGCGACGTCGAGCTGACGATTCCTTCAGGAACGCAGAACGGCCAGCAGTTCCGGCTGAAAGGCAAGGGCGTGAAAGATCTGCGCGGGTCTGGTCAAGGCGATCAGCTCGTTGAGGTGAAGATCGAAATCCCGAAGAAGCTGAGCGGCGAAGAAAAAGAAATGTATGAAAAGCTGCGCAAGCTGCAGGCGAAAGGCGGGAAGGAATCCGTCTTCGACAAGTTCAAGAAAGCTTTTAAATAACGATGGAAAGGGTTTCGGGACAACGAACCCTTTTCTTAAAAATTTTGTTTAGCACTCTATTGACTAGAGTGCTAAAAGTGATATACTAACGAGTGTAAGGAGGGACATCCTATGAATATTGATCAGATGACAGAACGATTGCAGCGGATCTTAATGGAAGCGATCCAGCTGGCGCAGGCGCAGGGCCAGAGCGAGCTGAACGTCGAGCATTGTCTGAAAGCAATTTTTGAAGACGACGGCATCGACGGCTTGTGGCAGCGGCTGGGACAAGACAAGCAACGGACGCTGCAGATCGTCGACAGTTATATGAAACGGCTGCCTTCCAGTACTTCCGGCGCTCAACCGAACCTCTCCCGCGAGGTGAATCAGGCGTATCAGGAAGCGCTGAAGTGGAGTCAGGCACACGAAGAAACCTATATGAGT
The DNA here is from genome assembly GCF_900120005.1 of Holdemania sp. Marseille-P2844. Lineage (GTDB taxonomy): Bacteria > Bacillota_I > Bacilli_A > Erysipelotrichales > Erysipelotrichaceae > Holdemania. The sequence continues at coordinate 312,127 of NZ_LT635451.1, forward strand.
TCGGTAGCATTTCTGATCGGCTTGTTGTTCGGTGGCAGCGCCGTCGCCAAGGCGATTCTGGAAGCGACCGGAATTACGAAAAAAGCGCTTGAAAAAGCGGAGGAAGAAAGACGAGGTGGAATGAAGATGAATGAACAGAACGCGGAAAATCAACTGGATGCGCTGCAGAAATACGGACACGATCTGGTCGAGGACGTCAAGAGCGGCAAGATCGATCCGGTTATCGGCCGGGATGAGGAAATCCGGCGGGTTATCCAGATCTTGTCGCGGAAAACAAAGAATAACCCGGTGCTGATTGGCGAACCGGGTGTCGGGAAGACGGCGATTGTCGAGGGCATCGCGTGGCGGATCATGAACGGCGACGTTCCATTCGGCTTGAAGGAAAAGAAACTGATCGAGCTGGATATGGGCGCACTGATCGCCGGCGCAAAATACCGTGGCGAGTTTGAGGAACGGCTGAAAGCGGTGCTGAACGAAGTGAAGCAGGCGGACGGCAACATCATCCTGTTTATCGACGAGATTCATAATCTGGTCGGCGCGGGCAAGACGGAAGGCTCCATGGACGCAGCCAACCTGTTGAAGCCGATGTTGGCGCGGGGCGAACTGAAATGTATCGGAGCGACGACGTTTGATGAATACCGCAAGTATATTGAGAAGGATGCGGCGCTGGAACGCCGGTTCCAGAAAGTTCAGGTCGACGAACCGTCCGTGGAAGACACAATCTCTATCCTGCGGGGCTTGAAGGATCGGTTTGAAAGCTATCATGGCGTACAGATTCTCGATGAAGCGATCATTGCTGCGGCGACGCTGTCCAACCGCTATATCACCGACCGGTTTTTGCCGGATAAAGCGATCGATTTGGTCGATGAAGCCTGCGCTTCACTGCGGGTGGAGATGGATTCGATGCCGACAGAGCTGGACGAGCTGATGCGGCGGATTATGCAGCTGGAAATTGAAGAAACGGCGCTGAAAAAGGAAACCGACGCCAAGACGCTGCAGCGGCTGGAGGAGCTGCGCAGGGAACTGGCGGATCTGAAAGAAGAAAAAGAAATCAAATACAACCAATGGCAGCAGGAAAAGCGTAAGCTGGACGAAGCCAAGGTTTACAAGGAGCAGCTGGAAAAAGCCCGCCTGGACTTCACGCAGGCGCAGAACGAAGCGCGCTATGAGGAAGCGGCGAAGCTGCAGTATGACACGATCCCGACGCTGGAGCGGAAAATCCGCGAGTCGGCGCAGAACAAAAAAGAGGAACACATGATCCAGGAGATCGTCGATGAGGAACAGATCGCCAAGGTCGTTTCCCGCTGGACGCACATCGAGGTCAGCAAGCTGATTGAAACGGAACGGCAGAAATTATTGCATCTGCAGGACGCGCTGGCGCAGCGGGTCATCGGTCAGGATGAGGCGCTGGAGCTGGTCACGGAAGCGATTCTGCGGTCCAAGGCGCAGATTCAGGATGAAAACCGGCCGATTGGTTCGTTCTTGTTCTTAGGCCCGACCGGCGTCGGTAAGACCGAAGTGGCCAAGGCGCTGGCGGAGCAGTTATTTGACGATGAATCGAAGATCATCCGGATTGATATGAGCGAATACATGGAGAAGCACAGCGTGTCGCGGTTGATCGGCGCGCCTCCGGGATATGTCGGTTACGACGAGGGCGGTCAGCTGACGGAAGCAGTGCGCAGAAAGCCGTATTCCATCGTGCTGCTGGACGAAGTGGAAAAGGCTCATCCGGATGTCTTCAACATCCTGCTTCAGATCCTGGACGACGGTCGGATCACCGATAACAAGGGCGTCACCGTCGACTTCAAGAATACGCTGATCATCATGACCAGCAACCTCGGCTCACAATATGCGTTCGACAGCGATAAGGAAGAACGCAACCGCCGGTATATGGACGAAGTCCATAAGTATTTCAAACCGGAATTCGTCAATCGGATCGATGAGATCATCGTCTTCAATGCCTTGAACAATGAAGTGCTGATCAAGATCGCTGATAAGTTCCTGCATGAACTGGCTGGCCGGTTAGCGAAGAAGGATATTGCGCTTGAAGTCACCGACGCGGCAAAGGCGAAGATCGTTGAGCTGGGCGTGGATCCGGTCTTCGGAGCGCGGCCGATGAAGCGGCATATCCAGAGAACGATTGAAACCTTGATTGCCCGTAAGATGATTGAACGGGGCAACGAGGGCAACTGCACGATGAAAGTGGACGTGGAGAATGGGCAATATGTTCTGCACGTGATTGAAAATCCTGAAGTGATCTAATGCAAAGAGGTCGGAGAAATCCGCCCTTTTTTGCTACTTCAAGGTGTTAGAAAGTTCTTTTTTGAATAACCGTTCATAACAGAAAATGAGTCGTTGATAATATTTTGTGAATTAATTATTTATGAGATGACATTGGAATTGGACTAGAGATTGTTAATAATTTATATCAATTTAATAATAGAAATCAGGAAATTGAAAAGAATTTATTATAATGTAGGGCTTAAACCGGTAAAAGAAAAGGGATATACCAGCGTTTTATTGGGGTGAGATTAAACGGTTTTCCTTATTGAATAGCTGATATAAATATTGGCCAGGGATATAATAAACAATAAGGTATAAAAACGAATCTTTAGACTTTTATAGAGGATGGTACAAAAATAATTCCTTGAATCCCATTTAAACAAATAGTACAATATCAACGTGATAGGCGGTGTGGAATGAACATATTAGTTACAGGCGCTAAGGGTATGGTAGGAACAGCTCTGGTTGCCAATCTGAAGAATATCAAAGAAAATAAAAATAGAACTCGGCCGGGATTGAAGGTCGATGAGATCTATGAATATGATCGGGAATCTACGGTAGAAGAATTAGAACTGTACTGTGAAAAAGCTGATTTTGTATTCCATCTGGCAGGCGTCAACCGGCCTCAGGATCCGGCTGAATTCATGTTGGGAAACTTTGGGTTTACATCGACATTGTTGGAATTATTGAAAAAACATCAGAACAACGCGACGATCATGCTGAGTTCTTCGATTCAGGCGACGCTGGCTGGAAGGTTTGGGGAATCGGAGTATGGCAAAAGTAAGAAAGCAGGCGAAGAACTGTTTTTTCAGTATGCTGAAGAAACGGGAGCCAAAGTCGCGGTGTACCGGTTTCCGAACTTAATGGGCCATAGCCGTCCTAAATACAATTCAGCGGTGTCGACGTTCTGCTGGGCTGTGGCGAATGATGAAGAGTTCACTGTGAATGACAGAAGTACAGAATTAGAATTACTTTACATTGATGATCTGATCGAAGGCATGTTTGATCTTCTGGAAGGAAAAGAACAGCACTGTGAATTTGACGGAGTAGAAACGGTTCTAAAAGAAGCCGGACGTTATTGTTGCGTGCCTGTGACGCATAAGGTTACCCTGGGCGAGATTGTCGATTTACTGGAACAATTCAAAGCGCAGCCGGAGACGTTAATGATGCCTAAAATTCCGGAAGGCTCCTTTGCGAAGAAATTGTATAGTTTATACTTAACTTATCTTCCGGCGGAGAAATTTAAGTATGAACTGAAGATGAACTGTGATGCACGCGGGAGCTTTACGGAACTCCTGCATACGCTGGACTGCGGTCAGGTCAGTATTAATATCAGTAAACCTGGCATTACAAAAGGGCAGCATTGGCATAACAGCAAATGGGAACAGTTCATTGTCGTAGCGGGTCATGGCTTAATTCAGGAACGGAATATTCATACCGGGGAACTTGTTGAATTTGAAGTGTCAGGTGAGAAGATAGAAGCCGTCTATATGATTCCCGGGTGGACGCACAACATCATCAATCTGTCAGAAACTGAAAATCTGGTTACTGTGATGACGTGCAATGAAATCTTTAACCCGGAGCAACCCGATACCTTTTTTGAAGAAGTAGGGAGGAAGGCAGCAGAATGAGTGAAATCAGAACCAATTATTCTTCTATCCATTTTCAGGATAACGGAAAACTTAAGCTTTTAATCATCGTGGGCACGCGGCCGGAAATCATCCGGCTGGCGGCGGTGATCAACAAATGCCGGAAATATTTTGATGTGGTTTTAGCCCATACGGGCCAGAACTATGACTACACGTTAAATGGGATCTTCTTTGAAAACCTGAAGATCGCGGATCCGGAAGTGTATATGGATGCGGTAGGGGACGACTTAGGCGCAACCGTAGGCAACATCATCAACTGTTCCTACAAGCTGATGAGTCAAATTCATCCGGAAGCGTTATTGATTCTGGGAGATACCAATTCCTGTTTATCTGCGATCGCCGCCAAGCGTCTGCATATTCCCATTTTCCATATGGAAGCCGGGAACCGCTGCAAAGACGAATGTCTGCCGGAAGAAACAAACCGCCGGATCGTCGATATCATTTCCGATGTCAACCTGGCGTATTCTGAGCATGCGCGAAAGTATCTGCATGAATGCGGTCTGCCGAAAGAGCGCGTCTATGTAACCGGATCGCCGATGGCGGAAGTGCTGCATCAGAATCTGAGTGAAATTGAAAGCTCGACGATTTTAGAAAAGCTGGGCTTGCAGCCGCATCGCTATATTCTGCTTTCCGCTCACCGGGAAGAGAATTTGGATACGGAAAAGAATTTCCTTTCGTTGTTTAACGCGATTAATAAAATGGCGGAAAAATATGATATGCCGATTCTGTACTCCTGTCATCCGCGTTCCCGCAATCGTTTGAAAGCGTCAGGCTTTCAGCTCGATCCGCGGGTGATTCAACATGAACCGTTAGGCTTTCATGATTACAATCACCTGCAGATGAATGCCTTTGCGGTGGTCTCGGATTCGGGCACATTACCGGAGGAAAGCAGCTTCTTTATCAGCATAGGCCATCCATTTCCGGCCGTCTGCATCCGGACATCCACGGAAAGACCGGAAGCCTTGGATAAAGCCTGCTTTGTTTTAGCAGGAATTGATGAAAAGTCGCTGCTGCAGGCAGTCGATACGGCAGTACAGATGAATCTGTCCGGGGATTACGGAATTCCGGTCCCGGATTATGTTGAAGAAAATGTAAGCACGAAAGTGGTGAAGATTATTCAGAGCTACGTGGGCGTGATCAATAAAATGGTGTGGCGGATATCGTAAAGATATTCACCGCACCTTTTTTGTTTCAACTGTTTAGGAACATGCGCCAGAGCGCCTTCTTCTCCGTGAATAAAATGGATTACCGGACAATCCGGGAAGAAAGGAGGACACAATATGAAAGTCATCGACATCAGTCAGTATGATGGAAATGTGGATTTTCGGCAGGTCCGGGCGTCTGGCGTGGAAGCGGTGATGCTGCGGTCAAGCTGGGGTCACTTCGTTGAAGACTTACGCTTTCGTGAGAATGTGCGTAAATGCAACGACGCGGGGCTGCCATACGGACTGTATCATTACAGCTATGCTTTAAACGAATCCGAGATGATGCGTGAGGCCGAAAAGTTGATCGCGCTGGCCCGGCATTTTTCTCCACGCATGCCGGTCGCAATCGACATGGAAGATGCAGACGGTTATAAAGAACGCCACGGAACACTGTATAACAAAGCGCTGAATACTGAAATCTGCCGCTACACCTGCCAGAAAATAGAAGAAGCCGGCTTCTATCCGATGGTTTACGCAAGTCTGGACTGGTTTCTTAACAAGCTGATCTTGAGCGAGCTGGACCGCTACGATCTGTGGCTGGCCCAATGGAATGTCAACGGACCGTCGCTGCCCTGCGGGATGTGGCAATATACGAGCAGCGGATCTGTGCCCGGCGTGCCCGGCCGCTGTGATCTGAATACCGCGTATAAAAACTATCCGGTGATTATCGGCGAGAACGAAGAGGGGGGACAGGATATTCAGTGGATTAATCCGTATGTTACGGTGCAGGTCGTGCACGGCGTCGGCCGCCGCAACATCTATTATGTGCGCAATGCCGTGATTTCAGGAACCGTGATCGCGGAGCTGAGCCCGGGTGAAAGCTTGCCTGTGGATTTAATCAGCGCCACGGTTCTGGAAGATGGCTACAAGTGGATTAAAGTCGATCTGGGACAAGGCGTAGTCGGCTATATGCAGGTCGATCTGGACTATCTTCGCTTTCTGATTTAAAAAGCGAATTCCGAAGAATTCGCCTGACGCTTATTTGTAGACAGAATAAAAATCTTTGAGCTCGGCCTTCTTATCGGGGCTGAGCTCGCTTTTCTTTATGCCCTGAATCGCGCCTTCCAGCGCGTACAAGCGGTGGATACAGGCGGAAGGATCGACAGCCCTAATTTTTAACCAGGCTTGCTGGGCGCCCAGCGCGATCAGCTGATCCGCGGTGGTGATTCCGACTTCGTTCAGCTGGCGTTCCAATTCTTTTCCCAGATTCGGCAGCTTTGATAATTCACCCATACGTTTGCCTTCTTTCTCTATTTTCAGTGTAGCGGAATGCCGCTTGAAAAACAAGGCGAAAATACAAAAAAAGCCTTGCTAGAAGGCTTCTTTTGACTTATCGGTTGTAGTATTCGACAACCAGTAGTTCGTTGATTTCCTGATTCAGTTCGTTCCGTTCCGGCAGGCGGACATAGGTGCCCTTTTTGTTTTCCTTATCAACGGTAACGAAAGCCGGTGTGTTCAGCGTTGCTTCCAGCGCATCGGCGATGCAGGCCATCGACTTGGACTTTTCCTTAACTTCAACCGTAGAACCCGGCTTTACCGTGAAGGAAGGGATATCGACCTTCTTGCCGTTAACCAGGATATGACCATGGTTGACTAACTGACGGGCAGCGCGGCGAGTTCTGGCGAAGCCCATGCGGTAAACGATGTTATCCAGACGGGATTCCAGCAGGCACAGGAAGTTGTGACCCTTAACGCCAGCCATCTTTTCTGCTTTCACATAAGTGTTCGCGAACTGACGTTCGTTAACGCCATACATGTTTCTGATTCTCTGCTTTTCACGCAGCTGCGTGCCGTAGTTGCTCAGCTTAATCCGCTTTGTCGGTCCGTGCTGACCTGGCGCATAAGTGCGGCGCTGCAGTTCCTCGCCTGTTTCCAGGATCGAGAAGCCCAGACGACGGGAAATTTTCCAAACTGGTCCAGTATTTCTTGCCATTTTCAATTCCTCCTTGTGTGTTTTATGGCACATAAAACAACAACAGGTACAAATCATTGACGCAGGGTGTTGGTAGACGGCAGTTTCGCTTGAAGCAGCAAGTTACTTCTGCTCTGGAAAGAATTCCAGTACCAACGCCGGTTGCGCAACTTTGTAAGCTGCTATTATTAAACGCTAGGTAAGTATAGCAGATTTCTTCGCTCCCTGTCAATCGAAAAATGAAATAAATCCCTTTAGATAAAGGCGTTTTGCAGGAATCGGAGTTGAATTGTGAGCGAGGGGCAGTTTATAATGAAAAAATGAGCGCCGCAGGGAAATTCAAACCGGCGGCAGGAGGGAAAAAGATGCAATTTACAACGATCGATCAACACAATTACCGTCAGGCCTGCTGTCTGAGCGTGACGCCGGAACAAAGCGGATATTTGAGCAGCGCGCCGATGATTTTAGCTCGCGCTTATGCGTATCGCCATCAAAACAGCGAAGTAAGTCTGATCGAGGAAGGAACAGACAAACTTGGTCTGATAATGACGCGGGAAACAGATTTGGGAACAACGGTCATTCTTGATCAATTCTTTATTGATCAGCGGTTTCAGGGCCGGGGCTATGGCCGGAAGGCGATGGAGCTGCTGCTGCAAAGCCTGCGTGAACGCCGGCTAAAACGCGTTGTTTTATGTTACCGTGAGGCAGATCAGGCCGCGGCGCGATTGTATCGGTCGTTGGGCTTTACGGAAACCGGCGAGCGGGACGATGATGAAATTCTGATGGAACTGATCCTTTAAATGATAAGAAAAGTTGGACTTTGCGGCGTTTTCCATCGGGAATAAGAAGTTGTCAAAAACTTGATTTTAACCTATGAGAGTTTGTCGCTTTATGATAAAATAAGAACTAAGAGGTGGTATGCGTTGGAGAAGGTACTGGAAATTCTGACACGAAAAGAAGTGATCATCGCCATGGTGGTCATTCTTGTTCTTTTTATAATCTGGTTCATCGTGCGAAAGGTAAAGATTAAAAACTGCAAGGCGCAGCTGTCGGAGCTGGAAGTCCGGTACAACTCGATCAAGAGCGTGCCGCTGCCGTTTAAGCTGAACAAAGCCGTGGCGATTGCTCGCGTCAATCAGGAGACGATGGCGCAGGTCACGCATTGCAAGGATGATTTTGAACTGGCGCAGGCCAATCTGAAGCAGATCGCGCAGATGCTGGCGGACACGGAAGACATGGTTCTGGTCGGTAAGCTGAAAGACGCGCGCATCAACCTGGACGATCTGGACAACATGATGGAGCTGGGCGAGGAACAGGTCCATCAGCTGGAAGCGTTCCTGGATAAAATTCTCGAAAAGGAAACAGCGCAGCGGGCGGAAGTCACGCAGATGAAGGAAGAATTCCGGACGCTGAAGCTGCAGGCGCAGGAAAAGAGCGCGCAGCTGTCGTTCTGTTGGGAGACAATAGAAAACCGGATCGCCGCGACGGAGAAAATGTTCTCGGCGTTTGAGGAGTGGATGTATGCGTCGGAGTTTGAAAAAGCTTCGGAAGAGCTGGTAGAAATCCGCGAAGCGCTGGGCGATCTGACCGATATCATTAATAACCTGCCGCAGCTGCTTCAGGAAGCGCGCGGACTGATTCCGAATTTGATCGACGAGGTTTCGCGCAGTTATTCGATGCAGAAACAAAAGGGCGTTTATCTGCACCATCTGGAAGTGCCGCGCAATCTGGAAGTGATCAGCGAGACGCTGAAAGAAGATCTGGCTGCACTGAAGCAGGGGACAGCCGTTCATATCCGGGCGCATCTGGACGAGGATAAAAAGCGGCTCAGTCAGTTGTTGGCGCAGATTGAAAAAGAAGGCCAGAGCTATGACGAAATGCGTCAGGCTGAGGAAAAAGCAGAAAAGACCGTGCTGCAGCTGAAAGAAAACAGTCAGTATGTCCGCCAGCTGATGGCGAAGGTTTCCGTGCGGTTTGGGATCGAGGATCTGAGTGATCAGATTAAACTGCGCGAGCAGCGGATCATTGAAATCGAAGATATGCGCGTCAAGATCATGCAGATGATCAAAGGCAATTCCGTTCCGGCTTCGACGATTTTGATTTCCCTGAAAGAGCTTCAGCAGGAAGCCGACGCCGTGCTGACTGAGGTCAACCAGCTGAAAGCGCGGCTGGACAGCGCCTGCAGCGACGAGGCCCGGGGGAAGAAGCAGCTGCTGAAGCTGCAGCTGATCATGAATGAGATGCAGGTCAAAATCCGCAAGAACAAACTGCCGGCGATTTCCGCCACCTATGAAGGTGATCTGGCGCGGGCTGTCGAATATGTCCGCTCGATTGAAGATCTTTTAACCGATACGCCGCTCAATGTGCAGCTGATGAACGCCACGCTCAACGACGCGATCGATTATATTTACAAGCTGTACAACAATGTGAACAACCTTGTCGCCATGGCGATCATGGTGGAGAATACGATTGTTTTCGGGAATAAATACCGTTCGACGTATCCGGATATCGACTCCGAGCTGACCCGGGCCGAGCTGTGCTTCCGCAATGGCGAATACACGCAGGCGCTGACCGTGGCGCTGGCGACGATTGAACGAATCCATCCGGGGTCGTATGAGAAGCTGATAAAGGAGAATGCGCAAAGTGCTGCCTGATAACGCGATTTATTTTGATAACGCCAGTACGACGCCGGTGCATCCGGAAGTCCGCAAACTGGTCAACTCGCTGTTGGAAACATCGTTCGCCAACAGCGAATCTTTGTATGATGAAGGGATGGAAATTTCCCGCCTGATGGAAAAAAGCCGCACGCAGATTGCTTCTCTTCTGAAAGTGCAGCCGCATGAAATTATTTTTACCAGCGGCGCCAGCGAGGCCAACAACATGGCGATCAAGGGCGCGGCGTTTGCCGCGATGGGCAGGAAAAACCATCTGATAACGACGAAGGTCGAACATTCCAGTGTCGCCAACGCGATGCGCCAGCTGGAAGAGGTGTTCGGGTTTGACGTGACCTGGCTGGACGTCGACGAACGCGGCGTAGTCCGTCTGGATCAACTTGAGCAGGCGCTGAGCGAGAAAACGGCGTTGGTTTCGATCATGGCGGTCAATAATGAAGTCGGCAGCGTCATGCCGCTGGAAGCCATTAAAAAGATCGTCCGGAAAAACAGCCACGCTTTGCTTCATATCGACTGTGTTCAGGCGCTGAAGCGAATTGATCTGGATCTGAGCCAGGTCGATCTGGCAAGCTTTTCCGCGCATAAGATTGAGGGCTTGAAGGGCAGCGGCTTTTTGATGAAGAAGCAGCATGTGAATCTGGTGCCGATCATCAGCGGCGGTCAGCAGGAACAGGGACTGCGCGGCGGCACGGCCAATTCCATTGCCGACATCGCGCTGGCCAAAACTTTGCGTTTGGCTCTGGAAGAACAGACGCAGTACCGGATGGTGACCCGTCAGCTGAATCGGCGGATGCGCGAAGGGCTGGCCCAGCTGCCTGAGATTGAAATTAACAGTCCGGACGACGGCGTCAGCGCAATTTTAAATTTCTCATGCAAAACGATCCCGTCGGAAGTCATGATGAACGCGCTTAACAGCCGGAATATCTGCGTTTCCGCGCAGAGCACCTGTTCCAGCAAGTCCAAAACGCCATCCCATGTCCTCAAGGCGATGGGGATGAGCGATAAGCGGGCACTGTCAAGCATCCGCTGCAGTTTTTCCAGCCGCAACACGCCGGAAGAAGTCGATCGATTTCTGCGGGAACTGAAGGAGATATTACATAAATATGGAACCCATTCACTATGATCACATTTTAGTCCGTTATGGCGAATTGTCGACCAAGGGTAAAAACCGTAAGGATTTTATCAAAAAGCTGACCGACAACATCCGCGCCTCGTTAAGCGCTTATGACAAATTGACGTATGAGCGGACCTTTGACCGCTTATATATTCACCTGCATGGAACGGAACCGGAGGAAATCTGCGCGATTCTGAAGGAAATCTTCGGCCTGAGTTCATTTTCCCTCTGCCTGAAAATCCGTTCTGGTCTCGACGCGATGGTGGAAACCGGCTATCAGGTGGCGATGGAACGCGGCCAGGGGACCTTTAAGGTCGAAACCCGCCGTCATGATAAGAAATTCCCGATGGTCAGCGATCAGATCAATCGTGCCGTCGCGACGAAAATCTTGAAGGAAAGCGAAATGAAGGTCGACGTCCACCACCCGGATCTGCGGATCGGGATTGAGGTCCGCGAGGAATTTACTTATGTGATGGCCGATACCGTCAAAGGCGCCGGCGGCTATCCGGTCGGCATGGGCGGCAAAGCACTGCTGATGCTTTCCGGCGGCATCGATTCGCCGGTCGCCGGCTACCTGACGATGAAGCGGGGCGTGGAGATCGAATGCATTCACTATGCCTCCCCGCCGTATACCTCCAGCAGCGCTCAGAAAAAAGTGTTGGACTTAGCCGGGATCATCTCGAAATACCAGGGCAGCATCAAGGTGCATATCATTCCATTTACCGATCTGCAGCTGGCGATTTACAAGCATTGCGACGAAAGCTACGCGATCACGATCATGCGCCGGATGATGTATCGGATTGCCGAGCGGGTCGCGCAGAAATACAAATGCCTGGCGATCGTCAACGGTGAAAGCATCGGGCAGGTCGCTTCGCAGACGCTGGAAAGTATGCAGACGATCAATCATGTCATCGACATGCCGGTAATCCGGCCGGTCGTCACCTACGATAAGCTGGAAATCATCGACGTGGCCCGCCGCATCAACACCTATGAAACGTCGATTCTGCCATTTGAAGACTGCTGCACGATCTTTACCCCGAAGAATCCGGTGACCAAGCCGCATCCGGAAAAAGCGGAAAAGATGGAAGCCGGCTGGGATTTTGAAGCCTTGATCGACGAGTGCATTGAGAAAATGGAAACCGTCGTCGTCACACCCGCAACGCCGCAGGAAGACGACCTGTTTTAAACAAAATAGATATAAATGAAGCATAAGCTTTCTAATTCAGCCGGGGGAGTCGTGAAGGACCCCGGCTTTTTCCATTTCTTCCCAAGCGTTCGTTTTGATTTCACCTGAATGTCTTCTGACAAAGACAGCCATACTGTTATTGAGGTGAGAAAAATGATGGATTATCGTAAACGCGAGTATCAGTGTCCTTCCCGGAAAAGCCAGAACGATTACAAGTATGAGATGGCTTACGAGTTGGGCGCCGATTACCAGGAAGCCCTGGTCGAACGCAAAAGCGAGTATCTTCAAAATGTGAAGCAAAAAGAAATTTGCAAGCATGCCACCGAATTTGGACAGGAGATGGAAATCATGAACAATCAGAACAACCAGTACAGCCAGAACAACAACGACCGTCAGCATCAGTCTGACCGCCAGCACAACCAGGAAAACAGCCGTCAGAACAACCAGTACCGCTCTGAATTCTCGCAGGAAAATCAGTTCCAGCAGAACAACAACGATCGTCAGCACCAGTCCGATCGTCAGAACAACCAGAGCAACAGCCGTGAGAACAACCAGTACCGTTCTGAATTCTCGCAGGAAAACCAGTTCCAGCAGAACAACGACCGTCAGCATCAATCCGATCGTCAGCGCCAGTCTGACCGTCAGAACAATCAGGAAAACAGCCGTCAGAACAACGAATACCGCTCTGAATTCTCGCAGGAAAACGAGTTCCAGCAGAACAATGACCGTCAGCACCAGTCTGATCGTCAGCGCCAGTCTGACCGTCAGAACAACCAGAGCAATCGTCAGAACAACAAATAACGACCGATCTCAACGTGATCAGTCCAGAAAGGAGCGGGAAACCGTTCCTTTTCTGTTTGTGTGCCGGGCATGGCATACATCTAGTTGGTGAAAATCCAACCACGGGTATTTACCGCCAAGTGTAGTGAACCACAAGTCGTTAGCAGTGATGTTAAGGGTGAAGGAAGTGGTGTAGCAAAATCTTCGAGGTTACGAACAGAAACCTGATGAGGCTAAATGGTGGATAAGGTTGCGAAACAAACCAAAGTCCAAAAGGTAAACGTAAAACCAAGACAGTAAATCAGGAACTTGTGAAGATAGGAAAGAGATGTATGTCTTACCCCGGGAGGTCTTGTGAACGATGAAGTCCAATAAACTTTAAAATCAGGGATGGTAGCATCGGTCGAAAAAGGTTTACCACAAGAAGTCAGCTGAGGTCATATTAGTTATCCAGCCTAGATAACGAAGGACTTAATGTATGTATAGTGTGAATCACTATGAGAAAATGTTCAAGCAATCCGAAAATGAGGATACTCTGAAACAATGAATCGTAATCATTGATGAGGAAAGTAGTGGGGATGGACTTGGATAAATCTACGAGTAGAGGAGGAACAGCGAATGAGATTGATAGAAAAGATGCTAAGTAAAAGAAATATGGAACTGGCGATAAAGAAAGTCAAGAGTAACAAAGGCGCACCGGGTGTTGATAACATGATGGTGGAAGAAATTGACAAATATTTTGAAATACATGGAGAGGAAATTATAACCGCAATCATGAATATGAAATATAAACCAAAGCCAGTAAGGAGAGTCTATATACCAAAAGCAGATGGAAAGCAAAGACCGCTAGGTATACCGACAGTAACAGATAGAGTAATACAACAAGCATTAGCGCAGATACTGAGCGAAATATATGAACCACATTTCAGTGAAAACAGTTATGGGTTTCGCCCCAATAGAAGTGCACATAATGCGATGGAACAAGTAATAGAATATCTAAACGAAGGATACGAATGGGTTATTGACATGGATATAGAAAAATATTTCGATACAGTACATCATGACAAGTTAATCTCAATACTTAGAGAACATGTGAATGAAAGAGAAATACTGCATCTGATACGTTCGTTCTTAAAAGCAGGAGTTATGGAAGATGGACTAGTAAGTCCAAATGAAGCAGGAGTACCACAAGGAGGACCACTCAGTCCAGTACTATCAAATATATATTTAGATAAGCTTGATAAAGAACTTGAAGAGAGAGGGCTGCGCTTTGTGAGGTACGCTGATGATGGTAACATCTTCGTAAAGAGCGAAATGGCAGCAGAAAGAGTAATGAAATCAATCACATGGTGGCTAGAAAGAAAACTATTCTTAAAAGTGAGTGCGACAAAGACCAAAATCGTAAGACCGACGAAAAGTAATTTTCTAGGTTTTACGTTCTGGAAAGGAAGTATGGGATGGAAGTGTAGGCCAAGCGATAACAGGAAAGCGAAGTTATGCATGAAAATCAAAGAAATACTAAAACGGAAACACGCAGTAGCAAGACCATTAGCAGAAACATTTAAAAGAATAAACCAAATTATACGAGGATGGATAAACTATTTCCGTATCGGAAGTATGAAACAATTCTTGGATAAATTCGGACAATGGTTAAGACACAAAATAAGAGTGGTTATTATTAAGCAATGGAAGATACCGAAACGGATTTATATAAATCTGCAAAGACTGAATAAACTGCAAAATTTTTCCTTCACAGAGGAAGACATATTTAAAGTAGCAAATTCAAGACTAGGATGGTATCGAAGATGTGGAATGAATGTGGTAAACTACATCTTAAATCCCAGAATACTAGCCATAAAGAAAAAGGAAAGACAAGGCTTAGTCAATCCTTTAGAGTACTATCTAAGTTATTCGTGACAGCAATACATATGTAGCGCCGTATACGAGATCCGTACGTACGGTGCAATGGGAGGGGCGAAATTTATTTTCCCTCTACCCTATTATCGCCGGCAGGCAGATTTTTCAACATGGAAATCGGAAAATACGTTTGAGGTTCAGCTTCTGCATAAAAACAGAATTCTGGAAAGTGAGGATCAGAAGCAAAAGCGAGCCGAAGCAGAGGTTTTTGTGATGGCGTGCAAAAGTTTGTTTCTCCTGTGCAAGAAGCCGTTCTTGTCCCACTATAATAAATAAGAAATAATAAAGAAAAGGAGAAACCATGAAGAAAAGACAAAGCGAGCTGATCCGCTGGATTCTGCAGTCGCCGGGCCTTCCTTTTGAAACGGCGTTGGAGAAACTCCATGTTTCCAAACGTACGCTCTACTATGACATTGAAGAAATAAATTATTGTTTGCGCCATTGCGCGCAGCTGAAAAAAATCGCGGGACAACTGGTCTTTGTGGGCGATCTGCAACGGGTCAGCCAGATGATCGCCGATCAGGAACTCACGCTGCAGGGAACGGAGGAAAAGCTGGAGTTTATTTTATATAAAATTCTGTGTGATGATTTTCCAAGATTGGAACAGATGGAACAGAAGCTTCAAATCAGTCATTCCACGATGACCTATCTGATGAATGAACTCCGCGTTCAGCTGGAGGCGCAGGGCATTGAATTACGCTATGACGAGGGCGCCTATCAGATCCGCGGCGATGAAAATCAAATCCGCGACCGCTATATATACTGCCTGTACAACGATAACAATCTGATCAACCGCATCAGCAGTGAAATCCTTACGTTTAATCAGAAAAATCAACTGGGCTTAGCGGATTATTCGCTGGCGCTGCTTTCAGCCATGCTTCGGTTTGTCCGATTACGAATGACTAAGAAATGCCGGATCCGAGCCGACTGGACGCTGGAAACGCAGGCCTTCCATTACCGTCAGTCAGTCGCGGCTGATCTGAAAATCAACGATCCGCTGGAAGCAGCCTATCTCACAGCGTTTATCAGCTCTTTGACAACGCTGAGCGCAGGTGAAAAACAGACGATTATCGATCAGGGCGTGACGCGGCTGATCACCTGTTTTGAGAGTCGGATGGCAGTGGTTATCGAAGACCGTGAAACGATCCGGCGCAGTATTGCGCAGCATCTTCTGGCCTCTTATTATCGGATTCAATTTCAGTTTCCAATTCGAAATTTCTGTCTTGATGAGATTAAGTCCCGGTACTTCGAATTGTTTACCATGATTCGTCTGATTCTGGAAGACGAACAAATCTTTCCGGAATTCAAAGGGATTCGGGAAGAAGAAATCGCTTTTCTCACCGCCTATTTCGGCGGGGTGCTGCGCAGTCAGGAAAATCACCGGCGAATGCGCAATCGGATTCTGCTCGTCTGTCCGCAGGGACTGATGGTCTCCAAAATGCTTCAGATTCAGATCGAACAAAGCGTGCCGCTGATCCAGATTGTCGATCAGGTATCGCTGCAGCGCCTGCCGCAGCTTACGGTTCCTTACGATTATATTGTGTCTACAATGCCGATTGAAGGCTATGATGAGAAACTGATTCAGGTCAACCCGCTGCTGAATCGTCAGGACGTCTGTTTGTTGATGGAAAAATGTGCGGGGATACCGATGCCGGACTCCGGTCCGGAAATCCAGCCGCTGTTGCAGGTGATCGAAAAATACTGTGTCATCCAAAACCGTCCGGCGCTGGTCAGAGAATTGGAAGCCTTGTTATACAAACATAAAGAAGAAAGGGGAAGTCCTATGTTAAAAGAACTGATCACATCCGATAAAATCCGTGTATTAGATCATGTCGACAGCTGGCAGTCCGCGATAGCCGAGGCGGCGCAGCCTCTGGTTTATGACGGAAGTATCGATCCGGAATACATTCAGGAAATGATCGCCTCGATTGAAAAGTATGGTCCTTACATTGTGCTGGCCGACCGCTTTGCGCTGCCGCATGCCAGCGGCGCTCTGCATGTCCACCGGCTGGGCATGGCGATTCTTTCCGTGAAGGAAGCGGTGGACCTGTTGGGAAAACCCGTCAATTTGTTCGCGGTTTTGGCGACGGTGGACAGTACCTCGCATATCCGCGCGTTAGCTGAACTGACTGAGATTCTGTACGATCAGGCCAACATTGACAAGCTGTGTCAGGGCAGTGCGGAAGAGATCTTGAGATTGATCCGGCAGGATCCATCTTAGATAAAAACGTTCGATAAAGGAGGTGAGCGTTATGAAATTTGTTGCCGTGTGCGGCTTTGGCGTCGGATCCAGTCTGATCCTGGCGATGAGCTTACAGAAAGTCGCGGACAAGCTGGGATTGGACGTGGAAGTGGAGAACACCGATCTGACGTCAGCCCACAGTGCGGACTGCGACGCTATTTTTACAAGCCCGCAGCTGCAGCCCGAATTGTCGCAGAGTGTTTCCGTTCCTGTTTTTGCCGTTACCCGCTACATGGATCTGAGCGAAGTCGAAAGCCAGGTCCGCCAGTTTCTCAATGAAAAACAGTAAGTCGAAAGGGGATTTACACTATGGAATTGATGAATTTTATAATTAACAGTATCTTTCGCAATCCGCCGGTTCTGCTGGGCTTGATCGCAGCCCTCGGACTGGCGCTGCAGAAAAAACCATTCGGCACGATCGTCAAGGGCGCGCTGATGACAGCCTTCGGCATGGTCATCCTCAACACCGGCGTCTCGATGCTGGTACAGTCGATTCTGCCGATCAACACGGCGTTCCAGTCGCTGAACGGCACCGTTGCCGAAGGTCTCAACGACGCGACCTTTACCGCTTCCTTTGGCGGCGATATCGGCATGGCGATGTTTATCGGGATGATCCTGCATCTGTTGATCGCCCGTTTCACGCCGGTCAAAACGATTTTCTTAACCGGCCACATGCTCTGGTGGTTCCCGTTTATCTTTGTGGCCGCCGGGGTTGAAGGCGGTTTGCGCGGAATGCCGCTGATTCTCTTTGGGGCGATCTGTTCCGCATTATACTGGTCGCTGATGCCGTGGGCGCTCAAGAAATACACGTTTGCGGTCACCCGGGACAACAGCTTTCTGCTGGGCCATCCGACCGGCTATCTCGGCTTGATTTCCGGGTTTGTCGCCTCCAAAGTCGGCAATAAAGAAAAATCGACGGAGGATATTCAAATTCCGAAGGCGCTGTCGTTCTTCCGTGAGATCTCCATTACCGGCTGTCTGGTCATCTTCGTGATGTTTGTGATCGTCGGCCTGACGATTCCAACGATGCTGGGCGAAGGCGAAAACGTCGTCGTTGTAGCGATTGCGCAGGGTTTGAATTACGGCGCGGGCTTGATCCTGCTGCTGCAGGGCGTGCGCATGTTGATCAGCCAGATCGTTCCGGCGTTCAAGGGCATTTCGGAGAAAGTCGTTCCGAACGCGATTCCGGCTTACGACTGCCCGATGCTGTTTACCTACAAGCCGAATGCCGTTCTGATCGGCTTTGTCGTCGCGATGATCACCTCGACCGTTTTGATTTTGATCTGCAACGCGACGCAGGTCTTCGGCATTATGCTGGTTCCGTTAGTCATCACTTCGTTCTTCGAGTGCGGCACGGCGGCGATTCTGGGCGAAGGCCAGGGCGGCCTGCGCGGCGCGGTGATCGGCACATTTGTGGCCGCGGCGGTGATGGTTGTCATGGTCGGCTTCTCGGCGCTGGCGTATTCGCATACGATCGCCAACTGGATGCTGATCAATGCCGGCAACGACTTTTCACTGTTCGGCATGCTGGCGAAAGCGGTCGCCTCCCTGCTGGGCGGAATCTTCTGATCTGTCATTCAATTTGACTTTTAATTATGTAAAGAACCGGTTCGCTGAAAAAGGCGCCGGTTTTTTTGCTTTTGAAAAGCCGGTCATCGCTGTTACACCTGCGAAAAAGCCTTGGTTAAGGTTGTCCATCTCGTTTATTCCTGAGGTGGTTTGCGGCCAACGCCGGTTTCTTTTCACTTGTCTGACAAGCGGATGAAAGATATTTTCAATTCTATTTCAGGATGAAAAATGGTAGAATGATACCCAGGAACAGGATGGAGATGCGCCAATGGGAACAATCGAATTAAAAGAAACGCTAAGCAAGGTTCAGTTCGAAGGACTGGACAGCGCTTATTTTGAACAGGGAAAAATCACGCATTGTAAATTTATTACCGCGAAAAAAAAGGTTGTGCTGGAGCTTCAGCTGCCGCGGACGCTGCCGCTGGAACAGCTGCAGTGCTTTAACGACGGTCTGATCAAGCTGATCGGCTGTCCGGTTGAGCTGCGGATCAGCGCGGACGTCTGTGATCTTGATTCTGGCGAAATGTTGAAATATTGTAAATATTTCAGCGAGCACTCACGTTTTGGTCAGGGGTTGAAAGACGCGATCCCAACGGTCAGGGATCAGATTGTCGATTGTCTGTTTGCCGACGAAACGCTGAAGCAGCAGGCGACGGCCTGTCGGGAAGAACTCGATCACTTCATGCAGAACGCAGGGATCAGCTATGATTTTGAGTTTTCCTGCCGCGCGGCCAGCTTCACCCAGATCGAGGTCAAGATGCCCAAGGAAGCCCCGAAGCCGCAGGCCAAGCCGGCGTTTTCTGCGGATAAGCCGAGCTATCGCTCCCGCCGCACGAAGATGGAAGATTATACCGTGCTGACATTGAAGGAAATCAACGACGAAATTCAGAATGTCCAGTTTACCGGCACGATTTTTGAAAAAGATTCAGTGACGATCAAAAAGACCGGCAACGAGATTCAGACGCTTTATGTCAAGGATAACGACGACGCGATTACCTGCAAGCGGTTTGAGAGCGCCCGCTGTCCGAAGGAAAAGCTGAACGAGGTTGGCGTTGGGGACGACGTGCGGGTGTATGGCTCAGTCCGCTATGATTCCTTTGCCAAGGAGCTGGTGTTTTTCCCGGACGATATCGTCAAGCTGGAAAAGAAGGAAGAGGAACAGGACACGGCCGACGTCAAGCGCGTCGAGCTGCACTGTCACACGAATAAATCGGAAATGGACGGCGTTTGCGAAGTCGAGGAATTGGTGACGCAGGCGTTTAAATGGGGGCACCGCGCGATCGCGATCACGGATCACATGGCCTGCCAGGCATTCCCGAAGGCGCAGAGCTGCGCCGCCAAGCTGCTCAAGGGCAACAAGGACCGCGAATTTAAAATTCTCTACGGCGTTGAAATGAACATGGTCGACGAGTTTTTGACGATCATCCGCAATCCGCGCGCCGATTCGCTGAGCGATACGGCGTATGTCGTCTATGACCTGGAAACCACCGGCTTATCCTGCAGCTTTGATCACATCATCGAATTCGGCGCGGTCGTGATCGAACGGGGCGAGATCAAGGAAACCAAACAGCTGTTCGTCAAGCCGCCAGTGCCGATCAACGCCTTTATTTCAGAAAAGACCAACATTACCAACGAAGACGTTGCCCAGGCCAAACCGTTTGCCGAGGTGGCGCAGGAGCTGGTCGATTTCATCGGCGATAAAGTGCTGGTCGCCCACAACGCGACCTTCGACTACAACTTCCTCAACGAAGAACTCAAACGCATCGGCATGGCGCCGCTGACCAATCCGGTCGTCGATACGCTGGATTTGGCGCGTGCACTGCATTCCGACCGCCGCAGCTACCGTCTGGGCAACATCGCCCGCCATTACCGGATTACCTACGACGAAGAAGTCGCGCACCGCGCGGATTACGATGCCGACGTGCTGGCCAGCGTGTTCATGTTGATGATCAAGGAATGCAAGGACCGCGGCGCGCAGACTGTCGCCGATCTGCAGAATCTGCAGGATGAAAAAGCGTTTGTCAAAGTCATGAAGCGTCATGTCAACGTGATCGCCAAAAACCAGGCCGGTCTGAAGGACCTGTTCAAGCTGGTTACGCTGTCCAATACCGATTATCTGGCGGTCTTCGGCAAAGCCAATTCCAAAAGCAGCGGCGAAGAATTTCTGGCTGAACCGCGGATTCTGCGGCGATGCATCCAGGAGCTGCGCGAGAATCTGCTGATCGGCTCGGCCTGCTACAACGGCGAGGTGTTCGAGCTGGCGGCTAACCGCAACCAACAGGATCTTGAAGCGGCGATCGCTTTTTACGATTACATCGAAATTCAGCCATTGGAGAATTACCGGCCGCTGGTCGAATCCCACTCCCTGCCGGATACTGACCGGCTGAAGCAGGTGCTGATGCGGATAATCCGGACGGCGAAGAAGCTGAACAAACCGGTCGTTGCGACCGGCGACGTCCACTATTGCAAAAAGGAAGAAAAAATCCTGCGCGATATCTACATTCAGACGCAGGGGATCGGCGGGGTCCGTCATCCTTTGTATATCTATGATAAGGAACGGCGCTCCCGCACCGTGACGCCGGATCAGCATTTCTTAACGACCAACCAGATGCTTCAGGCGTTCGACTGGGTTGAGGATCGGCAGCTGGCCTATGAGCTGGTCGTCGAAGCCCCCAACGCGATCGCCGATCAGGTGGAAAAGGTGCTGCCGGTGCATGACAAGCTGTATACGCCAGTCATCGAAGGTTCCGAAGAGAAGCTGAAAACGATCTGTTATGAGAACGCGCATAAAACCTATGGCGAAGTGCTGCCGGAAATCGTGGAAAAACGGCTGGAGCGTGAGCTGAACTCGATTATCGGCAACGGTTTCGCGGTTATTTACTACATTTCCCATCTGCTGGTCAAAAAGTCCAATGAAGACGGCTATCTGGTCGGCTCGCGAGGCTCGGTCGGCTCCTCCTTTGTCGCGACGATGTCGGGAATCACCGAGGTCAATCCGCTGATCCCGCATTACGTCTGCCCGGATTGCCAGCACTCCGAATTCATCACCGACGGCTCGGTGAAGTCCGGCTTTGACCTGCCGGCGAAGAAATGTCCGAAGTGCGGCGCGGAGATGATCGTCAACGGCCACGATATCGCGTTTGAAACCTTCCTGGGCTTTGAAGGCGATAAGGTTCCGGATATCGACTTGAACTTCTCGGGCGAATATCAGGACAAGGCGCATGCCTTCACGAAAACGGTTTTCGGCGAGGATCACGTGTTCCGCGCCGGGACGATCGGCACGGTCGCTCAGAAGACGGCGTTCGGCTATGTCAGCGGTTATGCGGAGGAAATGGGCTTGGAAAACATGCGTCAGGCGCAGCGGCTGCGCTTAGCCAACGGATGCGAGGGCGTCAAGCGGACGACCGGTCAGCATCCCGGCGGCATCATCGTCATCCCGAGCTCCATGGATGTCTATGACTTTACGCCGGTTCAGTATCCGGCCAATAACCCGGATTCCGAATGGAAAACGACGCACTTCGATTTCCATGATATCCATGACAACGTCTTGAAATTTGATATCCTCGGCCATGTCGATCCGACGGCGATGCGTCTGCTGCAGAACATCTCCGGGATCGATCCGACGACGATTCCGATGAACGATCCGGAAACGATGTCGATTTTCAATTCCGTCGACGCGCTGAAAGCCGATCCGCGGGTGTACAGCGAGGCGACCGGGGCGGTCGGCCTGCCGGAATTCGGCACGAAGTTTGTCCGCGGTATTCTGGAGCTGACCCGTCCGAGCACGTTCTCCGAACTGCTGCGGATTTCCGGTCTGTCCCACGGTACCGACGTCTGGCTGAACAACGCCAAGGATCTGATCGACGGCGGGCTGACGCTGCACGACGTCATCGGCTGCCGTGACGACATCATGACCTATCTGATTGAAAAGGGAATGCCGAAGAAGGATTCATTCTTCATTATGGAAAGTGTCCGAAAGGGCAAGGGCTTAAAACCGGAATGGATCGAATTGATGAAGGAAAACAACATTCCGCAATGGTATATCGACAGCTGCTTAAAGATCAAGTATCTGTTCCCGAAAGCCCATGCCGTCGCCTACGTCATGATGGCGATCCGCATCGCGTGGTTTAAGGTTCATCATCCCTACTGGTACTATGTCGCGTTCTTCACGCTGCGCTGCGATGCCTATGAAATCGAAACGATGGTCAAGGGCATGGACGCGATCAAGCGGCGGATGGACGAGATTCAGGCGATGAAATCGAATCCGGAAACCAAGCGTCAGGTCACCAAGAAAGACGAAGATCTGTACTCGATGTTCGAGGCTTGTCTGGAGATGTACGCTCGCGGCTATCGCTTTTCCAACATTGATATCGACAAATCCCTGGCGACGGAATTCCGCGTGCTGCCGGACGATCTCAAGACGATCATCCCGCCGTTTACGACAGTCGACGGTCTGGGCGCCAACGTCGCCAAGTCGATCGTAGAAGCCCGCCAACAGGGCGAGTTCTTATCCAAAGAAGATTTATTAAACCGTACCCAGCTCTCCCAAACGCTGATGCGCAAGCTCGAGGTGCTGGGCACGCTGGAAGGCATGCAGGAAGAGAACCAGCTGAGTCTGTTTTAATTGGAAACTGGAAAAAGCCCGGCTGCAATACAAAATAACTCATTTGAATCAAATCTGGGAAATCATCCGCCTGCGGGCGGATTTTCCTGTTATAATAGAGGCGGGAGAATCTGTTCTCAAAAAGGAAGCGGTCGTTATGAAAATCGAATGTCCTGTCTGCCACGAAGAAATTCCGGCTTCGCAGCTCAATGAAGTCCGGGAATTCGACTGTCCGCACTGTCATTACCGCATTGAAATGGAGCCGTTTGCGGCTTCGCTGATGCAGCTGTTTCCAGTTGCGGCGCTGATCCTGTTCATCCTGGTGTTTACGATTCTGAAGCTCTTTCTGCCGGAACAAACGCTGGTGATCGTTTTTCTCGTCGTCTTCTGCATCGGCGCCCGGCTGCATTGGAGTCTGGCTGTTTTGCGGTATCTGGGACTGCTGAAATTCCGCCGTAAAGTCGATGAAGAGAAAAAACTGTGAGAAAAACGTCTGAAAAGCGGGGCCGAAGTTCAGAAAACGCTTGATTTTTACGCCAATTCTGTGTATAGTAAGAGTGCATAAAGAAACAGCAGGAGTGGTGAAAGCCACTCCTTCATTCATGTTATAAGGAGAGAAAAATGGAACAGTTGGAAAACATCAAGACGTTGATTCTGCCTGTCCTGGACTCCCTTGGCATTCAGCTTTACGATCTGAAATGGGTGAACGAAAAGAAATCCCGGATTCTTCAGATCGCAGTGATGAGAGCTGACGGATCTATGGACATCGATACCTGCGCCTTAGTCTCGGAGAAAATTTCCGAAGCTCTGGATGCCCATGACGATTGGATCAGCTTTGAATACTTTCTGGAGGTGTGCTCGCCCGGCGCGGAACGCGAACTGCGCAATGAGGAAGAAATCCGCGGCGCTTTGGGTAAGCATGTCTTCGTCCGGTTAAAAAGCCCGGTCAAGTCGATGATGGAAATCACCGGCGATCTGCTGGAAATGAACGAAACCACCCTGACCCTTAGCTATCGCGATAAAGCTGTAACCCGCAAGGCTCAGGTGGAACTGGATCAGATTGAAAAGATCCGCCTGGCTGTGAAATTGTAAGGACTTGGAGGAGAAATCGCAATGAATTTCAAAGAATTTTTGAAGGCGATGCAGACGATCGAGGATGACCGCAAGATCACCAAGGAAATCGTCATCGCCGCGCTGCAGGAGGCTTTAGCCAAAGCCTATCGCAAACACATCGACATCCCGGACGTGCTGGTTCGCGTCGACATCAACGAAGCCAACGGTCAGATTCATGTGTACCAGCAATATACCGTCGTTGAGGAAGTCGAGGATGAAGAGCTGGAGATCGCGCTGGCCGAGGTCAAGGATAAAGGTTATCAGCTGGGCGATTTAGTCGACCGCGAAGTGGATATCAGCCAGATCGGCCGGGCCGCCGCGCTGCTGGCAAAAAACGTCATGAAGCAGAAAATCCGTGAGGCGGAGAAGCAGGCGGTTTATGATGAATACATCGATCAGCTGGACGAAATGGTCACCGGCATGATCGAGTCGGTCGAGGAGAAGTTTGTCGTCGTCAATCTGGGAAAGACGATGGCGCTGATGCCGCGCGCCGCTCAGATCCCGGGCGAACGCTACGTCGAAGGTCAGAGCATCCGTGTCGTCATCACCGAATGCAACAAAGATACCAAGGGTGCGCAGGTGCTGGTTTCCCGTTCCGACGCGAAGCTGGTCAAGCGTCTGTTTGAAAAAGAAGTTCCGGAAATCTATCAGGGTGTCGTCGAGATCAAGGCGATTGCCCGTGAAGCCGGGGAACGGACGAAGATGGCCGTCTGGTCGAACAATCCGGACGTCGATGCGATCGGCGCCTGCATCGGTCCGCGCGGCAGCCGTGTTCAGGTCGTCATCGACGAGCTGAAGGGTGAGAAAATTGATATCTTCGAGTGGAGCGACAACATCAGCGAGCTGATTAAAAACGCGCTGGCTCCGGCTCAGATTCTGGCGGTCTTGCCAACCGAGGACAAGCGTTCGCTGCTAGTCGTCGTTGAGGACAACCAGCTGTCGCTGGCGATCGGCAAGAAGGGCAAAAACGCCCGTCTGGCCGTGAAGCTGACCGGCATGCGGATCGATATTAAGACGGCCGGCGAGATCGAGGAACAGGGCATCGACTGGAAGACGATGATGCTGCAGTTTGCCGCTGAGGAACAGAAGCGGCTGGCAGAACAGCGGATCGCCAAGCAGCTGGAAGAGGCTGGCGTTCAGGAAGTTGAAACAGAGCCGGAGGCCGAATCGGAAGCTGCGGTCGAAGCACCGGAAGTTTCTGCGGAAACGGAAGTTGTCCAGGAAGCGGCCGTTGAAACGCCGCAGGCGGAAGCGGAAGTCGAACCGGAACCGGAGGCTGCGGAAGAAGAAATGCTGGCAAAGCCGGAAATTCAGCCGGAAGTTAAACCGGTTGAAGTGCAGCCGGAAGTCAAACCGGCAGCGTCTGTCAAGAAAGAGGAACCGGTCCGCGCCAAGCGTGAGGTTCGCGAACGCCGCGAATATGTATCCCGCTTTGAACGGCTGGCTGATCCGACGCAGTCTTCGGCGCATACCGAAGAAAAAGCGCCGCTGCGCCGCCGCAAGAATGTCCGCGAGGATGACCGCAAGCTGCGTCTGAAAGATCTGAAGAAGGATAAGGACTACGAATTCAAGCCAGTCTATTCAGAGGAAGAGCTGGAGGAAATCCGCCGTCAGGAAGAGTTGGAAGCGCAGAACAGCTGGATCGAGGACGATATCGATTTCGATGAATTCGACGAATACTACGACGAAGAAAAATAAACCGGAAAGACGGGAGGGAGTACGATGAAGAAAATACCGATGCGCAAATGCGTCGCAACGCAGGAACAGTGTCCGAAAAAGGAACTGCTGCGGATTGTGAAAACGCCGCAGGGCACGGTGGAAGTGGACCTGACCGGCAAGCTGAACGGCCGCGGGGCGTATCTGAAAAGGGACGCGGCGGCGCTGGAGCTGGCGATCAAGCGGCAAAGTCTGAAGCGCGCTCTGGAATGCGAGATCCCCGAAGAAGTTTATGATAAAATCCGCGAGGTTCTCGGTGAATAACAAGGTTTCAGGATTGTTGGGAATCGCTTCCCGCGCCCGCAAGGTCGCAACCGGGGACAGCGTGATGGCGGCAATCCGTCAAAACAAAGCGAAGCTGGTTCTTCTCTGCGCGGACTGCGGTAGCAACGCGCAGAAGAAGATTCAGGATAAATGCCGTTTCTACGGCGTTGACTGGATAGTCGAGGGGACGGCTGAAGAACTGTCGGCCGCGCTCGGCCAGCCCAGACGGATCGCATGCGCGGTTCTGGACGAGGGACTGGCCCGGTCTATTCAGGATGCAGTTATGAAATGAGGTGAAGGTATTGGCTAAACAACAAAGAAGGAATAACTCGGGAAGACGGAATAACCACAGATCCAACAATTCCAATAATTCCTATAACCCACGGCCGAAGATGGAAGCCGTAACCAGCATTACCTACGAGGAAGGAATTACCGTCGGGGAATTAGCGCAGAAGATGAATCGCAATGCCAGCGATATCATCAAGCTGCTGTTTATGCTGGGCAAAATGGTGACGATCAACAGCTCGATGGATGACGAAACGATTGAGTTGGTCTGCATGGAGTACGGCGTGGAAGTCAAGAAAGAAATTCCGGTGGATCAGGACAGTCTGGAAGACGAAGTCGAAGAAAATCCGGAGAATCTCGTGCAGCGCCCGGCGATCGTTACGATCATGGGGCACGTCGATCACGGCAAAACGACGCTGTTGGACACGATCCGCAAGACGCGGGTCGTCGAGGGCGAATTCGGTGGCATCACGCAGCATATCGGCGCCTATCAGGTCAGCGTCCAGGGCAAGAAGATCACGTTCCTGGATACGCCGGGCCACGAAGCGTTTACCGCAATGCGCGCCCGCGGGGCGAAGGTGACGGATATCTGTATCATCGTCGTCGCCGCGGATGACGGCGTCATGCCGCAGACCAAGGAAGCCGTCGACCACGCCAAAGCAGCGGACGTTCCGATCATCGTCGCCGTCAACAAGATGGACAAGCCGGCTGCGAACCCGGACCGCGTCATGAACGAGATGGCCGATCTGGGCTTATTGCCGGAAGAATGGGGCGGCGATACGATCTTCGTCAAGTGTTCGGCGAAGCAGGGCGACGGCGTCCAGGATATTCTGGAAACGATTCAGGTCGTTGCGGAAATGCGCGAGCTGAAAGCCAACCCGAAGCGCAACGCGACCGGTACGGTTATTGAAGCGAAGCTTGACAAGGGCCGCGGACCGGTCGTCACGCTGCTGGTTCAAAACGGCACGCTGCACACCGGCGACTGCATCGTTGTCGGCGCCTGCTTCGGCAAGGTCAGAAAGATGACCGACGACCGCGGCCGTGAAATCAAGGAAGCCAGGCCATCGACGCCGGTTGAGATCATCGGCTTAAACGATGTTCCGGTAGCGGGCGATATGTTCAAGGTCTTCGACAATGAAAAGCAGGCCCGTGCGATTGCGGAACGCCGTTCCCAGACCAAGATCGAGCAGGAACGCAAGAGCAGTTCCGCAATGAGCTTAGACGATCTGGCGCGTCAGATCGAAGCTGGTGAGGTTCAGGAAATTCCGGTTATCGTCAAGGCCGATGTGCAGGGCTCGGCGGAAGCCGTCAAGTCCTCGCTGGAAAAGCTGGATGTCCAGGGTGTCAAGGTCAACGTCATCCGTTCGACCGCCGGGACGATCAGCGAATCCGACGTCATGCTGGCGAGCGCTTCCAAAGCGGTGATCTACGGCTTCAACGTCCGCCCGGACGCCAATGTGCGTAAAAAAGCGGAAGAAGAAGGCGTCGAGATCCGTCTGCACAACATCATCTACAAAGCCATGGAGGAAATGGAACTGGCGATGAAGGGCCTTTTGGCGCCGGTGTACGAGGAAGTCGTCATCGGACAGGCGGAAGTCCGTCAGACCTTCAAGGTTTCCAAGATCGGCACGATCGCCGGCTGCATGGTGACCGACGGCAAGCTGGTCAAGGACTGCAAGGTGCGTTTAATCCGTCAGGGTATCGTCGTTTACGACGGCCAGCTGGGCTCGCTGAAGCGTTTCCAGAACGACGCCAAGGAAGTCACCAACGGTTATGAATGCGGCTTAACGATCATGAATTTTAACGACATTAAGGAAGGCGACCTGATTGAGGCCTACGCCGATCAGGAGGTTCCTCAGAATTAAGGAAACGCTTTTCCTGAAGAAACAGGAGGGACGCTCATGTCTGTCAAACAAGAACGGGTAGCGCAGATCATCCTCAAAGACGTCACGGATATCATTCAGTTTTCCCTGAAGGATCCGTCCGTCGGATTCGTCACGATTACTGACGTGCAGGTGACCAACGACTACTCCTACGCTACGATTTACGTTTCTTTCTTAGGCAAGGAAGAACGCAAGCAAGCAGGTCTGAAGGCACTCAACCGGGCAAAGGGTTTTATCCGCTCGGAGCTGGGCAAACGGCTTTCGATCCGCAAGGTTCCGGATTTGATTTTCAAGCTCGACGATTCGCTGGAAAAAGGAGAGCGGATCGA
This sequence comes from Holdemania sp. Marseille-P2844, assembly GCF_900120005.1. Classification (GTDB taxonomy): domain Bacteria; phylum Bacillota_I; class Bacilli_A; order Erysipelotrichales; family Erysipelotrichaceae; genus Holdemania. Next base: position 340,849 of record NZ_LT635451.1, read on the forward strand.
CTCGATTATTTCGCAAATCAATCACAAAGCTTAACCGGAAATCCTGTCTGAAATGAATCGGACAGGATTTTTTTTGTTTTTTTTCAACTTTTTTCCTTTTTTTGGAAGGCTTTTTCGAAAAAACCGCAATATTAATACTAGGGGCGTGCAGAAAGGAGAACACAATGAGAACGATTGCGGTGGAACCAACCCGGCTGGAAGCGTGTGCCGGACAGATCGAGCAGCTGCGGCAGGAGGTGGAAAGGACGGTCGCACGGCTGTACGAGCGGGTAGAGCTGATGGCGGCGAACACCTGGATCGGCCGGGACAATCTGGCGTTTACAACGCAGATCCAGGGCTATCAGGATGATTTCCGAAGGGTCGAGCTGCTGATGCAGCAGTACAGCGAATTCTTAAAAGCCTCGGCGCGAAGCTACCGGCAGATGCAGGAAGAACTGGCGGCGCAGGCCAGCCGGCTGGTCAATTAAAGGGAGGAATTGAAAATGGATAACTTGAAGATTTCATTAGCGGGAGTTAAGGATACTTCCGGTGCAATTCGCGTCTGCAATGAACAAATTTACAGCGCATTAATCGAAGCGAAGAAACAGATGAACGATTTGGCGATGGTGTGGCAGAGCGACGGCTCGGAGGCGATCCGCCAGCGTTTCAATCAGTTTGCGGCGCAGTTTGAAACCCAGAAGCAGATCATCGAGTCGTACGCCCGGTTTCTGGATACCGCCGTGTCCAGCTATGATACGCTGGAAGCGACGATTCAGAACAACGCCTGTTCATTTTAGCGTATGCGCGGGCGCTGGAGAAGTCTTTTCGCCGCGGGGCTGACGGTGCTGATGATGGCGGAGGGCTGTATGCCGCAGCCGACGGGAGTTTTGCGGTGCGATTGGGCGAAGATGTTGGCGGAAACGTTGTTTTTTGACGATTCCGCCGCCGGCCTGGCCGCCTTGAAAGATTGGGGCGTGGAAGTGGAGATGGACCGGCAGCGGGTTTCACGGCAGGCGGCCTGTCTCAATCTGCTTCAGGCTTACGATGGTGAAGATCCATCATTAGAGCGCTGCCAGACGCTGGGATTTCTGACGAAGCTAAAAGGCTGGCTGACGGCGGAGGAAGCGGCAGCGTCATTGAAGGAATTGACGCGGCAGCTCAACCAGTCTGAAGCAAAGACGCTGGTGTTTGAGTGGGAAGCAGCCGGGTTATGGAATGGAGAGGGACGGCCGGATGAAACGGGAAGGATTGTGCTGAATCCCGGACAGACTGGAAAGTTGGGAAGCTGGTTTACCGATCCGGATTCCCGTCAAATCTACATCACGGATTCGATCGTTGAAACCGAAGGTCAGATCATGGCTGAAGTCCATCCAGAGGATCCGCAGACGTGGCTGGCCGAAACGCAGTTTAAACTGGCGTTTGATGCGGATTGGAGTCAGGCTGAGATCGAGCCTTATGGGCAGAACGGTGAAGAACTTCTGTCCCTTGCAATGAATGCCGCGGAAAGGGCGGAACCGCGGTTTGCGTTGATGAAGCAGCAGTTTGAAGTTGGCAAAACGCAGGTAAGCTGGAGCGTGGCCGCCAGCGGAATTCATGTCCATGCCGCAAAAAAGCTGGCCAACAGCGCGACGCTGCAGATGGACTATGATCTGACCGGACTGCATCCGGTGATCGAATGGAACGGCTTGAGCAGGGATGGCCGGCTGCAGCTGGACTTTGTGATGAACGAATCGGCCGGTCTGACGCGCGGGGTGTCCAATACGCTGACCAGCGACTTTTCTGGTCTGGATCCGCACACACTGTTAAACTCGCTGACCGCTTCCTTTACAAGCACGCGCAAGGACGCCGACACGATCATCCCGATCGCCAGGATCAAACTGCCTGTACCGCAGTTTCCGATCGTCGACCTGCTTTTAACCCTGCAGCTGCATTGTTATGCCGGCGGCAAGATCGAGCTGCTTCTGAGTCAGGAGGGCAGCGTGGGCATGGAAATAAGAAACGGCGTTCTGCGGCCGATCCATCAGCTTGAACACCGGCATGATTTCATCTTTCAGGGCTCGGCCAAGATGACTGCGGCCCTGGATGCTTCCGCCCGGGCAGCCGGGATTTCACTGATGGATCTGATGCTGCAGACAGGCTTGCGCGGCGTGATGCGCACGACGGCCTGGATCAGCCAAAACGGCGAACTGGAATCCCGGGCAGCGGGAGAGTTACCCCTGGAAAGTCAGCCGGTTCATGCGAATCTGCAGTTCTGCAGCGATTTAAACGTTCACGGTATTCTGGAATTGGAAATCAATTCTCCGGAGTCGTTAGCCGGTCGGTTTGGCATGGGCCGGACATTTTCAATCCTGAATGAGAACAACGCGACGCTCAATCCCCATGGCCGCACGCATCTGGAAAACGGGATCTTTGTGGATCGCTGCACCCGCGGTGAGCCTTCTTCCTCACCAGCGCCGACCACGGCTCCGATTGTACAAACTGATCGGATCGAGCTGGCGGAAGTTTTGTTGATATTAAGTCCGAATCAAAGCGGACAGATTGTGATCCGCGGACTGCCGGAAGGCGTGACGGTGTCGGATCTGATGTATTCCGTGGACGATCCGGGGGTGGCTACCGTCGTGCAGACCGGCAAGGTGCGGGCAGTCAAAGCCGGGGATGCGATCGTCACGATCAGCGATCCGTCGGAAACCTACAAGACAAGCTGTCATATTCATGTGCGGGCTGAGGCGGCATGATCGTCTGCATCCTGTGGCAGCACCGACTGGCGATCCGTCATGTCCATCCGCAGCGCGGCTTATTCTTTGCCCCTGAAGCGGACAGCGTGCTGGCGATTACGCAAAAGAAGGAAGGGTGGCAGCTGCAGCTCAGCGACACACTGCAGTTTCTGGACAGTCCGCGCCGCTGCCGCCTGATCAGCCGGCGGCATGACGAGCTTTGTTATCTGCCGTTCTATGAGAAAATTGACCTCTTTTATACCTTTGATGAGACCGGATTTAATCAATACACGCTCTATCAGCGTCCGCAGGGTTGCTGGATGCTTAATGACCAGCGGTTGAGCGAACCCTGCGGCGATCAGGACGAACCGTGGGCAATACTTGACTTCGATCAGAATCTGGCGAAGGAAACAACGCAGTTTCCCGGTATGATCGTCAACGGCGTCCATCAGCGTCAGACCCGGCTGGAAGCGGGAATGCGCCTGCAGTTTGCTGCAGTAACGATCCTGATTCATCCGGCATTCATCGCACTCAACAATCCGGGAATGCAGCTCAAAATCAAGCTGAAGCCGCTGCGCCGGCAGGCTTTAGCCGACTGGATGTACCAGCCGCCGGATAAGCTGCCGCTTCCCTTTCATCCGACTTTTCAGTTTTATCCCGTCTATCCCCGATGTCCGCTGCACTTGCCCCCGGGCCCCCCAGTCAAGCTCAGACCCATGACTTTCAGCGTACTGACGATCGGTCCTTCGCTGATGATGGGCGCGGCGTCGATTGCCGTCGGCTTGTCGTTAGGTCAGGGGGCGGCAGGGATGATGGTGCTGATGCCGGCCGTCATGATGGTTTCGGCGGTGTTCTGGCCGCTGGTTCAGCTGGCCGTGAATCATCTGTTAAACAGGCGTGATCGGCGTCGGCGCAAACAATGGCTGGCGGACGTGCTGGAAGGGTGGGAACAAAGCTGCCAAACGGCGCTGCGGGAAACGACGGTGTTTCTGTCGCAGCGCTATCCGGAGGCTGACGCGCTAAAAAGGCAAATTGAAGAACAATCTGTTTTTGATACCGACAGTGCTCATCCGCTGTTCGGCAAGCTCAGTTTAGGCCGCCAGCGGCTGACGCTGATTCCTGAAATAAATCTGGACACACTGGATTTGCATCAACCCGCGGATCAAACGGTCAAGCAACAGATCGACGCCTGGCAAACAACCCATCCCTTCACTGCTGCCGCGCCGCTTCCCTGGGATCTCTTTGAGTGGGAACGAGTCGGTTTAGTCTGCGATGAAAAATCGCTGGCTGCTTTTTTCAATACGATTTTAATGACGCTGGCGCTCCATCACCAAGCGCAAAGCCTGGCTCTGGCCTGGATCGGTCCGGTGCCTGAAATTCTCTTTGAAACGCTTTGCTGGCTGCCGCAGATTTATGACGAACAAGGATTGCGGCGGATCTGGACGAAACGGGAAGATTGGGATCGCGGCCGGCGGCAGATTCAGGAAATTCCTGTTCCGACGTGGACGCTGGTGAGCGATCCGGGCGCGGCTGCTTATTGGGAAGCGTCGAAGCCGAAATCCTGCGTGTGGCAGTTGGCGGCCCGATCGGAGGATCTGCGGCTGGCAGCGCAGCGAATTTTGATCATTGAGCAGGGACATGGCCGGATTCTGACGCGCTCACGTCAGCTTTGCCAGGAATTCGACGTGGATTTCAGCTATGCGAAAAGCTTCCGCGACAGTGCGCTGGCACTGTACCGCTATGGACAGAAAAGCCGGCCGTCCAGCCGGCAGGTTGACATTCAAAGTTTGCTGGGCCAGGCGGGAATCGGCTGTCCGCCCTGGCAGGAGTCGGCACGCCTGACGCAGCTGCGAATTCCTTTGGGGCTGGATGAACAAGGCCAGCCGGTAATTCTGGATCTGCATGAAAAAGGCCAGGGACCGCATGGCTTAATCGCCGGGATGACCGGCAGCGGTAAAAGCCGGCTGTTGGAAACGCTCGTCTTGTCAGCGGCCTGGCATTACAGTCCGGATCAATTACAGTTTGCGGTCATTGATTACAAAGGCGGCAGCCTGATCGAGCAGCTGCGTTTTCAAGGGCGGCTGATCCCGCATTGCTGTGCTCAACTGAACAATGTCGCAGAAGGTGGGGCAGAACGATCTTTGATCTACCTGCGGCAGGAATGCGAACGCCGGCAGCGCTGTTTCGCTCAGGCGCAGACACGGTTAAAGCAGCCCGTTGCCGATCTGGATCATTACCGCCAGCTGTGTCTTGACCACCCGCAGCTGACACCTTTGGCCCATTGCGTATTGATTATTGACGAATTCGCCGAGCTGAAGCAGTCGCAGCCGGAGTTTATGCGGGATTTGATCCAGATCTGCCGGATCGGACGCAGCCTGGGACTGCACCTGATCCTGGCGACACAGCGGCCGGCGGGCATCGTCGACGAACAGATGTGGAGCAATTTCAATTTTAAGCTCTGTTTAAAAGTGGCGCAGAAACAGGACAGTCAGGAAATACTGCATTGCGATAAAGCGCTGCGGTTAACCCGGCCGGGACAATTTCTGCTGCTGAGCCAGCAGGATCTAATCCAGGGACAATGCGCGTGGTTAGGCGGTAAGCAGACGCCGGATCCCATTATCCGCTGGCTGGATTCCCGGCTGCAGCCGATCCGCGAGGTGCGGCGGGGTAAAAATAACAGCCTGCGCCAAAGTGAAGCGCTGATGGCAGCGATGCTGCGGGAAGCGGACCGCCGCGGTTTGTCCGCGCCGCCGCTGTGGCCGCCGTTGCCGGCGGCGGTGGATTTGGCCGAACTGAAAAAACAGACGGCCGGGCTGGTGCTGGGCGTCGGCGATGATCCGCAGCATCGCGCCACGCCGGTGATTGTTCACCCTTTGGCGCATGGTTTGTTCATCAGTGAGGAAGCGGCGCCACAGGAGGCCTTCTTGCGATGTCTGATCCAAAGCGCGGGACGGTTTGACCAAGCGGCTGAGTTTGTCGTACTGGATCCGCTGGATCAGCTGCCGCAGTTCTGTGCGGAACCCGCGGTTATCGAAGTTCTGACGTTACAGCAGCCGGAATTGATGGAACGATTTTTCAGCTTGCTTAAGCGCGGTCTGCGGCAGCGTCAATCCGCTGAAATTCCGTTGTTTGTCCTGACGCTTCAGCTCAGCACAATTCTGGAACGTTATGACAATCTGGCGCTGTTTCAGCAGCTTTTGGAAGAAGGTCCGTCGTTAAACCTGTATTTATTGTGCGCGGAGAAGCAAGTCAGTCGGCTGCCGCTGCGTCTGACGCAGAGTCTGCGGATTCGCTATATCCTTGGTCCGGCCGCGCCGGCCCAGCTTGGCGAGGTGCTGGAGCGAACCTGGACTCAACCGCTGGCGAGCGGTTGGGGATTGGTTCAGAAGGAGTCCGTTCTGAATTTCGTTTTGGCCCGGCCGCTTTCTCCACTTCTAAACGATAAACCGAAACGCTGGCAGCTGCCGCGTCTGCCGCAGCGTCTGCCGCGCCGCTGGCTGAAAAAGAAAGCCGTGTTTCTGGGCGTGGATCCAATTCTGTGCAGGCCGGTCTATGCGACGCTGCATTCGCGGCAGCATCTGGTTGTACTCAGCTGTGAAGCGAAGCTCTGCGCCGCCAGGATCCGTCAGCTTGGCGGCGGGCCTTATCCCATCGTCGATGTCTCCCGGCTTGACGAAGCGGAAATCATCGCGTTTTTGGAAGGAGAAGCGCCGTTTGTTCTGGTTGGCACAGCGAGCGATTTGCAGCGCAGCACATGGCGCAGGCTGGTTGATTTTTCATTGACGTTGTGGTCCGGCCCGGGCTTGCGGCAGCAGCTGTTTTTCCCGGTGCCTGCCACGATAGCAAATTTAACAGATCAGGAAAGTATGTGGATTCAAAACGAACAAATGCAACGATTGAAGGAGATAGAATAAAATGGAAAATGAAGTTTTACTGGGTTTTGAATTAGTCTGCTGCGACGCGTATTTTGAATGCAGCGTCGATTCGTCGCTGACGCTGCGGGAAATTGTCGAAGGCCTGCAGGAGATGAGTCCGCCGGAAATCCGCGAGGAATTTGATCTATGTCAGCCGCTGATCTTATGTGATCCCCAAGAGCACCGGATTCTGGACGAACAAAAAACAGCCGCCCAGCTGCGGCTGCCGGACGGCTTTAAGATTCTGATTTTCTGATCGGATGAATTTCGGTTTGGCCTGTGGCAGGTTCTTTTTGCCACAGGCTGAGCTGCTTTTCATTGTGCAGCATCAGCAGGAAGTTGTCGCGGGCCATTGGATATTCCGCGTACAGCCGCTCCAGCATTTCTTTCATATCCTGCCTTCGGGTGTAGCCATCCATCGGACAGGTCGATTTCACAACCGGTACGCCGCAGCTCTGTACCGCCGCGCGGATTTGATTTTCACGGGCGTAGATGAAAGGCCGGATAAACGGCATTTCGGCGTTGGATAAATACATCTTCGGCGCGAAGGTGGCCAGCCGGCCGCCATAGATCGCATTCATCAATAAGGTTTCAATCGCGTCGTCCCCATGGTGCGCAAACGCGACTTTCGTGCAGCCGAAGTCCTTTGCGGCCCGGTTGACGGCGCCTTTTTTCAACGTTGAGCACAACGAGCATTTCAAGGAACCATCCGCATTGGCCTGAATTTTTAGAATCTCGTAGATTCGGCTGGGCACGAGTTCCAGCCGGATGCCGCGCTGTTTGAAAAAGGCTTCGGCATCCGTAAAGTCCATATCGGGAAAGCCCATCTGAATATGAATGCCGACGACTTCAAACTGCTTGCTTTGGATCCGCCGGCAGAACTGCTGGTAAAGATGCAGGCAATAAAGCAAAAGCATCGAATCCTTGCCTCCGGAGACGCCGACGGCAATCCGGTCGTGATCGGCGATCATGCCGTAGTCCTGATCGGCTTTGCGGATACAGCCTAAAATTTGTTTCATCGCATTCATGGTTTTGTCCTCCTGACGTTTTTTACTTCCGTCCTATTATACCACAGGCCCTGTTTGAAGCCCAGGTGAACATTCCGTGTGAGATTTACGCGGATACGGCGATAGGCTTTGCAAACGGATGGGAGCCTTGGTATAATGAAACGTGGAGTTTGGAGTGATACAGTGGACGGAATTTGTTTAATTAATAAACCGGCAGGCATGACGTCGTTCGACGTGGTTTATCAGGTCCGTAAAGCCGCCGGCATCAAGAGCGTCGGGCATACCGGAACCCTTGATCCGCAGGCGACGGGCGTCCTGGTTGTGCTGCTGGGCCGGGCTTGCAAAGCGCTGCCGTATTTATCAGGCAAGACGAAAGAATACATCGCCGAGCTGACGCTGGGCACAAAAACCGATACGGGCGATATCTGGGGTAAACCGTTGGAAACCAGACCGGTTCGCGAGGTTGAATCGACGCAGCTGGAAGCGGTGCTCAACAGCTTTCTTGGCGTTTCGCTGCAGCTGCCGCCGATGGTATCCGCAATCAAAAAGGACGGCAAGAAGCTGTATGAATATGCCCGCGAGGGCGTGGCGGTCGAACGGGAAAAACGTCCGATCGAAATCACGGAAATCGAATTATTGCAGACCGCTCCGGTCATCCGTTTCCGCGTCGTTTGTTCCAACGGAACTTATGTGCGCACCTTGTGCGAAGACATCGCGGAAAAACTGGGAACCGTGGGCACGATGAGCAGTCTGGTCCGGACTCGGGCCTGCGGCTATACCTTAGAACAATGTCAGTCGCTAAACGAGGTCCGGCAGGGCTGTTTTCAGCTTGTTTCCATCTATGACGGCATTGCCAGCCAATATCCGCTGATCGAAGCGGATCCAGCGCAGATTCCGGATATTAAAAACGGCAAGCGGCTGCACTTGGACAGCATGGAACCCATCGTCGGCGTCGTCAGCGGAAAGCAGGTGCTGGCGATGATGGAACGGCAGGAAGATGGAATTTACCGCTGCCTGCGGGGATTATGGTAGGAGAAATATCAATGAAAGTAGATATGATAAAAACGCATGGCGGGCCGGTTCTGGAAGGGCCGGTCTGCGCCTGCATCGGCTATTTTGACGGTCTGCATCGCGGACACCGGGCGTTGATTGACGAAACGATCCGCCGGGCGAAGGCGGCGGGGTGCGACAGCGCGCTGATCACATTTTCACCTGATCCGTGGATCACGATCGGCAAGATGCAGAAAGTGCAGCATTTAACGACGCTGGAGCAGCGCATCGAGCTGGCCGGCAAGATGGGAATAGACCGTGTGATCGTACTGGATTTTGTTAAAGAAATGGCCGAGCTGTCGCCGCAGGCGTTCATTGACATGCTGGCGGAGCATTGCCGTCTGAAGGTATTAGTCTGCGGTTTTGATTTTCATTATGGAAAATTCGGCAGCGGCAGTGTCGAAACGCTCAGAGCTGAAGCTGATGGACGGTTTGACGTCGTGGTGATCGCGGCGGTCAACGATCAGGGCGATAAGATCAGTTCTTCACGGATCTGTCGTTGTCTGGAACGGGGCGACGTTGCGGAGGCCGGGCGTTTGTTAGGCTATCCTTATGAAATCCGCGGCGTGGTCGTTCACGGCCGTCAGAAGGGCCGCGAGTGGGGCTTTCCCACCGCAAATTTAAAAACGGATGAGGAAACGCTGCTGCCTTTAGGCGGCGTGTATGCCGGGGAAGCGGAAAGCAAAGGCCGCTGTTGGAAGGCGATGATCAATATCGGCCACAATCCGACCTGCAATCCGGTTCGCGAGCTGTCGGTTGAAGCAAACCTGTTGGACTGTGCGGAAGATTTTTACGATCAGCCGATGCGGCTGCGCTTTTACAAGCGGCTGCGGGCAGAGCAGCAATTCGCTTCGCTGACGGAATTAGTCGATCAGCTTCGCCGGGATCAACAGGCCGTCCGCGAGGTTGTTCAGGAGCCGGGAGATGAATGAACAATTCTTAAAGCGGATGCAGACGCTGCTGGGGGCGGAGTACGACGCTTATGTGGAAACCCTGCACAATCCGCCCTTTCGCGGTTTGCGGGCCAATTTGTTAAAAATCCAGCCAGATGCCTTAGTTAAGCGTCAATTCGCTTCCTTGTCGCCCTCTCCCTTTGCCCGGGAAGGCTTTGTGCTGACCGGTTCGGAAACAGGTCTGGGCAATCATATTTATCATCGCCAGGGATTGTTTTACATGCAGGAGCCATCGGCTTCGTCGGCGGTGACTGTGCTGGATCCGCAGCCGGGCGACTGGGTGCTGGACTTATGCGCGGCGCCGGGCGGCAAAAGTACGCAGATCGCGGCGCGGATCGGCCATGCCGGCTTTCTGATCGCCAATGAAATCGACGGCGGCCGGGCGCGCGTCTTAATGAGCAATCTGGAACGTTTAGGCGTCAGCGAAGCCCTGATCACTCACGCTTCCCCAGAACAGCTGTGTCCGCAGTTAACGGGCTGGATGGACAAAGTTCTGGTAGATGCCCCATGCAGCGGCGAAGGTATGTTTAAAAAGGAAGATCAGGCGCTGGCCGACTGGAGCGTCGAGCATGTCCGCTCCTGCGGTCTGCGTCAGCAGAAAATTTTAGAATCGGCCGTATTCACGCTGAAGGAACAAGGCATTCTTGTCTATTCGACCTGCACGTACGCCCCGGAGGAAAACGAACAGGTTATTGATCAGTTTCTGCGGAAGCATCCGGAAATGGAGCTGCTCGACTGCGGCGTGAAGTTTGGCCGGCCAGGCTTGTCGCTGGGGCTTGTCGACGGTGCGAAGGTCCGGCGGATTTTCCCGATGGATCAGGGCGAAGGTCATTTTGTCGCGAAGCTGCGCAAAAGGGCGCCTCAGCCTTCAGTCCGCCAGCGGTTTGTCAAAAGTTCGCCGCTGCCGCCGGCAGCCCGGGACTTTTTCAACGATCAGCTGACGGAGATCGGCAACCTGCATTTCCATCTGGAACAGGACCGGTTGTCCCTGATGCGGCATGAATTTATCCAGCTGGATAAAATTCCGGTGCTGCGGCAGGGGGTAATGGCCGGGGAAATCGTCAAAAATCGGCTGGAACCGCACCATCATTTCTATACGTCCGCCTTGCTTCAGGATCGTTTTATAAAAACCGTGGAGCTGGATGAAAACCAGCTTGTGCTCTATTTGCAAGGACTGCCGTTAACGATGAACGCCCCGCGCGGCTTTCTCTGCCTGAGATTTGAAGGCTATCCCGTCGGCTTTGGCAAGAGCGACGGCGCCGTGATTAAAAATAAATACCCCAAAGGACTGCGTACACGCTGAAGGAGGATGATCCCATGCGTCTTGAACTGTTTGATTTGATCGACGATTCGGTCAAACTGCTGGAACTGAACAACCCGTCCTACCAATATGTCGAAGGGGCGATCAAAGGCTGCTTCGAGCATCTTCTGGAAGACTATATGGATTATGTCGTCGGCTTCAGTTCGCGGATAAAATCAATCGGGTCGCTGAAGGAAAAAATGATCCGCAACAAATATTACCTGCAGTTTTCAACCGGCGAGGAGGTTTTGAATTTTCTTCCCGATTTGATCGGACTGACCGTGGAATGCCGCTTTATCAGCGATGAAAACCGGATTTACCAGGCGATCCGCCATCATTTCAGCTTTGTCGAGGGACAGGAATATGCCCAATGCATGCTTTATCCCGATCTCTGTCTGAATCTGGCGATGCCCCAGCCCCAGCTGCAGCGCAACGGCTTTACGATTTACCGGATCGACGGCTATTATCTGTTCAACGGCCGCAAGGTGAATTTTGAGCTGCAGATCAAATCCATGGTGCATTCCTTCTGGAGCGAGATCGAGCATCAGGTCGTTTATAAAAACACCCAGTACGTGATGTTTGACAGCTTCATGAAAGATATTCTGGCTTCAATCCGCGATAATCTGGACGTCGTCGATCACCAGCTGGAAATCGTCTATACGCAGATTCTCAATCAGAATAAAGACAAGGATATCGGCATGAGCGAACGCGGATTCAAGATGTTCATGGCGAAATCGATCAGTGATCTGTATGCGATTAAGATGATCGAGTCGATCGGGTTTACGACCGATTTCAAGAAATGCAGCGCTGTGCTCAGCCAGTACATCTACATTAAAGATTTTGTCCAGTCGGACCAGCCGCAGCAGAAAATGGTCGAATATTTCGAACATTTCAACCTGCTGAAAATCAGCGATCTCGATTTCACGGAACCGATCACGCTGGAAAAAGAATTCATTCATTACGATCCGTTCTGCGATGTGCTCGGCCGCTATTGGCAAAGCATCATCAACATTGATTTTGAGTGGCACGTGTTCTTCGTCATGCTTTTTGCGATCCAGCCGGGCAACAACATTCAGGACTTCACGATGTTTGTCGAAGTGCTGAAATCGCTGATTGTCAATCGTTTCTGGTACGAGAAGAAATTCACGACGCTGGACAGCGTCAGCGCTCAGACGATCCGCGATGATCTGCTGCGGTGCGTCGCGGAAGCGATGGTGGAGGTCGGCAAGATCGAGATCATCCACGAAGACCGCCTGCTTCAGATCATGGAGCTGTTCCACGATGAAATCGACGGTCTGGACGATGCGTTGGGAAGTATGGAGGAATATCAGCTGCAGCGCAAGGATATTCTGGCGCAGCTGAAGCATAAAATCTGCGCTCTGTTTTATTGACAGTCAAATCGCTCATAACGGACAAGCCTGCCGCATACAGTACAAGTGAGCAGGAGGCCGTGATATGAATAAACAGGCATTTGCATTTCTCACTTTATTTACATTGATTCTGATGCTTTCAATCTACTATGTGACGCTGCCGGCCGATCAGGGACAATTAAATCCCGATCAGCTTTTAACCGGACAGAACGAGGATCAGGATTCCCTGGCCACGATGCAGCAGCAGCTGCAGGACAAACATAATGCCCAGGCCCAGAACTCTCAGGCAATCGTCGCGTCGCCTTCAGCCAGCACCGAAGAAAAACAGGATGCCTTGCAGCAGGCGGGACAGGTGGAACAAAACAGGAAAACCGAAGAAACGATCGTCGCGGCGCTGAGTCAGGCTGGAATGGAGGGATGCGTGGCGGAACTGCAGGACGAGGTCGTGCGGATCGGCTGTCCGAAAACGCTGGCCGGCGCCGAGAACGCGTCCAAGATCATGAAGATCGCCGCGGATCAGCTGCAGGATGAACGGGTGCCGGAAGTCACGTTTAAGTAGACGGCGCTAAAAATAAAAACCCCGTTTCATTTTCTTTGGCAAGTTTGGCTTTCTCTGGTATAATAGGAACAAAGAAGGTGAATAAATTGGCTCAGGAATATATTCAGATTAAAGAAAAAGACGAAGGCACAGGCCTGATTGCCTTATCAAAAGGTGTATTTGAAACGATTGCCCAGATCTCGATCGACGACGTCGATCAGGCGTATGCGATCGAACCGACAACGCTGAAGAAACCGATTCAATGCAAAATCGCGAACAACCGTTTAAACGTCATGGCGGAAATCAAAGTAAAATTTGGAGCCAACGTGAATGCGGTCTGCGAAACACTGCAGGATCGGATCTATCAGAATATTCTGCAGATGACCAGCCTGAAATGCAATCTGGTTGACGTCAAGGTCGTTGGATTTCTCTTTTAACAAACAGCCGGATTTCTTCCGGTTTTTTCTTTTTTACAGGAGGTATTGAAGATGAATACAGAATGTTTCAGAGTGCTGCCGGGACAGGATCTGGCAAAGACGATTGAACGCTATTGCGCTGAGCGTCAGATTACCGCCGCGGCGGTTGTGGCCTGTGCCGGATGCCTGCGCGTCGTCCGGTTTCGGATGGCGGACGGCGTTACGATCTATGAAAAACAAGTCGATGCGGAGATCGTTTCGCTCAGCGGCACGATCAGCGAACAGGGAATGCATGTGCATATCAGCGTCTGCGACCAAAAGCTGCATACCTTCGGCGGCCATTTAACCTCCGGCTGCATCGTCAATACGACGGCCGAGGTCGTCCTGCTTCATCTGGATCAATGGCGGCTGACGCGCACGCCGGATCCGGCGACCGGTTATGACGAGCTGAACGCAGAAAGGATCGGTGAAGCGTAATGGGAGAAACGAAAATCGGTCTGGTACTGGAAGGCGGCGGGATGCGCGGCGTGTATACCGCAGGTGTGCTGGACGCTTTTTTAGATGCCGGCCTGGAATTTGACGGGACGCTGGGCGTTTCCGCCGGCAGCTGCCATGCGGCCAGTTTTTTATCGAAACAGCGCGGCCGGGCTTACCGCGTCAACGTCAGCTACCTTAATGACTGGCGCTATTGCAGCGCACGTTCATGGCTGACCACCGGTGATTTCTTCGGCGCGAAAATGCTTTACGATACGATTCCCAATCAGCTGGATTTGTATGATCATACCGCATTTGAACAACGCCGCGGCTGGTTTCGCGCCGTGGTCACCAATCTGGCGAGCGGTGAAGCGGAATATCCGGTAATCGAAGATCTGCATCGCGATATCATCTGGCTGCAGGCGTCCAGTTCGCTGCCGTTGTTGTCGCGCACAGTCAAAATTGAGGGACAGGAATATCTGGACGGCGGGATCAGCGATTCAATTCCAGTTAAGGAAGCGATGCGCCTGGGCTGTGAAAAGAACGTTATCGTCTTGACCCAATGCGCCCAATACCGGAAAAAACCGAATGAGCTGATGCCATTGATCCGCGCGAAATACCGCCGCTATCCCAAGCTGATCGAACTGATGGCGACCCGTCATTTGCGCTATAACGAAACATTGGAAGAAATTGAAGCGCTGAAGCAGCAGGGCAAAGTCTTTGTGATTCAGCCGCAAAAACCGGTCACGATCGGCCGGCTGGAAAAGAACCGTAGTGAGCTGCATGCCTTATACCGCGCCGGTGTGGAAGACGGCGCCGCGCAGGCGGAAGCGCTGCGGGAATTCATGGGACGCTGAAATCAGGACGAAGAGAACGTCCAGTCCGGTATGGATCCGGCTTGTTCAGCAGGGAAACGCCGCCGGGCTGACCGTTTGCATGTCCAAAGCAAATTCGGATAAGTTTTGGAAAAAACCTTTGACAAGCCGCAGGTTCCATGGTAAAGTAAACAAGCAAAGAAAAAGTATGTAGAAAGTAGAAGTGCCCCTTCTCACCTGATGTCCTTCAGACTTGGGTTGACGCTGCAAACACAAAGAGAACTGTGTAAGTAGAAGCGGGTATTCTAGGAGTACCTGCTTTTTTGTAGTATGGAGGTGTCGTTTATTAGCAAGAAAGTCATGACCAACGATGATCTGGTCAATGAAAACATTCGTTTCAAAGAAGTCTTAGTCATTGGCCCTAAAGGAGAGCAGCTAGGCGTGATGATGCGCCGGGAGGCCCTGGAAAAAGCCTACGATTATGAACTTGATCTGCTGTGTGTCGCTCCAAATGGAAATCCGCCGGTCTGCAAGATTGTCGATTACGGACGGTATCGTTTTGAGGCGCAGAAAAAGGCGAAAGAAGCCAAGCGGAATCAGCATGTCACAGAGGTTAAACCCATGCGCTTATCCCCGGTTATTGATACGCATGATTTTGAAACCAAACTTCGTCAGGCCCGCAACTGGGTTGAAGATGGAATGAAGGTTAAGATCGATATGCGCTTTCGAGGCCGTTTGATCACGCGCCTGGAGGTCGGTAAAAAGGTTATGAATAGCTTCGTCGAACAGATGTCGGATATTGCATCCGTTGAAAAGGCTCCGGCCCTGGAAGGCAATACGATGTCTGTGGTTCTGACACCGAAGAAGAAATAAAAAAGTATAGGAGGACTTGATTATGCCAAAGATGAAAACAAAAAAGGCGCTGGCAAAGCGTGTTAAAAGAACAGGCAGCGGAAAACTGAAGAGAAGCCATGCTTATATCTCTCACTTTGCAGCGAACAAAACTCATAAACAGAAGGTACAGCTGAGAAAGTCGGCACTGGTTGACAAGACCGACATGAAGCGGATCAAGTACCTGATTCAGGACTAATTAGAGGAGGACGTTAGAACATGCCAAGAGTAAAAGGCGGAACTGTAACCCGCGCAAGAAGAAAAAGAACATTAAAGTTAGCGAAGGGCTATTTCGGCTCGAAGCACCTGCTGTATCGTACAGCTCATGAACAGGTCATGCGTTCTCTGCGTTACTCCTATATCGGACGTAAGCAGCTGAAGCGCGATATGCGCAAACTGTGGATCGCACGAATCAACGCAGCAGCGAGAATGAACGATATGAGCTATTCTCAGCTGATGCACGGCTTAAAGCTGGCCGGCGTTACGATCAACCGCAAGATGTTGTCGGAAATCGCGATTCACGATGAGAAGGGCTTCAAGGCAATCATCGAAACCGCAAAGACGGCATTAGCGAAATAAGTCAGAACCCCGATGAAAAAAAAAACGGTGCAAATTGCACCGTTTTTTGTTGAATTTGCCGCAGGAATAAGCTATAATAATTAAGCACTGGCTCGTTGGTGAAACGGTTAACACAGCGCCCTCTCAAGGCGTCATTCACGGGTTCAAATCCCGTACGAGTCACCATAGATAAAATAAGACCCTTATCCAAGGGTCTTTTTGTTGGTTCAGTGCAGAAAACTCAAAGCGAAGTTTCGCAATCAGAATCGGCTGGCCGGATACAGACAATTTTTTCAATCGGGACCTCCAGAATCGAACACAAGATATCGACGGTGACTAAGGTCAGCGGCTTATTTTTGCGCATGCGATGAATCGTACCGCGGCTGATATTATGATGGTAGATCAAATCGTACTGGGTTACGCCGGTTTCCTTTAAGGTTTTCCAAAATGGACTGTAATCGATCATAAATTCACCTCATTTCATTACCATTCTAAGCGGTGAACGAAAAGGTTAATATTGCCAACAATTCAGGAATATAGCCGGTTAAGTGAAGGAAAAGCGGTTTTCGTGGTATTCTATCCCTGTTTTCCGGCTTTATTCCTCAGGGATTAGGATCTGCAGTAAATCTTGAAAAATGTAAAAAAAAGCTGGAAATGTCAGGAAATTACCGGAAATTAACCGCCCTTTAAATCCGTATTCGAACAATTGGGAGAAAATTTGGGAAGCAATTTGAAAGATTTCAGGCACAGCGTTGGATTGTTCGGCTTAGAAATGATATAATACATAACGTCAGAAAAGAATTGAGGTATTACGATATGAGCGAAACATGCAATCACGACTGCGGCAGCTGCAGCGCTAACTGCGCCAGCCGGCAGGAACCGCAGAGCTTTTTGGAAAAACCGAATCCGAACAGCCGGATCCGCAAGATCATCGGCGTCGTCAGCGGCAAAGGCGGCGTCGGCAAATCATTAGTCACTTCGTTGTTAGCGACGACGATGCAGCGGCGCGGACATCAAAGCGCCGTCATGGACGCCGATATCACCGGACCGTCGATTCCGAAGGTGTTCGGGATCCATGGCATGGCGTATGGGAACGACGACGGCATTCTGCCAGCCGTCAGCTCGACCGGCATTCAGATCATGTCCGTCAATCTGATGCTGGACAATGAGGAAACACCGGTGATCTGGCGCGGCCCGATTTTAGCCGGCATGGTCAAGCAGTTTTATGGCGAAGTCATCTGGTCGGACGTCGACTTCATGTTCGTCGATATGCCGCCGGGAACCGGCGACGTCCCGCTGACCGTATTCCAGTCGCTGCCGTTGGACGGCATCGTCGTCGTCACCTCGCCGCAGGAGCTGGTTTCCATGATTGTCGCCAAAGCCGTCAACATGGCGAATATGATGAACATTCCGGTATTGGGCGTCGTGGAAAATATGAGCTATTTGGAATGCCCGGACTGCGGCAAGAAAATCGAAGTCTTTGGTCACAGCAAGCTCGATGAAGTCGCGGCTGAAAAGGGTCTTGATATTCTGGCGCGGCTGCCGATCAATCCGCAGTTTGCCAGTCTGTGCGACGCCGGCCGGATCGAAGATTTTGAAGGCGATTGGATGACGAAAGCCGCCGAAAAACTGGAAGGATTGTTGGAAAAATGGAACAGGTAGCAGCGATTCCTTATGAAAACGGACAGGTTTTCGGACATTACGGCAAGACGCGGCAATTTCTGATCGCGACGATTGAAGCAGGAAAAATCGTAACCAGCGCGATTGTGCCGACCCAGGGCAAAGGCCATGGCGAACTGGCGGGCTTTTTAAAGGAACACGGCGTCACAGCGTGTCTGTGCGGCGGCATGGGCGAGGGTGCTTACCAAACGTTGAGGGCGCAGGGCATTGCGGTTATCCGCGGCGTCAGCGGCAGCGCGGAAGCGGTGCTGGCAAGCTACGCGCAGGGCCGGATTGCGGATGATCCTGAAGCAGTCTGCACGCATCATCATGATCATGACGAAAGTCATAGCTGCAGCTGCGGAAAACATTCGTAAGAATTTGAATCCTGTCATAAAGGCTTAAGAAATTGAGCCTTTTTTTCATTTCCCAGCTCGGCTATAATGAAAGAAACAAAGGTAGGAGATTGCGATGAACATCAAGAAAATGATCGGAGAGAAAGTCATTTTATCCCCGTTGGACAGTCGGGAAGCGGAGCGGCTTGTTCATTGGGTCAATGATTTGGAGGTAACGCTGGGCACGACGCTGGCCGCTACCAGCATGACCTTGGATAAGGAAACTGAAATGTTAAAGCAGATGGAGCAGGGCGGCCGGGATTTTTATATCGTGGCCCGCGACAGCAGGCAGCCGATCGGCACCTGCGGCATTACGAACTGGGATCCAATCAATCAGTGGGCCAGCGTCGGGATTATGATCGGCGAGCGGAACTATCACAATCAGGGCTGCGGCAGCGAAGCGCTGGCGTTGTTATGCGATTACTGCTTTAATCTTTTAAACTGCCACAGCGTTCATCTGGAGGTCTATTCGTATAATCTGCCGGCCATCGCCTGTTACAAAAAGGTGGGCTTTCAAGAATGCGGACGCTATCATCAGGCGAAGAAGATCGGCGGACAGTGGTATGATTGCATCCAGATGGAACTGTTTGCGGAACAGTTTGATTCCTGCTGGGTAAAACCTGCCGTAAAGCGCAGGCAGGGAAACGCATGATCATCGCAGAAAATCTCGGCAAGAAATTCCGGAATAAAACCGTGATCCGGCAGATGAACTGTGCTATCAAAGAGGGCAGCATCTATGGGCTGGTCGGCGCCAACGGGGCGGGGAAGTCAACGTTTTTACGGATGTTGGCGGGGGTGTATCAGCCCAGCGAAGGCAAGGCCGAGATCAATGGGGAAGCGGTGTTTGACAACGCGAAAATTAAAAAGGAGATCGTCTTCATCCCTGATGAGCTGTACTTTTTTCCCAACTACAATTTCCGCATGATGGCCGATTATTACGCCAGTCTGTACGAACATTTCGACCGCCATCGCTTTCAGATGCTGTGCGATCATTTCAAGCTCGACACTGAGGCGCGGATTCAGAATTTCTCCAAGGGTATGAAGCGGCAGGGCGCGCTGATTCTGGCGCTGTCGACCCGGGCCCATTATTTCTTCTTTGACGAAACGTTTGACGGTCTGGATCCGGTCATGCGCTCATTGGTGAAATCAGTGCTGTCCGAGGACGTCGCGCAGCGCAGCTCGACCGTCCTTTTAACCTCGCATAACCTGCGGGAGCTGGAAGATCTGTGCGATCACATGGGCTTGCTTGTAGAAGGCCGGATCATGTTTGAAAGCGACATTGATTCGTTGAAAACCGAGATGTTCAAGGTTCAGATCGCGCTGCCGGACAAAACGTTCGACCGCGATGAATTCCATCAGCTCAAGGTGCTGTATTACAAGAAAAGCGGTTCGATCGCAACGATGATCGTCAAAGGCGACCGTGAGCTGGTCACCGACGTACTTCGCAGCAAGCAGCCGATCATCCTTGATCTGCTTCCGCTGTCGTTGGAAGAAGTGTTTATTTATGAAATGGAGGGATACGGCTATGAGTTCGATTCGCTCCGTCTTTAATTTTAAAGTATTCTGGCAGAACTTCCGCAGCGCGCAGGGACTGCTTCTGGTGGCGATGATCATCTACCAGGCCGGAATTTTAATCAACTGTTTTTCGTTCAGCCGCACGCCGGGGATGACCCGGGTCGTCGCGTTTTCCGAAATCTCGGGAATTATCAGTCTCTGCGCCTGTTTTCTGCTTCCGATCGCGGCCTGCGTGACGCTGTTTGATTTTCTTTTCAGCAAAAAGAAAAGCGACCTTGTGTTTTCTTCACCGATCCCGCGCAAAACGCTGTACTGGTCCAACTGGGCCGGGGGCATGATTTTTCTGTTGATCAACGTTTTGATCGCTTCGCTGATGCTGCATGTCACGCTGCTGCGCAATCCGCAGCTGATCGTCGAAAATGGCGTCGTGATCCGGTTTCTGATCTTATGGGGCTTAAGCATGATGATGGTGTATTCGTGCTGCTGCCTGGCGGTGTCGCTGACCGGCAACCGGTTTGTGCAGTTTGTGCTGGTCGCGGTGCTGACGCTATTGCCGGGGTGGTTCCACTATACGTTCCAGACGCAGTTTTACAATTATGATCAGCTGTCCCAGGTTGACTATTCAAGTCAGAAAGCGACGGAAACGCTGACCAATCCTTATTCCATGCGGATTGTGCAGGATGAGGGAAAGGTGGATACGCTGCCATATATCGCTTTCGATCAGTTGATCAGCAGTCTTTCCGGGATGCGTCAGTCGTTCAGGGTGACGGATTACAACAACCACACAGCGTTCAGTTACAGCCGCTGCTGGATCATGCTGATCAATCTGCTTGCCGCCTCGGCGCTGGGCAGCTGGGCGTTTATCCGGCGCAAGGTCGAGGTAGCGGAGACCTCCTTTATCAGCGAAGCCGCGCATGAAGCGGTGCGGATTGCGGCGTTTGTGCCGATTTTCTATACGCTGGGCATGAAAGACTGGGTTTCGGCAGTTTTATATGCCGGAATCTTGTTGATTTTATATCATCTTTACGATTATCTGGCGCGGCGCGAATTCATCAGCCTGCGCAGGACGCTGATCAGTTTTCTGGCGGTCGTGGCGATCGCGGCACTGATCCGTTTTCCGATGCGGATTCTGGTCCGCCGGGAAGCATCGCGGCAGATTTCAATCGAAGACGTCAGCGCTGTCGCGCTGGCCCCGGCCTCCACGCTGGGATCGCGTCAGCATGAGGCGCTTTTACAGCTCAAACTGGACGATCCGGAGCTGATCCGGCTGGTTTTTCAAAGCAATGTCAACAGCGAATACACCGAAGGTTCAATTCATATGATCGTCCGGTTTTACCAGGACCGCGGCTACTCTGATTTCTACGTTAACTTCGCGCCGGAACAAATCCCGCAGCTGGAAACGCGGTTAGGCGCCAACGATCAATATCAGCTGCTTTACCGCAGCCTCGATCCGCAATCGGTCTACTGGATTGAGGCCAACGGGATTTCGGCTGGTCTGGATAAAGCCGAGGTCGATCAGCTGGTCGCACAGCTGCAGCAGGAACAACAGCAGCAGAATTTTGCCGATCTGCTGCATGAAACAAAACAGATCGCCTGCCGTCAGTCCGACGAGTCCTATTGCTTTTTAAGCCTGACGCTGGTCTCGTTTGAAAACGGCGAGCGGACGGAACAGAATGTCGATCTGCTTCGTTATCAGTCGGTATTTCAGCTGTACAGTTCGTTTGTCAACCAGCAGTTTTTAAAAACCTATGCCGATAACGTGCGCTTTCTGAATTTTTACAGCATGTACGACAATCAGCTTGAACAGATCCGGCAACAAACCGATTTGGATTATGAAAGTTTTAATCTCCGGCTGTCTCAATGGCTGAACGAGAATCTGCCGACTCAGCTGCAGAAAGCGCCGCTCTCTTCAGAAGAATTCCTGTCGATCACCTATTATGATTCCCAGCGGCAAAGTCAGGGGGCAATTTTTATCGAGAAGAACGAGAAGTGGCAGGAATTTGTCAGCTCATTAATTCAACCTGAATAAAATTCACTTAAAATTCACATCGTCAGGGTAAAATAAAAAAGAAATCAGGAGGTGCATCCCAATGGTCAAAATCTTGGTGGTCGACGACGAGCAGCGGATTCGCGAGATGATCCGCAAATATGCTGAATACGAGGGCTTTGCGGTGGATGAAGCCTGCGACGGTCTGGAAGCGGTCGACAAGGCGCTGAAGGAAAACTATGATCTGATCGTCATGGATATCATGATGCCGAATCTGGACGGTTTTTCAGCGTGCCGGGAAATCCGCAAAACGCATGAAACCGTACCGGTTATTCTGTTGTCGGCATTGGGCGAGGAATACGATAAAATTCATGGATTCGATTTGGGCGTCGACGATTACGTTGTCAAGCCGTTCTCGCCGAAGGAGCTGATGATGCGGATTCACGCGATTTTAAAGCGGACCTCCCAGAGCGAGAAAAAAGAGCTGATCAAGATCAACGATCTGACGATCGACTTTACCGGGCGGATTGTGAAGATCAAGGATGAGAAACTGAATTTATCGCCGAAGGAATATGATCTGTTATTCTATCTCGTTAAAAACCGCGGGATTGCGCTGACGCGGGAGAAGCTGCTTCAGAATGTCTGGGGCTATGACTTTTTCGGCGATGAGCGGACGTTGGACACGCATATCAAGCTGCTGCGTAAGAATCTGCGGGAATACAGCCGCTACATTACGACGCTCAGAGGGGTAGGCTATCGTTTTGAAAACGGAAACTAGTCTGCAATGGAAGCTCGTTAAATATCTTCTGGCGTTTGTGATCGCGCTGTTAGCGCTGCTATGGCTGTTTCAGGTCGTTTTTCTGGACAGTTTCTATCAGCGGTTTAAGATCGAGGGCATTGAAAAGATCGGCAATACGCTGGCGGCGAATCTGCAGAGCGAGAAGTTTACGGAAATTGTCGCCCAGCAGGCCCGCCAGAACGACGCGTGCATCCGCGTGCTGCAGGGCATCTATCAGATTCAGACGACCAATACGATGGGCTGCCAGATCTATAATCTCAAGAACAGCGATATCGCTCATTACATCGCGTTAGCGGAGGCCAATGGCGGCGATTATCTGGATATTCAGTCGGAGCAGGTTGTCAGTGAACTGCCCAACGGGAGTTTGCTTTTTTCGAATAAACAAGGATCGCGGAATTTGATTTACTTTAAAATTGTTGAGGACAACAGCGCGCTGAAAACGATCATTATGGTCAATACGCATATCTCACCGGTCAATGCGACGACGGAAACGCTGCGCACGCAGCTCAGCTATATCGCGCTGATCGTCATCATCGCTTCGCTGGGACTGGCCTATCTGATGTCCCGCAAGATTGTCAAACCGATCGTCAACATCAATCAGAGCGCCCGGCAGATGGCGGAGGGAAATTATGATATTGTCTTCACCGGCCGGGGGTATAAGGAAATCACACAGCTTAATGATACGATGAATCACACGACGCGCAAGCTGAAGGAAGTAGATCAGATGCGCCGGGATCTGATTGCCAACGTCTCGCATGATCTGCGCACGCCGCTGACCATGATCAGCGGATATGGCGAAATGATGCGCGATCTTCCGGGTGAAAACACGCCTGAAAATGTTCAGGTTATCATCGACGAAGCGCACCGGCTTTCCAATCTGGTCAATGATCTGCTGGATCTGTCGAAGCTGCAGGAAAAGAAGATAGAGCTGCATGCCCGAAATTTTGATCTGACGCAGTTGATCGAAACGGTGCTGCACCGATATGAAAAGTTTACGACACAGGACGGCTTTGATATTCAGTTTCAACACACCGAATCTGTTGTGGTCAACGCCGACCCGGATCGTTTAGGTCAGGTCTTGTATAATTTCATTAACAACGCGATCAACTACTCGCTGGAGGATAAACGGATTGTAATTCGTCAGACAATCGTCGATGGTCAGGTGCGCGTGGAAGTGGAAGATCATGGCGAAGGGATCAGCGAAGACAAGCTGAACTATATCTGGGACCGGTATTACAAGATTGATAAGACGCATAAGCGTTCCAGCGCCGGCAGTGGAATCGGACTGGCGATTGTGCGGGAAATTCTGGAGCTGCACCAGGCACGATACGGCGTGCGCTCCCAGGTCGGTCAGGGCTCGGTGTTCTGGTTTGCGCTTCCGCTTGCGGCGTCTGCGCCGCAGGAAAAGTGTGCTTCGGAACATTCCTGACAGGTTGACTGAAATGTTTGTCAGTATTTGTTTCAAAATAAAGATCAGTTTTGACGCAGGCGCCGTGAACGAGGGCCTGCGTTTTTTTTCGTGTGCCGGGCATGGCATACATCTAGTTGGTGAAAATCCAACCACGGGTATTTACCGCCAAGTGTAGTGAACCACAAGTCGTTAGCAGTGATGTTAAGGGTGAAGGAAGTGGTGTAGCAAAATCTTCGAGGTTACGAACAGAAACCTGATGAGGCTAAATGGTGGATAAGGTTGCGAAACAAACCAAAGTCCAAAAGGTAAACGTAAAACCAAGACAGTAAATCAGGAACTTGTGAAGATAGGAAAGAGATGTATGTCTTACCCCGGGAGGTCTTGTGAACGATGAAGTCCAATAAACTTTAAAATCAGGGATGGTAGCATCGGTCGAAAAAGGTTTATCACAAGAAGTCAGCTGAGGTCATATTAGTTATCCAGCCTAGATAACGAAGGACTTAATGTATGTATAGTGTGAATCACTATGAGAAAATGTTCAAGCAATCCGAAAATGAGGATACTCTGAAACAATGAATCGTAATCATTGATGAGGAAAGTAGTGGGGATGGTCTTGGATAAATCTACGAGTAGAGGAGGAACAGCGAATGAGATTGATAGAAAAGATGCTAAGTAAAAGAAATATGGAACTGGCGATAAAGAAAGTCAAGAGTAACAAAGGCGCACCGGGTGTTGATAACATGATGGTGGAAGAAATTGACAAATATTTTGAAATACATGGAGAGGAAATTATAACCGCAATCATGAATATGAAATATAAACCAAAGCCAGTAAGGAGAGTCTATATACCAAAAGCAGATGGAAAGCAAAGACCGCTAGGTATACCGACAGTAACAGATAGAGTAATACAACAAGCATTAGCGCAGATACTGAGCGAAATATATGAACCACATTTCAGTGAAAACAGTTATGGGTTTCGCCCCAATAGAAGTGCACATAATGCGATGGAACAAGTATTAGAATATCTAAACGAAGGATACGAATGGGTTATTGACATAGATATAGAAAAATATTTCGATACAGTACATCATGACAAGTTAATCTCAATACTTAGAGAACATGTGAATGAAAGAGAAATACTGCATCTGATACGTTCGTTCTTAAAAGCAGGAGTTATGGAAGATGGACTAGTAAGTCCAAATGAAGCAGGAGTACCACAAGGAGGACCACTCAGTCCAGTACTATCAAATATATATTTAGATAAGCTTGATAAAGAACTTGAAGAGAGAGGGCTGCGCTTTGTGAGGTACGCTGATGATGGTAACATCTTCGTAAAGAGCGAAATGGCAGCAGAAAGAGTAATGAAATCAATCACATGGTGGCTAGAAAGAAAACTATTCTTAAAAGTGAGTGCGACAAAGACCAAAATCGTAAGACCGACGAAAAGTAATTTTCTAGGTTTTACGTTCTGGAAAGGAAGTATGGGATGGAAGTGTAGGCCAAGCGATAACAGGAAAGCGAAGTTATGCATGAAAATCAAAGAAATACTAAAACGGAAACACGCAGTAGCAAGACCATTAGCAGAGACATTTAAAAGAATAAACCAAATTATACGAGGATGGATAAACTATTTCCGTATCGGAAGTATGAAACAATTCTTGGATAAATTCGGACAATGGTTAAGACACAAAATAAGAGTGGTTATTATTAAGCAATGGAAGATACCGAAACGGATTTATATAAATCTGCAAAGACTGAATAAACTGCAAAATTTTTCCTTTACAGAGGAAGACATATTTAAAGTAGCAAATTCAAGACTAGGATGGTATCGAAGATGTGGAATGAATGTGGTAAACTACATCTTAAATCCCAGAATACTAGCCATAAAGAAAAAGGAAAGACAAGGCTTAGTCAATCCTTTAGAGTACTATCTAAGTTATTCGTGACAGCAATACATATGTAGCGCCGTATACGAGATCCGTACGTACGGTGCAATGGGAGGGGCGAAATTTATTTTCCCTCTACCCTATTCCTTGCCGTCTTGAAGCGTGCCGGCGGCGATTGACAGCTGCGCCGCGGCTTGTTACAATGAAACAAGAAAGGTAACTTGTTACCTGTAAAAGGAGAACAACATGGAAATTTCCGATTTGGTGAGGCGCTTTTCCGATATGCCCGAACATCAGCGAAAAGCGATCTTCAGCCAGCTGATGATCGCCGCGAACCGGCTTCAAACAGTTTTTGATCATGAAATACCGCAGGTTACGTTGAAACAGTTCATGCTTTTAACAATGGTCCGGCAGTCTGATCAGCAGCTGACCCTCACGCAGTCAGGCAAATTGTCAGGCTGTTCGCGTCAGAATGTGAAAAAGCTGGCGGAAGCGCTGCAGCGCAAAGGATTTGTCCGCGTGCATCCTGACGCCGCAGACAGCCGCGCCTCACGGATTGAACCCACGCCGGCGCTGGAGGCTTATTTTAATTCGCTGAGCACTTTGTTCCAACAGCGGCTGGCGACGTTGTTCGCGGATTTCAGCGAAGCGGAAACGGAACAGCTTTTTCAGCTTTTGGTTAAATTAGCGGCGGGGATCGACGCGCTGGAAGGAGAACGGGCATGAAAAAAGTTCTGGTTCTGGTTCAATCAAAGTATGGCGCTTCGCGGCAATATGCCAGGTGGCTGGCGGAACGGATAGCCAGCGATCTGGCGGAAACAAAAAATTTTGATCCGCAGAATTTTGATCGTTATGCAAAGATCGTGCTGGTGGGCGGCGTGTATGCTGGAACGATGGCCGGCGTAGATTTTCTGAAAAAACACCGGGCGCGTTTAAACGGGAAGATGATCGCCGTGTTCGCGGTGGGCGCCAGTCCGGCGGATGCGGACGAACTGAATCGGATGCAGCATTGGCTGAACGAAAGGCTGCCGGATGCGGCGTTATTTTACGGCCGGGGGCGTTATGATGAGCAGCAGATGAATTTTATGGACCGCACGCTGTGCCGGATGCTGAAAAAATCACTGCTTAAAAAAGATCCGGCTACTCTAAAGCCCTGGGCACGGGCAATGCTGGAAAGCGAAGGGCGGGGGGCTTGCGACTGGTGCGATCCGAACGCCTTGGAGCCGCTTTGTTCCGTCTTGAAGAATGAAATGAACGAATAAGATAAGACTGCGGCATGGGAGAGTGATCCATGCCGCAGCCGTTTGATTCCAGAGAAAATGAAGGAAAATAATTTATTGTTTTTGTCCGGGATGGCGATGGTCCGCCGGTTTGCGCAAAAGCAGCGAGCGCAGCTTTGTGCCGTCGTAGGGATAAAGCGGATAGCAGTAGTTGCCTGACAATGTGTCGGTCTTCAGCATCAGCACGATGATTGCGGCAGTTCCCACAACCAGCCCCCACGGGCCGAACAGCGCGATCAGAATCAACAAGCTCATCCGGAAGAATTTGAAGCTGTACCCCAGTTCAAAGCTGGGCTGGGCATAATTGCTCAGCGCCACAAAGGCCATATATAAAATGACCTCGCCGTTAAACCAGCCGGTGCTGACGGCATATTCGCCCAAGATCACTGCGCCGAGGATGCTGAAGGCGCTGGATAAAGACGAAGGGGTGTTTAACGACGCCAGCCGCAGACCGTCGATCATCACCTCAATGATCAACAGCTGCGCTAATACCGGAATTGCGGCACTTTGTTCGATCAGGATGAAATGCAGATTTTCCGGCAGCAGCCAGGGACAGCGCAGCGCCAGATACCAGCAGGGCGTAAAGAATAACGTCAGGAAAAAGATCAGGATCCGCACCAGTTTTAAATACGTTCCGATCAAAGGCGGAAAGTAATAATCATTGGCTTCCTGAAAGAAATCGAAGAAATGCGTCGGCAGAATCATCGCCGAGGGCGTGTTGTCTGTCAGCACGATCAGATTGCCTTCAAGGATACTGGCGCTGGCAGTATCGGGGCGCTCGGTAAAGCGGATCCGCGGCAGTGGGTTGAGCCATTGCCTGGGTAGCAGACATTCCGCCAGACTTTCCTGAGACAGACTCAGACCGTCAACCTCGGTGTCATTCAGTTTCGTCCGTACTTTCTCCAGCAGTTTTCGATCAACCTTGTCGCGCAGATAGCACAGCACGACATCGGTTTTGGACCGGCTGCCAACCTGAACATATTCATAGATCAGTTTCGGATCGCGGATCCGCCGGCGGATCAAAGCAGTATTGAAGATAAGCGTTTCAACGAATGCATCACGCGAGCCGCGCAGCACGCGGTCATCCTCCGGTTCCTGCATCGAGCGCACCGGATAGCTGCGGGCGTCGATCAGCACCGCTTCCTGCGCGCCCTCGGCCAGAAACAACAACGTTCCGCTCAACACGGCGTCAACCGCTTTGGCCAGATCGGTCGTGCCTTCCACTTCCAGATAGGGGATCTGTCGGGCCAGCCAGCCGCTGATGGAAGCCTCCGCCAGCGGATCCAGCTTCATCATGTGCTCCATGATTTTCTCCATTACTTCGTCCTTGGCGAAGCCGTCGATAAAGATCAGCTCGCCCTGACCTTGCTTGAGATCAAAGACGGTGCTGACGCAGTCAAAGCTCTCCTCAATCGGCAGCCGCCGGTGCAGATCGGCGGAGAACTCGACGGTGAAAGCGCTTGATTTTTCCAAAAAAATCACCTCGTTTCCAGTATTCCCAAATCTGCGGTTTTCTTGCGGGGAAATTCCTTGTCAAACAGAAAACCGGTGCTATAATAAAACAGGTTTTAAGAAAAGAGGGACGTTGTATGGAATTATTATTTTTTGTCATGAATCAGATTGATAAATTAGATCAGCTGCTGAAAGACTTATCGAACGAAAAGAAATTCAGCGCGACGATCATCGACAGCGCGGGGATGGCGCGGCTGTTGGCGGATCACGATTATCTGTTCGGCTCGCTGCGAGCGCTGTTAAACAACTCGCAGGTCAACAGTAAGACGATCTTCATGGTGCTCAATCATGAGGATGTCGAACACGCGGTGCAGATCATCGAAAAGAACGTCGGCAATCTGGACGAGCCGAACACGGGCGTCGTCTTCACGGTGCCGGTCAGCTATGTTAAGGGCATTGTGAAGAAGGGGTAATCACGATGCAGCAGTTAATGAGTTTAGCGATCCTGCTGCTGACGGGATTGGTTTTCGGCCGGCTGATGAAGCTGGTTAAAATGCCGAACGTCACCGGCTATCTGATCGGCGGTCTGATCGTCGGTCCATCCATTTTAAATCTTGTGCACGCCGATGCGCTCAGTCAGCTCGGCTTTATTTCCAGCGTGGCGCTGGGCTTCATCGCCTTTTCAATCGGCAGTGAATTCAAGGCCAGCTATTTCAAACGCGTCGGCATGACGCCGATCGTCATCGCGATTCTGGAAGCGATGGTGGCGGTCGTGCTGGTTATCGCCTCGCTGATCGCCTTCGGTTTTGATCCGGCATTCTCGTTTGTGCTGGGAGCCATCGCGGCGGCGACCGCGCCGGCGGCGACGATCATGGTCATCCGCCAGTATCGTGCGAAGGGGCCGGTGACGGAAACGCTGCTGAGCGTCGTCGCGCTGGACGATGCGGTTGCGTTAATCGGCTTCGGTATCGCGGTGGCGATCGCCCAGATGATCGAAAACCCGGGCAGCGGTAATCTGATGATGCAGCTGATGGATCCGGTGATCGAGATTCTCGGTTCGCTGGGCAGCGGCGCCGTTCTGGGTTTTCTGATGTTGATTCCACTGAAGTTTTTCCATGATGAAGATAACCGGCAGGCGCTGATCTACGCGTTTATCTTCATTGCGCTGTTTGTTTCCAGCACGTTTGGCTTCTCGGATCTGCTGACGTGCATGGCGATGGGCGCGGTCTTTGCGAACATCTCTAACGAAAGCGACAAGGTCATGGCGATTGCCGACCGCCTGACGCCGCCGATCTTCATGGCGTTCTTCGTCCTTTCCGGGGCGGATCTGAAGCTGAGCATCCTGCCTTCGATCGGCCTGGTCGGCATCATTTATGTCGTCATGCGCGTGGTCGGCAAGTTCTTGGGCGCCTGGGCAGGGGCAAAGATCATGCATGCCAGCGAACCGGTGCAGAAGTATCTGGGCTGGGCGTTATTGCCGCAGGCCGGCGTCGCGATTGGTCTGACCGTCGTCGCGCAGACCGTTGTGCCGCAGTACGCGGAAACCGTGCGGGCAGTTGTCCTGTGCGGTACCCTGATTTATGAACTGATCGGTCCGAGCGTGTCCAAGTGGGCGCTGACGCAGGCGGGCGAGATCGTGGAATAAGAATGAAGCAGAGCGTTCGTTTTGAGACGATGTTCTGCTTTTTCTCTGCCGGAAAGAAAAAGAAATCCGAAATCGTGATCGGATTTAAGCGGAAAGACGTGACAAACAGGATGGAACATGATAAATTTTTAACCATGAGGTGAATGGGTATGAAAGAACAATGCAAGACATGGGTTAAGCAGCATCTTGACGAAGGGATGGAGCTGGTCAAGGCGATGTATGAGCATCCTGAACTGGGCGATCAGGAATTTGAATCAATGGCGCTGCTATGCGAAAAACTGGAACAGCTGGGGTTTGCGGTGGAGCGGAGCTATCTGCTTCCGACCGGCTTCATCGGCCGCTATGATTCTGGAAAGCCGGGACCGAAAATCGCGTTTTTATGCGAATACGATGCGCTGCCGGAGGTCGGCCACGGCTGCGGCCACAACCTGATCGCGGCGATCGGCGTGCTGGCGGGCGGCGCTTATAAAGCGGTGATCGATCAGCTGGGCGGAGAAGTTCGGGTAATCGGGACGCCGGCCGAGGAAAACTTCGGCGGCAAGGTGCGGATGGCCGAGAAGGGCTGCTTCGACGATCTTGATGCGGCGATGATGATCCATCCGGGCACGGAAAACCGGCTGGGCGGCAGAACCAACGCGCTGATGCCGCTGAAATTTGAATTCTTTGGCAAAAACGCACACGCCTGCCACCCGCAGGAAGGCCGCAGCGCGCTGGACGCGGCGGTCAATACGTTTGTCGCAATCAACATGCTGCGGCAGTTTATGGAACCGGGCAGCTTTATTCACGGAATCGTCAAGGACGGCGGGGAAGCGGCCAACGTCATCCCGGCCTATGCGTCGCTGGAATACTATTTCCGCGCGCCGACGATGGCGGAGGCGAAGGCGATGTCGCAGCGGGCGGTGGAGTGCGCCGAGGGGGCTTGCCAGATGGCCGGGACGACCTTGAAAACAAGCATGTACGAATGTCCGTACGAAGACAATAAAATCAATTATACACTGTGCAAATTGCTGGAAAAACAATATGCCGAACTGGGCTTAAGCGACATCCAGCCGGTCGACGAGGTGCCGGGCGGTTCCAGCGATATCGGCGCGGTCAGCTACCGCTGTCCGGCGCTGCACGGATATATCCAGATCTGCGGATGTGAAGTGACAGGTCATTCCCGCGAGATGGCGGCCGCGACGATCAGTCCGCAGGGGTGCGCAGGGTTGGAAAACGGCGCCAGCGCGCTGGCGATGTGCGCGGTTGAGCTGGCCTCGGATCCGCAGCTGCTGCGGCAGGTCAAGGAAGAATTCGCGCGTTAAAGCGTTTCAATTTCACATTCCAGAACGACGGAGGTCTGATCGAAGACCTCCTTTTGTATGTGCGCGACCAACGCCGTGACATCGCCGCTGGAAGCCTGATTGCGGTTGATGATAAAGCCGGCGTGTTTTTCCGAAACCTGCGCGCCGCCGATCTGTTTACCTTTGAGGCCGCACTGGTCGATCAGGGCCGAGGCGTAATGACCGGCGGGGCGCTTAAACACACTGCCGGCGCTGGGATAGTCCAGCGGCTGCCTGGCGGTGCGGCGGGCCATGGTTTCTTCCATGAGTGCTTTGATTTCCTGGCGGCGGCCCGGCGTCAGACGAAAGACGGCGCTGACTAACACATGGTTTTGATCATTGAGCAGGCTGGAACGATAGCCGAAGCGCAGCTGATCGCGGGTGAAGGTTTTTTCTTCACCGTCGACTAAAACCTGGGCGGATTCCAGAATCTCTGAAAGCTCTGTGCCGAAAGCACCGCTGTTGTTGTGCAGCGCGCCCCCGACGCTGCCGGGAATTCCATACAAACGTTCCAGTCCGGATAATTCCGCCTGCATCGCGCCGTTGCACAGCCGCTTGATCGTGAGTCCGGCGTCCGCCCGCAGCAGCGTGCCTTTCCGCCTCAGTCCGGCCCAGTTGGACCGCAGCAGGATGATCATCCCCGGATAGCCGGCGGTTGGGATCAGAACGTTGCTGGCCTGACCTAAAATCCGGTAGGGAATTTCCGCCCGCGCCGCACAAACCACACAGTCCCGCAGCTTGGCAGCAGTGTCGGGCAGTGCGACTAACTCCGCCGGCCCGCCGATATGAAACGACGTGTACGGCGCCATCGTCACCCGCCGCTGCAGTTCAATATTTTTCTGTTGAAGCTCCTGAATCAGATTTAAGTCAATACGCATAGTCTCTCTCCTTTAAAAATGTTAGAAGTTTACGGCTGAATTCTGGGCAGACATCCTTAAAGATGATATAATAATAAAAATGATCTAACCGAAATGAAGGATGTGTGTTGAATGGAGTCCTATCTTTATACGGCAGTGAACAACGAAGGAAAAAAGTACGGGGCGAGAAGCGGGCGGAAGACGTCGTGCATCTCTACTCGCTGTTGAATAACGAAGGGCTGTATTGTCTCAACGCCCACCGCAAGGCACAATGGGAAACCCAGACGGTAAAACCGAAAAATCAGGAGCTTTCTCTGATGTGCAAGCAGCTGTCAGCGATGTTAAGCTCAGGGATTCCGTTAGTCAACGCCCTGGAAATGCTGCGGCAGAAAAGTGATAAGAAGAAAATGAAGAAGCTGTATGCTCAGCTGGTCGAGGAAGTGCGCAAAGGCTCTTCGCTGACGCTGGCGATGAAGCAATGTCAGCAGGCGTTTCCGCCGCTGTTGATCTATCTGGTGCAGGCTGGAGAGATGAACGGAACGCTGGATTCGGTCATGGAGCGCATGGCGGGGCATTACGACAAAGAATATAAGCTGCGCAACAAGGTCACCTCTGCTTTAATCTATCCGATTATGCTGCTGGTGGTGACCGTTGCCGTCATCCTTGCGCTGATGACTTCCGTTGTGCCGAGCTTTTTGAGCATGGTCGGGGATATGGAGCTGCCGTGGAATACGCTGCTGCTGATCTCCATGAGCAATTTCATCGTCGCTTACTGGCCGTTTCTGCTCTTAGGCGTGCTGGTGGCGATCCTCGGTTTCCGGATGGCCTTGAAAGTGCCGGCAATCCGCCGGGGCTTCGATGAGATTAAAGTAAAATTTCCGGTGTTTGGAACGCTGAACCGGATCGTTGCGACCTCGCGGTTTGCGCGGACGTTTTCCTCGCTGTATTCCAGCGGAATTTCCGTCATTGATTCGCTGCAGGTATCCGGCGACGTCTTAAATAACAGCTATTTTACCGAAAAGGTGAACTGGATCTGTGAACGGGTGCGGCGGGGTGAGATGCTCTCCCGTTCGATTGAAGCTTCTGAAGCGTTCGATCCCTTGCTGAACTCGATGATGTATGTCGGCGAGGAATCCGGATCGCTGGAGGAAGTGCTGAATTCAATCTCGGATTATTACGATACGGAAGCGGACAACGCGACGCAGAAGATGGTCGCGCTGATGGAGCCGATCATGATCGTGATTCTGGCGATCATCATCTTCTTCGTTATTATTTCCATCATCATGCCAATTTATGATTCCTACGGGATGATCGCATAGCAGGGGGAAGCATTATGATACTATTGCATATTATGCAGCGGCATGCCGTTGTGGTTTGGGGAAAAGCAAAAAAACATGCGCTGGAGGTTCAGCGCACGCATTCCTGCGCGATTCCCGAAGGTTTATTGATCAACGGCTTTATCCAGAATGAGGAAGCCTTTGCCCAATGGGCGAAAACGATGGTTTCCGAGCTGGGACTCAAAGGCAAAAAAGTAACGGTGATTGCCGACAGCACGGCGGTGATCTACCGTCAGATCGAAACGCCGAAACTCAAGGCG
The DNA here is from genome assembly GCF_900120005.1 of Holdemania sp. Marseille-P2844. Classification (GTDB taxonomy): domain Bacteria; phylum Bacillota_I; class Bacilli_A; order Erysipelotrichales; family Erysipelotrichaceae; genus Holdemania. The sequence continues at coordinate 374,630 of NZ_LT635451.1, forward strand.
AAGGCATTGGAAAAGAACCTCTATTTCAATTTGGCCCGCCAGATCGGCAACATCACAGAAAATACCGTTGATTACGCGATTTTGCCGCAGGCGGAAAACGGCAGCGAAAGTCTGACGGTCGTCGTCCCGCAGTCGTATGGCGATACTTACAGCAAAGCGCTGAAAGCGGCGGGCCTCAAGCCGCAGCGGATGATCACCTCGACGCTGGCGTTAATCCAGGCGGGAATGCGGTTAAATGAAGAAAAGACCGCGATTTATTCGTGGTGTTCGGACGAAGTCTGCACGTCGGTTTTATTCAATAACGGCCGCTTCATGTTTTCCAACGTGTTCCGCTTTGATCGCAATCAGACGCCGCTGGCCGTCATGAACGAGCGGATTTCCCAGCTTGTCCAATTCCAGCGGATTAAGAATCCCGATTCGCCCGTGGAGCTGGTGCGGGTCGGTGTGCCGGAGAACGCCGAGTCAATCGCCGGCGAGCTGACGCAGCTGCTGCGGCTGCCGACCGAGATCTTCCCGGCAGTCAGCGGCTTGAGCGCATCCGAGGTTTCCTCGCAGGTCTGCGCGGTATATGGTCTGGCGATGCTGGCGCGGCCTTACGACCTGTTCAGGGGAATTGATCATCAGCGCTATACCGAGGCTTACCAACGGCGCCGCAGCCTGCGCGTGATTCTCGGGCTGTTTGTCGTTAACGCCTTCCTTCTTGCGATCCTTTGCTATCGGCAATTCGCTTTGAATCAGATTGAGGACAACGCGATCAGGCAGGTGCAGGCGCAGCTGCAGCTGCCCGAGCGGCTGCAGCAGTATGACGACGCGCTGATGCTGTCGAGTGAAAATACGCTGACCCGTCAGCAGATTGAAGACGCGCTTCAGGTGCTGCAGTACAGCGAACAGACTGAACAGTTTTCCAAGACGCTGTTCGAGCAGATTCAGGCGCTGCGTCCCAAGGACGTCGCGATCAGCGGACTGCAGGTTCAGGATGGTCTGGCCGTTCAGCTGACCTGTACGGCAGGCAGCCGGCTTTCCCCATCTCAATACGCGCAGGATCTGCGTTCGACAAACTGGTTTGCGGATGTGAATTATACCGGCTTTACCTATAACGAAAGCAAGAAGAACTACAATTTCCTGATCACATTGACGCTGAAAGGGGTGGACGCGGAATGAAACTCTCTGAACGTGAGAAAATCTTACTGGTCGTCCTGGCGTTTATGTTATTGAACGTGATTGGCATTCAGTTTATTTTGACCCCGATGCAGCAAAAACATGAGGATTTAGTCAGCGAGCGCGCTCAGATTGAAGACGAGCTGGCGCAGCAGCAGCTGATGATCGACATGCTGGACGCCTTGAATCAGGATCATGTGGATCTGGCGGTTCAGCTGCAGAATCTGGCCGACCGCTTCGTGCCGCCGAAGTATTCGGAATTGAAAGACGAATACCTGTATGAAACGATGGCCGATTTTATCAAACAATGGGATTCTCTGACGATCTCGGATCTGACCTATGCGATGCTTCCCGGCAGCGAACAGGCATTAAGCGTCGTGCTGATGGTGGAAGCGGATTTCACGGTCACTGGTTCGATGGATCAGATGATCGGCGCGATGGATAAGATCCAGCAGCTGCCGCAGGTCATTTCGATTACGTCTCTGTCGGTGAACGAGAAAGAAAAGCAGATGCAGGGTTCGTTTCATATCCAGTTCTACACGTTTAACGATTAACTAAAGAGAAAGGGGGTGTCGCAATGCGGTCAAAACAGGGAAGCACATTGTTGCTGACAATCTGTCTTTTTATGGTGTTTCTGATTTTTGCCGCCGCTCTGATTCCTCTTTCCCGCCGGGCTTTTCAGCAGACGGCCGCGGACGTGACCCAGCAGCAGGCGGATTATATTGCCCAAAGCGCAGTGGAGGCGCTGATCACGCAGCTGGATGAAGAAAATCTGCGGCAGACGCTGATCAAGGTTGTACAAAGAACTCAAGATCAGGTTGTGAGTGATTGGGCCAGCTATGGCGGCCGTGGCGAATACCGGTATGTGATTACGCTGGATCCGTTCTATGAATCGCATGAGTATTTTTTATGGGAAAAGCAGCATCTTCTCATCAGCGCGCAGTCGAAATATGAAGGAAAGACGTCCCAGATGACAGCTGTTGTGCAGGCAACAAAATACATGAATCAGTTCTTTGATCCCAACGGGATCGAAAGAGAGATTACCGGTAAGGATGGCCTGTCGAAACGCGCCGTCCTGATTAACGAATGCCGGATTCCAACGGATCATTCGGCCAGCTTCTGGATCAATGCGATTTCTGATTTGACGCTAACGCAGCAGAATGTAAACGGAAACATCAGTTCTGAAGATGAAAAACCCGATGAATTACAGAAAAATCTGGATCCGAAAGTTGTCTTAATTTACCGGAACATTAAGAATCCTGTGGTCACCGGACATATTGACGGCAATGTCGTCTTAGAACCGGCTGAATACACAAAAGCGACGATTGGCAGCGATACACCGGGAGAAGTCGTCATCGACGGCGACGTCATTTGTAAAGGCGATCTTGTGTTGAAGAATGCCACGGTGACGGGAGCGATCTATTATACCGGCAGCTTTAAATCAGAGAACGCTTCTTATACTGGAGAAATTCGGCAAATTCAATCCACAGACGCTCTTTTTGAAAAGTATCTGTTTCATCTTTCGGTAATCCCCAGAAAAATAGAAAGCATTGAAGGCTATCGTAAAGTTACTTCATCGGATGCCGAGATAGAGATTAAAATCACGGAGGATTCAGCGATATTTTATGAATTTTCAAATCCAAATCTGGAAAAATTACAGATTAAAAACGGGAAAACACTGGATATTTCGTTCGTTAATTTAGCCAAAATGCCACATCAGCTGATCGTTGAAAGCGAAAACAAATTTTATCGGCCGGTCTTTTTTATTGAAGATGAAAATCCTGTGCTCAGCGATCAGGTCTCGACGAATCTGTTGAACAGCGAAAATATTATCCTCGTTTTTACCCATCCGGTTCGAATTCAGGGTGACGTCAATGTGAGTGTTTTTGCGCCCAAGATTATTTTTGAGGCTGAAAATATCACGATGAATGGTCGGCTGCAGGCTTGTGAGTTCGAGCACAGCGAACTTGTCAGCAGCGTCAACCTGAAGGCGAGAAATAATGCGGATATTTATGAGGTATTTAAATTAGGCGGAGAGGATGCCTATTATTTTGACCTGTACTATTATCAACCATAAGGAAAGGATGGATCTGCCATGAATAAACGCGGCATGACTTTGTTGGAAATTGTGATCTCGTTAGGCATTCTGGTGATTATCGTGACTTCGCTGACGAAGGTTTTTACTTCCGGCGTATCCTTGACGATGGAATCGGACAGCCTCAGCCGCAGCGAGTTAAAAGTGCGCAAGGCGATTGCGGGTGAAAAAATTGCCGGCGTTAAAATCACGCCGCAGGACGCGTCGCTGACCTTCTCGCTGGATGGACAAAGCTATTCCATTTCCGGACAAATGAAGACGTATTCCGATGCTAAGGGGCGTGTTAACTATCGTTATTTTGAGGCGGATCCTTCATGAAGAAGCGTGGGTTTACGCTGATTGAGATGGTGTTGGTCGTCGGGTTGTTAACGACGCTGGTGATTGGCTTGACCGCGATCTTCAGGCCGATGATCGCAACCTATCAGAAAAGCGCGCTGCAGACCGATCTCAAAGACAAAGCGCAAATTCTGATCGAACAGATCAGCAAGCCGATGCAGACCGCGAAATCCCTTGTCAGTGAAAAGAAATCAATTACGGAATTTAAAGATGAATATGGCCGGAACTTTCTTGTTTACAGCATTGTCAACGGTCAGCTGCAGGTCTGGGATTTTCCAGGGGGGACGCCAAAAGCGCTGTATTCTCCAGATTTTTACAACGGTTACAAAGTGGATATCAAGCTGTCCACAGCGATAAAAGATTACGACAGCGATACGACGACAGTGAAAATCGTTCTGATCTTCAATAAGAATGGTGAAAAATATCGCGCGGAATCAGCGGTCGAATGTATGAATATTGATTATGGCCGCCAGGATTTCAGCATTGTCCTGTCAGAGGGCTATATCGCGATAGAAAGGTAGGCGCAGACAAGTGAAAAATCTTCCGATCGGCCAGCTGCTGCTGGAACAGGGTTACATTACAGAGGAACAGCTGAACAGCGCGCTGGCGCATCAGAAAGCACATCCCGGCAACCGTCTGGGCGACGTCTTAATTGAATTAGGCTATATTACGGAAGAAAAGAAGCTGAAAGCGTTGAGCGTGCGTCTGAACGTTCCGGTCTACGAAGGCTTCCAGATCAATGTCAGCAGCGATATCGTGCGGCTGATCTCCGAAGACGTTGCGAAGAAGTATCAGGTCATGCCGCTGGAAATCAAGAACAACGCCCTGCAGCTGGCGACCAGCGATCCACTTGACTTCTATGCACTGGAAGATATCAAGGCTTCCTGCGGTATTCCGGTATCTCCGGTCTTAGCTCCGAAGGAAATGATTGAGAATGCGATCCGGCGGAACTACGCGCAGGCCAATGTCAGCAGCGCGATCGACGAAATTGAGAAGGATCTGACGGAAGATCAGGACTTGGCGCTGAACGATGAGCTTTCCGAATTGACGCAGCGTGTCGATAACGCGCCGGTCGTCAAGTTTGTCAACAACATGATTCGTCAGGCTTATGAAACAGGGGCGAGCGATATTCATATCGAACCGTTTGAAATGACGACGGTGATCCGCTTCAGAACCGACGGTGTTCTGCATGAATTCACGCGAATCGCGAAGTCCGTGCATGAGGCTTTGATTACGAGAATCAAGATTATGGGGAACATGAACATTGCGGAAAAACGAATCCCGCAGGATGGTCATATTGAAAGTCAGATCGACGGCAAGAGTCTGGATATCCGTTTATCCTCACTGCCGACGGTTTATGGCGAAAAGATGGTCATCCGTCTGCTGGGTCACAGTCTGCAGCAGCTCACAACGTTAAAAGATCTTGGCTTGCAGCAGAAAGACTATGAGCTGATGGAGTCCATGATTCATCAGCCTTACGGCATTCTGTTGTTTACCGGCCCGACCGGCAGCGGCAAAACCACGACGCTGTATGCTATTTTAAATGAACTGGCAAGAGAGGAAGTCAACGTCATTACGATTGAAGACCCGGTTGAAAAACGAATGATGGGCATCAATCAGGTTCAGGTCAACGCTAAGGCCGGATTAACCTTTGCTTCAGCCCTGCGTTCCATTCTGCGGCAGGACCCGGATATCGTCATGATCGGCGAAATCCGAGATGAAGAAACCGCGGAAATCGCCGTCCGTTCAGCAATCACCGGCCACTACGTTTTATCTACCATTCATACCAATGACAGCGCCACGGCCATTGCCCGTTTGAAAGACATGAAGGTGGAACCTTACCTGCTGTCTTCTTCCGTTGTCGGGATCGTTGCCCAGCGTTTAGCCCGTCAGCTATGTCCGCATTGCAAGGAGCAGGTCATGCCTACGCCGGAACAAAGTCAGCTGCTTGGCGGCTATACCGGACCGATCTACAAACCTCATGGCTGCGCCCGCTGCAATCAGACCGGATATAAAGGACGGACGGCGTTATTTGAAATCCTTCCGCTGACCGCTGAGATCCGCGATTTGATCGTCAGCTCAAATGATACGAATAAAATTAAAGAGTCCGCTATCAAAGCTGGTATGACAACGCTGTCGGAGGAAATGGTGAAGATGATTATCAAGGGACAGACGTCGATGGAAGAAATGCTGCGGGTCATCTATACGATTTAATTCGGAATCCTAATTGGATTATTACAAAAAACTTAAATTTTTTACACGGTTATCATAACTCTTTTACAATAACCGTGATATAATGATAGTGTTCAATATGAAAGGAATATTAAAATTATGAGGAAGAGTGCAAAGAACAACAAGAAAGGTTTTACCCTGATTGAATTGATCGTCGTCGTCGCTATTTTGGTCGCTTTGATGTTGATGTTGGTGCCGAAGCTGACAGGATTTACTGATGAAGCTACAAAGACGGCGAACACAGCAAATGCTAGAGCAATCTATACGGCAATCAAAGCTACAGAAACTGCGAAATCTACGGGAATGTATGGTAAAGATGATGCAACTGTTAAAATGTGTGATGATACTGTAGAGGTATACAAAGTGTTTTGGGAAGATGCAGCACCAAAAGGGACATGTTCCTATAATCCAGCTGAAGATTATGTGAAGTATGGAACAGGTAATACTGAGGGACGTTATCCAATGCCAGAACCTGAAGCTTCTGCAGGAACAAACTAATAATTCAAATCGAGAGCGTAACCGCTCTCTTTTCTTTCTCCCCATTTCAGCGTACAATGAACAGTATAAATGAGGTGATCACGATGGATTTACAAGCTTGGATGGATCGGGGACGGGCAATGGACTGTACCGATTTACATTTGACGGTCGGCCTGCCGGTCGTGGCAAGAATGTTAGGGGAACTGACAATCATTGGGGATGAACCCTTAACGAAGGAAGACATTCACTCGATGCTGGCGACGGTCATGAACCGGATTCAGCAGGAAGAATATCAGAAAGGGGATCTGGACTTTGGATTCCAGGATGCGCATGGCTACAGCGTGCGTGTCAACGCTTATTATCAGAAAGGCAATCCATGCGCAGCGCTGCGTCTTTTGCGCAATACGATTCCTTCTTTTGATGATTTGATGATTCCGGAAGCTGTGCGCAAGCTTTCCACGCTGCCGCGGGGATTGGTGCTGGTTACGGGGCCGACCGGAAGCGGAAAGTCAACGACGATGGCCGCCATGATCAATTCGATTTCGCATGAACGCAAAGCGCATATCATTACGATTGAGGATCCGATTGAATACCGCTTTGAACATGCGTCCAGCGTTGTTCATCAGCGTGAGGTCGGCGTGGATGTTTCTTCGTTTGCGGATGCGCTGCGCAGTGCGCTGCGTGAAGATCCGGACGTTATTCTGGTCGGCGAGATGCGTGATTTTGAAACGATTCAGGCCGCGATCCGGGCAGCGGAAACGGGCCACTTGGTCATCTCCACGCTGCACACCAATTCGGCAGTCAGTACGATCGACCGCATTATCGACGTGTTTCCGGAAGCCCAGCAGGGGCAGATCCGCGTCCAGCTGGCAAGCGTGCTGAAAGGCGTCGTCACCCAGCAGCTGTTAGTCCGTCAGGATCAGCCGGGCCGGTTGGCGGCCTTTGAGATTTTACTGACCAACGATGCGATCGCATCCATGATCCGTGAAAACAAAGCGCATCAGATCAGCAGCGTCTTGCAGACAGGCCAGAAGGCCGGGATGCGGCAGATGGATTACGATCTGGCACGTTTGGTGCAGGAAGGGAAGATCTCTGAAAAAACAGCGCATGAGCGCTGTCTGAAGGAAGCTGATCTGCAGCAATACCTGTCTTACGCACCTTCGGCTTCGACGTATTACTTTTAAAAAAAGACAGCTTGCGCTGCCGTTTAGAACAAGGTGAGATAAGCCTGAATCAGAGCGTTGCCCCAAAGCACGCTGAGCGTCAGGCCGACCGCCAGAAAAGGACCAAAGGGAATTTCAGATTTCCGGTCCTTTTTTTTACAAATCATCAGATACAACGCCGCGATCGCCCCGATGAAACTGCTTAAGACAAACGCTGTTAAAACCAACGGCGCACCCAGATAAAACCCGGCGGCGCACATGATTTTTACATCGCCCCCGCCCATCGCGTTCAACCGCGACAGGATCCAGAATGGGACGCTGATGATCAGCGCGCCCAGAATCCGGCTGGGGATGGAGGCAGGTTCCAGCGCCAGGGCGATCACGGCGAGAATCAGAATGAAAACGGAAAGCCGGTCGGGGATTTCCATCGTATCCAGGTCGATCATGGCCATGACAATCAAGATCGAAAGAAAGAAACAATGCAGCACGGCGGTGAACGTAGCCCCGTAATAGAAACCACACAGCGCATACAAAATTCCAGTTAAGCTTTCGATCAGCGGATAACGCGGTGAGATCGGCGCGTGGCAATAGCGGCATTTTCCCCGCAGCCCCAGCCAGCTGAGAACCGGAATCAGATCCATCGCGGACAAGGTGTGATGACATTGCGGACAGAAGCTGCGGCCTTTCGCCGTCGACAGCCGCAGAGGTAAGCGATAGATTGCGACGTTAAGATAAGAGCCGATCACCAGTCCAAATAAAAAGAAAAACAGAACGATTAACCATTCCATAACGAGTACCTGTTCATTCACGGACGGAGCCGTCCGCGATTAACCCTGCAGCCCCTGAGACTGACGTTCCATGTTTTCAACGACGATATCATGAATCTCGCCCAGGCTGGCACAATATTCCAGCACCTTCCAAGGCGTATTGGTATGAAAGTGAATTTTGATCAATTCGTCGTAGCCGACGGCTAACAGACAATCGCCTTCGATATTCTCCGTGATGTAATCATGAATCGCATCTTCGGAAAGATGCTCGCCTTCAATTAAAAGCTGGGTGTCAAATTTAAATTCCAACATAACATTCTCCTTCGCCTGTTTTGGCGTTAATCTTATTTTACTCTGATTGGGAAGTCCGGGCAATCGTTCTGCAGAAGAAAGAAAAGAAGAAAAATAAGAATTGACAAGGATAGAAGGTACCTCTATAATACATTTAGATAATTATCTAAATGAATGGAGGAGTGAGAAGTGGGGATGCAGGAGACCTTTAAAGCTTTATCCGATCCCACACGACGTGAGATTCTGGAGCTGTTAAAGGAGAAACGGCTGACCGCGGGTGAAATCGCCTCGCATTTTCAGATGACCAACGCGACGGTATCGCATCATCTGGCAGTGCTGCGGAAGGCGGATCTGATCAGCGATGACCGTGACGGCAAGTTCATCTATTATGAATTGAACATGAGCGTGTTTTCTGAAGTGCTGGGCTGGGCCTTAGGGTTCATCAAGGAAAAAGAGAGTGGGGATTGAGTTGAAAGCGTTCTTTAATTGGAAATTGTTAATTCTTCCGGCGCTGGCAGTCGTGATCACTTTGATCGTGTGGCCTGCTTTGCCGGAGATAATCCCGACGCATTTTGACGTTCAGGGACTGGCGGACGATACAGGTCCGAAAATCATGATCTGGATTTTCCCGGCGATGCTGTTTCTGCTTCCGGCACTCATGATGATTTCGCCGATGATTGATCCGCGGCGGCGTAATTACGAGAAATTTAAAAAGTCCTACGGCGTTATCCTGGGCGTGACGGAAGTCTTTCTGTTTTTGATGTACGGCTGGATTTTAGGTCAGATCTTCGGCGTTGCGTTCATTAATGGCGAATATCTGCTGCCGGTGATGACCGGTTTGATGTTTTTGGCGCTGGGCAACGTCATGCCGAAAATCAGGCAGAACTATCTGGTCGGCGTGAAGACGATCTGGAGTTTCGACGATCCCGATAACTGGAATAAAACCCAGCGCTTCGGTGGGTATTGCTTCTGCGTGGTGGGCGTACTGCTTCTGCTGAGCTGTTTTGCGCCGCTGGCCTGGCGGACGGCGGTCATCTTGATTTTGATTTTTACCGCGGCGCTGCTGCCGATGGGTTATTCCTGGCTGTTGTTCAGGAAAAAGGAAAAGGAGAAGTAAAATGCTGGAAATAAAAGGCTTAGTGAAGCGCTATGGCGCCAAGGCGGCGGTGGATCATCTCGATCTGACGTGCGAAAACGGCGAGATCTTCGGATTCATCGGTCCCAACGGCGCAGGCAAAACAACGACAATCAAATCGGTCGTCGGGATTCTGGACTTCGACGAGGGCGAAATTTGGATCGACGGGCATTCGATCCGTCAGGAACCGCTAGTATGCAAACAGAATCTCGCATATATCCCGGATAATCCGGATCTCTACGATATCATGCGCGGAGATGAATATCTCAACTTCGTGGCCGACATCTATCAGATTGACAAAGAAACCCGGACGAAGCGGATCCGGAAATATGCGGCATTGTTTGAGCTGGAAGGGGCGTTGGCGATGCCCATCAGCAGTTATTCGCATGGCATGAAGCAGAAGCTGGCTTTGATCAGCGCATTCTTGCATGAACCAAGACTGCTGGTATTGGACGAGCCGTTTGTCGGTCTGGATCCGAAAGCTTCCTTCTTATTGAAAAAACTGATGCGCGAGCATTGCGACCGCGGTAATACGATCTTTTTCTCGACGCATGTGCTGGAAGTCGCGCAGAAGCTTTGCGATCATGTCGGGATCTTAAAAGATGGACGTCTGGCGGCGCTGGGTACGATGGAGGAAGTCACGGGCAACCAGTCGCTGGAACAGGTGTTCCTGGAGCTGGCCGATCATGAATAGAACGTTTGTCCTGATCCGGCTTTCGCTGAAGCAGCTGATCTGGCAGATGGCCCGCACCTTCGGCGGCCGGAAGAAATTCAGTTCCCTGCTGGTGCTTTTGGCGGCGGCGATGCTGATCGGATTGTCGGGCTTATACAGCTGGGCGATGATCGAAAGTGTGCCGACGGAACTGAACATGCTGATCCCGCTGTCGATGCTGAGCGCAGCGTTCGGGTTGATTCTGGTTTTTGGTTTCTATCACGCGCAAGGGTATTTATTTGACTTTCAGGATTATGATCTGTTGGCAAGCATGCCGCTGACGCGGCGTCAGATCCTGATGTCCAAACTGGTCGCTTTAGTTGCGATGATGCTGATCTACAGCGCGTTTCTGACGCTGCCGATGATGGCGCTGTTTCAGCTGCGCTATGCGATGCCCGCGACATTTCTGCTGTATGGACTGATCGGCCAGCTGTTTCTGCCGATCGTACCGATGAGTGTGGCGTGTCTGGCGGCGGTTGCCGTGCGTCTGATTTCCAGCCGTCTCAAACATCCGGTGCTGATCCGCAACGTGTTGTCGTTGGGAATGGTGATCGGCTTGATGACAGTCATGACGTTGTTTCAGGGACAGACCGGGCAGGCGCAGGACCTTGCCGCGCTGATTCAGCCGATTCAGACGTGGCTGGCTCCGGTGTACTGGCTGACGATGGCGATGATCAACGGGAATCTCTTTGCGCTGCTGAAGCTGATCGGACTTTCTTCGCTGGTTCTGATTCTGTTTCTTGTTTTGATCGCGCCGATCTGGAACGCGCTGAATCAGAAAGCGCGGACGACGCCGGTCAAAGCCGGTGGGAAGGTGAAGCTGGAGGCTTCTTCGATGAACGCGGCGCTGCTGCGCAAGGAGCTGCGGCGGTATTTCGGTTCGACATCGTTAGTGATGAACACGATGGTCGGCCCGGTGATGGTGGCGCTGTGCGCGGTGCTGCTGGTGGTGCAGAAGGATCTGATGGTTCAGGTCATGCTGGAAAGCGGCGCTGATTTCGGCGCGTTTGCCGACCCGGTTGCGATGTTGCTTTTGGCGGCATGTCTGTTCTGCGCGATGATCTGTCCCATCACGGCGACTTCGATCTCGCTGGAAGGCAAAAACTTCTGGATTGTAAGATCGCTGCCAATTCCGGCAAACCGCTATCTGGGCGCGAAGCTGGCTTTGAACCTGCTGCTTAACGTGCCGGTCAGCTGGCTGAGCATTCTGATCTTAAGTTTTGTGTATCATTTTGCGCCAGTCACAACCTTGCTTTTATTGGCACTGACCCTGTTGGCGGCGCTGTGCTCAGGTTTGTTCGGTTTGATCGTCAACCTGCACTTTCCGCGCTTTGATTATGATCGGGAAATCGTCGTGGTGAAGCAGAGTCTGAGCACGATGATCACCGTCTTTGCCGGAATGGGGTTCAGCTTTTTGATCATTGCCGCACTCTTGTTCTGGGCGCCGTTGGAGCCGGTTATGATGATGGTGGTGATTGCATTGGGAATGACAGCTCTGGCAGCGGGCATGGGCTGCTATCTGTTCTGCCGGGGCGAATCGCTGCTGCGCCGATTATCCGGCGTGTAATCCTGCCGAGATTCGAACTTTCTTCAGGCTAACTCTGGCAATTCTGGAAATCTCTGGTAAAATAGAGGATAGAGAGCAGCGCGTGTAAGCGGGCTGTCAACTCATTGCCAACTGTAAATCGGTTGGCCGCTAAAGAAAAGGAGAGATTAACATGAAAGATTTGAAAGGCACAAAGACTGAACAGAATCTGATGACCGCATTCGCCGGTGAAAGCCAGGCCCGCAACAAGTATACCTACTATGCGTCCAAGGCGAAAAAGGATGGCTACGAGCAGATCGCGGCGTTGTTTGAAGATACGGCCAATAATGAAAAAGAACATGCGAAGCTGTGGTTTAAGCTGCTGCATGGCGGAATGCCTTCGACAGTTGACAATCTGAAAGACGCGGCAGCCGGTGAAAATTACGAATGGACCGATATGTACGCGAAGATGGCGGAAGAAGCTCGCGAAGAAGGCTTTGACGCGATTGCCAAGACGATGGAAGGCGTCGCTGCGATCGAAAAGACGCATGAAGAACGGTATCTGAAGCTGTTGGCGAACATTGAAAGCGGCGAAGTTTTTGTCCGCAAAGGCGAACAGGTTTGGGAGTGCCGCAACTGCGGACATCTGCACATCGGCGAAAGCGCTCCGGAAGTCTGCCCGGTTTGTGCGCATCCGAAGAGCTACTTCATGCTGCGCCCGACCAACTATTAATTTTTGGGGTTAAAGCAAGCCATCCTCCTGTGCGGGGATGGTTTTTCTTTTCGGCTCTTTCAAAAATAGTGTTGGTGAGAGAAAAACCGAAACAAGAAAGACGCAGATGAGTTCCAGAAATGGGACTCATTTTTAATTGAGAAAATGGCAGGGAACTAAGGTGTTAGAAATAAGTAAAATGCGGGTCTTAAATTGAATGAAAGAACGATAACCGAAAGCCAGGCGCTTGATGACCTTAATCAGATTATTCGTACCTTCAATCATGCCATTAGAAAATGAGTAAGTCAAGGCGTTGATCACTGCCTCTTTCCGTTCCACTAAGGACTGAATGGCGGTATTCATGGGCTTGGAGATCAAAGGATCGGGATTCAGACAAGCTTGGAGGAAGGCGTCAGGATCTTTCCGGTTGAGCGCGGTAAGGAGACTCTGATAGAGCTCATAAGTCGCCTTGAGCTCGGGATCCAGTTCAACTAAGAAGTGGACAATGTCAATTTCGCGCATCAGAGATGGAAAGCAAACCCATTTTTTGAAGTCCTGATCATTCAGGTCATCTTCAAATTTAAGAAGGAGTTTCCAATAGCGTTTGAGCTTATTGTAATGAGGCTTACTCTGATTCATGAAATTGACGCGGGTCTTATTGAGAGCGCGGCTGAGCAGCTGAACGATGTGGAAGCGGTCAAGAATGATCTTGGCGTGAGGGAAACAGTGGTGAACGACAGAGAAGTAAGGGGAATACATATCCATACAAACGGTTTTAACGGCTTCGCGGGCTTTCCTGGAATAGCTCATGAAATAGCGGATGAGAACGGGCATTCTGCGATCAGGAAGGATATTGAGAATCTGACCGGATTCCGCGTTAAGAAAGAGAAAAGACATTGAAGCATCAACCCCTTTGACAGAGCGAAACTCGTCAAAACAGAGATGAGGGGGAAGAAAATTCCGCTGGACTTTAAAATCCTGATAGAGCTGTTGAAGAAGGGAATTCACCGTAGCATGAGAAACAGAGTGACGGAAAGCGATATCTTTTTCAGAAGTCTTCATCTTGGCGTCGAGGGCAATGGAGAGACGAGTGTTATTGGAAATGAAACAATGAGGGAGAACGATGGAAGTCGAAGCAGTAAAAGTATGGCCGCAATGTTTACAAAGGAAGCGTTGTTTTTTGAGGCGGAGATAAGCGGGGCGGCGGGAAACGGAAGGCAGGGTGATGAGGGAGGATTTCGTACCATGTTTGATGATAGCCGAGCCGGGGTTGGAGGACCCGCAGAGAGGACAGGAAGAGGGAGGGTCATAAGAAAGCGAGCCGGAAAAGACAAGGGAGTCAACACCACGAATCGACTGAGAAGAGACACAATCCTCAGAGAAATGAAGATGAGGGTCTTTTAAATTGAGAACAGATACGATAGAATGAGTAATAGACATAGTGAGATTTCCTTTCTGTAATTTGTGGTGATTTTATTGTAACGGAAATTCTTACCTATGTCTCTTTTTTTATGCTCAAGAAAAAAAGCGTTGGTTTCCACCAACACCAAAATTTATAGAACCTTCTTTTCCTGTTGGAGGATCGTGCTATAATAAATCCGGAATTCATGAAATGGAAAGAGGAGTAAGCGATGAAAGAAGTCAAGACGAACGCGATGCGGCTGTTAGACAAGCAGAAGCTTGCCTATCAGGTGCATACCTATCCGCACCACGATAAGGAAGCGGTCGACGGGGTGAGCGTGGCGGCGATGCTGAACGAGGATCCGGCGCATGTTTTTAAGACGCTGATCACACAGGCGTCAAGCAAAGCCTGTTATGTATTTGTGATTCCGGTGGCGGCGGAGCTGGATTTAAAAAAAGCCGCGAAGGCGGTCAATGAAAAGGCTGTCGAATTGATTCCTGTTAAAAATCTGCTGGGTGTCAGCGGGTATATCCGCGGTGGCTGCAGCCCGATTGGCATGAAAAAGTTGTTTCCAACGGTGATTCACTCATCGGCTTTGGATTATGAAACGATTCTCTTCAGCGGCGGTCAGATCGGCACGCAGATTGAAATGGCGCCGCAGCTCTTAGCTGATTTGATTCATGCACGTTTTGAAGCGATTATCCGCTGATGACTGGCGTTGAAAAGGAGATTAGACAGAGAAAAAATCCTGAGGGCTGCTTTATGAAAGTCAGAATTCAGGATTTTTATTTAGCTTTTAACGGTGAAGCTTGCGGCACGATCAGCGGCAGCTTGTACGGTCCGGTCGTGATCCGCACATGATTGGAGGTAAAGCCCTCGCCGTCCGACTGCATTAAGATCGGCTTGTCGACATGAATCTCAATTTCAGAGGCTCGCAGCATTTTGCATTGCTTCAAATGGGTGTGCTTGCCTTGTTTGTATTTTGGCATCAGCCATAACGTTTCCCATAACGTCAGCGGTTCAATGACGCAGACGTCGAATAAGCCGTCCTGAAGATCCGCCTGCGGCGCGGCGATAAAGCCATTGCCATAGCAGCTGCCGTTCATCACGGCGGCGATGATCGCTTTCTGCCGGATAGTCTCCGTTTTCGTTTTTAACACCAGTTCAAACGGCGCCGGCTTCAGCGCGCACAGGACCGCTGCCAGCCCGTAGACGGAAAACCGCGGGAGCGGGTAATTCTGATATAATTTGATTGCCAGATCGTTGACCCGTGCGTCTAAGCCCAGCGTCGTGCAGTTGTGGAAGCGCCAGTGATGACATTGCCCAAAGTCAACCTCCACCTGTTTGCCCTGAATGGTTTCGTGCAGCATCTGCGCAAAGGGAAGCTTGCGCCGGTCGATCATCCGGTAATAGTCATTCCCTGTGCCGCTGGGCAGGATGCCCATGCGCAATCCCTGCGGCAGACCGTTGAGCACTTCCCAGATCGTACCGTCGCCGCCGACCGCATAGACGATCGTTTCCGGATCCGGCTGGATTTCCGCCGCCAGCTTCTGAGCGTGTCCGGCGTATTCAGTCAGTCGGATTTCGCCGTCCAGATGATTCTGTTCGATTTCTTTTCGAATCGCGGCCGCAGCCCGTTTTCCGTCCCCTTTGCCGGAAGTCGGATTTACGATGAATATATGCTTCATAAATACCCCTATCTAAAAAATACGATAATTCCTGAATTATTTTACCATGGTTATTTCTTCCGGTCATCTCAATTTAATTGAAACTTCAAAATATTATGCTATGATTGAATCAAAGGGTGGGAAATGACATGAAAGAATCAATCCTGTTTGATTTTGCGACCGTGCAGGATTTGGAATCCTGCAAACAAATCGTAGCCCGGAAGCTTCAGGCCAGTCAGGTTGATTGCGATGATCTGGAAGATCTGACCAGAGACATTATGAAGCTTTCTTATTCCATCGGCGGATCCTACGATGTCAACATGATCGTCAGCGTGACGCAGTGTTATCTGGATCACCCGCAGCTCAGCAAAAAAATTAAAAAGAGAGTGGAAGCGTAAAGAAAAACCCCAGCCTGCGTCGGTATCCGCAGTATGGGGTTTTTTCATGATTTAAAATTAATCGCGGTTTTCGCGGCGGCGTCCGCGCTGACGCGCCCCTTTGGCGGCTGTCCGGCGCTTCGGCGGCAGATTGGAATAATCCTTACCTTTGCGGACCATCAGAAGCGGGTGGACTGTCTGGCCTTTGATCGGCGTATTCTTCATTGCGTCGGCGATCTCGCGGTCAAACTGGCGCGGAATCTGTACGGTCGTTTCCTGCGCGCTGATCCGGATCTTGCCGATGTCTCTGCCCGGCAGCCCGGTTGCGGTCGCGATCGCGCTGACGATGATCGCCGCGTTGACGTCCTGATCAGAACCGATATCCAGAATCAGTTCGCTCATGCCTTTTTCCGTCACGGTTAGCGCCGGACGGGCGGAAGCATTCCAGGCCGATTCATCGAACATCTCCGTGCCGGCAATCTGATAGGCCAGGGCTAAAGCCATTTCCCGATAAGAATAGCCGTCGTCCTTCATGGCGTCGATAATCGCCGCCAGCGGCTCCGGGACATCGCGGGTCATCCGGTGTTCCAGATCTTCGCGTAAGAAGTCCAGCCGGATCTTGCGGACTTCTTCCAGCGACGGCAGCGGCTTCTGCGTCAGCTTGGAGCGGGTTGTGCGCTCCAGATCGCGCAGTGCGTATTTCTGACGCGCAGTGATCAGCGTGACCGCCAGACCTTCCTTGCCCGCACGGCCGGTCCGGCCGATGCGGTGAACATAATATTCAGATTCCTGCGGCAGATCGTAGTTGAAGACGACGTCCATCGAATCGACGTCGATCCCGCGGGCTGCGACGTCGGTCGCCACCAGAATGTTGATCTTGCCTTTTTTGAAATTTTCCATGACGCCGGTGCGCATTTCCTGCTTCATGTCGCCATGCAGCGCGGCGGCAGGATAGCCTTTGGAGACTAAATCCGAGGTCAGCTCGTCGACCATTTTCTTCGTGTTGCAGAAAATCATCGCCAGATGCGGATTTTGCATCGAGATCAGCTGCATCAGAATTTCTTTCTTGGCTTCCTTCGGGCAGACGTAATAGACCTGCTCGATCTTCGGTGTGTTGATCTGTGTTTGCGGCGTTTTTATATGAACTGGATTGGTCTGATATTGCGAAGTGATCTCCAGAATCGGCTTGGGCATCGTCGCGGAGAACAGAACGGTCTGGCGCTGCTGCGGCAGGGCGGCGATGACGGTTTCGATATCCTCGCGGAAGCCCATGTTCAGCATTTCGTCCGCTTCATCCAGTACTAATACGCGGCACTGGTCAAAGCGCAGCGTGCGGCGGCGGATATGATCGAGTACACGGCCCGGGGTTCCGACGACGATGTCGGCGCCTTTTTTTAATTCCAGAATCTGCTTGCTGATCTGCTGGCCGCCGTAAACGGCAACGGTACGGATGCCTTCTTTATATTTGGTAAACTTGCGGATTTCATCGCAGACCTGCATCGCCAGCTCGCGGGTTGGGGATAGAATCAGCGCCTGAGGCCGCTTGCGGTCCGTGACCTCCAGCATTTCAATGATAGGAATCGCAAACGCGGCGGTCTTGCCGGTGCCGGTCTGGGACTGTCCGATGACGTCGCCGCCGTTCATGACGACCGGGATGCACGCGCTTTGGATATAGGTAGCCTCTGTGTAGCCGCAGTCTGCGATGGCGCGGCTCATCTCAGGGGACAGGTTTAGTTCGTTAAATTTCATGTATTTCTCACTTTCATCTTAAAATCGCTCGCCTAGGAGTATATCATTATTATGGACAAAAGTAAAACGAATTAAGCAGGCAGATTCAGAAGTATGATATAATAATCCTAATCAAAGAACAAAGGTGAAAACAATGAAAGAGAAACGTGGTTTTACATTATTGGAAATGATCGTGACGGTCGCGATTTTATTTACGCTTTTGAGTATACTGGTCCCGACGATGTCAGGCTTCGCGAAATCCGTGGGCGATCAGATTTCAGATTCTAATTTAGAGCTGTTGAATTTTGCCACGCATTCCTACGCTTCGTTTCATGAAATCGAAAATAAAGATATTTTTGAATCGGTCGGGGACGACGCCGCGCGGCAGCAGGTGCTGGTCAGCGACGGCCTGATTGAGCAGCCGGTGCATCCTAGTGGGGAAGGGGATTATTGTTGGAACATTACCGATCAGAAATGGATCCGCTATGTTCAATCCACGGAAGGCTGCGGCGGCAGTTATAAACCTTCATCCAATCCGGATGGTTCGTTAACGCCGGATGACGTAAAGAAGCCGGAACCGACGGTGTACCCGTCGTCCAAACCGATGCCGACCTACATTCCTTCGCCTTACAAGGCGGTTTGTGAAGCCAGCAAGGGCCAGTTTGACATCGTTGCGGAAACCTGTTCATGCCCGGCCGGTTACGTTCTGGAAGGAACGGAGAAGAAAGACGGCGTTGAATATAAGGTCTGCATCCCGGTCGAACAATATATGTGCATCAGCAGCGGCGGGACATATGACAAAACAACCCAGACCTGTACATGTTCCGGCGATCTCATCCTTGATGACAACACCAAGATGTGCGTGTTCGATCAGGAAAAAGCCAATCAACAGAAATGTGTGGCTAGTGGGGGTGAATGGATTGTAGAGAATGGTTCCGGTTACTGCAAGAAAGAAGAAACGAACACCTATCCGATTGTAGTGGATAAGAATAATCCGAACTTTATCCATGCGGCCTATATGTTAGGCGGAGAAGAGGGCGATGGTTTGTTTGACGTATTTAACAATTTGGACAACCTTGAGGATCTGGTTAAAACTGGAAAGAGTTTAAAAAGTGGAGATTATTTTTATTACAATGGTAACCTATATCGAGTGAGTTATGGTTTGTATATAAATCAAGGCAGTAAGCCAAATGATATAATAAAACAGTTAAGTTCAAGTTTATTTAATGTTTCTGCATCCGGAAATTATGTGAAAGGAAAGGAATATCATTCTGGTGAATATGTTTTGCTGGACCAAACATGGTATACTCCTTCGAATGTGACGAATTCAACTCCGCCGAACAACGAATGGCATGAATGTGGAACAGACCCTGCAAAATTTGAGGGAGCATGCAAGGTTGATAATAAAAAATGATTCAGTAGGCTATAAGTGAATTCTTATAGTCTTTTTTCTGTGCAGAAAGAATGTTATGCTTTTTTGTAAAATTTTCAAAGCTCGAGTATTGAGTATTTGAATTAAAAGGTGTAGACTAAGAATCGTATACGCTTAAAGAGGGTTGGTTATGAATAAGATTGCGAAAGATCATGTGATCTATGCGATGTCTTCTGAGAATAAACCGGTACTCAACGTACATTCAGGAGATCGGATTACGTTTGAAACGATGGATTGTTACAGTGACGAGGTCACGCCGGACGAGCCGGACAGGCGTTGTCATCGGATTAATCCGGCAAGCGGGCCGGCGGCGATTGAAGAAGCCATGCCGGGCGATACGCTGAAGGTCACGATCGAGAAAATCTCGCTGGGAAGGCGGGCGCTGGTCGGCAGTTATCCCAACAGCGGAACGATGAAAGAACTTGTGACGAGGAGAATGATCCACTTTCTGCCGGTACAGGAGCACCAGCTGGAATTTTGCAGCGATCTGATCGTCAAGGCGGATCCGATGATCGGCGTGATCGGCGTAGCCCCGCAGGAAAAAGAAGTTGGCTGCGGAACTCCGGGTGAACACGGCGGCAACATGGACTGCCGTAAGATCCGCGAAGGCTCAGTGGTCTATCTGCCTGTTTTTCATCCAGGCGCGCTGTTGGCGCTGGGCGATGTGCATGCGGTCATGGGCGATGGCGAGGTGATGGGCAGCGGCGCGGAAATTGCGGCTGAGGTCACGGTAAAGGTCGAAGTCCTCAAGCAAGCCTGCGAAGGTCCGTGGATTACAGATCAGGATCAGCTCTATGCGCTGGCTTCCGCCAAGACGATGGAGGAAGCGCTGAAACGTTGTTGTCAGAAAATGAATTGCCAGCTGCAGCGCCAGTTGGGATGTACGCCGGAAATGGCGGGCATGCTGATGAGCCTGGAGGGCAATAGTGAAATATGTCAGGTTGTGAACGATTTGGTAACGCTGCGGTTTGGAATGCCGCTGGTTCGATTCCTTTCCAAGGAGGGAAATAGATCATGAACTTCAAACTGCCGATCAGAGATAAGCTGCTGCGGTTTCTGGGGCCGACCCGGATGATCGCGCTGAGCTTTGTCCTTGTTATCCTTGTAGGTTCCTTCCTGCTGTGGCTGCCGTTTTCGCAGAATCCCGGCATGCGGGCCAGCTATCTAAACAGCTTATTCGTCGCCACCTCGGCGACCTGTGTGACGGGACTGATGCCGTTTGCCGTGATTGACCAGTACAATCTGATCGGCCAGACGGTCATCATTTTCCTGATGCAGATCGGCGGATTGGGCCTGATGTCGCTGCTGGCGCTGTTTCTGACGCTGATGCGGCGCAAGCTGAACTTTTCTGAAAAGAAAATGCTGCAGGACTCGTTAAATAAAAACGACGCTGACAACATTCCCAACTTTCTAAAAAGCATCTTCCGCTATACCTTTATTTTTGAAGCCATTGGCATGGTGCTGCTGGCGCTGCGCTTCATTCCGGAATACGGATTGACGCAGGGGCTTTACAATTCGGTATTCCTTTCCGTTTCTGCGTTCTGCAATGCGGGTCTGGATAATCTGACGCGGTCGTCGTTAATGGCGTACGCTACCGATCCGCTGATCAACTTTACCGTCTGCGGCCTGATCATCACCGGCGGCCTGGGCTTTGCGGTCTGGTTTGACCTGCGGCGGGTACTGCCGGAGAAGAAGACATTCAGCTGGAAACGGCTGTGGACGCGGCTCTCCCTGCACAGCCGGCTGGTGCTGGTCGTGACCGGAGCGTTGTTGGGCAGCGGGACGCTGCTGATCCTGTTAGTGGAATTTACCAATCCGGATACGCTCGGATGGATGAGCTTCCCGCAGAAAGTGATGGCGGCGTTCTTCCAGTCGACGACGCTGCGAACGGCGGGCTTCAGTACCATCGACTTCTCGCTGCTGCGGGGTGCTTCCCTGTTCATCATGCTGTTCTATATGATCATCGGCGGTTCGCCGGGCGGTACCGCGGGCGGT
The DNA here is from genome assembly GCF_900120005.1 of Holdemania sp. Marseille-P2844. GTDB lineage: Bacteria > Bacillota_I > Bacilli_A > Erysipelotrichales > Erysipelotrichaceae > Holdemania. The sequence continues at coordinate 395,834 of NZ_LT635451.1, forward strand.
ATCAAAACGACGACGTTCTCGATGCTGTTCGTGCTGATCGTGTCTGAGATCCGCGATGCCGGCAATATGACGCTGTTCAAGCGGACGCTGCCGGCCGGCACCTTCCACAAGGCGTTCGCGATCACGCTGACCTATGCCTGCGTGTTGATCATGGCGATCTTTCTGCTGACGCTCAGTGATCCGGAAATCGGCTTCCTGCCGATCGCATTTGAAGCGTTCTCCGCGATCGCGACGGTCGGGCTGTCCGCTGGGGTGACGCCGCTGTTGTCAGCGCTGGGCAAAATTGTGATCATCGCGCTGATGTATATTGGCCGTGTTGGTCCGATTACGATCGTGCTTTCGTTGATGCGAATGAAACAAAACCGTAAAACAAACAATCTCGTTTATCCGCACGGGGACGTGCTGATCGGGTAGGAGGAATAGGAATTATGTCGGAAATGAAACAGTATGTTATTCTGGGCTTAGGGATCTTCGGATCGACGATCGCCAAGACCCTTTCGCAATACAACCACGAAGTCATCGCGATTGATAAGGATCTGGCGTGCGTCGACCGCGTCAGCGATTTTGTCACGCAGGCGATTCAGGCTGACTTCACCGATATCGACCAGCTGCGTGCGATCGGCATTCAGGACTGCGACGCGGCGGTGGTGGCGACGGGATCGCACCTGGAAGAAAGCATCATGGGCGTCATGAATCTGCGCGAGCTGGGAATTCCGTTTATCATGGCAAAGGCAAAAAATAAAAAGTACATGCAGATCCTGCAGAAGATCGGCGCGGATTACGTCGTTCGTCCGGAAAAAGAGATGGGCGAGCGGGTAGCGAAGAAGTTGGTTTCACGCAACATCATTGATTTGATCGACATCGACGACGATTACAGCATCGTTGAGATCGCAGCCCCGGCCAAGTGGGTCGGCAAGACGCTGAAAGCGCTGGAACTGCGGACCAATTACGGCATTAACGTTTTGGGGATCCGCAAGAATCCGAAGGAACATCTTTCGATTTCTCCGGACGCGTTCTACACGATCGAGGCCAACGACCAGCTGCTGGTTATCGCGGATAATAAAATCTTCAAGAAATTTGAATCACTGTTCAGAATTTGAATCGAAGCCGGAAAATTCCGGCTTTTCTGTATTTTTGGACTTGTGAAGGAAAATGAACCATGGTATCATGATAACCATAGTCGACAGGAGGTTTTTTATATGACAATGACAAAAGATAAATTTACATATATCCCCCAGGGCGTTTGTTCCAAGCGCTTTGATTTTGAGCTGGAAGGCGACGTTATTACCAACGTTGTGATCACCGGCGGCTGCCCCGGCAACCTGTTAGGCATTTCCAGAATCATCAAGGGGAAAACAGTCAAAGAAGTAGTAGAAGCTTTTCAGGGAGTTCATTGCGGCGCGAAGCCGACGTCCTGTCCTGATCAGATCGCAACGGCGTTAACCAAACACTTCCAATCAAACTAAAGGATAGTTTCAGAGCGGAACGCTCAGCCTAAGAACAGGTGAGAGCGTATGAAAAAACCGCAGATGGAAGTTGCGAAAACGCTGGTGGAGATCGGTTTGTCGTTTGACGTCATCGAATTGATGACGCAGGTGACGCCGGTCGAGTATCTGGCAGAAGTGATGGATGAAAATGAATCAGAAACAAATGAAAAGCACTGCTGAGCGTGCTTTTTATTTTGGATTCCGGAAGGAGGGGAAATCATGCGGAAGTTTCATTTTATTTGGGAGTTTTTAGAAGGCAACCGGAAACGGATGGCGGCGATGATCATTTTGGTGTGCGTGTACGCGTTTCTGAATCTGTGTTCACCGCTGTTGTTCAGCTTTATGATCGACAACGTCATCCATGCCCAGCCGGCTAACAATCCGGTTCTGGCGTGGCTGTTGGATCATTTGGGCGGGGCGGCATATTTACAGCGGAATTTGTGGATCGGCGCCGCGGCGATTCTGGCGATTAATGCGCTGATCTGCGTGTGCGTGTTCTTGCGGGGGTATTGGAACGCGGTGATTTCAGAGGAAGTCTGCCGCAAGGTCCGCAACCGGCTTTACGCGCATCTGCAGTCGTTGCCGTTCAGTTACCATGTGCGGATTAAGACCGGCGATCTGGTGCAGCGGTGCACGAGTGATGTCGATCAGATCCGGCGCTTTCTGGCGGGACAGATCTCAGAGGTCGTCTATTCCGTCGCGACGGCGCTGGCCGCGCTGTTGATTCTGTTTTCCATCTACCGGCCGCTGGCCTGGCTGGCGGTGATCTCGATGCCGCTGTTAGTGATCTACGCGTATATCTTTTTTACCCGCGTGCAGAAGGCGTTTTTAGCGTCGGATGAGGCTGAGGGGGATCTGAGTACGGCGGTGCAGGAGAATTTATCCGGCATCCGCGTCGTTAAGGCGTTTAATAATGAGCGGGAGGAAATCCGGAAGTTCGAGCAGAAAAATGCCCGCTACCGGGATCTGACGTTTAAAATGATTCAGTATCTGGGTGCGTACTGGGGGACAAGCGACCTGATCTGCCTGACGCAGATCTTCGTGATCATTCTGGCCGGGATTTTTGCCGCGGTTCGGGGCGATCTGAGCGTCGGCAGCTTCTTCGTGTTCATTTCGTATGAAGGCATGATCCTGTGGCCGGTACGCAACCTCGGCCGGATTCTTGCCGATATGGGTAAAATGAGCGTGTCCATCGGACGTCTGCAGGAAATTCTTGACGAAACTCCGGAAGATGTGGCCAGCGGGGAAACGCCGCCGATTGAGGGCCGGATTGAGTTCGATCATGTTCAGTTTCAATATGAAGGCGACAGTCAGCCGGTGCTGAAGGATCTGACCTTTACGATTGAAAAGGGCATGACGGTGGCGCTGATCGGGCCGACCGGCGGAGGCAAAAGCACCTTGGTTCATCTGTTGATGCGGCTGTACGATCCGACGTCCGGTCAGATTCGGATCGACGGTCATGACATTACAGGAATCCAGCGGACATGGCTGCGCCAGAACATCGGCATCGTCCTGCAGGAACCGTTCCTGTTTTCGAAAACAATTTACGATAACATTCACCTGGCCCGGCGCGGGGCACATCGCGAGGAAGTGGAACAGGCGGCGCGGATTGCGTCGGTGCATGAAGTCATCGCGGAGTTTGACCGCGGCTACGACACGTTAGTCGGCGAGAAAGGCGTCACGCTTTCCGGCGGACAGAAGCAGCGGATCGCGATCGCCCGCACGGTGCTGTCGCCGCAGCCGATTCTGATCTTCGACGATTCGCTGTCAGCGGTCGATACCCAGACCGACGCGAAGATCCGCGCGGCTTTAAAAGAGGTGCAAAGCCAGACTACGACGCTGATCATCACCCAGCGGGTGGCTTCGGCGATGGATGCCGACCTGATCCTGGTGCTGGAACAAGGCCGGATCACTCAGGCGGGAACGCATGCTCAGCTGATTGAGGAAGACGGGCTGTACCGCCGGATCGTTGAGATTCAGACGGCCCGGATGAATGAAGGAGGGGAGGAAGCATGAGTCAGATTCGTTTTGAAGAACAACAATACAATACGGAATCGCTGGATGCCGGCCTGTGGAAGCGGATCTTCGTACTGATGAGACCGCTGCGCAAGGAGCTGGTGCGGCTGCTGATCCTGATGGTCGCTGTCGCCGGCTGCGACGTCCTGTTTCCGATCCTTAACAAAATCGCGATCGACACGTTTGCCGCAGGCGGTCAGCCGGACAGCTCGCTGTGGATGTTTTCCGGAGTTTACATGGCGGGTGTGCTGTTTCAGGCGTTCAGTGTCTATCTGTTTTTCATGCAGGCGGGCAAAATTGAAATGGCGTTCTCCTACGATGTGCGCCAGAAAGCGTTCGCCAAGCTGCAGACGCTCTCGTTTTCCTACTTTGACCGGACGCCGATCGGCTGGCTGATGGCGCGGATGAACAGCGATATTGCCCGGCTGGCGGAAATTCTGTCGTGGAGTCTGATGGATCTGATCTGGGGCTTAGCGGTGATGCTGGGAGTCAGCATCGTCATGCTGATCGTCAACTGGAAGCTGGCATTGCTGGTGCTGATGGTCGTGCCGGTGCTGGCCTGGCTGAGCGTGTGGTTTCAGGTTCGGATTCTCAAGAATTACCGCAGCGTGCGGCGGATTAACTCGCGGATTACCAGTGCGTTCAACGAAGGCATCACCGGCGCCAAGACGACGAAGACGCTGGTCATCGAAGATGATAACTTAAAAGAATTCAATGAAGAAACGCTTGAGATGAAGGCGGCCAGCGTGCGCGCGGCGACGTTGTCCGCGCTGTTTATGCCGGTGGTCATGGGTCTGGGTGCGATCTCGACCGCGGCGATCCTGTGGTCGGGCGGCCATCAGGTGCTGATGCAGACGCTGCAGTTCGGCACGCTGATGATGTTTACGCAGTACGCCACGCAGTTTTTTGAGCCGCTGAGGCAGATTGCCCGGCTGATCGCCGAGCTGCAGCTGGCACAGGCCAGCGCGGAGCGGGTGCTGTCGCTATTGGACAGCGAACCGCAGATTGTCGATACCCCGGAAGTCATTGAAAAATATGGAACGGAGCTGGAGCCGAAGCCGCAGAACTATGAACCGTTAGCCGGCGACGTGGAGTTCCGGCATGTCGATTTTGAATATCTTGAGGGCGAACGTGTGCTGACCGATTTTAACCTGAAGGTGAAAGCCGGCCAGACCGTTGCGCTGGTCGGAGAAACCGGTTCCGGCAAGAGTACAGTCGTCAACCTGTTATGCCGGTTTTATCAGCCAGTGAACGGACAGGTGCTGATCGACGGGAAAGACGTGCGCGAACGCTCGCTGGGCTGGCTGCACTCCCATCTCGGCTATGTGCTGCAGGCGCCGCATCTGTTCTCCGGCACGGTAAAGGAGAACATCCGCTATGGCCGGCTGGATGCCAGCGACGAACAAATTGAAGCGGCGGCAAAAATGGTCGACGCGCACGAGTTCATTCTGCGTCTGGAAAACGGCTACAACACGGATGTGGGCGAGGGCGGCTCACGATTGTCAACGGGGCAGAAGCAGCTGATTTCGTTTGCCCGCGCCGTGCTGGCGGATCCGCGGATCTTCGTGCTCGACGAGGCGACCGCTTCGATCGACACCGAAACGGAACAGGTGATTCAGTATGCCATCGAACACCTGATGAAAGGCCGGACAAGCTTCATCATCGCGCACCGGCTCTCGACGATCGTCAACGCCGATTTGATTCTGGTCATGAAAAAGGGTAAGATAGTAGAACAGGGAACGCATAGCGAACTGATGCGGTTGAACGGCTATTATGCCCGGCTGTATACCGCGCAGTTCAACGAAGACCTGGAGAACCAGCTGCTTAACCGCGGCCGCAGTTAAAGGAGAGGAAGTCAAACCATGAAACTGGAAGTCGGAACGCGTTGTCCGTTCCATATTGAAGAAGGCGTGATGATCGATTTTGTCGAGGATCAGTGGCTGATCTTGATCAAAGACGCTGTGTGGCAGGATGAGGAAATCAAGGCCTTCCGCCGCAATCTTGGCCGGCTGGCATTTCTGCCACTGGATACCGTCGTGTTCTTTACCGTCAATATCGACGACGTGCTGGAAACTTCGGATCTGCCGTTTGTGATTCAGGAAAGTGAAAGCACGGATGCCATTCTGGCTCAGGCAACAATGCCGGTGACGCTGGCGCTGATCTCAAGTCAGGACGAGGTGCTGGCGCTGCGGCAGCTGACGCTGGGCAATGCGGAAAGCTCGCAGGTGAAAGCGCAGCTGAAACGGATTCTGGAAGCGGGTTATGAAGCGGAAGTGTCAAACCATCAGATCGACAAGACGCAGGCTCGCTACCAGCCGTATGAGCTGGAAGAAAAGGCGCTGTTTACCGCGGCGTTCTAAACTTGAAAAAAGGAAATGAAAGAAGCATGGAAGCGATGAAAATTGACACCGCTTCCATTTTCATTTCTGCTTGACAACTTCGCCCTTGCGACGTATTCTGAAAAAGTTCGCTTTCAGGGGGAGTATATTTATGGAAGTTCAAACACATAAAATGTCGTTATTTCATTATACGTGGCCGATCTTTATCGAGCTGCTTTTGCAGATGTTAGTCGGCAATGTCGACCAGATGATGATGAGCCAGGTGTCGCAGAACGCCGTCGCGGCGATCGGCAATGCCAATCAGATCGTCAATGTTCTGATCATTACGTTCAGCGTGATCTCGCTGGCGATGACGATTCTGGTCACCCAGTATTTCGGCAGCGGCAACCGCGAACGGGTTGGAGAAACCTATTCTCTGGCGCTGTTTGTCAATTTTGTTTTCGGGTTGGGAATCAGCGTCGCGCTGGTGTTCTTCAACCGTCCGATCTTTGCCTGGATGCATGTGCCGGCGCAGATTCTGGACGACTGTGCAATCTATATTACAATCATCGGTCTGGGCATGGTACTGCAGGCGCTGTTTATGACATATGTCGCGATGTTTCGCACACAGGGTTGGATGAAGCAGACCATGGCGGTGTCGGCGGTGATGAACGTGCTCAACATCATTGGAAACTTTCTTTTGATTCAGGGCGTCGGACCGATCCCGCCGCTGGGCATCGCGGGCGTCGCGATCTCCAGCACGGTGAGCCGGCTGATCGGCCTGGGCTTGCTGATCGTCCTGTTTAATCTGCGCACAACGATTGAGGTCCATCTGCGCAGCCTCAGCCCGTTTCCCTGGGGCCAGCTGAAAAAGCTGCTGGCGATCGGGATTCCTTCCGGCGGGGAAAGCGTATCCTACAATCTGTCGCAGATGGTGATCACCAAGATTGTCAACGGCTTCGGTACGGCGGTCATCAATACGCGCGTCTATGCGAACATGTTCGCCATGGTCTCGTATATGTACGGCAGCGCGGTGTCGCAGGCGGCGCAGATCCTTGTCGGCGTCCTGATCGGCGGCCGAAAACTGGAAGACGCGCATAAGCAGGTCATGCACACGATCATATATTCCCTGATCATCGGCGTCGGCGTGTCAACGCTGCTCTATATCTTCTCAGATTCGCTGTTCGGGCTGTTTACTGACGATCTGGCCGTGCTGCGCTTAGGCAAACAGGTGATGTTGATCGAGATTTTCCTGGAAGCCGGCCGGGCGGTCAACATGACGCAGGTGCGGGCGCTGCAGGCGGCAGGGGACATTCAGTTTCCGATTCTGCTGGGCATCGCTTCACAATGGGGCGTCGCGGTCACGCTCTCGTTTGTCTTTGCGGTCGGCATGAATCTGGGCGTGGTCGGCGTCTGGCTGGCCATGATGATCGACGAAGTGCTGCGTGCGATCTTGTTTCTTCTGCGGTGGTACTCGGGCAAATGGAAAACCCGGAATCTGATTGAGAACTGACTGACACGTCAGTTTTTTTATGAAAGTGATTCTCTTATCTGATCGGGTTCTATGGTAAAAAGTCCTATCGGGAACATCGTTGTTTTCAATCGCGCTTCATCCGACTGCCGCAAAAGAATCAGAAGCCAAAAAGCCGGCGTGGGATATGCCGGGATAAACTATATGGCGGATTGTCTTGGGGCATGAAAACCGGGATTTGATAAAGTTTGCCGATCTGATCTGGGAGGCGGTATTATTTTTTTCAGTTTTTGTATTGACAGAATGAATATAGCGTATATACTGTATATATACAGTGAGAAAGGGTGACGGCATGGAAATCTTTATCAGCAACACGAGCGACAAGCCGTTGTATGAACAAATTACCGCCCAGATCAAAAATCTGATTCTTAACGGCGCGTTAAAGGAAGGGGACGCCCTGCCTTCAATGCGAATCTTGGCCAAGGAGTTAAGAATCAGCGTGATTACAACCAAGCGAGCCTATGAAGAACTTGAACGTGAAGGCTTCATCGTGACGCAAAGCGGTAAGGGCAGCTATGTGGCGGCGCGCAACGTGGAGCTGATTCGCGAGGAGAATTACCGCCGGATCGAGCAGCAGCTGCTCACTGCGGTGAACATGGCGCGTTTAAGCGAGATTTCCCTGGATGAAATGATTGAGATTCTGACCCTGCTGTATAAGGAGGAGTAATCATGGACGCCATTTTATCAATAGAACATCTGCATAAACAATATTCCGGTTTTGAATTGAACAAGATCAGTCTGCGGCTCAACCCCGGCGAAGTCATGGGCTTCATCGGCGAGAACGGCGCGGGCAAGACGACGACGATCAAGTCGATTCTCGGCTTAATCCGCCACGATGGCGAGGTTCGTATTTTTGGCAAACCGTTCGAACAGTTAACCGAGCGGGAGCGCGGTCAGATCGGCGTCGTACTGGACGGCTGTCACTTCCATGATCCGCTGACGGTCAAACGCGTTGAACAGATTTTATCCAACATTTATCCTGAGTGGGAAAGAACGAAGTTTCTGCAGCTGTGCGAACGCTTCGGGCTGCCGCTGAATAAGAAGATCAAGACGTTCTCGACCGGCATGAAAATGAAGCTGTCGATCATCGCGGCGCTCTCGCACAACGCCCGCCTGCTGATCCTTGACGAGCCGACCAGCGGTCTGGATCCGATCGTCCGCGACGAGATGCTCGATTTGTTTTATGACTTTATTCAGGATGAAACGCATTCGATTCTGTTTTCCAGCCACATCACGACGGATATTGAGAAGATCGCCGATACGGTGACGTTTATCCATCAGGGCCGGCTGCAGTTTTCGCTGCCGAAGGACGTCCTGCATGACGAATATGGGATTGTCAAGGGTTCGCGTTCAGAGATTGAAAAGATCGATTCCGATTCGCTGCTGGCGATTGTGCCGCAGAGTTTGACCTGCCAGGGGTTGGTCCGCAACCGTGAGGAAGTCCGGCAGGCGTTCGGGAAGCTGAACGTCGAAGCAGCGTCGCTGGAAGAAATTATGCTTTGTATGGTGAAAGGAGAAGTTCGATAATGAAAGGCTTATTGTTAAAGGATGTCTTTGTCGTCTCTGAATTTGTCCGTGTGCTCTCGCTGATGGCGATTGTCTTCATCGCTTCGATGATGGCGATCGACGGTTTTTCTGTCATCGGCGCGATGATTTCGCTGCTCGTCGTGTCGCTGGTCATCTCCTCGTTCAGCTACGATGATCTGGCGCATTGGGACAGCTTTGCCGCGACGCTGCCGATCAGCCACAAAAAGCTGGTCGCTTCCAAATATCTGTTTCTGCTTCTGCTGGGCGTGCTGGCGATTGGGGTTAACGGGTTGTTGTCCTTGTTTTTAGTTGCGATGCAGCCGGAAGTCAGTTTTGCCGAACAATTTGTCACCGGAATTCTGATTTCAATGACGGCGTGTGTGATCGACTTCGTCTTAATCCCGATGATTTATAAATTCGGCGCGGAAAAAAGCCGAATGATGATGATGATGGTGATCGTCGTGATCTTCGGAGTCTGCTACGGCGGGGCAGCGTTGCTGGAAATGGTGAATCTCAGTACAGACTGGATCACACTGCCGGTGATGATCGGCGGAGTTGCCGCGGCGTTTCTTGGCAGCCTGTTGATTTCCTGGACCTGCTCTGTTAAAATCGTAGAAAAGAAAGAATATTAAGAACTTTGGCAGGAGGCGGTCAGAATGCAAAAAATTGATGGGCACGTGCATTTGGAACACGGACCTTTGAGTGTGGCGTATGTTGAACAATTTGTCGCGGCCGCGCAGAAAGCCGGGCTGGATTGTCTGCAAATCTTGGATCACACCCATCGCTTCCGCGAATTCCGTCCGGCCTATCAAAGCGTAATCGACGCTGATCCGCTGCAGGCGCAATGGCTGAGCGGAAAAGGAAAATTCAAAGATTCTTTAACAGAATATCTGGAGTTGGTCCGGCAGATGAAGCAGCACGTCTGGCCGCTGGAGGTTCGGTTTGGTCTGGAGGTCTGCTACACGCCGGAAAGCGAGTTGTTCTTACGGGAGATCTGCCGGGGATTGCCGCTGGATTTTCTGGTGGGCAGCGTTCATTCGATTGACGGTTTGTTGTACGATATGCCGTTTTCCCAGCCGCTGCTGTGGCAGAAATATGCGCATCAGGTGATCGTTGACCGCTATCTGGATTGTGTGCTGCAGTCTGTGCAAAGCGGATTATTCGATCAGATCGGCCATCCGGATACCGTGAAAATGGCGGCCTGGGATGTGACGATGGATCCGGCGCGAATCCGTGAGATCGCTGAGGAAGCGCAGCTGCGGGGGATCGTGCTGGAATGCAATACCGGCTGTCATTGGCGCTACGCGCATTCAGATCTTGGCTTGTCCGATACCTGGCTGGAAATTCTGGCCGAGGCAGGCAACCGTGTCATAACGGCCAGCGACGCCCATGATCCGGAAGATGTTAACCGTGATCTGGAACAGGCACGGGCCCGGCTGGTTCAGTTTGGCGTGCGCTGCGCTTAGGCTGGCTTCCATCCTGTTTTGACATGAAGTGAAATCAAGAAAACCGCTGACCAGCGGTTTTCTTGCATTGCGGATTTTCTGGATTCTGCGGCTTCCTCCGGCTGATCTGTGTAATTGAGAACCAGACTAAGAAGCAGGAGGTTTTTAAATGAATCCGAAAATTTATGAGTTTGACGCTGTCATCCGGAAGGTTGAAGGGCTGGATGGGGCGTATATTGAATTTCCCTGGGATGTGCGGACTGAATTCGGCCGCGGCCGGGCCGCGGTTTCAGCCGAGTTTGACGGTGTCCCGTACTCGGGCAGTCTGGTGCGGATGGGCACGCCCGGACACATTCTCGGCGTGCGCAAGGACATCCGCGCTCAGATCGGCAAACAACCCGGTGATTGGGTGCATGTGCGGCTGTGGGAGCGGACAGTTGAAAAAAAGCGCTGAATCCATTTAAAAAAACACAACAAAGGCACGCAAGTGTAGGCTTTGAAAAACATATCGGCGTATGGTACAATACTAGCGTTATAGAAAATGGTGGAAGTTATGAAAGTAAAAGAAATTGTCTTGCTGGCAGGGGTGCTGGCGCTGGATATGCTGACGAAGTTCTGGGTGCAGTCGACGATGACGCTCGGCCAGAGCATTCCGGTCATCCGCGGTTTTTTCAATATTACCTACGCGCAGAATACCGGTGCGGCCTGGAGTCTGCTCGAAGGGAAGATGATGTTTTTCTACATCATCACTGCCGTTGCTGTCGTTGGCTTCTCCTGGTATTTATGGAAGACGGACAAGAAAGAGACATGGACGCGGATGGCAACGGTGCTGGTGATCGGCGGCGCGCTGGGCAATCTGATCGACCGCGTGGCGTTTCACTATGTTCGGGATTTCCTTGATTTTATTATCTTCGGATATGATTTTCCGATTTTTAATGTGGCGGACATGGCGCTGTGCGTCGGCGTCGGATTGCTGATTCTGATCACGCTGATCCAGCCGGAAGGAGAGAAACACTAATGGAAACACGCATTTTGATCGTTGAGGAACAAGACCAGGGCGTGCGCCTGGATAAATACTTGAGCACAGCGATGGACGATTGTTCGCGCAGCCGCGCTCAGCAGCTGATCGACCAGGAAGCTGTGCGGATCGACGACCTGCCAGTCAAAAACAGCTATAAAGTGAAAGCCGGGGATGAGATCGAGGTCACGCTGCCGGATGAGGAAGCGCTGGAAGCGCAGCCGCAGGAAATGGCGCTGGACGTCGTGTATGAGGATCACGAAGTGATCGTCATCAACAAGCCAAAGGGCTTAGTCGTCCATCCGGGACCAGGCAATCCGGATCATACGCTGGTCAACGGTCTGCTTTGGCACTGCCATGATCTTTCGGGGATCAACGGCGTGCTGCGGCCGGGGATTGTGCATCGGATCGACAAGGATACCAGCGGGCTGATCGTCGCCTGCAAGAATGACAATGCGCATCAGTCGCTGGCGCAGCAGCTGGCGGAAAAGACCGCCGGCCGGCAATATTATGCGCTGGTGCACGGCGTGATCAATCACGAATACGGAACGATCGACGCGCCGATCGGACGGGATGAAAAGGATCGTCAGAAAATGGCGGTCACGGAGAAAAACTCCCGGCCGGCCATTACGCATTTCAAGGTTGTGGAGCGGTTTGACAATTACACGTTGGTCAGCTGCCGTCTGGAAACCGGGCGCACGCATCAGATTCGCGTGCACATGAAGTATATTGGCTTTCCGATCGTCGGCGATCCGAAGTATTCGCTGCGCAAGACGCTGCCGACGCAGGGCCAGATGCTCCATGCTTACCAGCTGTCGTTTACCCATCCTTCCACCGGCGAGCGGATGACGTTTGAAGCGCCGCTGCCGCCGGAATTTGAAGCGCTGTTAACACAGCTGCGCCAGGAGAGGAGCGGGCTATGAATTGTACTGAAAAAGACGTGCAGTTGCTGCAGCTGGCGTATTACTTTATATCCGTCTGCCAATATCAGTTTATCTCTCTGCGCGAGGCGCAGGACGAGATCTGGCTGGGGAATCCCAAGCATCCGGAATACCCGGTCATCCGGCTGTCGCAAACCCGTTTGAGCACGGTGTTTTTCGATAAGACGCGGATTTTGAAGATCCATCAGTCGATCCGGAATTTATTCCGCCGAAACTGTGATCTGCTGGATATTCATATCAGCGACGAAGCGGTGCAGGATCAGGAGGAACAAATCGATCTGGTGACGATTTCGCCGCAGACGGTATCCGATCCGCAGCTGACGGCAGTCTTCCCGGGTCTGGACCACGCGGTTCAGCCGATCCAGGATCCGCAGCAGGAATACAATAAGATCACCCAGAAGCTGGCCGAGCTGCAGCGGCAGCGTGCGCAAAGTCCGCAGACAAAATCACCGCTGACGCCGCCGAAAGCGACGATGATTCTGATGGGCATCTGCCTTGTCATTTATTTGTTAAGCGTGGTGTTCTCCTGGATGTTCAGGGAATTGGGCGGCTCAGGGGAAGTGAGTGTTTCCGTCGCGATTTTGTTAGGCGGCTACTATAAAGCGTTTGTCGTCGGTGCGCATGAGTACTGGCGCTGGCTGACGAGCGCGTTCGTCCACGTCGATCTGTGGCATCTGTTGATGAACATGATGGCGCTTTACAACATGGGCATGCTTTGTGAAAAGCTGATGGGCGTGCGGAATTATCTGATCATTCTGTTCGGTTCGATTTTATTCGGCTCGGCGTTTGTCTTCTTAGGCAGCGGCAACGTTGTGGCGATGGGCATCAGCGGCGGACTGTACGGTCTGTTGGCGGCGTTTCTGGTATACGGCATACAGACGCGGATTCTGTTTCAGCCGCAGCTGCGGACGCAGTTCCTTTTGATCCTGATGATCAACCTGATGATCAGTCTGATGCCGGGCGTTTCGCTGGCCGCGCATTTCGGCGGCTTTGTCGGCGGCTTGTTGATCAGCGTCGTGCTGACTCGCAATGATTCGTGGGCGCAGCTGCGTAAGAATACGATGGTGGCGCTGTGCGTAGCGGTTGTGTTCCTCGGCCTGAAGACAGTTCAGCCGCAGGCCCGTGAGCTGGATACGATCTATCCTGGAACGGATCGGATGGTCGTGGAGATGCTGAAAGATCTGCATCTGGACTTCTACGGCGATCATTTAAGCAGGAAGATGGTCGAAACTTACGTGGGATCGTCACTTTAGGAGGAAATGAACGATGAAGCGAGAACATGTTTTAAGCTGGGACGAGTATTTCATGGGCCTGGCGCATCTGTCGGCGATGCGGTCCAAGGATCCTTCAACGCAGGTCGGCGCGGTCATCGTCGATCAGGAGCACAAGGTGGTCGGAATCGGTTATAACGGTCTGCCGATCGGCTGTTCCGACGATGAATTTCCATGGGATCGGGAAGGCGGTATGCTGGAAACGAAGTACGCATTCGTCGTTCATGCCGAATTGAACGCGATTCTCAACAGTACGCGTAATCTGCACGGCTGCACGCTGTATGTGTCACTGTTTCCCTGCAATGAGTGCGCCAAGGCGATCATCCAGAGCGGAATCCGGAAAATCGTCTATGAAGACGATAAATATGCGACGGCAGATAACGTCATCGCTTCTAAAAAGATGCTCAACGCGGCGGGCGTGGAACTGGTGCGGTTGGGGAAACGCGTGCGGTTAAACGTCGAAGTGATTTCCGACTAAACTTGAAAAACGAGAAATCTGAGGTTATAAGCGGACAAAAGAGCTTGTTGTTCGCTTTTTTTGTGTTAAGAAGAGTCTTCATTCTGTGAAAAAATGATGAAAAATGAAGAAATAGCGGGGCTTTTCGCAAAAAAGCGCAATAGGTATAAGGGAGGGATAAAATCTATGACTTTAATAAAAGCGAAAAAGCAACGTTCTAAACCTCAGGCTCCAACCAACTACAAGCTGCGCTGTACGAATGACTTTGTGTTCAAATCCCTGATGACTTATGATCCGGAGATTGGAAAACGGCTGGTGAAGGATCTGACCGAAAGTATCCGGGATTATGTCGTAGACAAGGTCGATCTGACTTCCACGGAGCTGTTGACCGAAGGTTTCCAGGCCAAGGATATCCGTCTGGATATCTGCGCCCGCTTAACGCCGGACCGGTTGATCGATTTTGAGATGCAGTGCGGCTCCAACAAGATGGAGATTCCCAACCGCAGCGCTTATTACGCCGCGACGCTTGTCAACCGGCCGGACAACAAAGGCCTGGCGTATACTGCGCTGACGCCGGTGGATCAGCTGTTTCTGCTGGACTTCGACTTTCCGGCGAAGGCAGATCAGCCGGAGAAAGCGATACATGTCTATCAGTTAGCGGAGATCCTGGATCATGACATCTTGACAAACCTGATCTCGGTGGTTATCATAGAGATGAAGAAGATAATTCAGATGAATCACAGTTATGAAGAGCTGAGCCGGGCGGAAAAGTGGTGCTGGTTTCTTGAACGGTATGACGAGGAACACAGCGATTCGGTGGTAGTCCGGTTAGTGGAAGAAGATGAAATCTTTAAGGAGGCGGACAGCGTAATGAAGAGAATGAGCAGTGATCCGGCAATGCGGGATGCGGCGTTTGAGCATAACCGGCGGATGATGGACATGGCGCAGCTGCGCTATGAAGGCAAACAGGAAGGTTTGGAAGAAGGCATTGAGAAAGGCATCGAAAAGCAACGATTAGAAACCGCAAGGGAAATGTTGAGAAATCATTGTGATGATCAGCTCATCCAGCTCTGCACCAAGATCAGCCTTCAACAACTGGAACAGTTAAAGAAAGAAATCGTTCCCGGTTTCAATCAAATCGAGGACGACTCAGAGCAATCCCATCTGGCAAGCGACTGAAAATAGTGAGGGGGATCAGGTGAAAAAATCAGTAACCTGTGTTACGGTTAGTCCGCTGTATTTTACGATCTGGAACATCGGATGATCAATTAGAGCTTTTCAGAGGCAGACAGCAGAGGATCGCAAAAATTGATTTTCATGAGAAGACCCGTTCCGGGTCTTTTTCAATAGCAGCGCATAAAAAAAAAGCAGAATTTCTCCTGCTTCAGCGATTTTCTTCTTTATAACAAATCGGCGACTTTCTCCGTATTTTTGAAATGCAGCTTCGCTACTTCTTTTAAATGCTGCTCGCCGTGTTTTTTGACGAAGGCCGCACCATCCTGATCGACAACGCTGCCGGCGCCTTTGGAAAACGACATATCCCATTGTTTCTCCATCGCATCCCAGGCTTTGAGGAATGCGCAGCGGGCGATCATGGAAGCGCAGGCGACGGCAGGATAATGACTTTCCGCTTTGGTTTCAAAATGCAGGCCGCGGACGATTTCTTTTTGCCCTTGACAATACCGATAATAGCTGGCTTGGGGCGTGAACTGATCGACGATCGCCGCCTGCGGCAGACTCCCGCGCTTACGCTTGAGATGCCCATACGCCTGATTATGCAGGATCGCCTTGATCTGGTTCATATTGCACTGGGTATGGATCTGATTGTATTTGACCGGCGGCAGAATCAGCAAGGAATACGCTAGCCGTTCCATTAAAAGCGGCGCGGTCTGCAGAATCACTTCGTCGTTGATCTGCTTGGAGTCGTTGACTTTTAATTCCTGCAGCCATGCCAGATCCTGCTGCTCGACGGCGCAGGCGCATACGCAGACGGAACCGAAATAATCGCCGGTGCCAACCTCGTCGCTGCCGGCATGGGTTTGTTTGGCGAAACGTCGAAAATCAGACTTTCCCTGGCTGAGGTTGGTATTTTCCAGTCGATCTTCGGTCTGAAACGGCGCAGCGTAAATCATCGCGTCCTTTCCCTGAAAGACGACTTTATTGGATTGGTAAGCGGTAATCGTGCAGTTTTCCGGCTTGAGCTGATAGCGCGCATAGGCCGGGGCTTTGACTTCAAACTCGCTCCAGGCAGCGTACAAACGCTCGATCTGGGAGCTTGTCAGCAGCAGTGTTATCGTGTTCATGGATTCACCTCTGGTACTTATGATAACACAGGATTTGCAAAATCGCTTGTTTTTCGGTATCATGTTCCTCAGGTAGGAGTGATGGAAAATGGTAATTGAGAGCCAGACTTATATGGTAATTAACGCCGCGGTGCTGATCCTGGCGGCGATTCAGATTTTGATCGGGGTAAAACGGGGCTTTTTAATCCAGCTGATGGACTGCGTGGGTTTGCTTCTGTCGCTGTTTGCCGCGTGGCTGTTCTCGCCGGTGCTGGCGGAGTGGGCCGCGATCGTTCCAGCGTCGCTGAATCCGGCGCGGGATACGGTGCTGGGACCCTGGGTGTATGGCTTGATGAATCAGATCGTCTGGTTTATCGCCGTGTTTATCATCTGTAAGCTGATTCTGTTGCTGGTTCGTCCGGTGGTGAAAATGCTGGGGAAAATCCCGCTGGTCAAACAGGCCAATCAGCTGTTAGGCGGTTTGTTCGGGTTGGTCAATACCGGGATCTGGCTGGTCGTCTTTTCGATCCTGCTGATGCTTCCGTTTTTTGAAAACGGGCAGCAAGTGATCGACGCGACGCTGTTGTCGATGCCTGGCAAGGCCGCGGCGGTAATCAATGAAAAACTGCTGGAAATGCCGCAGGATGAAAATCAGCTGCAGAAGCTGGTGGATGGCTGGGATCAGCTGACCGACGAGGACCGCACCTTGATAAAAGACTGGCTGAATGACAATCAGCTGACCTTTCAAAATCTTCAAGCTTTACTGAATTCACTGAAAGGAGAATAACGATGAACAGTAGCAACGGCCTGGAGCTGGCGCTGATTAAGCAGCAAATCGCTCAGCTCTGCGCCTTTTCGTTAGGAAAACAAAAAATTGAGGAATTGCAGCCAAGCTTTTCGCCGTTGGTCATTGTGAAGGAAAACCGGCGGATCGCGGAAGCGCTGCAGGCTGTAATTCAATTCGGTCCGATGCCGTTTTATGGAATCCGCGATCTTTCGCGGTCCTTGCATACGGTGCTGCGGGACGGCGTCTGTACGCCTCAGGAACTCATTCAGGCGGCCGATCATGCCCGCGGTGTCAGCGGCGCGCAAGGGTATCTGAAATCCGTGGAGCTGCCCTGCAAGGAAATCCATGAGCTGGCGGATACCATGGAGCCGCATCTGGAAGTCGCCGAACAGCTGGAACGCTGTTTTACGCCCTATGGCGAAGTGCTCGACAGCGCGTCGCCGGAGCTGAAGCAGATCCGCCGCAGTCTGCATCAGACGGAAGCCGAGCTGGTGCGGGAAAGCCAGCGCTTCGTTCAGTCGCATGCGAGTCTGTTGACGGATTCGATCACGACGACCCGCAACGGCCGGATCGTGGTCCTGGCAAAAATTTCGGAGAAAAACAGTCTGGGTGGGTTTGTCCACGGCGAGAGTGCTTCGGGCGCGACAGCGTATGTCGAGCCGGGCTGTCTGATCGAGCTGAACAACCGCAAGCAGACGCTGATCTCCCGCGAACAGGATGAGATCGACCGGATTCTCGTCGAATGCAGCCGTTTGTTAAAAAGCGTTGCCGAACCGTATTTAGCTAATCTGGAAACGCTGGCGATCCTGGACGCGCTGTTCGCCAAGGCTCAGTGGGGCCAGCGTCATAACGGCGTCGTCGCGAAGCTGTCGGAAGGGCGGACGCTGGTTCTGAATCAGGCCCGCCATCCGCTGATCGATCCGAAGACGGTCGTCGCCAACACGTATCGGATTATCGAACCGCAGAAAATGCTGATGATCACCGGCCCGAATACCGGCGGTAAAACTGTTTCGTTAAAGATTATCGGACTGTTTGTGTTAATGAGCTACTGCGGCATTCCGGTGTGCTGCGAGGATGCGGAAATCCCGCTGTTTGATCAGGTGTTTGTCGATATCGGCGATGATCAGTCGATCGTGCAGTCGCTGTCGACGTTTTCCGCGCACCTGGCGAAGCTGGCCGACGTGACTCAGCACGCAACGAAAAAATCGTTGGTTCTGCTGGACGAATTAGGCTCCGGCACCGATCCGAAGGAAGGCGAAAGTCTGGCGATCGCCGTACTGAACGATCTGCGCGAGAAGGGCTGCTTAAGCGTTGTCACCACCCATTATGGACGTTTAAAGCTTTATGGCAAGCGGCATGAGGACATTCTGGTCGCGTCGGTACAGTTCGACGTGGAGAAGATGATGCCGACCTATCATTTTATCGAAGGCCTGAGCGGTCAGTCGAACGCCTTTGAAATTGCCCGTCGATTCGGTTTGAAAGAGAAAATTATCCGGGAAGCGGAGTTTTTAAAGCGCCAGCAGCGTTCCCAGGAGGACGAGCTGATCGAGAAGCTGGAAGCCCAGATTTTGGAAAATCAACAATTGAAGGAAAAACAGGAAGCGCTGATCGCGCAGACGGAGCAGCAGCGGCAGCACCTGGAGCGCGAGCTGCAGAAGCTGAGCGAAGAAAAACAGCGGATTCTCGACGCGGCGGAAAAACAGGCGCAGAAGCAGCTGGAAGAGGTAAAAGCGGAAGGCGAGGCGCTGTTGGAAGAATTGCGTCAAAGTCAAAAGACGATGAAGCTGCATGAGATCATCGAGAAGCAGCATCAGCTTAACGCCCTGGGCAAAAGCGAAGCCCAGCTGGAAGAGGAAGCCAATGACGAGCCGGAACCGCAGTTTCAGGTCGGCGCCTTTGTGGAATTGAAAAAATCCAGTCAGATCGCCGAGATTCTGCAGCTGAAGCGCAATCAGGCTGTCGTCGATCTCAACGGCATCCGCACGACTGTCAAGCTGGAAGACATGCGGCCGACCCAGCGGCGGAAAAACAAGCCGGCGCCCTCCGGCATGTCGATGAAGGCGCTGCGCGCGAAGACCGTGAATCTGGAATGCAATATCATCGGCTGCCATGTTCAGGATGGGCTGGAAATTGTCGACAAATATCTCGACGACGCCGTTGTCGCCCGGATCGGCTCCGTCCGAATTATCCACGGCGCGGGCACCGGCGTGCTGCGCAAAGCGGTTCAGGAGAAGCTTAACCGCGACAAGCGCGTCGAGAGCTGGCGGATCGGCGGTGCGGGTGAAGGCGGCGCCGGAGCAACCGTCGTCACGCTGAAGACGGGGAAAGCGAAATGATCAGCTCCGCACTGAAGGCCAAGCTGCAGACGCTGCCGTTAGAGCCCGGCTGCTATCTGATGAAGGACAAAAATGACACGATCATCTATGTCGGCAAGGCCAAGAAACTGAAAAACCGCGTCAACCAGTATTTTGTAGGCGCGCACAATTACAAGACGACCAAGCTTGTCAGCAACATCGTTGACTTCGACTACATCGTCACCTCCAGCGAGAAGGAAGCGCTGGTGCTGGAAATCAATCTGATCAAGAAATATCGTCCGCGCTACAACATCATGTTCATGGACGATTCCTCTTATCCCTATATCAAGCTGACCCATGAAGCCTATCCGACGCTGCGGGTTGTGCGCGACGCCAAGAAAGACCGCAAGGCGAAATACTACGGTCCGTTCCCGGACGCTTCGGCGGCGCATCAGACGATGAAGCTGCTCAACCAGCTCTATCCGCTGCGCAAGTGCGATAAAATGCCGAAGAAGCTGTGCCTGTACTATCACATCGGACAGTGTCTGGGGCCCTGCGAGCTGAACGTCGACCCGGAAATCTACAAGGAAATCTCCGAGAAAATCACCCGCTTTCTGCGCGGGGACGTCAAGGATCTGGTCAGCGAGCTCAAGTCCAAGATGAACGCCGCGGTAGAAGAACTGGCGTTTGAAAAAGCCCGCGAGTACCGCGATCTGATCACGTCGATCGAGCACATCACCGACAAGCAGCAGGTTCAGGTTGAGGACAACAAGGACCGCGACGTATTCGCCTGTTACGCGGATAAGGGCTACCTTGCGATCCAGGGCTTCTTCATCCGCTCCGGCAAGCTGCTGGAACGCCAGCTGTCGCTGACGCCGCTGTATGGCGATCCGGAGGAAGAACTGATTTCCTTTTTAATGCAGTATTATCAGAATCACCCGCTGCCTCAGGAAGTGATCGTGCCGCTGGAGCTGGATATCGAAGCGCTGCAGGAGGTCATCACCTGCAAGCTGATCCAGCCGGTCAAGGGCTACCGCAAAAAGCTGCTGGATATGGCGTCCAATAACGCCAAGACCAATTTGCTTCAAAAATTTGAAGTGATGGAGCGGCAGAATGAAACGACGGAGGAATCAATGCGGCAGCTGGCGCAAAAGCTGCGGATACCCGGCTTGTCCCGGATTGAGATCTTCGATAACTCGCATATTTCCGGCGCCTTCACCGTTGCGGGCATGGTCGTATTCGAGGACGGCTTGCCATGTAAAAACGATTACCGGCTGTTTAAGCTGCATACTGAAAACAGCGACGTCGACTCGATGAAGGAAGTGCTGTACCGGCGCTATTTCCGGCTGTTGAACGAAGGTGGACGGTTTCCTGACCTGCTTTTAGTCGACGGTGGTCTGACTCAGATTGAAGCGGCGAAGGAAATTCTCGGTTCGCTTGATCTGGATATCCCGATCTGCGGCCTGGTGAAAAACGACAAACATCAGACGTCCAGTCTGATGAACGAACGTCTGGAGATCGTCGACGTCGAACCGGGATCGCCGCTGTTCTTCTTATTAATGCGGATGCAGGACGAAGTCCACCGCTTCGCGATCAGCTATCACCGCAAGCTGCGTCAGAAAGCCCAGACAAAGTCGATTCTGGATGAAATCGACGGGGTCGGCGAAGTCCGCAAGAAGAAGCTGATGAACACATTTAAAAGTTTTAAGCGGTTAAAAGAAGCGACGGTTGAGGAGATCGCCCAGGTTGTGCCGCAGGAAGTCGCGGAAAGAATTTTTGAGACGCTGCATGTGGAACCTTAACCCCGTTGTCCTGCATACTATGGTTTAGAAACCAAGAGGAGGACAGCGATGAAAAAGATTCTGACCCGGCGGGAGAAGGAAGTCTTTGATCTGTTGGTCAGCAATTACGATACGAAAGAGATCAGTGAACAGCTGAACATCAGTGAGAAAACCGTCCGCAACCACATCTCCAACGTGATCCTGAAGCTTGCCGTCAAAGGGCGGGCGCAGGCCGTGGTGGAGCTGATCCGATGCCGCGAAATTGAAATCTAGCCCCCAAGAGGGGGCTATTCTTTTCGATTTATGTTATACTAAGATATGAGGTGGTTTTTTTGAAAATCAAACGCTTGCTTTTTGTCGCGGCGGTTGCCGCGTTATGCGCCGGGTGTTTAATCGTGATGAATATCCGCTATGACCGGCTTTCCCGCTATCCGTATCAGGATCCGAAAAGCCGCGCGCTGATCGACGAATACTTAAGCGATGAGGACATCGAGTATATCATCGAATATTCGATTGCCCCTTCGACATTTGTACCGTATATCCAGGCGGAGCGGTTCAGCGTTTATCATGCCCCGGAATACAACTACATGGAGGAGGCATTCTCCTACCGCAATTACGCGCCGGCCCTCATCGTCAAGATGGTAGAGGAAACGCGCGATCAGATCGCAGTGCAGGATCTGGCGCAGCTGATGCTGGTGTACAGCTACGAGGAAGTCAAGGACTGGCTGGACCGCGGCGATCCGTATTACCGCAGCGCCACGCTGGTGCTCGATCCGTCAGCGCTGGATACGCTGGTGGACGACGATCACACGATCGCCACGCATGTGCCGCTGCATTTGGAAGCGTTAGCGGACATCCCGCAGCTGACTGTCGAAGTTAACGGCGAGGAAAAGCCGATTCTGGTAGACGTGCGGCTGCAGCAGCCGCTGCGGCAGCTGTGCGAGGCGGCGGAGGCGGAGGTCAGCACGCGGGCCTGCGGCGGGCTGATCGTCACCGAAGGTTACGTCAGTTATCCAAAACAGGAAGAATTGTATAAGCAGGCGAAGGAACAATATGGTTCCTCGGCGATCCTGTATGTCGATTATCCCGGCCACAGCGAGCATCAGCTCGGTCTGGCTGTCGATTTTGCCGCAACAGGCAAGCAGTCGGAAGATTTCAGCACGACTGTGCAGTCTCAATGGCTGCAGGAAAACGCCTGGCGGTTTGGCTTCGTCCAGTCCTATACGGAAGACAAGGTCACGGAAACCAACAAGCTGGCCCGGCCGGAACACTACCGGTATGTCGGCCCGGCGCTGGCCCGGCAGCTGGTTGAGGAACATCACACATTGAAAGAAGGCACAGAATGATCGGCGTTTTTGATTCAGGAATCGGCGGGCTACGGTTATTGGATAAGCTTCGCCAGCGGTGGCCGCAGGAAGATTTTGTTTACCTGGCGGATCAGGCACACGTCCCGTACGGTTCGCTGGACCGCGATACATTACTGGATTTGTTGCAGCTGAATCTGAACTGGCTGGAAAAACAGGGAGCCGAGCGGATCGTGGTCGCGTGCAACACGGCCAGCGCGACCGGCATCGCCCGCCGTTATCGCGGTCAGGCGCAGATCGTGGAGATTATCTCCAAGACATGTGAACAAATTCCGGCTTCGACTGCGAAGATTCTCGTGCTGGCGACGCCGTTTACCGCCCAGTCGCATCGCTACCAGCAGGTTCTGGCGCGGCAGCTTCCGCAGGCGGAGGTCAAGGAAGTCGGCTTGAGTTGTCTGGCGTTTATGATCGAGCATCTCTGTCCGAAGCAGGAAATTGAAGCGTATCTGAAGGGTGAACTGAATGCTTATCGAGATCGCTACGACGTTGCGGTTCTGGCCTGCACGCATTTTCCGTTTGCCCGCGATCAATTTGCGAAGGTGCTGGGAATCCCTTTGATCGATTCGGAAAGCATCGCGCTCGAGGCCCCGGCTCAGCCCGGGCAGTGCACGCTGCGGATCGCGACGACTGGCAGCGTCGAGCTGTTAAATCGGCAGCTGCGTGGCTTGATGAACTGGGATGTTCCCTGCGAACATGTCCAGATTGAAATCTGAGCGAGGTCTTGTCGGGGGATCAGGAGAATCGAACGAGCCCCTGTTGCTTTGGAATAAGCTGGAAGAAGAATGGGAAAACCCGTTCTTTTTTTGTTGAAGGAGAAAGCATGGCCAATTTCCAATGCCGAAAATTCAACTCCCTGCGGCATCATTTTGAATGCCATCGGTGCATAGACTGTGACAGGAGGGGATGTTCATGAAAATCAAACCTGAAACGTTGAAGCAGGGCGCGGCTCTGATGTTTGGAGCGGTCGCGTTAGCCGCTTATCTCACTACCGTGCTGTGGCCTTCCCGCTCGCAGCCGGTTCAGACCGTCAGCGGATCCGATACGAGTGGGGATATGGTTCAAGTCTACTTGCTGGACGAAGACGCGACGCTGATTCCCTATACGCTGGGGATTGAGGAAGGGCTGGATTTAAACCAGAAGGTAGCCGAGGTTCTGCGGTTGATGACGATCGGCAACGAGCCGGTGCAGGGAGTGCGCGGACTTTTGCCAAACAATGCTCAGCTGGAAAACTGCGCGCTGCAGGGCAGCCAGCTTTCACTTTACTTCCCGGAGAATTTCCGTAATTATGATCCCAAGACGGAAATGCGGTTATTGGAAGGACTGACATGGGCGGTCACGCAGTTTGACGAAGTCAGCGAGGTTCTGCTTTATTTGGCCGGTGAACCGCTGACGCACATGCCGCAGCTGTCGACGCCGGTGCCGATGCCGTTAAACCGGCAGATTGGAATCAATAATTTTGAGAATACGGTCAACCGCCTGCACGACAGCCATTCGTTGACAGTGTTCTATACGCGTCAGAAAAACGGCTCCAGCGTCTACGTGCCGAAAACGCTGCGCATCAGCAATCAGACGAGTCTGCAGGACAAGCTGTCTTCCATTCTGGCGGACATCGGCGTGTTCAGCCAGCTGAAGCAGCCGTTGGCAGGGACTCCGCTGACGGTACTGGATTGTTCGTTGGACGAAGACCTGTTGACGATCAACGTCAGCGGCGAGATTCTGGACGAGGAGAAGAAGGTCAACGAAGAACTGGTTACCAGTCTGCTTCTGAGCATTCAAAGCTCGCTGGGCGTCAGTCAGGTTCAGCTGCAGGTCGATGGTGTCACGGTCAATCTCAGCGGCGTCAACGACGATCCGATCGACCTGAATTCCTTAATTCTCAATCAAATATTGCTTTAAGGAAGGCGGCAAATCTGATATTATAAGTACAGGTGGTAAAATGAAGATAGTAGTGGTGAGCGATAACCACGGTCGGAGTGAACCGCTGGAGCAGATTTTAGAGCTTCATCGGGATGCAGATGTGTTTATCCATTGCGGGGACAGCGAATTGCCGCCGCAGTTTTTACAGGGGTATGTGTGCGTCAGGGGCAACAATGATTTTTATTATGAATATCCGGAGATGAAAATTTTAGAGCTGGAGGGTCATCGCATGATGATCGTTCATGGTCATCATCATCTGTATATGGGCCAGCTTGACATGTTGGTCAGCAAAGCGCGGCGGCAGGGCTGCGACTTTGTGTTTTACGGCCATACGCATATCTTTTCCAGCCAGCAGCGCGACGGCGTGATTCTTGTGAATCCGGGCGCGCTGTCCCGCAACCGCGACGGTACGCCGCCCTGTTACGCGGTGATTACGATCGACGGGAGCGACGTCAGTATTGACCGCGTCAACTGGACGCGGCCCCGGGACTGAAGACCTTCGGCGCTTACAATCACGCAGAGAAGAAGTTGAAAATCACCGGAGTGCGCTGATTTTCAACTTTTCCTGTTTGCCGATCAAAGGCGAAGGCCAGGACTGACCGGTTGCGAACCGGTCTGCTTGATTTGCGCCGGATGTATCAAAGGGTCATGCGGAAAGAAGTTCAATCATGAAAAAAATTAAAATTAATAAAATTAGATGCCGGAAATGCGGCGATATCATCGAAAGTTTTTCCGTCCATGACTTTAAGTTTTGCCGCTGCGGCGCGGTCGCCGTGGATGGCGGGCATGAATATTTAAAGCGATGTGGTAATTTGGAAGAGATTGAAGATTTCAGCGAAGTTGAGGAGAATGACGAATCAAATTGAGCGCCATGAACGGAACGAACGGAGCGAAGCCGTTTGAACATCGCCAGATCCCTTTTGCTTTAAGCGTGAATATTCTTCAAACTGGATCTGAAAAGCGTGCGGCAATCCCGTTCATTGCCTTCTATTCATGGACCATCAGGGAGAATTACAAAAAGATCAAAGGTTTCCGGGTTCTGCGCATAAGGAACCAAACTTTCCTGTGTCATAGCCGCAGTCCCTGCAGCAGTAACAAAATATGCCAAAATCGCTTGCATTCTTCAACACTTTTTGATATTATGATTGAGCGTTCAAACCATGATAGAAAACAATGTCCCGGTAGCTCAGCTGGATAGAGCATGCGCCTTCTAAGCGCACGGTCAGGGGTTCGAGTCCCTTCCGGGACGCCACTTTGGAAAAACAAAAGTCCTTCGTTGAAGGATTTTTTTGTACGATCGCAGGCAAAAAACATGCCGCTGCAAGCGGGGTGTGCTATAATAAGATCAGCTAAAAGAAGGATTCCTTCTTTTATTTTTGAACAAGGGGTGATGACGATGAGCTCAGGATTTTATGCGGAATGTCTTGAAGAAATCGCACAGCTGATCCGCCAGGGCCGCATTCAGGAAGCCCGCACGAAGGTGGATACGGAGCTGGCGATGCCCTATGTGCCTTCCGACGTGCTGCCGGCGCTGCAGGATTTTGATCGGCAGCTGCGCTTAATCGCGGCGGAAAACCGCAAGCCGGGCGTTGGGGTGATGAGCCTGGAGGAGATAGAGGAGAGCCTGAAAGGCGATCGCGAGCAGCAGCTGCGGGCGGTCGACGCGCTGCATGGGATGAATCTGCGCTCCTGCCTGGATTTGGTCCGCGCGTATCTGGAAACCGATCCTGATCCGCTCGCTTCGGCGCTGCTGATCGATTCGCTGATCGATCAACAGATCAGCGAGGAGCTGACGCTGAACCGGGATGGGATAGGCTATACGTTTATTCCCCGTTACCAGGAAGGGGCGGCGGAAAGCGACGGCTTTCTTTTGGCCCGCGCGTTGATCGGCGAATGGCTGGAAAACGAAAACCCTTCCTTATTTAATCTGTGCGAGCAGGTGTTGATCCGCGAGGCGTATCTGGCGCTGCCGCTGGGCTTTGAAGAAGCGGAGGGCATATCGCTTGCGGCCAGCTGCGTTCATCTCGTATACTGCAGTATGCATGATGAGGAGGGCTGGCGTCAGTTCGCGTCCCGGCATCAGCTTGAAAATGTCAATTTATTCGATTTAAAAAGCCAATTTATTTGAAATTCAGATAACTTTTGTTATAATAGAAAGGCTAGACATAAGGAGGACAAAGAAGTTTATGTCAACTTGGACACTAAAAGAAAAATCAACAGGCGAACTGAAAGTCACCATTGAGGGTGAAAACTGGAAAACGGCTCAGAAAAAAGCTTTTAATAAATTAGCGAAAGAACTGGAAATCCCGGGTTTCAGAAAGGGTTCTGTCCCAGCTGCCATGGCGAAAAAATATGTTCCGGCTCAGAAGATTATGCTGGAAGCCGTCGAGCATTGCGCGCAGGGTCTGCTGGACGCGGGCATCGAAGAGCACAAACTGTGGCCGATCTCCCGGCCGGAGCTGAACGTTGAGGAAATCAGCGAGGAAGCCGCGACGATGAGCTTTACGTTCGCGATCAAGCCGGAAGTCAAGCTGGGCGAATATAAAGGTTTAGCTTACGAAGTAGAAGAAACTTCAGTCAGCGAGGAAGAAGTGGAAGCGGAACTGAAGCGGATCCAGGAAAACTTCGCCGAGCTGGAAGTGAAGGAAGACGGCGAAGTCGAAAACGGCGACACCGCGGTCATCGACTTTGAAGGTTTCAAGGACGGCGTTGCGTTTGAAGGCGGCAAGGGCGAAAACTATCCGCTGGAGATCGGTTCCAACAGCTTCATCCCGGGCTTTGAAGAACAGCTCATCGGTATGAAGAAGGAAGAAACGAAGGACATCAACGTCACGTTCCCGGAAAACTATCAGGCTGCTGAGCTGGCTGGACAGCCGGTTGTCTTCAAGGTTACGGTTCACGAAATCAAAGCGAAGGTGCTGCCGGAGCTGAACGACGATCTCGCGAAGGACGTCAACGCTCCGGATGTGGAAACCATGGACGACTTAAAAGCGCTGATCCGCAAGAACCAGGAAGAACAGAAGCGGCAGAACGCGGAAAACGAAGCGACCAACAAGCTGATCAGCACGGTCGTCGACGCCTGCGAAGTGGAAATTCCGGAAGTCATGATCAAGAATGAAACGGACGATATGATTCAGGATTACGCCAACCGTCTGCAGCAGCAGGGTATTTCCTTAACGCAGTTCTTCCAGATCACCGGGCAGAGCGAGGAAACGCTGCGCGAACAGATGGCGAAGGACGCTGAAAGCAAAGTCAAGCTGCGCTTAGTTCTGGACGCGATTGCGACGCAGGAAAATCTGGAAGTCGGCGAGGAAGATATTGATACGGAATACGGCCTGATCGCCTCTCAGTACAATATGGAAAAAGAGAAGGTCAAGGAACTGATTCCGGCGTCTTCGATCTCCTACGACGTCCGGCTGCGCAAGGCGCTGGACCTGATTAAGGATTCCACCAACAAATAAGACGCTTCGCGTCTTTTTTGACCTTTATAACACGTACTATTTCAGACAAGGAGGGTGTCAATGAACAACGAAAAAATGGAAATCAGTGTTCCGGTCATCGCTACACGAGGAATCATTGTTTTTCCCCAGCAGGACATCATGATTGAGGTCGGCCGGGAAAAGAGCATTCGTGCCGTTGAGGAAGCAGAAGAAAAGTTCGATGGTCATGTCTGGCTCGTCTGCCAGAAAGACATCATGGTTGACAATCCTGCTCCTTCAGATCTCTACACCTTTGGCACGCTGTGCCGGATCAAAAACATTCGCCGTAAAGAAGGCTTTATGCGGATTACCTTCAGCGGCCTGGAACGGGCAAAGCTTGTTTCGATTCAGGACGAGGACAAAATGTTTATGGCGACGGTGCTGCCGGTCGCGGATGAAGCCGGCGATAATCTCGAAGAGATGGCTTTGATCCGCCGGGTGGCCAAGGAATTCGAAAACATCGCATCCAGCGCCAACAATTTCCCGCCGGAGATCATCGCGCAGCTGACCAAGGGCGTTTCCGCCCCGACGCTGTCCGATCAGTTCGCGCAGTATTTCCCGCTGCCTTTGGAAAAGAAGCAGGTGCTGCTGGAAACGTTGAATGTCAACGAACGGCTGATGATGATCATCCAGGAGCTGGAAAAAGAAAAGCAGCTGTCCGACATTGAAAATAACATCAATGAAAAAGTCAAGGAGCGGATCGACGAATCGCAAAAGGAATATTATCTGCGCGAGAAGCTCCGCGCGATTAAAGAAGAACTGGGCGATGTGTCCAATCAGAGCGACGATTCCGAGGAACTGCGCCGGATGATCGAGGAAAACCCGTATCCGGAAGCGATCAAGGAAAAGGCCCGGGAAGAACTGGCGCGGTATGAAATGCTGCCGGGGGCATCCGGGGAAGCCGGGGTTGTGCGGACTTATCTCGACTGGCTCTTAGGCGTGCCGTGGTGGCAGGAAACCGAAGATAACGAAGACCTCAAGCTGGTGCAGCAGCGCCTGGATGAGGATCATTTCGGTTTGGAAAAGGTCAAAGACCGGATCATGGAATATCTGGCTGTCAAACAGATGACTCATTCGCTGAACGCGCCGATTCTGTGTCTGGTCGGGCCGCCGGGCGTCGGCAAGACGTCGCTGGCGAAGTCCGTGGCCAGAGCGCTGGATCGGAAGTTTGTCAAGGCATCGCTGGGCGGCGTGCGCGATGAAGCTGAAATCCGCGGTCACCGCCGGACGTATTTAGGCTCGCTGCCGGGCCGGATCATCCAGGGGATGAAGAAGGCCGGCGTCGTCAATCCGGTGTTCCTGATCGACGAAATCGACAAGATGGCCAGCGATTACAAGGGCGATCCGTCCAGCGCGATGCTGGAAGTGCTGGATCCGGAACAGAACAAGCTGTTCTCCGATAACTATCTGGAAGAACCGTACGATCTGTCGAAGGTCATGTTTATCGCGACGGCCAACACGCTCGACACAATTCCGGCGGCGCTGCGCGACCGTTTGGAAATCATCGAGCTGTCCTCATACACCGAGGTGGAAAAGGTCAGCATCGCTAAGGAACATCTGATTCCGAAGCAGGCTGAAATCAACGGCCTGAAGCCGAGTCAGTTTAAATTGGGCGAAGAAGAGCTGATTTATCTGATCCGTCATTACACCCGGGAAGCCGGCGTGCGTCAGCTGGAGCGGGTGATTGCTTCGCTGTGCCGCAAGAGCGTCCTGGCGATCATGAAGGATGGCAAGCGTTCGGTCAAGATCACGAAGAAGCTGATCGTGGAATGGCTGGGCAAAGAAAAATTTGAATACGGCGTCAAGGAGAAAAAAGATCAGATCGGCGTGGTAACCGGTCTGGCCTATACGTCCTTCGGCGGCGATATTCTGCCGGTTGAGGTAACTTACTTCGACGGGAAGGGCAAACTCATCGTTACCGGTCAGCTGGGCGACGTCATGAAGGAATCGACGGAAATCGCGCTGGACTATGTCAAAAGCAAAGCCGTCGAATTCAAGATTGATCCGGCTTTCTTCGATAAACACGATATCCACATCCATTGTCCGGAAGGCGCAGTGCCGAAGGATGGGCCGAGCGCCGGCGTCACGCTGACTACGGCACTGGTTTCCGCGATCACCCGGATGCCGGTTCATGCGAATCTGGCGATGACGGGTGAAGTCACGCTGCGCGGCAACGTGCTGCCGATCGGCGGTCTGCGTGAGAAATCGCTGGCGGCACACCGCAGCGGCATCTCGACGGTCATCATTCCGAAGAATAACGTCAAGGATCTTGACGAAGTTCCGGAAATTGTTAAGAATGACATTCATTTCATTCCGGTCGAAACGGTCGACCAGGTTATCCAGGAAGCGCTGGTTCGCTAAATGGAGATCAGGGAAGCCGAGCTTGTCGTCAGCGCGCCGTCCAAGGCACACTGGCCTGAAAGCGAACTGCCGGAGATCGTGCTGGCCGGCCGCAGCAACGTCGGCAAGTCCTCGCTGATCAACACGCTGTGCGGCCGCAAGGCGCTGGCCTATGTCGGCAACACCCCGGGCAAGACACGGTTGTTGAATTTCTTTGATATTGATCACCGCTTCATGTTCGTCGATGTGCCGGGCTATGGGTTTGCCAACGCGTCCAAGCAGATGCTGATCCAGTTCGGCGAGATGATGGAGGACTATTTCTCCAGCCGTTCACAGCTAAAAGGTCTGATTCTCTTAGTCGATATGCGGCACGCGCCGACGGAGGATGATATCACGATGGCGGACTACGCCCGTTATTATGAAATTCCGTTTGTGGTTGCCGCGACGAAACTGGACAAAGTGCCGCGCTCTCAGCAAAGCAAACAGATCAACGTTATCGCCAAGGCTCTGGCCTGTGCGCCGGAAGCGATCATTCCGTTCTCTTCCATCACGAAGCAGGGCCGGGAAGAACTGCTGGAAGCGATTGACGCCTTATTCAATCCAGAAGAGCCTGAATCCGAGTGATTCGGGCTTTTTTCATATTTTCCTCGGTTTGGCATACACTGAAATTGAAGCAGGAATGCTGGGGAGGAACCATAGATGAAACCAATGAAAATTGAGAAACGACTGGAGCTCAGCCGTCCGGTCGATCAAATTCTGCAATGCCAGATCACCAACGAGATTCAATATCATACTGAAGCCGACGGGATCCGGGCTTTAGGCTCCTTATGGGTCAAGGGGCAGGCGGCCGATGAACAGGGCGCTTATCCGCTGAACGAAGAAATCACGCTGGACGTTCTGGCGCCCTTGGATAAGCTGCAGGAACCGTCACAATTCCGGATCCGGCTGCATCATTACGACGCCCGGATCGAAGCCCGCGGGATGATTGTGACAATCTATCTGAATGTATACGGCATGAAAGAGGAAAGGGCAACCGCAATTCTGGAAACTCAGCCGGAGAAACGAGAGTCGGAGCCAACCCCGCTGCCGGAGATTACACAGCCAGCGGCGGAACCCACAGCGCTGACTCCGTCGGTCACTGAAGAGCCGGCTGCCGCTGCAGCACCGATCCTTCCGGCTGCGGCATCTGTGCAGGAGGAAAAAGCGCTGGCTGCGGAAGGGCCGGCTGTCAAAGAAAATACGGTCATGGACGAAGAAACGAACGATCCGGCGGAAGCGGCCGTCAACGAGGACGTCGGAGAAATCGAAGATTTGTTTGACGACGCGGAGAATGTCATCGTGACCAGCCGGTACATGCTGGCACAGATCAACGATACCTATGCTTCGATTGCCCAACGCTACGGGGTGAATGAAAAGCAGTTGATCGCCGTCAATCACAACAAGCCGCTGGAGGAAAAGACGCTGATCCTGCTGCCGCTGTAAGTGGCCAATCTGCAAGCTGTCAATCATGGTTGTAAGGAGGACTGGACACAGTCCTTTTTTTCTGGATTTGAGTAATATCAGAACAAAACCGGAGTTATCTGTCTTTTTAACAAGAACGAAAAGAAGGAAATAGCTTGCGATTCAGCTGAAATTCAGATACAGTGAAGTAAACAAGGTAAGGGAGGGGTATTGAATGAAAAAAACAGCGGTCATGATCTACCGGGCGTTTTGCATGCAGGAGATCAGCTGCCTGACCGATTGGTTAGTCGGATTGGGCAAACCGATGATCGTCTGCGCGGCGGATCATCAACCGGTGAAAACGGAAGAAGGCTTTACCGTGCTGCCGGAGTTCAGCTACGATGAAGTCAACCTTGACGAGATCGACTGCCTGATTCTTCCGGGAATCAGCGAATTTCCGGAAGTGTTAAAGGATCAGCGCCAGCTGGACTTTTTAGCCCGGTTCAAGGAGCGGCCGGATATTTTGATTGCCGCGATCTCCGTGTCCCCGGTGTTATTAGCGGCGGCGGGGTTGTTAAATGGGATTTGTTACTGCGGTGGATTTTATCAGGAAGTGCTGGACGATCTGCCGTTTATGGAAAAAGAAAATTTCCGCTTTGAGCCGATCGTCGTAGAGGGCAACATCATGACGGCTTTCGGCGGGGCGTTCCGTGAGTTTGCCTTAGCGGTGATGGAGAAACTGGGCTTCGAAGTGCCGGCGGAACCTTTCGGTCCGCTGGCTGAAAACTGGACTAGGGATAAGCTGAACTTCACGATGGAATCGGAGGTTGAAAAAACGTATTGGAAAAACGCGCTGGCGATGCTGAAACGGGAATGTCCGCAGTTTTTTTAAGAAGCGCGGCTGAACTTTTCGTCTATCACTTCGTTGGTTTGCTTTTTCGATGTATTCTAGCTTTTTTTCCTTTCCGGAGATGTCGGAATTCGTTGAAATTCGATTGACAAGCGGAGATCCAATGCCTATAATAAAGCCATCTACGTTGAACGGAAGAAGTAGCGGCTTTGGGAAATCAGAGAGCTCCCGGAAGGTGCAAGGGAGTCAGAAGAAGCAGTGAACAGTCGTCCGGAAGTTGATTTTCTGAATTTTAAGTAGGAAAATCCGAATGCCGTCGTTACTGGTGAAAGCGCATCTTTGATCAAAGATGAAGTAAGGTGGTACCGCGCGTCAAGCGTCCTTGTTGCAGGGCGCTTTTTTTGTTCAACGAAGGAAAATAAAAAAACAGGAGGAAGAACTGATGAAAAAGGAACTGGCCCCGAAATATAACCATCTGGATGTGGAGCAGGGCTATGACAACTGGATCAAAGAAGGCTATTTTACAGCCGGCGACAAAAGCAAGGATCCGTTCTGTATCGTGATCCCGCCGCCGAATGTCACCGGCAAGCTGCACCTGGGGCATGCCTGGGATACGACGCTGCAGGATATCATCGCCCGTTACAAGCGGATGCAGGGCTACGACATGCTGTGGGTTCCGGGCATGGACCACGCCGGCATCGCAACGCAGGCGAAGGTGGATGAGCGCCTGAAAAAAGAAGGCGTTTCCCGCTATGATCTGGGCCGTGAGAAATTTCTGGAACGGGCTTGGGACTGGAAGGAAGAATATGCTGGGCATATTCGTCAGCAGTGGGCGAAGATGGGGCTGTCGCTGGACTACACCCGCGAGCGTTTTACACTGGACGAAGGCTTAAGCAAAGCCGTCGCCAAGGTTTTTGTCGACTACTACAACGACGGCCTGATCTATCAGGGCGAGCGGATCATCAACTGGGATCCGGCGGCCAAGACGGCGCTGAGCAACATCGAGGTTATCCATAAGGAAACCGAAGGCGCGATGTATACGTTCAACTACAAGGTCGTTGAAACCGGCGACTGCTTCCAGGTTGCGACGACCCGGCCGGAAACAATGTTCGGCGACGTCTGCGTCGTTGTGCATCCGGACGATGAACGGTTTAAGCATCTGATCGGCCTGCACGCCGTCAATCCGGCAAATGGGGATGAACTGCCGATCATCGGCGACGACTACATCGACATCGAATTCGGAACCGGCGCGATGAAATGTACGCCGGCCCACGATCCAAACGACTTCGCGATCGCAGAACGCCACCATCTGCCGCGGATCATCTGCATGAATCCGGACGCGACGATGAACGAGCGCTGCGGCGAGTTTGAAGGCATGGACCGCTTTGAATGCCGCAAACAGCTGACGGAAAAAATCCGTCAGGAAGGCAATTTGATCAACATCGAAAAACATATCCATCAGGTCGGCTATTCCGAACGGACCGACGTCATCGTCGAACCGATGCTTTCCAAGCAGTGGTTTGTCCGCATGAAGCCGCTGGCGGAGGACGTTCTGAAGCATCAGGAATTGGCTGAGGAAAAGATCAACTTCTACCCGCCGCGCTTTGAAAAGACCTTCACGCAGTGGCTGGAAAACATTGAGGACTGGTGCATCTCCCGCCAGCTGTGGTGGGGCCACCGGATCCCGGCCTGGTACCATAAGGAAACCGGCGAGATTTACGTCGGCACGGAAGCGCCGCAGGATCTTGAGAACTGGAATCAGGATGAGGATGTTCTGGACACCTGGTTCTCCAGCGCATTATGGCCCTTCTCGACGCTGGGCTGGCCGGATAAAACGCCGGATCTGGAACGTTATTATCCCAATGACGTGCTGGTCACGGGCTATGATATCATTTTCTTCTGGGTCGCCCGGATGGCGTTCCAGGCCCGCTACTTCACAAAGTCCCGGCCGTTTAAGGATGTTCTGATCCACGGCCTGATCCGCGACGCTCAGGGCCGCAAAATGTCGAAATCGCTGGGCAACGGCGTCGATCCGATGGACGTCATCGCCAAGCACGGCGTCGACAGCCTGCGCTTCTTCCTGACGACCAATTCCACCCCGGGTCAGGATATGCGCTACATTGAGGAAAAGCTGGAAGCGTCCTGGAACTTCATCAACAAGATCTGGAATGCGTCCCGTTTCGTCATGATGAATATGCCGGAGGATTTCACGCTCGCGGACATTGACCTCAGCACACTGTCGATCACCGACACCTGGATTCTCAACCGGTTGAATGAAACGATTGCCTCGGTGACCGCCAACATGGACAAGTATGAGTTCGCGCTGGTCGGCAACGAGCTGTACAGCTTTATCTGGGATGATTTCTGCAGTTGGTATATCGAATTAAGCAAAGCTGGATTGAACAGCGAGGATGCCCAGGTTAAGCGGGCGACCCAGTCGACGCTGATCGTCTGCCTGCGCGCGATCATCCGTCTGCTTCATCCGTTCATGCCGTTTGTCACCGAAGAAATTTACAGCGTCCTGCCGCATGATGAAAAAGCATGCTGCCTGGCGGCCTGGCCGGCGCCGGTGGAAGGCCTGGACTTAAGCCATAACGAGGAAGTTGATCAGTTGATCTCCGTTATCAAGACGATCCGTCAGGTCCGTGTCGATTACAATCTGAAGCCGTCCGCGCCGCTGGCGATGACGATCCGGAATGCGCAGAACCAGCCGGTCGCTGTCGACGCTCCGATTGCTTCGATTTATGAGAAGATGTGCAAGGCCAGCTGGAAAGCGGAGCTGGACGGGGAAATGCTCATTCGTCCGATTTTAGGTGGATCTGTATGTATTCCGATGAGCGACGTTGTCGATCTGGAAGAAGAAAAAGCCAAACTGAAAAAAGAAGCCGAGCATCTGAACGCTGAAATCAAGCGTGCGGAAGGCATGCTTTCCAATGAACGCTTTGTCGCCAAGGCTCCGGCTGAGAAAGTCGAAGCGGAACGTAAAAAGCTGGAAACCTATAAGCAGCAGCTGGAAATCGTCCAGACCCGCTTGCAGGAAATTGAGAAATAAACGCCGTCAAAGGAATTTCATCTTCCAGACAGAATTAACGATCACCCGGTCCAATGGACCGGGTTTTCTTGTGGAGCGACCGATTTCAAAAGCATCGGCATCGGCAGCACGTTGAGCGATGTTCACCGCAAGGGGCACAAAGAAAGGCCGGATGTTTCTTGCCTAAATCAAAAATGGAAGAAAACAGATCAATCTGAAGGGAGGCAGGATCTGCGGCAGAAACACGCGCTGAAAGCAGGCATGATCCGCAGACGCCATCGAGAACATAAGACGGAAAACAAAAACAGGCTTTCTAAAATCTTTCAGAAAGTTTTACGCCCGGGGCTAGACAAAATGCGGCAAGTGTCGTTATCGTCATGGGCTTCGCTGTCACCGGCGCTTGTCTTTTGGCGAGGAGAAGACTACAATAAAATAAATGATAGCGCTTACAAGAAAGCAGATTGAGATTCCGTCAAAGTCGAAAGACTTTCAGCATACATTGAAATGAGGTGGTATTCGATGACGGAGAAACAATATCTTTTAGGTACGGATGAGCAGCAGCAATGGATGCAGGAGTACACGTTTGCCCCGCGCGGCATCGGGTTCAAAGAACCCGGTGTGCTTGGAATGGACGCGAAGGAATTCTCAGCGTTCAACGTGGCCAAATCGTTTTATCAGGTGCATCCGGAGGTTTTTAACTTAAAACTTGTGGCGGAGAAGACCGGCGTGGCGGAAAGTGAGATCGCAGCCCGACTGAAACGTATGGTCGATCGCCGGTTGATCATGTTTGTGAAGAATTCTTCCGTTTCCGCTCTGGGTTTTGGGTTGTATTACTGGATTGTGAAAATGAAAGAGGACTGCCCGCCGCAGGCAAAGACGCAGTTGGCGGAATGGATTCAGAATAAGGACGAGATCTGCACCGGTTATTTAACGGAAGGTGATTTCGATTTCTTCTGCGGCAATCACATGCGTGTGCTGGACAATCTGCTTTGCGGCGTGATCGAACCGATCCGGCGCAACCGCTGGGTCGAATCCATTCATCTCTGTCCGATCCGCCGCGACGTCCGCGAATCCCACGTCAATTTGTGGGACGCTCCGAAAGCGGATTACCGCCGCTATCTGTGGTCGGACGCGCAGAAAGCCAACTTTTTAAACAGTCAGAACGAGATGGACGCTACGGACTTTGCGATCATCGACATTCTGAACAATGTGACCTCGATCGAAGATTTCTTTGATTACGAGGTGCTCGGCCAGCTGTCCGGTCTGGATCCGGCGGCGATGAAGAAGGATCTGGGCTGGATCGTCGATCATCAGCGCTATGTCGTGCCGATGTTCTATTTTAATTATCAGGCGCTGGGGCTGAACATGCACTGTTATCTGATCCGCTTGTTCCAGAATGTGACCAGCTGCCGCAAGGAACAAATTGTCGATGAGCTGACCCGGTGTCCGGAATTCAACAATATCTTCGAGTTCTCTGATGGTATTTACGACATTCTGGTGAGCGCTTATACGCAGCTGACAGATCTGGACGCCTTGCGCACAATGTTAGACGGTTACGCCGAGATCGAAGAAATCTGGGAAGCTGACAGTCCGCGGCAGTTCCGCCGTTGGACGGCGCGGCTGGATAAAGACGCGGATATGTGGGAGGAATGTATTTTTACTGATGATTTCCTGCAGGACCGCACGAGCTTGCCGATCGAACCGGCGGGGGAATGGCAGGAGAAAGGCGGTGAAGAACGATGAAGACCAATGCGATCCGCGGGTATGTTGTCGATCGGCTGCAATATGCTTTAAACCCATCCAGCATCGCGGTGATCGGCGCCAGCCGCTGTCCGGGCAAGGTTGGCCATAAGGTTATCGACGGCTTACAGAAATGGGGCTATCAGGGAAAAATTTACCCGGTGAATCCGCGCGCGGAGAAGGTTGCGGGCTTAAAAGCTTATCCGACCCTGCGGGAGATTGAGGAGCCGGTTGATCTGGCGTTCATCGCGGTGCCGGCGCATCTGGTCAAATCGATTCTGGAAGACTGCGTAGCCAAGGAAGTAAAAATCGTTGTGATCGCGACCAGCGCCTTTAAGGAGATCGGCCGCGGCGAGCTGCAGGATGAGCTGACAGAATATTGCCGGGCCAACGAGCTGCCGTTGATCGGACCGAACTTAGTCGGCATGGGATCGCCGGCGCTGAATTTCAACTGCGGCTTTATCCCCTATCTGCCAACGCTGGGACCGGTAGCGATGATTTCTCAATCCGGCGCCAACCTGTTGGCGGCGTTAGGCACCTCGCAGAAGGATCACTACGGCATGAGCTTCTTCGTCGGGTTAGGCAATAAGGCTGACGTCGATTTCAGCGAATTTATCGCCTATGCCGGCAAGGACGACAACACGAAGTGCATCGCCGTCTATATGGAAGGGCTGGACAGCCCGGAGGCGTTTATTGAAGCCTGTCAGTCGGTGGCCAAGCCGGTCGTCGCGATCAAGGTCGGACGCAGTCCGATCGGCGTGAAAGCGGCGTTTGCCCACACGGCCAGCGAAAACGTGAAAGATGATGCATATTATGATGAGGTCTTCGCTCAGGCCGGAGCGCTGCGGGCGACGACATGGCAGGAGTTTCTCGATGTTTCGCTGGCGCTTGGAACCCAACCGGCACTGCGCGGCGAAAACGTCGTGATGATTACCAACGGCGGCGGTTCCGGCCTTCTGAGCTGCGACCACTTTGACCGCTGCGGTCTGCCGCTGAAAGAATTAAAGGAAATTTCGCCGAGTCTGGCCGGGCGCATTCGCGCGTACATGCCGATGTTCGGCTCGCCGCTCAATCCGGTCGATATTTCCGGCACCGCTTCGCCAACGCAGTACAAAGGCGCCTTCATGCAGGCGATGCGCGATCCCGCAGTCGACGGAATTCTTGGCTCGATCTGTCCGACTGCGGTGACTAACGTCGATGCGGTCGTCGACGTTGTGATCGAAGTCCACGACCGTTACCGCCGCTTAGGCAAACCGTTTATCATGGAATGCCAGGGCGGAGAGGAATGCCAGCGGGCGATCATGAAGCTGCGCGATCACGGTATCCCGGCGTATTCGACAGCGGAACAGGCGGTTAACGCGATGGTGGCGTTATATCGCTATAGTCAGATGCAGAAAAAATAAATGAAAAGGGTAAAGCGAAAAGTTTGAGATCCAGCGCTTCTTTTCTTGAAAGTTTTTAATAAATGATAAAGGATGAAAGAGCCGCGGCATTTCAGAATAAAAGCTGAAATGCCGCGGTTTTTCTGTGATTTGATCGCGCAAAGACAGAAAATCGGTTAAGCTAAAGACAGAAGACAGAAGACAGAAGACAGAAGACAGAAGACAGAGATAAGGATAAAAAGAGAGAACTGAGAAAAGAGGATAAGCGAAGGCGCTTATCAGAAAGGAAAAAGCATGGCGGAAAGAAAAATTATTTTAAATCTGGCGATGAGTTTGGATGGTTATATCTGTGATCCGGAGGGCGGTTTTGCCTGGATCAGCGGTCAGGGAGACCGTCGGCTGGACACAGTTCCTCATTACGACATCGAAGCCTTCGCCAGGCAGGTTGACGTGATCGTGATGGGACGCAAAGCCTATGAGGACTGTGGGCTGGACTTTGTCGCAGAGCCGCAAACCAAGCAATTCTGGGTCGCCTCCTCCAAGCCGCTGACATTAGAGCCGCCAGCCCGGTGGATCAGCGGGGATCTGGTCGCTTCGGTGCTGGCGCTGAAAAAACAGCCGGGCAAGGATATCTGGCTATTCGGCGGAGCTGGCATAGTGGATCCGTTTATTCGGGCCGACGCCATCGACGAATACATCGTCGGGATCATTCCGATTCTGCTGGGGCAGGGGCGGCGGTTATTTCATGAAGGCTTCGCGCCGATCATGCTGCATCTGGAACAGTTCTGGATTGACGACGGTGTCGTGGTGATGCGCTATCGCCGCCGCAGTGCGCTTTAAGGAAGTGACAAAATCCGCGAACTGTCGGAATGGGGATAGTAAAAGATGAGGCAGGCGATCGGAAGTCATGGTATAATAGGAACGGGTGATAACCATGAAAACAAAAACGAAATTGATGATTGCGGCCGGCGCCGCCGCAGGCGCGGCTGCCAGCTATTACGGCGTCTGCGAACTGGCGTATAACCGGTTTATCCGCCGCGGTCCGAAATTCTTTGCGATGGGTCCGCAGGAAGACGCGCTGACTGAAGAACAGCGGGCGGAACGCCGGCAGCGTCAGGAAGCGGTGCAGAGCTGGTTTGCGGCCAGCCAGGTGCTGGATCTGACGCTGACTTCTTTTGACGGGCTGCGGCTGCACGCAACTCAGATTCTCAACCATCCCGACAGCGACAAGTGGATCGTGATGGCGCATGGCTATGGCGCGGACAGTCTGGCGCTTTTGCCAAGAGCGAAAACGTTTGACGAAGCCGGCTTTAACGTGCTCCTGCCGGATCTGCGCGGGCATGGGTTAAGTGAGGGAGATTATGTCGGCATGGGCTGGAATGACCGGCGCGACCTGATCGCCTGGACGGACCGCATCGCAAGCGAGCATCCCGCCAGCCAGATCGTCTTGTTCGGCCTGTCGATGGGCGCGTCTGCGGTGATGATGGCCTGCGGCGAAGAAGATCTCAGCGATCAAGTCGTCTGTGCGATTGAGGACTGCGGCTATACCAGCGTCCCGGCGATTGCGGAAAAGCAGGTGCGCAGTGCGTTTGGAATCGCGACTCAGCCGGTTCTGATCGGGCTGTCGACCTTGATCAAAATGCGCTGCGGCTACTCTGTTTGGGAAGCCAGCGCGGTGGAACAGCTGCGGCAGTGCCGTGTTCCGATGTTGTTTATCCATGGCGAAGAGGACGATTTTGTCCCCTATGACATGGTGTTTGAGAACTATTACGAGTGCGCCAGCGAAAAAGAGCTGTACACCGTGCCGTCAGCCGGGCATTGCGAAGCCTGCCGCAGTCCGCATTATGACGAGCGGCTGTTCCGTTTCATCCGCCGTTTCCTGCATTAAGCAGGCAGGCGACCCTCAAATTTGAAAAAAAGTTTAAATCTGAAAAAAGCCTAACAGACCAGTTCTGAAAGGCTTTTTTGTCATTTTGAGGGAATCTGGTTAGACCAAATATATGTAAACGTTTACAAAAACTATGGAAATTCCTGGTCACTTCCGCTATAATAAGTCTATGAAAGTTGGCTGGAAAATACGCCTATAAGGAGGAACAATGAGCGAAAAATATGTTTATCTTTTCTCTGAAGGAAATGGTAAAATGCGCGAGCTGCTCGGCGGAAAAGGGGCAAATCTGGCAGAAATGACCAATTTGGGCATGCCTGTTCCGCAGGGCTTTACCGTTACGACGGAAGTCTGCACGCGTTACTATGAAGATGGAGAAAAAATTGCGCCGGAGATTACGGAGGAAATTAACCGCAATCTGAAAACGCTGGAAGAAATGACAGGCAAGAAGATGGGCGATAAGGAAAACCCGCTGTTGGTTTCCGTTCGTTCGGGCGCCCGCGCTTCCATGCCGGGTATGATGGATACGATCCTGAACCTGGGCATCAACGACGAAGTCGTCGAAACGATCGCGGCAAAGACGGAGAATCCGCGCTTTGCTTATGATAGTTACCGGCGTTTCATTCAGATGTTCTCGGACGTCGTCATGGGCTTGCCGAAAAGCAAGTTTGAAGTGATTATCGACGAACTCAAGGACCGTAAGGGCGTTAAGCTCGATACGGAACTGGATGCGGACGATATGAAGGAAATGACTGCGCGTTTCAAGGAATTCTACAAGGAAAACCTGAACGAGGACTTCCCGCAGGATCCGAAAGAACAGATGATCCGCGCCGTTGAAGCGGTATTCCGTTCCTGGAATAATCCGCGTGCGATTTACTACCGCAAAATGAACGATATCCCGGGTTCCTGGGGAACGGCCGTCAACGTCCAGATGATGGTGTTCGGCAACATGGGCAACACCTGCGGCACCGGCGTCGCGTTTACGCGTAACCCGGCAACCGGCGAAAATAAACTGTTCGGCGAATTCTTAATGAACGCGCAGGGCGAGGACGTCGTTGCGGGAATCCGTACACCGCAGACGATCGACGAATTAAAAGAAGTTATGCCGGATGCATACAACAGCTTCGTGGAGATCTGCGGCAAGCTGGAAAAGCATTACCGCGATATGCAGGACATGGAATTCACGATTGAAAACGGCAAGCTGTTCATGCTTCAGACCCGAAACGGCAAGCGTACCGCGG
Organism: Holdemania sp. Marseille-P2844; assembly: GCF_900120005.1. GTDB lineage: Bacteria > Bacillota_I > Bacilli_A > Erysipelotrichales > Erysipelotrichaceae > Holdemania. Next base: position 437,658 of record NZ_LT635451.1, read on the forward strand.
CTGCGGCGTTAAAGATTGCCTGCGATATGGTGGCGGAAGGCCTGATTACGAAAGACGAAGCGCTGATGATGGTCGAACCGAAGGCGTTGGACGCCTTGCTGCACCCGCAGTTTGATCCGGCTGAATTGAAACAGGCGCATCTGATTGCCAGCGGCCTGCCGGCTTCGCCGGGAGCGGCCTGTGGTCAGGTTGTCTTCAGTGCGGAAGACGCGATTACGGAAGCCAACAAGGGCAAAAAAGTCGTGCTGGTTCGTCTGGAAACCTCGCCGGAAGACATCGAAGGCATGAACGTCGCTCAGGGGATCCTGACTGTTCGCGGCGGCATGACCTCGCATGCGGCGGTTGTCGCGCGCGGCATGGGACGCTGCTGTGTCTCCGGCTGCGGTGAAATCGACATCCATGAAGAAGAAAAAACCTTTACTGTCGGCGGCCACACCTATAAAGAGGGCGACTGGATTTCGTTAGACGGTTCGACTGGCAACGTTTACGGCGAAGCCGTGAAAACAGTTCCTGCACAGATCTCCGGCGATTTCGAAACATTTATGAAATGGGCGGATGAACGCCGCGTGCTGCAGGTCAGAACGAACGCCGACACGCCGAAGGATGCGAAGCAGGCTGTCGCTTTCGGCGCTCAGGGCATTGGCTTAGTCAGAACAGAACACATGTTCTTTGATTCCAACCGCATTAAAGCAATGCGGGAAATGATTGTTTCCTCCACGGAAGAACAGCGCCGCGCCGCTTTGGCAAAACTGCTGCCGATGCAGCGTTCCGACTTTGAAGGCATCTATGAGGCGATGGAAGGCCGCCCGGTTACGATCCGTTATCTGGATCCGCCTTTACATGAATTCCTGCCGACTTCCTCGTATGACATCGCGACGCTGGCTCAGGACATGAACCTGAATATCGACGACCTCAAGAGCATCATTACTTCGCTCCATGAGTTCAACCCGATGATGGGTCACCGCGGCTGTCGTCTGGCGATCTCCTATCCGGAAATCGCAGAAATGCAGACACGCGCAGTCATTGAAGCGGCGATTAACGTCAACCGCAAGCATCCGGATTATCACATTACGCCGGAAATCATGATTCCGCTGGTTGGCGACGTCAACGAGCTGAAATATGTCAAGAATATCGTTACCAAGGTTGCGGATGAAATCATCAGCGCTTCCGGTATTGAAATGAAATACATGGTCGGCACGATGATCGAAATTCCGCGGGCTGCTCTGTTAGCGGATGAGATCGCGGAGGAAGCAGAGTTCTTCAGCTTCGGCACCAACGATTTAACGCAGATGACATTCGGCTTCTCGCGAGATGACGCCGGCGGATTCCTGTCGCATTATTACGACAAGAAAATTTACGAGCAGGACCCATTTGCCCGTCTGGATCAGCATGGCGTCGGCAAGCTGGTCGCGATGGCGGCAGAGCTGGGCCGCAAGACCCGTCCGAACATCAAGCTGGGCATCTGTGGCGAACATGGCGGTGATCCAAGTTCGATCGAATTCTGTCACCGCGTTGGACTGAACTATGTTTCCTGCAGTCCGTACCGTGTTCCGATCGCCCGCTTGGCCGCAGCGCAGGCAGCGATTAAGAACGATAAGCACTAAAATTTAAAGAGGCTCAAAAGGCAGGCTGATTTACGGCCTGCTTTTTCTCGTTCGAAGATTAAAAACGGGATGTTCAAAAAATTCAGTCCTTTGAAAAAAAGAAAAAACACAAGGCAGGGAGTTCGCTTTCTCTTTAGAAAACGTTTATAATAAAAGCAAGGAAAGATAGGTGATTGAAGTATGAAAAGTATTTGTGTGATCAGCGGCGGCGGCAGCGGCATGGGTCTGGAAGCAGCGAAGATTTTAGGCCGGAAACATAAAATCATTCTGATGGGAAGAACGGTGGCTAAACTGGAGAATGCGGTTAAACAGCTGCGTGATGTGGGAATCGACGCCGAGGCTTACCCGGCTGATGCCAGTCATCGCGAATCGGTCAGAAAATTGGCGGCGTATGCGGCGCAGCAGGGTGAGGTTAAAGTGCTGATCCATGCCGCAGGCGTTTCTCCGCATATGACAGATGCGCAGAAAATCTTCGAGATCAACGCGATCGGAACGATGAACATGGATGAGGAATTCGTGAAAATCATGCCGGAAGGCAGCTGCATCCTCAATGTTTCCAGCATGTCGGCGTACATGCTTCCGGCGGATAAGGAGCCAAAACAGATATATAAACTGAGTCTGAGTGATGCGGAGGCCTTCCGTCTGGCAGTGAATCAGATGCTCAGCCAAGTTCCGCCAGAGCAGCAGACCGGGACAGCCTATACCCTTTCCAAAAACTTTGTTCTCTGGTATACTGCGCGGATGGCTGTGAAGTTTGGCAAGCAGGGAATTCGGATCGTCTCAATTTCGCCGGGTACCTTTAAGACACCGATGGGTGAAATTGAAGGCAAGGAAGCCGCTTCCTTCGCAGAGCGCGGTGCTTTAGGCCGGATGGGCGAACCGGAAGAAATCGCGAAGATGATGGCGTTTATGGTCAGTGATGAATGTTCCTACCTGACCGGCGTCGATATTCTGTATGACGGCGGTTCTGTTGCCGCGCTGCAGGCGATGAAGGAAGATCGCGCTCAGTAACAACCAATAAAGATGATTTCAGCGTGAGGCTGGAGCCGGCGTTCTGAAAAAGACGTTTCGTGCTTCAGCTTTTCAGTACGGAGAAGAGGAGAAAAACATGAAAACAAAATTTGCGATTTTAGGGGCTGGCAAGCTGGGCAGCATTGTGGCCCGGGCCTGGAAAGCCGGCAAGATGCCGGAATATGAGCTGGTCGGCATTCTCAGCCGGACGGCGGACTCCGCTCAAGCCCTGGCGGCGGAGGTCGGCGTGGCCTGGACAACTCAACTGGAAGAGCTGCTGAGGTGGAAACCGCAGATCGTCGCGGAAGCCGCTTCCGTCGAGGCGGTGAAAGCCAATGCGATCGCGGTTTTACAAGGCGGAGCGGATTTCGTCACGCTGGCGATTGGGGCGTTTGCGGACGCTGATTTTTATGAAAAAGTGCAGGCGGTCGCGCGCGCGGCCGGCCGCAAGGTTTATATCGCTTCCGGCGCGATCGGGGGCTTTGATTTAATGCGCACGGCAGCTGTGATGAGTCCGATCGAAGCGTCCATCACTTCCGAGACCGGACCACAGTATCTGCGTACAACGCCGGTCTATCGTGAAGAAATGGCGGCCAGCGAAACGACGCTGACCGCTTTTGAAGGCACTGCTAAGGAAGCGATCGCTTTGCTTCCCCGCCGGGTGAACGTCGCCGTTGCCACGTCGCTGGCCACCAACGGGCCGGAGCATACCGGTGTGAAGATCGAAAGTACGCCGGGCTTTATCGGTGATACCCATACGATCCGGGTGGAAGGTGAGGAAATCAAGGCGGGAATTGCGATCTATTCCCGCACCAGCGCGATCGCCGGATACAGCGTTGTGGCTTTGCTCAACAACATCGCTTCCCCGATTCAGTTCCAGTAGTTTTTCCTTTCCGGCAGGTATAAATCGGAAAAAAACGCCGAGAATACTGGCAGGAGGAATTAATGATGAAAAAAACAATTCTGCGGTACGCTGTGGTCTGCTTGGGATTTGCTTTGATTTTGGGCGGTTGCAGCAGAAACAACAATTCAGCCACACCCACGCCGTCGATGACCCCTTCGGCCTCGCCGGAAAGCTCGATGACACCGACGGAAACGGTGGAACCGATTGCCAGTATTCAGGATGTTCTGGATCACTTCCAGAATAACAATTACACCTTCAACCAGGTGACGCCGATTGAAAACACGGATTTCAACGCGCTGGAAGGCACCTCGTTTCAATACAACGATCAGGTCTATTACCTTTATCGTTTTGATCCGGCCAACGAGGAAAGTCAGAAAATGCTGAATTATGCGAGTCAGAACGGCCGGATGAAGGTCAACGCAAACGGTCAGGAAACCGAATACTATGCATATGTCAACGGCAATACGGCTTTGATCTACGACAGTAAGGAAATGATCGAAGACCTGAAGGAAATCTATTCGCAATACCGCAATTCCACAACGCAGGGTCAATAAGACTCTGCCTTTTCTTTCCCGTGATATAATGAAAGCAGAAAGCAGAAAGCAGAAAGCAGAAGGCAGGGATGACGATGCGCAGAAAAGGAAGCTTTATCGTCGCATTGCTTGCGATGATGGCGATGCTGAGCGCTTGCGGCTGGCTGGATCAGCTGTGGATTCTGGCCAAGACGAGCCGGGCGCTGACGACGATGGAATCCGTGACCGCAGACATCACGATTGAGGCTGAAGGCAAGGCTGGCAACCGCTATCTATGGCTGCCCTATCATGTTGCCGGACAGGGTGTGCTGCAGGGACGGATGGAAGAACCCGCAGTCAATCTGGATTTGCGCTGGCAGGGCGGCAGCGGCGTGTTTCAGATTCCGCTGCATGTTCAAGCTCAGTGGCGCTGGCAAGAGGACCGCTGGCAAAAATATGATCTGAATCAGAAACAATGGGTTGATCAGCCGGGGGCCGAACCAGCCTTGCCGGATTGGAAAGCCATTCTGGCTGTTTTGAAAGCCGGCCGCTGGTCGATGCAGGAAACGATCGGGAATGTCCGCTGTGCCGAGGTCAGTCTGACGCTGGATGCAGTTACGGCCGCAGCTTATTTCAAAGAGTGGGGTCTGGAAGATCCGATTGCCGCGATGATCGAAAGTCAAAAAACGCTGACTGTTCGGTTCGCGGTAAAGGAGGAAACCGGGGAACCCGTCCGCTTAACGCTGGACAGCGGCGGAACGGAGGAGCTTTCCGGCGATTTGTCGATGACGCTGGATCAGCTGCATATCCAGGTTGATTTTTCACAGATCGACCAAACGACCTGGGTGCAGCCTTAAATCTGTTCATCGTTCTGAATTTCTGGAAAAAATTCATTTCCATTGACAAGGCAGGAAAACCGGTGTATAAAAGAGGTACATACAAAGACCAGGACATGATCGTTTCAGAACTTGGATCAGAGAGGTTTCCGGAAGGTGCGAGGAAGCTGAAAAGGGAAACGGTTACCGCCTGCGAGTATCGCTTTTGAAAAAGCGACGATTCTCATCGTTATTGAGCTTGAGTGCCTGTTTCATGGAAGAAACAGGAAATAAGGTGGTACCGCGTTGAACAACGTCCTTAATCAAGGGCGTTTTTTTGTGGTCTTGGAAAAACAGGAGGAAGGAACTATGATCAACATTAAAGAAGACGAGCATCTGCATGTGCTCAACCACAGCTGTGCGCATTTGTTGGCGCAGGCTGTCAAACATCTGTATCCGCACGCAAAATTCTGGGTTGGACCGGTCATTACCGACGGCTTTTACTACGACATCGACTTGGGCGACGATGTGCTGCATGAGGAAGATCTGGCGAAGATTGAAAAAGAAATGAAGAAGATCGCCAAGGATGGCAAGCGTATTGTCCGGCATGAAATCTCGAAAGCGGAAGCGCTGGAGATGTTTAAGGACGATCCGTACAAGCTCGATCTGATCGGGCACATGGACGAAGACGATACGGTGATCAGCTGCTACTCCCAGGGGGATTTCACGGATCTGTGCCGCGGCCCGCATGTCGAGAGCGTCAAGGAGCTGAAGCATTTCAAACTGCTGAAAGTCAGCGGCGCGTACTGGAAGGGCGATGCCAACAACAAGATGCTGCAGCGGGTTTACGGCATCTGCTTCGATACCGACGAGGAAGTTCAGAACTATCTGAATTTCCTGGAAGAAGCGAAGAAGCGCGATCACAAGAAATTAGGCCGCGAGCTGGATCTGTTTATGATGAGCGAGTATGGCCCGGGGTTCCCGTTCTTTTTACCGAACGGTATGATCCTGCGCAATGTGTTGGAAAACTACTGGTACGAAGAACACACTAAGGAAGGCTATCAGTTCATCAAGACGCCGATCATGCTTTCCAAGGAATTGTGGGAGCTGAGCGGACACTGGGCAAATTACAAGGAAAACATGTATACGACGATGATCGACGACCGCGAGTTCGCGATCAAGCCGATGAACTGTCCGGGCGGAATGCTTGTGTATAAAAACGGCCTGCATTCCTATAAGGATCTGCCATTGCGCGTCGGCGAGCTGGGACAGGTCCACCGTCACGAAGCCAGCGGCGCCTTGAACGGATTGTTCCGCGTCAGAACGTTCACTCAGGATGATGCGCATATCTTCATGCGCGAGGATCAGATCGAGAGCGAAGTCGTTCGCCTGATCAACTTCATCGACCGCGTGTATTCGGTGTTCGGCTTAAGTTATGAAATTGAGCTGTCCACGCGGCCGGAAAAGAAATATATCGGATCGATTGAAATCTGGGATAAAGCGGAGGCGGCGCTGGAAGCGGCGTGTCATGCGGCGGGCAAGGCCTGCAAGATTAATCCGGGCGACGGCGCGTTCTACGGACCGAAGCTGGACTTCCATTTAACGGACAGTCTGGGACGGGTCTGGCAGTGCGGCACAATCCAGCTGGATATGAATCTGCCGGAACGTTTCGATCTGACTTATGTCGACGCGGACGGTTCCAAGAAACGTCCGATCATGCTGCACCGCGTTATCTTTGGCTCGATCGAGCGCTTTATCGGCATTCTGATCGAACATTACGCCGGTGCTTTCCCGATGTGGCTGGCGCCGCAGCAGGTCGTCATCGTTCCGGTGCATCATGAACGGCATCTGGACTATGCGAAAGAATTGGAAGCGATGTTGTTGGCCAAGGGCGTGCGCGTGAAGGTCGACGGCCGCAACGAAAAGCTGGGCTATCGCGTTCGTGAAGCGCAGACGCATAAGATTCCGATGCAGATTGTCGTCGGCGACGGCGAGGTTGAAAACAACACGGCGACGGTTCGCCGGTATGGCAAGAAAGACTCTGTGACGCTCGGCAAAGAGGAATTGCTGGAAAGCATCCTCAACGAAATTGAAACGAAGGCGCGCGTATGAAGAAATGGCTCTGTTTTCTCAGCGTTCTTGCGCTGACGGCGGGGTGCGCCGCCAATCCTAAAACACTCGAAGCAACTCCGGAAACATCGCCGGAGCCGACTGTGGAAACCACGCCGGTTTCCTTGTCGATCCTGGGTCCGACCGGAGCTCCGGCGCTGACCTTGATCGCGCCGATGAAGGCGGGACAGGATGTGACGCTTGTCGACGGTACGGATGTGCTGCAGGCCGCGTTCGTCAATCCGAATCCGGAATATGACGTGATCGTCGCGCCGAGCAACCTGGGTGCGAAGCTGGCCGCCAATGGCAAGACAACCTACCGGATGGAAAGCGTCTTAACCTGGGGAAATCTGTATCTGGTCGCGGCGGATGAAGCGGCCTTGGAAAACGCGGGTGTCTTTGCGGCCTTCGGCGAGGGTGCGGTGCCGGGCAAGGTGCTGGAAACCGTTTTGCAGGCTAATCCGGTTACGCCGGAAATCACCTGGTATACCAGTGTGGCGGAAGTTCAGGGCGCTATGCTGGCGGGAAAAGCCGACGTAGCGCTGATGGCGGAACCGGCGGCGACGGCGACGATCGCCAAGGCGAAGGAGAACGGTCAGGAGCTGAAGATCGTCATGGATCTGCAGGAACAATGGAAGACGGCCACCGGAACCCAGGGCTATCCGCAGGCGGCGCTGTTTGTCCGTCAGGATCTGCCGGAAGAAAAGAAAGCAGCCGTTGAAACCATGCTGCAGTCGATGCGCGATTATCTGGATCAGGCGGAACAGGATTCGTCGATCGTTGAAGCGGATATTGAAACACTGGGTGCTCAGACGCTGGGCGTGCCTGGCGGCGCTGTGATCGCTAAGACATGGACGCGGATGAATCTCAACATCGTTAACGCACGGGAAGTTCAGAGCGAGCTGGAATCCTTCCTTACGCTGTTTGGGATTACAGAACTCGCGGGCATACTGGCGGAATAAAACAAGAGATTCACTGAGAGAAGGTCAAGCCGGCCTTCTTTTTTTTATGAATTGTAAAAATTTCGTTAAGAAAAGAAATAATTTTCAGAATGTGTTGAAAACGAATGAAACAAAGCGATATAATAGAAATCAGAGAAAGGGTGGTACACCAATGACGATGGACTTAAACGAACGGATTTTTTATTACTTTAACGAACTGACAAAGATCCCGCACGGTTCCCGCAACGAAAAACAGCTGAGCGACTGGCTCGTTCAATTTGCGAAGGATCACGGCCTGCGCTGGATTCAGGATGAGATGAACAACGTCATCATTTATAAAGCCGGTACCGCTGGTCTGGAAAAGGCGGGCGCGGTGATTCTGCAGGCGCATATGGACATGGTCTGCGAGAAGGAAGCGGGCGTGGATTTTGACTTTGAAACGCAGGCGTTGAATACTTATGTGGAAGACGGCTGGCTGAAAGCCCGCGGCACGACGCTGGGGGCGGACGACGGCGTGGGCGTCGCGATGATGCTGGCGCTACTGGAAGCGGATCAGAAACCGCATCCGCCGCTGGAATGCGTGTTCACAGTGATGGAAGAGATCGGCCTGAATGGCGCGCAAGGGTTAAAGAAAGACTATTTTACGGCGAAACGGATGATCAACATGGACTGCGGCGGCGAAGATAAAACCGTAGTTTCCACCGCGGGCGGGTTAGTCTGTACGATGACGATGGTGCGGCCGCAGGAAAGTTTTGAAGGCAGCGGCTGGAAATTGACGGTTTCCGGACTGAAAGGCGGACATTCCGGTTCGAATATCGATAAAGAGCTGGGCAATGCGAACAAAATCGCGGTTCGCTGTCTGCGGGAACTGGTCAAAAACGAGCTGGAGGTCTGGATCGCGGATTGGGATGGCGGCAATAAGGACAACGCGATTCCGCGCGATTGCTGGATTCGGTTCGCCAGCCAGGATTCGCGCAAGGTTCAGAAGTGCGTCGAGCAGGTAGCGGAACAGGTAAAGGCGGAGCTGAAGGCCAGTGATCCGGATGTTGCCATTACATTGGAAGCCGATTCCACGATCAGCGCGGTTTACTCCGCACAGGATTCGAAAGCGTTCATCAATTTCATCACCGTCCTGCCAAGCGGTCTGCGTGCCAAAAGCATGGCAATTCCGGGCCTGACCTGGGCTTCGGAAAATCTGGCCTCGATCAAGCGGCGCGGATCCAGTCTGATCGTCACGATCTCGATGCGTTCAGCGCAAAAGAGCTGGATTGAAAAAATGAGCGATGAACTGACGATTCTGTCGGGATTGTATGGCTGGACCTGCAGCTTTGCTAACGGCTATCCAGCATGGGATTATTGTGAAAAGAGCGCGATGCGGCAGAAGCTGGCGGCCCTGGTTCAACAGAAAACCGGGAAGGAATTAAAAACGGAAGCCGGCCATGGCGGCACGGAATGCGGCGTGTTCTGTGAAATGATTCCGGGGATTGATATCGTGACGATCGTACCGGAAGCCAGCGGTGCGCATACGCCGCAGGAAAAGCTGAACCTGGCGTCGTTTAAACGGACATACGACCTGCTTTGCGAGCTGTTGGCAAGCCTGGAAGATTAATGCTTTATTCTGATTAGTTTTTGCTTGGCAGGGGGGACGCGTATGGAGCTGGATCTGATTTACGATTATTTTGACGAGGAACATCGCTTAACCGCGACGCCGGCCCGCAGCATTGAACTGTTGACGACGAGAATGCAGATTGCGAAAGTGCTGAAACCGGGAATGCGGATTCTGGATGTGGGGGCTGGAAGCGGAGCCTACAGTCTGGCTTATGCCCAGGAGGGCTATGCGGTCACCGCGGTGGAACCGGTGAAAAAGCACTGTGCGCTCATGAAGGCGAAACGCCGGCCGGCCATGGATCTGACGATCCTGGAAGGCAACGCGCTCGATCTGACGATGCTGGAAGCCGCTTCGTTCGACGTCGTCCTGTGTTTGGGACCGCTCTATCATCTTGAGCATGAAGCGCAGCGGACACGCTGTCTTGAACAGGTGCTGCGCGTGCTGAAACCCGGCGGATCCGTATTCTTCGCTTTTATCAATAACGATATGGTGTTCATAACGGAAGCGATGGTCTACAATCCGGATTTTCTGGACAACGGCCGGTATGACCGCAGCACGTTTAAGGTGGCGGATCTCCCGTTTGTTTTTCTGACGCTGGATCAGGTTCGCCGCTGGCTGGCTACGCTCGGCTGGAAACCGGCTCAGGTTTTCGCCGCGGACGGCATGGCCGAGCTGCTGGCGGACAAAGTGAATGCGCTGAGCGCCGAACAGTTTCAGCAATGGCTTGCGTTTCACTGGGCGATGTGCGAGAAGCCGGCGATGCTGGGCGCGAGCAATCATGTTGTTTTCAGGCTGGATAAAGTGTGAAAAATATCGCAAAAGGGCGGAGCTGACCGCCTTTTTTGTGCATTGATCCGCAAGGTCGGGAAAGGACGAAAAATGGGAAATAAAGATAGCGTTTTCATTCAGACTGATGATATAATAAATCCATGAGAAAACAGCGAACCGGTTTGAAAAAAGAACAATTCCTTACGATCGTGATCCTGATGATCCTCTGGCAGCTGCTGGCGATGAGCGTCAATAACGACATTTTGATCCCGATGCCTCTGGACGTGGCGCGGCGGATGCTTGCGGATGTATCGCAGCCGGCCTTCTACGCACAGACGCTGAGTACTCTGGGGCGGATGCTCAAGGGCTTTGGAATTTCGCTGATCCTCGCGTTGGTCTGCGGGTTTGCGGCGGCGACGCAGCCGGTGATCCGGCGCTTGATCGAACCGCTTGAGGTGATTGTCAAAACGATTCCCAATTTGTCCTACATTATGATTTTCCTGATCTGGCTGGGCAGCGAAGGCAGCGTCATGGTCACCAGCTTCTGCGTGCTGTTCCCGGTCTTTTATACAGCGGTTTTGTTAAGCCAGGATCTATTGGACAGCGAGCTGCAGGATGTGCTGCGATGCTACCCGGAAAGATCCGTGTCTGTTTTCTGGAAAGTACGTCTTCCGCAGGCTTTGCCGCATCTGTTGTCGGCGATGAAAACCGGCTTCGGCTTAGGCTTGCGGGTCTGCGTCATGGCGGAGGTGCTGACGCAGGTGAGAATTGGAATCGGCCGGCAGATGTCGTATGCGGCGCGGATCGCGCTGGATATGACGGGGTTGTTCGCCTGGACGCTGTGGATTATTCTGATCAGCGCGGCGGCGGACGGCTTGTTCAGCTGGCTGCAGAAAAAGGTTGAATCATCCCTGTGATGTTTTCAATATAGAAACCCAAATAACACGTGGAGGTGAAAGGATGGGGAAACTCAACGAACAGTCGGTGCAGGTCATCGATCGGATCGTCGATCGGCATCGCGGCCGGCTGGGACCGGTGAAGCTGATGCTGCACGACGTCCAGAAAGAGCTGGGCTATATTCCGTTTGAAGCAATGGAGAAAATTGCCGCAGCGTCAGGCGTTTCAGCTGCCGAGGTGTATGGTGTCGTCACGTTCTATACGCAGTTTACGACCGAACCGAAGGGCAAGCATGTCATCAATGTGTGCATGGGCACAGCCTGTTATGTCAAAGGATCGGCGGATTTACTGCAGCGGATTTGCGATCTGACCGGAACGAAGGTCAACCAGACGAGCGCCGACGGTCTGTTTTCGCTCGATGCGACGCGCTGTCTGGGGGCATGCGGATTAGCGCCGGTAGCGATTCTGGACGATCAGGTATACGGCAACGCGACCAGCTCCACCGCGCTGGAGGACCGGATCAAAGCGATCATTAAAACCGAGTCCGGCGTTCAGTAAAAGAAGAAAGAGGAGAAGCACATGAAATCATGGAATGAACTTCGCGAACTCCGGGCGAGCGCGGCGAAGGAAATCGCATTGCGCAATCCGGGAGCTTCGGCCGCAGCGGGGTCGGAACGGCTGCATGTTTTAGTCTGTGCCGGCACCGGATGCACATCGTCATCTTCGGCGCTGATCATGGAGCAGATGCAGCAGCAGTTAACCGCCCGCGGTCTGGATCAGGAAGTCCGCGTCATCAAGACCGGCTGTTTCGGTCTGTGCCAGAAAGGGCCGATCGTCGCGGTCTATCCCGATAAAATTTTCTACTGCCATGTCAAACCGGACGATGTCGGCGAGATCATCGAACAGCACTTCATCGGCGGTCAGCCGGTAAAACGGCTGGAGATGAACGACATTGATGAAATCACGCAGGAAAAGATCTTTGATATCGACAAGATCCGCTTTTATGCCAAGCAGCAGCGGATCGCGTTGAAAAACTGCGGTCAGCTCGATCCGGAGAATATCCGCGAATACATCGCCCGCGACGGCTATGAAGCGCTGGCGAAAGTGCTGCATGAAATGCAGCCGCAGGAAGTGATCGACGAAATTAAGAAATCCGGCCTGCGCGGCCGCGGCGGCGGGGGATTCCCGACCGGTGTGAAATGGCAGTTTGCGGCAGATCAGCCGGCGGGCGACAAGTATGTTATCTGCAACGCCGACGAAGGGGATCCGGGCGCATTTATGGATCGTTCGATTTTGGAAGGCGATCCGCATGCCGTGTTGGAAGCGATGGCGATCGCGGGCTATGCGATCGGCGCCCAGCAGGGGTATGTGTATATCCGCGCGGAATACCCGATCGCGGTAAAACGCTTGCAGATTGCGATCGGACAGGCGAAGGAACTTGGTCTGTTCGGCGAGCATATTTTAGGTACGGACTTCAGCTTTGATATTGAGATCCGTCTGGGTGCGGGCGCGTTTGTCTGCGGTGAGGAAACCGCGCTGATCCAGTCGATCGAAGGCAAGCGCGGCATGCCGGTGCCGAAGCCGCCGTTCCCGGCGGTCAGCGGCGTCTGGGGCAAGCCGACGATTATCAACAACGTTGAAACCTACGCCAATGTGGCACAGATTATCCTGAAGGGCTCCGGCTGGTTCAGTGCGATCGGTACGGAGAAATCCAAGGGTACCAAGGTCTTTGCGTTAGGCGGTAAAATCGTCAACACCGGACTGGTTGAGATTCCGATGGGTACGACGCTGCGCGAGGTGATTTATGAAATCGGCGGCGGCTGCCCGAACGGCAAGAAGTTCAAAGCGGTGCAGACCGGCGGCCCAAGCGGCGGCTGCCTGACCGTAGAGGATCTGGATACGCCGATTGACTTTGACAATCTGATCGCTTTGGGCTCGATGATGGGGTCCGGCGGAATGATCGTTTTGGACGAGGACAACTGCATGGTCGACGTCGCGCGCTTCTACATGGAGTTTATCGTCGACGAATCGTGCGGCAAATGTACGCCGTGCCGCGTCGGCACCAAGCGCATGCTGGAACTGCTGACGGATATCTGCGAAGGCCGCGGAACGATGGAAACGCTGGACGAGCTGGAAACGCTGGGCAAGATGATCAAGGATACCGCGTTATGCGGTTTAGGTCAGACCGCCGCCAATCCGGTGCTGTCGACGCTGCGCTTATTCCGCGACGAATATGAAGCGCACGTCAAAGAAAAACGCTGCCCGGCCGGCGTCTGCAAGAAGCTGCTGCATTATTCGATCGATCCGGAGAAGTGCCGCAAATGTTCGATGTGTGCCCGCAACTGTCCGGTCGGCGCGATCAGCGGCGTTCCGGGCCAGAAACCATATGTGATCGACCACGACAAGTGCATCAAGTGCGGCGCTTGTATGGAGACCTGCCGCTTCGGTGCGGTCAAGCGCGATTAAGGAGGGCCGCGGAAACATGACGAAAATCAATTTAAAGATCAATAATATCCCGGTTCAGGCCGAGCCGGGTTCCACCATCCTGGAAGCGGCGCGGGCCGCAGGCATCCAGATCCCAACGCTCTGTTATTTAAAAGACGTCAACAAAACCGGCGCCTGCCGCGTCTGCACAGTTGAGATCAAAGGCGCGAAAAGCCTGGGCGCCGCGTGTGTATATCCGGTCAGCGAGGGAATGGAGGTCTTCACCAATTCCCAACGCGCTTTGGAAGCGCGTAAGCACACCGTCGAACTGATTCTGTCCAACCATTGCGGCGATTGCCTTTCCTGCATCCGCAACCAGAACTGTGAGCTGCAGAAGCTGGCACAGCAGCTGGGGATCCGCAAGGTGCGTTATGAAGGGGAGAAAACACCGCCGACGTTTGATGAGGTTGCGCCGGGGATCGTCCGCGACACGTCCAAGTGCGTGCTGTGCGGACGCTGCATTGAAACCTGCAAGAAGGTTCAGGGTTTGGGCATTCTGAGCTTTATCAACCGCGGCTTCAACACCAAGGTCGCGCCGGTCTTTGATAAGAGCTTCAACGATGTCAACTGCATGCAGTGCGGTCAATGCGTCAACGCCTGCCCGGTCGGCGCTTTGTTTGAAAAAGAAGACATTCACCGCGTCATTGAAGCGCTGAACGATCCGGATCAGCATGTCATCGTCCAGACGGCCCCGGCGGTACGCGCAGCGTTAGGCGAGGAGTTCGGCCTGCCGATCGGCACGCGCGTTACCGGCAGGATGGCCGCAGCGCTGCGGCGGATCGGGTTTGACCGCGTCTATGATACCAACTATGCCGCGGATCTGACGATCATGGAGGAAGGCCATGAGTTCATTGAGCGCGTCCAGCATCAGGGTGTGCTGCCGATGATCACAAGCTGTTCGCCAGGCTGGATCCGGTATTGTGAATTTGAATATCCGGATCTGCTGGAGCATTTGAGTTCCTGCAAGTCGCCGCACATGATGTTCGGCGCGATTCTGAAATCTTATTACGCGCAGACGCATAATCTGGATCCGCGCAAGATCACGGTCGTTTCCATCATGCCGTGCACCGCGAAGAAGGCGGAGGTCGTCCGCCCGGAAATGCGCAAGGATGGCGTGGCGGATGTGGACGTTGTCCTGACGACGAGAGAATTAGGGCGGCTGATCAAGATGTATGGAATCAATTTTGAGAATCTGCCGGATGAAGATTTTGATCAGGATATGTTCGGACAATATTCCGGAGCCGGCGTGATCTTCGGCGCCAGCGGCGGGGTCATGGAAGCGGCGTTAAGAACCGTCAAGGAAACGCTGGAAAACAAACCACTGGATAGTCTGGACTTCACGGTTGTCCGGGGTATGGAAGGTGTGAAGACGGCGGAGCTGGAGGTCGCGGGGATGCAGGTTAAAGTCGCGGTCGCTTCCAGTATGAGCTGTGCCAAGCCGCTGCTGGATGAAATCCGCGCCGGCACCTCGCCGTATCATTTCATCGAGATCATGGGCTGCCCGGGCGGCTGCATCAACGGCGGCGGTCAGCCGATTATCAACGCGTCGATCCGCAACGGCTTTAAGCCGATTGACTGGAAGAAGGAACGGGCAAAGGCGTTATATGATGAGGACGCGCTGCAGAGTGTGCGTAAATCGCATGAGAATCCGCAGATCATCGCGCTGTATGATCAATTTCTGAAAGAACCGGGAAGTCCGCTGGCGCATGAGCTGCTTCATACGACGTATTCCAAAAAAGAACGTTTCAAATAAGACAGTTGTTAAAAGATAAGGCAAAGAGGGAAGGACTTCATGTTTTTCCTTCTTTCGCTTTTTGCGGAAGGAGTGCGGGACATTGAAAAAGATTGTAAAAGGTGTCGGCGCGGTGATCGCCGGGCTGATCGCTTTGATCATTGGCTATGGGATTTTCATGCAGGTCAATTACTACCGGATCGCGGATTTTCAAAGCGTGGAGACGGTGAACAATCCGCCGGCGCGGCTCGATGTTGATCAGGAGTATACGCTGATGACGTACAATCTCGGCTTTGGAGCGTATTCGGACGACTATTCTTTCTTCATGGATACCGGAAAGATGAAAGACGGGAAAGCGACGCGGGGAAAGCATGGCCGGGCTTTAAGCAAGGAAGCAGTGATTGCCAATACGCAGGGCAGTCTCGCTCTGATCCAACAATCATCGCCAGATTTTATATTCTTGCAGGAAGTCGATGTGAATTTCACATGAAGTAGTTGGCTTTGCTCAACCAGGTGCTGATCCAGGAGCGCGAACAGAGAAATTATATGATCGCGAGAGGTGATTTCAATCACAATATCACCGATACGCTGGATTTCTTTCCTTCCCACAAGCAGGTTCCGGATTGGATTTTTGTGATGAACACTGCATCTCTGGCAGAGGGGTATCACTTTGTTCGGGTAGATAACGTCGATGAAACTGCGGCTTGCCGTGGCGCGGTTATTCCATTTGAGACGCGGGTGTCATGTACCAGGTAATTGTCGACGAATTCTTAGTTTCGGATAATCTTATGGCGACAGCGGAGAATATCTAGAAGGACTATCGGTATTCTGCTCATAATCCAATCGCGTTGAAATTCAGAATGAATTAGTTCAAGGTTAGAGCGCGTTATATGAGACTTCAGTATATTTTTCTGAGTCTTTTTTTGTATTTTTGTTAGGATTTACTTTGTTATAAAATCTCTTATGAATAACTGTTTAGGACATAAATTTAACAGTTGATTACATTTAAACCCTTTTTTATGGCAAAAAAATCACACTATTATTGACATGAGGAAATAAGCCATTTATAATGAGACATGTATTAAAAATAAACGATTTTATCAGTTTTTTTCATTCAATTTTGATTGTCAAAAAAAGTGTATATTATCTGACGGTTAGCGACTGTTAGAGATTTCGCAGGGGGCGAAGGAAGCAGTTCTTTTTTTATGAACTGATTCCCATCGAGAGAGGGGGAGCAGCATGACCAAAGGAGAAAGCATCGAGCTTAGAACAAGGATATCGGTATCATTATCAATTAAAAAATGGATCAGCAAAGGGATTAAGCGTCTCATTGATATCCTGGCGGGGATTGTCGGATGTCTGCTTCTGATTCCACTTTACTTCTATGTCCGTCATAAAAATCATCAGGAAGGCGATTATGATCCGGTGTTCTTTAAACAGACGCGAATTGGCAAGGATGGCAAACCGTTTGAAATGATCAAATTTCGATCGATGATTCCAAATGCAGAAGCCGTCCTTGAACAGTTGATGAAGACGGATTCCAAGATCCGGGAAGAATATACAATACATAAAAAATTAAGACAGGATCCGCGCATCACCGCCGCGGGAGAATTTTTAAGAAAGACGTCGCTCGATGAATTTCCACAGTTAATCAACGTTTTGAAGGGTGAAATGACGCTGATTGGCCCCCGTCCTTATCTGCCGCGGGAGAAAGAAGATATGGGTGAATATTATAATCAGATTATTCAGGTCAAACCTGGCTTGGGCGGGTTGTGGCAAGTCCGAGGGCGAAGTGATCTCAGTTTCCACAACCGCTGCGAGCTGGATAAAGAATATGTCGAAAACTGGAACTTGCTGTGGGATTTCAAGATCTTGTTGAAAACATTGCGGATTGTCCTTTTAAGAAAGGGGGCAATGTGATGCGCTGGTATTTTGTTGAAGTTGAAAAGCATCATGAAGAAGATGTCCTGGAATTAATGAAAAGCTCGCCTTTCGAAGCTTTCTTACCAAAGAAACAACGTTATTTCAAAAAGCAGGAATTGGTGATCTGGGTAGAACGGCTGTTGTTTCCAGGAACGATCATGATTGCCAGCGATTTCCCTCAAGCTGAATTTACAAAGCAGTTCAACGAATGGCTTTCTCAGCATTCAAATTTATCCCGGCGGATTCATTTAGAAGGAAAAGTGTATTTCTCCTTGCAGGAAGATGAACGACTTTTCCTGAATTCATTAATGAATGAGCAGCATGTAATTCCGATTTCAACCGGTGTCTTAAACGAGAGGCAATTAATTGTCGAATCCGGACCTTTGCAAGGATTGGAATCGCGGATAAAGAAGATTGACCGGCATCAACGAACCGCGCAGGTTCAGTTTCAGATCTGCGGCCAGATGATGTTGCTTTACCTTGGATTGATTGTTAAACAAAATGATTGAATTTGATTTGGATAGTTGCATGGGCACTTCCAATTCACTTTCATGGTTATTTTTTACAAACTCATCGGAAGCTTGAGGTGGCGAAGCCTACCTTTTTTTATTAATCGACAAGGATGTGACAAAATTGAAGAAAAAACAGAAAAGAAACAAAACAAAGATTTTGTTGATTGTGGCGGGTACGTTAATAGGTTTAATCGCTGTGATTGGCATCAGCGGAAATTTGTATGTAGATTCTTTATTAAATAAGACTAACCGTTCAAAGAAACTGACCGATGAACAAGCAATGGTGAATCAGGAAGTTAAAGATCAAGTGCAGGATCATAAAATTGTGAATATTGCTTTATTCGGTTCCGACAATCAGGATTGGAACGAGTGGACTGATACTGAAATGCAACGGTCAGATGCGACAAAGATTGTCTCTTTAGATTTTAACGCGAAGAAAATTAAAATCACTTCATTACAACGAGATACTCTAGTCTATCTTCCGGAACCTTACAATGATTATGATAAGTTGAATCACGCCCATTGGCGCGGAGGTCCTGAGTTAGCGATTCAGACGATCAATTTGAATTTTGATATGGATATTACGCAATATGTTGGATTCAGCTTTGAAGCAACGGTAAAGTTGGTCGATTTAGTCGGTGGAATTGATCTTTATCTGACAGCCGAAGAAACGCATCAAAAGATTCGTGATTTACAAATTGACGGCGATGACGGGGTTTATCATCTGAATGGTCAACAAGTGAAAGAGTATTGCCGGATCCGGACCATTGATGATGACTTCCATCGCATGAAACGTCAGAACACCGTCATTATGGCCATCCTGACAGAACTCAGAACGAAAAACTTTTGGGAACTGATGGATATCGTCGAAGACATGATGCCTTGGATCGAAACGAATCTGACTAACGATCAAATTAAGAATTATATTATGAATTTACTGACCTTTGATTTAAAGCATATTGATCAATACCAGATTCCTTCTACCGGAATGGAAGCTATCTACAAAACTGTAGAATATAATGATTTCAGTCCTTTGTATGTAATGGATAGTTATCAACAGATGGTGAAGGATATTCATGAGAACATCTATGAAATGGAAAATTATCAGCCAAGTACAAAGGTAATTGAACTTGAGAAGTCAATCTATGAGAAATTTGGAGGACCTGAATAAGGTTCTTTTTTAGTGAGAAGAGAAAAGGGAGAAAAGAAAAATGAACGAGAACGACGAAATTGAAATTGATCTGTCGCAAGTATTTGAAATCATCAAAAAACATTTCAAACCCTTCGCGCTGATTATCGTGGCCGCTTCGATTGTGGCTGCTTTGATCACACTGTTTCTGATACCTAAGAAATACACAGCGGAAGCAAAGCTGATTATTGTCCAGAAATCCAATCCGGACAGTCAACAGATTAGCTATAACGATCTTCAAACATCACAAAAGCTGGTGAATACCTATAGCGAGATTTTGAAGAGTGAAGCGATCAGTGATGAGGTGATTCAGAATCTGAAATTAGAAGATTTAGATACGGAAGGATATCAGAAAATCGTTAAGATCAGCTCTGTGAAAGATACGGAAGTCATTACGATTGCGGTAACGTCAAAGGATCCCAAAGAAGCCGCAGTGATTGCGAATGAGATTGTGGACGTTTTTCGAGATAAGATTTATTCCATTATGAACATTGAGAATATCACCGTTTTAAATACCGCAAAGATTCCAGAAAAAAAATCTAGTCCTTCGAATATTAAAAATACATTGATTGGTTTCTTACTTGGGTGTGTTATTGACGGCTGTATTGTAGTATATCTCTTATTGAATGATCGAAATATCCGGACCGAAGAAGAAATGAAACAGATTTTTGATTATCCGATTATCGGTTTAATCCCCGATATGACGCATGGGACAGGAGGTGCAGAGTAATGTTAAGAGTCGGCGACGAACTGATTACCTTAATTGATCCGGATGCACCCGCTTCCGAAGCTTACCGAACTTTGAGAACCAATATTTTGATGCGGAACTTTGATCGGGATATGAAGGTCATTAATATTATATCAACAACAGCTCAAGAAGGAAAAAGTACCTGTGTCCTCAATTTAGCCATGGTTTACGCTCAGTTGCAGAAAAAAGTCTTAGTCATTGATTTAGATTTACGTATGCCAACGATTCATAAGAAACTGAAGTTAAAGAATAAAAAAGGAATCTCGGATATCATCGGTCATCAAGCTGAATTTGAGGAAGTTGTTTTACAACCTTATGAAAATGTGGATGTCATTACCGCAGGAACGAAGATTCCATTTGCTTCTGAGTTTATCCAGTCGAACGCCTTGAAAGAATTCATCGAGGAGAGAAAGAAAGAATATGATTTAATCCTCTTGGATTGCCCTCCGGTTGGATTGGTTACCGATGGCATTGTGGCAGCTTCGTATTGCGATGGTACGATTTTAGTCTGTGCCTCGAATCGGAATGACCGGAAAGAATTACTTCGAGTCAAGGATCAATTAGAACAGACACAAGTGAATGTCATTGGAATCGTCATGACGATGATGCCGGTTCATCGAAAATACTATAACAGCTATGGTTATCGATATAGTGATACGCAGAAAAAGACAACACAGAAGAAAAAGAAGAATTCAATCATTTCATCCATCACGAAAAAGAGTGATAAGAAGAAATGATCGATATTCATAGTCATTTGATTTCAGGAGTTGACGATGGAAGTCAGGACATAGAAGAATCACTTTTTTTATTGAAGCAAGCAGAAATGGATGGAATCACAGAACTCATCGTTACTCCTCATTTTATGAAGAATGGAGAGTTCCGGATGAAAACGCCAGAGCTTGTAGAACGATTCAATGAATTGAAACAGGCTTATAAAGGGCCAATTAAGCTTCATCTTGGGAATGAGCTCTATATTCATCCTGACTTACCAGAACTGTTAGAAAAAGGTGAAATCTTAACCTTAGCTGAATCAGATTATATCCTAGTCGAGTTTCCATTTCAAAATTATAAAGATGAATATGATGAAATTCTTTATGAGCTGGCACTAAGATATCGAATCATTATCGCGCATCCAGAACGGTATAGTTATGTTCAGGGAGACCCGAACTTCTGTTTGCGGTGGCTGAACGAAGGATATTATTTACAAGCAAACCAAAATAGTTTATTTAAGAAAGAAACAAAGAAAGTTCTTGTTTCTATGATCGAACATGGCTTTGTCAGCTTTGTAGCCAGCGACGCGCATAACGAACATCGACCTTGCGTACTCTCAGAAGCAAAAGCATTTCTTGAAGAAGAATTTGGAAATACCATAGCATTCCAATTGATTGAGGAAAATCCAAGAAAAATTTTAGACAATGGAAAAACTTTTCATTATCAGATTAAGAAAATTCAGAAAAAGAAACGAAAATTAAATTTGAAAATATTTTATTCCTGACATTGATTCCGGTCATACTATTGCGTATATCTTTCATTATTCAAAAAATTAACGAAATTTACCAGAGTTCAAAGAAATTTGTTTAATGGTCTACTTTGGCAAGTAGGCCTTTTTATTTAGTAACTTGTTCATTATCTGTGTTCAATTGACACTTTCTTAATTCGTGTAATCCATTTCGTATTTCTCCATATAGCCAGCAGTAATCTTAATATAATTATGACTATGGTAAATATTGATGTGGCATAATTGGAGCAAGAGATAGCAGAGAAAGAAAGGCTCGTCTCTTAGTTCATATTTTCTTACCCGAAAATAAACAAAAAGCCCGTAAACACGGGACTTTTGTTCGACATAAGGAGGGTAGGTATGCCGCAGCGCATATAAAAAATCTACCCGCTGTTTGTCGTGGCTGAAGAAGAAAAAGTTTCAAAACCGGTTTTGACTGGAGTTTGGATGAAATAAAGACGCTCCCATCGTGGGAATATTTGAGGGAGAGTATAGTAAATGATGAATGGAAAAGTAAACAGCAAAAAACTGAAAATAGCGATGTTGGGCCATAAACGTATTCCGTCAAGAGAAGGCGGAATTGAAATCGTTGTAGAAGAATTATCTACCCGGATAGTTGAACAGGGACATCATGTGACCTGCTATAACCGTAAGGGACATCATGTAAGTGGCAAAGAATTCGATGACAGTGCATTGAGCGAGTACAAGGGTGTTCGCCTTAAATCA
This sequence comes from Holdemania sp. Marseille-P2844, assembly GCF_900120005.1. Taxonomy (GTDB): domain Bacteria; phylum Bacillota_I; class Bacilli_A; order Erysipelotrichales; family Erysipelotrichaceae; genus Holdemania. Next base: position 459,640 of record NZ_LT635451.1, read on the forward strand.
GTCTGTACGATTGATAAGAAGGGCTTTGCTGCAATAAGTTCATCTTTTTTTGCCGCTTTAAAAGCTGCATTTGGAAGATATGATGTGGTTCATTTCCACGCAGAGGGTCCATGTGCAGTGCTGTGGCTGCCGAAGATGTTCGGTAAGAGATGTATCGCAACGATTCATGGTGCTGGAGGCATAATAGGGACACAAAAAAGCTCATTCTTTTCTTTCAATGGAGCCTTGAACCTCATTACAGGAGGTGCAGCATGACGGGTAAGAATTCTACGGACAAATTGAGAATTGCGATGCTCGGCCACAAACGCATTCCTTCACGCGAGGGTGGAATTGAGATAGTTGTGGAAGAGCTGTCCACAAGGATGGTTCAGCTGGGTCATTCCGTTACCTGTTACAACCGGAAAGGACACCATGTTTCTGGTGCCGAGTTTGATGGAGAGGTCAAGTCTGAGTATAAAGGCGTGAAACTGAAAACTGTTCCGACCATTGAGAAGAAAGGTTATGTTGGTTTGTCGATTGCCACATTGCTTTCTCAGCACCATCAGGTAACCGCAGTTGATATTGTTCCGGAGAAGGTTGATCTGATTAACAACCGCAAGTCTCCGATTCAAGATGATTATATTGAGAAGTACCTCGCAAAGAAAAAATTGAATTTGACCGCAACGCTGGATGCGAAGACCGCATACGCTGATGCGGATTTTGTTGTAATAGCAGCACCTACAAATGTCTGCCCTGTGATATTAGTGAGGGGAAATGACAGGAAGAATCATGGGGGATGAGGTGCTCATGAGGCTGGAATGGGTGAAAATTGGTATTTTGGATAGACATAGAGTGGATAGTGATAATGTCATTTGAACACGTAATTCAGCATCATCTTCACAGGGGAATCAGTAAATAACGGTAAAAATTGATCTTCTGACGGTGGATACAGGTGGTTATGTGTATCTTAGGTCTATCCAAAGTGATTTAGTACGTGGAAAATCTGCATTTTGGATAGAGGATTGAGCATAGTGATAATGTTCATATGAGGACTGGAAAATGGCTTGAAATCAAGAGTTTTGGCGGATGAGGACAGTTTGGAAGTGTATAAAAATAGGATTCACTGCGACAGGGAGTTTATCCAAAATGATTTATTGCGGAGAAAGAAATATAGGAAGATAGCAACAAGTGGGTAGGTGTATCCGAGAAAGTTTAGTTGGTAAAAACTGAAAATAGAAAATACTAGGTGGGATGAAAATGAATAAGCAGAATAAAATAGACAACTAAATATCGCAATGCTTGGTGATGGAGTTATAATAGGGACAAATCCAAGAAAGCCTTTATTTACAAAGGTTTCAGCGGCTTAAGTTGATTTCCTGTTTCAATTTTTCATGCAAGGAAAGAACAGAGCCGCTGAGACCTGAGATAGAGGCAGGCTTCTGGTTGCTCTGTTTTGACCCAATCAAATGAGCATGAAAATAGAAAAGAGGGAGGTTGACTTGAGCCTGTGGCGGTCTGTTTTATAGCAGCCGTTATGGGCTTTTTGCCGTGTCAGGAGAAAAATTTTGAAGTTGACTCGTAGATTGAAAATTCAACTAGCGATCAATTCCTCAAAATTATGCAACACATATAGGGATAAGGTAGTGTGAAGAGAATGGATGAATGTAATGAAAAAATAAATATAAAGAGCTAAGAGGAGAAAAGAAATGCAGCATGTGTTTATAGTTGGCTCCAAGTCACTTGGAGCTTACGGTGGGTATGAGACGTTTGTTTATAAGCTGACGGAATATCATCAGAATAATGAAAAAATTAAATACCATGTAGCTTGTAAGGCAAATGGAGATGGTTGCATGGATGAAAGTAAACTTGAGGGTGTGACCAAAATAAGCGATTCTGAATTTGAATTTCAGAATGCTCACTGTTTTAAGATTCCTGTGCTGAACATCGGCTCGGCGGTGGCAATCTACTACGATGTAGTGGCACTTAAATATTGTTGTAAATACATTGAAAAGAATGGGATTCAGAATCCGATTGTCTATATACTGGCCTGCCGAATTGGACCGTTCATAGGGCATTTTTATAAGAAGATACATAAGCTGGGCGGAAAGGTTTATCTGAATCCGGATGGTGCCGGAGTGATAATAGGGACACAAAATATGGAGGTAGCAGCATGAGAAATAATAGAAAACCTCCGATGAAACAGAGCTTAAATATCGCTGGTTTCCAATGTCGTTTGTAGGAAACAATAAATTTGAGAGTTTTCTCTTCGGTTAACAGCCGGGGAGTTTATATAGAAATGAATTTGAAATTCACAAATGTAAAAACATAAACAATTAGGAGGAATGCAACATGAAAGGCATTATTCTTGCAGGCGGTTCTGGTACCCGTCTTTATCCTCTGACCAGAGTGACCTCGAAGCAGCTGCTTCCGATTTATGATAAACCGATGATTTATTATCCGATATCGGTTCTGATGAATGCGGGCATCCGCGACATCCTTATTATTTCTACACCGCAGGATACCCCTCGTTTCCAGGATCTGCTGGGCGATGGTCACCAGTTTGGTGTAAATCTGACTTATGCAGTTCAGCCTTCCCCGGATGGTCTGGCACAGGCATTCATCATCGGTGCAGATTTCATTGGTGACGATACGGTAGCAATGGTTCTGGGTGACAATATTTTTGCAGGGCATGGTTTGAAGAAGCGTTTGAAGGCTGCTGTCGAGAATGCAGAGTCCGGCAAGGGTGCAACTGTGTTCGGCTACTATGTGGATGATCCAGAGCGTTTCGGTATTGTGGAGTTCGATGCAAACGGTAAGGCAGTTTCTATTGAAGAAAAGCCTGTCAAGCCGAAGAGCAACTATTGTGTCACTGGTTTGTACTTCTATGACAACCGTGTGGTCGAGTATGCAAAGAACCTGAAACCTTCTGCCCGTGGTGAGCTGGAAATCACTGATCTGAACCGTATCTATCTGGAAGATGGCAGTTTGAACGTGGAGCTGCTGGGTCAGGGCTTCACTTGGCTGGATACCGGTACGCACGAGAGCTTGGTGGATGCAACCAATTTCGTCAAGACGGTGGAAACTCACCAGCATCGTAAGATTGCTTGTCTGGAAGAAATCGCTTACTTGAATGGTTGGATTTCCAAAGAAGAAGTTCTGGAAGTTTATGAACTGCTCAAGAAGAACCAGTACGGCCAGTACCTGAAAGATGTTCTGGATGGTAAGTACCAGGAGCATCTGTATTAAGCACATATATTATTAAACTACAAAAAATCAAAAAATACCCGCGCAAGGCGTTATTAAGAGAGGATACATATTATGACTATTATTGTTACCGGCGGTGCCGGATTTATCGGAAGCAACTTTGTGTTCCATATGCTGAAGAAATACCCTGACTATCGCATTGTCTGTTTGGACAAGCTGACCTATGCTGGCAACCTGTCCACGCTGGCTCCTGTGATGGAGAATCCTAACTTCCGTTTTGTGAAGTTGGATATCTGCGACCGTGAGGGTGTGTACAAGCTGTTCGAGGAAGAACATCCCGATATCGTAGTCAACTTTGCAGCTGAGAGCCATGTTGACCGCTCTATCAAAGATCCTGGCATCTTCCTCCAGACCAACATCATGGGTACGGCTACTCTGATGGATGCCTGTCGCAAGTACGGCATTACCCGTTATCATCAGGTTTCTACCGATGAGGTGTATGGTGACCTGCCGCTGGATCGTCCTGACCTGTTCTTTACCGAGGAAACCCCGATCCACACCAGCAGTCCGTATTCTTCTTCCAAGGCTGCGGCCGATCTGCTGGTTATGGCTTACAACCGTACCTATGGTCTGCCTGTGACCATCAGCCGTTGCTCCAATAACTATGGTCCGTATCACTTCCCTGAGAAGCTGATTCCTCTGATGATTGCTAACGCTCTGGCAGATAAGCCTCTGCCTGTTTACGGTGAAGGTCTGAATGTCCGTGACTGGCTGTATGTGGAGGATCACTGCAAGGCAATCGACCTGATTATCCATAAGGGTCGTGTGGGCGAGGTCTACAACATCGGTGGCCACAATGAGATGAAGAACATCGACATTGTTAAGATCATCTGTGATGCGCTGGGTAAGCCTTATTCCCTGATTACTCATGTTACCGACCGTAAGGGTCACGATATGCGTTATGCCATCGACCCGACTAAGATCCACAATGAACTGGGCTGGCTGCCGGAGACTATGTTCAAGGACGGCATTCAGAAGACTATCCAGTGGTATCTGGATAACAAGGAATGGTGGGAAACCATTATTTCCGGCGAGTACCAGAACTACTACGAGAAAATGTACGGTAATCGCTAAAGTCTGAGGGGGATTGTGGAATGAAAGTATTCGTAACAGGTGTCGGCGGACAGCTCGGACACGATGTAATGAATGAACTGGCAAAGCGTGGCTATGAGGGTGTTGGTACGGATATCGCCCCGGAATACAGCGGCGCACAGGATGGTACTGCTGTGACCACTATGCCTTATGTTCAGATGGATATTACCGATGCTGAAATGGTAGAAAAGGTCATTGCCGAAGTAAAGCCGGATGTAGTGGTTCACTGTGCAGCCTGGACTGCCGTAGATATGGCTGAGGATGACGATAAGGTAGAAAAAGTTCGTGCCATCAACGCCGGTGGTACGCAGAATATTGCCAATGTTTGCAAGAAGCTGGACAGCAAGATGGTCTATATCGGCACCGATTATGTGTTTGACGGACAGGGTACAGAACCTTGGCAGCCGGACTGCAAGGACTACAAGCCTTTGAATGTATATGGTCAGACCAAGCTGGAAGGCGAGTTGGCGGTTTCTAATACGCTGGATAAATACTTCATTGTCCGTATTGCATGGGTCTTTGGTGTCAACGGAAAGAACTTCATCAAGACCATGTTGAATGTGGGTAAGAAGTTTGAAACTGTCCGTGTGGTCAATGACCAGATTGGTACTCCGACCTATACCTATGACCTTGCCAGACTGCTGGTGGACATGGTCGAAACCGAGAAGTACGGCTACTACCATGCTACCAACGAGGGCGGTTACATCAGCTGGTATGATTTCACCTGCGAGATTTTCAAGCAGGCAGGATATACCACCAATGTGGTGCCGGTAACCACAGAGGAGTATGGTCTAAGCAAGGCAGCTCGTCCGTTTAACAGCCGACTGGACAAGAGCAAGCTGGTGGAAGCTGGATTTGAGCCGCTTCCTACTTGGCAGGATGCGCTGAGCCGTTATCTGAAGGAAATTGAGTATTAAAAGCTTTATATAGAGGTAAGACAATGGGACAGATTAAAGTCGAAAAGAATGTTGCAGGCATTGAGGGCCTGTGTGTAATTGAACCTGCTGTGCATGGAGACAGCCGTGGATATTTCATGGAAACCTATAGCCAGCGGGATATGGAAGAGAACGGTATCATTATTAACTTTGTGCAGGACAACCAGTCTATGAGCACTAAGGGGGTGCTGCGTGGTCTGCATTTCCAGAAAAACTTTCCCCAGACCAAGCTGGTGCGTGTGATCAAGGGCAGCGTGTTCGATGTAGCAGTTGATCTACGTTCTGGCAGCGATACCTATGGTAAGTGGTACGGCATTGAGCTGACCGAGGAAAATAAAAAGCAGTTTTTGATGTGTTCAACGGCAAGGGTACTGAGCCTTGAGAGCCAGACTGCAAGGATTACAAGCCGCTGAATGTATATGGCCAGACCAAGCTGGAAGGAGAATTGGCTGTTAGCAGCACCTTAGAAAAATACTTCATTGTCCGTATCGCCTGGGTATTTGGTCTGAATGGTAAGAATTTCATCAAGACCATGATAAACGTGGGAAAAACCCATGATGAGGTGCGGGTGGTCAACGACCAGATCGGAACTCCGACCTACACCTATGATCTGGCTCGTCTTCTGGTCGATATATGTGAGACAGAGAAGTATGGCTATTATCATGCGACAAATGCCGAATTGAGCGAAAAGGAAGCCGAACAGTCCGGAAGCAAATCCGGATACATCAGTTGGTATGACTTCTGCTGTGAGTTTTATAAGCAGTATGGCTTAAAAACAAAGATAATTCCTGTAACCACGGAAGAATATGGTCTGAGTAAAGCGGCAAGACCCTTTAACAGTCGTTTGGACAAGAAAAAACTGGTAGAGAATGGATTTACCCCACTTCTTACTTGGCGTGATGCCGTCGGCCGCTATCCGAAAGAGACAAAATTGTAAGGAGAAAATTGAAATATGGGACAGATTAAAGTGACGAAAGCCCCCATTGATGGGCTGTATGTGATTGAGCCTACAGTACATGGAGACAGTCGGGGTTATTTCGTAGAAACATACAATCAGAATGATATGCATGAAGCTGGCCTGGATATGGTGTTTGTTCAGGATAATCAGTCAATGAGTACGAAAGGTGTGCTGCGTGGTTTACACTTCCAGAAGCAGTATCCGCAGGGCAAACTGGTACGTGTAATCCAGGGAACAGTATTTGATGTGGCCGTTGATCTGCGATCAGGCAGTAAGACTTATGGTCAGTGGTTTGGTGTGGAATTAAGCGAGGAAAACAATAAACAGTTTTATATCTCTGAAGGATTTGCACATGGATTCCTGGTGCTCTCAGACGTAGCGAAGTTCTGCTATAAGGTAACGGATTTTTATCATCCTGGTGATGAAGGCGGCCTGGGCTGGAATGACCCTGAGATCGGTATCCAGTGGCCGAAACTGGAGGGCGAATACAAGGGCAGTGCAAGTGCAGAAGGCTACATGCTGGAAGATGGTACTGCATTGAATTTGAGTGATAAGGACCAGAAGTGGCTGGGACTGAAGGATACCTTCAAGTTTTGATTTAAAGCAAAAAAAAACTAGAAGGTAGGATAGAACTATGAAAAATACCCCATATACAGTTTTAATGTCTGTGTACATAAAAGAAAAGGCTGAGTATTTAAAATTAAGCATTCAGAGTATGCTCGACCAAACGATTCCGCCTGATGAGTTTATTCTTGTTAAAGATGGTCCGTTAACAACAGAACTGGAAGCAGTTGTGGAATATTACGATCAGAAATGTCCAGGCTTATTTACTATAATTTCGAATGAAACAAATCTTGGACTTGGACCAGCACTTGCAAAAGGTGTTGTTGTATCCAAAAATGAACTGATTGCGAGAATGGATTCTGATGATGTATCAGAAAAAACTCGATGCGAAAAACAACTTGCTGCCTTTGAAAAGGATTCAAAGTTAGAGATGGTTGGGTCATTCGAGGCGGAATTTATTGGAGAAAAAGACAACATTGTGTCAGTTCATCGAGTACCTGAAACACATGATGAAATCACAAAATTTATGCGCCGTAGGTGTGCTATTCTGCATCCAACAGTAATGTACAAGAAAAGTGCCGTAATCAGAAGCGGAAACTATCACTCTGTTCCATTATATGAAGACTATGATCTTTTTGCAAGAATGGTGCTGGAATACAATGTGCATAGTTATAATATTCAAGAAAATTTGTACTATATTAGAACAAGTGAGGATTTCTTTAAAAGACGCGGTGGATTAAAATACGCAAGAACAGTTTTGAACTTTAAATGGAACCAGCACAAAAAAGGATATATGTCGCTGACAGATTTTTGCATTAGTGGTTTGGGGCAGGCATTTGTATGTGTTCTACCGAATACATTACGTAAAGCTGTCTATTTGAAGTTGTTGCGATAAAAATAGATTGAGGACAATTATGGAAAAGGAACTGATAAGAGTTTTACATATTGTGCCTAATATGCAGGCAGGCGGACTTGAAACATTAATTATGAACATCTATAGAAATATAGATAGGACTAAAGTCCAGTTTGACTTTCTGGTTCATTATACCGGAAACTACTTTTATGATGATGAAATCAGAAGTTTGGGCGGAAGAATATATAAGTTATCAGTGCGCGACGACAACAATTTTATAAAATATTTGAAAGATCTGGATGTGTTTTTTAAGGCACATCCAGAATATAAGATTGTACATGGACATATGGAAAGTCTAGGACAGTTTTATTTTAAGGCTGCAAAAAGGAATGGAGTTCCTGTGCGTGTTGCACACAGTCATAATTCAGCAACAGAAGATACACTCAAGGGGAAAATTAAGGGACTTCTCTTGAAACGATATAAAGTATTTGCAACAGATTACTTTGCTTGTTCACAAACAGCAGGTGAGTTTATGTTTGCAAATAAAAAGTTTATTGTTCTGAAGAATGCAATCATTGTAAATAATTTTGTTTACAATGAAGATGAAAGAAATCGGCTGAGAAAAGAACTCGGTATTGAGGATAAAATAGTCATTGGTCATGCAGGAAGGTTCTGCGAACAGAAAAATCATAAATTTTTAATAGATGTTTTCAAGAAAATCGCTGATATAGAAAATAATGCGGTTTTGTTGTTGATTGGTGCTGGAGAAACCTTTGAAAGGATAAAGGAACAAGTTCGAGAGTATGGTTTGGAAGAACGTGTTTCTTTTCTAGGGGTTAGAAAAGACATTGCAAGCCTGTATCAGGTGATGGATTGTTTTGTGTTTCCATCACTTTTTGAGGGGCTTGGTATTGTTGCAATAGAAGCACAGTGTTCTGGTTTGCCAGTAGTTGGATCTGATGTTATTCCAAAAGAAGCTGCGGTAACGAATCAATTCCATTATATGTCGCTGGATTATTCGGCAGATGCATGGGCAAAAAAAATTCTCGAAGTGACGAAGCCGAAGAGAAAAGCAGAAATCGATAAAATTCGAGCTGCGGGATATGACGTGCATGATGTTGCGGAATATTTACAAGAGTTTTATATAAAGAAGTATTTGGAGAATTAAGAAAGCTAGAGGGCGGAAAGATGAAAAAAGTTGGTCTAGTTTCGGTGAGAAACTATAACTATGGAAGTATATTGCAAGCATATGCCTTGCAGCAGGAGCTGTTTGCAGCAGGGATTGATAATGAATTGATCTATTATAAAAAGCGTAATGTTGTTAAGCAGGCTCTTAGAATATTTAATCTGCCGCTCCTCATGGCAAAGACGAAAGATGTCTGGCGTGTACTTGAAGGAAAAACTAATCCGAAATTAAAACCGATTATTTCTGGAAGGAATAGAGCTTTTTCGAATTTTCTCAAAGATAATTTTGTATTTACACCGTGCTTAAGTGGCAGAAAACAGCTTGTTGACTACACAAAGAAATTTGATGCTTTCATTTTGGGAAGCGATCAGGTGTGGAATCCAATGTTACTTGGTGGGGATTATTATACATTAACTTGGGTGGATTCTCATCGTCCCAAAGTAACATATGCTTCGAGCTTCGGTGTATCCGAGATACCTGCGAGCCAAGTAAAAAAGACGAAAGAATACCTGTCTCGATTCAATATGATCTCGGTTAGAGAAAAACAGGGGGCAGAGATTGTTGAAAAATTGACGGGAAAAAAGGCTGAAGTCTGTTGTGATCCTACTGTGCTGACAGACCGGAAGAGATGGGACGAGCTTAGTGGAGATTGTCCGTTTGTGAGTGAAAAGTATATTTTCTGCTATTTTATTGGAAATAATCCAAGCCAACGAGAGTTTGCAAAAAAATTAGCACAGAAAACGGGATGCAAAATCTTAGCAGTTAAACACATTGATGAGTATATTAAAAGTGATGATGACTTTGGCGATATTGACTATTTAGAAGTCGGGCCAAAAGAGTTTGTCAATTTTATTAGATACGCCACATATGTATGTACGGATTCTTTTCATGGAACGATTTTCTCGATAATGTATAATAAGAACTTCTTTACGTTTAAGAGATTTTCAGATAGCCAGAAAAGCTCTATGAATTCGAGGGTAAAAAATATTCTTTCAATCGTTGGTTTGTCCAATCGCTTGTTTGAAAACTCAATTACTCCGGAAGTAGCACTCGCATATCAAGTGGACTGGTCTGATGTCAATAAGAGGCTAAATGATTTTAGAAAAAGTTCACGAGAGTATTTTGAAAGAGCCATAAAGTGCTTAAAGGGTGCACAGGAATGATTAAATTAGTTGAGAAAGACCACTGCTCGGGCTGCACAGCTTGTATGGTCTGTTGTCCGAAAGAAGCAATATCAATGTGTACCAATGAGGAAGGATTTAAATATCCAGTTATTGATAGAAATCGGTGCGTGGAATGCGGAAAATGTGTAAAGACATGTCCTATCACGAATAAGCAAAAGAAAAATTCAGTAGTAGCCTCTTATATCGCTATGAATAATAATAAGAATCAGCGTGAAGCAAGTGCATCAGGTGGTCTGTTTAGCGTCATAGCTCACTATGTCTTAGAGAAGAATGGCGTAGTTTTTGGTGCGGCATATGATGAAAAACTTAGGGTTAAGCATATAGCTATAGAACATGAAGCAGATTTAGAAAAATTGAGAATGTCCAAGTACGTGCAAAGTGATTTAGGTGATACATTTAAACAGGTGGACAAGTATTTGAAAGCAGATAGAGTCGTTTTGTTCTCTGGTACGCCTTGTCAAGTAGCAGGACTTAGAGCTTATATTAATAGAGAAGACGAAAATCTAATTCTCCTTGATTTGGTTTGTCATGGCGTTCCATCGCCAAAGCTGTTTGAAGACTATAAGGCTGCACTCTCAGAAAAATACGAAAGTGATATTCAGAACATATATTTTAGAAGCAAGGTCTTAGGGCATCACTTGTCCACGATTGCAGTTCGCTTTTCAAATGGAAAGCTAATTCACAGCAGACGAGTGGTGAAATCTTATCCGAGATTATGGTTTGCCGGGTTTGCATCACGGCCATCTTGCTATGCCTGCAGTTTTAAAGAAGAAGATCGTGTGAGTGATTTTACACTATTTGATTCTTTTAAGTCAGCTGGACAGTATGGCTTTAAAGATGATGATATGGGGCTGTCCAATGTGTATATTCGCACACAAAAGGCAATTGATTTGTGGAAACAAATCGAGGCTCAAGTTACTGCTGTAAAAACGGAAACAGCGGTTACGAATAAGAATGACGGAGACATGATCTATGAATCCGCAGTAAAAAATAAGGCTCGTGCAGAATTTTGGAGTGATTATGGAAAACTTTCATATACAGAATTAATTGATAAGTATATTCCATATTCTAAAAAAGAAGCCATTATGGATATGGTTAAACGGGCAATGGTTAGCACAAGCCTGAGTAAAAATTTGAAGATTAAAAAGCTACTTACAAAGATTAAAAAGTAAAGGAAGAAGAAATGAAAGTAATTGCATTCTATCTGCCACAGTTCCATGAAACGCCAGAAAATAATGAGTGGTGGGGACAAGGCTTTACCGAGTGGAATAACATGAAAGCTGCCAAACCACTTTTTGAAGGACATAATCAGCCAAGAATTCCGCTCAACAATAATTATTATAATCTTTTAGATGAGAAAACTCTGGAGTGGCAGACCGAAATTGCGAAAGAACACGGCGTATACGGTTTCTGCTGCTACCACTATTGGTTTGGAAGCAAGATGCTTCTTGAAAAGCCTATGGAGATTTATCTGAAAGATAAAAACTGTGATTTACCGTTTTGCTTTTGCTGGGCAAACGAAACATGGACAAATGCTTGGGCTGCGGAAACTGAGTCTGATCGAAAGACCTTAATCAAACAGGAGTACGGTGATAAAGAAGAATGGGAGAGACATTTCCAGTATTTGCTTCCGTTCTTTAAGGACGAGAGATACATAAAGGAGGCTAATAAGCCGCTTTTTGTGATTTATCGGCCACAGTATATTACAGAGCTGAGTGCAAGATTGGCTTATTATAATAAACGTACTCAAGAAGAAGGCTTTGACGGGCTGGTTTTTGCAGCACAGCATGTTTCTTTTTATGCTGAGAAGAGCGTCGATAAGTCAATGTTCAAATACCAGATTGAATATCAGCCAGGCTTTGCGTTTTATGATATGAGCTCTTGGATGCAGAAGCAGATGAGCGTTATTAAGCAGAATGTACAGACATGGGCAAGGGATCATTTAAAGAGCTTTAAGTCTGCTAAAAAGGCAAACCTGCAGAAATTATCGTATGATGAAGTATGGAATACAGTTCTAAATAGAAAAGCAGAGCCTGGAATGATTCCAGGGGCATTTGTGGACTGGGATAATACGCCGAGATATAAAGAAAAAGGTCGCGTGTTGACTGGTGCAACGCCTGAGAAGTTTAAAGAGTATTTTGGAAAACAGCTGAAAAAAGCGCGGGACGAATACAAGTCTGACTATATTTTCATTTTTGCATGGAATGAATGGTCAGAAGGTGGATATTTAGAGCCTGATATGAAAAATCAGTATGGGTATTTAGATGCAATCAAATCATGCGTTGATGAATTGGAAAGTGAGAACTAAAAATGGCAGAGATATTATCAGATAATAAAATTAAAACAATTGCATTTTATTTACCTCAGTATCACGCTATTCCGGAAAACGACAAATTTTGGGGGAAAGGATTTACGGAATGGGTAAATACAAAAAAGGCTACTCCGCTATTTGAGGGACATTACCAGCCAAAGGTTCCGCTAAATGAAAACTATTATAACTTGTTAGATGACAATGTTAAAATTTGGCAGGCAAATTTAGCGAAGAAGTATGGTGTGTTTGGTTTTTGCTACTATCACTACTGGTTTAAAGATGGAAAGAAGCTGCTTGAAAAACCACTAGAGCAAATGCTGCAAAATAAAGATGTTGATATCCCATTCTGTATGTCTTGGGCAAATGAGAACTGGAGTAAGAGATGGGATGGCGGTAATCAGGAGATTATTGCGGAGCAGAATTACGGCACAGAAGATGATTGGAAAAAACATTTGCTTTATATGGTTCAGTTTTTTAAGGACGAACGATATATTACATTAAATGGGGATCCAGTTTTTCTCATTTATAAACCTGAAGAGATTCCGGATCTGCATCGTATGGTAACTTATTGGCAGTCGGAGATTAAAAAGTTTGGTTTCAATCGGATTTGCTTAATGATCCAGAATTCTGGATGGTATTTTTCACCGTCTTACAATGATAGAGATTTTGATTATCAAATTAAATTTGAGCCTTACTTTTCAAAGCAGTACGCGGAAAAAGATTTAAATAAAATTAAACGTCGCCAGATTGCTTATCAAATTCTAAAGGAAGTCAGATTAGAAAAGCCAATCTATGCCTTTGTAAAAAGTAGAAAAAAAGTGGTCGGAAATGATAAGCCGTTGTCAATTTTTAGCTATGATAAAGAATGCACAGATATCTTGAATGGTCCACATTCCAGAAAGATTGTGCAGGGTTTGTTTACAGACTGGGATAATACCGCAAGGCGAAAAAATGGCTTTGTTTTTAAAGGTGGAAATCCAGAAAAATTTGGAAAGTGCGCAAAAAACCTCTTTAATCAGATGAGAGAAAAGAATGATCTTCCGCTTGTCTTTATTAATGCTTGGAATGAGTGGGCGGAGGGAGCATATTTGGAACCGGACGAAAAGCATGGCTTTGCTTACCTTGAGCAATTGCAATTGGCGATTAAATCTTATAACAAAGAAAACTAAGGGATGGGAAAATGTATGACGGTATTGTTTTGCTTTCACTTTAATGAAAAAAATAATGGTGGAGTAAAGTCGTTACTGGACATGTTGGAAGTGTTTTCGGAAAAAGGCGCTCGAATTATTGCGACATTTCCGGTTAAAGATGGATCAGCGATTGAGTACTTGCGGGAGCAAGGCGTAAAAGTGTTGTATGTTCCTTATACAAGATGGGACTACAAGCTAAATGCATCCACCAAAAGTAAATTCAAATCCTTTACTTGGGGGCGCTTTAAGCAGATAAAAACTTACATAGAGGCATTGAAATTTAAAAAGACCTTGAGAGAAGAAAAAATAGATATCGTATACACTAATACTAACACTATCTTCTTTGGCGCAATGCTCAACGCAATTTATAGGATTCCCCATTTTTGGCATGTCCGTGAATTTGGAGATTTGGATCATGGTAATGGATATATTTTAGGTTTTGCGACATTTAAAAAATTTATTGAAAGATATACGACCAAAATGATCGTGATATCTAAGGCTTTGAAAAATTACTATGAAAGTAAAGGGGTCCCATCTGAAAAGATGGTTACAATCTATGATGATGTGTCGAATGAGTATCTGTTAAATTTTAACTATGAAAAGTTTAGAGGCGATTCTCTTAACATATTAATTGCAGGTATTTTGCAAGAAGGCAAAGGTCAGATTGATGTTCTAAAAGCCTTTAATGAATTGTGCAAAGTGGGAGTAAAGGCAAATCTATATATCGCTGGAAAAGGCGATGAATCCTATACGCAAAAGCTAAGAAAATATGTGGCTGACAATCAATTGAACGAGAAAGTTCATTTCCTTGGTTTTGTTGAAGATATGAATACACTTAGAAAAAAAATGCATATTGCGGTGGTTGCATCTAAAAGTGAGGCGTTTGGACGTGTTACCATAGAGGCAATGCTTGGAGGATTAGTTGTTGTGGCAACTGATGCTGGAGCGAATTCAGAACTTATCAATAACGGCAAAACAGGATATCTTTATCCGTCTGGGGATTATCATAAGCTATTTGAATGTATTTATAAGATTCAAGAAAACCGAGAAAATATGTATGAAACAGCTGTAAGAGCGCAGAAATATGCGGTGCAGTACACAAATGGAAATTGTGGCATGAGAATATATCAAGAGATGATAAAAGAAATCTAATATGATCAAAAAGGTACCGCTGGAAGGATGAAAATGAGACAATGAAGATAGGATATAAAAAAATATGCAGGTATTTATCTGTCTTAATATATGTGATTTATTTGTATACCAGTGGACTGGCCAGCTATATTTTTGGAACATGGCAAAATATTATTGCAGCTCTTCTAGGTGCAGCTGTGCTCGGTTGCATAGCTAATACTGGGTTCCCTAAAATCAGAAAAATTAAGACGATAAAGCCAGTCGACCTTCTTGTTGTGATTATGTTGGTTGCGCTTATCTTTAACAATGCCGACATAAAGAATGGGTCGTACATTAATACCGTGGCGACAGTGTCTATTTTCTTGTTCTATTTGGTCTCAAAAAATGATAATCGATGGATGGAAATAGCAACAAACCTTCTGTTTTATGGTGGTTTGTTTCATGCGGTTACTTCATTTGTTTTATACCTTTTGCCAAATGTGTACATGAAATATGTCATGCCACTGTTTGTTTCATTTGGTTACGAATCGACTTTACTGTATTGCGTAAGAAATGGTTATGCAGTTGGACTTACACCTCACTATAGTACAAATGCCATGTATATGTCGGTTGCACTTGGAGCAGCTTTTATTCGCCTGACGGATAGAAGGTTTAAAGGAAAACCGATTATGAATAAAATTAATATCGCTCTTACAGCATTTATTTTATTTGTATTGATTCTTACAGGAAAAAGGGCACATTGTGTATTCGCTTTGGTATGCTTGTTGACGGCATATTATGTATACAATTCTGATAAACCGAAAAGCCGTCTAATGAAAACACTAACATTGATAGCAGTTGGCGGTATAGCTCTAGTTTTAATTGTAGAGATTGCACCTGATGCTGTACCAGTTATTAGGCGATTTATTTATATGTCGCAGTTGGAAGATAGTTCGCTGGGGCGAAATGCGAGAATGCTTCTGGCATTGAGTTTGTTTTTACGGAATATTTTGTCAGGAATCGGATGGAACGGGTTTACTTATTATTATAATGCTACTTTTGGAGAGTGGCTTAACGTACACAATGTTTATTTGCAGCTTTTGTGTGAAGAGGGATTGTTTTTTAGTTTGGCATTTTTTGCATTTTTTATTGTTTCATTTTTACATGCTTGGAATGCATTGAAACAGACCAGAGTACAAAAACTGGGTGGTATTAATGAGTCGTTGCTACTATATTCAGTTTACATACAAGCATTTTTCCTGTTATACAGTCTTACAGGAAATCCTCTTTATGATGCGCCGTTTCTTTTTCCTTATATTTTTGGATGCGCATTTGGAGAATATTATTATAGAAAGGTCAAGGAGTTAACAGCATATGAATCTTAAGATTGTAACATTTCATTTTGCTAATAATTATGGTGCGGTTCTCCAAGCGTATGCATTACAAGCACATTTGAGTCAGTATGGAAATGTGGAGTTTTTGAATTATGAGCCTGAACATTTAAAAAAGCTGTATTCATTAAATCCTTTTTCCTGTGGAATACACCCGCGTGAAATAATACGAAGGGCTAGAGCCATTCCATATAAAAGAAAACAGTTTGAATTTTTTTCAAATTTCAGAAAAAATGATTTAAAATGTGCTAATGAGAATACGTCAGATATAGATTTGGCGAAAAATGTCTTAAACCGGGCTGATGCAGTAATTTACGGCAGCGATCAGATTTGGAATCTAGGTATTACAAATAGCGATAGCATTTATTTTGGAGATTTTGTAGATAAAACTGTAAAAAAAATTGCCTATGCAGCAAGTTTTGGTGCTGATAATGATCTGAATTCTATAAGCCAGTTTATTAAAAAATATTTGAATGCTTTTGATGCATTATCTGTTAGAGAGCAAAGTGGCGTGAAAATATTAAGTGATAATGGCGTGAGTAACGCAGATGTGGTATGTGATCCGGTCTTTCTGTTAGATAAGGATTGTTGGATAAACATCGCACGGAAACCAGTTGAAAATATACCTGAAAAGTATATTTTGTATTATGCATTGCGTAAAGACGAAAAATTAATTAGAGCTGCGAAGAAAGTAGGAAAGGATTATGGAATCCCAGTGCTTTCTATCCATCCGAATGGAAATCGCTCTTTTATGATAGAAAATCAATTGTATAAAATTGGTCCGAAAGAATTCGTGTGGCTGATTAACAATGCGGCTTATATTTGTACAAATTCTTTTCATGCTGTTGCATTCTCATCAATCTTTAAGAAAAAAGTTGTGTTTCATGGGTATGAAAATGGCAAAGGTCGTGTCGAATCATTGCTTTCAATTCTGAAATCTCCAGAGTTCTTCTATAAGGATGAAAAAGGTAACGATATTTTTGATCTGGAAAAAGCTGAGTATAAAGGGCTAAAGGAATTGAAACAGCAGTCCATTAGATATCTGAAAGATAACATAAAGCCGAAAGAACATGTATAAAGATTTTTGGAGGACTATAATTAACTAATGCGAGCAAAGAAAAATGCAATAACAGGATTGATGACACAATTGATAATCATTGCATTGGGATTAATTGTCCCAAGAATTATGATTACCAATTATGGCTCAGATACAAATGGATTGACAAATACATTAACTCAGATTTTTAGTTATGTGGCGTTGCTAGAAGCTGGAATAGGGCAATCTACTAAAAATGCATTGTATAAGCCAATCACAGAAAAAGATAAAGACGGAATTTGTAGAATCCTGTCAGTTTCAAGAAAATATTATTGGAAGATTACGAAATACTATGCCGGAGTTGTGATTCTTATGGCAGCACTACTTCCATTTGTGCTTAAAACAGAACTTTCGGCAAAAACTGTTTTTGCTGTAGTTTTTTTTGAGGGTATGTCAGGTGTAATTCGATTTATGTTCACTGAGAACTGGATGCAATTACTAATGGCAGAAGGAAAAGGCTATGTACAGGCAAATATCACATTGATTACTAAACTGCTTACATATGGTGTTAAAATTGTCTTGGCCTGTATGAAAGTTAATATTGTAGCAATTCAGTTTGGATTCTTCTGCGTATCACTGATTCAGTTGGCGATTTATAAATGGTACATTAAAAAAAATTATGGCTGGATAAAGTATGATTTGAAATCGTATGAAAACTTTGAATTACCGGATAAAAATGCATATGTCTTAACCGAAATAGCGTGGACTGTTTTTTCATCAACGGATATGATTTTGCTGTCAATACTTTTTAGCACGGCTTTATCAAGTGTGTATTCTGTTTATAATCTTGTATATTCCAATATTTCAGGTTTAATGAATTCTGTATATACAAGTTTGATATATTTGTTAGGACAGACATACAGTGAAAGTTTGCGTAAATATGAACAGGTACACGATGAATTCGAATTGATGTTTATGACTGGCGCTGCTATTTTAATGAGTTGCTGTTCAGTGCTTGGAATTCCATTTGTACGCCTATACACAAAGGGCGTGACAGATACAAATTATATATATATTTATTTACCGATTCTTTTTGGATTGATACAAATTCTCTCATGGGATCGATATGTGTCTGGAAACCTAACTGGTATTGCTGGATATGCAAAAATTGTATCTAAAATATCGGTGGCAGAGGCGGTATCAAATATTGTACTGTCTGTGATATTGGCTCCTAAAATGGGACTTTATGGAATAACTTTAGCAACGGCAATTTCGCTGCTTTTTAAACTTATATATTTAACGTATCTTGGAAATGTTGTGATTTTAAAGAGATCAATTCGAAAGAGTTGCTTTAAAATTATAGCGTATTTGGCATTGTATTTTTCTATATCTTTTGCTTTTGTGATTAAACCATTGGCAATTGAGAGCTTTATACAATTTATATTATACGGAGTGGTTACATTTTTGTTTGTTTCGCTGGCTTATGGTGTGGTGGCTTATTTCCTAGATAGGCAGACATTCAAATCACTAATAAAAAGAGTTGGACTAAAAAAGAAAAAATATTAAATATTTATGTTATCTATTATTTGAATGAAATGATACGGACTATTAGACTTTGCAATGAATAGGAGAAAAGGGTATGTACAATACTAAATATATGGATGAGCAATTTGTTGATGAATTTAAAAGACTGGCTGAAAAACCACATTTTTTAAATGGAAAGCTAGAAGCAAAAGAATATGTAGATGCGATTGTTTTGCCGTTCCTAAATGGCCGGGGGGGGGGTACTAAATAACCGCGGAGAGTACATTGAAGAGTCGGCACTTCATGCTGAGCATATAATGGAGCGCCCATACGAAGTGATGAAAGTGAGTAAAATCAATGAAACAGCGGTTTATTTGGGACTATTTATAAAACAGTGGGGACATTTCCTTGTCGATTTTGTTCCTCGGCTTTGGCATTTAATTAATAATGATTCGGATTTAAAGTTGGTATATATTTCGATTGGAAATCAAGAAATTGATGGAGTTTATGCCGAGTTTTTAAATGTATTTGGCATTGATACAAAGAGAGTTATTTGTATTAAATCCCCCACTGAATTTACAAATATAATTATTCCACAGACATCATATGAGCGCCCATATCCTTATTATGCCGAATATAAAAGTATCTTTGATTATATGAATTCAAAGATTGAGAAATTAAATTTGTCATATCAGCGGTATGAAAAAATTTATTGGACAAGAACGAAATTGAAAAAGGCTAGGAAGACAGAAACGGGAGAAAAAGTAATAGAAGAACTGTTTGAAGCAAATGGATATAAGGTACTTTCACCAGAGAAGTTATCTTTAAAGGAACAGCTTTTTTACTTTAGCACATGTAAAAAAATGGCGGGAATATCGGGCACTATACCACTAACCTCTTGTTTTCAGACAGTAATACAGAATTCGTGATTTTGAATAGGACCTATAGAATTAATGTTAACCAGTTTCCGATAAATGAATTATCAGGAGCAAAAGTGATTTATATCGATTGCCACGCTTCGTTCTTTCCTAATTCCGCAGATAAGGGTCCCTATTGGATGGTGTTTAATGAACATCTTAGAGAATTTGCTGAGGATATGAATTTTACTGTGCCTAAATCTGTTAGTAAAACCGAAGGGCATATAAGACTCCATGATCTTATAAAGTACATTGTTGTTTATTTTAATACCTATACAGGGAAAGAACTCTGCAAAACCGATGCAGGTATGGCGGGGGAAATTTCTGGTATATCAAGACCGAGCATAGAAGGAACAGAACCTCACGAATTGTATTATTATTATAGAAAGCAATTTGGAGAGGTGATTAGCTTAGTGGTTATAAAGCAACATCTTAAAAAAGCGATAAAGAAATTACTTGGAAAATAAGTTCCTAGTTTTAATGTGAATATGTTTGGGCTTAAACTGTGTGATACATATTACACGGTGGTGGCTCAAGTTGCGCACCTCTATGTGCTGGGCAGTAGGTAAATTCTTTGAATGGTTAAGATGTAGTTCGATACGAATATGATGCAAATAATGATACATGAGAGAGTTGACGAGTGGTTTAAGAAAGGGATAAAATCTTGAGAGCAGAGCAGAGCAGAGCAGAGCAGAGCAGAGCAGATAATATTGACATTTTGAAAGTAATATGCGCTTTCCTAATTGTTTGTATTCATGTTCCGTTTCCGGGAAGAGTCGGTGCATATTTTACGTCACTGACCAGAATAGCAGTTCCTATTTTCTTTATGATTACAGGATACTTTTATTCAGATACCGTTGCAAGGCATAAGGAGAAGCAACAAATCAAGAAGATATTCTGCTTGGTTGTAGAGGCGAATATACTTTTCTTTGTTTGGAATATTGCTCTCGATATTCTCAGAAGAGACAGCATAGTAACCTATGTTCGGTCGATTTTTACTGGTAGGAACATACTTGAGTTTTTAGTTTTGAATGAATCACCGTTGGCAGGACATCTTTGGTATTTAGGAGCAATCCTTTATGTGTTGGTGATTGTTTTGTTGATGGATAAGTTCAACTGCCGAAAGATTCTGTACTATTTGACTCCGGTTCTGCTCATTGTAGACTTGATGTTTGGAAAGTATTCGCTGCTCATTTTCCATCGGGAGTTTCTGTACATTTTGGTTAGAAATTTCCTTTGTGTAGGAATACCGTATTTCTGTATTGGAAATCTCATCAGAGAAAAACAGTGTTCTGAAAAATGGAATGGGGAAACACTTCGGTTATTGATTTTTGTGTTTGCGATAACCAGCCTTGCAGAAAGATTTGTTTTGGAAAACGCTGGATTGAACGCAACAAGAGATCATTATATCAGCACGACTTTTTTAGCAATCTGTCTCTTTGTATATACTCTCAAGAGTAATTGGCATAATAAGGAATTGGCTGTGATTGGAAGAAAGTATTCCACATGGCTTTACATTATACATCCGATTTTTATTACGGTCTTTGCAATGATAACAGGTAAACTTGGGATAAAATCAATTTACAAATATGTTGCACCGATTGTGGTTTATTTTGCAACGCTTATATTCCTTATCGTTCTGCAGAAGTTTAAGATCGCAATTAGAAGAAAATAATACGTAGGAGGAACAGCTTATGGTAGATTTGATAGATACAATAGTATATGCAGGAAGGTTAAAAGACGAATCTGCCATGAGGAGCAGTTCTTCTGGTGGCGCATTTACTGCACTTTCTGACTTCTTTCTGGAAAATGGTAACGCTATGGTGGCAGCAATCTATAATTACGAGAACCACACTGCAGAATTCCAGATGATTCTGAATAAGAATCAGCGTGAAAGAGCAAAAGGTTCAAAATATATGCAAAGCAAGCCCGGTGATATTTATCGGGAAGCTTACAATTGGCTGATGGAGAACCCAGAAAAAGAGTTGCTCTTTGTTGGTATGGGGTGCCAGTCTGATGGATTTCGGAAGTTCAGCGAAATAAAAGGAATTCGTGATCGAGTGTACATCGTAGATATTATCTGTCATGGCTCACCAAATCCAATGCTGTGGAGAGAATATGCAGAGTCGATTCAGGAGAAGGACGGAGAAATAACATACCTCACTTTCAAAGATAAGCGCAACGGTTGGAAATCTCCAACAGCTTATGTGAAAGTCAATGGAGCAGAGAAGTCGATTAAAGATTATGTGAAAGTGTTTTATAATCGGTGTGCATTGCGGCCGTCCTGTTATGAATGTCCTTATGCTACCACAGAAAGAAAAACAGATATAACCATTGGCGATTTCTGGCATATTGAGGAGACGATTCCAGACTTCTATAACCCTAACGGCAATTCGTTATTCTTGATTCATACAAATCGAGGTGAAGAGCTGTTTGTAAAGATTCAGGGAGACTTGGATTGTAGATTGAGTAATACAACACAATGTTGGCAGGCGAACCTTGAAGCACCGACCAAGAAGTCTGAGCAAAGAGAAGAGTTTTGGAACGATTATCAAAGGAAAGGAATTGATTTCGTCATGAAGAAATATGGAACAGTTCCAATGAAAACAAAAGTAAAGAATAAACTCCTCAAAATTTTGAGGGGGGGGTACACAGAAAGTAGTACCTGTTATGCTGATTACTCCGAAAGGAGGGCAGCGTAATGAACTGGAAGCAGCCTAAAGTGTATGCAGTAAAACATAAAGACGAAGCAACAAGAGCGGCTTCCAGATCCGGCGGTATTTTTACAGCTCTGTCGGATCAAGTATTATCCAATTGCGGAGTGATTTACGGATGTGTTTTGATGGATGATTTTAACGCTGTACATATTCGTGCTGATAATGAAGAAGATCGCAATCGAATGCGTGGCTCAAAATATATCCAAAGTAAACTAGGTGATACATTTAAAAGTGTCAAGGCAGATCTCGATGCTCAGAAGAGTGTACTTTTTTCTGGAACTTCCTGTCAGGTGGAAGGATTGAAAAAATATCTTGGAAAAGAATATGATAACCTTTTCTGTGTGGACATTGTTTGCCACGGAGTACCAAGCCAAAAGGTTTGGAACGCATATCTGCGCTGGCAAGAGCAGAAAAATCATTCTAAAATTGCAAGCGTAGACTTTCGTAATAAAAAAGATTTTGGATGGCATGACCATGTGGAAACGCTTCATTTTGAAAATGGAAAGTTTACAAGCAGCCGGGTATTCAAAGAGCTCTTCTATGGACATACAGTATTACGGCCAAGTTGCTATGAATGCCCTTATAAGTCTGTAATACATCCAGGAGATATTACAATTGCAGATTACTGGGGTATCGAGAAAGCCGCACCAGAGTTTGATGATAACAAGGGCGTTTCATTGGTGCTA
Organism: Holdemania sp. Marseille-P2844; assembly: GCF_900120005.1. Lineage (GTDB taxonomy): Bacteria > Bacillota_I > Bacilli_A > Erysipelotrichales > Erysipelotrichaceae > Holdemania. The sequence continues at coordinate 482,537 of NZ_LT635451.1, forward strand.
ATAAATAATGAGGCTGGAGAAAAAATCTTTGAAAAAATAAAGGAGAGACTGATTTGGAAGCAGACAAAGCTAGAGGATAGTATGCAGCCGCCTCTTAAAGCTCCATTTCCAAAACCGGAAAATAGAAATCAATTTTGGATTGACTTTGAAAACAAGTCATTTGAGTATGTTGCCAAGAAATACGGTGGCATTGGATTCAAGAATGATGTTAAATCATTCTTGAGAAAGATTAAGAGAAAAATCAAGAAGTTGGTGGTAAAAGGTGGAAAAAGATATTCCTGTATTGTATAAAAGAATAGAAGAATGCTGCGGATGCACCGCCTGCGTTGCCATCTGTCCTAAAGAGGCGATAAGTATGGTGGAAGATGAAGAGGGATTTGAGTATCCGCAGATTGATGAAAAAAAATGTATTCGTTGCTATAAATGTTTGAAAGTGTGTCCTTTTAAAACTGAGTGAAGGTTGGAAACTAGATAGGTTGAAATCTTGTTAAGGAAGCTGGGTAAATGATAGAGCTTATTTTGCATGATATCTACGATACATTTTCCTATGTGAAATATGGTATAGCTGCAGCGGTTTGTGTTGCTTTGGCTTTAACGGTATTATACCGCAGGCGAATCTGGGATGATGGTGGGAAACAGAAAGAGTTTGTTTCGCTGGTCTGTAAAAGTATGTTCCTGGCCTTTTACGGCACGGTTTTGCTCCAGGTAACACTGCTGTCGCGGGAGCCGGGAAGCAGGATTGCTGCTGAACTGATTCCCTTTAGCACCTGGGGAACAACAGCGCAGAGCAGGGCATATGAGATTAAGAATATGATTATTTTTCTGCCTGTAGGGGTGTTTCTGCCGTTGGTGTATAGAAGGCTGCGCAGGTTGCGCACGGTTACTTTGGCGCTGACTGGACTCAGCGTCGGCATTGAACTTGTACAGTTTGTGACGCAGCGAGGATATTTGTAGACGGATGATGTGATCATGAATGTACCGGGCGGCTTGATCGGATATGGCCTATGGCGACTGGTATTCGAGAGGAGATAAAAATAATATGAAAAACACTACATTACTGTTTATGGCAGCTGGTATCGGCTCCCGCTTCGGCGGTGGAATCAAGCAGCTGGAGCCGGTGGGCTTACATGATGAGATCATCATGGACTATTCTTCCATGATGCCATCGAAGCCGGATTTAACAAGATCATTTTCATTATCCGGAAGGATATTGAGGCGGATTTTAAGGAGCGAATCGGAAATCGCGTGGAGGGATTGTGTGAGAGACTTGGTGTGGAAGTCGCTTATACATTCCAGGAACTGCATAACGTTCCGGGTGAAGATCTCACAGGTGGTGTGAAAGTGCCGGCAGGCCGTACAAAGCCTTGGGGAACCGGTCAGGCTGTACTGGCGGCCAAAGCGTTGATTCATGAGCCGGTTGCGGTGATCAATGCAGATGATTACTACGGCAAAGAGGCATTCCGTCAGCTTCACGACTGGCTGGTTTTGTAGCATGAGGACAATGCGATTGCGATGGCAGGATTTATTCTGAAGAATACCTTATCGGACAATGGCGGCGTGACCAGAGGTGTGTGTAAGGTCGCGGAGGGACACACGCATATTACCGATGTGATTGAGACCAGCAATATTGTGAAAACGGTTGATGAGCATGGGAAAATTGGTGCGGAAGCAGATGGAGCGGAGATTGCACCCAATTCTTATGTTTCGATGAATTTCTGGGGCTTTCCGGCGAAGGAAGGCTGCGCTCCGGCGTATTTGACGGTTCTAGAGCAGGGATTTGTGGAATTCTTAAAAGATACCGTTCCATCCAATCCACTGAAAGCTGAGTATTTATTACCGGTACATATCGGTGGATTGTTGAGGGAAGGAAAGTGTACGGTGAAGGCGCTGGAGAGGGACTCCTGGTTCGGCGTTACCTACAAGGAGGACAAGGCGGCTGTGGTAGAGAGCTTTAAGAAGCTGATTGCAGATGGCGTGTATAAGGAAGAATTATATTCAGACTTATAAGAATTTCCAGATGTCACTGTAATCAATGTGCGCAGACGATCGTCAGATGGAGGTCAAATAATAATGACAAATGATGTCGGGTAAACACAGGAGGTGATAGTCATGATTTATGTTACAGGAGAAACGATGGTGTTGATGGCGAACGGATCAGAAAAAAAGAATAGACGGGCTTCAAATCGGAGATATGGTATATACCGACCATGAACCTATGCGAGTTCAGGATGTGTTAATATATAATGGTGTCAGACTGAATAACCAGAGAGGATATTAAGTAAGCGCCATTAGAAAGGAACCTGATTATGAATCTAAACACAATTCACCATATAGCAATCATCGTATCGGATTATCAGATTTCCAAAGATTTCTATGTCAATAAGCTGGGCTTTTCCATCATCCGTGAGAACTACCGCCCGGAAAGAAATGACTGGAAGCTGGATTTGCAGTGCGGAAATATAGAGTTAGAAATCTTCGGTGTGTCCAATCCACCGAAAAGAGTATCCCATCCGGAAGCCTGCGGGCTGCGGCATCTGGCGTTTAAAGTAGACTCGGTGGAAGATACAGTGAAGGAACTGGTAAAATTGGATATAGCGTGTGAGCCAATCCGGACGGATGAGTTTACCGGAAAACACATGACTTTTTTCAGAGACCCGGATGGGTTGCCGCTGGAGCTGCATGAGTGAGAAATAGAAAAAATGAGAAAAACCGATGAACGCACGGTGAAATGAGAGACTAACAGAGAGGTGTGAAATCGGTCTTTCTTTGGAGCAAACTATATAGATAGTGACGATTTATTATAATAAAGTATAAGGAAGAGATAGTGTGAAAAAACACAAGAGTAAAAGAAGGTGGCATGCCGGGAAACCAAAGAAAAAACCGGATTATAATCCTGCTTCGGTGACGGGGGAACTTCTGGAAGCTGTGGTAAATGTATATGATAGGTTAGATGAGCACGGAAATCATCCATCCCTTCAGGCGATAGCAGATGAACTGGACTGTGGTTTAAATCCGCTGAAGGTGAGAAAGCTGTTGATTACTGCTGGAGAGACACAGGGGCAAAAAATATATCAATCTGCCGCAGCGGATGAAGTCTTAAGATTGTGGAAGGCAGGAAATACAGTTGAGGAAATCATGTCCACACTGGAGCTGTCCCGGGCATCCGTACATTCCTATCTGCCATATACAAAAATCATTTACAAAATGAAAGAGAGCAGCGTTGGCGCTGACAGGATGAAATTGTATCGGGAGCGGAAGAAAGCGTGTGAGCAACTAAGAAAAGCACCGGGGATTCCGGCAGCAGTAGCTTGCGAAAACCTATGGAATGCGGTTATTGCTTTTCAGGGCTATCCGTTTAAGACGAGCAAGGGCTGAAATTTTCTTATGTGGTAAAAGGCGGAGAGATACTTGTGGACAGAAAAGAGAAAAGCATCACCAGAGCAACAGTGGAACTGGCGTATCGAAGAGCCGTGGAGCTGGGAGAGAATGCGACTGGTCCGAAGAAGCTGGGTGTGTTTGGGGCAAGCTATTTATACGTAAATTGAAAAAGTAAATTCCACAACAATGAAGAGAAAACAAACGGTTGATTTAAGTCTTACAAAAGTTCATTATATCCGATAGTAGGAGAGGATATAAGAACTTTTTTATTTTCATATTCATAGTTTTCATACAATATGATATACTACTATTGCTATTGTAAGAGTTAATTCTACAAACACAAAAAGAGTAGTTAATTCAGACTTTTTTTAAACTGTAAGACTAAATTCTCTACTCGATTTTCTATTTATAGATGAGCTGCTCTTACTGTGGTATATTAAATTATTTTTTGATTAAAGCCGGATTAAGTATGATCTTATCTTTATCAACGCATTGAATGTGAAGTGCTGATAAGATAGCTTCTGATTCAGGATGATAGAAAGTGAATTCTTCAATCGGCGACTTCCCATATCGTTCTTTACGTGGATACGAATTGATATGGAAAAAAATGAGATCTAGATCAGCCTGAGAGTGAAGACCAAGCTGATTCAGATCTTTTTCGTATTATAGAAGTAGGAATAAAGTATCCTACTCGATATAGAATTAGATGAGTATAAAATATTGAGATTGAGAAGAAATCATACAGGTGATGTTCAGTTAATCTTAGTATCTCATCGAGAGTATCAGAAGTTAGGATATAATATTCTTAGCTTCTTTTCTTTTGTAGGCCAACCTAAGTTAAGAAGCTCATAGAGAAGAAATGGCTTAGCGCTTTTTGGAACAATTTAGTTCGTAAAAGAAAATGCCATTCTTCCTATTCAAATTCATAAGCTTGTTTAAATCTAAAAAGACATCCGCCACAAGAGCGGAATCGTCTGGATTTCTTACGAAACAAAGTTGAATTGAATATGGAAGTATTCTCTCTCTTATTTGTGAAAGGAGGTTTTGTCCATGAAAGGGCCTATCGTTAGTATTGATGTATCCAACGGAAACAGTCACTTCCAATGTTTTACACAAAGAGGCACTAAAATGGGAAAGGTGCATCGGATTTCTCACACCGTAGAAGGCTTTAACTGCTTAAAATCAAAAATAGAAGAACTGGAGAAGAAAACAAACGAAGAAGTGGCAGCGGTCTATGAAGCAACCGGCGTGTATACGAAGCCATTAGAAAGATTTTTAGAAAAGAACGAAATCAAACAATACTCCATCTCGCCGTTACAGTCAGCGAAACAAAGGAAAACAGAAATACATAATAAGAAAACAGATAAAAAAGATCCCGAATCCATAGCGGAAGTCTATTATATTAAAGAGCTCCGAGAGAATGAAAAAGAAGCGGATCTCTATCATGAATTGCGTACTGCCAATCGTGTATATGAAGACTGTCTTGTCCATTTAAGAAAGTATAAAGTCACCTTTCAAAGTCACCTGAGTATCGTGTTTCCAGGCTATATGAAGCTCTTTCAAGACGGATACAGTCAAATCTCGCTGCAGTTACTGGAAATGTATCCCCATCCCGATAGGTTGAAGAACAAGCAGCCAGAGAAAGTGGCAAAAAAACTGAATAAGCAAACCGATCATAGTTTTGAAGTTTGTTTGAAAACTGCAGAGAAGGCGATTGAGTTTGCGAACAAAACGTATCCGGGCTGTGATAAAGAGGATGCTTGGGTTGCGGTGTTGGTCGATGACATTCATCATCTCCAGGATACGATGGAAGAGGCAGAGGCGAAGCTCGATAAAATTATAGAGCTTGCGAAAGCAACGCCCTATTACTCTATTATTTTAAGTATTGATGGTATCGGTCCCAATCTGGCATCAAGAATCATCGCAGAGTTTGGCGATATAAGCAAATTCAAAACCAGAGGCGCTATGGTAGCCTATGTGGGGAATGATCCCAACAGAGCAGAATCAGGGGACATAGAAGGCTATCATTTATCGATTTCCAAAAAAGGGAATAAACGATTAAGATGTATTTTATATTTAGCGGTAACCTGTAGTATACGATCAAGGAAAGAGAATCCCATTAACGCTTTCTATCAAAAGAAAAGGCAACAATCAACCCCACTAAAGTCGAAAGCTGCCAAGGTAGCTTGTATCACCAAGCTAATTCGCACAATCCATGGGATGTGCAAGACGGGTACTGTGTTCACCAGCTAACCACCTATATTATATCTCAAATTACAAAAAGTTGAAGAGATTCAATCTTTTTGTATTGATGTTTTTTGAGATTTTGAGATTTTTCAAATTCACGCAAAAAACTCTTGTTTTTTATTATCTAATTTCTTTTGGACAAATATAACGCAATAGGCGATGGTTGTTCTCTACGTGAGGCTTCTGCCATGAGGCCATAGGATCACAATAGAAAACATGCCCTGCCAGTTCCTCAAATGCAAAGGCATCAGAAAATTCACTTCCTCGATCGGTCAATAAGACCTGAAAAATGGAATGGAAAAGATCATCACCCAGTAGTGTTTTTACATAACGTACTCCAACTGCCATTGTTTTTGCATTTTTGGCAGAATGAAGAACACCGATCATGATGCCGAAGGAAACAAGCATGAAAGTCTGTATGAAAGGACCGTTAGTTCCATCATTGTAGACGGTATCCATTTTAACGACAGATAAGAAAGGGTGCTCTCTCATATAGGTTTCAAAGCAGTCATAAGTCCTACCTTTAAGATATGCCCTGTCTTCGCGTTTTTTATATTTGACCTGATCCTTTTTCTTTAGCTTTCTTGTGACTCTGGATCGAAGATCTAGGTTGGTGAGGCCAAATGGCTGAAAGACACCTGTTTCGATCCAGTTATAGATGGTTTTCTCACAGTGATGGATCTCAGGATGCGCCTGAAGGACTGCATAGACAGATTGGCCATTTTTGATCGGCTCTACAATAATAGCAGCGATTGCGTTCAGTTCTGAGTAAGTAAGATTGACACCCTCACGAGAATCGGAAAGCCTATATTTATATTCCGTTTGGGCTCTTTGGGCTGAATAAAATCGCTTTGTGAGCTTGCAAGTGCTTTTCTTATCACAACCATTGCATACCCCTCTGGTTTTGTCGCGGATCTTGCAAGGGATAGGAATACGATTAGGACACGCGTTGCGGCAGAATGAATTAAAGCCGCAGGAAGCGATATTTTGGCAATCATAGGTACCATAGGCAGAAACACCTTGACGGGAGAATTTGACTTCATAGGCATGTTTTTTGATTTCTTTGCAAATGGAAGATTTATCCATCTCGATAACAGCAGCAATAGCAGATTTGGAAGAATTGTTATTCAGTCCCTGCTCAATAAAATTACGGTACTGTAAGTCTAAATGTTTAGAACCTTTGATATTCATAGAAAGTCCTCCTCTGTGAAAGCATCACAGTAAGAGCACTAATTATGATATATAATTGTAAGAGTAATTTCTACTATATTACTTATTGAATTGTCTGTAAGAGTAATTTCCATATTTTTGTTTTGTTGTGGAATTTACTTTTTCAATTTACGCTAATTATTTTACTTGTTATTTATTGATAGAAATTGAAACACCAGTTATATTTTCATATATAATGTGAAGGTTTAAGGTATGTAAGTATTTTGGCGTTTCCTTTAGAAAGATGATTCACGATGGGGCACATTCTGAAGTTATTGTGTGAGAAGATATTTGGAAGAGGCGAAACTGTAGATTGGTATTGGTTTGTCGACTCCTGGTTCGGCGCTATCTATAAGGAAGACAAACTTATGAGGACACTGAATGGTGCGTTTATTTTACATGACATCTATGATACATTTTCCTATCTGAAATATGGTCTGGCTGCTGCACTTTGTGCTGCTCTGGCATTAATGATATGAAACCACTATCGGTACAGAGATGATGGGAAACAGAAAGAGTTTCGTTCTCTGCTCTTCAAAAACATGTTCCTGGCATTTTACGGAACGGTTTTGCTTCAGGTCACACTGCTGTCGCGAAAACCGAGAAGCAGGACGACCATGAATCTGACCCCCTTTAGCAGAGCAGGGCCTATGAGATTGAGAATATGATTATATTTTTACCTGTAGGGGCGTTTCTGCCGTTGGCTCGATAGTTTTCCATGATCTGTTGCCATTCTTCCGCGGTTCGCGTCTTCATCGTCTCCTGCCTCTTTCTCTACCTTGATTATCGCAGAGTTGCTTTTTTTTATAGTTGGGTTGTATTTGACGCTTACCCTGTTTCCGATATTTCTTCGGATATGAGCAATTATCCCATGACATGGATAATTAACTTGGGGCATTTCGGAACGTCGTATTACGCTGCTATGTCGAAACGAGAGAATTGCTGGTGCTACAAAGTTGGAAAATCTTGGCTGCTTCCAGTTAATGCTGTAAAGTCGGAAGATGGTCGGACGAGCGAGGCGGCTATGCAGGAGCAGACAGTAAAGCTGCGTCCATTACCAATAGGAGTTTCAGATTTTAAAGAAGCAGTAAAGGATTTTTGTTATATAGATAAGACTCTGTTGATTAAAGATTTCCTCGATACTTGCGTAAAGGTTACATTGTTTACTCATCCTCGCCGTTTTGGCAAAACATTAAATGTGGATATGCTTCGCGTTTTTTTTTGAAAAGACTGCCGAAGATACTTCTGTGTATTTCCGTGATAAAAAAATCTGGGCTTTAGGTAAAGATTATCGCAAACATCAGGGGAAATATTCGGTAATATTTCTTACCTTCAAGGATGTAAAATATGAAACGTGGGAATTAGCGCTCGATTCAATTGATCAACTGATGCGAAATGAGTATTTGCGCCATTCTGAAATATTGTATGGCTCTGCCATGAATAAGTATAAAAAACAGGACTTTGAGAAAATTGTTTCTGGTTCACCCAATGAAGTGGACTTGGCATTCTCGCTCAGTAAGCTTTCGCAGATGTTGGACGAGCATTACGGGGTAGCACCTATCATCATCGTTGATGAATACGACACACCAATTCAGAACGGATTTATGCAAGGCTACTATGATCGGGTGGTTTCCTTTATGCGTAATCTGTTTTCTGGTGCATTCAAAGATAATCGCGATCTTTCTTATGGATTTCTGACCGGCATTCTTCGGGTTGCGAAAGAGAGCATTTTCAGCGGCCTGAACAATTTAAGTGTCAATTCTGTTCTGGATGCCCGTTACAGCAGGTATTTTGGATTCACGCGGGATGAAGTTTCTGCAATGCTTCAATATTATGGTTTAGAGAAAAAGCTAAGTGAAGTGTGCGAACTATATCAATGAAAATTGCTCTCCACAGGCATTTCGGCAATCTACTGGAAGTATCAAGATTATCGGAGAAATTATCAAAAGCACTACACCGGAGATTCAAGAGAACCTCCAGCTGCTGATGCAAGGAAACTTGGTGTCTACTTATGTGGATACAGCAGTCATTTACCCTGAAATCAAGAGAAACCCTTATACGTTATATAGTTTCCTGTTGATGGCAGGTTACTTAAAAATTGTTGATCGACAGGCACTGCATGACGAGAACTGTATCTGTGTTATAGCGATTCCCAATAAGGAAATTTTCTATGTGTATGAAAAAGAGATTCTTTCCTGTTTTGCTGATGTCATTTCTCCGCCGACTGCGATTGCCATCCAGCAGGCGATTATGGAGCAGGATGTACCGAGTTTGCAGAAGCACTTGCAGGATTTTCTGCGGCAGACGAGCAGCATTTATGATGTTTCTTCTGAAAGCTTTTATCACGGTCTGATGCTAGGGTTGTACGCAATCATGAACAACCGCTATAAGATCACCATCTTTAACCGCGAAGCCGGTGACGGTCGGTACGACATTCAGATGAAGCCGCTAAATAAAAAAATGCCAGGTATTTTATTCGAACTGAAGATACTGCGTGGTTAGTTGCCCCAGAAAATGTTACCGAAAAATTGACTGTGCTTTCTGAAACGGCACTCCATCAGATTAATAAGAAGAATTATGCATTTTTGACACTGGACGAGGGCGTAACACAGGTGATGAAGATGGGAATTGCTTATCGGTTGGACTAGGAGTTATATGCTGAAGCGAAAAATCAAATTCTTGGAAGTGAAATATCCGTAAGCGTTCAATACAACCCAACGAAAAAAATGAATTCCTGTGGTACTCTAAGAATTAGCCATATGGATTCAAACGATGAACGGATCCGAATGAAATCCGGCTGTTCCTGGATCTGAGTTAACATGTACCCGATAAAGATGAATATCCAGATGGTTTAATTTTGCGTTCTCCAATAAGCTGGGATAAATCGAGATTATTCTCGCTCCGCTCTTCGTTTTTCTGAATAGCCAGGCTTTGCGTACCATCACAAACGGCTTTTACTGCTTCGCCTTTCAGCTTCTTCGCTCGTTTATGCAGTGGTCTGACTTCCAGCGTTTCGACAAAGTAACGACGGTAATGCTCTAATCAATCCAGTATCGTTGCTTTCTCAATGCGTGAATAAACAGGATAGCTGTCACAATGAAGGCTCCCGGCATACTCCATTAGAATTTCATTTGCCATGGTTTCCGCACATCTTTTGTTGTAGAAGTATATAGAGAAAGGCTTTGCTTCCCATTTTCTGCTAATGTTAACTCGCGTGTAGCTTTTCTGTCGTTCTCCCTGCGCCTTATCCTCCAGGCTTGTAGGTGTTGTTTCGTCAAAAATTAAGTAATTTATCGATTATTTCGAGAATTTCATTGAATTAAGTTCTCTATATGAAGGTTCTGTTTTGTTCTCTGTTTGTCAGCCGTTAAATTATTTTTAAAGTGCTTCCTTATCGTCGTTGATCTACGATTTTCTGTGATTTTTTTATTTTGTGAAATTTACCTGTTTTCTTTTTTACATTCCGGACCAATGATGATAGAATAGGGAAGGCTAAAAGGAGTGAAGGAAATGAATCAAACTGAAATGAAAAAGATTGCTGCCGAAGTGCGCAAAAATATTATCCGCATGACCTGTGCAGCACAGTCAGGCCATCCAGGCGGATCGTTGTCGGCAGTGGAAATTTTAGTTTCCCTGTACTTTAATGAAATGAACATCACAGAAGAAAATGTCGACGATGTCTGCCGTGACAAATTTGTACTGTCCAAAGGACATGCTTCGCCGGTGCTCTATTCCGTATTAAAAGAAAAAGGGTTTATTTCACAGGAAGATTTAATGACGTTCCGGAAAATCAATTCCCACATTCAGGGACATCCGAACATGAGCATCAAAGGCGTTGACATGTCGACCGGTTCGTTAGGCCAGGGCTTATCCTGCGCGGTAGGCATGGCGCTGTCGTATAAAATCCATCATCAGGACTTCCGCGTTTATGCGTTAGTTGGGGATGGAGAAAGCGAAGAAGGTCAGATCTGGGAAGCGGCGATGGCGGCCGCCCATTACAAACTGGACAACCTCGTCGCGATTTTGGACTTTAACGGACTGCAGATTGACGGTAAGATTACCGACGTTATGAATCCAACTCCTTTTGATACAAAATTCAGAGCATTTGGCTGGAATGTGATCGAGGTTGACGGACACGATTACGATCAGCTTGAAAACGCCTATGCGGCGGCCAGAGAATGCAAGGGCCAACCGACGTTGATTCTGGCACACACGGTGAAGGGCAAGGGCGTTTCCTTCATGGAAAACAAAGCGAACTGGCATGGCGTAGCGCCGAAGCCGGAAGAGGCGGAAGCTGCGATTCAGGAATTGGAGGCACAGATCAATGGCTAAGATTGCAACCCGGGAAGCTTATGGAAAAGCGCTGGCTGAACTGGTCAGTGAAAATGAGAATATAGTTGTGCTGGACGCGGATCTCAGCGGTTCCACAAAATCGGGCATGGCGAAGAAAGTTGCGCCGGATCGCCATTGCAACATGGGCATCGCAGAAGGCAACATGATGGCTGTAGCTGCGGGATTAGCTTCCTGCGGCAACACGGTGTTTGCCAGCAGCTTTGCGATGTTTGCGGTCGGCCGTGCGTATGAACAGATCCGCAACAGCATCGGTTACCCGCAGTTAAACGTGAAGATCTGCGCTTCGCACGCCGGAATTTCAGTCGGCGAAGACGGTGCATCCCATCAGACCTTTGAAGATATCGCGCTGATGCGTGGAATTCCGGGGATGAAAGTAATCTGTCCTTGCGATGCGGTGGAAGCGGAAGCCGCGGTGAAAGCCGTTGCGGCAATCAACGGGCCATGCTTTGTCCGGTTAGGCCGCAGCGCCGTAGAAGTTATCCATGACGAGAACTACCACTTCGAAATCGGGAAGGCAGATGTCTTAAAAGAAGGCAAGGACGTCGTCATTCTGGCTACCGGTCTGGAAGTTCAGGAAGCGATGAAAGCCTGCGACAGTCTGAATGAAAAAGGAATTACGCCGACATTGATCAATATCCATACGATCAAGCCGATCGATGCGGAAACGATCGTGAAATTTGCTCAAGATGCCAAGCTGATTGTCACCTGTGAGGAACACAGCATCATCGGCGGGTTAGGCAGCGCGGTGGCGGAAGTGCTGAGCGAGCAATGTCCGCGCAAGCTTGTCCGTGTCGGGCAGCGCGACGTGTATGGCGAAAGCGGCAAGCCGGCGGAACTTTTGCACAAATACAAGATGGACAGCGATGCGATTGTGGAAGCAGTCCTCAACAATTTAAAGTAACACACTTATCCTGGTTTGCTTCTTATGCGAGCCAGGATTTTTTTTACGTATTTATCACAATTTTAACAAAGAAAGCATTTCAGATTTATTTACGAAGGCTGTGAAATGCTTTATAATGTTCATGATGTAAACAATTCAATTAAAATATTTCAGGAGGGGAAACATGCAAGTCCAATTAGTGGATCTGGTTAAGGAGTTTGGTCAGACCGTGGCGGTCGATCACGTCAATCTGACGATAAAAGACGGTGCGCTGACAGGATTGTTAGGTCCGTCCGGCTGCGGCAAATCAACGACGCTGTATATGATTTCCGGTTTGGAACAGCCCACTTCAGGCAAGATCTTGTTCGACGGGGAAGATGTGACCGAAGTGCCGGCGGAGGAGCGCGGTATCGGCTTGGTATTCCAGAATTACGCTTTGTATCCGCATATGACCGTGCAGCAGAATATCATGTTTCCGTTAGTCAACGCAAAAGTGAAAAAAGAGGAAGCGCTGGCGCGGTGTATGGAAATGGCCAAACTGGTCAAGGTCGACGATCTGCTGAAACGTAAACCGTCGCAGCTTTCCGGCGGTCAGCAGCAGCGGGTGGCGATCGCCCGGGCATTGGTCAAGCAGCCGAAGGTTCTGTTGCTGGATGAACCGCTGTCCAATCTGGATGCCCGTCTGCGTTTGGAAATGCGCGAAGAAATCCGCCGCATTCAGAAAGAAACCGGCGTCACGACGATTTTCGTGACCCATGATCAGGAAGAAGCGATGAGCATCACCGATGAAATCGTGCTGATGAAAAAAGGTGTTATCCAGCAGCAATGCTTCCCGCAGCGGATGTATCTGGAACCAGCTAATCAGTTTGTCGCCGGCTTCTTAGGCAATCCGCCGATGAATTTCGTGGAGGTTCTGGCTGAACAGGGAAGGATACGCTTGAACGAAGCGCAGTATCCGGTACAGGAAGACATCAGCGGAACGGTGCTGGCCGGCATCCGTCCGGAATCATTTACGCTGGGAGAGGAACTGACGGTCCTGGTAGAATCCGTGGAAATCCGCGGCCGCGACCAGCTGATCACCTTCACGCTCAATGCCACTCCGGTCCATGCTTTGATCGACAGCGTGCATTTAGTCAAAGCCGGCGCGCCGATCTCTCTGGCTATTAAGGGTAAGCGTATCTATCTGTTTGACAAAGAATCCGGCCGGCGGCTGAATAAGGAATTTAAGTATGAGTAAGGCTCCTGCGGTAAAAAAGCGCTCCGCGTGGAAGAAATTCTACGAGAGCTATAAAGCCTATCTCTATCTCGCTCCGGCGATTTTAGTCATGCTGGTTTTCGTTCTCTATCCGCTGGTGAAAGTGTTCCGGATGGGTTTTTATACAAAGTACAACTACCTGACGGAAGTCGGCAAGGGGTTTGGTCTGAAGGCGTTCGAACATGTTCTGGGCGATCCATCCTTCCAGCTGGCGCTCAAGAATACGCTGATCATCTTTGGGGTCGGCTTGCCGATTTCGCTGATCATCGCGCTGGTGATCGCCGTCCTGATCAACTCCAAAGTCAAATTCAAAGGCGTTTTCCAAACGGTGTATTTTCTTCCATATGTCACCTCGATCATCGCGATCGGCATTGTGTTCCGCTGGTTGTTCCACTCGGAATACGGTTATATCAATTATTTTCTGAGCCTGTTCGGGATTCCGGCAATGAAGTGGCTGTCGGATCCGAAGCTGGCGATCTGGGCGGTTACGATCTTCTATATCTGGAGCGGCCTGGCATTTAAGATCGTGCTGTTTCTGGCAGGTCTGCAGAAAATTGACGAACAATATTATCAAGCGGCCCGGATCGACGGAGCGAGCAAGCTGCGGACGTTCTTTCACGTCACGCTGCCGCTGTTATCGCCGACGCTCTGGATGGTCATCATGGTATCAGTGATCTACGCCTTTAAGCTGTATAATGAAATCTTTTCGCTGTTTTCCGGTCAGGCGGGTCCGGCCAACAGCGCGATCACCGTCGTTTATTACATTTATGATATGTTCTATAACCGCAATCAGGTTCATTATGCCTCGGCGGCCGCGATCATTCTGTTCATCATCATTACGGTTGTGACGATGATCCAGAACCAAGTGTCCAAGCGGTTCATCCATTATAACTAGGAAGGGGAGAGCGTGATGAAAAAGAAAAACAAGCTACCCGGTCAGCTGGGCACATTGCTTAAATATGCCTTCCTGATCGCCGGCGCGCTGACGATGCTGTTCCCATTTCTCTGGATGATTCTGACGGCGTTCAAAACCCTGGACGAATCGATCCGGATTCCGCCAATCTGGTTCCCGAAGGAATGGATGGCGGTAAACTTTAAAACGGTTTTTGATACCGCTCCTTTCGGGCAGTATTTCATCAACACCTGCATCATCGCGACAATTTCCACGCTGCTGGCGGTTGTGGTCACGGTGCTGGCGTCCTTCGCCTTTTCCGTTCTGGAATTCAAGGGGAAGAAATTCTGGTTCTGGCTGTTTCTGTCGACGATGATGGTGCCGACGGAACTCTTGATCATCCAGAACTATGTCACCGTCTCCCATCTGGGCTGGCTGGATACCTATCAGGGCATTATTATTCCAACCCTGGCCAGCGGATTTTACATCTATATGCTGCGCGAATATTTCATACAGGTACCGCCAATCTTATATAAAGCCGCGAAGATCGACGGCTGCAGCGACTGGCGTTATCTGTGGAAGGTCATGGTCCCCATGAGCAAGAATGCGATCGCAACGATCTCGATCCTGCACTTCATCACGACCTGGAATTCCTTCCTGTGGCCGTTGATGGTCACCAACAGCCCGGATAAGCGGGTGCTGACGACCGGCTTGATGTACTTCAACAACGACGCTTCATCCTTCGTGAATCTGCAGATGGCCGGCGCCTGTGTCGTCATTCTGCCGATGGTCGTCTTCTATCTGATCTTCAGAAAGCAGATCATCAACGGCGTCGCCCGCGGTGGTATTAAAGGGTAGCCTTGGGCAGGCCCTTTGATATATAAAATAAAGAGAGGAAAGAAAACATGAAAAAAGGCTTAATTTGCATTCTTTCTCTGATGATGGTTCTCGGCTTAGGCGCTTGCTCGTCCAACGGCAGCAAGACGACGGAACCGGAGAACGGCGGCTCGGACAAGGCCGCTTTAGTCACAGAGATCACCAGCCCGATCAGCATTGAATTCTGGCATAACTGCACCAACATCCAAGAGGAAATCGTCAACCAGCGGGTTGAGGAATTCAACAGCACGATCGGTAAGGAAAAAGGCATCACCGTCACCGCGATCAACCAGGGCTCCAGCGCGGAAGTCAACAACAAGGTTGTCGGCGCGGTCAAGGCAAAGAACGCTCCGGCGGTGGTTCTGTCTCAGCAGACCTATGTGGAAGATCTGCTGGCCTCCGAAGCGGTGGTCGATCTGACGCCGTATATCAACGATGCGGCGGTCGGCATGACGGACTACGACGATATCTATGAATCGTTCAGAACATTCGGCGCCAATTATTCCGTCGAAGGAACGTATTCGCTGCCGTTTACGATGTATACGGAAGTGCTGTACTACAATCAGAAATTCTTTGAAACCAACGGATTAACCGTGCCGACAACCTGGGAGGAGCTGGCTGAAACTTCTGCGAAGATCCAGGCGATCACAGGCAAGCCGGCATTTGGCACCGACTATCCGGCGGATATGTTCATCACGCTGACCAAACAGTTCGGCGGCGATTACACCAACGTCAAGGGCGAACTGTTATTCAACAGCGAGGCAGCCATCAAGGCGCTGACCTACATGCAGGAAAATATCCAGAACGGCAATTTCCGGTTAGCGGGCGAAGACATGTTCTTCTCCGGTCCGTTTGCCAACGGAATCGTTCCGATGTATATCGGCAGAACCGTGGAAAGCCAGTACATTTCCAGCAAGATCGCGGATCCGGAACAGGTTGTCTGGGCTTCCGCAGCAATTCCGCAGGCTGACGCTGCCAACAAGCAGGTCATTTCCAACGGTTACGTTTTAGCGGCGCTGAACCAATCCGGCAATGCGGAACAGAGCTATGCGGCTTATGAATTCATCAAATTCATGTCAAGCAAGGAATCCAACCTGCCGATGACGCTGAATACGGGCTATCTGCCGATCCGCCAGAGTGTGGTTGACGATGCAGAATACAAAGCATTCGTGGAAGCGGGCACCAACGACACGAAGATCTCCGGTCCGGCTCAGTCCGACGCTTACTTCTTCCTGCCGGCGTTCTCGACGGACGACTACACATCCAGCGCAGTTTATGAAGCGGTGAAGACGATGATGGATGAAGTCCTGGTCAATTTCAAAGATCCGGCAGCGGCCATCGAAGCTTGCCTGAACAGCCTGAAATAACCAATGACAGGGAAGGGGAGTGCTGGTTTGACTTCGCTTCCCTTTCTTTTTATGAAAGGAGGCGCAACGCCATGGATTTAAAAGGTTTGAAAACAAAACACGGATATCAGGCCGAGGAATTGATCTCCGCCCTGCAGAAGCTGATCCGCCGCGCAGAAACGGAACAGGCCGCGACGGTAGCGATGGAATGCTGCATGAGCAGCGAAGCGTTGGAAGACTTTGTCTGGAAACGCTTAAAAGCGATCTGCGTAGAGGATATCGGCATGGGTCAGCCGCAGGCGGCGCCGGTGATCGACAGTCTCGATCATTTCCGCAAGGATTTCGACTATGGTGAATCCGATCGCTGGATGTTCACGGTGCATGCGGTTCGTTATCTTTGTCTGTGCGATAAAAACCGTGATTCCTGCAATCTGAAAAGCCTGATCAAGCGGAAGCTGGAAAGCGATCCGAAGGGGATTGAGCTGCCAGACTTCGTGTATGACATGCACACGGAAAAAGGCCGTGCGATGGGACGAGGCTATCTGCATTTCCTGGATGAAGCCAGTCAGGTAATCCCTGAGGTGCAGGTGGAGGAAAACACCTGGAAGCAACAGCTGCGGGCGCTGATGGCAGAGAATCAGGAGGGACATCATGAATAAAAAGACACTTGTCATTTCGATTGACGCGTTGATCAGCGATGATATCCCGCTGTTGGAAACGCTGCCGAATTTAGGACCCATTGTAAAAGGCGCAGCGCAGGTGCGCGATATCGAGTGCATCTATCCGACGCTGACCTATCCGTGTCATGTTTCGATCATGACGGGCTGTTATCCGGATAAGCACGGCATCGTTCATAATGAGCGGCTGCAGGTCAATGTGCCGAAGCCGCAGTGGAACTGGTGGTACAAGGATATCCGTGTCAAGACGATGCTGGACTACGCGAAAGCGGCAGGACTGAGCACTGCCACGGTGACCTGGCCGGTCATGGCCGGTTACGCCGCCGATTATAACATTGCGGAAATCTGGGCGCCGACGATTCACGACGACCCGACAGACATCTGCACTCAGGCTAACAGTCCGGCAGTCGCAGAAATTTTTGAACGCAACAAAGGCCGTTTAAAATGGATGCTGACGCCGGAATTCGATAACTATGCCGAACATTGCGGTGCGGAAATTATCGAAACATTCCAGCCGGATCTGATGTTTATCCATTTCTCCTATGTCGATCATCAGCGGCATCAAAACGGCGTAAAAGGTGAAAAAGTCAATGAAGCGCTGAGGTTTGTGGACGATAAGATCGGCACGTTGATCGCTGCGCTCAACCGTCAGAATTTATTGGACAAGACCAACATCGTCATCCTGGGCGATCATGGTCAGATCAATGTATCCCATTTGTTCAATCTGAACAAGTTGTTTTATGATCGGGGATTGATCGACGTCGATGAACAGGGGAAGATTACAGGCTGGCGGATGTACGCTCAATCCTGCGCTTTTTCTGCGCATATTCATTTAGGCCCGGCGATGGATCGGAATGAAGCGGCGGCAATTCTGAAAGAAATTCAACAAACCTATCCGCAGGAAATTGAAAAAGTCTGGACGGCTGAGGAAGCCCTGACTCAGTGGCACATGAAGGGAGATTTCGAGTTCGTGGTGGAAGCGGCGACCTCCGTTTCCTTTGGCAAGAACCTGACGGGCGATCTGATCGAGTCCGTTGATAATTCCGACTATAAATTCTCAGTTGCCACGCATGGACATCTGCCGACGAAAGGCGATCAGCCGCCGTTTATTCTAAGCGGTCCGGATATTAAGATGGGCGTCCAGATTCAAGGGGCGAAGCTTGTGGACGAAGCGCCGACAATTATGAAGATTTATGGTATTGTCATGGAAGATATTGACGGTCATCCGCTCGATGTTGTGCGTTAGCCTTTCAGCTTTCATCGAAGATCAGGGTCAATAACTCAGAGAGTAACGAATAGAATATAAAAAAGCAATGAGCGGACAGAGCTTGTTTCTAGTGAAAGAAACACTGCCAAGTCCGTCGTTCATTGCTTTTTTTAACCCTTGGATATCTTGTTTTTAAAACTCAAATAAGTTGGCTTCATTATTGAGTTATAGACTAGTCTATGCTGGACTTAAATTGCCCGAGGAAAGGATGTGAAGAGATGGGGAAGTCCAAGGGCAAGAGAAAAAGAAGCACGCCCAATAATCAAGACCAAATCAGTCTGATTATTGAAATCGTTAAACTAATAACGGCAATTATCAGTTTAATCGGTGTGCTTCTTCCTTTTCTTAAAGAGATCGACTTATTTTGAGCCTTTCTTTTTCCCATCTCTATTATATGCAAAAAGGAGGCAGAAAACAATGGAAAAAAAGACTTTTAATCAAGCGGCTTATGTTAATGAATATAAGAAAAAGTTCTATAAACAGTATGCGTTTCGTTTCAGTCTGAAAAAAGATCAAGCGATTATCAATCACTTGGAAAAGCAAACAGATAAAACAAATTATATTAAATCACTCATTCAACGTGATATCGAAAAATCAGAAAAGGAAAGTTCATTATAGATTAAATATTTTTCGCTGGATAGACTAGTTTTCTCTCAATCTCTACGATTGAGGCAAACGTTTGTTCTGAGGGCATGCTATAATAACGCTGTGAATTAAAGGGAGAGTTGGATATGGAAAAAGAAATTCTACTGGTTAACGATTTGTGCGGCGTTGGGAAAGTCGCCTTGTCCGTTATGATTCCGCTGTTGTCAGCACAGGGACATATCGTGCATAATCTGCCGACCGCGCTGGTGTCCAATACGCTGGATTACGGTGTTTTTGATATTCAGGATACGACGAAATTCATGGAGAATACGCTGAATGCCTGGGATCAGCTGAACTTTCAGTTCGATTGTATCTGCACGGGATTTCTCGTTTCAGAAAAACAGGTAGAATTATTAAAACGATTGTTTGCCCGTCATCCGGAGGCTCTGAAAATTGTCGATCCGATTCTGGGTGATGAAGGGCATTTGTATCCGGGCGTAGATCCTTCCGCTGTCGAACTGCGCAGAGAATTAGCCGCTTCGGCGCAGGTGATCGTTCCTAATTTAACGGAAGCGGCACTGTTATGCTCGCATCCTGACTGGGGGATCAGCGTTACCCGGAAACAGAAGGATCAGCTGCTGGACGAATTGACAGCGTTAGGCTGCAGCTCGGTCGTGATCACCAGCGTCGTTTTCGCGGAAGAGGGAGGTCATTATGTTTGCGGACGGGATGAACAGGGCGTCAGCTTCAATCTCCCGTTTGAAATGATTGACGTTCGGATTCCCGGTACCGGCGACGTGTTCTCCGCCGTTTTGGCAGGGGCATTGCTGCAACAGAAACCGCTGCCGGAAGCGTGTCAAAAAGCAATGGATGCCGTTGAAGCGTTAATTCGTCAAAATCAGTACAATTCCGATTTATATCGGGGCCTGCGGATAGAACAGGCCATCGCTGAAAACCGGGGGATTCTATGATGAATTCCCGGGCTAAGATCATCATCACGCTGATTGATCGGAAGGGACCCAACGGCTGTCACCGGGGACATCAGATCGGCGATAGTTATGACTTTGACACAGAACGCGGCCAGCTGTGTCCGATGGCGGCGCATGTCGCGTTTCCTTACATCGATATTCTTCGCTATGGCGGACAGATTCCCGGCAATCAGGAAAATTGCGCAGTGTTCTGCTGTCCGGATGTCGACACGATCAATGTTTACCGGATTGAAAAACTGGTGAGTCAGGATACAGAACGACTGAAGCTTACGCCATTGACTGTCAAAGATGCAGATACCGTCCTGACGATGGCCGGCAAGGAATCCGTTGCCCGCTATATGCGCTTTTCGACGTTGAAATCTCGTTCGGAGGCCGTAGACTTAATCCTGCAGCTGACCGCGGGAATTAACAATGCCTGGCTTGTGACCAGAAAATCGACGCAGGAACCGGTGGGTGTGCTGGCATTAAAGCAAACGGAGAAGCCTGAAATGCGGGATGTAACGTTGTTTCTGGATGAACCAGCCTGGGGCTGCGGATTGGGACAGGAATTGCTGAGCTGGGCAAAGGATTTTGCCAGTCAAACTTTGAATGTTTCTGTACTGCAAGCCTATGTTGCCATGGAAAACACGGCCTGTCAGCGCCTTTTAAGCCGTTTGAATTATAAATTGGAAAAACGCTTCGATTTTGAGGATCAAAGCGTTCTGGTTTATCACAGGATAATCAATTAAAGCTGCGTTCGTTT
Source organism: Holdemania sp. Marseille-P2844 (assembly GCF_900120005.1). Classification (GTDB taxonomy): domain Bacteria; phylum Bacillota_I; class Bacilli_A; order Erysipelotrichales; family Erysipelotrichaceae; genus Holdemania. The sequence goes on from NZ_LT635451.1 coordinate 503,233, forward strand.
CGGAACCTGACCTAAACGGAAAGGGGTCTTCCGGCGGAAGAACAGAAGACTGCCGAAAAGAGCGGTGATGACTTCCAACAATGATTTCATAAGCGATGTTCCTCCTTTGTCTTTATTCTATGCTTATCCTGGCGGATCTACCATGGACAGGCGTGACAAAATCCTCACAGTTTTGTAAGGTTCGAGATTCCTTGATCCCGGGAAGCGGACGCCGGCGTGGAGAAGCTGGAAAAGCGGAGGAAGATTAAGACAATCGGGTTCTGCCGATTATGAGCTTAGATTAAAAACTCACTGTCACGAAAATGTAGCTTGTGAGGGAGGATGATCCAACATCCATCAGAATAAAAGGGAATGACGCTATTCACGCCAATAAAAAAGTGATTTCTGACATTGAGCCCAGAAGATCACTTTTTATTTTATCGTGATTGTCCTTTTGGCTTACTCACCTTGATGAATGAGCTCTAAAACCTTAGCGACTACGTTGTCAATGCTGATGTCTTCCGCTTTTTCCGCCTTGCGCAGCTTCATCTCAACAAGACCATCGCCGATTTTCTTACCGACGGTCAGCCGGATCGGTGTGCCGATCAGATCCATATCCTTGAACTTAACGCCCGGCCGTTCATCCCGGTCGTCCAGCATGACATCGACGCCAGCGGCCTGCAGCTGAGCATACAGCTGTTCCGCGGCAGCCATCTGCTGCTCATCCTTTTTGGCAATGACGACGATCGCTACCGGATACGGCGCGATATTGATCGGCCAGCATAAGCCATGCTCATCGCTGTGCTGTTCAGCCAGCGCGGCCATGCAGCGGCCGATGCCTATGCCATACGAACCCATCCAGACCGGATTCAGTTTGTTTTCCTGATCGAGATATTCCAGATCCATTGCCTGGGCATATTTCGTTCCCAATTTAAACGTATTCCCGATTTCAATGCCTTTTTTAAAGACGATCTTGCCGCCGCAGATCGGACAGGTATCGCCTTCCATGATCTGCCGGACATCCGCCGTGTAATCCGCTTTGAAATCTTCCTGATTGACATGGATATAGTGATATCCCGTCTTGTTGGCGCCGGTGATGAAATTCGCCATATGCGAAACTTCCAGATCCATGATTAACGGACAATGCAGACCAATCGGACCAGCGAAGCCGACTTTGGCGTCCGTCGCTTCGACGACCATCTCAGGTTCTGCCAGCGCGATTTCCAATCCACCGACAAGCTTGAGAACCTTCGTTTCATTGACTTCCCGATCGCCCCGGACCATCACCGCAAACGGTTTGCCGTCGATATTGTAAATCAATGTCTTGACAAACTGATTGGCCGCTTCATGCAAAAACTCGGTGACTTCCTCGATCGTGCGCGCATTCGGTGTTTCCACCAATTCCTTCGGCAGATGCGCTTCCGTGCTGTCAGCGCCCTCATCTTTGCACGGCGCAACTTCCAGGTTGGAAGCAAAGCTGCATTGGTCGCACAGAACTAAAACATCCTCGCCGATTTCCGTGACCGCCTGGAATTCCTCGGACAAGAGTCCGCCCATGACGCCGGTATCAGCGCGGACGATCTTGTAATCCATGTGCATCCGGTCAAACGCCCGCTTGTAAGCGTCGAACATCTTTTGATAGGCGACATCCATGCCCGCTTCATCCTTGTCAAAGGAATAAGCGTCCTTCATGATGAACTCACGGACGCGGATCAAACCATAGCGAGGCCGCGCTTCATCCCGGTACTTCGTCTGAAACTGATATAAATTGAACGGCATGTCCTTGTATGAGCGGATTTTCATACCCGCCGCAACAGCGAACAGTTCCTCGTGCGTCGGACCGAGAACATAGCTCTTGTTAAACCGGTCCTTCAGCGAGAACATGCTGGAACCGAAGTTATCCCGCCGGCCGGATGCGACGTAAACTTCTTCCGGGATCAACGCCGGCATCAACAATTCCTGGCTTCCCGCCTGATCCATTTCTTCACGGACAATGTTTTCAATTTTTTTCAGCACTTTATACCCAAGGGGAAGGTACATATAGACTCCTGCCGAGCTTTTTTTGATCATGCCCGCGCGAACCAGCAGATTACCGCTGACGGAATCTTCATCCTTTACGTTCTCACGCAGAGTCGTAAAGAAACTTTGACTTAATCTCATAACGCTTCTCTCCTATTCTTTGAAATTAACCTTTCTGATTATACCACAATCTGCCTGTTATACCAGAGTGAGGATGTCGAAATTTGCGCGGAAGGAAGGGCTTTTTATAAGCATAGTCTGTAAGGAAAGGAGAGTCAGCGATGAAACTAACACAATTGCCATCCGGCCTCAGTGCGGTCATCACGCGCATTGACCTGCCGCCGGCGCTGGCGGACCGGCTGGAAGCGCTGGGATTGCGGGTGGGCGAGGACATTGAATTTGTCCGCAGTGCGCCGCTGCAGGATCCGGCGGAATACAGCGTCGGGGGCAGCCTGATCGCGCTGCGCCGGCCAGATGCCGCGCGGATCCATGTCGCTTTGAAGAAAACCGAATGAAGACCGTAGCCTTTGTCGGCAATCCCAACGCCGGGAAAACTGCCTGGATCAATGCACTGTCGGATGCTGGGTTTGAAGTTGGCAACTGGCCGGGCGTTACGGTGGAGCGCAAGCAGGCACAGGTTGAATGGGATAAGGAAGCGATTACCCTGATCGATCTGCCGGGCATTTATGATTTACAGAAAACCAACAACGAGGAACAAATCACCCAGGACTTTCTAGAATCCCAGCCAATCGACTGTCTCATCAACGTCCTGGACGCGACGCATTTACAGCGGGCGCTGCGGCTGACGCTGAAATTAAGGACGCTGCAGATTCCGATGATTCTGATTTTTAACTTTTACGACGAGGTGCTGAAAAATGGAATTGAGATTGATGCGGCAAAGCTGAGCCGCCGTTTGGCCTGTCCGATTCTTTGCGCCAGCGCTTTTGACAAGCAAGCCGGCCGGCAGGTGAAGGACACCGTTCTGGCGATGCTGCATCAGCCCTTTGACGGCTACCGGCCGCTGCTGCCAAAACCGTTGGAACAGGCGTGGGTCGATGAAGTCAACGCGCTGCAGCTGGCAGAACCCTTTGCCTCGCCGCTGGCGCTGAAGAAACAAGCCTATCAAAAGCTCTGTGACCGCCAGCCGCAAGCGATGCATGAGGCGCTGTACCGAGCGGTCGACAGCTTGATGAGCCATGTTCGTCAGGATCCACAGCGGCGGCTGTTAAAAACCAAGCGGATCGACGCGGTGCTGCTGCACCGGATCTGGGGACTGCCGCTGCTTTTGGCGATGAGCTTTGGGATGCTGATGCTTATCTATAATGGCAGCGCGCCGTATGTGGCATGGCTGAATCAATTAACTCTCTGGATGCAGCACGGCTGCCGGCTCTTATTGGCCTCAATGCCGGCCTGGGTGCAATCGTTGGTCTGCGATGGGTTGTTGGCAGGGATCGGCAGTGTGCTCAGCTTTTTACCGTTAATGGCATTTTTGTATTTCTTCCTCGGCTTGCTGGAAGAAAGCGGCTATATGGCCCGGATCGCGTTTTTAATGGACCGGCTGATGCGGCCGTTTGGCTGCAGCGGCAAAGCGTTTGTTTCCTTGTTGTTAGGCTTGGGATGCAATGTTCCGGCCGTGATGGCGACGCGCGTGATTGAAGAGGAAAGCAGCCGCCGGCGGACAGCGCTGGTCGTTCCATTAATCAGCTGCGGCGCGCGCTTGCCGATTTATCTGTTGTTTTCGGCGGCGTTTTTTCCCGGACAGGGTGGGTTGGTCGTGTTTACGCTGTATGGATTAAGCCTGGTCAGCGCGTTGGTGTTATCGCTGGTGCTGTCGCTGCCGGAGCATCGCAAACAGCCGTGGATGGTGCTGGAGCTGCCGGTATATCGCCGCCCATCGCTGCCGGTGGTGTTCAACAAGGTCCGCCAGGAAGTCAAAAATTACACCCGTAAAGCGCTGACTGTCGTGATGCTGGCGATGACAGTGCTGTGGGGACTGACCTATTTTCCGACCGGGGAGATCGCCACGTCCTATGCCGCGCAGTTTGGCAAGGCGGCGTCCGTGATTTACGAACCGCTGGGTTTCGGCACGCAATGGCCATTGGTTGCCAGCCTGCCCGGATCCATCGCGGCCAAGGAAACAGTCGTCGGTTTTCTGGCTTCGGTGTTAAGCGAAACGACGGAAACGCCGCCGGACTTTGCTGAGGAATCCCGGAACCTGATTTCAGGTCTGGGCGAAGCGGTGAAAAACAGTGTCGTGCATCTGGCGGATTTCAGTCAGGAAGGGCAGGATGCCGGTTTGATCAGCGAACTGGGCGCGCTCTTTCCAGATCCGTTAGGCAAGCTGCGGGCCTATTGCTTCCTTGTCTACTGTCTGTTTTCGATTCCCTGCATCATGACGCTCAACGCCCTGCGGCAGGAATATGGAACGAAGCTGATGCTGAAATCCATCGCGATCATGCTGGCGCTGCCGTATGCGGTCAGTCTGCTTTTGTTCCAATTAGGACGCTTGCTGTTCTGGCTGTAATCGGTTGGATAGGAAAAAGAACAGAGTTGTCTTGTGAAGTGCAGAACTTTATGGAAAAGCGCTTTCATTTTCGCTATAATAAAGCTACAAGAGGAACCTGAAAAGGAAAGGAAACGAAGATGACAGAAAAAACATCGTTATACGACTTTCATCAAAGCCACCAGGGCAAGCTCGTTGAATTTGCCGACACCTGGCTGCCCGTCCAGTATCCAACCGGCATCCTGAAAGAACATCAGGCGGTCCGTGAACAAGCGGGACTGTTCGATGTGTCGCACATGGGCGAATTTCTCGTCGAAGGCCCGGAAGCGGCCGCTTTTCTCGATCATTTGCTGACCAACAAGATCGCCAATCTGAAACATGGACAGATGCGCTACAGCTGCCTGTGTTATGAAGACGGCGGCACGGTCGACGATCTGATTGTCTACCGGTTTGACGACGAGCATTTTTTATGTGTTGTCAATGCTTCCAACAAGCAGAAAGATTGGGAGTGGTTTAATCAGAACTGCCGTCTCGACGTCCGGCTGCGCAATGTTTCATCGCTCATTTCGCAAGTTGCGCTGCAGGGCCCCAAAGCAATTGAGATCCTGGGCAAGATTGCCGATCTGACTTCACTGCCGGCAAAATCGTATTGGTTTACCGATCAGATCGCGGTCGCTGGCAAGGCCTGTCTGGTTTCGCGCAACGGCTATACCGGCGAGGACGGCGTCGAAATTTACATGCGCAATGAAGACGCGATGGCGATCGTCGAGGCGATCATGACTGCCGGAACGCCGCTGGGATTGATCCCGTGCGGACTGGGCGCGCGCGACACGCTGCGCTTAGAAGCGGCGATGCCACTGTATGGGCATGAGCTGGACGCTGAGACCTCACCGTTAGAGGCGGGGCTGAACTTCGCGGGGAAGCTGGGTAAAGCTGATTTTTTCGGCAAGCAGGGGATTCAGGAAAAAGGTCTGACGAAGGTCCGGATCGGTCTGGAACTGCTCGACCGCGGCATTGCCCGCGAGCATTACGAGGTTCGCCAGGATGGAGCAGTCATCGGTCACATCACCAGCGGGACGATGGCGCCGACGCTGGGCAAAGCGATCGCGATGGCCTATGTCGACGTCGATCACGCTCAGGATGGCGCTGAGGTCGAGGTTGTTCATGGAAACCGAAGCATGAAGGCGCTGATCACGCCGATGCCGTTTTACAAACGGAAATAACGCGGATCAAAGGACGGAAAAGGGCGAAGGAAAACGTTCGTGAAGCGCAGAAACATGGCCTCAGCTTCCGCTTGAACGAGGAAACCTGCAGTCCTTGCCGGAATGGAAAAAACCGGCGGGACTGGGACAATAAAAATAAAATAAGAAATGAAGGAGGACACACAAAATGTCAGTCGTAAAAGAAGGTCTGCTTTACAGCAAGTCGCATGAATGGGTTGAAACGCTGCCAGACGGCACAGTGAAAATCGGGATTTCCGATTACGCGCAGGACAGTCTGGGCGATATCGTGTTTGTCGACATGCATCCCGCCGGCGAGGAAGTCGAAGCGGAAGGCGCGTTAGCCGACGTCGAATCCGTCAAAGCCGTCAGTGAAATTTATTCGCCGGTCGCCGGAATGATCAAAGAAACGAATGAGGAATTGATCGACGCTCCGGAAAAGCTGAACGAGGACTGTTACGGCAACTGGATCTGCGTGATGGAGAACGTCAGTGGATTAGACGATCTGTTAAGCCCGGAAGCCTACAGCGAATATCTGACGACGCTGGAGTAGCCCATGAGCGATTACATTGCATCCAGCCCGGAAGAATTGCAGGCGATGCTCGATTCGCTGGGGCTGAAAGATTTAGACGCTTTAACCGGACATCTGCCCGAAGCGGTGCTTTTAAAAGAAGACGGCTGGGATCTGCCGGAGGGCATGAGTGAATTTGAAGCGTTGGCGAAGCTGAAGAAAATGGCCTCGCACAACCGGATTTATGAAGATCTCTACCGCGGGGCGGGCGCTTACCGCCATTACATCCCGAGTCTCGTCAACGCGCTGTCCAGCCGCGGCGAGTTTCTGACGGCGTATACGCCATATCAGGCGGAAATGAGTCAGGGACTGCTGCATTCCATTTTTGAATATCAGACGATGATCTGCGAGCTGACGGGCATGGACGTCAGCAACGCCAGTGTGTATGACGGCGCGACGGCCGCGGCTGAAGCCTTGCTGATGTGCCGGGATCCGAAGCATCGCCGCGTGCTGGTGCCGGCGTCGGTGCATCCGCAGATCCTGCAGGTAATCCGGACGTATGGCGAGGCCTACGGTATGGAAATCACCGTCTTGGAATGTCTGCACGGCGTGCTGGAAGAAAGCGTGCTGCGGGAAGCGCTGAGCGAGGATACCGCTTGTCTGCTTTTGCAGCAGCCGAACTATTTCGGTTTAATTGAAGACGCAGAAACGCTGTTTGCAGCGGCGGCGGAGAAAAAGGTAAAAGGGATTCTGCACATCAATCCGATCGCGGCGGCGCTGCTGCCGTCAGCGAAGGAAGCCGGCGCTGTGATTGCGGTCGGCGAAGGCCAGCCGTTAGGCATGCCGCTGAACTTCGGCGGGCCGTATCTGGGCTTTATGGCCAGCGTATCGGCGATGATGCGCAAGCTGCCCGGGCGGATTGTCGGCCAGAGTACCGATCACGAAGGCCGGCGGGCTTACGTCCTGACCTTGCAGGCCCGTGAACAGCACATCCGCCGGGAAAAGGCCAGCAGCTCGATCTGTTCCAATCAGGCGTTATGCGCGCTGAGAGCGGCGATCTACTGCAGCGCGATGGGCACGGAAGGCATCGAACAGGTCGCCTCGCACTGTGTCAGCAACGCCCACTATTTAGCGCAGGAGCTATGTGAAAAAACTAAGCTCAAGCTGAAATATCCTGGCGAATTCTTCCATGAATTCGTAACGGTCAGCGAGGTGCCGAGCGGCGTGCTGCTCAAACATCTGGAAGATCACGGCATCCTGGGCGGACTGCCGCTGAGCGATCACGAGATTCTGTGGTGCGCGACGGAAGTGAACCATAAGGAAAATATGGATCATCTGGTCGAACTGATCGGGGAGGTGGCAGCATGAGCCAGCTGATTTTTGAACGCGGAACCCAGGGACATCGGGGCGTGGCGCTGCCAAAGCTTCAGGTTCCTGCGTATACTTTAAAAACAAAACTGCGCGCTGAGAAACCGCAGCTGCCTTCGGTCAGCGAACTGGAGGTCGTGCGCCATTACACCGAATGTTCCCAGCGGGTCAAAGGCGTCGATCACGTCTTTTATCCATTAGGCTCCTGCACGATGAAATACAATCCGAAAGTCAACGAAGACGCGGCCAACCTGGAGGGCTTTACGGCGATCCATCCGCTGGCGCCGGAAGAAGATGTGCAGGGCTGTCTGGAAGTTGTCGCAACGCTGGAAAAATATCTGACGCAGATCACCGGCATGGATGCGTTCTGCTTCCAGCCGGCCGCGGGCGCGCATGGCGAATTCAGCGGCCTGATGACGATCCGCAACTATTTGAAACGCCGTCATGAAGATCAGCGCACCGTCGTGTTCGTGCCGGATTCCGCTCATGGAACCAATCCGGCCAGTGCGGTGATGGCGGGCTTTACGGTCAAGCAGATTCCAAGCAACGCGGAAGGCAACGTCGATGTGGAAGCGTTGCGGGCGATGGCGGATGAAACGACCGCGGCGCTGATGCTGACGAATCCAAACACATTGGGCCTGTTTGAAAAAGATATTTTGGAAATCACAAAAATCATTCACGACGCCGGCGGTCTGGTTTATTACGACGGCGCGAATCTGAACGCGATCATGGGCATTGCGCGTCCGGGCGATATGGGCTTTGACGTTGTCCATCTGAATCTGCATAAGACGTTCTCCACGCCGCATGGCGGGGGCGGGCCGGGCAGCGGACCGATCGGCGTCAAACGCCATTTGATTCCCTATCTGCCGTCGCCGCGGATCGAAAACGGACGGATTCATGAAGACTGTCCGGAAAGTTTAGGCCGGATGAAAATGTTCTATGGCAATTTCGGCGTCATGGTCCGGGCTTTAACCTATGTCATGATCTTGGGCAAGGAAGGTCTGCGCCGGACAAGCCAGGTCGCGGTGCTTAACGCCCGCTATCTGGAACATGAACTGAGCCGGAGCTACGATATGGCGATTGATCAGCCATGCATGCATGAATTCGTAATGACGCTGAAACGTCAGCACCACGACCTGGGCGTCAGCGCGATGGATATCGCCAAAGGGATGATCGACCGCGGCATCCATCCGCCGACGATGTATTTCCCGCTGATTGTGGAAGAAGCGCTGATGGTGGAACCGACGGAAACCGAACCGAAGGCGGTGCTCGATGAAGCGGTGCGCGTGCTGAGTGAGCTGCTTGACTTGGCGGCCAGTGATCCGCAGGCACTGCAGGCATGTCCAACGACGACACCAGTCGGCCGGATCGACGAGGTTCAGGCGGCCCGGCATCCGATTCTGCGCTGGCAAAAGGGAAACGAATAGCACAATGCTGTATTTTACAGAGGGTCAGACTTTTGACCCTTACTTTAATTTAGCAATGGAGAAGTGGCTGTGCGATCATCTCGACGGCCGGCGAATTCTCTATCTGTGGCAAAACGAGCATACCGTTGTCATCGGCAAAAACCAGAATCCGCTGAAGGAATGCCGGCTGGCGGCGCTGAAGCAGGACGGCGGTTTGTTAGCCCGGCGCTGTTCCGGCGGCGGGGCGGTTTATCACGATCTGGGCAACCTGAACTTTACGATGTTGGTTCCCAACGATCAATTTGATCTGCATCGGCAATGCTCCGTGCTTTTGCAGGCCGTGCGTCAGTTCGGCGTGGACGCGCAGTTTTCAGGCCGCAACGATCTGACGGCGCAGGGCCGGAAATTTTCCGGCAACGCCTTTTATCATGGCCCCCACGGCAGCTTTCATCACGGCACGCTGCTCGTCAATACGGATAGTGAGAAAGTGGCCAGATACCTGAAGGTATCCGCCGCGAAGCTGAAAGGCAACGGCGTCGATTCCGTCCGTCAGCGCGTCATCAATTTAAAGGAATGCGCGCCAATGATGACGATCAGCCGGCTGAAAACCGCACTGCGGGAAGCGATGGAACAGGTTTATGGAGAACCGGGAACAATGTGGGAATGGACGCCGGCGCAGATTGCGGAAATCAAAGCGCTGGCCCAGTTTTACCGCAGCGACGCCTGGCTGTTCCCAGAGAAATTCCAGGCTGATTTATGCTTGGAAAAACGTTTCGCCTGGGGTGAGATCCAGGCGCAGCTGCAGCTGCAGTCACAGCGTATCTGCGCCTGCCGGCTGTATACCGACGCGATGGATGCGGCGGCGATCACGGAGCTGGAAGCCTTGCTTCATGATTGTCCGCTGACGTCCCAGGCGCTGCAGGAACGCGCTTTATCCGCAAGTCCGCACCATCCGCTGATCCCGGAATGCATTGCGTGGATCAGCCAAGAAATAGAAGGGCAGGAAGCAAAATGGGATTAAAAACCGAGCTTGTGATTCTCGGCGCCGGCCCGGCCGGCTATGAAGCGGCAATTCACGCCGCTCAATGCGGCATGCAGGTCGTGCTGATCGAAAAAGACCAGGTCGGCGGCACATGTCTTAACCGCGGGTGTATTCCGACTAAAAGCCTGTTATACCAGGCGCATCAGCTGCGGATTGCGGCGCAGTACGCCAAGATCGAGATCGACGGCGAAGCACTGCGGCTGCAGAAGGAAGACACCGTGGGGAAGCTGCAGAAGGGAATTGCCCAGCTGATCAAAGGCAATTCAATCCAGTTTCTTCATGGCGAAGCGAAAATTACCGGCCCGCAGACGGTCAGTGTGAATGATGAGATCATTGAAGCTGAGCATATTTTGATCGCGACCGGCTCCCGGACTTCAGTTCCGCCGATTCCGGGAATTGAACTGGCGATGACCTCGGATCAGGTGCTGCAGTGGGATCGTCCGCTGCCGCAGCAGGCTGTGATTATCGGGGCCGGCGTGATCGGCCTGGAATTTGCGGATTTATTATTGGATCTGGGAGTTGGAGTAACGCTGCTGGAAGCTGCTCCGCGGCCGTTGATTCAGGCGGATCGGGAAATCGCGCAGAATCTTCAAATGATCCTCAAGCGCCGGGGCGCGCAGCTGCATTGCGGCATTACGATCACCCAGATTCATGAAAACGCCGTAGACTATGTAGAAAAGGAAAAACCGATGTGCGTGGAAGGGGAATGGATCATCGCCGCAACCGGACGCAAACCGGTGTTATGCGATTGCGCGCCGGCGCTGGCGCAGGAGCGCGGCCGTTTGATCACGGATGCCTGCGGCCGGACGTCAGTTCCTACGATTTATGCTGCTGGGGATGTGACCAGCCGGATTCAGCTTGCGCATCTGGCCAGCGCGCAGGCGATCAATGCGGTGGATACAATGCTGGGCCGGACGCCGCAGTTTGATTTAAACTGCGTGCCGTCATGTCTGTACACCCATCCGGAAGCGGCGTGGGTCGGCTTGTCGGAGGAGGAAGCGCAGGCGCAGGGGTTATCGGTCATCGTGGGCAAGACCAGCACCTTAAGCAATTCCAAATCCATGATCGAACAGGCGCCGCGCGGTTTTGTCAAGCTGATCGCCGATGCGGCCACCCGTCAGTTAGTGGGCGGGGTGATTGCTGGAGCGCATGCCAGCGACTGGATCGGCACAGTGGCTCAGGCCGTCAGCCAGCATTTGACGATCGACGACTGCCAGCGCGTGATCATGGCTCATCCAACCTGGAGCGAAGCGCTGCACGAAGCGCTGATGGACTTTGATCAGCATGCCATTCATACCTTATATAAGCGTACAAAATAACGAAAAGGCGGGCTCTCTTTTACCGGAGGACCGCCTTTTATCGTAAGAATTGTAAAATTTTTCAAAACGGATCATTTAATCCTTTACTTTGGGGCACAATTTCATTATAATCATGGATAATACAAAAAGGGAAAAGGAGCGAATACTATGGCATATTACTATGATCAACCGTCTCATACCTTCAGCGAATACCTGTTGGTTCCGGGCTATTCTTCCAGCGAGTGCATCCCGACGTCTGTCAGCCTGAAGACGCCGTTAGTCAAGTTCAAGAAAGGTGAAAAACCGGCGATCGAAATGAACATCCCGATGGTCAGCGCGATCATGCAGGCGGTGTCCGATGACCGGATGGCGGTGGCGCTGGCAAAGGAAGGCGGCGTTTCGTTCATCTTTGGATCACAGTCGATTGAAAGTCAGGCGGCGATGGTTGCCCGTGTGAAAAATCACAAGGCCGGCTTTGTCGTCAGCGATTCCAACATTACGCCGGATATGACGCTGGCGCAGGTTCTTGAACTGGTCGAGGAAACAGGACATTCCACGATGCCGGTCACTGAGGACGGAACTGCCAACGGACGCTTAGTCGGCATGGTTACCAGCCGCGATTACCGGGTTTCCCGGATGGCGCCGGAAACCAAGGTTGCGGACTTCATGACACCGTATGACAAATTGATCGTCGGTCATGAGAGCGACACCTTGTCGGACTGCAACGATCTGATCTGGGAACACAAGCTGAACCAGCTGCCGATCATCGACGAGAATCAGCACCTGTTGTATCTTGTTTTCCGTAAGGATTATGCCACGCATAAAGAAAATCCGGATGAGCTCCTGGATTGCCACAAGCGGTATATCGTCGGCGCGGGCATCAACACGCGCGACTATGCGGAACGTGTTCCGGCGTTAGTGGAAGCGGGCGTTGACGTGCTGTGCATCGATTCTTCGGAAGGCTTCAGCGAATGGCAGAAGCGCACGATTTCCTGGATCCGTGCGAAATACGGCGACTCCGTTAAGGTTGGCGCAGGAAACGTCGTCGACCGCGAGGGATTCCGGTTCTTAGCGGAGAGCGGCGCGGATTTCATTAAAGTCGGCATCGGCGGCGGTTCCATCTGCATCACCCGTGAAACCAAAGGCATCGGCCGCGGTCAGGCGACAGCGGTCATCGAAGTTGCGAAAGCCCGTGACGAATATTTTGAAGAGACCGGAATTTACATCCCGATCTGTTCGGACGGCGGCATCGTTTACGATTATCATATTACCTTAGCGTTAGCGATGGGCGCGGATTTCGTCATGCTGGGACGGTATTTCAGCCGCTTTGAAGAATCGCCGACAACGAAGCTGATGGTCAATGGCACCTATGTCAAAGAGTATTGGGGCGAAGGCAGCAACCGTGCCCGCAACTGGCAGCGCTACGATTTGGGCGGCGCTCAGAAGCTGAGCTTTGAGGAAGGCGTCGATTCCTATGTTCCGTATGCCGGAACGTTAAAGGAAAACGTCACGCTGACGTTGTATAAGGTGAAATCGACCATGTGCAACTGCGGTGCACTCTCGATTCCTGAGCTGCAGCAGAATGCCCGGCTGACCCTGGTTTCCGCGACCTCGATTGTCGAAGGCGGGGCGCACGACGTCATTGTCAAAGACAAGAGCTCGATGAAATAAGCTTTTCCCTTACCCTGAGTGAAAGATCGGAAACCTCCGGTCTTTTTCTAAAGGGGGAAGGGGATCAAGATAAGTTGGCAAAATTCAAAAGTTGGTAAGAAAGGCAATCGGCGATTGCAAAGAAACCCGAATTTTGTTACATTAGGACTGGAATAAAAAGGAAGTTGAAGGAGGAACAGCGATGAAACAGGATATGATTTTAATTTTAGATTTAGGCAGCGATGAAAATACCGTACTGGCGCGGATGATCCGTGATCTGGGTGTCTACAGCGAGATTAAACCGCATGATATCACGGAAGAAGAACTGGCGAAGCTGGATAATGTCAAGGGGATCATCCTTAACGGCGGCCCGCTGAACATCGTCGACGGCAAGGCGATTGAAGTTCGTGATTTTATCTATGATGCAGGCGTCCCGGTGCTGGCAGTGAATTATGCGGCGGCCAAGGGCAAGCATTGCCTTGATCAGTGGCCGGCAGAGGAAGACGCGATGCGAGCGGTCGTGAATTCCTTCTTGTTTGACACTTGCCATGCGGAAGCGAATTGGAATATGAAAAACTTCGTTGCCGACCAGATCGAATTGATCCGGCGTCAGGTCGGGGATAAAAAGGTGCTGCTTGCGTTGTCCGGGGGCGTTGATTCTTCGGTCGTCGCAGCCTTGTTGATCAAAGCGATCGGCAAGCAGCTGGTGTGCGTGCATGTCAATCATGGCCTGATGCGCAAGGGTGAATCGGAAAGTGTAATTGAAGTGTTCCGCAATCAGATGGATGCGAACTTGATTTATGTGGATGCGAGCGAGCGGTTCTTAACGAAACTGGAAGGGGTAGCGGATCCGGAACAGAAACGTAAAATTATTGGCGCTGAGTTCATCCGTGTGTTCGAGGAAGAAGCGCGCAAGCTGGAAGGGATTGACTTTTTGGCGCAGGGCACGATCTATCCGGATATCGTGGAATCGGGCACGAAGACCGCGAAGGTCGTCAAGTCGCATCACAATGTCGGCGGCCTGCCGGAAGACATGAATTTCGAGTTAGTTGAACCGTTGTATTATCTGTTCAAGGATGAAGTCCGGGCATGCGGCCTGGAACTGGGCTTACCGCATGACATGGTCTTCCGTCAGCCATTCCCGGGGCCGGGACTGGGCGTCCGCTGCCTGGGCGCAATCACAAGAGAACGGCTGGAAGCGGTGCGGGAATCGGATGCGATCCTGCGCGAGGAGTTTGCGAAGGCGGGACTGGATAAGAAAGTTTGGCAGTATTTCACGATTGTTCCGGATTTCAAATCGGTGGGCGTCAAGAACAATGCGCGCTGCTTTGAGTATCCGGTGATCATCCGCGCCGTCAACACGATCGACGCGATGACCGCTTCGATTGAACAGATCGACTGGCCGGTGCTGACAAAGATCACGGATCGGATTTTAAAGGAAGTCAAAAATGTGAACCGGGTTTGCTATGATTTATCGCCGAAGCCATGTGCGACGATCGAGTGGGAATAAGCAAAAAGTGGATATGAGGGCCCACAAACCCGCATAAACACTGGGTTTTTGATTTTCAAAATCCCCATTTGATAGCAGATTGATAGCACTCGTCAAATCCCGATTTATTGAGTTTGAAAAGAAAAATCGGGTGGCTTGCGAGTAGCCTAAAAATCCTCATCTTTTTATTCATAAGTAAAAGGTCTAACTGATTTTTGCTGATCAGTTAGCCCTTTTTTATTTTGCTCTCATTTATCTGATTTTTCTGATTTTGTGCAACAAACGGCCTCTGCCGTGGCCTACAAGTGAGAGGGGTTAGATCAGACCCTCCGGCGGCATCTTGACGCGGATTTGGCTGCTGTCGTACTCCGGGTAATGGTAACGCCAGCGGTCGTACTCCTCCTGAGAGATCTCTCCGGCCTCCAACTTGGCGGCTTGTTCCCGCCAGGCCCAAAGCATCTCATGCAGCCGGGCAGCATCCTGGTTTTTGCGGAAATCCACCTGTAAGGCAAGCTCACCGTCCTGCTCGGTGACTTTCAGCCCGTACTTGTCCTCCAGGGTGAACAGGGTGTGCATGAGCCCCACATAGGAGTCTATATCCGGAACGGAGAGTGCATGAGGCGAGACATCCAGCACTTCAGCCAGGGCAGCGGCCAGGTCTGCCTTTGGGGTTCTTGATCCTGTTTCGTACTGTGCAAGGCGCACATCAGCAGACTTCTCCGGGAAGCCCAGTGACATGCCAAGATATTTTTGTGTCATCCCCCGCAGGAGACGGAAAAAGTGAATTCGTTCACCAATCGCCATGTGACCAACTCCAATCTATGATTGTTCTTATTTGAAACATAGCATATTTGTTTAGTTTTGTCAAGATAATCTAAGCAAATTTATTTAATAATATTTCTTTCAATTTCTTTCAAAACACTTGAACTAAGCTTATATGTATAGTATTATAAAAATACTAAGCTAATAAGTTTAGATAATATAGTAAATCAAATGGACCATCAGATTTTTGGTTGCGAAACCGAGAAAAAGTGGCAGTAGCAAGTGAGGAGGTCTTTATGAAAAGCAAAATTAGCAGGCAGAAACGATCAACAAAGAAAGGAAGGTATTTACTATGGCAAATCAGATTTTTATGCGTGTCAACGAAGTGGCGGAGGAGTTGGGGATCTCCATCCCCTTTGCCTATAGGATCATTCGACAGATGAATGAGGAACTGGCTAAAACCGGCTGCATCACCATTGCCGGGCGAATTGACCGAAAGTTTTTCCACGAAAAATTCTACGGTACAAGATCTGAGACAGAAAGGAAGGAGAAATAATTATGGCAGCGTTCAAAAATAAGGACAATGGCACCTGGTATGTTCAATTCCGCTACACCGATTGGAAGGGTGAACGCCAGCAGAAGCTCAAGCGTGGCTTTGCCACCAAGCGAGAAGCGCTGGAATGGGAACGGGAGTTCCTGATGGAAAAACAGGCTGATGTGAACATGACCTTTGAGAGCTTCGTTGCTCTCTATGAAAAGGACATTAAACCCAAGCTGAAACTCAATACCTGGCTCACCAAGGAGAGTATCATTAAGAAAAAGATCCTCCCCTATTTTGCGAATCGAAAACTCTCGGAGATCACGGCAAAGGACATTATCCGTTGGCAAAATGAAATCCGGGAGTTGAGGGACTGCCACGGCAAACCTCTCTCGAAAACTTACCTGAAGACAGTTCACAACCAGCTTAGCGCCATTTTCAACCATGCTGCTCGGTTTTACGGCCTGAACCTCAACCCAGCTCGACAGGCTGGTAACATGGGGGCGGAGGAACGAAAGGAGATGCTGTTCTGGACCCGGGAGGAGTACACTAGATTTTCCGAAGCCATGATGGACAAGCCGTTGTCCTTCTACGCCTTTGAGGTACTGTACTGGTGCGGTGTCCGTGAGGGAGAGCTACTGGCCCTGACCCCAGCAGATTTTGACTTTGAAAAGCGCACTGTCACCATCAATAAGTCTTACCAGCGGCTCAATAAGCAGGATGTGGTCACTACGCCTAAAACACCCAAGAGTAACCGCGTGATCCAGATGCCGCAGTTCCTCTGTGATGAACTCCAGGACTACCTCAAGCAGCTTTATGGAGTGGAGCCGGACAGCCGGATGTTTCCCATCAGCAAAAGCTATCTCCACCGAGAAATGGACCGTGGCTGTAAGCAAACTGGGGTGAAAAGGATTCGCATACACGATTTGAGGCATAGCCACATCAGTTTGTTGATCGACATGGGCTTTACCGCCCTGGCTATTGCAGAGCGTGTGGGGCATGAGAGTATCGACATCACTTACCGATATGCCCATCTGTTCCCCACTCGACAGGTGGAAATGGCTGACAAGTTGGATTCACTGAAAAATGAGAAGGGGGTGTAAGAAGATGTCCAAGAAGAACTATGACAACCACAACCGCTGGAGAAACAAGACGGTGGCTTTTCGAGTATCGGCGGAAGAGGATCTCCAACTGGAAACCCTGGTGAAACTCACCGGCCTGACCAAGCAGGATTACATTATCCGTCGGCTATTGGAACGAGATGTGGTGGTGCAGGGCAACCCAAAGGTTTACAAAGCCCTGCGGGATCAGTTGTCTGCCGTGCTGGACGAGCTGCGCCGAATCGAAGCCGGACAGGGCGTGAGCGACGAGCTGCTGGACACGATCCAAATGATTACAACCATTATGAACGGGATGCAGGAGGAATTCGCCTATGATCGATGAGAAAAAGAAAATGACCGCCCAGGGTTCATCTGTTGGCGCAGATGATGGGCAGTCAATCTCAAAAAACTCTGAAAATAGTATACCCACTTCCGGACAAAAAAGCAACGATGAAATTGTAAACTCCCAGGACAGTCTGGAAGAAATGTACCGCAAGATACAGCGTATGACAGACCCCCGATACCTGCATACACTCACCATGACAGAGCTGTTCCAAACCACCTATAAGAGTAGGCCTCCGGTGGTGGAAGGCCTGCTTTATGCAGGGGCATATATCCTTGCCGGCGCACCCAAAATCGGCAAGTCCTTCCTGGTGGCTCAGATTGCCTACCATGTCAGTACCGGGCAGGATTTGTGGGGATATAAAGTCCATCAGGGGACGGTACTTTACCTTGCGCTGGAAGATGATTTTCAGCGTATCCAGAGCCGGATGTTTATGATGTACGGCGTGAACGATACCCCCAACCTCCACTTCGCCACCGCCGCCGGAAAGATTGGGAATGGGTTGGATGAACAGCTGAAGAATTTCGTGCAGGAGCACCCGGACACCAATCTCATCATCATTGACACTATGCAGAAGATCCGTGAGGTAGGCGGCGAAGCGTACAGCTATGCCAGCGACTATGAGATCATCGGCAGAATCAAGCAGTTTGCCGATCAGCACGGTATCTGTGTTCTGACCGTTCATCACACCCGAAAGCAGCAGGCAGACGATTCCTTTGAGACGATTTCCGGCACCACTGGGCTGCTGGGCTGTGCAGATGGTTCGCTGCTGATGCAGAAGAAAAAACGCACGGAGCTGGACGCTACCATCAAAGTTGTGGGGCGGGATCAGCCGGATCAGATCCTTTACTTAAAAAAGGACCCGCAGACCCAGATCTGGAATCTGGAACGCATGGAAAACGAACTGTATAAAGAACCGCCGGACCCGGTGCTGGATGCGGTTGCAAAGTTGGTTTCCACCGAGTGCCGGGAGTGGATCGGCTCTCCATCCGAACTGGCTGAAGCCATCCAAACGGGAATAGCCTCCAATGCCCTCACTAAGTACCTGAATGTCAAGGCAGGCAGGCTGCTGGAGGAATACCATGTTGGCTATGAAAATAAGGCCAAACACTCCGGTCGGCAAGTGAAATTGACCTTGCTGATAGAGTCAACTGCCTGTGAAGTAACCGAAGAATAAGGGGCGCGACGATAGCGACGGTCGCGACGGTGAAAATGATACCGTCAAAAACACCGTCGCTATCGTCGCAACCGTCGCGGAAAGGAAATGAATATGAAAAGTGTACAAATTCCCTATGACCTTTTTGTAGCTTTGGTGGGGTATCATCTGGCCTATGACGATGATTATGCTGAGGAAATTCATCAGGGGTTGGAGCAAAAGTTGGATGCGATGGTGCGGCATGAACTGTATGCAAAATATAAGACTGCACCCACCGCAGAAGAACGGGAGCAGGCTCGGCAGGAGTATCTGGACAAGCGTGGAGTGTTCCCGGATTTTCGCTGGTAAGATAAGCTTCCGTTTAGACTAATTTCACCGATGAGATTAGCATAAAAGTTTTCTCTATGTTGGTAGGGACAGGAGCGTGACACGCTCCTGTTTTTTCTGCTGCCAGAAGGAATGGCTGACAGCAGTTTGGGCAAAGAAATTCTGCTAAAAAATATCTCGGATGAGGTGGCGTTTTGCCACCCCATTATTCAAGAGGGTACCCCATTTTAGGGTACTCCAAAAGCGCCATAGGATGTCGCGTTTCACGACACACTATGTCCCGAAACAGGATACCGGGTACAGGGCAAAAAGCGTTCGCAGAACGCGCAGCCACAGAATGAAATTCTGTGTTCAAGGGGGCTTGGGGGCGCTGCCCTCAACAAGCAGACGGCAGAAAATGTGAGTGTGTATTAACACTCGCATTGCTTGCCGGATTTGTGTGTGGATAGCCACACGCATTGCTTGCCAGATTCTAAAATTAACGAAACCGACCTTGTGCCTCTGCGGAAAATCAACCGAAATTTAAACATCAGGAGGTAACGACTATGAGAAAGATTTTGTCCTGTGAGTTCAACCTGGACACCGCCTGCGTGGAGCTGCGCCTGGATGATGGGTCACTGATTTCCATCGACTGCACCGCCGTAGAGAACGAAGTGGCGAATAGTATGTATCAGCGGTCAGAGCTAGACTGGCTGATCTACAACGATCCGCTGGCCTATGCTGAGCTGATTTTGAATGGTGAGCCAGAACTGTATCTAAAAACTGTAACAAAGATCGTTCCATTAGATTAAAAATAAAATCCGTTTAGAAGCAATATGCTAAAAGATACGCCTTTGGTGGATTTTTCTTCGAGAGGATAACTAATAGTTGAGTTTTCACGATAATGTGATAAAATAAACTTAAGCATTTATTGTCTTGGAGGAATTAAAATGGCGATTTGTTATGACCGCTTATTCCATTTGATGATCGACAAAAAGATAAGTAACGCACAGCTGAAAGAAAAGGCTGGTTTTAGTGCCAATATTATCACCCGCCTAAAGCGAAACGAGTATGTTTCCATCGAAAGTATAGAACGGATCTGCCATGTTATGGAGTGCGGCGTGGACGATATTCTGGAGTTTGTTCCCGAAGAAAAATAGACAAAGATAATTTGACAACAGGGTTTGATGTTTGACAGTTTCTTTCGATTTATAAGACTATTGCAGACTGAAAAGCCATAAAAGATCGGATAGGAGTGTGGCTGTGATGGCGGCAGCAAACAAAACGGTTTGGGGAATCCATACCATGGATGACCCACTTTTTTTGAATCAAAATTTAATTGCAATCGGATGGGAAGGAATGGGTAACTTGTCGTCCATAATCGCATCCCGTGATGCTTATAAAGAAAAGTATAACGCCGTCTATCCAGACGCTAAAAAGGGTTCAATTGCTACAAGTGCCGGAATGCTGTACCGATTCGTTCATGAGGTACAGGAAGGTGACTATGTTGTATTCCCCTCTAAGATTGACCGTAAGATCAACATTGGAATTGTTGAAAGCTCTTATTTCTATGAGGATACTGCAGCGCTATATCCCAATCGCCGGAAAGTAAAGTGGCTTAAACATTTGCCACGCACAGCCTTTTCCCAGGGGGCTCTGCACGAAGTCGGCTCGGCACTGAGCTTTTTCCAGGTGAAAAACTATGCGGATGAGTATTTGAAAGCTTTGGATAAAAACTTTAAAGGCGATATTGTGGAACCGGATACTGATGAGACGGTTGCACAAACGGCGGATGAAATCATCGAGGCCACTCGCGATTTTATCTTAAAAGAGCTAAGTAAAAATCTCAAAGGGTATGATTTGGAGCCGTTTGTAGCAAATCTTTTGCAAGCTATGGGCTACCGCACGATTCTGTCGCCGCATGGTGGTGACAGCGGTATCGACATTACCGCCTATAAAGACGAACTGCCGCCCCGCATTGTTGTCCAGGTCAAAAGCCAGGATGGAGATATCAAAGAGACTACCATACAGTCCTTAAAAGGTGCTATGCGTGAAGGAGATTATGGCCTGTTTGTGACACTGTCCAACTATACCAAAAATGCGCAGAGATACCCGGATAACACTCCTATTATTCGGGGTATTAACGGCACAGAGCTTGTGGATTTGGTCTTGAAATATTACGACCAGCTCAGTGTCAAATATCGAAAAATGATCCCCCTGAAAATGGTATATATCCCCGTTCCGTTGGAGGAATAAATGGGAACCTGACAGGAAATTAGAAAGGAACGGAGAGATACCGATGGCAATTAAAAAGAGCGAAATTTACAACCAAATATGGGCTGCGTGCGATAAACTGCGAGGTGGTGTGGAACCCGCCCGTTATAAGGATTACATTCTGACACTGCTGTTTGTAAAGTATGTGTCCGACCGCTTCAAGAGCAGCGATAACTGGGACATTGAAGTGCCGGAAGGCGGTAGTTTTGACGATATTGCTGCGCTGAAATACAAGAAAAACATTGGTGAAGGCATCAATATCATCATTGGCAAGCTGGCAGAAGCCAACGACTTGAAAGGTATTATTGACATTGCCGACTTCAACAGCGAGGAACTGGGCACCGACAAAGAAGCGGTGGATAAGCTCTCTGGTCTCGTGGAAATTTTCCAGAAACCGGAGTTGGACTTCACCAACAACCGCGCTGGCGGTGATGACATTTTGGGCGATGCCTACGAATTTTTGATGCGGAAATTTGCCCAGGATTCTCGGTAAGAGCAAGGGTCAGTTCTATACGCCGGGCGAAGTCTCCCGTATCATGGCAAAGGTAATCGGTATTGATAAAGCTACCGACCCCAGCATGACAGTCTACGATCCTGCTTGCGGTTCCGGTTCGCTGCTGATTCGTGCGGCGGATGAGGCCCCCTGCGAGATTTCCATCTATGGACAGGAAAAGGACAACTCCACCGCCGGTCTTGCCCGCATGAATCTGGTCCTACACAACAAGGGCGCTGGCGTCATTGTCGGCAATAAAAGCACCTTGTCTGCACCCCAGTATAAAGATGAGAACAACCCTGAACTGCTCAAAACCTTCAACTACATCGTAGTCAATCCGCCTTTCTCGGATAAATCCTGGATGGACGGTATTACGATCCCTGATTCTTACGGGCGATACAGCGAGGCTGTGTTGGGCGTGCCGCCGGAGAAAAACGGCGACTACGCTTGGCTGCTGCATGTCCTGAAATCCTTGAAATCTACCGGCAAGGCGGCAATCATTCTGCCTCATGGTGTGTTGTTCCGAGGCAATGCCGAGGCTGATATTCGCAAAAAGATCATTGACCGGGGATATATCAAAGGCATTATTGGTCTGCCTGCCAACTTGTTCTATGGCACAGGAATTCCTGCCTGTATTCTGGTGTTGGACAAAGAGGATGCTGCTGATCGTACCGGCATTTTCATGATTGACGCCAGCAAAGGCTATGTAAAGGATGGCAACAAGAACCGCCTGCGGGAACAGGATATTCACAAGATCGTGACCACCTTCCTTACAATGGATGAATCGGACCCCAAGTATGCCCGGTTTGTTCCGAACGAGGAGATCAAAGTCACCAACGAGTACAACCTGAATATCCCGCGCTATATTGATAGCAGCGAGCCGGAAGATTTACAGGACATCAATGCTCACCTAAACGGCGGCATTCCAGAAACCGATGTGGACAGCATGGCGGAATATTGGGCGGTATATCCATCTTTGAAGGAAATCCTGTTTCAGCCGCTGCGTCCGGGATATCTGTGTCCGGCGGTGGACAAGGACGAAGTGGTTTCCACGATTACCTCCCACCCGGAGTTTATCCGCCATGCCGACCAGGTGGACGATGCCTATGCCCAATGGAAGGAGACCGTTACCCACGATTTGATGGAACTCAGCCGGGACATTCAACCCAAAGAGCTGGTTGCCAAAATTTCCGAGCTGCTCCTTGATGATTTTGCCCAGGTACCTCTTCTCAACAAATACGATGTCTATGAAGTGCTGATGGAGTACTGGGCGGAGACCATGCAGGACGATGTGTATGCGGTCTGTTATGACGGCTATGAGGCCGGGCGAGAAATTGCCTATGAGTATGTGACCAAGAAGAAAAAAGAAAACGGTCAGACCATCGAGGTCAAGACCGATAAGATCAAGGGCTTTGAGGGCAAGTTGCTCCCCAAGGCTTTGATTGCTGCACACTTTTTCGGTGAGGATGTCAAGGCACTGGATACCCTTCGGGGCCAACTGGATGAGGTGTCCGCCAAACTGGAAGAACTGGCCGAAGAAAATGGCGGCGAGGATGGACTGTTTGCTCAGCTGGACGATCTGAAAAAAGCCACCGTTGGCGCCCGAATCAAGGCAATCAAGAAAGACCCCGCTGCCAAGGAAGAATTGGCTGCATTAAAAGAGTATATGTCCCTGTTGGATGCCGAAAGCAATTACAAGAAGGCAATTAAGCAGGCCGAGGCAGACCTGGACACCAAACTGGAGAAAAAGTACCCCCAGCTGACGCTGAAGGAGATTCGCCATTTGCTGGTAGAGGAAAAGTGGTTTGCCGCCCTTTACAGCGGAATTGACGCCATTCACGAGGCGGTGTCCCATCACCTTTCTGCTCGTGTGACCCAGCTGGTAGAGCGGTATGAGTATACCCTGAAAGAATGTGAGGATGAAGTGGACCAGTTCGAGGCCAAGGTCAAATCTCATCTGGAAAGGATGGGGTTCGTATGGTGAACGGATGGAAAATAAAAAAGCTGGGTGAAGTTGCAGAAGTTTGCATGTGTAAACGTATTTTTGCGCATCAGACCAGTAAAATTGGAAATATTCCATTTTACAAAATAGGCACGTTTGGAAAAGAAGCGGATGCCTATATATCGAACCAATTATACGAAGAATATAAGGCTAAATATTCATACCCGGAAAAAGGGGATGTGCTCATTTCTGCGGCAGGAACATTGGGCAGAGCCGTTGTATTTGACGGACGTCCCGCTTATTTTCAAGATTCGAATATTGTTTGGCTAAAAATCGATAAGAGCCAGCTTTCTAACGATTATTTAGCCCAATACTACAAAGTGATAAAGTGGGCTTCATCTGAAGGAAGTACTATTTCTAGACTGTATAATGGGATTATTTGTGATACGGAAATATTACTTCCACCATTAGAAGAACAAGCCGCTATTGCTAAAGCCCTTTCCGATGTAGATAGCCTGATTTCCTCTCTGCAAAAGTTGATTGAGAAAAAGAAAGCCATCAAGCAGGGTGCCATGCAGCAACTGCTCACCGGCAAAAAACGCCTGCCGGGGTTTTCTGGGAAGTGGGAAACTAGAAAAGTAGGTGAGCTTTGCAGTATAGTCACGAAGCAAACAGGCTTTGATTATACATCTATAATTAAACCGCATTTGCTTGAACATCCGCAGTCTAATGCAATGCCAATGATTCAAACCAAGAATTTTGAAGGGAGAAAGTTTGAATTTGCCACAGATTACTATCTTCCCACTGATATTGCCAAAGTATTTGACAAAATAGTTTTAAATACGGTTTGTTTGCTTTTTTCTATCGTAGGTGCAAGTGTGGGGAATATTGGATTGTTCCCCGGAGACAAAGTCGCATTTTGTGGTGGAGCGATTGGAATTGCAAAATTCTATCATGAAATAGATGCCGTTTATGCTTTTTATTATTTTTTATCTGAATCTGGGCAGCAGCAAATACGCAATGTTACAAAAGGTGGAGCACAAGCTACTGTGACGATTGAAGATATTCGTGAGTTTACAATACCATATCCCAATCTCAAAGAGCGTACGATGATAGCTCAAACGCTTTCTGATATGGACAGTGAAATTGAACAGTTGGAAAAGAAACTGGCGAAGTACCAACAGATCAAGCAGGGCATGATGCAGGAACTACTTACCGGGCGGATTCGACTGGTAGATGCAGATGGCAAAGATCAGCCGCAGACACATGCGGTTCAGAAAAAACAGCCTCAGCAGGCCCACAATCAGCATTTTGATGATGCAGTTATGATTGCAGGAATTGTAAATGCTTTCTACTCTGAAAAGTATCCTCTTGGGCGTAAAAAAGTTCAGAAACTGCTCTATTTGGTTCGCCGCAAGGAACAAGCGGATATTTCCGCCTTCCATAAAAAAGCGGCTGGTCCCTACGCTGATGAAGTCCGCTATAAAGGCGGTGAGCCGATTGCTCAAAAGAATAAGTATATCTTGGTCAAAAGAAATGAAAAGGGTAGCTGTTTTGAAAAAGGTGCGCAAATGCAGCGGGCACTGGCCTATTTGCAGGACTGGGGGAAACAAACAGATATAGATTGGCTGATATCCCAGTTCCAGTACACAAATGTTAATGATCTAGAGCTTTTTGCAACGGTAGATATGGCAATCTGTGACTTAAAGCAGGAAGGCAAGGAAATTTCCGTAGCCTCGATTAAGAATTTGATTTCCTCAAATAAAGAATGGATAGCTAAACTGAAAAAGGCCTATTTTTGCGATTCGGAGATTCAGCGAGCAATTAAAAAGTGCCAAGATTTATTTGAAAGCTAATACCTACGGGAGGTGACATATTGAATGCGTCTATTTCTAGATGAAGCGGGAAATACTGGTGGCATAATTGATAAGAATGAAAAACTAAATTATGGAACACAGCGCCATTTTTGTTTGGCAGCTGTTGTTGCTCATGATTTGCAAAGTGAGCAGCTGCTTCGTCAGAAATATGCAGCATTTAAGAACCGATTTGCATCTGAGAAAGAACTGAAAGGAAACTCTCTGTTTGCAAAAGAAAATAACGATGCTTTAGAATATTTTCTGAATAATATTATAGACGACATTCATTTTTCTATATGTTTGTACGATAAAAAATTCTATCTGGCATCGCTTTTGTTATTTGCCATTTTGGGAGAACGAGCAAGAGAACAGTTCCCGGTAGAATATTACTCGCTGGTGAGTGACCTTTCTCAAGAAAAAGATGAGTTATTTGCAACATTTTGCAAACTAACAAAACGAGCTACAAAGGCAAGCGTGCATGATCTGTTTGAATACTTAAAAACCTATTCATATCAACATATTCCGCCGGCTGGAAATGGATTGGTTTTTGCTGTTTCAGAGATTCAGAACAAAGGATTCGAAGAAATATTTGCAAATGATTTTCTTAAATTTGGAAGTTATTCGAATCGGAAATTTGCTAATCTTATCAATCTTAATGCCCTATCAGAGTTGCTGGAAGTGATTGAAATTGAACACAACTGTGATACCAGAAAAATTGATATTGTTCATGATAATATTTCAGGCATCGATGAAATGCTAAAGCAAGAACTTAAACATTTCGATGTGGCTGTTAAGTTTGCAGATAGTCAAGCAGAGGAACTGATTCAACTGGCAGACAATGTCGCAAGCATCTTTTGTAAAATAATAAATACCATCGTACGATGCTGGGATACAAAAACGGAGTGGTCACCTGAAAATGAGTGGATATTAACGCAGTCCGCACGATTCTTACAAAAAATAGGAACGAAAAACATAAAGTTTACTGTTCCAATCCAAAGTTGGGCGTTAGCCTTTTGCGTGAAGGATATGTTTGCACCAAAATGCTCAAAGAAAATGCGTAATAATCTGTTTTTTAATTCTGAATACCAGCATTGGTGCCAAGTAATTATTCAAAATATTGCCGAGTCGGATTTTTCGCGGCATGCAGCTTGTTTCGATGAATTATATTCAAGTGGAGGAGGAGAGCCATGAGTATCGGCCAACGGGAAAAAGCCACGCAGAAGCGTGTCATAAATTTATTTGTCCAGGAACTTGGATATACATATCTGGGCGATTTTACCGAGAGGAAAAACTCCAATATTGAAACCGAACTGTTGACGAAATTCCTGACTGGCAAGGGTTATTCGCCGGTACTCATCAGTCGTGCTCTGAAGGAGCTGCAAGATGCTGCCGGAGATCAGTCGGTAAACCTCTACGATCTGAACGAGCAGACTTATAAAAAGCTGCGCTACGGCGTCAAGGTCAGCGAATTCGTCGGCCAGCATAAAATCACCGTCCAGTTTGTGGACTGGGAGCATCCGCTGGAAAATGATTTTTACATTGCCGAGGAAGTCACTATCAAGCACAAGCGTCCTGACTTGGTGCTATACATCAACGGTATCGCTTTTGCTGTCATCGAACTAAAACGCAGCACAGTTTCTATGTCTGAGGGTATCCGTCAAAACTTGACTAACCAGCGCCATGATATGATCATGCAGTTTTTTGCAACTATTGGGCTTGTCCTGGCTGGCAATGATTCGGAGGGGGCTCGTTACGGTACCACTGGCACACCGGAAAAGTATTATCTTTCCTGGAAAGAAGATCCTAATGCCAAAGATGATGTTTCCGTAAAAGTGCGTGATCAAATCGAAAAATATCCCCTGCGTCTGGACAAAAACCTGATTTCTCTGTGCCGAAAAGAACGGTTTATAGAGCTGCTGCACAATTTTATCGTATTTGACAGCGGAGTGAAAAAGACCTGTCGGCCTAATCAGTTCTTTGGCAATATGGCAGCGCGGGATTTTGTGCGGCGTCATGAGGGCGGTATCATCTGGCATACCCAAGGCTCTGGAAAATCCTTGACCATGGTGTGGCTCAGCAAGTGGATCAAAGAGAATATTTCTAATAGCCGTATCCTGATTATCACCGACCGGGACGAGCTGGATGTGCAGATCGAGCAGGTGTTTGCCGGAGTCAATGAGAGCATTGTCCGCATTCGCCGGGGAAGCGAATTGATCCAGAAAATCAATGATACCTCTCCTGTTATGATGTGTTCCCTTATCCATAAATTCGGCAAGAAAAGCAGAGGAAAAAGTGATGAGTCTGATTATGCCGAATTTATTGAGGAACTGAAACGCTCGCTGCCGGAAAACTTCTCTCCCAAAGGCGATTTCTATGTCTTTGTGGATGAATGTCACCGTACCCAATCCGGCAAGCTCCACAAAGCGATGGAAACCATTTTGCCGAATGCTACCTTTATCGGTTTCACCGGTACTCCATTGATGAAAAAGGATAAGGAGACCAGTCTGGAGGTATTTGGCCCTTATATTCATCGCTATAAGTTTGATGAAGCGGTGCGGGATAAGGTAGTTCTGGATTTGCGTTATGAGGCCCGAGAAGTAGAGCAGAATGTTGTCCAGCAGGATCGAATCGACGCCTGGTTTGAGGCAAAAACGCGCGGTCTGACCGGTGTGGCAAAAGCTAAGTTGAAACAGCGTTGGGGCAATCTGCAAAAGATGTTCAGCTCCAAGGCCCGATTAGGACAGATTGTAGCGGATATTGTTTTTGATATGGAGACAAAACCGCGCCTGCACGATGGTCGGGGTAATGCCATGCTGGTGGCTGGTAGTATCTATCAGGCATGCAAATTCTACGAATTGTTTCAGGAAACCGAGCTGAAGGGCAAGTGTGCCATCGTGACTTCATACGAACCGGCGGTGGGCGATATTCGCACTGAAACCGTAGGTGATGATGGCGAGACCGAGGCTGTGGAGCAATACGAGATCTACATGAAGATGCTGGGTGGAAAAGACCCGAAGGCATTTGAAAAAGAGGTCAAGGAAAAATTTATTAAGCAGCCGGAACAGATGAAACTGCTGATCGTAGTGGACAAGCTACTGACAGGATTTGATGCACCACCTGCCACTTATCTGTATATTGATAAGTCTATGCGAGATCATGGCTTGTTCCAAGCAATCTGCCGTGTCAATCGTCTGGATGGTGAAGATAAGGAATTTGGGTATATTATTGACTACAAAGACCTGTTTCGCTCCTTGGAAAATGCGGTTGCAGACTATACTTCCGAAGCATTTGACTGCTACGATAAGGAAGATGTCTCTGGCTTGCTGACAGATCGTTTGGACAAGGCTAAGGAACAGCTGGAGGACTCTCTGGAAGCTCTTCGCGCGTTGTGTGAGCCTGTGGCTCCACCCAAAGATATGGTGGACTACTACCATTATTTCTGTGGTGCCAACACCGAAGCTTTTGACTTGGATGAATTGGAAGAGAATATGCCCAAGCGGGAACAGCTTTACAATCTGTCAGCGACAGCTCTTCGCGCTTTTGGTGAAGTATCGGGCGAATTGCAGGAAAAGTACCACTATACTGTGGAACAGATCAAGGCGCTGGAGAGAGAAGTTACCTACTACATCAAGGTGCGTGACGATGTGCGTCTGGCTAGTGGCGACTATGTGGATTTGAAGAAATATGATCCGGACATGCGCCATTTAATCGATACCTATTTGTCGGCTGATCCCAGTCGTGTATTGACCTCCTTTGGAGGAGCAACACTGGTTGAGCTGTTGGTAGACAACGGGATTTCTGCGCTGAAGGATATGCCTGCCTCTACACCCAAAGAGAAGGAAGCAGTTGCAGAGACTATCGAGAACAATATTGGCAAGGAAATTGTTGAAAAAACCCAAAGTAACCCAAAATACTATGAAAAGATGTCTGCGCTCCTTCGTGAATTGATTGAAAAGCGCAAAAATGATGTGATCAACTACGAGGAGTATCTGCGTCAAGTTGTAGAACTGGCAAGGAAAGTACATAAGCCGGAAAGCGGAACGGAATATCCTCCGGAAATCCGGGAGAGTGCCGCTAAGCGAGCATTTTATGACCATCTTAACGGGAATGCGGTTGTGGTGAATCAGATTTATGATGCTGTCATGTCCAGCAAACAAGATAATTTTCGGGGAAGCAAAATCAAAGAGCGTAAAATCTGGCGTGCTATTCGGGCTATCGTGAAAGATGACCAGGAAGCTGACCGGTTGCTTGTATTGGTAAAGGAGCAGAGTGAGTTTTAGTGGATGAAATACAAATCGGCAACATGAGCATTGCTGTTACAAAAAAGAACATCAAAAATATGTACATTCGCGTTCTGCCTCCTGATGGGAAAGTCCAAATTACTGTGCCGTACTCCGCCGGAGATGATGCTATCCGAATGTTTGCAGTATCCCGAATTTCTTGGATAAAAAAGCAGCGTGCAAACTTTGAAGCACAAGCACGACAAACAAAGCGACAGTATGTGACCGGAGAAACCTATTACGTTTGGGGGCGACGTTATCGTCTGGATGTACAATACTCAAATGTTAGGAACGGGGTGTCCCTTACAGATGGGCGTTTGATTTTGCAAGTGCGACCTGAAAGCACTACGGAGCAGCGCGAGCGTGTTTTGAATGATTGGTATCGAAATCAACTTAAAAATAAGCTGCCGGAAGTCATACAAAAATGTGAACAAGTTGTAGGTGTTCATGCATCTGAGTGGAAGGTCAAAAACATGCGTACCAAATGGGGAACTTGCAATATAGACCAAAAAAGAATTTGGATCAATCTCCAGCTTGCGAAAAAAACTCCTGAGTGTCTTGTCTATGTCGTAACTCATGAATTGGTACACCTGTTAGAGCGAAATCACAACGAGCAATTCCAGAAGTATATGGATATTTTCTTACCGGAGTGGCGAATAGTAAAGGAAAAATTGAATCAGCAAATGCTTGATTATATGAGTGAGTAATGTCAGATTAGGAAAAGTGAAGTTTCACTAGAAAACTCGACAAAACCATGCTATAATACTTCCAAGCCACCAATTCATCAGTCTCAAGCAAAACCCGTGATAGGATGGCCCAGATAGATTTTTGATAGCAAAAGTCCGAATAGACCTTAGGATAAGGATAATCTGTATCAAATAAAACCACGACGAATTAAATCCTCTATACAAAAAAGTTTAGAAATGGATTTAACTCGGCGAGTGGGAATAGAAAATTGAAAAAAGTGCCTTATTAGGCACTTTTAGCATATTTAAGGTATCACTAAGTACAAATTGAGTACAAAATCTATTCGATAAACTATTTAAAAATGTTTGGTGAAGTTATATTTCTCGTATTTTAAAATATCTACGAAAATGATATTAATAACAAATATATTCCTATTGACCAAAAATGAAATTTATTCATTTTTGGTCAATAGAGCTCGGTATATGTCAAAATATCATATTAAAATAAGTGTTTTCTGTTACGGCTTAAAACCTTTAACTTGTATAGTCAATAATTATGTCTAAAAATTATACAATATCAATATGAGAAAATATTTAAAAGAGGTACTGCTATGAATAAATTAGTTATAATTGGAAATGGATTTGATTTAGGTCATAATTTACCAACACAATTTAAAAATTTTATAGAATCAAATGAAAAATATTTGCAAAAATACAAAATTTTCAAAGGTGAAAATTGGAATAATATTGAAGAAAATTATAAAAATTTAGTAATAGATATAATGAAAAATAGGGAATATGTGGATGTTTCTGAAATATTAGAAAGTATTATTTCTGAATTTGGATTTGATAAATATGGCGAAATTGCTTATTTACATTTGGAGTCTAAAGAGTTCTTAAGCGAAGTAAATAAGGTTCAAGAGCTTGTGGAATTACTGACAAATTTTGAAAAAAATTTTATAAAATATTTAAGAAAAAATTGTAATCAAAAATTTTTTAAAAATATTACCCCTAGAGAAAGAATAAAAGACATATTAAAGGAATCTAGATTGATTATTAATTTTAATTATACAGATGTTGTTGAAAAAGTATATTCCATTAGAGACATTATTCATATTCATGGACATATTAATGATAATAATATTGCCATAGGTACTGATGCATTAGATGAATTGATGGAGTCAATGATGGATACACGATATCCAACTGAAATTCCTTGTAAAGATAAATATGCTTTTCAAGAAAAGATGTTATATTATGAAGAAGATGAAGATGGAAATCTATACGAAAAGGAGAATTTAAGAAGATTATTTAATGAAATAGAGAGTTCAATTGAAGAGAATGAATCTAAACTTTTCACATTAATAGATAAAAAAAATAAGGATGCACTTTACTCGAGAAACAATGTTAAAAGAATACTAGATAAAGAACGATTTGATGAAGTCATTATTTTAGGACACTCATTAGGTGAAGCTGATATGTCAGTTTTTAGTAGAATTAACAAAACCGCATATGTAACTTGTTATTATTATGAAGGGGCTACAAAAGAAGATATAAATAGAATGAAACATAATTTGGATGTACTTAAATTAAATTATGATTTAGTGCCAAATGGTTTGTTATATAAATAGGACAATTTAATTAAAGAAAGAAAATTGATTATTATGAATGCTATTACTAGATAAACTTTATGAATTTGATGTTACTGAAAAGATTTTATATCAGATGGACATTTCTATTAATAACATTGGAAAAATGATTGATGGATTTCCAAAAGGTTTAAAAATAGAAAGAAATATCAGAAAAATTTATTTTATTTCATTATAAATCAAAAAATCTAAAGACATTTAAAAAAAATATTTTGAAAAAGAATATAATGAAAGATAAGGAAGGAGGAATTAATAAGGAAATTCTAAATTACTAGGAAGAGAGAGTAATTGTCTAGTTTGATTTACTATGTCATAATATATTTTATATTAGTGAGTTTAATTAAATGCTATGAAAAATATATTTTTACTATTATTGGCAGTATTATTCTAATTAGGTTATCAGGAACAAATCATGTGAATAGATAAACCAGAAAATCCTGCTTTTATTGGTTCATACAATGAATATAAACCTGGAAAAAGATAATTTGTAATATCAATGTTATAGTTTGAAATTTAATCTTTTTAATTTTACGCAATATCTTACTACGACAAATCAAAAATGAAAAGACAAGAGGAAATTCTATGAAATTGAAAAATGCCTGGTATCATAATGAGAATGATCGCTTAATTCAAGGTAATTTAGTTATTGATCAGGATCAGATCGCTGAGTTCTGTAATGACTCAGAAGAACTGGATTGCAGTCATCTGTTAGTTCTTCCCGGTATGGTCAATGCCCACTTTCATGGCACCAGCACTGTCACGCGCGGCTTGTTTATGGATATGCCGGTGGCGCAATGGCTCAACGACACGCCGCAGGGACAGCTTCAACAACGATTTGTCAATGCGTTAAACCGCTGCACAGAAGAAGAAAAGATTCAACTATCGCTGTATGAATATATATCGATGCTGAAGCAAGGCGTAACGACCGTTTTTGACTGCCGCTTGTTTCAACAAGATTATCAAGCCAAGAAAAGAGCTGGCGAGCTGTGCGGAATCCGTCTGACTTTGGAAGCGGATGATCCATCACAATTAGATGATCAGGGGCTGTTAAAAACAGCGCTGCCGTTGCCGGAGGAAAGCAGCTGGTCACAGGATCGCTGCACCCAAGCACAGTTCTGGAAACAAAATCATCCGCAGACAATGTTCAAAGCGCATTGCATGGAAACGGATCTGGCTGCCTCGGCCATTCAATCCCAAGGCTATCGAAATACGATTGAAGCTTATGCTCAAGCCGGCCTGCTCGATGAACACAGCGTTCTCATTCATAACTGTAAAGCTCCGGCAGAGGCGATCCAACTTGCCGCAAAACGAGGCGCACGGATGATCAACTGTCCAATTTCCAATCTAAAGTCGCAGAACGGCGTCAGTCCCCTGAAAATAATGCTTAATCAGGGGATTGAAATCGGATTAGGCACAGATTGGGGAAGACTGCAGTTCATGGATGTTATGAAATGTGAGTATCTGCTTCTGCGGGATCAACATGTTCTCAATCCTGCACAAATCGTCTGGAAAATGGCGACGGAGTGGGGTGCACGCTGCTGCGGATGGCCGCAGACCGGCCGTCTGAAGCCTGGAATGCAGGCCGATCTTATTTTTATCCGAATGGACGAGCCGGATTTTCAGCCGCTGATCAGCACGCCGCAGTTCAGCGACGTCCTGCAGAACTGGGTCTTCGACGGCCGCTCAGAATGGATCGAACATGTCATGGTCGCCGGGCAATGGAAAGTCAAAAATCGGAAAGGCTGCGTTCTTAACGAAGCTGAGCTTGTTGTCCGGCAGCGGCAGCTGATGAAGAAACTGATATCGGAAACCTTGAAGTAAGCATGGTGTTCATGCTTATTTTCTTGTATACTAAAAGATAAGAAAATAAGAAAGGAATGATTTCTCTGTCAATCTTGAACAAAATGATCCTTTCACTGCTGAGTCTCTGTCTGCTCGGCGGTTGTCAGAAAAATCCAAAGACAACACACGTGGCCGATACCAGTCTGGCGGCGGATACTGCGGAGGTCGAATATTACAACTCAACGAAAGCTCCGGAATGGACATGGCGCGAAGGGATTAAAATGGATGCCTATCTTTTAACCAGCGACGCGGAGCATACGATGGAAAGCACGATCCTGAACGGCAGCGATACCGCGACCCTCAGCTTCTGGATCAAGCCGTCGACAAACGTTCCGGATCTGCCGCTGATCTCCGTAGTCAACGAGCAGCAGGAAATGATGAAGCTGACCAACCTGACGGCCCGGGAAGACGGAACTTTGCAGGGAATGGCGCTGCAGATGAAAGCCGAAGGGCAGGAACAGTGGCTGATTTCCAACAGCGAATTTACGCTGAATACCCATCGCTACAATCAAATTGTGATTGTTTTTGAAGGAACGCAAGCAACGGTCTATCTCAATGGACAGGCGGCAATGACAGGGCAAATGGGCGCTTCGATCAATCAGATCGAAAAATCTTGGCTTGTCGTCGGCAAGGATGCGATTGCTTACGGCGATTGCATGGAAGGACAGTTCCAGGATTTTCAGATTCGGAAAAAAGCCCTGAGCGCTTCAGAAATCGAAGATGAATTCGACCGTTTTTATCCAGAGGTATTGCTCAGTGAAATCACCATTCCGAATGCGGAGGATCTGCGAGAAAACCTGACGCTGTATCCTGAGGTGGACAGTCAGTACGAAGCCCAATGGACCAGCAGCAATCCAGCTTTTTTGAAAGTCGAAAACAACGAAGGCGTGATCACCGTTCCAACTCCGGAGCAGGGGGATCAACAGATTACGCTAACGCTCTCAACTAAAATCAAAAATCGTCAGTTCCAGCGCGACTTCCCGATCACTATCCGGGCTCAGACACCGGCAACCCGCTTGCTTCGGGATGTCAAAGCGCTGCCGATTACATTGGGCACATTGCTGAATGCGGGGAGTCCGCTGCCAACTGTGGGTGAAAATGACAGCGTGATCGAATGGAAGGTGGTTTCGGGTGAAATTCGATTGGAAAACAATGTTCTGATCAAAATAAATCCGGAAGACGAACGTGTGCCGGTCCAACTGGAAGCGACGCTCCGACAGGGAGATCAGCAGGAAACGGTGACGATCGAAGCCGTTGTGCTTGACGCTTATGCCGGTTATATCTTATCGTATTTCAACGGCGATCTCGGTAAGGAAACAGGAAAGCTGGCGTACAGTCTGGACGGTCTGCACTGGACTGATTTGAATCAGGGACAGGCCATTCTGACCAGTAAGCTGGGAACCGGACGGGTCCGCGATCCGTTTATCGGCCGCGACGCCGAAGGTCAATTTGTGATTCTGGCGACGGAAGGGTATGATAATCCTTCGATCTATGTCTGGAAAAGCGAAGACCTTGTGAATTTAAGCAATCATGGATTGCATCGGATCGCCTGGTTCGATAAAGGACTGTACAGCACCGGAAGCCGGGCCTGGGCGCCGGAAATGACGTATGATCCCATTGCCGGAGAGTATGTGATTTATTATTCCGATGCGCAGGATCCGAAAAGCGGATCCATGTTTGCGGTGACAACCCAGGATTTTGAAACCTTTACTTATCCCAAATCGCTGTTCAATCCGGGCTATAAAGTGATCGACGGCACAATCCTGCGCATGCATGGTCAATATTGGATGCTTTATAAAGATGAACGTGAGGCGGCGCAGACGATCTTCTATGCAGGCACCCAGGATCTGACTGCGGGGTTTACGCGCCGTTATGATGATTTGTTTATCTATAACCGCAAGTATATTGAAGGACCGTTTACGCTGCCGTCGCTGCATGAGTCCGGCGTTTTCTATCTGTACGTAGACAATTACCCGAATCAGCGTTTCTATGTCGCCCGCTTTTCCCAATTAGGAGAAGACGCTGATTTTGAGTGGCTCGCAGAAGGCGACTATACGCTGCCTAACAACGACGTCCGGCATGGCTCCGCAATCCCGGTAACGCAGAAAGAACTCGATCGCATTCTGCAAGCCTATTCCTGATTTTTAACGGTCAGGGATTGAACAGGACAGCTGAGATCGCCGCGAATCCGCGTTGGACAGTTTAATTTTAATTCATCCATGTTCTAATGAAAAACGTTTCGGCTCTTTCAAAAATAGTGTTGGTGAGAGAAAAACCGAAACAAGAAAGACGCAGATGAGTTCCAAAAATGGGACTCATTTTTAATTGAGAAAACGGCAGGGAACTAAGGTGTTAGAAATAAGTAAAATGCGGGTCTTAAATTGAATGAAAGAACGATAACCGAAAGCCAGGCGCTTGATGACCTTAATCAGATTATTCGTACCTTCAATCATGCCATTGGAAAATGAGTAAGTCAAGGCGTTGATCACTGCCTCTTTCCGTTCCACTAAGGACTGAATGGCAGTATTCATGGGCTTGGAGATCAAAGGATCAGGATTCAGACAAGCTTGGAGGAAGGCGTCAGGATCTTTCCGGTTGAGCGCGGTAAGGAGACTCTGATAGAGCTCATAAGTCGCCTTGAGCTCCGGATCCAGTTC